>NZ_CP034930.1:1200000-2400000 GCF_004014855.1 Apibacter raozihei
TCATTAAGTGCCTTATTAGCGTTTTGTGAAAGATATAATTGACCTCCGGATACTTTTGGTAAGGAGTTTAATATAGATTGTAATTCTGAGTTTATATATGCTAAATTGGAATTTTGTTTTTTTAATATAAATGTTATTACACTTGCTTCGCTTTCTAAAAGAGCTTTTAGCAAATGAGCAGGCTCTATGGCCTGATGTTCCATGCCTTGAGCAATCACTTGTGCTTGCTGTAAGGCTTCTTGTGATTTGATGGTTAATTTATTAAAATCCATAGTTTAAATTATCTGAAATAGATTCATCAAAATGTGATCCAAATTAGCTATTAGTTAAATTAATTTGCTATGAATCATTTATTTATGACATATATGATATAATTATGAATTTAAATAAGTCAAAATGTCGTTTTTTAATTAACAGGAAGCGAATTAGTGACAAAAAGTCTTATTTTGTGTTTATGTGGATGATTTAGAATTATAATTTTAGCATTAATAAACAAAATTATATTTGGTGTTTTTTTTGTATGTGTGGTTTGCTTAAATAAAATTAAATAAGTTGTGACCGGTATAATATCAAGGGATTAAGGAGTTTTAAACTAAGACTTATTTAATGCATTCTGATGCTTGCTCGTATCAATGCGATTGCATTTATTTTGTTCAGAGGAATGTCTTGTGAGTCATAAGCAGGATTTTCGCTGGTTAATCTGATACTGTCTTCTCCTGATTCTGACTTGTGAAGGTATTTAATAGTTGAAAAACATGTATTATCATCTAAGGCGATTTCAATAAGATATATCTCTCCCCAAAATATATCACTCACCGGAATGCCTTTGAAAATAATAATATCTCCGCTTTTAAACAAAGGTTTCATTGAGTTGCCTTTAACGTAGGCTGCTCCATCGGAGCCGGTTAAATTAGGTATTTTGAGAAAATTAAGTATTTGAGAGTCGTCGGTTTTCTTTTCCAGTATATTTTTTAGATCATCATTATTGTCAAGGTCGTAAAGAGGAATTATCTTGTTTTTGTCCGGGGTAAAAACAAAATCAGTGTCTTCTGCCAGTTGAATAAGGACGTCTTTGTCTAAAGGTTCATGTCTGTTCATAGATCCTTTTCCGGTAAGAAGCCATTCTGCATTGATGCCTACACATTTTGTGTAAACGAGAAGTGGGTCGTATGTATTTCTGTTTTTCCAGTTAGAAAGTGTCTGAGGTGATATGTCAAGCATCTTTGCCAATTCTGCATCCTTTTTTATACCATAAAATTCTTTGATTTTATTTAAAATTTCAGAAATATTCATACGTTTTTTATCTTTTAAATAAACATATTGTTTATTTATCGGTTTGATTATTAGACAAATATAATAAAAAAACGATAATATTGTTATAACAGGTAAACAATCTTGTTTTTTGATAATTAGAAAATCAAAAACATTAATAGATATTATATTGGGAAATATTTTCCTTTTTAATGAAATCTAATACTCGAATGTATAAGGGCTAAATAACTTATTTTATTGATATTTAAATTCAATTCCTCTAAATTTTGATTTTCACTGGTTATCTTTATAAAGTTGTCTCCAATATCTGATTTTTGAATGTATCCGATAGTTAAAGATATGTTCTTGTTTTCCAGAGTTGTTTCAACAAGGTAAAGTTCTCCCCAAAGTATGTTTTTAATTGAAAGGGTTTTAAATGTGATAATATCTCCGCTTTTTAGAAGCGGACTCATAAATTCTCCTTTAACATATATTGCTCCGTCACACTCTGCTAGATCTGGTAAGTGTATGAAATCGGTTATAGCTATATTTTTGCTTTTGTTGTTGATAACGTTTTTGAGGCTGGTGTTCGCGTTTAATTTATATAAAGGAATATTTTGTGCTTTTTGTTTTTTATATATACTTCCGTTTTCTGGTTCTTCGACCAGGTTCTCAGTAAAATCTATTTTTTTGTATTCGTCTTTGAAAACAGGTTGTTTGCCAGTAACAATCCATTCGGGGTTAAATTCTACACATTTTGTGGTTAATAATTTGGGATTATAGGTTCCTCGAGATAGCCAATTTGATAATCTTTGTGAAGAAATTCCTAAAAACTGAGCAAACATATACTTTCTTTTAAAATTGTAATAGCTCATTA
Source organism: Apibacter raozihei (assembly GCF_004014855.1). Taxonomy (NCBI): domain Bacteria; kingdom Pseudomonadati; phylum Bacteroidota; class Flavobacteriia; order Flavobacteriales; family Weeksellaceae; genus Apibacter; species Apibacter raozihei. The sequence continues at coordinate 1,202,129 of NZ_CP034930.1, forward strand.
TTTCTCTTAAAATGCTCTTTTTATCCATGTTTAATATAAAATATAAACATTATGTGTAATTTAATTTGTTTTTGAAACAAAATGTTTATATATTTGGTTTATTAATAAACAAATATATTAAAAAAATATTATATTGTTATGACAATCGAACAAATTAAAGAAAAAATGGAGGTAGGAGATTATGTGTTAGCATCTAAATTGCTAAAAACCACACCAGAAAATGTAAGAACTCGATTTGCCAGAGCTAAAGAGGATGTTATAGAAGCTTTAACAGCTATCATTGATAATAGGGAGAGGTTTATTAAACGTTACCGGGCGATGGTTCGTAAAAAAGTTGTGATTGATAAGAACGAACCGCTTGTTTAAATCGTGTAAGAGTATATTTTATAATACTAGGTTTTGATGTTTATTTTTACCATGATTTATTTAATACATTAATTTTTCATAGTTAATTAAATCAATGGGGAGGGTTGCTTATCTTAAGCAACCTTCCTGTTTCCTGTGCATTTTAGAGTCCGGTAATACCCATTTGTTTCATAAGATAAGTAGCATTCATGTTCTTAGCAATACCTTCCTGCATCTTATAGGTAAATGATAATTTATCATGAGTAATATCAGCCTCGAAGCGATAGTTCTTAATATGATTCGGATACTCATTTTCTAAACAACCTAAAACTAAATCATGTGTAGCTATTATTCCATTACCATTTAATTGTATAAGCTGCTTCATTAAGGCTAAAGATCCTTTTTGTTTGTCTTCTGAATTAGTGCCCTTTAATATTTCATCTAAAATTATGAATAACTGCTCACCGGATTTTAGTCTGTCAATAATCATTTTTAAACGCTTTAATTCCGAAAAAAAATAAGATTCATTATCAACTAATGAGTCGGTGGTTCTTAAATTTGTAACCAAATTACCCGGATAGAAATTTAAGGTTTTAGCACAAACCGGTGCACCTATGCAGGCAAGAAGATGAGTTACTCCAATAGTTCTGAGATATGTACTTTTTCCAGCCATATTTGCGCCGGTAATGACCATAAAAAAAGAGTTGTTTTTAATTTGTATATCGTTTTTTATACAAATATCTCTCGGTATGAGTGGATGACCTAAATCTTTACCTTCGAAATTGAAGTGATCTGTAATAGGGAGTGGGTAAATATAATCGGGGTGATTGTAACTAAAAACAGAAAGAGATGATAGTGCATCAAATCGGGAAAGTGCCTCAAACCATAAAGGAATTTCATTTTGATGTTTTTCAATCCATTGTTCAATCTTAATAGCATAACGTACATTCCAGAATAAAACCGGATTAAAAAATAAGACCACCGGATAGGAAAGTCCCATATTTATGTTGGAACAATATCTTTCCAGCTTTTTTATGGCAAGAGACGCTTGTGTAGTACCAGATTTTAAAAAATTCTGATTAGTGTTTAATAAATTACTTTCAAATTTTTGATTTTCGATCAGTTGAAATAGAGAGTGGTAATTGGAAAGTTGGTCTGTTTTTTTATCAAAAATATCCAGGACAGTATGAATAGATTTTATAGAAGAAGAACTTAAAGCAAATGTTATTAACCATAATGGAATAAATGTTATGAAGGGGAGCATACCTGTAAAACAGAGGACTAAAGTAATCAAATAAATAACAGGAACTAGTAAAGATACAGTTTCCCAGAATTTATTTTTATATAAAAGATTTTTATGAGAAAAAGAAGAGGTAAACTTTGTAGTATCTATGTCTTCTTTTTTGTCAAGGTTGCCTATAACTCTAAAGTGATGAATTAACTGCTGACTTCCTGTAAGTTCTTTAATAGCTTCTTGTTGTTCAATAATTTTTTGTTTATCACTTAATGGATATAAAAACAAGTCAGATAAATATTTTTTACCCATTTTAGTAATGGTGCGATTGATTGATTGAAATAAGGATCGTTCACCAAATAAATCCAGATCATAGCAAAAACTATGTTCAGTTAGAATATTTTCAGGAGCACCGTCAAAAGGACTAAAGTCATAGTTAATACTCTTACATTCATTTTCTGCAAGCTGAATCATAGTTAAGGCATAATTTTTTTTATAAAAAAGCTTGTCGTGAATTTTTAATAAAACAATAAAGCCTATAAGAAAAACAAATATGTTGCTAATCAGGTAAAAAGTATGACTCCATAAGATGTAGGAGAGTAATATTCCGCCAATAGTCCAGATAAAACGCAGTAAGGCGATAAGAAAAATCTGTTTTTTTAAAGGTTCTAATTTTTGTTTTTCTTTATTTATAATTTCAAGATAATAATTATTTAATTCGTTATAATTCATGTTTCAAAGATAATTTAATAGAATTTATTTTTCAATAAATAAATATCTTATAACGGTTTTTTTTATTTTTTATATCTTGCTGATAGTTGTAAACTAACGACTATGAATGATGAAAGTTTAAAAAGATTTAACAGGATCATTTCTATTATGACCTTTTTGCAATCAAAGAAAATTATAAAAGCTCAGGATTTAGCTTCTCGTTTTGATGTAAGTATAAGAACCATATACAGAGATATTCGTTCTTTAGAAAAAGCAGGTATTCCTATAGTAAGTGAAGCCGGTACAGGGTATTCTATAATGGAAGGATACCGTTTACCTCCGGTTATGTTTAGTAAAGAAGAGGCACTTAGTTTTATAACTGCTGAAAAATTAATGACAAAATTTACGGATCAGGGAATAGGTGCACATTATATATCGGCCATGGTTAAAATTAAGTCAGTGTTACGTTCTAGTCAGAAAGATGCAGTAAGCCGTATTGAAAATAGAATTGATATTCGTTCTGTAAATTCTTTTTCAGGGTCAGATATAGTAAACTCTTTACAGATTGTTTTAGAAAGTATTGTAGCAAAAAGACAGAGTATTATAAAATATAAATCGGTTACAGATGAAATAACTTGTAGAACAATTGAACCGGTAGGTATATTTTTTCAAAATAGTTTCTGGTATATCATGGGGTATTGTCTGCTTAGAAAGGATTACAGGCAATTTCGTACAGACAGGATATTAAATATCATTCAGACAGATAAAGAATTTACCAGTACTCATGGGGAATTGTCAGATTATAAAACCGAATATTGCACAGGCTCTAAAATTAGAGTAAAAATATTAGTAGATAAGTTAACGGCTAAATATTTAGTTAATGCAAAAACTGGTTTTGGATTTATTTCAGAAAGAGAAGTAAGAAATCAGATAGAAATGACATTTCAAACTGCTGATATTAATGAAGGATTTCCCCGTTGGTTTTTATCTTTTGCAGATTATGCAACTATATTGGAGCCGGAAGAACTTAAGGTTACTGTGAAAAATATTTTCTATAACATTAAAAGCAAACACGGGTTTTAGTTATATTTTCTTGTAACATAATCTATAGTTAAAAAAAATATAGATTATTGCTTTATATAATGAAAAAAGGTCTTGTAAAAAGACCTTTATAATAAGTTACATCTCCCAAAAGAAAGGAGGTTCTATTCCTAAAGCCCTTAAGTAGGTAAATCCCTGAGCTCTGTGATGTATTTCGTTATCGATAAAATAAAAAATGCTATGAATTATAGGAAGGTTGTATTGTCCGTACAAATTAAATTTTTCAGGAAATTTTTCTGCAGGAATCTGTTTAAAATACGTGTTGATTATTTCTGTCTGTTCATCCCAACATTTAAGAATTTCTTCTTTTGTGGAAAGTCCTAAACTTTCTGCATGAGGCTCTTGAGTTTTCTCTACAATTTGTTTGAGTCCCGGACCTGCAATTGCCAATAATTCTTCTATCATTTGAGAAAAAGGCCTCATGCCTCCGATTGAAAATTCAAATAAATCTTTTTCAGGGAATTTTTCAATCGTTTTCCGGGTAACTCTTCGGTGTCCCTGAAAATATTCTAATAATTGAGCAGGATTTAAAATGCCATCTTTCATAATTGTGTATTTATAATTATAATACAAAGGTAAAAGAGGGGAGTGACAACTGTGTGTCAGTGATATTTATGGAGTTAGGTTTTTATATAAAAAAAGTCCGGTTTTAAAAAAACCGGACTTTTATATAATCATTGAACTGTTACAAAGCGAGTTCAATTACTTCAGACATTTGTGATACGTAATGAATTTTTAATCCTTTAATGTATTCGGGCTTAATCTTATCGATATCTTTTTTATTTTCTTCACATAAGATTACGTTGGTAATTCCAGCTCTTTTAGCTGCTAATATTTTCTCTTTAATCCCCCCTACAGGTAAAACTTTACCTCGTAAAGTTATTTCTCCGGTCATCGCCCATTTGGATTTTACCTTATTTCCTGTAAATGAAGATACCAGAGAGGTTAACATTGCAATACCGGCAGAAGGTCCGTCTTTAGGTGTAGCTCCTTCCGGCACATGTATGTGTACGTTACTTTCTTCTAATTTTAAAGGATCTATTCCAAACTTTTCATAATTCGCTTTAATATATTCCAAAGCAATAGTTGCAGATTCTTTCATAACATTGCCCAGATTTCCTGTCATAGTAAGCAGTCCTTTTCCTTTGGATAAAATGCTTTCAATAAAAAGAATATCTCCTCCAACCTGAGTCCAGGCAAGTCCGGTAACTACACCAGGAACTGTATTGTTTTCTGATTCTTCAGGCTTCATGGGAGGTCCAAGAATTTCTTCTAATTTTTCTCTGGAAAGTTTCTTGTTATATTCTGTGTCACGTGTAATCAACAAGGCAATATGTCTTACAACTTTGGCTATTTTTCTTTCTAAATTCCTTACACCTGATTCTCTGGTATAAGCCTGAATAATAAATTCCAATTCTTTTTTACCTATAGATAAGTCTTTTTTGCTTAAGCCGTGTTCCAATATTTGTTTAGGTAAAAGATATTTAGTGGCAATTTCTACTTTTTCTTCAATAGTATATCCGGAAATGTCAATAATTTCCATACGATCCAACAGGGCCGGTTGTATGGTAGATAAACTATTAGCAGTAGCTATAAACAATACTTTAGATAAATCATAATCTATATCCAGAAAGTTATCGTGAAAAGTACTGTTTTGTTCCGGATCTAAAACTTCCAACAATGCAGAAGAAGGATCACCATGCCCGCTGGTGGTAATTTTGTCAATTTCATCTAAAACCATTACCGGGTTGGAAGTCCCAGCTTTTTTAATAGATTGTATAATTCTTCCCGGCATTGCACCAATATAGGTTTTACGATGCCCTCGTATTTCAGATTCGTCATGTAATCCCCCTAAGGCCATCCTAATATATTTTCTTCCTAAAGCAGATGCTATTGACTTACCTAAGGAGGTTTTACCTACTCCCGGAGGGCCGTAAAGACAAATTATGGGAGATTTCATATCTCCTTTAAGTTTTAAAACAGCTAAATATTCTAGAATACGCTCTTTAACATCATCTAATCCAAAATGATCTTTGTTTAAAACTTTTTCTGCATTTATAATATCAAAATTGTCTTTTGAGAATTTTTCCCAAGGTAAATCCAGCATTAATTCAAGATAATTTCTCTGAACTCCATAATCAGGAGTTTGAGGATTCATCCTGACCATACGATTTAATTCTTTTTCGAAATGCTCTTCAACAGCTTTACTCCATTTCTTTTTCGAAGCTTTATCTCTCATTTCTTCAGCTTCAGCTTCATAAGATACTCCACCCAGTTCTTCCTGTATGGTTTTCATTTGCTGATGAAGAAAATATTCTCTCTGCTGTTTATTGAGATCTGTGTTTACTTTATCGTGAATGGAATTTTTAAGAGAAATTTTCTGTAATTCCAGATTTAAATACTTTAAAGTTTTAGCTGCACGATCTGAAAGATTATCGATTTCTAATAATTCCTGTTTTTCAGGTAAAGGCAGGTCAAGGTTTGATGCAACAAAATTAACCAACAACGTGCTTCCTTCAATATTTTTTAAAGCAAAAGAGGCTTCCGAAGGAATAGCCGGATTTTCATGTATAGTTTTGATTGCCGTTTCTCTTAAACTTTCCAATAGAACATTAAAATGTTCCTGATTTTTTGTTGTCTTTTTTTTCTTATCTTCCAATAAAGTAACTTCGGCTCTCATGTAAGGTTCATCTTCAATAATATTGTTTAATGAAAATTTACGAACCCCCTGAATAATTACCATAGAACTACCATCAGGCATTTTCAGTAATTTCAATATTTTACCAACTGTACCTATTTTGTGTAAATCTTCTATTTGTGGATTATCGGTTTTGACGTCTTTTTGTGTGACAACGGCAATGATTTTGTCCGATTTTTGCGCTTCCTGCAATAGCTTAATAGATTTAGTTCTTCCTGCAGTTATTGGAATAACTACGCCGGGAAATAAAACTACATTTCTTACGGGCAAAAGTGGAAGTACATTTTGGAATGACTCGTTCATCATTTTGTCTTCTTCTTCCTGACTTAATAACGGAATAAATTCGCTATCATTTTGCATTACCTGATCTAATGACAAGATGTCAAATTTCATAATGTTATATATTTTATTTTATGACAAACCTTCTGTTCTTTAATTGAATTTAAAATAAATATAGAGTATGATAATTCTGTATGTTTTTGAAAATTAGAGTATAAAGAAAACAGTGTCATATTCTGTTACTTACAAAAGTCAATTAATATGCCAAATAAAAAAGAATATCACTTGCTGCCTCACAGCTGCAAGAATAAGTAACATACAATTTGTAGAATATTTTTATATTTTAATAAGAGTAAGAATTTCAACCTCGCCATCTGCATAAGAAACCTTAATAAAATATCTTCCCGTAGGAAGTTTCGCGACATTAAGTTCTTGTCTGGCGTTGTTGTCAGAGATTTCTCTGTTGATAACAGAACTTCCTACCATAGACAAAACTGATATGTTTTTTATTTTAGTAGATGTTGTGTTTTTTATAATGGTAAAATCCGTAGCAGGATTAGGGAACAGCAGAGATCGTGTGGTTTTTTCGTTAAAACTAATATACGAAGTTTGTGTTGGTAGTTCGTTTTTCGCAACTACCAAGTTAAATGAAAGAAAAATAAATATAAAAGATAGAACTTTCACCATAACTATATTATGCTAACAAAATTAATAATAATTTAGATACAAAACAACACAATTTTAAAGAACATTAATTGTGCCAAAAAAAATTATTTTAAAAAGTCTATTTGCTGTTTAATTTGTTTTCTATGTTTAGTCTCATTATTAAATAATAAATTTTTAAGATTTTCCCAGTATTCACCTACAATTAATTTCTTTTTCAATTTGGAAGTAGAACCGTGACTTAAACCAAACCTAGGGATATTATAAAGAAGGTCTTTACGATTTAATTTTTTATATGTAAAACTAAAAGCATAATCAATAGATGTGTTTTCAAGTAAATTAATTTCTCGCTTTCCATAGTCTGTTTTAAAAACGCCGTTAGGGTAAGCGAATAATTTAATGGGTTGATTTAGTATGTCACTTAGTTCATTTATCGATTGATTGATCTCATTATATGCAATGTCATCGGATTCATTAGCAAGAATAGGATGATTGAGAGTATGTGCTCCTATAAGAAAGTGTCCGGAATTGTTTAACTCTTTTAATTCTGAGATATTCATATTCCTTCTAGGCCTTGAAGATATTTGATTTTCTGTTTTATAAATTGAAATTATATCAAGAATATCAGATATTTTCATATTTTTTAACATGGAATAGAGATAAAAATCTTTCATGAACTCTATGCTGATATTAAATTTTTTTGAAATAATTTGTCGAACATAATTTTCATTATATCCCTCCATTTCTTGAAACCAAAAATTAGTTTCAGACTTAAGAATGTAAGGAGAAACAAAAATAGCAGCCTGCAAATTATATTTTTTTAAAATTGGATAAATGATAGTGTAATCTGTTAAACAACCATCGTCCACAGTTATAAAGAAAGAATTTTCCTTTATTTTTTCACCTTTATAAAACCTCTGGATGTCTTCCATTTTGCAAGGACTGTACATAGATAATAAAAGTTGAATGGTTTCTTCAAACCATTTTGGGTCATTTATTTCGTGGAAGTTAATAATCTTAATCATATACAAATTTATTAGTACCAAAATAATACTCTGCATCACTGTCAGCATATGAAAGTTGAAATTCTGTATTAGTATCAGAAGGTTCGATAGTAATATGCTTAGAAAATGTACTAAATACTGATGTGGAACTTAGCTTTTTAAAATTGTTGTTAAATAATATATTGTTACAAGCAGTCAAAGAAGAAGAGGTAATGATGGCAAATAGATTTAATTTTTCAGATAGTTTTGTAACGCTATTTATAATAGTTTGGAGTTCGGAAGGATTATTTAAATCATATCTGTAGTCAACAAGCATTAAACAATTAACAGCTTTCCAACGTACCGGTCTTACAACAAAAAATGAAGGATTATTTTGATCAGTGTGTATGGTAGATTGATAAATATAATAGCGATTTTTTTTGTGTAAAAATCTCCAGCTCATAAAATCTTTATCCCTCAGTGTCTCTATAATTTCTTCATTCCATTGTGGAGTATTAATAACAAAATCATCAATATTTGTAATTAGTCTGAAATTTTGATTTTCATAGTGTGAAAAATTTAATTGATCAGGGAAATTATATTGATGTAATGAAGGATTTTTTATTTTAAAAAAACGATGAAATAAGAATTTTACAATATGATAGTAACTGGTAGGTTTATAAAAAAAGTTAAGTTCTCCAATAATTTTACATCCTAATTTTTGTTGTAATTTAAGTGCATTCGTAGATGCATTCATCCCAAAATAGTAGTCTTTTTTTATGAATAGTTTTGCCAATCCTATTCCAATTCCAAACTTTCTGTATTCTTCATCAACAAAATAATCCTGCCCCCAATAACCAGAATAAATATTATTTTTAAAAGCAAACTTTTCCGGAAGTGTGATAGATTGTCCGACAATCTTATCATCATTAAGACATATGTATACGGATTCTAAAGAATTAGAGTTAGGATTGTCTAAAAGTCTGTATTTTAAATATTCAGCTTGGCTGGGGATAAAAGGAAAAATTTTTTCATTAAATAAAACAATTTTTTCAAAATCACCAATATGGGCATTTCTATAATTTACCATACTGAAGAATGATAATTCAATTTGATATTACTTGTATGATTCAAAAGATTAAATAAAATTTTTTTTCTATTTTTTTGACTGTATGGAATTATATAATTCTTCAATACTTTTAAATTTAGCTAATTCATCAATAGCTATATCTACCTTATACTCATCCTCAATCATCATTTGTATAGTAACGGCGGTAAGAGAATCCCAGAAATCCGAATTAATATAATCGGTTTGTGGATTCAGGTTTAGTGATGTATCTTCCAGCTGATTTTTAAATTTGTCTATAAATTCGTTCATTTAATAAATATTTAGGAAACAAAGTTAAGTATTTTTTGAATTTGATAATCGTGTGTAAATGTTTTTTATTGAGCAGAGGATAATGTAAATATACTTATTTTTGTTTCTTCAGTTTTAAGTAACTCTGTTGCACAAGCTATCAGGGTAGCACCTGTAGTTAAAACATCATCAACTAGCAGGAAGTGACCTTTCTTAGATATATTTTTTTGAAAAGCACCCTGAATTCTTTGTAATCTTTCCCATTTTCCAGAGTTTGTTTGAGAATCCAAATGGTAAATCCTCTTTAAAATTTGAGGCTCATAAGTACAATTAAGAAGTTTGGATAAGGTTTCTGCACATAGTTCTATTTGATTATACGTTCTTTTTTCAAATCTTTTATAATGAATTGGGACAGGGACCACATAGTCTATTTGTTTAAGATTAGAATTATTTTTGTTTAACTCAAACCAAATTTCAGCCATCCAGCTACCTATTTCAGGACAATTTTTATACTTTAAATAATGTACTAATTTTTGCGTTATATTGTTTTTTTTGAAAATTAGTAAAGAAGAGGCATATTCTATTTTTACATGATTGTTTATTTTTTCTTTCAGGTAGTTATCACTGGAGAATGGAATACCAGTGAAAGGTAAAACAGAACTACAGCTTTCACATACAAATTTTTGATGGAAGGGTATTATTAAATCACAATTGATGCACCTTTTAGGAAATAACACAGAAAGAACCTCTTGCCACATAATAAAAATCATTTACCTTTGCTTAAAATTAGGTAAAATTTCTTAGAGGTGATAAGATTAACCAAAATATTTACTTTTGAAACGGCCCATGCTTTGTGGGGGTATGATGGGAAATGTAAAAATGTTCATGGACATTCTTACAAACTTTATGTGACTATTAAAGGAAACCCAATTGATGATATTCACAATTCAAAAAATGGAATGGTCATGGATTTTGGTGATTTAAAAGTCATCGTTAATGAATTAATTGTAGATCCTTTTGATCATGCCATATTGTTAAATTCAAACTCTGAGCATAAAAGACTGGGAGATACTTTAATTAAAGAAGGGCATAAAGTTATTTTTACAGACTATCAGCCTACTTGTGAAAATATGCTATCAGATTTTGCATTAAAAATCCAATCCCGCTTGCCTCAAGGTATTATTTTAGCTAAGTTAAAATTATATGAGACAGAAACTTCCTACGGAGAATGGATAAAAGAAGACCAATAATATTAAATTTACAAGAAGGGAAAAAAGTTTATTTTGCATCGGATCAACATTTTGGCGCTCCAGATGAAAATTCTTCTAAAATTAGAGAAAACAAATTTATCAGATTTCTTGATACTATTAAGAAAGACTGTGAATTTTTGTTTTTACTCGGAGATCTATTTGATTTTTGGCATGAATACAAAACTGTAGTTCCCAAAGGATTTGTAAGAGTTTTAGGTAAATTGGCTGAACTTTCCGATCAGGGAATAATCATTTACTGTTTTACAGGTAATCATGATTTATGGATGAGAGATTATCTCGAAAAAGAATTACATGTCATACTTTTCAGGGAAGAGCAGGAATTTTGTATTAATGGTAAAGAATTTTTTATAGCTCATGGAGATGGATTAGGTCCTGGAGATCATGGATATAAAAGAATGAAAAAATTATTTACTAATCCGGTAGCCCGGTGGTTTTTTCGATGGCTTCATCCTGATATTGGCGTTGCTTTAGGAAATTATTTGTCAAGAAAAAATAAATTAATTAGTGGAGATGAAGATGTTAAGTTTTTGGGAGAAGATAAAGAATGGTTGATTATATTCTCAAAAGATAAACTTAAAGAAAAGTTTTATAATTATTTTATTTATGGACATCGTCATCTTCCAATGGATTTAAAGATAGGAGAGGAGAGCCATTATGTTAATTTAGGAGACTGGATTACATATTTCACCTATGTTGAGTTTGATGGAGAAATGCTTGAGTTAAAGAATTTTGAGTAAATAATTTATTATTTCACTTCAAAAAGTTTTTTTAATTCCTGAGCTTCATTAGGACGTATTTTTCCGGATAAAATTAGAGATAATTCTCTTCTTTGTTGAGCCCCTTTGTATCGTTTCATTTCTTCATCAGTCTGAGGAATAATCTTATTGACTTTTTTAGGTTTCATCTTTTCATCTAACGCAACGAAAGTGTAAATTCCTTCATTTGTTTTGGTTTTAGTTTGTTTAAGCGGATCGTCTATCCATACGTCCACGAAAACTTCCATAGATGTTTCAAATGATTTGGAAACTTTTGCTATTACTTCAACAGTACTACCTACCGGAATAGGTTTATTGAAAGATACATGATTTACTGATGCAGTAACCACTTTAGATTCCGAATGTCTCATGGCAGCTATTGCACATGCACGATCCATTAAAGCCAGTAAATCCCCGCCAAACATATTATCATAACTATTGGTTTCATTAGTAAGTACGATAGTTGTCATGATGGTTTTTGAATCGTCCGGAATTTTGGATTTCATGTTTAATGTTTTTTAAGTCTACTGAATAGCTGGAAGACCAAAATATTTGTAATTAAATATGCAGTTTTCTGACATACTGAATATAATTTTTTCTTTATCTGACGAAAAAGTTCCCAATTTATCAAGGTCCAATTTACCGTTAGATTTTAATATTTCCTTCCATTCATTTATAGTCTTATCAACCGACTCTTTAACAAGCTTAAAATCTTTAGATTCAGCCAAAGATATTTCTTTAGCAAGCGTATTGTCATTTAGACTGTGCTGCTGTGAAAAAACTAAAGCATATCTGGGAGGAAAAGTTTTTTTTGATTCCGGATCTACTTTTGCAGATTCAAAAAGCAGATTAAATTTACCTAAAGTTGGTAAAGTAATTTGCTTATTGTCTTCCAGCAGTTGAATACAATATTTTAGTAATTCCATGATACAAAGGTAAAGCTAATAATCAATAATGGGCTGTTAAATTATATACACCTAGTAAACATAAGTTTATTTTGTGCCTTGGTAATCTTTAATTTTCTTTTTCATTGAACTGAAAAACTCTGGAGTAACACCAATATAGGAGGCTATATGTTTTTGAGAAACAACATCTTTCAATTCCGGAAATTTTTTACAAAAATCCAGATATCTTTCCTCCGCAGTAAAACTAAGAATTTCATTTAGTCTGTTTCTTAAAAAAATTACGGAACGCTCTAAGCTTTCATTATAATATTTTTCAAGTTTAGGGAATTTTTTAACAGATTCATCTTTTGCTTTTTTTGATAAAATCAAAATTTCAGAATCTGTTGCCGCAACAATGTTAAATTTAGTAGGTTTACCAAGTAATATACTTTCATTATCAGCAATCCACCATCCCTGAGATGAAAACTGAAGAACCTGTTCAACCCCTTTTTTATCATTTATGTAACTTCTAAGGCAACCGGAAATCACAAAATAATAATTATCTTCAATTTCACCCTGTTTCAATAAAAATTCTCTTTTATTAAGTTTTTTAAACTTTAGGATTGCCTTTATATGCTCTTTTTCTTCTTTTGAAAGAGTGACAACCTCATTTACTTTTTCTAAAATTTTATCAAACATCATAATAAAATAAATTTTTTAGCGATGTAATTTAAACAATATTTTTAATATATGTTAATATTAATTTTATCTTATTGCTTATATCTTTTATATTACATGGATATTTTACATTCCACTTTAATATAAAAATCACTTTAAAAAGTAATTATATTTCACATTTTTAATTAATTAGATAATTTTAAGATTGTCTTTAATTCAGCTAAAGAAAGTTGAGATTTTAAAGTTAAAAAAATCAAATTCTATGAGATAAATAGTTCAATTTTGATTTTTTTTGAGCTGTTTTATCGTTTAAAGTAACTCAAAAAAAGCAGTCGGGACTTTAAATAAGTGAAATTAAAATAAAATAAGTGGGTAAACTAAGGGGATAAAAACTTCAATATTATAAAAAACAGCCTCATTTTTTGAAGCTGTTTTTTTACATTTTAATCAAGTTTAAGTACAGCGAGAAAAGCTGATTGAGGGACTTCAACGCGTCCAATTTGTCTCATACGTTTTTTTCCTTCTTTTTGTTTTTCAAGAAGTTTTCTTTTACGAGATATATCACCTCCATAACATTTAGCAGTAACGTCTTTACGTAGAGCTTTAATAGTCTCTCTGGCTATTATTTTTGCTCCGATAGCAGCCTGGATTGGGATGTCAAATTGCTGTCTGGGAATAAGTTCTTTTAATTTTTCACACATTTTTTTGCCAATGGTATACGCATTATCCTGGTGGATTAAGGCTGATAGCGCATCAACGGGTTCACCATTGATAAGAATATCTACTTTCACTAGTTTTGAAGCCTTCATACCTGAAGGAGCATAGTCAAAAGAAGCATATCCTTTAGATATGGTTTTTAAACGATCATAAAAATCAAAAACCACTTCCGCTAAAGGCATTTCAAAAAATAACTCTACCCTGTCAGTTGTAAGATAGGATTGATTTGTCAATTCCCCTCTTTTTTCTATACACAGAGTCATGACAGAGCCAATGAAATCGGCTTTTGTTATTATAGATGCTTTTATATAGGGTTCTTCAACCCTATTTAGCATAGTAGGTTCCGGTAATTCTGAAGGGTTATGTACAGCAACAGCTTTTTCCGGGTCTTTATTTAAATAGGCATTGTATGAAACATTCGGAACAGTGGTGATTACAGTCATTTTAAATTCACGCTCCAGACGCTCCTGAATAATTTCCATGTGCAACATTCCTAAAAATCCACATCGAAAGCCAAATCCTAACGCAGCCGAAGATTCCGGTTCAAAAACCAACGAAGCATCATTAAGCTGGAGTTTTTCTAAAGCTCCTCGCAAAAGTTCATATTCTTCTGTATCAACAGGATATATTCCGGCAAATACCATAGGTTTAACCTCTTCAAATCCTGATATAGCCTCAGTGGCAGAATTCTCAACAGAAGTAATCGTATCACCTACTTTTACTTCGCGGGCTTCTTTAATACCGCTGATTATATAGCCTACATCTCCACATTGAATCATTTTTTTAGGAACCTGATTTAATTTGAGAGTACCGATTTCGTCAGCATCATAGTTTTTACCAGTTGCCATAAATTTTACTTTTTGGCCTTTTTTTATGCTTCCGTTTACCACCTTGAAATAGGCTTCAATTCCTCTGAAAGGATTAAATACCGAATCAAAAATTAAGGCTTGCAATGGAGCCTCAGGATTACCGGATGGAGCTGGTATTCGTTGAATGATTTGTTCAAGCAATTCAGGAACTCCTTCTCCTGTTTTTCCACTTGCTCTTAAAACATCTTCAGGTTTGCAGCCTAAGAGATTTACAATTTCATCAGTTACTTCCTCCGGATTTGCAGAAGGCAAGTCAATTTTATTTAATACCGGAATAATTTCCAAGTCATGTTCTAAAGCAAGATATAAATTTGAAATTGTTTGTGCTTGTATACTTTGAGCTGCATCAACAATTAATAAAGCACCTTCGCAAGCTGCTATAGAACGAGATACTTCATAGGAAAAATCTACGTGTCCCGGAGTGTCAATCAGATTAAGAATGTATTTTTCTCCATTATGTTCATGCTCCATCTGTATTGCGTGGCTTTTTATGGTAATTCCACGCTCACGCTCCAAATCCATGTCATCCAGGGTTTGTTCCTGAAGTTCTCTGTCTGAAATAGTTTTGGTTTGTTGAAGTAATCTGTCTGCCAGGGTACTTTTTCCGTGATCTATATGTGCAATGATGCAAAAATTTCTTATATTCTTCATACTTTCTTCAATGATGCAAAAGTACATTTTTTTACACATATATTTTACTTACAAAATGTAGTATTAAAAAAGTATTTTTAAATAATTTAACATTTAATTCCTACGTAATTGGTAGGAATTGTTAATTTTGCTAAGTTTTAGTATAAATTCAAAACTAATCAGAAAATTTAAATACTACGATGAAAAATTTGAAATTAACAGAAGATTGGACTGCTACAGTCATTGGGGGATTACTGCTCATAATCAGTATAATTTTATTTAGTGTAAATGGGTATGTGTTAAGCTGGCCATCTTTTAAATGGAATACTCTTGAAGAGCTTTCCGGAAATGTTCTTACTTTTAAAAATTTGTTAACAATTCTGCTTGTTTTTGTAGTCACTTACCTTGCTGTTGTGCTGGCATTCTTCTTACAAGGCAAATCATTAAATTCCTCAAAGGGATTTCCGGTTTTGTTTTTTTTGACAGTTATAGCTATGGTAGTAGGAGGTAACGGAATAATGAATGATTGGGGAATAGAATCAGTTATATTTTGTCTTCTTATAGGTTTATTTATTAATAATTTTATTGGAACACCAGATTGGTTGAAAGGGATATTATTATCTGAATTGTATGTAAAAATCGGGTTAATTTTTTTAGGAGCAACTATAATATTTCAGGATATTATGAAAGCAGGTGCATTAGGATTAATCCAATCTGTTATAGTTGTTTTTTCTGTTTGGTATTTTGCCTTCTGGTTGTGCAAAAAATTTAAGATTGATCAGGAAATGTCTATGATGCTTTCCAGTGCTGTATCCATTTGCGGTGTTTCAGCAGCAATAGCAACAGCAGGAGCAATAAAAGGAGATTCTAAAAAATTGTCCTATGTAGTCTCATTAGTTTTAGTTGTCGCAGTCCCTATGATTATAATTATGCCGGCTTTAGCAAAATTATTAGGTTTAAATGAAGTAATGGCTGGAGCCTGGATAGGAGGAACTATTGATACTACAGGTGCAGTAGCTGCTACCGGAGCAGTCTATGGAGAAGAAGCTCTGAAAATAAGTTCAATTGTTAAATTTTCTCAAAATGTTTTATTAGGTATTGCTGCTTTCCTTATCGCGGTTTATTGGAGTTATGCAAAAAAAGATGGTAATGAATATGCAGATAAACCAAATTTGAAAGTTATTTGGGAACGTTTTCCCAAATTTGTGTTAGGTTTTGTTGCTGCCTCCCTTTTATTTTCATTTGCTTTACCTACTGCTGAGTTTAAACCAGTTATCGGAACTTTAAAAAAGTTTCAGGGACTTTGGTTCGCCCTCGGATTTACTGCTATTGGATTAGAAACTAATTTTAAAACCTTAATCAATAGTGAAAATAGAAAAGCGACTTATGTTTTTTTAGGAGCGCAAACTTTTAATGTTGTATTTACCCTTATAGTAGCCTATCTTGTTTTTGGGATACAATGGGATTAGTAACTATTTTTGTGTAGGCCTTTTGATAAAACAAACCTGTAAAAAATTTTAAAAATATAATTTATGAAGCTTTTACAGGTTTATGTTTTCTTGTTCTATAAAGTAATTATCAAAAAAATGATAATATTTCTTCGTCTATATTAAGGTTATGAGCAGAGAAATAGCTGACCTAAAAGAAATTCATACTTTTTAAGTTTTTTTGAGGTCAATAAGTAATTAGATATCAGTCTATGAATTTATAAAAATATCAATTTGAAGATAAAGAGATCTGCTTACGTTTATTAGTGCTATGTTGTCTTTTATATAGTATCGAATAAGGATACCGGGTATTTAATCTTTTTTAATTAAGCTTATATGACTTAAAAAATGGTTTTTCCTTCATTTAAATTATAAATTTCCATAATTTCTTTTAAAATTTTCTTAAAATTAATTTTAAGATCTACAAGTTTACCGGTTTTAATGTCAAATATCCATCCGTGAACTTGAAGATCTCTTTCAAGAAAAGCCTTTTGTACAGCTGCGGTTTTGATCAAATTGATGCATTGTTCTTCAACATTTAACTCAACCAAGCGGTTGTATCTACGGTCTAAATCCTCAATTTTATTTAACTCGTCTTTATGGATTCGATATACATCCCGGATATTACGAAGCCAAGGATTTAATAGACCTAAATCTTGTGCTTCCATGGCGGCTTTAACTCCTCCACAATAATAATGTCCGCAAACAATGATTTGACTAACTTTTAAATGATCTACGGCATAAGTTATGACAGACTGTACGTTTAAGTCAATGCTTATCACCATGTTTGCTATATTACGGTGAACAAAAACTTCACCAGGTTTAGCTCCCAGTAGCTCTTCTGTGGAAACCCTGCTATCTGAACATCCAATATATAAAATATCGGGTTTTTGTCCTTTGGATAATTGATTGAAATATTCTTTATCTACAGATAGGCGTTCAGCTATCCATTCTTCATTGTGCGAAAAAATTTTTTTAAAATCCATTAAGATTATTGTTTTAATATATAAAAGTAATTAAAAATATTCAAAAATCTTAAGAATTTTGAATACTAAATTAATATACCTTTATTTCCTTTATATAAACTGTACTTTCCTGATCCTAAGAAAAATATAGCTAAAGAGCTGAAAAGATATAGTAAATTAAGTTCAACCTTTACCCCTCCCGTTTGTGAAAGTGAAAAATCATTTATACCATGGATTAAATAAAATGTCATTAGCATGGTAAATACGATTAGTAAAGAAGATATTCTTGTAAAAACTCCCAATAATAAACAAATGGGAGCTATAACCTCTCCTGTAGGAACGCCTATCCAAAGAAATTGAGGTAGGCCTTTAGAAGCCAATATTTCTTTTATAAAGTCATGTCCGTGGATTAGTTTTGCTATTCCGTGAAAAATCATAAGCCCTCCAACGGAAATACGTAAAGAAAGCTTTCCTAGATCTGCATTTATTTCTTTTGCCATAATTACTATGTATTAATTTAAAAAGCTAAGTTAAAAGCTTTATTAATGATAATTCTTATCATAGGATAATTAATCTTTAATAATGAGTTTTAATGAAGAGTGTATAAGGTGAAAATTGTATAAAATAGTAGAATGAAAATTAAAAGGAATAGATTAATAACAAAAATAAAAATTCCTTTGATTCGTGAAATAAATTTTTTCTCATTATAAATTCTGCTATGAGATCTGAAAAAATATAAAAAAGAATATAAGAAACAAAATATAGAGAATATAGCCAACAATGCTTCTAGGAAAATATTTTCTTCAAAAGCAGAATTAATCCAAACTGCGAGCACGATTATCAGGGCAGTTAATAAAATAAATGAAAAATAATGTAAAGTAAAGATACCATGGTCAAAATAATACCATTTTTTCTTTCCATGAAAAAGCCACAATGAAAAAGCAAAAAAATGCATATATATAGCCTTTGGCAGATTATGAATGAAGGAATAGATGAGTTTTTCTTTTATTTCATGAGTACTCATATGACTATAAATATCTTTCTTTTCTAGTGTTTTTTTAAAAGTCCAGTATTGAAATTTAGATAATTGACGGTCTTTGGGAAGATGGTACTAAATTGAATCCAGCTCATGGGTGGATTTTATATCCTTCAAATTATACATACTTACTCCGGATTTCAGAAAATCTAAATTTTCTTTATTTCTTGTTTCGGAGCCTTCATTCGTTGTTATTTCGATACTATTTTTGTAGTGAAATCCGGAAGAATAGCAGTAACAAAAAAGGTTAGGAAACTTATGAAGATATATAATTTTACAGGAGCTACCTGACTTTTTCTTTTTCCAGATAAATAGTCGTTAGTTAATTTACCCGGATAGAATAATAAATATTTTATTGTTTGCCAGAATTTACTGTCATAGTGAACCAAATCTTCTGCAAAATGTTTGAAGAGGTAGAAAAGGATTGATGGGTTTCGATGTTTTCCTGACCGCAATTAGGACAGAATCTGTGTGCAACAAAGTGGGAACAGTTTCGACAGACTTTTCCTTCTCTTAATTTAAAATGATCTATAAGCAGTAAATTAATTTTGAGAGGTCAAAATTATGAGAAAATATGGATAAGGATTCGGTTATTTTATTTTATTAAATCTTACTCAAAGAGCATGTTAATAACTAATAAGTATATGTATATCTTTTGATAATAGAAGTAATTTAAACTTTTTTATAAACAAAATAAAGTTCTGTGATTCACAGAACTTTATTTAATTTATTTTGCTCGGTATCTTAGAAAGACTTAATATCAAATCCTATGGACTCTAAAACCTGTACAACTGCAGCCGTAGTGTCTAAGGAAGTAAAGCAGGCAACACTATTTTCCACAGCATTTCTTCTAATAAGGAATCCGTCTTCTTGCGCTGTTCCGTCATTAGATAGAGTGTTAATAACAAATTGAGCTTTACCTTGCTGCATGATTTTAACAATATTGTTTTCCTCGCTTTCCAGCTTATTAATTTCAACAACTGGAATGTGATTATCACGAAGATATTTTGCAGTTCCCTGAGTAGCCATAATTGTATATCCGATATCGTAGAATCTCTTAGCCAATGGCAATGCTTCTGCTTTGTCTTTATCCGCTACAGTAAATATAGCATTTCCTAATATTGGAATGTTAATATGACTTGCACGCAGTGCTTTATATAAAGCTCTTTCATACGTGGTGTCTTTACCGATTACTTCACCTGTAGATTTCATTTCAGGACCTAAGGTGATATCTACTGAACGTAACTTAGCAAAAGAAAAAACGGGAGCTTTAATATAAATATTTTTAGGTTCCGGATAACAATCTATAGCCAGCCCTTGTTCTTTAAGACTTTGTCCCAGTACGGCTTTTGTTGCGACTTTGGCAAGAGGGACTCCGGTAACTTTACTCATAAACGGAACGGTTCGGCTTGAACGTGGATTAACTTCCAGTACATAAATTTTTCCTTTCATTAAAACAAACTGAATATTCATAAGACCGATAATTTTAAACCCTTTGGCCAGCGCCTGAGTTTGTCGGATAATTTCTTCCTTTTCATCATCAGAAAGAGTTTGGGTAGGATATACTGCTATAGAATCACCGGAGTGAACCCCAGCTTTTTCAATATGCTCCATAATTCCAGGAATAAACACATCTGTTCCATCGCATATGGCATCCACCTCAATTTCTTTTCCTACCAGATATTTGTCAATAAGTATAGGTTGTTTTTCATGAACGTTTATAGCTTCTTTCATGTATCTTTCCAATTCGGAATCTTCATAAACGATTTGCATGGCTCTTCCGCCTAATACATACGATGGACGAATTACGACCGGATAACCTATGGAGTTAGCAACTTTTAAGGCTTCATCAAGGTTGAAGACAGTATCACCTTTAGGTCGGGCAATATTTAACTCATTAAGCTGTAGCTCAAATTTCTTACGATCCTCAGCTCTATCTATATCTTCAATACTCGTCCCTAAAATTTTAACCCCGGCATCGACTGCTGCCTGAGCAAGATTTATGGCTGTTTGACCACCAAACTGTACAAATATTCCATCGGGCTTCTCTAGGTCAATTATGGTAGTTATCGATTCTCTGGTTAAAGGTTCAAAGTAAAGTTTATCAGAAATACTAAAATCAGTAGACACAGTTTCAGGATTGCTATTGATAATTATGGCTTCATATCCGGCATCTTTCAGCGCTAAAACACTGTGAACCGTTGCATAATCAAACTCAACTCCCTGTCCTATTCGTATAGGTCCTGAACCAAGCACAATAACCTTTTTCTTATCGGTTCTCTTAGATTCATTTTCAGTACCATAGGTGCTGTAAAAATAAGGGGTTTCAGAAATAAATTCTGCTGCACAAGTATCTACCATCTTGAAAACAGGAATTATATTGTTCTGTTTCCTTAATTTATATATTTCTTTTTCAGTGGTTTCCCATAAACGGGCAATTTCCCAATCTGAAAATCCGTATTTTTTAGCTTCGGCTGCAACTTCTATATTTTGTGGATGAGCTAGTAGTTTTTTCTCTAAATCAATAATATGTTGAAGTTTAGCTAAGAAGAAAACATCAATTTTAGTTATTTCATGAATTTGTTGAATTTTAATTCCATTTCTTAAAGCTTCTGCAATAAGAAATAAACGTTCATCATCCGCTTTTTTTAACCTCTCTTCAAAGGTAGCTGAATCATAAGGTTCCATATCTTTCTTATGAAGATGTAAAGTTCCTATTTCAAGAGATTGAACAGCTTTTAATAGTGATTCTTCTATAGAAGTACCAATTGCCATTACTTCACCTGTAGCTTTCATTTGCGTACCTAAATGACGGTTAGCGCTTTGGAATTTATCAAAAGGCCATCGGGGTATTTTGGCTACCACATAATCCAGGGCTGGTTCAAAGCAGGCATAGGTTGTATTGGTTACCGGATTTTTCATTTCGTCCAGAGTAAGACCTACAGCTATTTTTGCAGCTAGTTTGGCAATAGGATATCCGGTTGCTTTAGAGGCTAATGCAGAAGAACGACTTACTCTTGGGTTAACTTCAATGACAATATAATCCCGGCTATTTGGGTCTAGTGCAAATTGCACATTACATCCACCTTCAATTTCTAATGCTCGAATAATTTTTAAGGCAGAATTTCTTAATAATTGATATTCCTGGTCTGCTAGAGTCTGGCTGGGAGCAAAAACAATGGAATCACCGGTATGTATTCCTACCGGATCAAAATTTTCCATGTTACAAACCACAATAGCATTGTCATTGGCATCTCTCATGACTTCATATTCAACCTCCTTGTAACCAGCTATACTTTTTTCTATTAAACATTGTGTAACCGGACTATATTTTAAACCTGATTCGGTAATTTCCCTGAGCTCAGCCTCATTGTCCGCAATACCTCCACCAGTACCACCAAGTGTGAATGCGGGTCTTACGATAATAGGATATCCTATTTCGTTAGCAAAGTCTATAGATGATTGTATGTCATTTACGATAACACTCTCAGCAATGGGTTCGTTGATTCGTTCCATCAGCTTTTTAAATAAATCTCTATCTTCAGCTTGTTCAATTGAGGATAACTTGGTGCCGATTATTTCTACATCATATTGGTTTAAAGTTCCTGATTTAGCTAACTCAACGGCT
Source organism: Apibacter raozihei (assembly GCF_004014855.1). Taxonomy (NCBI): domain Bacteria; kingdom Pseudomonadati; phylum Bacteroidota; class Flavobacteriia; order Flavobacteriales; family Weeksellaceae; genus Apibacter; species Apibacter raozihei. The sequence goes on from NZ_CP034930.1 coordinate 1,224,420, forward strand.
AAGTTCAATCCTGTTTGACCTCCTAAAGAAGGAAGAAGAGCATCCGGGCGTTCCAGTGCGATTATTTGTTGAAGAAAGTCTAATGTAAGAGGTTCCATATAAACAGTATCTGCAATCTCCTTATCAGTCATTATGGTTGCAGGGTTTGAGTTTACGAGGATTACTTTATATCCTTCTTCTTTTAAAGCTAAGCAGGCCTGGGTCCCTGCATAATCAAATTCGGCAGCCTGTCCGATGATTATCGGTCCTGAACCGATGACTAATATTTTGTTTATATCTGTGCGTTTTGGCATTTTATTTTAATTAATTGGATGTGGATAATAAAGGATGTTTTACATTAATTATTTTTAAACTCATTAATCATATTCATAAATTGATTAAAAAGATATTCATTATCATTAGGTCCTGGACTGGATTCCGGGTGGTATTGCACGGTAAAGGCAAAATGTTCTTTATGTCTTAACCCTTCAATCGTCCCATCATTCAATGCCCTATGAGTAATTTCAAGTGGCGTATTACTAATAGAGTCTTCGTCAACTACATACCCATGATTCTGGGATGTAATGTGAACTCTGTTGGTAGCAATTTCTTTTACAGGATGATTGGCTCCTCTATGTCCGAAAAGCATTTTATTTGTTTTTGCCCCATGTGCTATAGCATAAAGTTGGTGTCCTAAACAGATTCCGAAAATAGGAACTTTTCCGCTTAGCTCCCTGATAACCTGAATAGATTCAGCTAATTCTTCAGGGTTCCCCGGGCCATTGGAAAGCATAATTCCATCCGGATTTAATTCCATAATGGATTTTGAATTTGTATTGAAAGGAACTACTACAACGTCACAATTTCGTAAGCACAATTCTTTTAAAATACTTTTTTTCATTCCGTAATCAATCAAAACGATTCGGTTTCCTTCAGCGGGTGCACTGTAAGCCCTTGGTGTTGATACCTCTGGTACGTGATGTTCAAGAATGCTGTTATGCAATGATTTAACTACCTCCTGAGTATCTTCCGAAAGGTTGCAAAATTTACCTTTCATGCTACCTTTGGTGCGTATAGTTTTTACTAAAGCTCGTGTGTCGATACCACTCAAACCAGGAATATTTTGCTTTTTTAGAAAATCATTAATATTCATCTGACTTTGCCAGTGGGATTCGGTTTTAGCATATTCGTGTACTACAACCCCGCCTACGAAGGGATTTAATGATTCAAAATCGCTTGGATTAATGCCATAATTCCCAATCAAAGGATAAGTGAAAACTATAATTTGCTTATGAAATGAAGGGTCTGACATAGTTTCCTGGTATCCGGTCATACCTGTAGTAAAAACTACTTCTCCGATAGTAAATTGATCACTACCAAAACCCTCACCTATAAATTCCATTCCGTTTTCTAATACTAATTTTCGTTTCAAGGTCTTACTTTTAATTATTTGTTACTAGATATTTTATTGTTATTATGTATTCTTTTTTAAGAGTTAAAGACATAGTTAAGCACTGCAATCCGAGCATAAACCCCATTAGTCATCTGTGTGAATATCCTTGATTGGGGTGATTCTATTAAATCCTCGTCTATTTCAACATTACGATTAATAGGGGCAGGGTGCATAATTATGGCTCCGGATTTCATTTTAGAAGCTCTTTCTTTAGTTAAACCATATTGAGATAAGAAGTTCTTTTCGTCATAATGCTGTGTATGTCTTTCATTTTGATTTCTTAATAGCATTACGACATCAGATTCGGATATGACTTCATCCAATGAAGTATAAGTTCCCATATTCATCGTAGTGTCTTGCCAGAATTTAGGGGTTGCAAAGCTGATATTGGCACCCAAACGTTTTAAAATTTTAGCGTCGGAATGTGCGACACGGCTGTGAACAATATCCCCTACGATAACAACATTGAGATCTTTAAATGAACCAAATTCTTCTTGGATTGTAACTAAATCTAACAATGATTGGGTAGGGTGGTCTCCACAACCATCACCGGCATTAATTATAGGCACATCTATTTGTGATATTAAATTTTCGTAAAACCGATCTTGGCTATGTCTGATTACAAAACATTCTACCCCGATTGAGCTAAGTGTCTTAACTGTGTCATACAGAGTTTCTCCTTTTTTTACACTTGAACTTTCTGCATCGAAATAAATAATTTCAATTCCGGTTTTTTTCTCAGCCATTTCAAAGCTCAGTTTTGTTCGGGTGCTGTTCTCAAAAAACAAATTGGAAATATAATGATTCGATAAGTTGGGAAATGCGTTTCTTTTTTTAAAACTAACCGCATCATTTACTAAATCTTTAATAATTTCCAAATCTAAATTTTCAAGAGAGATAAAGTGTTTCATGAATATATGAAATTTAGTTTAGTTGTTTTTAATATATATATCAGTATCTTGTTTTTGTAAAAGTCAAAAAAAAACATCTTAACTGATAAGATGTTTTTAAATGGAAAATCTTTACATAGATCTTCGTTATCTTTGAAAGGAGAACCTCCTCCGTGAATTAATAAGGATAAAGAAATGGGTTTGTTATAAGAAGAGAATACTTCTTTTTTTATTTTATTAAGTATTATTTTAGTCAAAAATAAATTCAAAAGTTAAAAAATTAGTTATACTTTTTACAAAATTTTAAAATCTCACAAAGTTAAATATAAATTTCATACAGAACAATTTTTTTAAAATTAATTTTGGAGTTCAATCATAGCTGTCCTGATAATTATTAAGATACTGTATTTAATGTTAAATATTATTTTATAAATTTATTTAATATTATATCAATTTATTGATTTAAAATTTTTTTTATATATTATTTATAATGTGTATGTGTTTAACTTTTGTTTATTTACTTGTTAAATATTATGTATTAATTGTAGTATATTTTTTTTTATATAATAATTTAATTGATTTAATTTTATTAGATTTGCATCGAATTAATATTTGTTAGTAATTTATAAATACTTATCTTAAGTCGTAGGGTGTAAGTTTGACATTTCTGTCTACAAACCATTGAGACTTTTTTTGAAATGAATATCTAAAAATATTCTATCCTTGAAATTTTGTCTGCTTCAACTTTCTTATGTTCATAAAAAGTTACAACCGTAAAAGTTTAATTGTCTGTATTAAGTAAACTTTCCTATAATTATTTAGTAAAATAATTTTTTCGATTTAATTTTTTACAATAATATTTTCCATAAGTTTAGGATATGATCATAAAGTAGTTTAAGCGTCTAGTTAATTGTAAATATCTGATTTAAAATAGTTTGTTGGTGAATTTTAATTTCAGGTATTTGAAAAAGAAACGTAATTTTAATATAACATAAATGAAAAGATCTACTATTTATAAATTGCAAAACATTTTTGTATTTGCAATATTACTTTTCTTCTTTTCACCGCAGTTAAAGTCGCAAAGTCCGGGAGGGGTGTCTTTAACACAAGAGTTGTGGTTGAAAGCGGATCAAGTTCAAGCCTCAGGGACTCCAACCAATGGGCAGTCAATCTCTTTATGGCATGATTGGTCCGGTAATAATCGCGATCATGTTCAAAATGGAACCAATACACTTCCCACTTTTGTAACATTCGGAGATTTAATGAATTTTCAGCCAGCATTAAATTTTGATGGAAGTACTAATACAAAATTAGTAGGACCAGATTTCAGTGTTAAATCTACATTATCTTATTATATTTTTTATGTATCCAGACTAAAAGAAGGAACTACAGGAGTAGCAACACTTTATTCTTTAAATGCAGGGCGTAATAATTATACTGGATGGTCTGCTGGGAATCCATATTTTACAACAGGTAATGCTACAGCAAATGTTAATACAAACAGCAATGGTAAAAATTATGGAATCAATGCAGTTATAAGACCTAACGGAACGCTTCTCTCTCAATATTCTTACTTTAATGGTGTTTCACAGTCATTTGCCGGAAGAGCTATGTTAACTACATCAGGACAAAGTGTTGTTGGAAATGCTAACTTAACTACAGCAAATCCTTTTTATGGAGATATTCAGGAAATTATTGTTTTTTCTGCACCTCAGAATACATTAATGTCAGATACGGATTTACAAAAAGTATATTCTTACTTATCTATTAAATATGGAATTCCATTAGAGGCAGCGGCTTCTCAGACTATGCCTAATTATTTGAATTCTAACGGAGATATTATATGGGATGGTTCTCAGGATACTACTTACCAAAACTATGTTTTCGGTATTGGTCGAGATGATGCTGGTAGCCTATATCAAAAACAATCAGTTAATTATGATAAACCGGTAGTTGCTGTATTTACAGGAGACGATTTAACAACATTAAATGCCAGCAGTACCGGAGTTTTAACCGATAATACATTTATGCTATTAGGTTCTAATGGTTTGGAAGGCCTGAAAAGATATGAATATGCCGCAGGGCAGGTTTTTGCAAACGGAAGCCTATCAGAGAAAGTCAATTTTAAGCATAATGCAGTTTTAAAAGCAAAAACATTTAATCAGACATCATTTACAGTTAATATGAAAACTTATCTGGATACTAAATATATTTTAGTTTGTCCTGATGAAAATTTTGATCCTTCCAATACAAGAATATATTCTGTTACGGATGATATTGCAAAATCGGTTTTAGTTAATAATGGTGATTACATTTCATTTGCCTTAGTAGGTGCTAAGCCTGGAGGTGTAGATTTGCTCACTGAGTTATGGTTAAAAGCAGATATTATACCAGGAACTACTACAGATAGTACTGCAGTAACTACTTGGCAGGATGTTTCTGTTTTCGGTAGAGACCATACTCAAAGTGGTACTATTTCAACCCCGCTTATCCGAAATAAAAGTAATTTGATGAATTATCATTCTCATTTACAATTTAACACATATTCAGCCTTAACAGCATCCAGCTATTTGGATAGTAGCAAGTCATATTACATGTTTTATGTATCTGAAGTAACTAATACTACAGCAGCTTCAATATTATATGCGTTTAATAGTTCGGCAAATGTTAATAATAATAACCAAGGTTGGTATATGGGAAGCCCTTCATTTACCGATGGAGGTTACGCGGCGGCTAATTTTAAAACACATACCAATCCTCAGGGTAAAACGTATGGTATCGTCGCTGTTGAAAGAACCAATAGTGCCGATGTCCAGCAAAGGCTAACATTTAACGGTATTACTCAATCTTTTTCAGGAAGTGTTTTAGCAGGGATAGGTACCGGAGAAAGTTTAATTGGGGCGCGTAGAGCAGGAAATTATCTACCGTTTTTAGGTAATTTACAGGAAATTATTGTTGTGTCAGGTGATGCGGGAGTTCAAATGACTGATTTACAACTCTTAAAAATTAATTCTTATTTTGCTGTTAAATATGGAATTACCTTAGATCCTTCAAGTCAGCCTAATTATATAAGTTCAGACGGAACTGTAATATGGAATGGGAGCTCAAATACAGGGTATCAAAATAATATTTTCGGAATTGGTAGAGATGATAATTCAAGCTTATACCAGAAGCAATCGTCAAGTTATGATAAAGATATGATGACAGTATTTGTCGGAAATGAAATTCAAAATTTGAATATTGATAATACTGGGACGATAAATAATGAGGAATTTTTAATGTTTGGATCTAATTCTGCTGATGGAGAATCACTTAGCTCTTATGACTACAAGCAAAATACACAATTTGCCAATATGGTTTTACCTTCAGACATCAATTACAAAAATGATTTTGTTTTAAAAGCTCAGGTGACCGGGAGTACAGGTTTTCAGGTCAAAATACAACTAAACACAGCGGCAAAATATGTATTAGTATCTTCAGATGAAACATTTACTCCGGCAAATACTCGTATATATGAAGTCAATAATAAAATAGCAGAAGATGTTCAGATAAACAATGGCGATTATGTAGGACTTGCTTTGTATTCATTTGCTCCGGGGGGAGTTATTAATGGGTTGAGGTTATGGCTTAGAGCTGATGATTCAAATAGTCTGGAGAACGATGGAAATAATAATATATTAACATGGAAAGATCAGACTTCAAATGAAAATGACTATAATTTAGAGGCAGTAACTTATGGGGCAAAAATAGCTCCGGTTTACACACCCAATGATATAAGAATGAACTTTTTTCCAAGTTTATTTTTCGATAGATATGCCTATTTGGCAACTAAAACAGGGCCAATGAGAGAAAATGCTCCTGATAATTCTACTTCCTTCATAGTTTACAATAGTACCAGTTATGTGGATAATGCCAGAACCTATACTCACGGATTTGGATCTACCCGCCCGGATGCTGCTGCATCACGGATGCCCGCTGTAGGATTTGCTCCTTTGGAAGGTAGTGGTAGGATAAGTGTTTCGGGAACTGGGGGTGGATTATATAATGGTACGGTAAAAGGTTTCAATCTTGGAGCGACCGCTTTACATATGGTGAGACTTAGAAAAGATGCTGCTGAAGGAGGAAGATTAGTGGAGCACGATTTTGGAGGTTTATCGGATCAGCTTACCACAGGTTTAGGAGCAGGGTTTGGAAATAGCTTTGCTATGGCAAACGGAGGAACCTTAGGAGGAGCAAGTATTGCATCTGGAACATTTATTGGTCTGATGTCTGAAATTTTCTTTTATGAACGAGAACTTACAGAAGTTGAAAAGTCAAGAATACGTACCTATTTAGGTATGAAATATGCGATTACTCTGTATTCAACAGGTTCTACCGACACCAATAAATTACCTTTTGATTATGTTCTTTCAAATTCCACTACCACAGTATGGCCTGGTGCTTCAACACCCTATTCAGCTTACCATAAAAATGTAGCTGGTTTGGTCAGGGATGATAATTCAAATTTATTTGTTAATAAATCCCGTTCCACTGATACAGACGCTACAATAACTATGATAGCGGGAGAATCAGTAACCGATGGACAAGGAACCAGTTCAAATCTAGCTAATGACCAGAGTGGTTTATTTTGGGGTAATAACGGAGCAACTGGTAAAACTGTTTATAGTGAATCTGCTAAAGCAGTCTGTGGCGATTTGGAATCGAGAATGAATAGAATTTGGTTAGTAAATAAAGCGAATCTCACGAGTCAAAAAGTAGTGGTTAGAGCAGGAGATGCAACTTCTTTTGAATATGATAATAAATATAAGGTGTATATGCTTGTTGCCAGTAGCGAAAGTGATATAACCAATGATAATTGGTCTAAAGCCATTCCTGGTGAATGGATTAATGGTGAGGTACAATTTAACTATACTTTTACTGATGACAATACCTATATAACATTTGGAGGAGTAGCTGAACCTGGAGTTTGTACAAGCTGTACATTCAGCGGGTATAAAACTATTGATTTTACAAAAGTATGGACACGAAAAGATAGAGGCGTTAAAAGTAAAACAGTTGATTTAGGTGATGGTTTTTCAGCGAATATAGCTGTTACCGATTCTAGTAATGTTTTGAGAAACGGATACCCAAGAAGCTATAGAAAAACCTTACAACTGCTGCGAAGAGGTAATAGCACTACTGATACTAAAGCTGTTACTACTACTATCTCTTTTACAGGAGGGGCAGCTGCCGCTTCATTTGAACTTTATGATGTAGATAGACAATCGCAAAGATTAGATGATATTGAAGTTTATGGTCTTTGTGGAGGTGGGGTTGTAAAGCCTAAACTAACCTATAGTATGGATCAGAAAAGAAGTTCATACGTTATTTCAAGCAATACAGCTACGGCCAGAGCTGCCGGATCGTATACTACTTCATCTTACTTAAATAGAAGAGGAAGATTACAGGTAAACTTTTCAAGCTCTGTTGAGCAAATTGTAATTGTTTATAAGGAAAAATACAATAGTAAAGCAACCGGAAATCAAATGATAGGTATAGGACCGTTAACTTTATATTGTCCACAGCCTTTGCAGATTAATGAAGACGGATTAGCATTAACCATGCAGGCATCAGATTCAGTTAAGTTATGTGACGAAGTTCCTTATACCTTCAGAGTAACAAATACTAATTGTGCATCTAAAGAGGTAAATCTGTCAGAAACTTTACCTGAAGGTATGTACTGGGTAGCAGAATCCGTTTCAGTTGAAGCGGGCACAGGTACACCTGTAATAAATACTTACGAAAATACTGCGCAATTGAGTATCCAGAATATTGAGGTTCCAGGAGCTTCTACGATAACGGTTACCGGAACAGCAAGGTTTACTCAAACGGCAACTGCAGGAAGTTATAGTTCTAGAGCTTCTATAACGTATAAAAATTCGTTAAATGAAGATGTAACTTATCAAAGCTGTGATTTACTTGCAGGTTGTGGAAATACGACTGTACAAGCTCTTGAATCTGTCAGATTAGATCCGGTAACAGTGGATAAAATATCTGCTGATCTAAGCTGTATTTCAGACGATGGAACGGCAAAAGTAACGATACAGATTACAAACCCTAACACTGCACTTGATTACGTTACGTTAAGCGTTAATATTTCAGACAGTTTTACCTATGTAGATGCAAGTTTGTCCAGTTCACCCGCTACATTGGGAGGAACTACAACCTATGAGGAAGGAGCTTTGACCTTGGAAGATTTTACATTGCCTAATGGGACTTCTACCATAACGTTTCAAATTAAAGCACCAGAAACGTTACCGACGGATGTGGAAAGTCTGGAGCTGGGCTTTGATCTAGTTACAGAGTCAGACATGGAATGTGTTTATATTGATACTACCGACACTGAAATGGATTTTGTTTTGCCTTTTTGTACCTATTGTACTCAAGATCCGAACACTGATCCTGCAACAGTTATGTCTATGGTAGGAGTTTCATCGCAGAGAAACGGTTTAGAAACCTGGCCTGACAATATTCCTAATGGATTTATTGTTTTAGAGTCTAATGACAAAGGACTGGTGATCACCCGAACAGTTCCTGCTAATATACCGCAAGACCAATGGGTTGAAGGAATGATTATTTATGATACCACTGATAAATGTATTAAGCTATACAATGGAACTGAGTGGAAATGTATTGAAAGATCATGTAATGAGTAATTAAAGAATTTAATGTATTGTCAATTTATAAAGATATCTAAGAAATTTCTATGAAAAATATATTATTAATAATGTTGAGTTACATGGTGGTAAATTCCATCCAGGCTCAAGTCGCAATAGGTAAAAACACTGTGGATGGTGCAGGAATCTTGGATTTTGCATCCGGTACCACAAACGGCATAATATTGCCAATAGTGCAAACCATATCAGATAGTACAGTTAACGGAACGTTACTAATGTCTAAATTGGATAAAAAATTGAAGGTTAAGCAAAATGATAGATGGATGGATTTAAGTGATCCCGGAAGTATTGATAATGTTGTGTTCAGTAGTAGTTCCGATAATGGTAAAGGAATAATTATCGGAGCTTTAAGTTCATCTGCAGAAGGCATACTTGTTTTAGAGTCTACTGATAAAGCATTGATATTACCCAAGGTTCAGGATCCTCATTTAAATGTTAAAAGTCCCTATCCGGGTATGATTTGTTATGATACAGCCAGTAAAACAATAGCCCTTTTTGATGGACTGAAATGGAATTACTGGAAATAGAAAAATAACTATTTGATAAAAAACCCTTAGGCATTCTAAGGGTTTTTCTTTTTATTTCTCCCAAGATCATGTTAAATCAGAAGTTTAGCATTTATTATATCAAATTAATTAGTAATTTGTATGACACAAATAAACCCAAAAATACTTAAAATTATGGATGCAGTGTTAGACAAAAAATTTTCAGTTTTAGATGTTGTTGCTAAATTTAATTTAAAAAAGAAATACGATAATTTTATAGGAGGTAAGTTTGTTCCTCCTGTAAAAGGTCGTTATCATGATGTTCCTTCGCCTATTGATGGTAAAATATTTACTCAGACAGCACACTCTTCAAAAGAAGATATAGATTTAGCTGTAGATAAGGCATATGAGGCTTTTAAAGATTGGAGTAAAACATCTGTGACTGAAAGGAGCAATATTTTAATTAAAATTGCTCAGCGAATAGAAGATAACCTTGAGTATATAGCTAGTGTTGAAACTATTGATAACGGAAAAGCTATACGTGAGACTTTAAATGCCGACATTCCTTTAGCAGCTGATCATTTCAGGTATTTTGCCGGTGTTATACGTGCCGAGGAAGGTTCAGCAATGGAATTAAACGAAAAAACTCTATCTTTAATTATTAATGAGCCTCTGGGGGTTGTCGCTCAAATTATTCCCTGGAATTTTCCTCTTTTAATGGCTGCATGGAAATTAGCACCTGCTCTGGCTGCAGGCAATTGTGTTGTTATGAAACCTGCTGAAAATACACCAGTTTCCATTTTAATTTTAATGGAAGTTATTGGAGATTTACTTCCTCCGGGAGTACTTAATGTAGTTAATGGTTCTGGTTCTGAATTAGGAGAAGTGTTAGTTACAAATCCTAAAATAGCAAAAGCAGCATTTACCGGATCAACAGAAATTGGTAGGCAGGTTATGGAATATGCTTCTAAAAATATTATTCCGGTAACTTTAGAACTGGGAGGTAAATCGCCAAATATTTTCTTTCCATCAGTAATGGATAAAGATGATGAATTTTTAGATAAAGCTATCGAAGGAGCTGTGTTATTTGCATTCAATCAGGGAGAAGTATGTACATGTCCTTCACGATTATTAATTCATGAGTCAATCTATGAACAATTTATAGAAAAGGTCATTCAGAGAGTTGAATCCATAAAAATGGGGAGCCCTTTAGATCCTACAGTTCAAATGGGAGCTCAGGTATCAGAAGGGCAAAAGAAAACTATTTTATCATACATTAAAATAGGAAAAGACGAAGGAGCCGAAGTGTTAACCGGAGGAGATGCTTGCAATCTCGGGGGAGATCTTGAAGGGGGATATTATATTCAACCTACTTTGTTGAAAGGGAATAATAAAATGAGAGTTTTTCAAGAAGAAATATTTGGGCCAGTATTGGCTGTAACTACATTTAAAACAACCGAAGAGGCTATTGAGATTGCTAATGATACTATTTTTGGTCTGGGTGCAGGAGTATGGACCAGAGATGCTCATGAATTGTATCAGGTTCCAAGAGCTATAAAAGCGGGAAGAGTTTGGGTAAATCAATACCATGCTTATCCTGCCGGAGCTCCATTTGGAGGTTATAAACAATCGGGTATAGGAAGAGAAAATCATAAAATGATGTTGGATCACTACAGACAAACAAAAAATATGCTTATTTCTTATGATAAAAATAAGTTAGGCTTTTTTTAAAAATAAATAAACTAATTAATCAAAAGGAGGGCAAACATATTCAGTTCCTCCTTTTTTTATTTTTTATCGAATGTGAAACTGTTAATAATTTAAAATTCGATTTAAATTAATATAAAAAATTTAAACCGTTTAGAATTTAGACTTATTTATTAAAAGAAGAAAAAGATTTGTTACATTAATAATATACTATTGCGTTATGTAATTACGTTAAATAAAGTTATTTAAAATATGTATAAGAATAAGTATTTTCATTCTAAATTTGTAAAAGATAAAATAAAGACTTAAAAAGATGCAAATAGATAAATTGCTTAACACATTTATAAAAATTTCAGGATTTTATATTTTAGTCGGATTAATTTTAAGATCAATACTTATTTTTTTGCCTATTACAGAACGAGTATTTGATATTTCCGATTATGCTAAAATTTTTTTATTAGGTATTGTAAATGATTGGTGTGTTTCAATTGTTATTTTTGTTTTTTTATGGTTGCATTTGATGTTTCTATCCAACAGCAAATTCAAGTCACCATGGGGATACATAATAATAGGAGTATTTATCATTTTATTGTGTTATTTGTATTTTTTTAAAACTATATTTGATGATTACGGTAGCATAGTACCAACAATTATCAAAATATTTGTAACTATCAAGGCCTTATCATTTATCATCTTATTTTTATTTCCATCTTTACGATCCAACTGGAGACACACTGTTTATATATTTATTTTTTTCCTTTACATATTTCTAATAATTTTTAATTCAATTAGTGAATATCTGTTTTGGAATGAATTTGGTGTTCGGTATAATTTTATTGCAGTAGATTATCTTATTTATACAAATGAGGTTATTGGTAATATACTGGAATCGTATCCGGTTATATCTATGTTTTCGGTAATTCTGCTTATTTCAATATTAATTACTTATTTTTTCACATCTAAGTCCAATAAATACTTTATGGACTTTTCTAGTTTTAAAGTTAAAATTCTGAGTTCATTAGTATATGTTGTATTAGTAATTGGATCTGTATTTCTGTTAGAATTTATTCAGAAACAGGAAAATTCTGATAACGTTTTTGCTAACGAATTGCAAGCAAATGGGTTATTTCGTTTTTACGAAGCCTTTTCAGATAGTTCTTTAGATTATGAGCAATTTTACGCTCAAATACCTATTAATAAAGCATTTGCATTAGTGGGGAAGCAATATGATAAAAAATCTAAAATAGTTATATCCGAAATTATCAGGGATACACTTCCGGAATTAAGAAAAAATGTTGTTCTGGTAACAATAGAAAGCATGAGTTTTGACTTTATGAAGTATTCAGGCAATACTAAAAACCTTACTCCTAACTTAGATCGTTTGGCAAAAGAAGGAATGTTTTTCACCAATTTGTACGCTACTGGAAATAGAACTGTTAGGGGATTGGAAGCAGTTACATTATGCATACCACCATCTCCGGGAGAAAGTCTGATAAAACGAGAGGATAATGATAATTTATTTTCCACCGGATATATATTTAAGCAAAAAGGATATAAAGTGCAATTTTTTTACGGAGGATATTCATATTTTGATGATATGGATGTTTTTTTTAAAGGAAACGGCTATCAGATTATAGATCGAAATTCCTTTAGTTCTGATGAAATAACTTTTGCAAATATATGGGGAGTTTGTGATGAAGATATGTTTAAAAAAGCAATTAAAACTTTTGATGAAAATCAAAAGTCAAACAGACCCTTTTTTGGGCATATAATGACAGTAAGCAATCATAGACCTTTTACATATCCGGAAGGTAGAATAGATATTCCAAGTACCAGCAAATCCAGGGATGGAGGAGTGAAATATACTGATTATGCAATTGGTGAATTTATAAAAGAAGCGCACAAACATCAATGGTTTCAAAACACAGTTTTCGTATTTGTAGCTGATCATTGCGCATCCAGTGCTGGTAAAGTAAACATTCCTTTAGAACGATATCATATACCAGCAATAATATATGCTCCGGGCTTTGTTAAACCTGTTATTGAAAGAACCTTAACTTCACAAATAGATCTAATGCCTACACTTTTTGGAAAATTACACTTTTCTTACACTTCACAATTTTTTGGTCAAAATATAAAAAAAAGTGATTATAACCCGCGAGCATTGGTTTCAACATATCAGAATTTGGGATATTATAAGGGAAACGAATTGATAGTACTATCTCCTAACAGAAAAGTACAGCAATATGAAGTTGACAGTAATAAACAATTAAAAGCAACTCATGATATAAATAAGACATTAGAAGAAGAGGCTATAGCTAATTACCAGACTACATCTTATTTAATAGAGCAAAATTTATTGAAAACAAACAGAAAGAAAAAATGAGTTATTCTATATCTAAGGTTGATTCATATCTCATTTTCCTGAAAACATTGATAAGTGTAACCACATCTCTTTCGCAGTAAGATTTTATACGTTCGATATCTTTATCTTTATAATATACTTTTGAAACTTCACTTCCATCCATGTCATCTTTAGGAGAAGGTAATCCAAAAACATGAGATAACAGATCCAAAGAAGTATAATGCTTATAATCTCCAAATTTCCATAAATCCATCGTATCCAGATGAGGAATTTCCCAAGGCTTTTTTCCATGCATTTGTAAAATACGAGGTAGTTCAATCTGATGAATCATCATTCGTCTTGCCATATAAGGAAAATCAAATTCTTTACCATTATGAGCGCATAATAATAAATCAGACTTAAAATAATTAGCTTTCAGCAGTTCGTTAAAACCAGTAAGTATTTGGACTTCGTCATCACCATAAAAGCTTTTAAGTCTAATTTTTTTATCATCAATAACTAAACCACAGGAAAGACAGATGATTTTACCAAATTCAGAGAGTATTCCGGCTCTTTCGTAATAATATTCCTCGGGTGAAATTTCATCTTTCCGCTGATATTGTGTTTTTTTCTCCCATAATTCCTTAGTTCGTTCCGATAATTCATCCCAGTTTTCAAATTCAGGTACAGTTTCCAAATCAAGAAACAAGATTTGTTTAAGTGGGATTTTTGACAACATATAAAAAAAATTATGACTGTCAAATATACTTAAATATCATCATTTAGATAATATTATTTAAATTTGATAATATTAAAAAAAACATGGAAAATATATTTGTTTCAGATATTGATGGAACCCTTACTTCTTTTGGAAGTCCGGTGTTAGATGAATACGGTATAAAGTCTCTGAAAAAGGCATCTCAGTGGGGTGAAATTATTTTAGCCTCAGCAAGACCTTATTCGGGAATTATAAGCATGTATAATCCGGAGGAATTAGAAATTGATTACATTATTTCATTAAATGGAGGACATATATTGTATAAAAATAAAACGCTATTCACTTTTCCTGTTCCTAGCGAAATAGTTACTTATTTTATTAAAAATAAAGATAGATTTGAAAATCTTTGGTTTTATACGGAATTTCATTGGTACACATCTACAATGGAAACAGATGTTTATAAGAAAGAATCGTATGCAGTAAACAGCGAAGCGATATTGCTAAACAAGTTTAAATCAGAAAATGTTTTAAAAATTTTAGCCGTTTGTGAGTCTGATCGTGATATAATTGTTTCAGAGATTGGAAATAAATTTTCTGGTGTTAATGTAACTTCATCATCCGAATCTTATGTTGAAATTTTTTCTTCACAAATAAATAAATTTAATGCTGTAGAAACGATATTTAGAGATAAGGAAACTCAAATTTTCGCCTTTGGTGATTCCAATAATGATTTGGAAATGATTAAAAATTCATTTTTAGGCTGTGCAGTTAATAATGCAACTCCACAGGTAAAAGCGGTAGCGGATTACATATCCAGTTTCAATTTTGGAAAAGGTGTATATGATTCATTGGAATATATACAGAAAAAATATTTAATTTAAATGAAAATGAATATATTTTATAATTTCTCACAATATTAAACATTTGCTTACTGATTAATTAATCAAGATTATGAATTATTGAAATAATAAAAAAATACAGTCATTATGAGCATTCTAAGCAACTAAACAGGCTAATTATGAAAAATATCATTTAGGGGTTTAAGTTGCTGATATTAAGTGTTTTGTTTGATTTTGCAGGGGTTTCCTGAGTAAATTAATACAATCAAAAAGTGTGAAAAAATATTATTCTAGTAAAAAAATATTTATATTTGCCGACTGAACTATAATAAAAAATAAAAGGTTATGTCTGACATTACATCAAGAGTAAAAGCTATCATCGTTGACAAATTAGGAGTAGATGAAAGCGAAGTTACACCAGAAGCAAGTTTTACAAATGACTTGGGGGCTGATTCATTAGACACAGTAGAATTAATCATGGAGTTTGAAAAAGAATTTGACATTCAAATCCCAGATGACCAAGCAGAAAAAATTTCAACTGTTGGTCAAGCCATTTCTTATATTGAAGAAGTAAACAAACAATAATTTACACAAAGACATTAAAGTAAAAGTATGGCTTTAAAACGAGTAGTGGTAACTGGACTTGGTGCAATAACACCTATCGGTAATAATTTCCAGGAATATAGGAAAGCCTTATTAGAAGGTGTAAGTGGAGCAGGTCCAATTACTCTATTTGACGCAACTAATTTTAAAACAAAATTTGCTTGTGAATTAAAACAATACAATCCTGAAGACTATTTTGAAAGAAAAGATGTACGTAAATATGATCGTTGCGCACAGTTTGGAATGATATCTTCAAAAGAAGCAGTAAAGGATAGTAAACTATTGGAATATTCTGATCTGAACAAAGCCCGTGTAGGGGTAGTTTGGGGATCAGGAATAGGGGGTTTAAATACATTCGAGCAGGAAGTGTCTACCTACGCTTTAGGTAACGGAATTCCTCGATTTAATCCTTTCTTTATTCCTAAAATGATTGCAGATATGACTCCGGGTCTTATTTCTATGGAATACGGATTTATGGGGCCAAATTATGCAACTGTATCTGCATGTGCATCGTCTTCTAATGCAATGATTGATTCTTTGATGCTTATCCGGTTAGGTAAAGCAGATGCAATCGTTACCGGAGGTTCCGAGGCAGCTATATGTGCAAGTGGAGTAGGAGGGTTTAATGCCCTGCACGCCATGTCTACAAGGAATGATGATCCGGCAACAGCTTCCCGGCCTTTTGATAAAGACAGGGATGGATTCGTTCTTGGGGAAGGTTCCGGAACACTTATTTTAGAAGAATACGAACACGCAGTTAAAAGAGGAGCAACTATTTATGCTGAAATAGTGGGCGGGGGCTTAAGTGCCGATGCTTATCACATGACAGCGCCTCATCCCGAAGGCTTGGGAGCATATAATGTAATGAAAAATGCAATTGAAGATGCCGGTATATCCCTGACTGATATAGACCATATCAATGTTCATGGAACATCAACTCCGCTAGGAGATTTAGCAGAATCAAAAGCAATCTTAAAATTATTTGGAGAACATTCATATAAAATCCAGATAAATTCCACAAAATCAATGACCGGTCACTTATTGGGTGCAGCGGGTGCTATAGAAGCTTTAGCTTGTGTAATTGCTGTAAAAGAAAATATAGTAGCACCTACCATCAATCATTTTACAGATGATGAAGATTTTGACCCTAAATTAGATTTTACCTTCAACAAAGCAAAAGAGAAGGAAGTTAAATATGCAATGAGTAATACTTTCGGTTTCGGTGGCCACAATGCATGTGTTATTTTAAAGAAATTTTAAAATAAGATAGAATAACGTAACTTAATGACTGCTATTTGGAAAAAAATACTTTTCCGTTCAAATTTATTGAAGCAGAGTTCTGATAACAAAGAGGAAGAAGTTTTCAGAAAACAAATAGAAAATCTGATAGGTTATAAGCCTTCTAATTTAGGAGTTTTTTATGAATGCTTTACTCATTCTTCAGTAAATAACAATGATAATAAGAACTTTGAAAGGCTTGAGTTCTTAGGAGATTCCATACTATCAAGTATAGTATCGGATTATTTGTACCATCAAGCACCGGATAAAAAAGAAGGCTACCTTACCCAAATGAGATCTAAAATGGTCAATAGAAAAACACTAAATGTTTTGGGTAACGAATTAAAATTATCATCATATCTTCAAAAAAGACAAAATACAAGCTTAGGCGAAAATATCAACGGGAATTTATATGAAGCCTTAGTTGGCGGAATATATATTGATGGAGGATTCGAAGCTTGCCGGGATTTTATAAGTGAAACTTTAATTAAACAAGAAGATTTTGAACAACTGGAAAAAAGAGTTACCAGTTATAAAAGTCTGATAATTGAATGGGCTCAAAAAAATAAACTGGAAATAAATTTTGAAACGTTTGAAGAGGAAAATGCTGAAGATGTTTTAATATTCAACTCTATTATTCATCTGGACAATAAAATGGTGACCAAAGGAAGAGCTACCTCTAAAAAGAAAGCTGAAGAAAGCGCTTCTAAAAGAGCTTATTACAGGTTAAATAAGTATATAAATACATCCGAAACAAAAGAAACATGAAGATTTATTCCTTTGATTGGGATGATGATGATCCAATATTTGATTTCAAATTATTAGGATTAGCATCTAACTTGATCAAAGATTATGATCTGGCATTTTATTTGAATAAATATTGTCAATTCTCATTTAAACGAGAAGCAGATCAAGAAATATTGAATGGAGATGTTTTGTATCTTTTTTCAGTTTACAGATTTTTTCACTCTAAAACTAAACAATTTGTAGAGCTTATAAGTAATTATTCTTATCCACAAATGTTAAAAGGTGAAAAATATAGTCTTTTTGAAGAAACAGAAAGTATTCATATATTAATACCGGAATTCAAAAGATTTAACTATTTCTTAAAGTCAAGTTTGGGGTTGAATGAAGACTTTTACGTAAATTTGGCAGAATTGAAAAATATACAAGAATATCAAGACATTGATATAAACACTATAAAGATTAATAATTTAGAAAATTTGATATTACCCACATAATGATAGGATATAGAAAAAAAACAAAAATAGTAGCTACTATTGGACCTGCATCTGAAGATAGAGAGACTTTATTAAACATGATTAAAGCAGGTGTAAATGTAATTCGTGTTAATTTTTCCCATGCAGAAGAACAAACTGTTGAAAAATGGGTAAAATTAGTACGTGGTATTAATGAAGAATATGGTTTTACTGTTTCTTTGTTGGCCGATTTACAGGGGCCTAAGTTAAGAGTAGGAGTTGTTAAAGAAGGCGTTGTAGTAAAATCTGGTGATTTGATCACTTTTACTAATGAAAAAATTGAAGGTGATGAAAATCAGGTGTATATGAGTTATCCTCAATTTGCCAGAGATGTGAAAGTAGGTGAAAAAATATTACTTGATGACGGAAAATTAATATTTGAGGTTGTTGAAACTAATTTACGAGATAAAGTTAAAGCTAGAGTAATTCAGGGAGGACCGTTAAAATCCAAAAAAGGAGTTAATCTGCCCAATACTAAAGTATCGTTACCAGCTTTAACAGAGAAAGATATTAAAGATGCCCTTACTGCAATTAAATATGAGTTTGACTGGATAGCTTTATCTTTTGTAAGACACGTGGAAGATGTCAACGATTTGAAAAAATTAATTCAGGCTAATGTTAGTCATAAAATCCCAATTATAGCTAAAATTGAAAAGCCTGAAGCAATAACTAATATTAAAGAGATAGTTGATGCTGTAGATGGTGTTATGGTTGCAAGAGGAGATTTAGGAATTGAAATACCTATGGAAAAAGTTCCTTTAATCCAGAAAAATTTGGTAAGCTTATGCAAAATATCGTGTAAACCTGTAATAATTGCTACTCAGATGATGGAGAGCATGATTGATGGATTAACCCCTACAAGGGCTGAAGTAAATGATGTAGCTAATTCTGTTTTAGATGGTGCAGATGCTGTAATGTTAAGTGGTGAAACATCTGTAGGTAAATATCCTGTTGAAGTTATTGAAAACATGGCTAAAATCATTTGTAATGTTGAAGATGACCAGCACATACAGGTGCCTCCCCATGCTCCGGTAAGAGGAAGTGATAGATATATTACTGATATGATATGTTATAATGCTGCTGAAATGGTAGATCAGGTATCAGCTAAAGCCATTGTTACTTTGACACAGTCAGGTTACACAGCTTTTCAGATTTCTTCTCACCGTCCATTAGCTGATATTATTGTGTTTACATCTAATAAAAGAGTAATTACAATGCTTAATCTACTATGGGGGGTACGAGCTTTCTTATATGAAGGTTTAAAAAGTACTGATGAAACGGTAGTAGAAGTAAATAGAGAAGCAAGAGAAAAAGGATTTGTAGTTTCCGGAGATTACGTTATTAATTTAAATGCAATGCCATCTTTTGGTAATGGTTTAACTAATACACTTCGATTGACTCAGATTAGTTAATGACAATTATTTTTAAACATAAAAAAAACTCTTACTTATGTAAGAGTTTTTTTTATGTTTATGTTTATTTGCGTTTATATAAATAATAGACTTCGAGTGCATTGTTATCAATATCATTTTTAATAGTGTCTGTTTTAATCAAATTATAATTTTCTTTTAAAACAGGTAAGTGATAGTAGTATAGGAATTCATCGGTATTATTAGGATCATTTTCTTTAATTTTTGATAAATTATAGATACGACATGGTAATACTATAAATTCAGTCTTCTTTTGTCTGATGTATTCCGTCTGATCGTTTCTTAGCTCAGGAAATGTACTAAATGGCAAGTTTGGTTTTAAAAAGAATTTTACATTGGGAACAATATTACATGTAGTAAATAAGCTATTACCTAATCCAAACCCAAGATTTAATAAAGTAGGATGTGGTGATTTTTTTATTTCGTCGCTTAATCTTTCAGTCATAAATCCATCCACCTTGAAATCTTTACTATTTAAAATTTTATATTCGAGCCATGTATTTGTTAGCCTTTTTTGGCTTAAACACATAAAGAAAAATATAAAGAAAAATGAGGCTATCATTCCTGATGTAAATTTTACAGACGCATATTTTTTTATGTATATAAATATGCATACCAAGCCCAAAACATCAAAAACTAAAAAAGGAATCGGATAATAGTAGAAAAAAGTTTTAGACATAAAAATAATAACGTATAGAGTTATTCCTGAAAGAATAATACTCCATCGCCCAATCGTATTTTTTATAAAATTTACCGGGAAGATAAAAATTCCAATAATAGGAAGAAGAAATAAAGAAAAACTATCTAAAAATAAGTAAAGGATTTTAGTAACTAATAAAATCAATACTTCAGTCAGAGAACCAACTTTTGCATATTTGCTATTTAAGACTATGTAAGTGTTATAGGCCTCTTCTAAAGCGTTATTTACATAGAAATACAGGATGATAGGAATTGCTACTAAAGCAAATCCTGCTAAATAAGCTAGCAGATTATAAATTATATTTTTATATCTTTTATTAGAAAGAAGATTAATAAATATACCTAACAAAGGGAAAAACCAAAACATGATTAAGTTTATTTTTGTTAAAATTACCATCGAACAGATAATTCCATGAACAAACATACACCAAGGATTGTGAGAAAAATTACCCTTATCTTTAAAATATCTGACAAACAAATACAAGCTTATAATTTCACCTACTAGGATAAATTCTTCAGCAGATCCTCCGGCTATCATTAGTTTTAAAAGAAAAGAAGGAAATATGAGAGCGGTGAAAAAGGATCCGGCTTTTCCCAGATATAATCTTGCTGTAAGATAGATAGAATATGACATTAAGAGCCAGGATATCAGCTCAATGATAAACATACCGAAAAAGTTAGAATTCGATATTATATAACCTGCACTATACAAAAAGAATATGAAAGGTCCTTTATGATCAAATACTTCTGTATATAAAGTACGGCCATTAACCATTCCTTTCGCTACATTAAAATATACATTTGGATCAGACCATTCGTTAGTTACGTAAAAGGGAGACATTTTTGAGCAAAAAAACAGCAATAAAAAAATGTATAAAGTTAAAAGTAAAATAAAATTTTTATCTTCTTTTATAATTTGTAAAGTACTTTTGTTAGTCATTGGTTCTATAAAACTTATTTAATGATATTTTTTGTTTCTGCGAAGTTCTCTAATAATTCTACGGCTTTAGTATTACCTCCGGCTTTTATAAAAGTTTGTTTTATTCTTTCAGCGTTTTGGCGGTATTCATTATTATTTAAAACTTCTAAAACTGAATTTTCAAGATCGTTTTTTTTCATTCTTTTATATCTTAATCTTATTCCGCTTCCTGAATTTTCAACCAGTGAGGCATTATAAAATTGATCGTATGCTAATGGAATTACTACCATAGGAAGTGAATTCATTAAAGATTCATTAATAGTATTAAAGCCTCCATGACAAATAACTGCATCCATATGCGGAAGAAGTTGAATTTGTGGCAGGTATTTTTGTACTATAAAGTTATCAGGCCATTTTTCAAATAATTCAGGATCAACGGATGCAATAATAGTAACATCTTTATCTTTAAAAGCATCAATTAATTTAGTGAAAAAATCTTTTCTAATGTCTGTTAAAACAGTTCCAATAGATACGAAAATTTTAGGATTAGAAATTTTATTTATACTTTCCCAGTCAAAGGATGAATTGTCCGGTCTTCCTAAAACAGGTCCGATAAACTTATTACAAGGTTCTGTTGAAGTTATCCCAGCAAATTCCTCCGATGTGAATATTAATGATAATTTTGAAGAGACAATTAAATGTTCTTTCTCTTCTATACCAAAATATTTTTGTAAGCCAGAAATCTGGTTATAGGCCCATTCAGCTACTTTAGGAGCCATGTCCGGATTTCCCATGACTTCAGGTGGTGAAGTCATAGTAGTAGCATAAGGTATATTGTAAAGATAGGCTGCAAGCCCGCCTGCAAATGTTATTCCGTCATTAATTATTACATCAGGTTTAAAGTTTTCAATAACATTTTTTAAACCAGGCATCATTATTTTAGCTAGAGGTACATAGGTTTGTTCAAGTGCCAGTTTAAGAATTTCCAATCCGGTTACATTACTTCCGGTACCCTGTAGCTCCATGATTTTTTCAATTTCGTCCTGATAAGGTTTTATTTCTTTTTCAGGATAATAATAATGACCTTTTACAGGAATAGTATTTTTGTCTAAGGGATAAATCCCTGTCCATGCGACTTCATGTCCTCTTTCCAAAAGACTATTTCCTATACTTAAGGTTGGATTTATATGTCCGATAAATGGAGGTACAACAAATAAAAATTTCTTCATAACATTTAATTATTAAGTATAGATTCTAAATAGTTGGCTCCTTGTACCACTCCTCCAGATTTTTCAAATGATTTTTTTATATTTTCAGCACCTATTTTATACGCTTTATCGTTTAAAATATGGTGAACAGATTCTTTTAGTTGTTCGGCTTTGAACCTGTTGAATTTTAACCGTATTCCTGCGTTATTATCAACAACACAACCTGCCACATAGGATTGATCATATGCAATAGGAATAACAATTAATGGAATACCATAGGTTAAAGATTCACAAACTGTATTTTGTCCTCCGTGGCAAACTACAGCATTCATCAAATGAATAAGATCTAATTGCGGAATTTGTTTTTGTATGATAAAGTTATCAGGTATTGAATCGAAATATTCGGGATCTGATATGACAACTACAGTTAATTTTTCATTTTTAAAAGCGTTAGTTATTTTATCAAAAAATGATTTTTTTTGTGAATGATCAAATGTAGTACCTATGGTAACTAAAATTTTTGGTTGGTTTCCAAGATCTGCCAGTTTTTCCCAGTCAAATAAAATAGAATGAGAACGTTTGTTAATAGAGGGACCAATAAACTTAAAATTATCCGGTAAATCAGTATTTCCGAAAAAATCTTTTGAAGTATATACCAGCGTTAATAATTTAGAACAATCTAGTCTCTCATTACCTTCAATTCCATTTTTTTGCTGAAATGCTATAACTTGCTGACTTTCCCACTCATGTATCATAGGAAGATTTTCATTAACCTTTATGGAAGCCGGAGCCGTTACCGACGTAGCATAAGGAATTTGTTTTTTTATTGCAGCTACAGAACCTGCGAATAGTTGATGGTCTGAAATTATTAGATCGGGTTTATATTGATCAATAATTTTTTCTATACCTGGAAGGATATACGTGTTCATAGGAGTCAAAACTTCTTCATACAGAAATTTTAAGCTTTCAATACCTGTCACAGATTTTTTTTTCAGCTCTTCAATATATGCTTCCTGATGTTTTTTTTCTTCTTCAGTTAGATTTATGGGAATAAGCAATAATTTACCACCAACAGGTAATTCTTTCTCAAGCTGAGGATCAAAACTTAGCCAGGATACTTCATGATTTCTTGTGAGCAATTCCTGACCCAAAGCCAAAGTAGGATTAATGTGTCCGGTTAATGGAGGAACAATAAATGCAAATTTTGCCATATTTTTAAAATTCTTAAACGTTAAAGAAATCTGCTAATTTCTTTTTAATCCATTCTGGATTTTGAATAGGTATATTATGATCTCCTTCTCCTTCAAAAAATGTTACATTTGGAATGTAATTTTTAAGAATCTTTCCATCAGGTAAGCAATCAGATTGCATACCATAAAGTAATAATGACTCTTGATTTACTGAGTTCATATTCTCTTTTGAAGAAAAATATCTGTCTTTGATTAAATCATCAGGCATAGATGATTCATGCATGAGATAATCAAATAATTTTTTATTTTTTTCGAGTTGTCTTTTATTAGGAACAATTTTGGTTGATACACTATAATTTTGCATATAATGTTCTAAAAACTCGTTTCCGTATTTTTCTATAACTTTTTCTGTATCTCCGTCTTTGTCTGTAATTGGAGATTCAATTATAGCAATTTTTTTAATTCTTTCAGGGTAATGGATGGCGCTATATAGTGTTATTAAACCACCAAAACTATATCCTACCAAATCTACTTGAGAAAGATTATAGAAGTTTAGAAGATGAATTAAATCTGAGGATAATGACTTTAAGTCAAAACCCTGATCTATTTTTTCACTAAGTCCATGACTTCTCAGGTCATAAAGAAGTACATGATATTTTTTAGCAAGCTCAGGAGCTATATTGAAATAAAATAAAGAAGAGTTTGTAAACATACCGTGAATCATAACGATAGTTTCAGAAGCTTCCTTATTGAGCTCCAGAATATGAACTTTTTTATTATTTATTTCAACTATGGGCATTTACAATAAGATTTACAATATCACCTATAGATAAATTAATCAGCTGTTCCATGTCCATGCCGGATAACCATTCATTAAAATCCATTCTGTCGCCATATTCTTGTTTCACTTTTTCAGCTAAAGCAACGATTTCAATGCTATCCATTTCCAGGTCCTTAGTAAAAATGCTCTCAGGTGTTATATCCAGTTCATCAGCAATATCTTCTCCAAGTACTTCAGTTATAAATTGTTTTAATTTTTCGAATACCTGTTCTTCTTGTTGTTGTATATTTAAAGAGTCCATCCTATTATAAAATTGTTATATTTAATTGTGTTGATTGTTGTATTTTTTATTGTTAATATTTCTCCATTTATTGATTCAACTTCATATTGTTTCGGATTCCCTTTAAGACCTAGTCCGAGCATTTTTCCATATGCTTCTTTTGCGGTCCAGAACCGGGTAGTCCATTCAGCTAAATCTTTACCTTCAAGCAGTTTCATTTCTTGACTTGTAAAAGCCAGATCCATAAAACCTTTATCCCTGTTTTCAATTGTTTCTATATCAATGCCTACTGGCTTATAAGAACTAATGGTCACAGAATTGCTGCCTTTGTGAGCAATGGATATTTCCATATTTTTTGTCTCTGGAACTCCGTGAATTGACGGTTTTCTATTCGGATCGTATTGAACATTAAATTCAATTGGATAATACTTCTTACCGGAATGGTTTTCAATAAACTTCCTTACACTATCTTTTAATGAAATACGACTGATCAGATAATCTTTTTTCTTATTCAGCATCAGAGAGTCATAATGACGTTTTTCTTCCTGATTTAAATATATATTCATCAGGAATTCCCAGTTTATGGCTTTACTATAAGCATTGTCAAAGAAATATATATCCGGAGCTATGTTATCAGATAATATATATTCTGAAGGGCTCATCGTTAAGTTCCATAATTTTTTATCAAACCCTTCAAAAATCTGATTTTTCCATCCCTTTATAATGCACCATATTTTACCTTCTCTTTTTATTATAATGTCTGCGGTTGCAATTTGGGCAGTAAGTGATGTTGGTAAACAAATACATTCGAAAACGCCTTGCTGATCCTGTACATCCTGATAAAAATTAATTTCTTCAATTTTTACTGGAAAACTTACAGAAGATTCATCGCCTAGGGTTAACTGTAGGAATAAACCGTAAAGCTGGCCAATATTATCTAAAAGTGATCCTTTTCCTGTTGATTTTTTTATAAATCCACGAAGACCTTTTTCATTAATATTTGTAACTTCTATAATTCCCTGATATCCTGGACCATGAAACATATGTTCTTTGTAAATAGTTTCTTTAGTGGGAGGAATTAAGCTATTAGCTTCCCACTCAATTTCATTTAAGTAGTGCGGATCCGGTGTAGGGAAAGAATTGCCTAATAAGACTTCACCAGTTGCGAAATTTTTTATTTTTAATGATATTTGTTCTTCTGATTTCCAGGTACCTTCAATTTTTTGACTGAACGGAGTGAAAACTTTCATCCACTGAAATACACTCACAGGACCTAAGCGTAAAACTTTCTTATTTATATCCTGTTTATGAGCTGCCTCTATCAATAATTCAAATGTCATTGTCATAGGAATTACCGGACCTATATCTTCAAGAATAGTCCAGTGTGAAGGTTGTTTAAATAGAGAATGATCAATTAAATAAGGATGTTCTTTAATATCTACATACAAATTTTCTTCAAACGATTTTCCAGTTTTATTTACTGATTCTACCGACTGAGTATGATTTTCTTCATTATGTAAGTCAGTTTGTTGGATGTTCCTGTTGTTGGATGTAATTTTTTGTTTGTATGATCCGGAAAAGTTGCCGTTTGATTTTATAAGTTGATTAAGTTCTGACTGCATATCTAAAAGAGCACTGATATTCTCATTCATTGCCATTGCTACCGGATGGCTGGAATCTATAAATAAGTCAGTAGATAATTCATTAATTGATGTTGGTTGTGAATGATATTTTTTTGATATTTCATCAATTACTGAAAAATCTTTTAGTATAGGAACGTTTAAAGATAATTTAAATTTGGAATCCTGATCATTGGTTGTTTCTTTAATTCCGAGAAATTCAGTATCTAAATCATTTTTTCCTTCAATAAATAATAGGGCAAGAATTCTTCTTAATTGTTCAAGCGTTGTACGGTTAGATACATAAGCCGAAATAGCAGAATATTCTTTGTTTTTGAGTATATCGTCAACAAATCCAATCAGACTACCGCTGCCTATTTGTATAAACATACGTGCATTTTCCTGCGTATACATTTTTTCAATAAGCTCTCTAAATCTAACTGCTTGTAAAAGATGTTTTATAGTTAATTCCTTAAAATCTTTAAAATTATCCGGATAAAGCTCGAGTGTTGTTGCCGACCAAACCGGAATTTGATTATGTTCGATTTTTATATGCTCGAGGGCTTCATCTAATAAATATAATTTATCCTTTATAAAAGGAGAATGAAATCCTGATTGGAAAGGTAAAACCTGATGAAAAATCTGTTTGGATTTAAGTACATCTAAAATCGAGTCTCTGGCTTGTTCTGTTCCGCAAAGTAATATCTGGCTAGGACAGTTATCATTGGAGACATATAAATCAGGTATTTTTTCAATGTAAGGATTCAGTTTGTCAACTCCACAACCTGCAGCAATAAAGTAAGCATTACTTACCTGGTACTTATCAGGATCCATGGACGCAAGTAAGTTCTTAACAGAATCATTGGAAATCAATCCGCTAGATTTAGCTGCAAACCACTCTCCTAAGCTATGACCTGCGTTCATATCAGGAATAACTCCTAATGTTTTTAGAGAACTGTCAATAATTTCTCCTGCATGGAATTGTTTAAATGATTGATTCAGTATCGGATTTGACTGAGCTGTTTCTTCAGGAATTTCATATCCGAAATATTCTGCTATACTCTGAACCTCTGGGTTGGAAGAAGGATCGAATCCGGGAAATAAAAAGGCTATTTTCCCATTTCCTTTTAATAAGGGTTTATTGGAAAACCATATATCTTGTCTACCTTTCCAAGGTTTATCTTTAGCAATCAGTTTTTTTGCTTTTTCTAATCTTTCAGGAGTAGGATTGAAAACAATTAGTCTGTAATCTCCATTTATATCTGAAAAAGTAAAATTTCTGTTATCAATGGCGTAAATAAGTTCTTCTTTAGTTTTTGCTGTGATAGCAATAACTTCTTCTGTGAATGTTAACTTCTTTTGGCTCGGATTCTTGTCATGTGATTTTAAAATCAGATGGGCATAAGTGCCTTCGTTATTGAAATCATTTACACCTGCTATTAGAGGTATTGTATCGTTTTGCCATTCTATAGTTTTAGTAACTGGAACTACATATTTTCCAGCTAATAATTTAATAGGATTTTCGCTATGAATAGTCTGAGGAATTTGCCTGTTATATAAAGATAATACAGTTTTTATGATTCCGGCCATCCCCGAGGCAGACATGGTATGTCCTATGTTAGCTTTTACAGAGCCAATGTGCAATGTATGAGAATCATTGGAATATATATTTTTCAACGATTCTAATTCCACAGAATCTTCTGATTTTATTGAGGTTCCATTTGCTTCAACATAAAAAATGTCTTCTGGTTGTAATGATGAATTTAACAGAGCTTCCGATATTGATCTTATCTGTCCTTCTGATATATTATTATATTCATTGACTATTCCTAATCCTTTAATGACAGCATAAATTCGATCGTTATCGCTTATCGCTTTATCTAATTTTTTTAACACAATAAAGCCAGCTCCTTCACCAAGTAAAATTCCATCGGCATTTTCGCTGAAAGGACTCATTTTTTCATTTTTTGAAAAAAGAGATTTTTCATTAAGAGATTTCCAAAAATCGGGAGTGTGGCTAAAATGCAATCCTCCGGCAATGGAAATATCTACTGTATCATTGAGTAGTTCTGTGATAGAATTTTTTACTGCTAATAAAGAACTTGCTGTAGAAGCATCTACTGTATACGCTCCTCCTTTTATATTTAACAACTGTGCAATAAACGAAGGTAAACTTGATACATTGTTTTGTTTTTCACCAAATGAATTTGCTTCTTTAAATGAATTTTTAATCTTACTTATTTCTTCTTCTGTTATTTCAGGAAGAATATTCTTTATAGTTTCGACTAACTGGACTGCCGTATGGTTGGCATTTATAGAGTTTATTTCTGAATAGTTAGGATAAGAACTCTTACCAATAATTATTGAACTTTTATTTAAAGAAATATTTTTTTTGAAAACCTGGGCATCTTCAAGCGCTGAGTATACTAAATGTAAAGCTAATAGATAGCTTGGATCTAATCCCTTAGCGTAAGATTCCGTTATACCTAACTTTTCTAAGTTTATACATGGTGTGGGAATAAAACCTCCTTTTTTACAATAAAAAGCATCTTTACTATTAGTTGAAAATTTAAAGTATTCCGGATCTATTCTATCTTCTGGTACTTCTGTATTTGAATCAATGCCATTTAAGACATTGTCCCAGAAAGTATCGAGATTTTCTGCTCCAGGAAAGAGGCATGACATACCAACAATGGCTATATCGGTGTTTTTCATAGGTTTAAAATCAGATTCCAAAAAATTGTTTAACTCCGTCACCACCACCCATTATTAATACTTGATTATCGTGTCCGAATTTAAGTTCTTTAATAAATTCCTGACCTCCTTGTTTTAATGGAATGAGAGCGACTCCTCTTTTGTTAAATTCATTTTCAAGGGCAGAGGAAACCATTCCGGCTCCTTTCCAAGGACCCCAGTTTACTGTAAGTATACGAGCATTAAGTTTATCTTTAATAACCCAGGATGTTAAGTCAAAGACACTGTTAGCTGCTGCATAATCCGATTGTCCTCTGTTTCCATAGACTGAAGCTATACTGCTGAAGAGTACAATAAATTTAATATCTGGTCTAAGTTCGTCTAGAATTACGTGTAAAGGATTAATTTTAGTGGAATATACTTTATTAAAAGCATCCGCTGTTTTATGAACCAAAAGTTTATCTACTAAAAGTCCTGCTGCATGTATGATACCATCAATTTTTCCATATTTTTCGTATGTGCCACGAATGAAATTCCGCAGATTATTTTCATCCGTTACATCTAAAGAGACATATGTTACTTTTGAGCCGGATTTTTCAATATTCGAAATCGTAGCTGCTATTTGGTTTTCTTTTTCAATTTGTTGTGCTTTTTTCTCAATTTCAGCAGGAACAGTCATTTTCTCTTCTGATATAAGATGCTTACGTATTTCATTTTTATCTTTTAAAAATGAATACTTTTTATTTTCATCTGACGGTACTGGAGAACGTCCTACAAGAATGTAATGACAAGGATATTCATCTGCTAATTGTGCGGTTAATTCTGAAGTAATACCTTGGGCACCTCCAAAAACAACAACTACCGAATCCTTGTCTAATGAGATGTTTGATTTTCCGTTTACTGATAAGCTTTCAGGAACAAGATTTAAACGTAGTCGCTGAGAATCTTTGTATACAACTTCAGCAGAAATATCAGTTGATATTAATTCGTCTAAAATTATTTGTGAAACTTCTTCTGCATTTAGTAGTGTATGGGATATAATAGCTCTGCAATTAATTGCGGAAAATTCTCTTGCAATACTTTTTATCAGTCCCGGATAACCTTCAATTTTCTTTAACTCAGAAATGTTTTCGGTATTTTGAAGGCTTCCAATTACATCACTATAGCTAAAAATCCATTGAATTTTTTCGAGATTGCTTTTCTTGATTAATGAAAAAACTTCTTGAGTTGAATAATGTAAAGGAGATTGAGAAATATCTAGTACAATAAGTCCATCGTAAGAGGTTAAATCATTTTCATCTTTGCTTATTATTGAAGAAATTCCTCCTTGTTTTTCAATAGCTTTTTGAATGATAGTAGCAAATTCTCCTCCATCATCGGTTATAGCTATATTTTTATCTTTTATTGATAATTTTTCTTCAGATTGAAAATCCCATTTTTCAAGTTCGAACCGAGTTCTTAAAAGAGGTTTATCTTCCTCAGACTGACTTACCAGATTTTGCTCAAGTTCCAAAATTGAATTGGCATCAAAGGATACAGGCGTAGTTTCTTTAGTATTATTACTAGTAGAAAGGGCTTTCCCTGCTTCTTCCGGATTACCGTTGATGATATCCTCAATCCATCCGATAACTCCGTTCAAGGTTTTAATAGAAGCCATTTTTTCAATAGCATCTTCAGATTCCTCGAAATCTCCTTCCATGTTAAGTTTTTCACGTAAAGAGCCAATGATCTCCATTCTTTTGATTGAATCTATACTTAGGTCTGCTTCGAGGTCTAAATCAAGACCTAGCATATCTGTCGGATACCCTGTTTTCTCACTAACTGTTTCCAGTAATGTGTTTTTTATATGTTCCGCAGATATTGCCGGAGATGCTGCTACAGTTTCAGTTTTTATAGTTTGCAGATTAGCTTCTGTGGAAGATAAAGTTGCCGGAAGTTCTGATTGAACTAATTCTTCAACCCATCCGATAACACCGTTTAAGGTTTTAATTGAAGCCATTTTCTCGATAGCATCTTCAGATTCTTCGAAATCGCCTTTTAAATTTAGTTTTTCACGTAATGCACCAATAATCTCCATTCTTTTAATAGAGTCGATACTTAAATCTGCTTCCAAATCCATTTCAAGTCCTAGCATATCAATTGGGTAGCCTGTTTTTTCACTAACAGTATCTAAAAGAGCTGACTTTATTTCCTCCAGTGATAGTGTTGCAGCAGAAGGTTGTTGTACGGAAGCAGTTGAAACAGCCATTGGTGTTTTGGCATCTTCAATTTTCGCTGGTGATATTTTATTTGTAGTGTTTACACTGATTACTTGTTGAGATGGAGACTGTGATATTGATGGTGTATGACCCAAATAACCCAACATTACATCACGTTGATTTTGTATCATGGTTTTCATATTCCCAAGATATTCAAGCATGATATGGTCAGATTCAGTCATGAGGTTAGATCCAGCTCCGTTTATAGAAAAATTATTTAAACTAACAGGTTCTGTAATTGGTAAAGCTCCATTAGCAGGCATTGGTCCCACAGAAGGTACAGCATTATGACCATTGATAAACCAGATTGTAGGTTTTTTCTTATATAATTCGGGTTGATCCAAGTCTAAAACTTTAGCATTCCGATTATCAAACAATTTTTCGATATATATATTTCTTCCGGTAGCAATATATTTAGCAAGGGCGTTAAGAATATAATTAATACCCTCTTTACCTTTTTCCTCAGTTTGAATAATGCTGATTGAGTCTTTTTCTTTAATAGAAGACTGAGCTAAGTTTATCAATACTTTCCCTGGTCCGGTTTCGATAAATATACGAGCCCCATCTGTATACATTTTTTGAATTTCTTCATTAAATAAAACAGGTTTTATAAGATGCTCGGAAAGTCTGGTTTTTATTTCATTTCCCTGAGTTGGATATAAATCTGCGGTAGTATTAGACCAAACAGGAATAGAAGGAGATTTAAAGCTCACTTTTTCAAGTTCTTTAGCAAATAAATCTTTTGATTTTTCTAAAAGAGGGCTATGAAAGGCACAGTCTACACTTAATTCTTTATAAGAAATGTTTTGTTGTCCCATTTCTTTCATTAATGAATTCATTGCAAAGGTAGTACCTGCAAGTATAGTTTGTTTAGGCGAGTTAAAATTAACAGGCCAAATGTCATTTTTACCAGCAAGAAGTTGCTCTAATTCCTGTTGTGAAATCCCTACAGCGATCATTTTTCCTTTGTCGTTTCCAATGGCATTTAGAATAGATTCTGCTCTTTTTCGACTTAGAGAAACTAGATTTTCAGAGTCAAAGGCACCACTAAAGCATAATGCCGGTAGTTCTCCATAGCTATGACCAGCCACCATATCAGGTTCAATCCCTAAGGAACGTAAAAAGTCTGCTATGGCCAAGTCTACAATTCCAAGGGCAGGCTGAGCATTCTGAGTCTGAGTAATAGTTTTTTGTTGAATTTTTTTACTTTCCTCATCAAAGACTGTATTAGGATAAAGAATTTTATCATATTCAGGATGTTGAAGAAGTAGTTTTCTCATAGAAGGAAATGCTACTAAAAGATCCCTAGCCATATTAATTCTTTGGCTTCCTTGTCCTGAAAACAAAAATGCTACTTTACCTTCTTTTGGATTACGCAGGTAAATATCAGATTCATTTATATCATTAATTATAGATTCCAGCTTGTTTTTTAATTTTTTTATACTTTTAGCAACAAGTGTAATCTGAATTTCTTTCTGATTATAAAAAGCGAGGCTGTAGGCAATATCTCTGAGAGTAAGTGAATCGTTTACAGAGATTAGAGTTTGTACTTTTTTAGCTAATTCTTTAGCTTCTTCTAAAGTATCTCCTCTGAAAATGAATAATTCCGAAGGCCATAAAGTTAATGCACTGGTTTGCTTAACTTCAGATTGATAATTTTCCATGACAACGTGGAAATTTGTTCCACCGAATCCAAAGGCACTGACACCGGAAATTCTTCTTTCACTTCCCCAAATTCCTGCATTCGTATTAAAGATAAAAGGACTTGTTTCTTTATTATAGAATGAATTTGGATTTGATAAGTTTATGGTTGGTGGTTGTACTCCATAATACATAGATAATGCAGCTTTAATAACTCCTGCAAGTCCTGCGGCACATTTGGTATGACCAATTTGAGTCTTGACAGAACCTAAATGTGTTTGTCCTGTTGTTGCTCCAGATTCTAAAAACATATCTGTCAAAGCACTTAGCTCAGTTTTGTCTCCAACTACCGTACCGGTTCCATGCGCTTCAATAAGTTCAACCTCAGAAGGTAATACTCCTGCATTTTTGTATGCTCTTTGTAAAGCTTTCATTTGCCCCTTTTTGTTTGGAGCAGTCATTCCTAAATTTTTGCCGTCACTACTTCCTCCGGTTCCACGTATTACAGCGTAAATTCTATCTCCGTCTCTTTCAGCGTCTTCAAGTCTTTTTAAAATAATCATTGAAACACTTTCTCCAAGAGCAATACCATCAGCATCTGAATCAAATGAGGCACAGCGTCCTTTTTTTGATAGTGCATAGGTTGCAGAAAACATCAGGTAATCGTTAAGTCCGTTATGTAAATCAGCTCCTCCTAATACAACAATGTCAGAGCGTTTATTTTGTAATTCCTGGTAAGCTATATCCATAGCTGCAAGTGACGACGCACAAGCAGCATCTACGGTAAAGTTACTTCCTCCTAAATTCAGTCTGTTAGTTATTCTACCGGCTACTACGTTAGATAAAACTCCGGGAAATGAATCTTCATTTAGCTTAGGAAGTACATTTTTTAACTCTTCCGGTAGTTCTCCAAACACTTGTTTTGCATACCCTCTGAATCCATAGCTGGCAGCTAATTCGGTAGCACCTTCAGCACCAATAATTACAGAGGTGTTTTCTCCATCAAATGTAGCCATATCATATCCTGCATCTTCCAATGCTCTTTTAGCAACAAGAAGGCTCAATAATTGTACAGGTTCAATAGATGCTAATGATTGAGGCGGAATTCCAAATTCCAACGGATCAAAATCAATTGTTGGAATAAATCCTCCCCACTTGGAGGATACAAAATCTGTATCTCTTGTGTCCGGATTATAGAAAAGCTCTTTATTCCATCTGCTATCAGGTACTTCAGTTACACAATTTTTTGATAATAATATATTTTTCCAGTATTCTTCTAATGTTTTAGCCTGAGGGAATATTCCAGCCATCCCTACGATAGCTAATTTTACAGGTTCATTCTCTCGTAAAGGCTCTTCGATTTTATCTAGTTTTGAAATTAAGGCATTGTTATCAATAGCAACATTTGAGTGTAAGTCATCAAGAGTAACAACTTTATCTCGTAGTGAGGAAATTTGTCCAATCATGAACACACCTTTCTCTACCTGATCTTCGTCATTTAAGCTAACCAGATTACTACCTTGTCTTTCAATTCCTTTTGCAGCAATTCTTTGACGCCCTAAGTTCATTTCTTCCAGTTTTAACCAGACTTCTTTTGAATCCAGTCCTTCAGCAAAAAGCTGCTCTTTAACTTGTGTAAAATGTTCGGTAAAAGGGGTAGGCAATGCTCGGGTTTCCTGACCTGGAGCTGCTTCTAATAATATTGTTTTTGAATGATTGACAGATTGCTCCTGATAGCTTTTTAATATTGCTCCGGTTTCAACTGCTTCCTTTGTAAATAGATAAGAAGAACCCATTAAGACTCCTATTTTAGCTCCTTTAGCAGCTAAAGAGGCTGACATTATGGATATAAATGCGGAAGAAAAGGCGTCGTGAATTCCTCCTGCAAAAAATACATTCAGGGTTGATGGATTTTCATCTTTAATTAACCTGAATATTTGTTTTTCCCATAATACCATACTTGAAAGCGGACCTACATGTCCTCCACTTTCCCGACCTTCAAAGATAAAGTTACGGGATCCTTCTTTCATAAACATGTCAAGCAGGGTTACAGAAGGTACATGTAAAAATACTTTTATTCCTTCTTTTTCATATGGTTTTGCCAATGTAGGTCTTCCTCCGGCAATAATTAATACAGGAGGCTTGTTTTCTAAAATATATTTCATTTGCTCTTCCCTTAACTGAGAAGGTGCAAATCCTAAAATACCAATTCCCCAAGGCTTATCTTTAAGCAATTCGGCTGTTTTTGATACAGCTTGTTGTGCTGCCTGTCCTATCATTAGACTCAATGCTATGAATGGAAGAGCTCCTGCATCTGTGACTTTATCAGCAAATTCTGGAACGTCGCTTACTCTGGCCATAGGTCCTTGTGCTATTGGAAATTTAATTCCAAGTTCTTGAGCCAAAGGACTATTTTCTCCTATTATGTTTAAGCTTTTTGCTTGTAATAAATGCCCGTAAGCAGCTTCTCTTACAGCATAGATAAAGTTGTCCAGAGTTTTATATTTCTCAACAAAATCAACGGATAAAGCAACATCTTGACCCATAGGAAGGATGTTTTCAGATAGATCTATTCCTCCCAGATAGGGAACTATATCTTCGTATTTTGGGTTTAAAGGTAACGAAGGTGAGTTTTTTCTAACTAATATTCTATAACTGTCTATTAGTATTGTTTCACTACCACTAAGTCTACCCAAAACATTTTTTAATTCTTTGGGAAGTCTGCACTCAGGGAATAATGCTACCTGGCTGTCATAAATTATACCCTGTGCCCCCATAGCTAAAGCAGCAGCAGAGGTATGTACCCCCATTCCACCTTGTATGTATATGTTGGTATTGGTATGAGGAAACATTTTTTTTATACCTTGTAAAAGTACAAATGAAGATTCATAAGCAACTTTTCCAGCTCCTTCATTCCCTTTTAATACAATTGATTTAACACCTTTTTTTATAGCCTCTTCAGCTTCATCAAGTGAGAAAACCTGGTATATTGTTTCAACATTTTCTAAGGTAGGGAAAGTTGCAGATAAATTAAATGGGATAAATATTCTATTAACATTTTCTGGTAATTCCAATGAGTCGGATATTTCCGAAGTAACACATATGCCGAACGATTTTTTTGTTTTATCAGATAAATCTTTTAGGCTCTGTCTCGCTATTTCTTTATCCCTTCCTAAATGTAATATGGGGTTTGCTCCTACTTTAATAGTTTCTAAAGCTAGGTAAACATCTGGCATCTCAAAAGGAGAAAGAACGAATAATTCTTTGTTTTTTTGCATAGTTATTAAAGAATATAAATTGTAAATAATAAACCAAATTTATGGTAAAATAATGATCTAAAATGCTTAAAAGATCAGTGCATATGGTTAATTAAATAAAAAAAATGATTTCTATTGTCTTAATCAAGATGCAAATATAATAAAAAAAACTTGAATACAAATAAAGTGAAACTTATCTGATTTCGAGTTTTTTTAGATGATTTAATTGGATAAAAAGTATTATTACAGCTAATAGTGTTGACACTAAATCTGATAAAGGTATGGAATACCAAATGCCATCAATTCCATAAAATTTAGGAAGTATAAATAAAGCCGGGATAAGTATGATAAATTGTCTTGTCATACTTAAAAAGAATGAATATAATGCTTTTCCGATACATTGGAAAAAGTTTGATATAACCATTTGCAGTCCGCTTAGAGGAAGTGT
Source organism: Apibacter raozihei (assembly GCF_004014855.1). Classification (NCBI taxonomy): domain Bacteria; kingdom Pseudomonadati; phylum Bacteroidota; class Flavobacteriia; order Flavobacteriales; family Weeksellaceae; genus Apibacter; species Apibacter raozihei. Next base: position 1,261,115 of record NZ_CP034930.1, read on the forward strand.
GATAGTCATTATTTTAAGAGCTGTAGTAGCTTCTTCAGCAAGTTGGGCAGATGGATTGAATGGTTTGATTACTATGTCAGGTAAAACTATTCCTACTAATAAGCCGACAGATCCTATTAAAATTCCTGTTTTAATAGTATAGTTAAGTGTTTGTTTCACTCTGTCCATTTTTTTTGCTCCGTAATTATATCCGATTATAGGTTGCATGCCTTGTGTAAGACCTACCAATATCATAATAAATACCATGATTAATCGATTTGCAAGAGTATATGATTCAATTGCAATGCTGCCACCAAAGATTTTTAAACGATTGTTAATGAAAAAAACGACTACAGATGCAGCTAAAAGCATAAAAAATGGTGCGAAGCCTATGTTAATTATAGACCATACAATTCTGGAATTCCAACGTAGATAATTCCATTTGAGAGATAACGGATTTTTTTTATTTAGAAAATGGATCAATACTACGCTTAATCCTATCATTATTGATAAATTGGTAGCTATAGCAGCTCCTTTCATACCCCAATCCATTATAAAAATAAATACAGGTGCAAGTAAAATGTTTGCAAAAACTCCTATAAGCATTGTATACATAGCTTTTTTAGGATATCCTGAAGCTCTCATAATGTTGTTCAACGCAAAGTTTACGGTTAGAAAAACATTACCCGGAAGATAATATATTAGAAATTCTTTAGCAAAAAAAAAGGTTTCTTCTGTACTTCCTACGGCATATAAAATTTTATTAGTAAAAATATAAGTGGTTATTATGAAGGTAGTTGTAAGTAATATGGCTAGCGTTATTGAGTTGCCAATGACTTTTCTGGCTCCCTCTATGTCTTTTTGCCCCAAAAGAATGGATACTCTTGCCGATGCTCCAGAGCCTACCAGCATCCCTAATCCGGAGATAAGATTCATTACTGGTAACAGGATACCTAGTCCCCCAATTGCATGATCTCCTAAATCTGGGCCATGTCCGATATAAATACTATCAATAATATTATATAGTGCAATAACCGCTGTGCCGATAATTGCAGGTATTGCGTATTGCCAGAGTAAATTTTTAGGATTTTTAGTTTCTAATTCTGTTATTTTTTTAGCTTCAGGAAGTATCATATGTAGTTAGCAGGATTAGACCTTTATTACTATTTTAACATCAAAAGTACAAAATATAATTAGGGTCAGCAATTAACTAACATACGAAAACCTTCTCCATGAATATTGACGATTTCAATATTTTGATCTTCTTTAAGATATTTTCGCAAAGATGCAATGTAAACATCCATGCTTCTTGAGGTAAAATAATTATTATTCTGCCATATTTTAGTCAAAGCTTCGTCTCTTGTCATTAGATCATTTTTGTACAGACATAGTAGTTTTAATAATTCATTTTCTTTTGGAGATAATTTATACTTTTTATCTTTCACTTCAAGTAGACGGAGTTTAGTGTTAAATACAAAATTTGAAATTTCATAAATTTCTTTTTCTTCTTTTTCCTTGCTTATTGATATATTTGATATTCTTTGAAGGACTGCGTTAATTTTGTAAATAAGAACTTCAGTGTCGAAAGGCTTAGTTATATAATCATTAGCTCCCAATTTATATCCGGTCAGGATATCTTCCCTCATGTTTTTGGCAGTAAGAAAAATGATGGGTACATCCGGATTAATATCAATGATTTCTTTCGCTAATGTAAACCCGTCTTTTTTGGGCATCATTACATCAGTAAGGCAGATATCGAACGATTCGGCTTTAAATTTTTTTAAACCGTCTTCTCCATCTACAGCAAGAGTAACATCATAATCGTTTAAAGAAAGATAATCTTTAAGCACAGCTCCAAAACTGGGATCGTCTTCAACTAACAGTAGTTTTGCTTTTATACTCATTTGGTTTTTGTGGTTGGATTAATATAATTATAACAAAATATTAATCTTTAACCAATAATCGGAAACCTTCTCCATGAATATTTACAATTTCAACATTATCATCATCTTTTAGTAATTTTCTTATTTTTGCAATATACACATCCATGCTTCTAGACGTGAAGTAATTATCATTATGCCATATTTTAGTAAGAGCTTCTTCTCTAGGCATTAAATCATTTTTATATTTGCAAAGTAATTTTAATAGTTCATTTTCTTTTGGTGATAATTTATACATATTGCCATTAACCTCAAGTTGACGGAGTTTAGTGTTAAATTTAAAATTTGAAATTTCATAAATTTCTTTTTCTTCTTTTTCTTCAGTTATTGAACTGTTAGAGTTTCTCTGTAGTACAGCACTTATTTTGTAAAGTAAAACTTCAGAATCAAAAGGTTTAGTTATATAATCATTAGCTCCCAATTTGTATCCGGTCAGAATATCTTCCCTCATATTTTTGGCAGTTAGAAAAATGATGGGTACATCCGGATTAATATCAATAATTTCTTTCGCTAAAGTAAACCCGTCTTTTTTAGGCATCATTACATCAGATAGGCAGAGGTCGAATTCTTCAGCTTTGAATTTTTCTAATCCGTCTTCTCCATCTATAGCAAGGGTAACATCATAATCATTTAAAGACAGATAATCTTTAAGTACAGCTCCGAAACTGGGATCGTCTTCAACTAATAATAATTTTACTTTTTTATCCATGGTGTTATTTGTTTAAAGGAATTCTTATAATAAAGGTCGTGCCTTTGTTAGGTTTACTAACAACTTTAATACCACCTTTATGTAATTTTATAATATTTTTTACATAGGCAAGGCCTAAGCCATGCCCTTTTACATTATGTATGTTTCCGGTTTCTTCACGATAAAATTTTTCGAAAATACGTTTTATTACACTTTCACTCATACCTTTACCTTTGTCAGATATTTCAGCAACATAATCATTTTTATCGTTGTAGGTTTTTACAGTTATTTCTGGTTTTTCAGGAGAATATTTATTTGCATTATCTAGTATATTTACAAAAACATTCGTTAAATGAAATCCATCAGCGTTAGCAATATGTCTTTCTGCTGCATATTTTTCAATAATAGTACCTCCTCTTTGTTCTACCTGAACCCTTACAGTTTTGACGCTGTTTTTTAGAATTTCACGCATATTGGTTTCCTTAATGACTAACTCAAGCGAGTTTCGTTCCAATTTTGACATTCTAAGTACCATCTCTACCTGTTTTTTCATCCGGGTATTTTCCTGTTTGATTAGAGAAGTGTAGAATTTCATTTTTTCAGGATCTTCCTGAACTTTTTCTGTGCCCAGAGCATCGGTAGCTATATTAATAGTAGCTATGGGTGTTTTAAATTCATGTGACATATTGTTAATAAAGTCAGTCTTTATCTCAGAAATCTTTTTTTGCTGAGACATGTAGTAAATCGAAGCAATATATATTGCTATAATTACCAAGGTGGAGGTAATAGTCACACCGATAGCTCCAAAAATTGGATTTAATACTGAATATTGTTTAGATGGAAAATAAACAGAAAGATAATATTGAGTGTTGTCTTTTCCATCTGAAAATAACACGGCATTGTAATTATGTTTAGGGTGCTTACTTAATACAAATTCTTTGCTATGAATTTTAGTGAGAGCTAATTTATTATTAAGAACACCACATTTAAATTCTGTATCAATGTTTTGTTTTTTTAATTCAATATTTACAATTGAGTCAATAGTTCCAATATCTACTCTGGACTCCAAACTCATTTGATTGATACTTAGTCTTGCAAATTCATCTAATGTGAATTTAGGACTGACAAAACTATTTTCTATATTAGCTTCAATCGGTTTCAGGTTCAGGTTGTTAGAGTCCTTTTTTATCTTTAATACACCTTCATCAGTAAGAAGGTTAGTGATTTTTAAAGTGTCTTTTTTTGAAAAAGGTATTACAAGTGGTTTTTTATTAACAATGGTTTTTTTATAAATTATATATTTTACAGACTGTGAGTCAACTACACTCATGGCTGTTTGAATGGTGCTGGAGTCTTTTTGACTATTAATGTCCTGGTAGAAATTGTTGAAGGGTTTATAAAATTTATTGATTTCTAGTGTGTTAATCTTTACTGCTGAACTATTTAGAGCTTTATATACCCGAGATGAAAAATCCTGCTCCCCGGCATCAATAGATTGTTTTAACCAGAAAATCTGTAAACCAACGAAAACAATTAGAGATATTGTCATTAAACCCGATAAAATAGGGATAAATCGTTCCTTCATATTACAAAAGTAAACATTTTAAAAATGAAAAATAAACACTTTTTTTATATTTAAACTGACATTTTAAAAATATATTTTATTACTTGAACTATTTATTATTTATAGTTTGTAATATTTTATTTAGCTGAGAATTATGTTGTCAGTATCTGTTAAAAATAACGTAAATTTGCTTTCCAATTATTTTTACCATGCAAGAAGAGAAAAAAACATTAAATTTTTTAGAGCAGATTATTGAAGATGATTTAGCAGAAGGTTTTCCGGTAAGTAAATTAAGATTTCGATTTCCACCTGAACCAAATGGTTATTTACATATAGGGCATACTAAAGCTATATGGATTAATTTTGGTCTAGGACAACGCTATGAGGCGCCGGTTAATCTGAGGTTTGATGATACTAATCCAGCAAAAGAAGATCAAGAATATGTAGATGCTATAAAAAAAGATATACAGTGGTTAGGTTATAGTTGGGATAGAGAATGTTATGCTTCTGATTATTTTCAGCAATTGTATGATTGGGCTGTGAACTTAATAAAAGAAGGTAAAGCATATGTAGATGACCAAACGTCTGAAGAGATCAACAAGCAAAGAAAAACCCCTTCTGAAGATGGTGTTGAAAGCCCTTTTCGAAATAGAAGTGTAGAAGAGAATCTAGACTTATTCGAAAAAATGAAAAATGGTGAATTTAATGAGGGAACACATGTTCTGAGAGCTAAAATAGATATGACCTCTCCTAATATGAATATGCGTGATCCTGTCATGTATCGTATTTTGAAAAAACATCATCAAAGAACCGGAGATGCTTGGGGCATATATCCAATGTATGATTGGACTCATGGAGAATCTGATTATCTTGAGCAGGTTTCTCATTCACTGTGTTCTCTCGAATTTGAAAATCATCGTCCTCTATATGAGTGGTTTTTAGAACAGGTTTATACTCAGGATGTTAAAACAAAGCAAAGAGAATTTGCACGTTTAAATGTTAATTATACTATTACAAGTAAGAGAAAATTGTTAAAACTGGTAGAAGGTAATTATGTTTCCGGTTGGGATGATCCCCGGATGCCTACTATTTCAGGTATGAGACGAAGAGGATATACTCCTGAGGCAATTATAGATTTTCTTGAGAGGGTAGGAGTTGCGAAAAGAGATAATTTAATAGATGTAGCCTTATTAGAATTTACGGTACGTGATCATCTGAATAAAATTGCGCCAAGAGTTATGGCTGTAATAAATCCGGTTAAGATTGTCATAACTAATTACCCTGAAGATAAAGAAGAATGGGTAACTGTAGAAAACAATCCGGAAGATTCTGATGCAGGATTTAGAGATATTCCTTTCACCCGTGAAATTTATATTGAAAGGGAAGATTTTATGGAAGAAGCTCCTAAAAAATTCTTTCGTTTAACACTTGGAGGTGAGGTAAGGCTAAAGGGGGCTTATATAATAAAAGCGGTAGAAGTTGAAAAAAATAAAGAAGGAGAAATACAAACCGTATATTGTACCTATGATGAAGATAGTAAAAGTGGAAGTGGCAGTGAGGCTAGTTTGAGAAAGGTTAAAGGTACATTGCACTGGGTTTCCGTAAAACATGGATTGCCCATTGAAGTGAGAATCTATGATCGTTTATTTAATGTGGAATCTCCCGACTCTAAAGATGACGAGTTTTTAGAATTTTTAAATCCGGAATCTCTTAAAATAGTTCATGGATTTGCTGAACCTAGTTTGTATGGCACAAAAATTGGAGATAAATATCAGTTTCAAAGATTGGGTTATTTTGCTGTAGATGATGATTCCAAAGACAATCAATTGGTTTTTAATCGAACAGTAACTTTAAAAGATACTTGGGCAAAAATTAATAAATAGATATTAAATTATTAAAAAATGAGAAAGTTATTGCTATCTTTATTAATTGTGACTTCGTCATTAATTGGTCAGGGGCAGGAAGTAAGAACACCAGCTGCAAGTTTAAAATCTTCAGTAGAGCAAATGGTTGGACTTACTGATATTGAATTTGTTTATTCCAGGCCTAACAAAAAAGGAAGGGAAATATTTGGAGCTTTAGTTCCTTATGGTCAAGTTTGGAGAACAGGTGCTAATGAAAATACAACTATTAAATTTGGGGATGATATAGAAATTGGCGGTAAATCATTACCAAAGGGTAAGTATGCTTTATATACTATTCCTAATAAAGATACTTGGGAGGTGATTTTTTATTCAGATTCCGAAAATTGGGGTACTCCCAAAGAATGGAATGAAAGTAAAGTTGCTTTAAAAACAACCGTTCCCGTAAAAAAGATAAATCAGGTAGTTGAAACCTTTACTATAGGAATTAACGATCTTTCAGATAACTCAGGGCATCTTCAATTTGTTTGGGATCAAACATTAGTAGATGTACGATTTGATGTTCCAACTCAAAAAATTGCCAACGAAAGTATTAATGGTATTTTAGCCAATCCTAAGGCTGATGCGAATGCTTATTATGCTTCAGCTAATTATTTTCTTCAATCGAATGGAGATATGAAAAAAGCATTGAACTGGATTAACAGAGCCATTGATTTAAAACAAGGAGATTCTCCATACTGGTATTTTAGGGTTAAATCTCAAATTCAGGCAAAGCTTGGAGATATTAAAGGAGCAATTGAATCTGCTGAAAAATCTTTGGAAGGTGCTCAGAAAGAGGGGAATAAAGACTATATAAAAATGAATACTGATTCTATCAAAGAATGGAAAAAGATTCTTTAAACAATAATTATTTTTATAAAAAGAGGCAGGTTTTACTTGCCTTTTTTTATTCATTATATTGTATTAATTGAATATATTGTGTAGGTGTAATTCCTTCAATTTGTTTAAAAGCTTTGTTGAAAGTTGACTGATGTTTGAATCCTGCCGAGCTGTATATATACATTAATGTATATTTATTGTTAGTATTCCTGTTCAGTTCTTCTTTAATATAGTTTATTCGGAAAAGATTTATCAGAGTGTTAAAATTATAATCAGATTCCATGTTGATGGCTCTCGATACATAAGATGGATTTGTATTTAATAGGGTAGCTAACTCGGAAATATTAAAATCTGGATTTTTCCAGGGCTCTTTCTCTTTTAGATAAATTAAAATTTCAGTATAAATATTTTTATACCTTTGTTCTTCACTCGTATTTTTTTTGTTAGTGTCTTCTTTGCTTGAATTGTTTGGAGATAGCATTTGCTGTTTTATCCAGATATAATAGGTTGAAAAAAGAACTAAATTAAATGCTCCTATAAGAGTAAATGCTTTAATTATATTTTTTTGACTATAAGTAAAAATAGGGAGAATGGGCTGGGCAATTTTAGAATAATTTAATAGAGTTACACTAATAAAGGTGACCGTAAGAATGCATATGCTTAATATAACCGCCTTTTTATAAGAGAACACAACGGATAAAGCTAAGGGTATAGTCATATACCATAAAAAAATATCAGTAACATCGTTATATAATAGAATCAGTGCATGTAAAAATAAGTAAGATGTTATAACTAATACATATAAGTCTATTAGAAGCTTTATTGAATTTTCATTTAATCGAAATATAATTGCATAACATACCAAATTTATTGCAAGACCAAATAAAGAAATTATAAATAGTAATTTGATATCTAAAACATAGTACAATATAGATACAGAAAATAATGTAAAGATAATTGTTAGTAGAAAATTTTGTGAAAATTTTTTTAACATATAATTATTCTCTTAATCTTATTAAATTTTTTAATGTGGTTCCTGCAAAAATATAAATATAAAATGATTGTATTAAAATTGTAATATTGAATAAATATTATTGGTTTTATTTTAATATTTTATGAATTTTCTTATTAGTGCACTTAAATTAGTATTCAAATATTGTGTTTTTTTTGTTATTCTGTATAAAAATTACAGATTACTACTTTTGTTAATTATTTGAAAATTTTTTTCCATTTTTGTATTGAATTTCTACTTAATTTAAATTTGTTTGCCAATTCTGAGTTGCTTAATTCATTTTGTTTTTGATAAACTAAGATTTTCATAATACTTTTATCGTCAAATGATTTCAACCGTTGATTTGATTTAATTGATTTTACGTTTGCAACAGGGAAAAGGTATTCATTAAATTCAATTATATCTAAAGAAGAGTTAAGGTTGTTCAGTCTATTCAGAACTATTGAATCTGTTAATTTTTCAGGACACTTTTTTTTAATAATATCAATAAAAATTTTTTTATAATTAGGTTTGGTCATTTTAGTAGAGTTTTATTCTTGTTATTGATCACTAAATTGTTTATTTATCCATCTGTGGATAGTAGTCTTAGGTATTCCATACATATCAGTGATCTGTTTACAAGATAATTTTTTTTCGTTTACAAGGCTTAAGATAAAATCTTTTATTTCATCTGTGTAGATATTTTTTCTAAAATTTGGAAGTTTTGAAGATGAAAGATTGGTATTTTCTAAATTTTTAAGTAGTGGGGCATAAAGTATAATATGTTGGGTGTATATTCTGAAAAAGTCGTATTCTAAAAGTTTACACCATTTTAATAAAATATTAGTGTCAATACTGGTTGAGTTATAATACTCATGTATTTTCGTTTCCTCACATCCAAAGTATGTACAAATTCTTAATTCAGGTAATTGAAGTTCATCTACTCTGGATTTAATTAATTTGCCAATATTTATATTTTTGTAATCTAAATTCATTGGTTTTTTCAAGTGTTATTATAAATGAAGATTAACAATCTTCATTTATAATAACATTTTAATATTAAAATTAAGTACTCAATTTAATGAGCAACTTTATATTCAACTAGAGTATTTACAGAGTTTACTCTAAATGTATAGGCATCATTTAATACAACTCTCCCAGATATAGGTCCTCCGTACACTTGCCCTGTAGTACCTGAATGTCCCCGAGTTCTTGCATGGTGTATTACTTTTAATGTTATAGTTACATCCGTTAAAGAATCTGGATAATTTGGAAATACAGATTGAGGAATGTCAATTGCGCCTGCAAGTGTTATATTAATCGGTGCACCTTTAGTAAATTCCGAATTCTGCATAATACCTCCATGATACCAAGTAGCTCCGTCATCATACGAGTAAACAATTTCCGATAGTACTGTTGGTCCGTGATCTTCAATATAGCCATTAGCATAAGAACCTTGATTGTCATAAAAAGTTTGCGAATATCCGGTCCAAGTTCCGTTTACAGAACCACTCAGCCAATATTCTTTTGTATTTCCATCAGGGTATGAAATTGAAGAAAGATAATCACGGATTATATTAGTGTATTGACCGGCAGTTCCAGCAGCACCTGTTGCAATCGATTCAATATTAGGATAAACGGTACCATTTATAAATATAAAAGTAAATAGTTTTTGAGGGAAATTAGTAGTAATTTTTATGATATCATTATCAGTACCCAATTTTGCCTTCTGGTAACCAGGAGTTGTGTAATCGCTACCATCTATTTGTTCTTTACAACTAGTATCGTTAGGTATCAAAATAGCATTCATTTGTACACATCCGCCATAAGTTGTAGTGTATGTGCTATTGGAGCCTCCTCCATAAGGCATAAAGGGAGTATTTAATGATTTTGTATTTGTACCTAGCTCTGTATAACTGTCTACAGTAGTTGAAGAAGTAAAATATTTACTTTCATATTTTTGGCCAGCAGCATTTAAAATACTTATTGTTTTTGTGTCATTGTTAAACTCAATGGGCTGGTCCCCTGCAAGTACTTCCAACCTTTTAAAATCTCTAATAGTATAGGGTAATGATCCACTAGTCGGAGTAAGTTCTAAAGAAGCCTTACCACTGGGCGATACAATACTAGGATCAGTCGAAATTAAAACTTGCGATAAAGCTGAATTGCATAATATTGTAGAAGTTACAACATTGCATATTAGTAATAGTATATATTTTTTCATGTCTTTTTAAATTAATTATACTTTACCCAATTATTGGAGGCCATAACTAAATAATTAGGGGTCCAGGATAAAGGTGTATTTAAAACTGTAGTAGGAAATCCATTACTCCCATAAGTAATGCCATCCATGAAAGATGGAGCATCCGGCATCAATTTATACTTTAGTTTAAATATGTAGTTTCCAGATTTTAGTATAGTTACAGCACCACATAGGTCAACGATTATATTATTTCCTTTAAAAGCTTTAGTATAAGCTTTTATATTTTTTTGGTTAGCAACACCATATTTATTGTAATAATTAGATACGCTTAATTCTTCTCCATCAGGATCTACAATAAAAAGTTCGTACTGCACATACATATAATTTTGAATTATTATATATGAATCATTACCCATTCTATATCTACCATCTTTTTCTCCGGTAGCTACGGGAATATCAGAAACCTGAATTGAGAATACAAATGGGGAAATAGCTTCTTCAGCTGATCTGAAGGCGATACTTGCTGTATTGTTACCATTTAAATCGTTTGGAAATTCCTGATAATCAGCGGTAGGTGAGGTAAACGAAATTCCTTTAGTACTTTGAGCTCCCTGATAAGTAGTGTCTCCGGTATTTATCCCATCTGCATAAAATGAATAAGTAGCCGTAGACCTTTTGCTTAAAGTTGGTCCTAGAAATACGGTACCATTAACTTTTTCAGTAGTTTCTGTTATGGGTGTATCAGGTCTAAACCAAAGTTGTTTTCCTGCACTTTTAGTTATATCTGTATTTAATCCGTTCAGAATTAAAACTTCGCCATCCCTTGTTGCAGTAATTTCTAGCTTATAAGTAGCATCTGTTTGATTAACTCCTAGCTGCCCATTTGCAAATACAGTAGCTAAAAGTAATGTTATAAAAATATTCTTTTTCATTATTGATCATTTATTTGGAAAAGTCGTCATAATAAACACTAATATTGTAGCTGTAGCCATGTTCATCATAATTAGTATTAATGATTGTAGAACCTAAATAGGTTTCATTAGTACATCCGTTGCCATATAAAAGTAATACTCGGTAAGTTCCGGGCGGTACATTTTTAACAACTCCGGTTGAAAATCCACTTCCTGATGTCATAGAAGCTAATCGGGTAAATTGTGCCATAATACCCGTATGCGGAACCGTATTACCTCCTGTAATAACTTCTCCGTTTTTATTGTAAAGATTCCCTAAATTATCAGCTAAAACAGCAGCATATTTTGTGCAGGGAGCATTTCGTATTACATCCATAACTCCAGGATTTGTAGCGTATACGTTGTTAGCTAGATTAAATGTTATAAAAACGTCAGTAGTAGTTTTAAGGGTAAATGTTTCTGAAAAAAAATCATTCCAAGTAGTATTTGAGCCTTGTCCTCTCATATAGTACAAGGTCGCATTTGGATAAGTAAATCCTGACTGATAAGTGTAGGATGCTCCGAAAGAGGGAGATGAATTTGCCTGGCTGGCACTATTAGGCCATGTCCATCCAAGTAAGCCATGTGTGTTAACTCCATAATAACTTGGAGTAGCACCTAAAGTAGCATTTGCATTTTGCCATCCAAAATGGGGAACAGATACACAATTGGTGCAAGGAGGAATTGCATAGTGATTTGTTACCGAATTAAAAACAGTTAATGGAAAGGTTCCGGATTGTTGGATCTCATCTAATCCTAATAAATAATGTTGTTTAGTTGCATCGTATTGAGTTACTTTTATTCCAGTAAATCTCATTACAAAATCTTCTGACGGATTATTACTTTCATCCTTATTTCCCTCTATAGTTAAAACAGAGTTACTGTCGGGACTTTCAGTTCCTAACCCTACTTGAGAATAGCAAATCAGGAACATACAGCAAAATATTGCCGATGATACGATTTTTTTCATAATAGTTAATCTTTATAAGTTATACAATTTATTATAATAGGAGCTATAAAACCTTTATGAACAATTGATATAAGGAGTTGGTTTTTATATGCTTCCTGAAATAAATTTTATTTTAATGCTAATTTGAGGCATTTAGTAAAAAGAAATTAAATAAGAGAAGTTTAAAACAATAATTAACTAAATTTATGCAAGTAATTTTAAATGAGATCTATATATAAACTTAAAACAGTATTTAATTTAATTACTTAATTATGCTACCTGTAAAAAAGTTCAAAAGCTTATAGTGTTAATAAGAATTTCAAATCTTTTAATTTATAAATGAAATTAATTTTTAAAAAATTATTATTTGTTAAGATTATTTGCAATTCAGAAAATTTGTCTGTTATTAATAAATAGGTCTGATAATTGTCAATACAATTGTCAAATCCAATAAATGAAAAAGATTTCAATAAAAAAAGAAGCAATAATTATACCCTTGTTACTAATATTAGTAATATGGGCTGTTTTCTTTATTCAGTCATTTATAGGGTTACGTGAATGCTATGGTATAATTCCTTTAAGTTTTAAAGGTCTAAGAGGGGTTTTATTAGCGCCATTGTTTCATGGTAGTTTTCAGCATATATTTAATAACTCTATTCCATTGCTTGTTCTTACATTTTTAATATTTCAATTTTATGATAAATTAGCTTATTTTGTATTAGTTAATGGGTGGATATTTTCTGGTCTGGTAGTTTGGATGCTTCCGGATTTTGCTTTCGCTAATTCATCAATACTAAGTTGTCATATAGGTGCCAGTGGAGTTATTTATGTCTTGGCTTTTTTTTTATTTTTTAGCGGAGTGTTTAGGAAGGAAAGAGCGCTTAGGGCAGTCTCTTTAGTTGTTGTTTTTCTATATGGAGGTATTGTTTGGGGAGTATTACCTCAGGAGTTTTTTGGAATTCAGACAGAAAATAAAATTTCCTGGGAAAGCCATTTGTCTGGTGCTTTAATTGGTTTTATTCTGGCTTTTCTTTTACGGAAAACAGGACGCCTTAAGCATAAGTCCTCATGGGAAAGAAAAGAATACGATTCTTTAGCTGATGATGAGCTATGGGAAAGGTATAAGGAAGAGTATCCGGAAGAATTTGATAATAATTATCTGAATAATAGTATGAATAAAGATTTAAAAGATTCTAATAATATAAATATTTGCGATTGTAAATCAAAGGACCAAGGGAATGATTTAAAAAGTACAGACTCTAAATAAACCAGACTTTAATTTTAAATACTTCATTTGATAAATATTTGTACTCAACCTGCAGGTTATTGGTATCGCAAATAGATTTTACAATGTTCAATCCTAAACCGGAAGAATCTTTAGATTTATTGTTGTATACAAACCTGTTGAATAAATTTTCGTCAGAAGGGATATAATTACAGCTGTTTTCTATTAAAAGGTAATTCTCCTTAGCTTCAATAATTATAAAACCACCATTAAAATTATGTTTAATTGAATTGTTTATAAGGTTAGATACCAGAATTTCTGATAATTCAGGATTAATTTCTGAATAAAAAGATTTTAAATCGTAATTAAGTGAAATATCTTTAATATCAATTAATTCCTGGAAATCTTCAATGAAATTTTTAACTAATTCAGGAATGTTGATGCTTTTTTTAGAACTAAACTGATTATTATTAATCTTATTAATTAGAGTTAAAGAATGTGTGATTTTCGAAAGTCGGTTTACAGCCCGTAGCATTGCTTGTATATCTTTAGCCTGCTCTTTATTTTTAAACGCATTATCTTGAATAAAATGTTCAAGTTTAGATTTGATAATAGACAAAGGCGTTTGCATTTCATGAGAAGAATCTTCTATGAATTTTCTGGAGTTTTCATAGTCCTGATTAATTTTTTTTACCATTTGCATGATCACTTCATTCAGTTTGTCAAATTCTTTAATTCCAGGATCTGTAAGTTTTAGAACTGTATTAGCCTTTAAGTCATAATGATCCAGTTTAGATAAATTTTTATAAAAAGTATTCCAGATATTCCTTTTCATATAAAAATTAATAAAAAAAGAAAATAATACAAATAATAAAAACAGTACCATTAAAGAGGATACGATTACAAACATCATATCGTTGGACTTGAGCATTTGACGATTAATAGTTACTACGTACCAGTGATTATCGTAGTAAATAGGAAAATGAAGCTGTCGGTAAGAGTATTTTTCTCCCGATATAGGATTGTATATTATGGTATCATTAATATACTCAGGATGCATTTCCGGGTTTTCAATCGGTTCGGAATCTATACGAGAAGGTAATATAGAGCTAGGAAAAGTAGGAAGGGTTTTATAGTCTTTAACATAACGTTCAATTTTAGCCTTATAATCATAAAGAACCTTATCAGCAGAATAATTTATAAAAAACTCAAAAATAAAATAATGCGAAATGCATCCAAGAATCATGACAATAAAGACTCCTAAGATGAAATGTCTGCGTATAACCTGACTTAATTTCATTCTTCAGAAAATATGTATCCTATTCCGTAAACACTTTTAATATAATCATTACAGCCCTTATCAATAAGTTTCTTTCTGAGATTTTTTATATGTGTATAAATAAAATCAAAAGAATCGGCGGAAATACTCATATCATCCCCCCATAAATGTTCAGCTATAACTTCTTTACTAAGCACTTTTTCCTTATTCATCATAAAAAATAATAAAAGGTCGTATTCTTTCTTAGTCAAAATTATTTCATGTTGATTAATCAAAACCTTACGGCTGTCAAATATGATCGTAATTTCATTAAACAATAATTCATTACTTCCTTCCAGTCCTCTTCTTCGTATAATAGATTTTATACGTGCATTTAATTCAGATAAATGAAAAGGCTTGGTCAGATAATCATCGGCTCCAATATCTAAACCGGTCAGTTTATCATCCAGAGAATTTTTGGCCGAGATGATGATGATACCTACTTTAGAATTATTTTTTTTTAATGATTTAATAATATCTAATCCACTACCATCGGGTAAAGTAATGTCAACAATGACGCAATCATAATTATAAAGATGAATTTTTTCTTCCGCATGATTGTAATCTGAGGCAGTTTCAACTGAAAAACCTTCGGATATTAATAATTTAACAATTGAATCTTGAAGATCAATTTCATCTTCAATTAATAATAATTTCATAGTTTAAATTTACAATTTAATATATCATATGGAATAAAAATTTGAGATAACTTAATTAAATTAAGCTAAATATTTATATGATATTATTGAGTAAAAATAAGAATAATAGTGAAAAACTAAAATTTTTTTATTCTCTACTTTTTTATCTTATTGGCTACTAGATTGATAGGTTAATCGAACCTTAATAAGATAAAATCTTCAGGATTACTTCAGATTTGGTTTATAGATTTGTATACTAATTTAAAATAAAAACATCAAATGCGAGTAAATAAAATCATTTTAGTATTTTCTATTATGGTAAATTTATTTGTAAAAGGCCAAAATAATATTGAAATGCAAAAAGTGGAATATTTTTTTAAACATAAAAAATACTATGAATCCATGGTTGTTTTAAAAGAATATTTAGTTAAATATCCTGATGATGTTTATGCAAATTGGTTGGGAGGTCAAATAGCCTATGAACTGGGTAATGGTAAACTCTCCAGAACCTTATACAATAAAGCAATAGCTAACAACTCAGATAATAGAGAATTAAGACTTAATTATGCAAAAACATTATATAATTCAGTAAATTTACAGGAGGCAGAATCAGAATTGAATTATTTATTAAAATCGGATATTAAAGATTTTATCTATACAGAAGCATATCTGATGTTAGGATATATAAATTTATGGAGAAATGACTATAATAAAACTAGAATCTGCATAAATAAAATTAAAGAATCTGATCATGAAAATAAAGCTGTAAAAGAATTAGAGAAACAACTCCAAAATTCATCAAAGCCATATCTGAAAATTAATTTTGACTACACCTCGGATAACCAGGTTTTAACCACATATTCTGAATTGATTGAAGTAGGTATTCATAGAAATAAAAATCTTAATCCCAAAATCTTAATTGAAAATCAAAATTTCAGTACTGATAAGCAAATAGCTACGATTAAAATAGGGAATACATTTTATGTAGATAAATCCAAATTTATTATATACTCTGCTCTGGGTATTTCTAAACATTTTTCAGAATCTACAGGTTGGCTGGGTGAATTAAACATTCAAAGGAAAATAGGCAGACATTTAAATTTTGCAGTTTCTGCTAGCAGATTGTCATACGCATATACCTTACGAAGTACGCAAAAACAAGTATTTGAGAATATTTTATCAGGATCGGTAGAATATGAAAATAAACAGATATTTTCGATTAAAGCAATATATCAACATAAATTTTATAAAGATAATTATGTAAATAATTGGGGAGGCTGGGTTTTAAGCAAGCCGTTTAACTTATTCAAAGTTCAGATAAGAGCAGGATATGGATTCAGTTTTTCTGATTCTAAAACTATATTATATTATCCACAAACAACTTCAAATTTAATCAACAGCTGGGGGGAAGTAAAAGGAGTATATGACCCTTACTTTACGCCTAAACAACAAATTACTCATTCAATATTAGGTGTTATAAGCATTTCTTTAACTCCCAGCTTTATATTGGATATATCCGGAAACTACGCATTTAAAGCCCAAAATGAAAGCCCGGTTGTTTTTGGTGGTGTTAATGCCGAAGGTCAATATGTTTTTCAGAGATATTATTATACAGATAAAAATCTGCCTTTTAGTTTAAAAGCCGGATTAAATTATAAAATTTCTGAAAATACAGTACTAAGTGGGCATTATCAATATCAGGAAAATTCATTTTATAGTCAGGATAAAGCGGGTCTAACATTTTATTATAGATTTTAAATATATGAGAACCTCATTGCATAACGATTTGTGGAAAAGTAAAAACGCTAAAAACGTTAGTAAATTTAGTCGGTTTATTTTACTGGTACTTACCCTTACGGGAATATTGCTGATGATTAATTTGGGTGAATGGTGGTTTACCGAGTTTCATGTTGCTTATACATATTTATTTGTAATATTAAGCACTTTTTTCTGGTATGAAATGATCCGAATCATACTTATCTGGATAAATTATTTACGAATAAAAAAACCAGTGATAGTACCTGAACCTAAAAAAGGATTGTCTGTTGCGGTTTTCACTACGAGTGCTCCTGGTGAACCAATTTCAATGTTTGAAAACACATTCAAAGCATTGCAAAACTTAGAATATCCACATACCACATATTTATTGGATAGTACACAGGACGAAAATTTCAAGATTCTTGCTGAAAAATACAAGATAGTATTTATGGATTTATCTAATATTCCGGGAGCCAAAGCAGGAAAGGTTAATGAAGCTCTAAAAAGAACTCAGGAAGAATTCATATTAATATTAGATCCTGATCATATAGTTTTTCCAAATTTTTTAAACCAGACCCTTGGATTTTTTGAAGATGATAATGTAGGATTTGTTCAGGTTAGTCAAGGATATTATAATCAATATCGTTCTTTTGTGGCAAAAGGAGCAGCAGAGCAGACCTATACATTTTATGGACCTACACAGATGGGCTTTTTTGGCTACGGAGGGGCAGTGGCCATAGGTGCAAATTGTACGTTTAGGCGTAAAGCTCTGGAGAGTATCGGAGGACATGCTCAGGGACTGGCGGAAGATTTACAGACGTCACTGCGAATTCATGCTCAAGGTTGGAAATCTGTATACAACCCGGTGATTGTTAGCAGAGGATTAGTTCCGGAAGATTTTGGTTCGTTTTGCAAACAGCAACTAAAATGGGCACGAGGTGTTTTTGAAGTTCTATTTGAAGACTTACCTCAAGTTGCCGGTAAATTTACTTTTTGGCAGAAAATATCGTATTTTTCAATCGGAACTTATTATTTCTGTGGACTTACAACCTTTTTCTTTATACTGGTTCCACTGCTGTATTTCTTCGCATATATTATTCCGGCTAATATGGTTTTTTCTGAATTTCTTGTGAAATTTATACCCATACTAGCTATAGCCATCATAATTTATGCATTTGCGCAGAAATATTTATGTGATCCTGTTACTGAAAGAGGGTTTCATTGGAGAGGAATGATTCTTAAATATGCTTGTTGGCCCGTATTTACTTATGCTTTCCTATTAGCTTTGTTTAATAAAAAAATCCCTTACATTCCAACAGCTAAAACAGCACAAAATCAATTTTTTACCCCTTTTGTTAAACCCCTGTTTCTATACTGCATTTTTTTTATACTTGGAGTTACCCTTATTTACATTGGCAGAAGATATTATTTACCGGAAAGCGAACTCTATTTAACTATACAGGAAACCTGGGGAATGGTCGCGTTCTCTTTTATTGCATTCCTTCAATCAATTTTAGGAATTATGGCTGCGTTGGAAGCAATTTTTCTAAAAGAAGATAATCCTTGGGAGAAAATCAATATTACTAACAATAAAATCGAAATAATATGAAAACTTTAATTCTTGCAGGTGGTTTTGGAACCAGACTAAGTGAAGAAACAGATTTAAAACCTAAACCTATGATTCAAATAGGAGCCTATCCGATTCTTTGGCATATAATGAAAATTTATTCCAGGTATGGATTTGATGATTTTGTTATCTTATTAGGTTACAAAGGAAATGTAATCAAGGAATATTTTGTGAATTATTTTATGTATAACAGTGATATAACTATAGATGTATTTAATAATCAGGTAGATATATTAAATAATAAATGTGAGAAATGGAAAATTACTTTATTAGATACAGGGTTAAACTCAATGACAGGAGGTAGAATCTTACAAGCAAAAGATACGGTTGGAGATGAACCATTTATGCTTACTTATGGTGATGGGGTAGGTGATGTTAATATCAAAGATTTATTAGCATTTCACAACAGTCATGGAGGAGCTTTGACGATGACTACCGTACAGCCCGAAGGTCGTTTTGGTGGCGTTGATTTTGAATCAGAAAAAGGAAATGTTAAAAGTTTTGTAGAAAAGCCTATAGGCGATGGGGGATGGATTAATGCTGGATTCTTTGTATGTGAACCTAAAATTTTCGATTACATAACTGATGGTCCATCAACGATATGGGAAAAAGAACCGTTAGAAAAATTAGCAGAAGACGGTGAGCTTTATGCCTATAAACATAAAGGATTTTGGAAACCAATGGATACACTTAGAGATAATAAGCAGTTAAATGAAATGTGGCAAAATAAACAAGCAGCATGGAAAATATGGTAAATTATAAGTCACTTTTCGGAGGAGTTTATAAAGGTAAAAAGGTACTGGTTACTGGACATAGCGGATTTAAAGGATCCTGGCTTGTCCTGTGGCTGCAAAAAATGGGCGCAGATGTCTACGGATTTTCACTTTCACCAGAATTTGAAAATGCTCATGTAAATTTGTTGAATCTTTCAATAAACGAGCATATTGGAGATATAAGAAATTTCGAAGTTCTCAAAAAGTATATTAAAGAAATTCAGCCAGAGCTGGTTTTTCATCTAGCAGCGCAAGCTTTAGTAAGAGAATCATATGTTCATGTTGTTGACACATTTTCGACTAATGTAATGGGGACTTTACACCTTTTGGAAGCCTGTAGGCAGGTTAGTTCAGTTAAAGGTATTATTAATGTTACGAGCGATAAATGTTACGAAAATAAAGAATGGATATGGGGATACCGGGAAAATGATCCGATGGGGGGATATGATCCTTATAGTGCATCTAAAGGCTGTGCAGAATTAGTAACCTCTTCCTACAGAAATTCTTTTTTTAAAAATTCAGAATACAAAAAGAAACATGAGGTTTTGTTGGCTAGTGCAAGAGCCGGAAATGTAATTGGAGGAGGAGATTGGGCACATGACCGATTAATACCGGATATGGTTAAAGGGGTTATGCAGAATGAACAGGTTAAAATTAGAAATCCTAAAGCAACCCGTCCCTGGCAACATGTCCTGGAACCATTGAGTGGATATTTGACTTTGGGGTGGAGGCTATTATTAGAAGACGATAGCTTTGCCGAAGGATGGAATCTGGGGCCTGAAAGTAAAAGTAATCTGTCAGTAGAAGATCTGATCTTTTTGTGTAAGAAAGAGTGGAACTCAATTAATGTTCAGTACAATGAAAATTTAGCAGATCACCATGAAGCTAATTTGTTAATGCTGGATTGTTCAAAAGCTAATAAAATTATGAAATGGTATCCGGTTTGGGAAATAAAAAAAACTATTAATAAAACCGTAGGATGGTATAAAGATTATTATTTAAAAGGAAAGATTAACACTGAAGAAGATTTACAAGATTATATTACTGATGCGCATAAAAATAATATTATATGGACATAATGAGCCTTAAAGGAAAGAAAATATTGGTTACCGGTGGTAACGGATATTTAGGAAAACATTTAGTTTCAAAATTACTGCAAGAAGAGTCCGAAATATTTATTTTTTCTTTACAAGACAACAATGCTAGTAACCATTTCAAAGTAGATATTTCAGATTATAAACAAGTGGAAGAAGCATTAGGATGCTTAAATCCTGATATAATTTATCATTTGGCTGCCAATATAGACAGAAACAGGGATTTTGGTCAATATGAAGCTATAGTAGAATGCAACTTAAACGGAACATATAATCTTTTGAAAGCTTTGAAGAACGGTACATATCAAAATTTTATATTTACTTCAAGTAGTGAAG
Organism: Apibacter raozihei; assembly: GCF_004014855.1. Classification (NCBI taxonomy): domain Bacteria; kingdom Pseudomonadati; phylum Bacteroidota; class Flavobacteriia; order Flavobacteriales; family Weeksellaceae; genus Apibacter; species Apibacter raozihei. Next base: position 1,281,889 of record NZ_CP034930.1, read on the forward strand.
TTTATGGCGATTTTAATTCTCCTTTTATAGAAGAACAAGCTGTTTATCCAGCTTCTCCTTACTCTTTAAGCAAAGTATATGCAGAAAATTTGATCCGTACCTTCAGTACTATTCACGATAAAAATTATACTATTTTGAGGATTTTTAATTTTTTCGGAAATGATATGCCGGAGAATTTTTTTATACCACAACTCATTAACACATTAAAAAGAAATGAAGATTTTCTGATGACAGAAGGAGAACAGATACGAGACTTTCTTTATGTTGAAGATGTGGTTCAGGCTTTACTAAAATGTTCATTAAACAAAGATGCATATCGTGAAACATTTAATGTTTGCAGCGGAAATGGAGTTTCTTTAAAAAGTTTGGCTCAACTGGTCACTGATAAAATATCCACCCAAGGAAACGTTAGGTTTGGAGCAATTCCCTACAGGGAAAATGAAATTTGGGAAATGGTGGGTAGTAATGCGAAAATCAAGAACAAATTAGGGTTTTCAATAAAATTCAGTTTGGAAAATGCCCTTGAAGAGTGCTTAAAAAATTACTTATGATGAAAAATTTTCTAAAAAAAATAAGTCGTATTTTATATTTTAGCCTTGCGCTGGTTATAGCCTTTTGTTTAACATATGCTATATCATCTATCAGTGAAAAATCAAAAGGTCCCTTCACCACTTTATTCGATAGAGTAGAGGAAGCAATTAATGGAGTTGAACATCAGATTATTCTCAATAAAAGGGAGAAACATCGAAATAGTGAATTTAAGTGGTTTGCTAAATATAAAAATGATAAACAAAAATTAATAAAACCTAAATTTATATTGTTAGGAGCTTCAGATGCAAGTAGTAAAAATTCATTTGAAAATATAATAAACTTAGAAGATTCGTTAAAGATTAGCTTTCCATTAATACACATCTTTTCTGCCTGGGGAAGTAAACCAGAGCAGCAGTTTCCTGAAGCATCGGTAAAAGCTATATACGAGCTAGGATCTATCCCTGTCATAACCTGGGAACCTTGGATTAGTGATTTTGATGAAAAAGCATATAATTTGAAACCTTTAAAGGAAAGACAAGATCGTTCCATGCTGGATGTTTCTGAAGGAGTGTACGATAGCTACGTAAAAGAATGGGCAATAAAAGCAAAAAAGTTTGGTCATCCGGTGTATATAAGATTTGGTCATGAAATGAATGATCCTTACCGTTATCCTTGGGGGCCGATGGGGAAAAATCGCCCATCTGATTATATAAAGGCATGGCAGCATATTCATAAAGTTTTTTCACAACAGCAAGCAGATAATATTATCTGGGTTTGGAGTCCACATGTTGCCTATACCCATATTGATAACTATTATCCTGGAGATGCCTATGTAGACATCGTCTCAACGGGAATACTCAATTACGGAACGGTAGCTATATGGAGTAAATGGTGGTCTTTTGATGAACTTTTTGGTAATCATTATGAAGAGCTGGATAAGTTTAAAAAGCCGATAATGATTTCAGAATTCGGATCACTCGAAGATGGAGGAGACAGAGCACAATGGTTTGCTGATGCCCTTCATAGACTTCCAGAAAAATATCCTTCAGTAACATCTATCATTTTTTACCATTATCCGGAAGATCATACTGTGACAAACAGGATTGTTAACTGGCAAATTAAAAAAGATTCAGAAGCATTAAAAGCAATAAAAAAAGAATTTAAAGATATATTGAAATTTAATTTAGAAGAAAAAAAATACTGATGGATTAAATGATTATAAATCAAATACTGATCGTCTCTTTGTTTTTATATTATCTTTTAACCAGAGGAAAAAAGCGCCAATTAAATATATCGCAAAAATACCTCCTAATGTAATAAAAGATAGATATATAAATAACAATCTGAGTTTTGATGCTCTTATTCCGAATTTTTCAGAAACACGGGAAATTACTTCAAAACCATTAGCTTCTAAAAAAGTTCTCAATTTTTCAATCATAATTGAGGAATAGTTTAATTTTAACAAATCTATAAAATACTCAGTTTCAAAGCAAATAAAATTAACAAGGTGTTTTAAAATTAATTCTTAATCCTTATCTAATGTATAAGCTATTAAACGTTGAATTTCCGGAATTCTTTTTTCAGATTTTAAAGTCAAAGTGTTATAAGGATTCTTCGGAAAGACTACGGATGTTATTGAGCTTTCTCCTTTATTCACAAATAACTCGACAGAAGCCTTATCAAGAAATAGATTAATTGTAATTATTTCTTGTGTTGCAAATGGTGCGTGAATGGTAGTTATAAAGTCTGAGCTGAAATTAGTAATTCCGCTTTTAGAACGATCCATATATATACGGTTTTCATTTATAAGGAAAAAATAAATAGTATTTTCTCCCAGGTCATTGGAAAGTGAAATTTCAAATTTTGATGAGGTTTGTAACTTTAAGACTAGCTCTATCTCTACACACCCCTGAGAATCTTTAGGTAATTGGTAGGAAACTGAGGGCTGAGTAATATTTTTTAATTCATACTCTGTAACTGATTTTCTTAATTTTTCAACAGCATGAATAGGATATGATGCAATAGCTAAATGAATGCCATTATTAAATAACCTTAAATTTCGAGGCAGGGTCATTGCGTTTTTAAAATTCACCGAAGGAACCAGATTTGCATATTCCCAGTTACTCATCCATCCGATAAACAATATTTCCTCATTCAGAGTATTATTCCAGCATACACCTGCATAATTATCTTTGCCATAATCCAGCCACAAAGGATAGGGAAGATCTAAAGGCGTAAACTTATTCCCATCAAAATTTCCAAGAAAATATTGAGTTGCACTTCCTCCGTTAGGACCTCCCGGGTTAATGCTCACAAGAAGCACCCAAAAAACTCTATCTTCAAAAAGTAAAGGAAACAAATCAGGGCATTCCCAAACGCCATCATGAGCACCTACATCTTGTCCGAATTCACTCAACTTAGACCAGGTTTTTAGATCAGTGGAACTATAAAAACGTATAGCTTGACTGGTTGCTAAAGACATAATCCATCGTTTGCTGGCCTTATGCCAGAAAACTTTAGGGTCTCTGAAATCAACCAAAGAAGAATCTGAAAGTACAGGATTATTAGAATATTTACTAAATGATTTACCATTATCTAAACTAAAGGCTAAATTTTGGGTTTGAATTTCTCCGCTATTTGTATATATAGCAATTAAGGCATTATTACCAAAACCTGCCGTATTATTGACATCAACTACAGCACTACCAGAAAAAATAGTTCCCCTCTCATCGGGAGAAAGTCCTTCAGGTAAATGTTCCCAGTTAAGTAAATCTTGGCTTACAGCATGCCCCCAGGTCATATTCCCCCAGGTGGTTCCAAACGGATTAAATTGATAAAAAAGATGATAGTATCCTTCGTAATAAACCATCCCATTGGGATCATTTGCCCATCCGTAATATGGGGAAAAGTGATATCGTGGGCGATAAGACTCATCATAATTAAAATCGAAGTTGTTAGCGGTAGTTATTTTTAAATGACTGGAATATTGTTCATTAATTTCATTTAATAGGATCGATATTTTGTGACCGGTAAATCTTTCTATGTTTACCGGAATCCAATAGTCAACCTGCGTTAAGGCTAAACGTGCACTTAAAGGAAAAATAATTTGGTTACCATCAATTTCAAAATAAATTTTTATTTCGGGGGCACTATTTTCAATAGGTAGTAAGAGAAATTTATCAGAAGTATTTATATCTATTGTATGTATCATATACTTTTTTTAGTGTTTTTTCTATGAATCATCAAAATATGTTCCTCTTTTAATCGATTTTAAAAATTTAAATAAAAAAATAATAAAGTAATATTAAAAAGAGCCCCGGAAAATTCCGGGGCTCTTTTATGAGCTTATATAGCTGTTTTTTTATGTAAGTTAAAATTTAACTAGTACACCTCCCATAATCTGAGCACCTAAAACTTTATAACCCTGAAATCTCTCATAATTTTTACTAAACAGATTATTTCCGTTAATAAAAACAGAGAATTGGTCAATAATTTGATAAGACGCAGATAAATTCAAATCAACATAGTTATCAAGTGAAATAATTCCTTCATAATAATTAGAAGTTGTAGGATCGTAATAATAATAATTACTTTTTCTGTCTCCTACTAAAAATAGTTTAGCATTAAGTCTAAGTTTATCTCCTAAAGTTTTATAGCCTCCATCAATACCTATCTTTATTCTGGGAAGATGATAAGCTTCTTTTAAGTTTTCCATATCGTAATGGTTAAATTCACCGTCAAGTCCCAGATATAGATCTCCATTTAAAAAGTATTGCATAGAACCTCTAATCGTGAAGATGTTTCCGTCGTCATAGATAGCACTAAATGTATTAAGCCTGTTGTAAGCTTTTAGAGATGTAGCAGTCACATCATAAGGAGAGCGAACGTAAACTAAAAAGTTTTCAACTTTACTGAATGAAGTTTCAGCTTCATATTTAAAATTTTCACCAACATCCCCTTTGATTCCGGTATATATTTTATATAAAGTATTGGTCGGTCGCAATGTTTGATTAGATAACAAATAAGGATTACTTTGAGATAGCTCAGCCATATTATTAAGTTTAAGTCCTCCATCTATGCCTGCATAAAATTTTAACTCTTTAAATGCATGAAAAAGAAATTCAGCCTTTGGGTGGAAAAAGAATTTGGTATTGTTGCTTTCCAACTCACCATTATAGGCAATGTTTCCACCAATTTTAAGGTAGGAACCCTGACTGAAAATTCTCAGTACAGGTGAAAATCCTGCAGTTAAATAGGAATATTTATTTTCAGTATCCAGTCCAAAACGTGTGTTAGTATAGTTAAATAAGACATCGGCTTCAACAGCAAAATTTAATCCGGGAAGCATTAAAGACGCACTTTCGTCACTTTTTGCCAGCTTAGCCTTTATATCAACAAAGCTCTCTTTCGAACCGAATTTATCCCACCAGTATCCTGTTTGTAAAGATGCCTTATCCAGATAGTTGTTAGAGTATAGGTCATAATCGGATTTAAATGTAATTTTATTTGTATTTTGTTTTAAATCCATGTCTGGAGTAGCAAACAACTCAGGGATATTGAGTCCATAATAATTGGAGCCATTGTATAGATAGTTTCCAGCTAAATGTAATTTTCCTGTTTTTAACTTTAATTCATAAAATGCTTCGGCATCAATGGTCGAGGAAGATGTTTTCCAATCATATTTATTTTTGGGTCCATCAGTTGACAATGCGGAAAATTTAATACCTACTCTGTTATTATCTATAGGATAACTGACGTAAGCATCTGCAAGGAGGGTATTACGATTTCCATATCCGATTTTCGCATAATTATCATAATATGTTTCTTTGAAGTCCGTATTAAGAGGTTGTGGAGGGAGTTGTGAGGTTTGAAACTCAGAAGCTGCGGGTACATCAACAATTGAATACTGAAGTGTATCAACTGGTTTATCATCTGTTTTTTCGGAAGGAGGGTATCTCTCCGGATTAGTTTTTTTCTTTTGAATATTTTTAACATTCACTTCCGGTTGTTTCTTTTTTCCTACATTTAGTACTTCTTCTTTTATTTGTGAAAAAAATACTAAAGGAGAGACCAGAAATGAAAGAGTGAATAGTGTTTTATAATGAGTATTCATAAAATTACGTTCTAAGATGAATCAAGTTTATTTTTTTATTTTGGTTAATGCAGCTTGTGCTTCTTCAGTAACATCCGGAAATTCCTTATAATTATCAATTATCTGTTCCAGAATGTAAGTAGCCTGATAATTATCTTTAAGGTTATAATAGTTGTCACTCATAATTAACAAAGCTTTAGCACCCCAGTACTGTTGATCTGACAACTTGGAAGTCAGAGTAAAGACCAGAGTGTTACTTGCATCATATTTTTTATCTTTATTTTTAAACATTGCATTATAATATAGTGCTTCAGCTTTAACTGCATTATTTTTAGATGTTTCCAGAGTAGTAAATAAATTACGGGCTTCTTTAGTCTTTCCTGTAAAGTATAAGCTTCTGGCTTTTATAAGATTAGCTTGTTCCATCACAGTTGCCGGATTTTTTGAATTTCCCAGCACCCGTGTCGCCATATCATTGGCTTTAGAGTATTCTTTATTATCAGAATAAATATACATTAATTCTAACTCGGCATAAGATTTATACGAACTATTGTCAGTTATGCGGTATAGATTTTCAAGATAAGCTTGCGCTTCTTCCTGTTTTTCCTGTTTTAAGAAGATTTGGGATATACGAACTAAAGCTTCCTCCTGGTTTTCATTGGCTACAGAAGCTACAGGTTTAAGTTGATTTAAAGCATTCTCTGTCTGATTTAACTGAAAATAACTTTCTCCTAAATAATATCGTGAAGTAATTTCCCGACTGGTATCCGGATATTTTTTCAAAAAAGTTTCGAAATTTTTTGCGGATGCTGCATAGTTCTTATTCAAAAACTCTTTTTGAGCGGAAATGAAAGTGATTTCTTCAGCATCTGATTTTGTAAGTGTATATCCTTTTTGTTTAACCCAATTTTCGTATTCCGAACTTCTACCACTATCTATAAACGATGATTTAGCTCCGTTAACCGCTTGTTGTGCATAAAGCGTTTTAGGATATTGATCTGCGATACGGCTGTATTCGGAAATTGCTCTATCATATTGTTTAAGACCTGAGTAATTATCTGCTTTATTTAAATATGCACTTGCAACTAAATCGTTGTTCTGAGATATATCAATTACTTTTTGAAAGTAACTATTTGAATTTGTAAAATCTTCCACGTCAGCATAAGCTGTTCCCAATTCAAAATACGCATCCGTTAATTTATCACTCTTAGGATAATTTTTGATAAATTTCTCAAGTTCGGAAATCTTATTTTTTTGTTCGTTTTTTAATCCGTAAATAATCGCTTTTTGGTATTGTGAATATTCGCTGTCATTATTGTTAGACTGTGATACCTGGTTGTAAAGCGAAATAGCCTGATCCAGATTATTGTTTCCCAGTTGTGCGTCAGCAAGTCTGAGTTGTGCATCTGATTTATATTCCTCTTTGGGTTTTTTTAGATATTCCTGAAAAGAAGTGACTGCTGAGCTAAAGTCTTTAAGTTTCAAATATGAATAACCTTCCTGATAAGATATTTGCTGCGACTCAGGGATTGTAATACCAGAATTACGGAGGTTCTGAAGATCTTCAATTGCTGTTTTATAATTTCCTGATAGATATTGGCATTCTGCACTCCAGTATAAGGAACGGGCGTAAAATTCAGAACCATTTTTTAAACTTTTAGCTTTATTGAATTCTTGAGAGGCTTCCTGAATTTTCCCTTGATTGTATAATTGAATTCCGTATGCATAAGCAACTTCTTGCTCTTTTAGTTTTATCTCAGGTGATTTGTTTTTAATTTTAGAAATAAGCTCTGAAGCTTCAGCAAAATTCCCTGAATTTATAAACGATTTTAAAAGTAATTCGTTTATTTCTGATGTATTTTGAGATTTCGGATATAAACGAAGATAATTACTTAAGACCTTAGGAGTAGATTCATATGGATTACCTACTTCATAACTTAGCTTAGCATAGTTAAGATAGGCATTTTCCTGAATAGTTTTATCAAAATCCATTTCAGAAGCTGCTTTGAAAGCCGTAAGTGCTTCTTTTTTTCTATATGTTTTTAAATAAGAGTTGCCTAATTGGTAATATGCATTTTGAGATATAGGAGATAAGCTTCCGACAGTAATTTTATTAAAATAATTAACTGCTTCATCATATTTTTTATCATGGTATAGTACATATCCCATTTGATAATAATCCGACAAAGATGGGTTTTTAGAACGGGAGACATAAGTTTTTAAATAAGGTTCAGCAGCAGAATAATTTTTTTGTCTGAAATAGCTTTCTCCTATGATTTTTGATATTTCCGTATTCAATTCCGGATATTTATTAGTAGATAAAAGTGATTTTCCTTCTGAAATAGCAGAATCATACTCACCATCATTAAAATAAATCTGAACCAGATATGGCTTGATTCTCTCTGTAAAATCAGGGTTATTTATTAGAGATGTGAATTTTTCTTTAGCCACAATATGCTCTCCATTAGTATAGGCTATATGTCCCAGCAGATAAGTTACCTGATCTTTATATTTATCTGTGGCAGAACCTTTCTGAAGATTTTTCTCGGCGGCTGCATAATCCTGATTCATGAATTGAGCATAGCCAAGCTTAATATATTGATTTGCTCTTTTTTCCGAAGGTAGATTTTCAATGTTGATCTGACTTAGCTCTTGAACAGCTCTTGAGTAATCCTGATGGTATAAATAATAGTTTCCTAACTGTAAATGAGCACTTTCAGCTAAAGCGCTCTGAGGATATTTTACAGTAAAAGCATCATAATTACTTTCAGCACCTTCATCCTGAAGAATTAGTCCAATTAAAGCATCATAAAAGCTTGCAATCTCCTGCTGATAGAATTCTAAATGATAAAAATTAAGTAAATCATTAAGAATATACTGAGTTCCTCTATATGCTTCATCGGAGTATAATTCTTTGGCAGTAGTAAGTTTAAAATTTTTGTCATAGTAGATTTCCGATAGTTGGCCATTTACGAATAAATTAGCTCCTAATAAAGGAATAAGCCATTTGATGTTTTTTTGCATAATCAATAGTAAAAACTGTTATTTTCTTTTAATGTGAACTACTTTTTTGGTTTCAAAAAATTCTTCGGTAAAATAATCTGATAGATTATAAATCTTAGCACTGGAAAAACTTTTCAGCTCCTCACTTAAATCACCACCTTTTAAATACAAAACGCCGTTTTCAAGTAAATTGTTATTTTTTTGTAAAAATTTATCTTTGATCCAAGTCATGAAAACCGGCATTTGAGTCACTGCACGGCTTACAACAAAATCAAATTTTTCTTTTATCTTTTCAGCCCTTGAATGAGTTGCTCTTACATTATTTAAACCTAGTTCTGCGGCTATTTCTTCAACTACCTTTATTTTTTTTCCGATAGAGTCAACCAAAAGAAACTCACAATCAGGAAAAAGTATAGCAAGCGGAATGCCAGGAAAACCACCACCGGTACCTATGTCCAGAATTTTAGTTGAAGGTGAGAAAGAAATTACTTTGGCAATTCCTAAAGAGTGAAGAACATGTTTCTCGCTTAAAGCATCTATGTCTTTACGGGAAATAACATTTATTTTTTCATTCCAATATGAATAAAGTTCCGGTAAACTATTGAATCTTTTTTTTTGTATATCAGTTATATCCGGAAAATATTTATTTATTATGTCCATTAATATAAAGTATTGGCTGTAAAATTAATGAGATTTTTATTTAGAATGTTAAAAGATTTTTATTATTAGTTTGTCAGAAGTCAAATAAATCTAAGATAAGTGGAAAGAGAAGTTAATAAAAAAGCCAGCCTTACTAGAGGTAAAGGCCGGCTAAAAATCGGTTAAAGTATTATATTTTAGTATTTTTCAATAACACGACCGTTTAATGCTTGTAAAGGTCTGTTATTTAAATAAGGTAAGTGATTTTCAATTTCACGTATTTCAGTTGAAGTTAAAGCAGTTGCCTGAGAAAATATAACCCAGCTAACATTTTCAGTACATGGAGGTGTAGTTAAAGAACCTCCATAGTAATAATATCCTCTTTCTTTTGGATAAATGTTTTCCGGATCAAATTTGATGTCAACATTGATTGCCTGATTCTTTTTCAAGTCTTTAAATACATTTAAAGTTTCGAAAGCTAAATTGTCTTCAATACCTTCTTTAATGAAAGCGGCAACTACTAAATTTGTTCCGTCATCAGCAGTATGAACAAAGTGCAGTTCCATTGGGTAGCTTATACCACTTACAGTATGTTCAGATCTGTGGTGTGCATGAAATTGTTTTAAATGGTATTTTTTACCATTAAAGGTCGCATAAGCACCTTCTTTAAATACAAATTCCAAAGTATGACCGTTATCCATTATTTCTTCTACATCCCCATCTTTATAGTCAAATGTAAGGTTGTAATTTTGTGTTCCTAAAGTGTAACCTGTAATGTTAATTGGTGATTGAGATTTTCCGCAATTACACGTTTCTCCCCAATTGGTGTTTTCATAATTCCATTCAGAAGAGTTGTTAGCAGTGTTGTCTATTAAAGTATCATCGCTTGAACAATTAATAAGAAATAATAAAGCGAATAAAAAAGGAATGTTTAATAAATGTTTTTTCATCTTTTTAATTATAAATTTATTTGACGCACTCTGTTTCAAAAGTTATACCACAAATGAGATAAATTTCTTAATTATTACACTAACTATATGCTATATAGGGATAAATAATATCTATATTTCTATCATTTAATAAAAATAATTATAGTAATGTATTTTATTAATTCTTTAAAAAAATAAATTAGATGGTTATAAAAGCTATGGTTATAAATTTTTTTAATAGTACAATCATGAATTAATATTAAAAAAATAATTAATTCTTAATATTAAGTAATTATTAACATATATTTACTTATATGTATTTTGTATATAGTCAATTGCATTTGTTTTTGTTCATTTCGTCTAATTGCTTTTTTTTATATTTAATGCTGAAAAGTTGGTATTTATATAAAATACCCAGCTAAATACTGTTAAATAAATCTTAATTTTTAGTTTTTATAATCAATTAAATAGTAATACTTATATTGCTTTTGTTATTTTAAATAATTTTTTAAAAAAATTATTTGATGGATAAAATAAATCCATATTTAGTTTAATATAAGTCCATAAGTGTCAATAAGGCAGGAAGAGATTACAGTCTTTGTTTAAAATTTCTTATATATAAGTTTAAGTATCTAATCTATGATTTATCAAAATATAAGGTTAATGATAATTTAGAAATATAAAGATTATTATTTCATTGATAGGTTTATCTTGAATGATAAAATAGTTCTTAGTGTTATTCTGTAAAGGCAGATTAATATCTAAAGTAATATCTTTGTTCAATAATTTTTTATACATGAATTTAGTTTCTTTTATTAAAAGTGCTACCGGTTTTACATCAAAAGGTATCGAAAACACAGTGAAATTGTTGGAAGAAGATTCCACAGTCCCTTTTATATCTAGATATAGAAAGGAAATGACAGGGAATATGGATGAAGTCCAGATACAAAAAATAGTAAAATTGAAAACTGAGTTTGAAGAAATTGAAAAGAGAAAGGAAACTATTCTTAAGAGTATTGAAGAACAGGATGCTTTAACTGAGGAATTAAAGGATAAGATCCTTCATTGTTTTGATAAAAATCAGTTAGAAGATTATTATCTTCCCTATAAAAAGAAACGGAAAACCCGTTCAGTAACGGCAAAAGAAAACGGATTGGAACCTTTAGCTAAAATTATAATGAAGCAAAATCCAATCAACGATTTGGAAGCAATAGCTTTTAAATATTTGTCGGACAAGGTTTCAACGGTTCAGGATGCTTTGCAGGGAGCAAGAGATATTATTTCGGAGTGGATCAACGAAAATGAAACTATTCGTGCGCGAATAAGGGGGCTTTTCCGACAATCTGCAATTATAGAATCCAAACTGATCAAATCTAAAGAAAAGGAAGAAGAAGCTCAGAAATTTTCTAATTATTTTGATTTTTCAGAACCACTTAAAAAATCCCCTTCTCATCGTTTACTGGCTATGATTCGGGGTTCTAATGAAGGGTTTTTAAGAATAAAAATTAAGGTAGATACAGAAGAGGTTTTTGAAATGATGGAAAGATTCTATTTAAAAACCCGTCAAAAAGAAATTGCTGAACAAATTGCAACGGCTGTAAAAGATTCTTATAATCGTTTGCTTGAGCCGGCTTTAAGCAACGAAGTTTTTCAGGAGGCTAAACTTAAAGCTGATCAAACTGCAATTCAGGTTTTTTCATCTAATCTTGAGCAATTACTGCTTCAACCACCTTTGGGTGAAAAAAGAATTCTAGCTATAGATCCGGGATTTAAATCGGGTTGTAAAATAGTATGCTTAAGCGAGCAGGGAGATTTGCTCCATAATGATACTATATATCCTCATCCACCTCAAAGAGAAGCTAAGGAAGCTGTAAAAAAAATAAAGTCAATGGTAAATGCATATAAAATTGAAGCGATTTCTATTGGTAATGGTACAGCCTCCAGAGAAACTGAGCGCTTGATTCAGTCGATAGCTTTTGATAGAGAACTTAAGGTTTTCGTAGTTAGTGAGGCAGGAGCTTCAGTATATTCAGCATCTAAAATAGCAAGAGAAGAATATCCTTCTTTCGACGTAACAGTCAGGGGGGCTGTTTCTATTGGACGAAGACTATCAGATCCATTGGCAGAGCTCGTAAAAATAGAGCCAAAATCAATTGGTGTTGGGCAATACCAACACGATGTAGATCAAGGACTTCTTAAAAGTGAGTTGGATGCCGTAGTAGTTTCCAGTGTTAATAATGTAGGAGTTAATCTAAATACGGCAGGTAAATTTTTATTATCGTACGTTTCAGGTATAGGAGAAAAACTTGCAGAAAACATTGTTGCTTACAGGCAAGAACACGGCTCATTTACATCCCGGCAAGAATTAAAAAAAGTTCCTCGTTTAGGAGAAAAAGCATTTCAGCAGGCTTCAGCCTTCTTACGGATACCTGCCTCAGAAAATCCGTTGGATAATTCTGCCGTACACCCGGAAAGCTATTCCTTAGTTAACAAAATGGCAAAAGATCTAGGTGTAAAAATTGAACAGTTGGTTAAAAATAAAGAAGAAATAAAGAAGATAAATGTCGAGAATTATATTTCAGAGCAAGTGGGATTACCTACCTTAAAAGATATTATTAAAGAGCTCGAAAAACCCGGATTAGACCCTCGTAAGCAAGTTAAAATTTTTAGTTTTGATCCTTCACTAAAATCTATAGAAGATTTAAAAATTGGAATGAAAGTACCGGGTATAGTTAATAATATTACCAATTTTGGATGTTTTGTAGATATAGGGATTAAAGAGAGTGGTTTAGTGCATATTTCGAAGGTTGCTAAAGAGTTTGTTTCAGACATAAATTCAGTTGTACGTTTAAACCAGCATGTTGAAGCTAAGATTATCGAAGTGGATTTACCAAGAAAAAGAATACAGCTTTCATTAATAGATTAAGTACATTTTTTTATCTGTTTGATGGAACATAAACATTTTTCACCTAAATGAATGGGAGCGTAAAGTATGGTTATAATTAATATAGGTAAATTATCTTAATTTTTTAAATGTAATTTTTAATTTATAATAGTTTTTTTTATTAAAAGCTTGTAAAAGTATATATTAAGATAAAAAACGTATATTTACAGATATTTAATTCCAATTATAATAAAGTATATATAATTATACTTTTTAATAATTCGGATAAATTATCTGTTATGAAAATTAAATGCATTTATTCGTTATTGCTCGTAGTATTTACTGCTGCCTATTCCTATTCTCAATTAGTTGAGAATCCATGGGTTAAAATTATCGATCACAATGGAACGTCTGATAATATAGATGTTGATTGTGATTATGAATATTACAATGGTAAAACTATTAGGTTAACAGCCCAATATCCTGTTTTAAAACAAACAAATACATATGAGGTAACATCAATAAACTATCCATCAGATATAGATTTTTCCAAAGGAACCGCTATAGATATAACTCAAGGTCCGGGTTCTAAACAAGATGATATTTTTAGTGATAAAATAAAGCTTCCTTTTGAATTTTGCTTTTATGGAGTTAAATATAACTATATTATTATAAGTGATAATGGTGTTGTTAGTTTTGATATTTCTCAGGCAAAAAAGGATTGTTCTTATAGAATAGCAGGAAATGTTCCGAGTTCAGGTTTGCCAAGAAGTGCTATTTTTGGTGTTTACCATGATATGTTTATAGGTGGAGGTAAAGATCAAAACGGTAAAATTAGAATTCATCAGGAAGGAACAGCTCCCTATAGAAAGTTTACTGTAAGTTATGATAATGTACCTCAATTTACCCCTATAAACGAAACTATTTATTCATCTTCTCAAATAGTTTTATATGAAACACTAAATGTAATAGATGTTTACGTGGGTGAGAAAAAATTAAATCCTAATACCCGAAAGGAAAAGCGTTCGGTTATAGGAATTATGAATTCTACAGGAAACTTGGGTGTTTCTCCACCCGATAGAAATACAGGTGAATGGGAAGCCAGTAAAGAAGCTTGGAGATTTACCCCTAACGGAAAAACAGACATTTCAGTAAAATGGTTTAATAGTAATAATGTCAATATTGGTACAGGTAACTCTATTGATGTTTCTCCATCTGCTGATACATCATATAAAGTACAGGTTTCTTATAATGGATGTACAAACATTACAGTTGAAGATATTATAAATGTGAAATTTTCAGATGAATTTCCTACAGCTAATCAAGTTAATGTAGGTCCATTCTGTATTAATCAAGGTGAAAGTTATACAATTAACTTAAAATCCTATGAAGATAAAATCAATTCTGATAATAAAATGACATTTACCTACTATAAAGACTCAAATTTAACCATACCTATATCTGATGAAGAAGCTGTTAGCTATTCTTTTTCATCCGATCAGACAGTATCTGTTAAAGTTTTAAAAAGCGGAATTTGTTATAGTATTGGATCAATAAATTTAAAATTAAATAAACGTCCCGTTTTAGTTAGCGGAAAAGAATTTAAAGTTTGCGATATAGGTAATGACAATAAAGAGGTGGTAAATTTGTATTCATTTGCACATGGAGTACCTTCAAATGTAAGCTATGTTTTTTTAGATAGTAATCAGGTTGAATTATCAAGTACGTCTGCGAGTAATTATTTGGTAGATGTAACATCTTCAGTAACTAAAAGCCAAACGTTTTATATAAAAGCATGGGACAAAAATATAAATGATAAAGAGTGTTACACAATAGTACCCTTTACAATCAGATTAGTTAAAAAAATTCAATTAAAATCCGATAAAGTCTATATATGTTCTATAAAAGAAGGACAGCTGGTAATTGAAAATCTAACTAAATACCGAAACTTATTACTAACAGATGCATCTGATAATCCCGCACTAAATTCAATTGTTTGGGAATTTTATGAAAATTCGACTTATACCCAAAAAATATATGATCCGGAAAACTATTTATTAAAATTAAATAAAGTTATTTATGTAAAAGCTTCTCATCCGGATTTTTGTCAGGATAGCAGAACGGAATTGATATTTATGGAAGGAACAGATTGTGACGACCAGAAAGATCCAGAACCAATTCCCGGAGGTTTAACCCCTTATTTATGTGATGTTAAAGACCCGGAAATTATAGATTTGGGATCCGGTGGATACTTACCTTTATTCTTTCAAAAAACTTCCATTTCCTGGAGTTCGGTAGAAATTTTAGGTTTTTATAAAAATGCAGCTTGTACTGTAGCTTTACCTATAACAGGTACAGCACCAAAATATTTATATAGTATTACTCCTCCATCTAATTTTACTGTCTATTTAAAATATAAACTACCCTCAGGTACCATAGGAGTTAATTCATTAACATTCTTGGTTTCAAAATATGAAAATTTTGATGTTAAACTCTTTACAATATGTGACACATTTAACGATGGAGAGGAAAGAATTGATTTAGATATTTACAAAAAAATGTTATCAGGCTTATATAAGTACAGTAAGCCTGCACCTACTTTTGGAGAAGATCCGTATGATGAAGTTATATTTTTTGATAATAAAGAGGATAGAGATTTATTTCTAGCTGATGATAAGCATCTGAATGGAATGATTAAAGATAGCTATTATACTTTAAAGCTATCTGATAATCCTAAATTTCTTTATGCGGTTGTAAGATTTAATAGGTGTAGTTATCCCTATGATATTCAATTTTACCTTGCGTCGATTGATGTTAAAGAAACGCCAGAATATATTGTATGTGATTTTAACGATGATAAAGTAGAAACTATAAATATTGTAGAGCTTATTCTTAAAAATAAGAAAAATGCATCAGATTTAAATGATATTGAATTATTATTAACTAAAGAACAATTAGAAGATCTAAAAAATCCAATTAGTGATTTATATACACTTAGTTATTATTCAACTTTAAATCTTGCTCATGCGGGGAATATAGAATCAGCTGCAGACCCAAGGAAATTTGAACTTAATCAAAATCTCATACCATCTCAGATGTCTGCTTACGTGAGATTAGATTTTAAAAATCAATGTCAGATAATAGTCAAGATAAATTTTAAATTTACTACGGCTGTAAAACTACCTAAATATAAAAATTTGATTGTTTGCGATTTAGATAGAGATAATAAAGAAAAAGTTGATCTCTCTGAAATTATTGAAAGTTCAAATGGAGCCGTAATCAAATTTTTTACGAGTCAGAAAGAGGCTGAAAATAATGATATTGGAAGTTCCGCATATATTGGGAAATATACAGATGAAAGTACTCCTGTTTATTTTAATGCAGATGCAGGATTATCTAATCCTTTAAAAATTTACATGAGAGTTGATGATGGCGAAACCAGCTGTTTTAAAGTTTTACCTGTAGATATAACACTGGTAATGGCTCCTGATGTACCCAATACAAGTTTAACAATTTGTGATTTTGAAAATGATGGAAAAGAACTTATCACTTCTTCGAACATAAAACAATACATAATTGATCCTTTGATTAAAAATAATCCCGAATTAAATAATACCATGTTGTTTGAATTTTATTATACAGAAAGTCAGGCAAATGAAGGTACAGATAAACTTAGTTCTTTCTGGATAAATCAAAATACTGAAATTTGGGTTAAAATCATCTATAATAATTGTTTTAAGGTATACAAATTAACATTTTCACTAGCAGAATCTCCAAAGCTGAATTCTAATATTTCAGTAAAAATTTGTAATAATAACACAAAAAACAGTGATGAGACAACAGTTAATGAAGTTGTGAATTTAAATAACTTCAATAGTAAATTTTTAACAGATTCTCAGAAGGTTGATGATTTTATATTTAAATATTACAAATCTTATGATCAGGCATATAGCGATACTTCTAAAATTTCTGCTGGGACAACTGTAATAAATCAACTACCTATAGTGTTTTGGGTCAGAGTGGAGGATAAAAACGGGTGCTTTAGTATTGTTTCTCTGAAGATAGAGGCTTATCCTGAATTAAATGTGAACAATATTACCGATGAAATTTGTAACGATGAAAAAAGAGTATATGTTGATTTAAATACCTTACCGGCTCAGATGATTGGATCCGAATATAACTTAACGGATTTTAACATAACATTTCATTCTACAAAATCTAATGCCATTAATAATGTATTAATCAATACTCCTGAAGAATATGAGGTAAGTGAAGGAAGTGAAGTATGGGTAAAATTTGTTTATAAGCTAAATTGTGAAACCTCGGGTTGTTGCTTTATTATCCGAAAAATAAGTTTTAGCGTTCCTTTAATACCTAAAGAAGTTGGCGGTTTCATAAATATTTGTGATGAGTCAGATGGAATTTTGGATAATACCTATGTAATTGCTGATCTAGACAAATACAAAAGTGAAGTGGTTAGGGAAGACCCGGCGTATATCGAAGAGCATTATAATTTTACATATTATAGAGAATATGAAGATGCGGTAAATGCAACAGCGGGAAAAGCAGAGAGCCCGATAAATTTTACCATTAAACAGGAAGAGTTGGAAAAACCGTCATCACCTACAGATCCTTTATTTTATCGTATCTATATTAAAATAGATCGAAAAGATGGTAAATGTAGTACAGTGAGCTTTTTATCTGTAAATGTAACTTTAAAAATACTTTTAGATAATGAAGAAATCGATGTATCTGTTTGTGAAAATAAAGATTTAAACGGTATTGTTAACAGTGTAGATTTAACAGCATTTGCTAAACAGATAATTAATTCAAAAGACGCAGCTTTCACATATTATCAAAATGAAGATGATGCAAGAGCTGCTAAAAACCCAATATTAAATCCATCAAATTATACAACTAAAGTAGTACGCAAAGAAAGTATTTATCCGGTTGATGAGGTTTTTGTTAGAATTAATGATTCAAAAGAACACTTATGTGATAACCTGGCTAAAATAAAAATTAAAGTATATCCATTTATTAATATTGAAAATCAGACCACAGAAATCTGTGAGTATACTTCTGAAGGAAATAAAACTATAGTAGATTTATGGGCATTACAAAAACAGATGTTAGCCTCAATAGGTATTACTGATAAAGAAAAATTAGAAATTATATATAAACAAATCCGTATAATTTTCTTTAACGATGCAGATGTAGAAATTGGAAGAGTAGAAGATACACAGGCGACAATACCCGAAACTATAACAAAATACTCACCACTAGCAGGGAAATTGAAAGAAATTATAAAAGTTAGATTTGAATATAAAGACCTGACTTGTTATTATGATGGTTTAATTACTATAGAACAAAAAAATACTCCAAAACCAGATGCATTGGTTTATGTAACTTGCGATGCTGATTTGAATGGAAAATATGACGATGTTTTATTAAAAGATATAGATCTTTTGATAGTATCGGACTTAACACGAAATAAAATATCTTATTATTTAGCAAAAGAAGATGCTTTAAATGGGACATCTTCCATTGACAAAAATAAGTACTTTGAGATAAATCTGGAACATGTTTATTATTTCAGAGTAGAAGATAGTACAACCAGTTGTATCGGTATTAATACATTAAAGTTCGTGACACATCCGGTAATCTCTTTAAAAGATGGTGAGCTTGAAGCCTGCGATAGTGACTTAGACGGTTTTACATCATTTAATTTAAATTTGCTTACCCCTGAATATAAGGTCTTGCCAAAGGCTTCAATAAAATATTATAAAAATGAAAAAAATGCTAAAAATGCAAACAAGGATGAGGTCTCCGGAAGTGATACGAGTATTCAAGAACCTGAATTATCTAACTACTTTAATGTTATTAAATATGAAGACTATGTTTATGTAAGAGTTGAAGACTTAGACGGTACTTATTGTCCTTCGGTTGCTAAAATAAAACTTAAAGCGTATTCACCAGAGGTTCCGGAACAAACGGTTTACATGTGTCCGGATACCGAGACAAACCTGGACGGAGGAAATTTCGACCAATACGTTTGGGAGTTTAATGGTAGAATTATAGGTAATTCAAGATATGTAAATGTAAATCAGTTTGGAATTTATAAATTAACGGTTACTAAAAATTTGAACTATGGATTATCTTGTACACTGACCTTCACTATTGAAGTTAAAGAACTAGAAAAACCTGTGATAATAGATTTGAATCAGGGTAAAGATTATATTACAGTAATAGCTAAAGGTCCGGCTCCTTTAGAATATTCAATTGACAATATCAATTGGCAGTTGAGTAATACATTTTCGAATTTGGAACCGGGTATTTACACTTTTTATGTCCGTTCGAAAGCAAATGGTTGTGAATCCCTAACTTCTCAGGGTATAATTTTTGGTATTTATAATGTCATTACTCCTAATAATGATGGTTATAATGATGTTTGGAGGATGTGCGGATTACAACTGATAAAAGAGCCATCTCATGTAAAAATATTTGACAGATATGGTAAGTTGGTATTTGAAGAAAAGTCTCATACTTGTTTTGTCTGGGATGGTAAATATTTAGGAAGGGTGTTACCGACTGCTTCTTATTGGTATATTGTAACAATTTCAGATGGAAGACAATATACAGGCTGGATTATGCTCAGAAATTTTAATGAGAACACAAGATAACCGAAAATAACAACAAAAAATCAGGATATACAATCCTGATTTTTTTTGTAATAAATAATAAAGCCGGTACTAGACCGGCTTTAAAAACAAAAGATAATATTAGGACAACAACTTCCTAACAGTTTCTGAAATTATTTTTCCATCTGCTTTACCTTGTAATTTTTTGGTTGCAGCACCCATTACCTTTCCAAGATCTTTAATGTCTTTGGCCTCAGTTTCTTCTATAATTTTTTTTAGTTCAGTTTCCAGATCTTCAACTGATAACTGAGCAGGTAAAAATTGTTCTATAACTTTTGATTGAGCAAGTTCGTTTTCTGCTAATTCCTCCCTTTGATTAGCTTTAAATTGCTCGTAAGCCTCTTTTCTTTGCTTCACTAGCCTTTGTAATAGGGCAATTTCCTGTTCCGGTGAAACTTCGCTTGTTGTACCATCCGTTTTTAAAAGTAATAGTTGAGACTTAATTGCACGCAGGGACTCAAGAGCTACTTTATCCTTTTCTTTCATTGCGATTTTCATCGCATCCATTATTTTACTTTCTAAACTCATAAAATTTTTTTTTTAGTAGTCTTAATATTAGTCAACATTGTCATGAAAAAAGTTATTAGGACGAATCTGTATTTCATTCGATTTTTTATTGAAATATATATCCGAATTTTGATTAGAATCTATAGTTTCATCTAAATCAATTCCCTGTCTTAAATAGGCAGGAACTTTTTCCACTTCATCAACATTTTGTTTAGCAAGACCCTGAAATTTACTGTTTAATTTTTTTAATCTTTCTCTTCTTTCCTGAATTTTTCTTTCCATTAAGAAATTCAGTTCTTCTGAACTTTGAGGATTTTGACTATCTGTTTCCTGTATCGGATGTTTAGTTTGAATCTCTTCTGTTCTGATGTATTCGGTTTTAGGTTCCTCTTTAACCTCTACCGGTTGTATGTTTTTTTCTATTTCAGCCTGTAAATTTATTTTTTGCGTAAAATCGTCAGCTTCATCAAGAGTAAAAATAGTTGTTTGATTAGTTACCGTGGGTTCGGGAGGAGTATCTTCTCTATTTTCAGTACTAAAAGAGGAAGTTGCTGGTCCCTGTCCTACAGAAGTATTATTTGTAGGAAATTCTTTTTTTATAATATTCATTTCATCTTCAAAATTGAAAGATGGGATAATAGGGTCAGGACGATTAGAAATACCGAATGTTGTGATTTCTTCTTCATCTTCAAGTGTAATTATTCTTTGTGGTGGTTCCTCGTCTTGCTTAGATGGCTGAACTTGTTGCTTTACAGGGCTGGAAATAATTTGAGGCTCATCATTTTTTTTCGTATCTGAAGAAAGATTTCTTGAACTAATGTTTAAAGTTCCTGAAGTAAGCATATCATCGGTTAATGTATGGACTATTTTTTCCTGTTCTTTTCCGCTGTGTCTCTCATCATCTACAGGAAAACCTGTAGCAATGACAGTTACGCTGATATTATCTCCAAGACTTTCATCTTCACCAATACCCATGATAATATTCGTACTGTTTCCTGCTTCAGACTGAATATGATCATTGATTATACCAATTTCATCAACGGTAATTTCATCGTCTCCCGAAACAATTAGTAATAATACGTTTTTGGCACCAGTTATTTTATTGTCATTCAATAATGGAGAATCAAGTGCAGCCATAATAGCTTCCTGAGCTTTGTTAGGTCCAGAGGCTATAGCAGAGCCCATAATCGCTGTTCCGCTATCTGCTAAAACGGTTTTAGCATCCCTTAAATCTATATTTATAGAGTAATTTTTTGTAATTACTTCTGCAATTCCTTTAGCTGCAGTACTTAATACTTCATTCGATTTTGAGAAACCAGATTTGTATCCTAAGTTTCCGTATAATTCTCTTAATTTATCGTTTTTTACAACGATTAAAGAGTCTACACTTTTTCTTATTTTTTCAAGTCCCTTTTCAGCCTGCTCCAAACGTGCACGTCCCTCAAAAGAAAAAGGAATGGTAACAATACCAACGGTCAGTATCCCCATTTCCTTAGCAATTCCTGCTATAATAGGCGCTGCTCCGGTTCCGGTTCCTCCGCCCATTCCTGCAGTTATAAATACCATTTTGGTTTGTTCCCCCAAAGCATTTTTTATATCATCCATGCTTTCAAGAGCAGCCTGCTCTCCAATTTCAGGATTAGCACCAGCACCCAATCCTTCCGTCAGGGTATTTCCTAATTGTATTTTGTTGGGAATAGGATTACTGATTAATGCCTGAGCATCTGTATTACATACAATAAAATCTACTCCTGTTATTCCTTGGTCGTACATGTATCCCACAGCATTGTTACCTCCGCCTCCTACACCTATCACTTTGATAGCAGAAGGCCTGTTTTTAGGTAGCTCGAAAAATAACTTGTTATTGTCGGTTGTATTATTCATCGTTTTTTAGGTTTATTCTGTATCGTTAATGTATTTAATAAATTTTTCCTGAAAAGTAGAAAAGATTGATTTTTTCTTTTCTCGTACTTTTTTCTCTTTTTCAGGAGTTTTTTCTTCTTTTTTCTTTTCTATAATAGTTTCAGCACTTACATTTCCTGAATTTTCTTCTTTCGCACTAACAACGTTTTGTGCAGGTTGTATGGAAGGTTGAACTTTTTGTTGTTTTTCTTTTTGTATTTCCAGATTGTCCAGACCAGTCATCAATAAACCAATAGCTGTAGCATATTCGGGACTAGCCAGTTCTTCAGGCTGACCGCTTGCCAGGTGTTCATTACAATAGCCTATTCTTACATCCATACCTGTTGTATACTCAGTTAACTGACGCAGATGTTTAAGCTTAGATCCTCCACCGGTCATTACAATTCCTGCTATTAGCTTTTTCTTCTGCTCTTCATTTCCGTAATTTCGTAATTCAATATACGATAATGAAATGATTTCCTCAATGCGGGCATGTATGATTTGTGATAGTTTCTTTACCGTAATTTCCTTAGGTTCTCTTCCATGCAATCCAGGAATGCTTATAACTTCAATTTCTTTATTTTCGGAAGGCCAGGCAGAGCCATATTTTACCTTCAATATTTCTGCTTGTCTTTCAATAATGGAACATCCCGTTTTTATATCATCAGTAATTACATTTCCTCCGAAGGGAATAACCGCTGTGTGACGGATGATATTATCTTTAAATATAGCAATATCGGTAGTACCACCTCCAACATCAATAAGGGCTACACCAGCTTCTTTTTCTTCCTGGCTGAGCACTGCGTCAGAAGAAGCTAAAGGCTCCAGCGTTATACCTACAAGATTCAATCCGGCTTCTTTTACGCAACGGGCAATATTCCGGATTAATGAAATTTGTCCCACTACAACATGAAAATTGGCTTCAAGTCTGCTTCCATGAAAACCTCGGGGTTCTATAATTTCTGTTTGTGAATCTACTTTATATTCCTGAGGTAAAACATGTATTATCTCTTCTCCCGGAAGCATAACCAGTTTATGTACCTGCTCTTTAAGTCTTTCTAGATCAGTGTCGTCTATAACATCGTCAAAATTAGGACGTGAAATATAATCACTGTGTTGCAGACTTCTTATATGTTGTCCTGCAATACCTACTGTAACATCTGTAATTTTATAATTTGCTGCTTTTTCCGCTTCTGCAACAGCTTTTTTTATAGAATCAATAGTTTGGGTAATATTATTGACTACACCACGGTGAACACCTAAACTTTTGGCTCTTCCCATTCCCAGGATTTCCAATTTTCCATGCTCATTCCGCTGACCGACTATAGCTACAATTTTTGTTGTACCTATGTCTAAACCTACTGCAATGTTGTTGTTGTTCATATTTATCTTTTTGTTGCAACTATTTGATTGTCATATTTTAAACTAATTTTTTTATAGGCATTAAAACCTACATAGTCCAAGTATTGCTTGTAAAATTCTTTCAGGTTGGTCAGTTTTTGAGGGCTATTTGCGAGATCGCCAT
Organism: Apibacter raozihei; assembly: GCF_004014855.1. NCBI lineage: Bacteria > Pseudomonadati > Bacteroidota > Flavobacteriia > Flavobacteriales > Weeksellaceae > Apibacter > Apibacter raozihei. The sequence continues at coordinate 1,305,599 of NZ_CP034930.1, forward strand.
ATTCTATATAGACTCCAGGAATATTCAAAAGAAAGTTATAGGATTTTCTTTTGTCTTTTTCTATTGCTATAATATGATTTTTAAACAAGTTATCAACAGAGATGAGTTTGCACAGATAAGTTAAATTTGCATACTCATCAGGTTTTATATCTCCGGAAACCATTAGGCAAGGAAAAGAAAAATTTTTAGACAATGGAAATTTATTTCCTTGTTGATCTAAATAAAACTCTTCGTTTGCTGTTTTAATCCGTACTACTGGGATTTTTTGACTAACAGTTACATTAACAATACCTTCCAAGTCAATATACACATTACTCTGTATTACAAATGGATTTGCATCTAAATTTTGTTCAGTTTTTATTATATCTATATCTTTAATCTTTAAAGCCTTTTTTCCGTTTTTTGATGAAATATTGATTATATTTTTCACCATGGGCTCTGTTACAAAATGTACTTTATCAGAGTTTTCAATATGGATTTGTATTTTGTGTATCTCCTTGTTGTTATGTCTTTGGGTGGCAAAATTCATTAAGAAACCTAAAGAAATAATTAACAGAAATATTTTTAAAAATCTATACTTTAATTTCATTTAAATAATCATTAATAGGTTCATATAATGTGTCTATATTACCAGCTCCTACGGTTAGAAGCACGTCAAAATCTTTAGTTTTTAAAACATCGAGTGCATGCTCTAAAGATGTCACTTCTTTTGCTTTTAAATTTATCATGTCACTTAACCAGCTTGAAGTTATCCCTGAAATAGGTTCTTCTCTTGCAGGATATATTTCCAATAATAACAGCTCGTCTGTTTTTTCCAGACTTCTGGCAAAATCACTGGCAAAATCTCTTGTTCTGGAAAATAAATGTGGTTGAAATAATGTTAACAGCTTTTTACCCGGATACAAATTTCTTACCGTGTCTATTGCAGCATTGAGCTCGGTAGGATGATGTGCATAATCATCAATATAAATTTTTCCATTGCTGTATTTCGTTTGTATAAATCTTCTTCCTACACCTTTAAATTCCTCAAGAGCTTTTCTTAAAATTTCAGGTTCAATTCCTAATTGAAGAGCTATAGTTAATGCCGCAACTGCATTTTCAATATTGTGTTTTCCCGGAAGATGTATAATTAAATCTTTAATCGATTTATCCGGTGTTATCAAGTCAAAAATAAATGTGTTATCAATAATTCTGATGTTATCTGAATAAAATTCTGCTTTTTCGTACGCTGAATAAGTATGATGTTTAGCTTCAATAGGAAGACCTTTTTTAACTAAAAGAAAACCGTTTTCTGGAACCAAGCTGGCAAAATCATTAAATGATTTTATAATTTGATTCGAATCTTCATAAATATCCAGATGATCTGCATCGGTGGAGGTGATTACAGCCATATTAGGTGAAAGGGTTAAAAATGAACGATCAAATTCATCCGCTTCAACTATTGATATTTGAGTTCCGTTATATATGAAATTGCTTTTATAATTTGCAGATATTCCTCCTAAAAAAGCGGTGGCAGGTACATCAGCATATTTGCATATATGACCTAATAAAGTTGTTGTTGTGGTTTTACCATGCGTTCCGGCTATAGCAAGGCATTGAGACGTTTGTGTAATTTCTCCTAATACCTGAGATCTTTTAAGTATTGTAAATCCTTGTTCTGTAAAATAGTTTTTAATTTTTAATTGATTAGATACTGCCGGAGTGTAAACAACTAGTGTGTTTTCTGGATTGATTCCAGGTACTAATAATGATATTTCATCATCATATATAATGTTTATATTTTCTTTCTCCAGCGTTTGCGTAAGCTGAGTACGGGTTCTATCGTATCCATAAACCTGTGAGCCTGAAAATTTGAAATAACGTGCAAGGGCACTCATTCCAATTCCACCAATGCCTAGAAAATAATAATTCTTATATGTATGAATATCTGTCATTTATTTAATTGTCGAATTTTAGTTTTTTAAGTATGTCGCTAACTATATCTTTAACCGCATGGGGTTTTCCTAATTTAAGAATTTCTATGCTAAGTTGTTCTCTTATGTTTTTATCATCAATTAAATTTTGAATTTTTTCTGATAAAACAACAGGTACTTCCTGATCTTTAACCATAATTGCAGCATTTTTAGAAACTAACTGTTCTGCATTTTTCGTTTGATGATCTTCTGCAGCATAAGGAAACGGTATCAATATCGTTGGCTTTCCGGCTAAACATAATTCAGAAATGGCAATAGCACCCGCCCTTGATATGATTATATCTGCAGCCGCATAGGCATTGGACATATCTTTAATAAATTCATTGATATGGATATTTTTATTTTTCAGACTAGTGTCTTTAGATAGAGTAGGGAAATCCAATTTTCCTGTCTGCCATATAATTTGAATGTTTTGTTCAGCAAAATGTATTGCATTTTCTTTCCAGAAATTATTCATTGTTCTTGAACCTAATGATCCTCCTACAGAAAGAATTGTTAAGTTCCCGGGATTAAGTCCTAATATTTTTTTTGCTTCCTGGGTATCCGGAATGTCTGTAAAAAGTGATGTTCTGACAGGATTTCCTGTAAGTTTAACTTTTGATTCAGGAAAATATTGATTCATTCCTTCATAAGCCACATAAATGGCTGAGGCTTTCGCCGCCAGTTTTTTATTGGTAATTCCCGGAAACGAGTTTTGTTCCTGTATAAAAGTCGGTATTCCTGCTCTGGATGCAGCATATAATGCTGGCCCTGATGCAAATCCTCCGGTACCTATAGCAGCATCTGGCTTGAATTTATTTATAATTTTTCTGGATTTAAGTAAACTGGAAATAATTTTAAAAGGAAATTTAAAATTCGAAAAAATTGAAGTTCTGGATATGCCTGAAATCCAAAGGCCTTCGATATTATATCCTGCCTGCGGAACTTTTTCCATTTCCATTTTATCCTGAGCGCCTACAAAAAGTATTTCCGCATCAGGAAGTCGTTTTCTCAACTCATCCGCAATTGCAATGGCTGGGAAAATATGTCCACCGGTTCCTCCTCCGCTTATTAAAAATTTAGGCGATTTCATAATTTACCTCTTCACTTGTTTTATTATCGTTTTGCTCTGTTTTTTTTGGTACTATTTCCCTGCTTACACTTATAATAATACCAAAAGCCATATAGGTAACCCACATGGATGTACCTCCGTAACTTAGTATAGGCAACGGCTGTCCGGTGACCGGAATGAGATTTACAGCTACAGCCATATTGGAAAATGCCTGAAATATTATGGGAATTCCTACACCTATGACTAAAAGTGTACCGAATATATGTTCTACTTTTGTTGCTATTACTATAATTCTCCATAAAATAAGCAGATATAAGAAAAAGCATATAAATACGCCTCCGTATCCATATTCTTCTACAATTATAGCAAATATAAAGTCTGAAGAAGACTGCGGTAATGATTGCTTAAATGCACTTTTACCTGGTCCTCTGGGAATAATGCCTCCCTGTACAATTGCAGCTTTGGCTTGTTGTACCTGATAGCTTTCTTCTTTATCTTCTCCTGTAAAATTTTCAATACGGCTTTTCCATGTATGTACACGATGGCTGGGAAATGCATCAGGAAATTTTAAAACCAACGTAATGAAAATAAATGCTACGATAATTCCCACACCAATGATTGATAGTAATATTTTGATTGGATAACCACCTATAAACAGTAACGCCAACACCATTAAAAAAATCATAATTCCGGTGGAACCATTTGCAGGAAATATGAGTCCTACTACTAAGAAAACAGGTAATAAAATGGGTACGAAACTATTATTAAATGTTATTTCTTTATCTTTATTTCTATCCAGATATCTTGCGACATAAATATTTAATATAAGTGCAGCGAAAACAGAGGTTTGAAAAGCAAATGGAACTCCTGGCAGTTTGAGCCAACGGGAAGCATTTGCACCATCAATGTTATTTCCCTGCATTAATGTTAAAACTAATAGAAAAATAACAACAGGGAGTAGAAGTTTGGAAAATCCTCCAAAATATTTGTAATCAATCTTTTGAAAAATAAAAACTATGCAGATGCCAACCATTATAAATCCTGCATGTTTTGCAAAGTGCCCCATTACCGAACCTTGCCCAACTACATATTGTAAATTTGAGCTTGCAGAATAAACCGGTAAGAAAGATGCCAGCGATATTAAAAATATTGCTGCCCATAAAATCGGGTCACCTTTAAATTTTTGTTTTATTTTTCTCATGTTTATTGTAAGTAATTACAATTTTCTAACTTCTTCTTTAAATTGTTTTCCTCTTTCTTCGTAATTTTTAAACAAATCAAAACTAGCACATGCTGGTGAAAGTAAAACTGTATCTCCTTTTTTACCATATAGGTAAGCGGCGTTTACAGCATCTTTCATTGATTGTGTTTCCGTCATGTTGGGTACTATGTCCTTAAAAGTTTCAATAAGTTTGCTGTTATCCAGTCCAAGGCAAACAATAGCTTTGACTTTTTGTCTTACGAAAGGTATTAGCTCTGCATAATCGTTACCTTTATCAGTACCGCCTACAATCCAGACAACCTGAGTTTTCATGCTTTCCAAAGCATAGTAAACAGAATTTACATTGGTAGCCTTGCTATCGTTAATAAAATTAATTCCATTAATTTTCAAGACAAACTCAAGGCGGTGTTCAACGGCTTCAAAATCCATTAAACTTTGTTTAATAAAGTCATTTTTAATTTTAGACAATTTCCCTGCTATACCTGCAGCCATAGAATTTGCAACATTATGTTTTCCTGCTAATGCTAATTCGTTTATCTTCATTTTTAGTTTGTCTTCGTTTATATTTATGTATATATTTTCTTCGTCACTATAGGCTCCTTTTTCTACAATTTCTTTTAAAGAAAAAGGAATTATATTTGCTTGAGTTTTATTATCAATCAACCATTTTTTTGTCATTTCATCATCTAAATTATAGATGAAATAGTCTTCTGTATTTTGATGCTCTGTAATTTTAAATTTAGCATCTGCATAGTTTTGATAGTTATAATCATACTGATCTAAATGATCAGGACTTAAATTTAAAACCATCGCTATATGTGGTTTGAAATTTTGAACATCATCTAATTGAAAGCTGCTGATTTCAAGTATATAATATTCATAATTGTCTTCCGCAACCTGCCAGGCAAAACTTTTACCTATATTTCCTGCTAATCCCGTGTTGTGACCAGCAGTTTTAAATATGTGGTAGGTGAGTGAGGTAGTGGTAGTTTTTCCGTTAGAACCTGTAATAGCAATTAGAATGGCGGATGTATACCTTGATGCGAATTCTATCTCAGATGAAATCGGTATATTTTTATCATTTATCTTTTTTATTATATCTGCTTTTTTAGGAACTCCCGGACTTTTTATAATCCAGTCGGCACTCAGTATAATTTCCTCTGAGTGAATTTTTTCTTCAAAATTGATCCCTCTTTCAATCAATTCTCTTTTGTAGTCTTCTTTAATCGGGCCTGAATCAGATAAGAAAACATCAAACCCTTCTTTTTTTCCTAAAATAGCTGCTCCTATACCGCTTTCGCCTCCACCTAATACTACTAACTTTTTCATGTTATCTGACTTTTAAAGTTATTATACAAATAATGGCAAGCATAATTCCTACGATCCAAAATCTTGTAACGATTTTACTTTCGTGGTATCCCAGTTTTTGAAAATGGTGGTGTAGGGGAGACATTAAGAAAATTCTTTTTCCTTCTCCATATTTTTTCTTAGTATATTTAAAATAAGCAACTTGTATTATTACTGATAAGTTTTCAACTAAAAATATTCCGCATAATACGGGTATTAATAATTCCTTTCTTAATACTATTGCCAGGACAGCAATAACACCTCCAATGGTAAGGCTGCCCGTATCACCCATAAATACCTGGGCCGGATACGTATTATACCAAAGGAATCCGATGAGTGCTCCTGCAAATGCAGCAGAGAAAATAACTATTTCGCCGGAATTAGGGATGTACATGAGATTAAGGTAATCTGCCATCATGATATTTCCGGATACATAGGCAAATAAAGCCAAAGTTAGTACTATGATGGCTGAACTTCCGGCGGCAAGGCCATCGATACCGTCAGTTAAATTAGCGCCGTTAGATACTGCTGTTACAATGGTTATAACTATAGGGATGAGAATTATCCAAACCATTTTTTCTGATTCTTCATCACTTACCCCTGCCCATGTCAATATTTTACCATAATCAAACTGATTATTTTTAAAAAAGGGAATAGTGGTTTTAAATGATTTTTCATTAGGATAAAAATCCTTGGTAAATTCCGTACTGTGAACATCTTCAATTTTTTCTCGTATTACAATATCCTGATTAAGATATAAGGTAACTCCAACAAAAATACCAAGTCCTATTTGTCCAAGTACTTTAAATTTGCCTTTTAGACCTTCTTTATTCTTTTTGTGAATTTTTAAAAAATCATCTAAAAATCCTATAATACCCATCCATACGGTAGAAACTACCAGAATAATTACATATATATTTTCTAAACGGCAGAATAATAATACAGGTACTAAAGTAGCCAGTATAATGATCACTCCTCCCATGGTTGGTGTTCCTTCTTTTTCTTTTTGTCCGGAAAGACCTAGTTCCCGTACAGTTTCTCCTAATTGTTTTTTTCTTAATGCTATAATAATTTTTTTCCCAATAATTAGGGAAATAAATAATGAGGTAATAACCGCCGCAAGAGCACGAAAAGTTATATACTTATATAATCCGCTTCCGGAGAAGTAGTAATGTTCATTTAAATATTGAAATAAATAATATAACATTTAATTTATATTTTTTAATAATTGTTGAGTTATAACCATATCATCAAAAGGAAATTTCTCACCATTGATTTCTTGATAATTTTCATGTCCTTTTCCTGCTATAAGTATAATATCTTTAGATTTAGCTATTTTAATAGCAGTTTTTATCGCTTGTTTTCTGTCGGAAACAGACAAATACTTATTTGTATTTTGTGGTTCTATACCAGCTTCAATTTCTTTAATAATTTCATCGGGCTGTTCATCTCTTGGATTATCTGATGTTATAATGGTGTAATCAGATAATTGAGTTGCTATTTTTCCCATCTCCGGTCTTTTTTGTTTATCCCGGTGTCCGCCACAACCAAAAACAGTAATAAGTTGTTCATTTCTGGTTCTAATTTGATTAACTGCATCCAAAATGTTTTTTAGAGCATCTGGTGTGTGTGCGTAATCTACAATTACAAAAACTCCATTATCAGAAACAAAAGTTTCAAATCGTCCTTTTACTCTTTGTAATTTGCTAAGCTCAGTAAGTATTATGATGGATTCGAAACCAAGCTCCATAGCTATTGCATAAGCTAATAGCTCATTATATGCATTAAATTTACCGGCTAGTGAAGTCCAGAATTCCTGCCCGTTAAATTGTAAAAGCATTCCGTCTAACCGATTTTCTATAATTTTCCCTTTATAGTCTGAGTTGGATTTTAAAGCATAAGAAACTTTTTTTGCTGATGTATTTTGTAACATTACCCAGCCATTCTTATCATCAATATTTGTAATAGCTATTGCTGTTTTAGGTAATTCGTCAAAAAATTTCTTTTTCGCAGCTAAGTAGTTTGCAAAAGTTTTATGATAGTCTAAGTGATCGTGGGTTATGTTAGTGAACGCTGCAATTTTAAAAGTAAGACCCGCTAATCTGTTTTGTTGTATTCCATGCGAACTCACTTCCATAAATGCATATTTACAATCATTTTCAACCGCCTGCGATAAGATTTGGTTGATGGTAATCGGATCTGGTGTTGTATGATTTGATGTAAGTTTTATTTCTCCTATTATATTTTCAATGGTTGATAACAAAGCACATGAATAACCAAATTGTGAAAAAAGATTAAATAATAAAGTGGTTGTGGTTGTTTTCCCGTTAGTACCTGTTACCCCCACTAGAGTTAATTTTTCAGAAGGATTGTCATAAAAGTTGGATGCACAAATTCCTAATGCTATGGATGAATCTTTTACCTGAATGTAAGTTATATGATCATACAGCTCTTCAGGAAGTGCCTCACAAACTATTGCTACAGCACCATTTTCGGTAGCTGCTGAAATATATTTGTGTCCATCAAGATCGTAGCCCCTGATTGCAAAGAAAGTGTGGCCATGTTGGACTGTTCTGGAATTAAAAGATAATGAATTGATAGGAATGTTAACATTTCCTATAACTTTTTCAATAGCTACTTTGTATAATATGTCTGAAAGTTTTTTCATGCCCCAAGTTTTAAATATATGGTCATTCCCTTTTTCAGAGGATATCCTGTGATTGATTGTTCTTTAACTTTTCCCTGTCCTGTATATACGACTTTTAAGCCTAAATTTTCCAGTGCTGGTATTGCATCTTTTCCATAATAACCAACTACATTAGGTACCAGAGTTGTTGCAGTATTAATAGTAGGTTTATTAACTTTAGTTATCAGACTTTCAATATTTACAGATTGTTTTGTATTATCTTCTTTAGGTAAGTTTAATGGTTTTTTTAAATATACTTTACCTGCAATTTCTTTAAATACCGGAGCAGCAACTTGTGCTCCGTAAAAGCCTTTTTTGGGTTTATTTATTACGACAATGCAAGAATATTCCGGATTTTCTGCCGGAAAGAATCCACAAAACGAAGCCTGATAGAGTCTTCCTTTACCTTTATTCCAATATTCTACTTGGGCAGTTCCGGTTTTTCCAGCCATTGATAAGTTAGGAGTGTAAATACTTCGTGAAGTTCCTGTTTCAACAGCATAAGTCAGCATTTTTTTTAGATCTGAAATCGCTTTTTCAGATGCCATTTTTTTATCTAAAATTTCCGGTGTAAATTTTCTCACCGTTTCTCCCTTTCTTTCTATTTTATCTAATAGCTGGGGTTTCATTAATACACCATTATTCGCTATACCGTTATAAAAAGTAAGTATTTGCAAAGGGGTTAATTTTACTCCATATCCGAAAGACATCCATGCAAGCGTTACAGGACTCCATGTTTTATCATATTTAGGAATGAAAGGAGAGCTTTCTCCTGGTATATCTATTCCCGTTTTAGTATTGATTCCCCAAGAATTAACTTTATTTAAAAAATCTTTTGGATTTTTAGAGTAATATTTGGTGACTGTTTTTGCTATTCCAACGTTACTGGATTGTGAAAGTACCTGTGAAAGAGTAATCGTACCGTGCCCATGATCGTCTCGGACTACATGCTTGTAATAATTCCATGAGCCGGTTCCTATATCGACAGTTGTTTCAGGGCCAACGTATCCGTCATCTAACAAAGCAAGCATAGATATAGACTTAAAGGTAGAACCAGGTTCTGCAGCTTCCCATACAGCAAAATTTCTGAGATCATCGTAATCTCCGTTTTTGGTTCTTTGTAAATTAGTCATGGCTACAATTTTACCTGTCTTAACATCCATAACTACAGCACATCCATGATTGGCTTCTGATTTTTCCAGTTGATCCTGAAGAGCAGAATAAGCAATATCCTGAATTCTCATATCTATGGTAGTGTAAACATCATCCCCATCCAGAGGTTCCATTTCTATATTAATAGGTTTCCACTGTTTCTGGTTAATCCTCTGTTGAATCTCCCGCCCGTTTTTACCTTTTAGATAGGATGAAAAAGCACCTTCAAGACCAGACTTTCCTTTTTCATTATCAAAACCTAATGTACGGTTTCCAAATCCGGTAATTGTTTTTATTCTTTCAATTCTTCTCTCTACAATAAAACCACCTTTATTTTGACCTTTATTCAAAATAGGGAAATTTCTTAATCTGGCAAATTGCTCATAGTCTAGCCCTTTAGCCAGTTTCATGTATTGATTTTTAGATCTTCTTCCCTCGTTTAGCACTTTATAATAGTAATGGCTGGGTTTACCAAACATTTTTTGAAGCGAATCGCAAAGAATTGTGACATTGTTTTGATATAATTCATTTCGGATAGTTTTCATATCCAAGTAAATATCATATTTAGTGATTGAAGTGGCTAGAAGAATTCCGTCTGAAGCATACAGATTGCCTCGGGCCGCTTTTACCTCAACATTTCTGAAATTAGTTGTCTGGGCCAGGTTTTTATATTTCTCTGTGTCATGAGTCTGAATAAAGATTAGACGTGCAAATACAAGTACTGCAAATAATAAGATAAATGCGGCAACAAGATAAGCTCGGGCTAATATGTTTTTTCGTTCTTTATTCATTTTCAGTTTTAGGTACCAAAATTTTATATGGTTGTTTATCTAAAGCAAAAAGTGAGTCTGCGATTACCATATTTTCTAGTTCAGATTCAACTTTTAATTTCATTAATTTGCTGTGTATTAAAGCGTATCTAGCTTTATATTCTTCTGCTTTCTCTTTCAAAGAAGATATTTCTACTACTTTTTCATCAACTATATGAGAAGAAGAGATAGATATAAGTGATAACACCACAATAAAGAGTATAAACTTCCAAGCTGAAAAAGCATCTCCTTCAACTAAAAATTTCCCTCTCAGTATATCTGATAAAGTTCGGGTTCTATTTTTATTTTTACTTCTTCTCGCCATTTCTTTTAATTGCAATTCTCATTTTTGCACTGCGGGCTCTTGGGTTTTCCATAATTTCATTTTCTGCTGGAATTATAGCTTTTGATGAAACTAAATCAAATGGTTTGTGCCAGTTTCCAAAGATGTCTCTTTCTGGTTCACCTTCAAATAAACCGGTTTTAATGAATTTTTTTACCAAACGGTCTTCCAGAGAGTGGTATGAAATAAATACCAGGGTTCCACCAGGTTTGAGTAATTCATAACTTTGTGTTAAAAGTTCTTTAAGTGAACTTAATTCATCGTTAACTTCAATTCTCAACGCCTGAAATAATTGTGCGTAAAATTTATTTTGTTTATGTTGAGGAATCGTATTTTTAAATAGTTCTTTTAACTGATCAGTAGTTTCAATTGATTGTTCATTTCTTTTTGAAGCTATCTCTTTTGCGATTTTTCTGGACTGTGAGAGTTCACCGTAATAATAGAATATTTCTGCCAGCTGTTCTTCAGTATAGGTATTTATAATTTCTTTAGCGGATAAAGGCTGGCTGGTGTTCATCCTCATATCCAAAGGGCCTTCAAAACGTATTGAAAAACCTCTTTCAGGAATATCAAACTGATGCGAAGAAACACCTAAATCGGCTAATATTCCATCAATTTGCTCTATTTTATAAAATCGAAGAAAATTTTTTATAAACCTGAAATTTTGTTGTATCAGGGTAAAACGAAAATCTTCAATTGTATTTTGTATGGCATCTGAGTCTTGATCAAAAGCAAACAATTTACCTTTCTCAGAAAGTTTATCCAAAATAAGCCTTGAATGCCCCCCTCCTCCAAAAGTGCAATCTACATAGATTCCATCCGGATTATGTATTAAGGCTTCAACGCTTTGATTTAATAATACAGAATTATGATAGCTCATCTTCAGAGATATTTCCCATTACATCCTCTGCCAGCAGGGCAAAGTCTTCATCATTAACACATACTGCATTTTCGTAAAGTGATTTATCCCAAATTTCAATCACGTTGATAGATGCAGCAACAACAATATTTTTTTCAAGTTTGGCAAACTGAATCAAATCTTTACTTACCTGAAGTCTTCCGCTAGTATCTATTTCCACATTTTTCAGGCCGGCTGTGAATTGCCTTATAAAGTCATTGTTTTTTTTAACAAAACGGTTAAGTTTGTTTATTTTATTCATGGTAATATTCCATTCACACATTGGATGAAGTTCCAGGCAAGGTTGGAAGACAGATCTTTTAAGAACAAAACCTTCGTGCAAAAGGCTATCTATTTGCTTCTTAAGTCCTGACGGAAGAAGCATTCTGCCTTTTGAATCAAGGGTGCATTCATATGTTCCTATAAAGTTAACCATAATAATCATCAAAAATAAAAAATAAAATCCACTTTCCTCCACTTCTACCCACTTTTGTTGATAACTTTCAAATTTCAGGCCGAAAAGAAACTCAATGGCTTAATTAGTAAAGTATTATTAAAATATATTATTATTTGGTAAAAATGATGTACTTTTGCAATTATACACAAGCTTTAAGATTAACCAATGATTTTTAACTTTCGTAGAGAAAAAAAATTCATATATACAGAGGCAGGAGAAGGAAAACCTATTGTTTTATTACATGGATTAATGGGTGGATTAAGTAATTTTAAGGATCAGGTAGATTTTTTTTCCAAAAACGGATATAAAGTTTACTCGATTGAACTTCCATTATATTCTTTACCTCCATTAAAAACAAATATAATAGGTCTTACTAATTATGTTATAAGTTTTCTGAGAAGAGTGGTTAAAGAACCTTCTATTATTATTGGAAATTCATTAGGAGGACATTTAGCTTTAATGATATCATTGAAAAAGCCTCATTATGTGGATGCTCTGGTTTTAACAGGTAGTTCAGGATTGTATGAAAGAAGCTTTGGTGATACTTATCCCAGAAGGGGAAGTTATGATTACATAAAGAAAAAAGCGGAAGAAGTTTTTTATGATCCTTCTGTTGCCACCAAAGAATTAGTTGATCAGGTGTATGAAACAGTAACCGATCGAGTAAAAGCCATAAAAACCATACATATCGCGAGAAGTGCAATCAAGCATAATTTATCGAAAGATTTAAAAGATATTATTCAGCCCACCTGTATTATATGGGGAAAGCAAGATAATGTTACACCTCCGGAAGTAGCTGAAGAATTTGATGAATTTATTCCAAATTCAACATTATTCTGGGTTGATAAATGTGGTCACTCGGCAATGATGGAAAAACCAGAAGAATTTAATCAGTTATTGTTTAATTGGCTGAAAGAAAATAAAAAATAATAAGAATGAATATACTTTCAGCTGAATTTGTTAAAAGTAGTAAATATTTAGATGATTGTCCGGAGGATAACAAGCCTGAATATGCTTTTATTGGAAGATCTAATGTTGGAAAGTCTTCTTTAATAAATATGCTAACCAGTAGAAAAGGATTGGCTAAAACGTCATCTACTCCTGGTAAAACCCAATTAATTAATCATTTTATCATTAATAATAATTGGTATTTAACTGACTTGCCAGGTTATGGTTATGCTAAGGTTTCTAAAAGTGACCGTGCTTCATTTTCAAAGATGATTGAAAATTACATTTTAGGAAGAAAGAATTTAGTGAATCTCTTCATTTTAGTGGATGGTAGGCATTCACCTATGCAAATAGATTTAGATTTTATTAATTGGTTAGGTGAGGAAGGAATTCCTTTTACCATTGTTTTTACTAAAATTGATAAAATTAATCAAAGAGAATTTTCTTACAACTTTAAAAAATACTCTCAAGAGCTTAGAAAAAACTGGGATGAACTTCCAGAGATGTTTAAAACTTCATCAGAAAAAAAGATTGGTAAGGAAGAAATTTTGTCATATATAGAAGATACCAATAAGATGTTAATTAGAAATAAGGTATATTTTTAAAAAACAGATAGGTTTTAAATTCTGATATCTTATCAACATCCTGAAATATTTTCAATTAGAATGTGATAAAATTTATGTTACTTCGTACTAGGCTAAATATGTTAGTTTTGTTTTTCAGAAAACGACTTTCCTACATAAATAGTATTATTTAATTCAAGTTATTAGTATATTTGTCTAAATGGAAAAGGATTTTATATTTGGCATTCATCCGGTAATGGAAGCTCTAGAGGCAGGTAAAACTTTTGATAAGGTTTTCTTGCAAAATGGTTTATTAGGAGAAAATATTAAGGTATTAAAACAAAAATTTTCTCAGGCAGGTATTCATATTAAATACGTTCCTATAGAAAAATTAAACAGACTAACCCGGAAGAATCATCAGGGAATTTGTGCTTTTCTTTCCCCTATTCAGTTTTTTAGTATTGAAGATGTTGTGCCTCAGCTGTTTGATGAAGGTAAAATGCCTTTTATATTAATGTTGGATCATCTTACTGATGTACGGAACTTTGGAGCGATTTGCAGAACTGCAGAAATAGTTGGTGTAGATGCCATAGTTATTCCTGAAGAGGGTACAGCTCCCATAAATTCCGATTCAATAAAGACTTCTGCCGGAGCTATTTTTAATCTGAAAATTTGCAAAGAAAAAAATTTATTGAAAGTATTAGACTTTTTAAAGCTAAGTGGAATAAAAATTGTGTGTGCTACTGAGAAAACAGATAAGTTTATATACGATGATGAATTATCTTTGCCATTAACTATTATTATGGGAAATGAAGAAAGGGGGATTTCCAAGGATTTACTCAAAAATGCTGATAGTAAATTAAAACTTCCTGTTTATGGCAAAACAGAATCCTTAAATGTTTCTGTTGCATGTGGAGCTTTTCTTTATGAAGTAGTCAGACAAAATTTGTCAAATAATCGTTAATTAATAATATTTAAAAATTAAATAATAATGAGAACAGCGTTAATTGTTGGTATAGTATTCATGATTTTTGGAGGTGCTATTACATATATTCAAAATAATAGTTCCAGTGAGTCTTTTATAACTTTTCCTATGATTATTGGGGTGCTTTTTGGTGCTGGCCTAGGATTAATTGTAGGGTCTATAATGGGTTATAATAGTAAAGCCAGAAGTGTCAAATTAAAACAGGCGAAAATTAAACAAGAAGCTCCGGTTATTAAGGCTGAAAGTGAAAATACTTCAGAAAATACTAATTTGTAGATTTATTCTTTGTGTATTTATAATAATACACTGATGGAATTAGTATAAGTAATATTACGGGTTGTATAAGAATTCTTCTTATATAGAATGTAGGCATATACCCTAATCCGAAATTAGTATAAAGCGAACCAATATATAATATTGTAAAAATTATAAATCCAATTATGTAGATATATAAGGATAATTTAAGTATGTTTTTATTATTAAACCATAATTTTAATATTAGGAGGCTTAGAAATGTATTTAAAGTATATCTAAATATTAGTGATAATATGAGTTTTATAATGTTAAAATCAGGAACAGGTAAATGATTAAATTTTGTTTGCTTATAAAAAGCAAGTAGAGGATCATAAAATAAAACAACTTCAAGTCTGCGGATAGTTATCAATAAGATAAAACAAAAAATTATTCCTAATATTCGTATTTTATTTTTCATTTTTTACAAATACAAAATATTTTATCCATATAATCCATAGTATAATAATAAGTCCATAAATAATTGCTGGGAAAATATAATCATGTACATCTTTACCGTACTGAGGATAGTAGTAAAATACATAATTAATGAAAGCAATACGAATAATATTTGCAAAATGAATTATTGGAAGTGTTACTAATATGTACAATAGCGTTTTTATTTTTCCTGAAGAAAAAGCGATAACAAATGATAAAAAAAGTATAATCACAGAAATAGCATTACAGCCCTCATTTACACCACTTATATACTTATTATTGATTGAAAAATGCATGTAATTTTCTTGATTGAAATGATGTGTTTCACTTGGAAAACCTACAAGATTTAACAATAAACTGGATTGCTTTGCCACCACTTCTGTAAAAGGATCGCAAGTTTTTAATATGTCTTGATAGTAATTTAAATACAAATAATAGATTGCTATGAGTACAATATATACTGCAAAAAATTTAATAAGACTTAGAATAATTGGTTTATATTCCTTCATAATTAATTGCTGGTAAATAGTTTACAAATGTACATATATTAAAATTAGTAATTAGATAAGAATTGAAAATAAAAAACAGGTTTTACAAAAGTGAAACCTGTTTTTTATTATTGTTTTATTATTTTTAATCTTTATTTCCTTCCTTTTTTTCAGGTCTTGGTAATAAAACTTTACGGGATAATTTCATTTTCTTTTTGTCATCAGTTCCCAGATATTTGACTTCAATGATATCTCCTAGGTTAACGGATTCTTCTACTTTTTCAAGTCTTCTCCACTCCAGTTCAGAAATATGTACTAGACCTTCTACACCTTTTGATATTTCAACAAATGCTCCGAAAGGCTTAATGGATACAACTTTAGCTTTGTATATTGTTCCTACTTCCGGAACGAAGGCAATTTGTTTGATTCGTGCAATTGCATCATCAATTTTTGCCTGATCTACACCGGAAATTTCAACTCTACCCACATCATCAGTTTCTTCAATAGTGATGATAGTATCTGTATCTTTCTGAAGTTGTTGTATTATTTTTCCACCAGGGCCTATAACTGCTCCAATAAACTCTTTAGGAATATCTAGCGAAATTAATTTAGGCGCATTTGGTTTTAAGTGCTCGTTAGGAGCAGGTAATGTTTCCAGAATTTTACCAAGTATATGTAATCTTCCCTCTTTTGCCTGATTAAGTGCCTGTTCCATGATTTCAAATGATAACCCCTGAATTTTTATATCCATTTGACAAGCAGTAATTCCATCTGCTGTTCCGGTTACTTTAAAATCCATGTCTCCTAAATGATCTTCGTCTCCTAGAATGTCTGAAAGAACACTCCATTTTCCTGAAGATTTATCTGTAATTAACCCCATCGCTATTCCGGATACAGGTTTTTTAATTTGAATACCTGCATCCATTAGTGCTAATGTTCCGGCACAAACCGTAGCCATAGATGAGGAACCATTTGATTCCAAGATATCAGAAACTACTCTGATAGTATAAGGAGAATCTTCAGGGATAACTTTTTTAAGAGCTCTTTGAGCTAAATTTCCATGTCCAATTTCTCTCCTTGAAACACCTCTTATGGGTTTTACTTCACCGGTAGAGAAAGGAGGGAAATTATAATGTAAATAGAATTTTTCTTCATGTTGAGAAATTACATTATCCACTCGGTTAGCATCTAAAGAAGAACCTAAAGTAACTGTAGTTAAAGACTGAGTTTCACCTCTTGTAAATACTGCTGAACCATGGGAGCCAGGTAAATAATTAACCTCACACCAGATAGGACGAATAGTTTTTGTATCACGTCCATCTAAACGTATTCCTTCATTAAGAATAAGTTGTCTGACAGCTTCTTTTTGCACATCGTGAAAATAAGTTTTTGCCAGAGATTCTTTTTCTTCTCTTAACTCCTGTTCGTCTTCAGTATATTTGGAAGCAAGAAAGTCTTCTAAAACCGCCTTAAACTTTTCACTTCTTTCATGTTTGTCAGATGGATTTTTTGCTATATCATAAACTTTTTGATAGGCATAATCCGTAATTTCTTTTCTTAGATCTTCATCATGTTCTTCATGACAGTATTCTCTTTTAACTAATGATTTTTCAACCTGAGAAGCTAATTTTTCAATGGCCTCAATTTGTTTCTTTATAGATTCGTGAGCATAGCCTATTGCATCAATCATTTCTTTTTCTGAAATTTCACTCATTTCACCTTCAATCATTACGATAGAATCTTTAGATGCACCTACCATAATATCTAAGTCAAAACCATTTTTCATTTGTTCAAAACTTGGATTTATAATAAGCTTTCCATCTTTACGGATTACTCGTACTTCTGAAATAGGGCCATTAAAAGGCAAATCTGTAACAGCTATTGCTGCAGAGGCAGCCAAACCGGCTAAAGAATCAGGAAGTACGGAATCATCATATGAAATGAGCTGAATCATTACTTGGATTTCTGCGTGGAAATCATCAGGGAATAAAGGTCTCAATACTCTGTCAACCAATCTCATGGTTAAAATTTCTTCATCTGTAGGTCGGCCTTCTCTTTTCATAAAGCCTCCCGGAATACGTCCACCGGAAGAAAATTTATCTCTGTAATCAACAGTTAAAGGTAAAAAATCTGTTCCTGGTTTTGCCTCTTTTGCAGCTACTACTGCAGCTAGTAACATAGTACCACCACATTTTACTACAACAGAACCATCCGCTTGTTTCGCCAGTTTTCCTGTTTCCAGAATTATTTCCCGGCCATCTTCTAAAATAATTTTTTCTGTAATTGCTTTTGGAATTTCCATAAAAAATTCAAAAATTATAATTAATACTTTATTTATATAAAGTAAAAAAGAAGACGATTACATTTAAATCAATAGTTAACTCTTTTGAAATAAACATTCAGAGAACACTCAAGTCCATTAAAATAGTCAGATTAATGGAATTCAGTGCTCTTTGTGTTTTTATTGAGAAGTAATTAACGATTAGAATATTAAATGAAACTTTCTTCTTTTTTAACTTGTTTCGAAAAAAATGTAAAAAAGGCAATTTTATAATTGCCTTTTTTAATATTCTGCATTTACTTACGAATTCCTAATTCCGCAATAATAGCTCTATACCTTGTGATGTCTTTTTTCTTAAGGTAATCAAGCAATCTTTTTCTTTTACCTACTAGAGTTACTAGAGCTCTTTCAGTATTGAAATCTTTATGATTTCTTTTTAAGTGCTGAGTTAAATGGTTGATTCTAAAAGTAAAAAGAGCAACCTGCCCTTCTGCGCTTCCGGTATTTTTTTCGTCTTTACCGTGTTTAGCGAAAATTTCTTTTTTAATTTCTGTTGTCAGATACATGCCAATATTAATTTTGAATGATTATTATGTATTGTCCTGCAAATATATAACAATTATTGCAAAACACAAAACTATTATATAAAGCAGAGAGATATGAAAATTTCATATCTCTCTGCTTTTTTGTTATATAAAAAAGGTAAACTATCTGGCTAAAGGAGTGTACTCCAGAACAACTTTGCCGTTCTGTACCATTTGAAGGGTATAATTGTTAAAAACAAGAGTACTTTTTTGTCCTAATAAAGTTAATAAGTCAGATTCTTTATTTTTTTGAGCACATGCCATCATAGTTGATGCCATAGGGGTAGGGGTAAACATATTTCCAATTAAGGCGAAACCTCCATTAAATTGATTGCAACCTCCATTACCGTATACTCTATGTTCATTGAAGTCAAATGTAATGTTAGGAATTGTACCTTTAAAAGCTGTGCCTGCATCAACTCCATTAATTGATTTTAAAACCCAAGTACCTTTAAGTTTTGATGCTATTTCTTTATTTTCTACTTTATCGGATACTGTTTTAGCAGTGTCGCAATTTTGTAAAGTAAAGGATATGCAAGTTAAAAATATCCCAATAAAACTAAATTTAATTAAATTTTTCATTTTTTTGTATTTAAGTAATATGCTTAATTCAAATAGTTTGCCAAAATGAGAAAATTTCCAGTTTGCTTATTTATCTAAAAGTTCGTTTACATCTTTAAAACCTCCTCCGTTATAAATATCGGAAAAACCTTGTGAGGTAAGATATTCCACAACTTTACCTGATCTATTACCAGACCTGCAGAAAACAACTAAAGGAGTGCTGAATTTTTTTATTTCTTCAATTTTCTCTGGTATTTCATTCATTGGAATAAGTATGGCATTCGGTACCTTTCCTTCGTTAATTAATTCTTCTTCTTCTCTTACATCCAAAAGCGTAACATTCGGATGATTAATAATTTCTTTTAAATTCATTTTATTACCAAATTATAATTCTTTTATTTTTAGGCTTAAACATTTTATCTCCTTTTTTTACTTTGAAAGCTTTATAGAAACCATCTATGTTTTCCAAAGGAGCGATTGCACGGTAATATCCTGGTGCATGAGGATCTGTTTTTATTTGATT
Source organism: Apibacter raozihei (assembly GCF_004014855.1). NCBI lineage: Bacteria > Pseudomonadati > Bacteroidota > Flavobacteriia > Flavobacteriales > Weeksellaceae > Apibacter > Apibacter raozihei. The sequence goes on from NZ_CP034930.1 coordinate 1,325,199, forward strand.
GCTGAGTGCTTCATCTGTTATTTTGGTTCTCCAAATGGTAGCCCAAGATATGAAGTATCTCTGTTCAGGAGTAAAATTATCAATTTTTTTAGGTCTACCTTTATCTGCTAAATAAAGTTCTAACGCATCAAAGGATATGGTTAGTCCGCCCAAATCAGCAATATTTTCACCCAGTGTAAGTTGTCCGTTTATATTTGCACCTGGTAAGGGTTCGAACATATTGAATTGTTCTACAAGGGCCTGAGTTGCTGTTTCAAATTTCTTTTTATCTTCAGGGGTCCACCAGTCTTTTAAATTTCCTTCTCCGTCAAATTGAGATCCGCTATCATCAAAACCATGTGACATTTCATGTCCGATTACAGCTCCAATACCTCCAAAATTTAAAGCAGCATCTGCCTTATAATCGTAAAAAGGTGGTTGCAGAATAGCTGCAGGGAAAACAATTTCGTTATACATAGGGTTGTAGTAAGCATTTACTGTTTGCGGAGCCATGAACCATTCGCTTTTATCCACGGGCTTACCTATTTTATTTTTTTCTTTATTATAATTAAATATTATGGTGTTAAGGTTGTTTTGAAAGAATGAACCGCCGTTTTTTATTGATTTAATTTCCAGTTTAGAGTAATCTCTCCATTTATCCGGATAACCTATTTTGACTGAAAATTGGTTAAGTTTTTCCAATGCTTTTTTCTTCGTAGGTTCAGACATCCATGACAAATTTTTAATATGAATAACAAAAGATCTTTCCAGATAGTCTATAAGTTCTTTAGCATTAGCTTTAGCCTCTTCAGGAAAAACTTCGGCTACATATAATTTCCCAAATGCTTCTCCCATTGAATGATTTATATGTGAAAGGGCTCTTTTGTCTAAGGCTCTTTGTTCTTTTTGTCCGTTCAATGTTCTGCCATAAAAATCAAAATCTATTTCGTCTAATTCTTCTGTTAAACAGGAAGCAGCACTTCTAATGATATAAGCCTTAAGATAGTCTTTAAGCAGGGCAAGATTTTGAGGGTTGATGTGTTTGTCCAGATTTTCATAATAATTTTTTTCAGGAATAATTACTTTATCTGTTTTGATTCCTAATTTTGACAAGTAGGCAGGTAAATTAACGTTATTAGAAATTTTTTTTAGTTCAGTTAGTGTATAAGGATTATTTAAAAGTTGAGAGTTTCTAATTTTTTCAACTGTTAATAGTTCTGATGCTAATTCCTTTTCAAAATTGGTAATTTGTCTAGCTTTATCTTCAGTATTAGTGTATCCAAATACTTTTAGAAGTTTAGATAAATAATTAGTATATTGAGCAATAACTTGTTTAGATCTTTCATCATCTTTATGGTAATAGTCTCTCCCGAGTCCTAAGCTAGCATCACTTAAATAAACAGCATTTTTGTTACTATCACTAAAATCAGAATCTACGGAAAATCCGTAAAACGGATTCATATTTAGAGGTGTAAATTCTTCGAGCAGCGATTTGAATTGTTCAAACGTTTTTACTTTATCAACCTTATTTAAGTAAGGTTTTACTGGAGATATGCCTTGTTTATTCCTTGCTTTCAAGTCTATAAAAGAAGTGTAAATATCTGCAATTTTTTGACCTTCACTGCCTTTAGGGTAAGATTGTGAAAGTGATTTTTTCAAGATTGTTAGAGAAATTGAATCTGTAGATTCACGAAGTTGATCAAAACTACCCCATCTGGATCTATCAGACGGAATATGTGTAGTTTTCATCCAATTTCCATTTACATAATTGTAAAAGTCGTCTTGAGGTCTCATTTTTTTATCCATATAACTGGTATTTATTGAATGATTCTGAGCAATAACTCCGGTTAAAGGGAGAGAAATAAACGAAAGAATTTGTAAAATTAATTTTCTCATGTTCAGGGTTAAGTATTTCAAACCAAATTTAAATAAAAAACATATATAACCTTCATTTTAACAAAAATTTAAAGACCACTTTCTAAATAATAATATTTAAAATTAGTATTTTTGTTTTCATTAATTCTCAATTACAGAATATCTTTAAAATGAATGAACCAATCTTATACTTAAAAAATGCAAGTATTTACCAGAAAAATTTTTTAGTATTAAATCATGTAAACTTAATATTAGAGAAAGGTGAATTTTCGTACCTAATAGGAAAAACAGGAAGTGGTAAAAGTTCTTTATTAAAGGTTTTATATGGAGATATTCCTTTGATAGAAGGTAGCGGTAAGGTTGTTGATATGGATCTTGTTTCTCTTAAGTCTAATGAGGTTCCGGCTTTGAGGCGAAAACTAGGTATAGTTTTTCAGGATTTTCAGTTATTAACAGACAGGACGGTTGAGAAAAATCTCTTATTTGTTTTAAAAGCAACTGGCTGGAAAGATAAATATGCGATTGATGAAAGAATTAATGAAGTTTTGGAAAGTGTAGGCATGTCTACTAAAAAACATAAAATGCCTCATGAATTATCGGGAGGAGAACAGCAGCGTATAGCTATTGCCCGTGCACTTCTTAATCATCCGGCTTTAATTTTAGCTGATGAGCCAACAGGTAATTTAGACCCTGAAACCTCAAATGAGATTATGTTGTTATTAAAAGGTATTGCTGAAAAAAATCATTGTGCTATTCTCATGGCTACACATGATTATTCTATGATTAAAAATTTTCCGGCTAAAACTGTAAAATGTGAAGATGGAAAAGTTTATCATGGTGACTCGGAAGATCTTTTCGCTTAACATTAACGCTTATTCTACATGAGTTAAATTTTAATGATATCCATTCTCATACCTGTTTTTAATTACTCTGTAAAAGATCTTATTATTGAGTTAAAAAAACAAGCAATTGAATCTGATTTACCCATTGAAATATTAGTGTTTGACGATTGCTCAACAGACGAAGATATAAGTTTGCTGAACAAAGAAACTTGCGAAGTTTATGAAGTTTCTTATGTATTATCAGAGCAAAATGTGGGTAATGCAAAAGCTAGAAATTTTTTAGTTGCTAAATCCACTTTTTCCTGGCTTTTATTTATAGATGCGGATATGTTTCCTGTAAATAAGGATTTTTTATTTAAATATATAGAATCTACATTGTTACTTGAAGACGTCATTTGTGGGGATGTAGTTTATAAGAATGAAGTTCCTTCTGAGGGAATATTACGATGGAAGTATGGAAGAACTCATGAGCAGGTAGATTTTAATTCCAGAATAAAAAATCCTCATCTTATGTTTCGCTTAAATTGTTTTATGATAAAAAAAGATATTTATTTAAAATATCCTTTTCCGGAGCTAAACGAGACTTATGGTTATACAGATATTTTTTATTCGTCTCAATTAAAAAAAAATGGTATAACTGTCAGGCATATTGAGAATCCTATGTATCATTTAGGTCTGGAGAGTAATGAGAAATTTTTATTTAAAACAGAAAAGGCTGTACGGAATTTGGCTCATGCTATGCACGAAGGAAAGGATATATCACTAATTAAATTAGCATTGTTTTATATAAAAATTAAACGCCTTTATCTGGATATAGTTCTTCGTTATTTATATAAAATATCATATTTTTATATAAGAAAAAATCTGCTATCTAAATCCCCTTCAATTTTATTATTTCAGTTTTATAAATTAGGTTATTTGTCAGAATTACTTGCTCGTAAATAAATATCAATTAGTTTATTTTCCTGATTTTCCCAGCAATATTTTTCAGCTGCTTTTCTGAGATTGTACTGATAAAATTTTTTACCATTTTGCATTACTAGTCTAATTTTTTTTGCGATTTCCGATGCTTCATGATTTATTATTACTTCACCTATCTGGTTTTCTTCAATTACAGATTTTATTTCCGGAAGAAATGTTCCTACAATAGGTATTCCAGAGTGTATATAATCAAATACTTTATTAGGTAAAGAATAATAATAACTTAACCCGCAGTTCTCTTCAAGGCTTACACCTAAAGATGCTTGTGGAGTTATAATTTTTAATTCTTCCGGCAATTTATGTCCTAAAAAATCAATATTATTTAATTTTAAGTCACGTACTAATGTTTTTAAACGATTTTCATATAAACCGGTTCCCACTATCCAAAGTTTAAATTGTGGAAGAAGAGCCATTGCATGTATCAAGTGAATAAGGCCACGCCCTTCTTTTAATACGCCTTGATAAATAATAATCTTAGAAGCATTGCACTCATTTAATTCTTTGTAGTAGAAGTAAGGAGCATTATTTATCACTGTAGGTTTTTTATTATATGTTTTGTAAAAATAAGAAGCATAACCGTTACTTACGGTATAAAAAGAATTAATACGGGGAATTAAAAATTTTTCTAATAGTTTCCAAACTTTTTGCGAATATCTTCCTTGTATAGAGGGAAGCTCGGAGTATATTTCATGACTATCAAATACCAAAGGTACTTTCTTTATTTTTGAGACAAGGTAATTAGGAAGTAAAGAGTCTAAATCATTTGATGCAAGTATCGTGTTTTTGTCAGTTCGTAACAATAATCTCCAAAAAAGTTTAATATTAAATTCAGCAAATAATAAAAAACTTTTATTAAATATCAAGGGAATTCTATAAGCTGGATATTCCTTTTTTAGAGGAGGAGAGCCATAAAGATTAGTACCAATTATATTTATATTAAAATTATGTTTTTTTAAGGAAGAACAAACTTTACTTACTCTTTGATCTGTGGAAATGTTATTAATTACCGAAATTAGGATTTTCAAAAAAATGATAATTTAAAATATTTATTCAAAAATACTAATATTTAATTTCAATAGTATTAATAATAAATATTATATTTCAGAAAATTTAAGTTGTTATTTTTACTTCGTTTAAAATCAAAAAATATATTTAGCACTAAAAAAAGTTATAGAACTATCTTAGAAACTATACAGCCGATGAGTTAAAATAAAATATCAAATGAAAACAAGCTGTTTGTTTAATATCTATGAGTATTTTTGTTACTTGTTACACTAATTTGTAATGAAAATAAATTTAAATATAATTAAAGATTTTATTCTGCACAATAAGGTTTTTGAAAATTACTTTTTCATGACTGTATTAAAGTTGATATCAACTTTCTTAGGCTTATTATTATATCCATATTTAATAAGTACATTAGGAATGGAAACATATGGAAAATATATTTTCGCTCAAGCAATAACATCTTTTTTTATAATTTTAGTATCTTTTGGTTTTGATCTTCCAAATACAAAAAAAATTGTTGAAAATAAAGATAACTTAAAAACAAAAAGTTTTATATTATCTGGTGTGTTTACGTCAAAGTTATATTTATTATTTATTTCAATTATTCTTTTTGGTCTTTTATTATATTTATTTAGAAATGAAGATATAAGTCCGATTATATTTTCAATTTGCTTTTCGCAGATTCTTGGCGAATTATTTTTTCCGGTGTGGTATTTCAGAGCGATACAGAAAATGAAAATCGTTACCTACATACAACTTTTTTTTCGTTTAATGACTGTACCTTTTATTTTAATATTTATTAAAGCTCCAGAAAATTTGTGGATTTATGCTTTAATAATGTCCTTATCAATTATCTTTGGAGGGTTAGTATCCATGTATATTATACTAAAAAAATATAAATTAAGATTAAAACTCATTTCTATAAAATCTTTAAAGACTTTCTTTAAAGAAGCTTCACCTTTTTTCTGGACTAATTGTATTGAGGCTGTTAAAGATCAGGCAGCGACCATTATAGCTGGTACATTTTTAGGAATGTCCGAAGTAGCTATATACGATTTAGCTAAAAAAATCATAATAACTCCAAGAATTGTTACTGCAAATATAAACAGTGCTCTTTATCCTAAAATTATTGCCGAAAATAATAAATCTAAAATTAAAAAAATCATTTTTTTTGAAACAATAATAGGATTTAGTATAGTCTTATTAATCAGTATTTTTGGATATTGGATTGTGATATTTTTAGGAGGAGAAAACATGAACTTTTCTTATCCTGTATCAATTATTTTAAGTTTTACAATACTATCATGGTTAGTTGTTGGAGCGTATACTAATTTTATTTTTATACCAAGTGGTCACTCTTATTTTATCACGTTGAACCAGAGTATTGCTTTAATTATCTTTATTCTAGCTTGTTCTTTACTTTTTGTTCACAAAAATATTATTGTAATAAGTTTTGCATTGTCATTATCCGGAGTGTGTGAAATATTCTTTTGTAAATATTTGACAAAAAAATATAGTTTATTATAACTTAACTTTTTTATGAAAATTACAGTTTATAAATACCAATTTGAATATTATCCGATAATGATTTTAATGCAGTAAATATTAATTGTGTATAGCTGATTATTAGATAATTAATCTATAAAACTCTTCCATAGATTATCATTATCAGGAACCGGAGCTTCCAAACTTATTATTTTCTTGGTAACAGGATGACAAAATTCTATTTTTCGGGCCAATAGATGTATGCTGCCATCAGGATTTGATCGATCAAATCCGTATTTCAAATCTCCTTTAATGGGAGCTTTAATCGAACTAAGTTGAGCGCGTATCTGGTGATGTCTTCCGGTTTCCAGATCAACTTCTAAAAGTTGATAGTGATCTGAAGTTTTAATAATTTTATAAGTGAGTATAGCCTCTTTAGCACCCTGTGTTTCGTGTTTAAAAATAATAGATTTATTATTTTTTTCATTCTTTTTTAAATAATGTACAAGCCTTTGAGAATTTGGTATTTCACCTTTTTTAACTACAGCCCAATACGTTTTTTTTATTTCCCTCTTTTTTAACATTTCTGTCAAACGGCTTAATGCTTTACTGGTTTTGGCAAAAACCACAATTCCAGAGGTAGGACGGTCTATTCTGTGAACTAATCCGGCAAAAACATTGCCCGGCTTGAAATATTTCTTCTTTATATAAGCTTTAATTTCGTCTATCAGTGGAACATCTCCGGTTTTATCGCCCTGAACGATCTGACCTGCTTTTTTATTGATAATAAGAATATGATTATCTTCAAAAAGAATTTGATTTTCCAGAAACATAAATTACAAATTTGACTTATACATTAAACTTAAAAACTTTCTTCGGAACTTGGAAAACTTTGATTTTTAACATCATTTACATAATCGGAAACAGCTCCGACTATTTGTTCGTGAAGATTTAAATATTTTCTTGCAAATTTAGGTTTAAAATTTTTGTTAAGACCTAATATATCGTGAATTACTAATACTTGTCCATCCGTTTTGTTTCCAGCTCCTATTCCAATAGTAGGTATAGATATTTCTTTACTGACTTTTTCACCTAATGCAGCAGGAATTTTTTCTAATACAATTGAAAAACATCCTAGTTCCTCCAATAGTTTAGCATCATTAATAAGTTTTTCAGCTTCAGATTCTTCTTTAGCTCTGAGCTTAAATGAACCGAATTGATTAATAGATTGAGGAGTCAGGCCTAAATGTCCCATTACAGGTATTCCTGCATCAAGTATAGCTTTAATTGAATTTTGTATTTCCATTCCACCCTCAATTTTTACAGCAGCAGCCCCTGATTCTTTCATTACTCTAACAGCAGAATCATGTGCTTGAGAAGAGTTTGCTGTATAAGTACCAAAGGGTAGATCAACAATCAGCATGGCTCGTTGTAGAGCTCGGCTCACAGATTGTGCATGATAAATCATATGATCCAGTGTAATAGGCAACGTAGTTTCATAGCCAGCCATTACATTAGCTGCGGAATCACCAACCAAAATTGCCTCAACTCCGCCTTCATCCGCCAGGCGGGCTATAGAATAATCATAAGCTGTTAAAATAGATATTTTTTCTCCTGAGGCCTTCATTTTTTTGAAAGTTTCAACAGTTACTTTTTTTATATCGGAATGTATGGACATAAGTTTGAATTAAAATTTTTTACTAAGTTTATAAAATTGTATTTTTTGTTTCAGTGTGGACATTCATTTTAAGTTTTACAGGTTGACCGTCAATCATAGTTTCAACTTCTAGAACAGAGTCAACATTGTCTGAAATATAATATTGGTGGGAAATATCATAAATGAATTTACCTTTTCCGGTACCAGCTCCGGAAGCATTAGTATCGTAAGTGTTCATATTTAACTTATAATCCTGAATATAATCAAAAAATGCTTTTCCTTCTTTTATTTCACGTAAAGAGTAAGTGGTAGTTAAAGTCATTTCAGACAAATTATTTCCAGGGTACCGGAAAGGAATAGTCGTAGAAAAACTATCACCGATTTTTATCTTTTTATTAATTAAGAGACTTTGTTTAAGAGATTCCTGAATAAGTTTTTTCAACGTTTCCTTTTTTTGAATATCCAGTGATGAATTTTCAACGGACAAAATCTGTGGATACTCTCCCTGCTTATATTTACCTTTAAAAATAATATCATTGATAGTGGATTCCTGTGCATTTACTAATTTTAAGGTAAATGGAATCGTGAAATCTTCAGACTCTTTTTCAGTACGCAGTATATATTTGGTTTTTTCCTCAATTTTTTGAGTATTGGATTCTTTCTTAGATTTTTTTTTGCCTAGGCTTTGAATTTCTATAGAAAAAAACGTTTTTTCTTCTTTAGTATATGTTGTTGAAGGTTTATACTTAATAATCAAATCTAAGCTATCCATTTGGGCAATACCATTGAGACTCAAAAGGAAAATAGGTATGAAGAAATAGGGTAAAACTTTCATAAAGATAAAATTTAAATTATTGTTTTTTAAGTTCCCAATTTTCAGAATTGGTATGATTTAATTGAACATTTACACTAGGATAATTTGATTTGATATATTTAGCGATCTGTTCAGCAGCATATACAGAACGATGTTGTCCTCCTGTACAGCCAAAGTTTATTTGTAAAGATGAGAAATTTCTTTCTACATAATTATCAATTGAAATTGAAATTATATTTTGTATACAATCTAAAAAAGAAGACATAACAGTTTTTTCCTGAAAAAACTCTTTAATCTCTTGATCCTTTCCTGTAAGATATCTTAGTTCTCCAAACCGATAAGGATTTAATATCCCTCTACAGTCAAATACATAACCTCCACCATTACCTGTAGAATCTTCAGGGTATCCTTTTCTATAAGAAAAGCTTTGTACAGTTATTTCTAAAGGTTTGTTCATGGTCATTTAATTATTTGATTTATTTTTATTTCAGTTTTATTACTAATTAAAATCTGGATAATTCTTTTTAATTCAGGGTACTTATGCAAAATTAAGCTTTCTTTATGTAAAATTTTCAGATTGTTAATGCCTAAAATTAAGCTTTCTTTAAAATGCTTTTTTTTCTGAAGAATTCCTCGGAATCCATAAGCCCCAAGAACTTGAAGCAGTCGTATTAACAGGCAATATTGATAGGAGATTTCCATAGATTTATCTGTAATCGAATGAACTTTCCTTACTTCAGAAAAATAATAATTTTTTAAATTTTCTTTAAAATTTTCAGAAAGTTGTGCTTTTGCCTGCCATAAAAGAGATACCAAATCGTAAAATGGGTTACCTAGCATACCTCCCTGGTAATCTATGAAATAAGGTTCATTATTTTTTACAATAATATTTCTTGCCTGAAAATCTCTAAACATAAATCCCCTAGGCTCCATACTCTCAATAGTTTCACCGATTTGCATAAATTCTTTGAGTAAATCGCTATTTGAGTAAGGTATTTCAAGTGGTTGAAAAAAATAAAATTTAAAATAATTTAAGTCATTATTTATTATGTCTTTATTAAAAGATTTAAAATCAAAACATTTTGAATAATCAATTTTATCTGATATGTTAAATTGAAGATTCAATAAATGTTTCAAAGATTTTTTATAAAGATTTTCCGAAGTTGTATCTTCACCATTATGTAAAAGTACTTCTAAGAGGGAAAAATCTCCCATATCTTCCTGTAAATACATTTCATTATCTCTGTCAATGTTTAAGATTGAAGGAACCGGTACATTGTTGTCCTTGAAAATTTTAGAGAAATAAAGAAAAGTTTTATTTTCAGCTATATGGGAACTAAAAGTCAAAATAATTGAGTTCTCAAGAGTTTTTACTCTAAAATATTTTCTTTCAGATGCACTGTTTGTGATCGGTTCTATTGAAAAATTATCGGATTTTAGATAATTTTTTACAAATTCCTGAATTCGATCCGTTTCATTTTCCTTACGCATAGGATATAATTAATATGCAAGATAGGAATTATAGGTTATTTTTGAGTTAAACTATTATATGATTATGGCTTTTGAAAAAAACAAAAATAGATTAATAAAAGGCTACCCACAATAATTCTATACCAGCCCCATATTTTAAAACCATATTTTTTTATTACACCAACAAAAAATTTAATAGCAAATATGGAAACAATAAATGCAATCAGATTGCCGAGTAAAAACATTTCAAGCTTATCACTATTTGCTGCAAGTAATTCATAACCTTTCATATCAATACCGTTTTCCTCCCAGTTTTTAAGTGTTAGCGAATATACAGTTACTGCAAGCATGGTAGGTACAGCAAGAAAAAAAGAAAATTCTGCTGCCACTTCACGACTTAATTTTTGTTGCATTCCACCAATAATTGAGGCGGCAGATCTACTGGTTCCGGGCATCATTGCTAAACATTGCCAGAATCCTATGATGACAGCTTGCTTTATTGATATATCTTCCTCTTTTAAAATGGTAGGATTTTTAAATAAACGATCAACAAAAAGAAGAATTATCCCACCGATTACAAGTACCACTGCAATTGGTATTGGCTTTTCTAAAACATCATCTATTTTGTCGCTAAACAATTTTCCTAGTATCAGAGCAGGAATTACAGCACATACTAATTTTACATAAAAGTTAACTCGTTTAAAATCAAAAAATTTTCTCCAGTAAAGTGCAACAACAGCCATGATTGCACCAAACTGTATGCAATATTGAAACATTTTTAGGAAATTGTCATCTTCCATTCCCAGTATAGAACTGGTGAATATCATATGTGCAGTAGAAGAAACCGGTAAATATTCAGTTAGTCCCTCAACAATTGCTATAATAATTGCCTCTAAAGTACTCATTCTTAATTATCTTTTTTTACGGAATTAATCATAATAGCATATATTTCAATGATGAAGCCTACAACAATCAGTATAGGAGCTAAACGAATTCTTCGGAAACTGAATATATCATTGTTCCAGTAATTCTTGTCATATACACCGTCAGGTCTTGTATTTGCATCAGGGCCGGTCATTAATATAAGTCCTAAAGCAATAAAAATAATACCGACCAACATATATGTATAATTCTTTTTTCCGAAAAGCAATGTTTTTTTAGATTCGGAATCAGTATTTTTAAGTATATTTTTTTTCATTAAAAAATTAAATTTATGCAAATTTATGAATAATATAAATCATCCAGCTTTAAACGTAGAAATCTCCAGGTAGCAAACCATGTGCTAGCTGTCGTGATTAAAGCACCTAAAACTATTATAAATAAAGATAATAAGATGTAATTGGTATAGTCTACAATAGGAGGTAGAATATTATTTACAACCAGTGCATAATTAACGCCATATAACATAAGTAAGGCTATAATACCCCCTAACAACCCAAAGATAAGAGCCTGAAGTAAGAAAGGTTTCATAATAAATAGCTGTTTCGCTCCAACTAGTTGCATTGTTTTTATAATAAATCGTTTGGCGTAAATTTTTAATCTAATGGAATTATTGATAAGAGAGACGGCTATCAATAAGATAATAATAGCTAAAACAGAAATACCAATAGTCATTTTTCTAACGCCCTTGTTCATTTCAGATAACAAATTGCTATCTGATTTAACTTCATCAACCAAGTTGTTTTTTTGAAGCTGTTTTTTTATGGTTTCAATATGCAGAGAATCAATATATTCGGATTTAAGTGCAACTGTTATGGATGCCGGAAAAATATCTTCTTCAAATAAGTCCTGAGAATCTACTCCCAGGTCTCTTTTTGCTGTCTTAGTAGCATCTTCTTTAGATATATATTTGGCAGATTTTACATAAGGATTTACTTTTACACTGTCCAGATATTGTAACTGTAACTTTTGGTTTTTAACCAGATTTTCCTTGTTCCGATCATTTTTAAAGAAAACCTCAATAACCATTTGTTCTTTTAAATAGTCAATATAAGAATTTGCATTTATAGCTATCATTCCTATGATGCCTATTAAGAATAAAACTAAAGAAATACTAATGACTACAGTTATGTTAGAAGATCGTAATCTTCCTTTGTTAAGTTTATCTGTTTTTGCTGCCATATTTTTTGAAAATATTCGCTAAAGTATAAAATCTTAGTATATTTTGATGTAATTTTGAATATAAATTATTGTTAAAATAAATCTCATAATATTGAAAGTAAAACCAAAAAAACATCTGGGACAGCATTTTTTAAATGATAAGAATATTGCTTCTCGTATAGTTGATTCATTATCATATAAAAATTATTCTACGGTTTTGGAAGTAGGACCGGGTATGGGGGTGTTAACACAATTTTTACTTGACAAAAGTGTAGATGTTTATGCCGCAGAGATTGATCAGGAATCCGTTGAATATTTAGAAATAAATTTCCCTAAACTTAAAAACAACATAGTTGGTGATTTTTTAAAGTTAAATCTGAATGAATTTAATAATGGGCAATTAGCGGTTATAGGTAATTTTCCCTATAACATTTCTTCTCAGATAGTTTTTAAAATTCTTGAAAACAGATCGCATATACCAGAGAGTGTAGGTATGTTTCAAAAAGAAGTTGCCGAACGAATTGTATCCGGTAAGGGAAATAAAATATATGGTATATTGTCAGTTTTAACTCAAGCATATTATGAAGCGGAATATTTGTTTACTGTTCATGAGAATGTGTTTACCCCTCCACCTAAAGTTAAATCAGCTGTAATTCGTCTCAAGCGATTTAGAAATACTATTGAAGACGTAGATGAAGCATTGTTCATTAAAATAGTGAAAGCAGGTTTTAATCAGCGCAGGAAAACCTTAAGAAATGCACTGAAAGTTTTAGAAATTCCAGAAAATCTCAATTCTCATGAATTTATGAGTCTTAGAGCAGAACAATTATCTGTAGATGATTTTATTTTATTGGCCCGTTTATGGCATCAGTAGCAATTAGTTTTAATAAATAAATATTAACATGATAAATAGTATAAATAAATTAATAGGTGCAATAGTAATTGCGTTTTTGGTTTCTTGTCAACCTAGTGAAAAAAAGCACGAAGGCGGATCTGTTAAACTTTCAGATGTAAAAGTAGTGAATGAATTAGATCCGGTTTGTGAAATGTCTACATCAGAACATTTAAAGGATACATTGACTTATCAAGGGAAACTATATGGCTTTTGTAGCGAAAATTGTAAAGAAGAGTTTAAAGCTAATCCTGAAAAATTTTTGAATAAATAAACCTTTTTTCTTAAAAAAACAAAAAAAGCATTCTTTGGCTAAAGAATGCTTTTTTTGTTTTTTGTGTAAAAAATACACAATATTATTTGTTTGTATAAATTTGATTTCGTTAATTTGTTTGTGTAAAAAATACGCAAATATAATTTTAACTTATAGTGTCGACAATAGTAAGGTAAAATTTTTTAGTAACGATTAAAATTTAAATTATGGGAACAGGACATTATTCTTCAAAAACATACCAGGCAGTTACAAACTCTCGCAACTACCAATCCAAATCTGCAGATCAAATATTTTCAGATTCTTTAAAATTAACCATGAATCCAGCTAATCTTAAAAACGGAATAAGGGAATGTAGAGATTCTTTGGATCATCCGGTGAGCATACCAATTATGGTTTTTGTTGATGTGACAGGATCAATGGGAAGAATTCCTTATAATCTTATTCAAAATAACTTTCCGAAAATGATGAATACCTTGGTTTCACATGGTGTTGAAGATGCTCAAATATGTTTCGGTGCTATCGGAGATCATATAACAGATAGTGTACCTCTTCAAATTGGCCAATTTGAGCAAGAAACAACCAAGTTGATAGATGACCTTTCAAATATATATATTGAGGGAGGAGGAGGAGGTCAATGTATGGAATCTTATCCATTAGCATGGTATTTAGCCGGATATCATACATCTACAGATGCTTATGAAAAAAGAGGAGCTAAAGGTTATCTTTTTACCATTGGGGATGAATCCTTCCATTCTCAATACAGCAGCGATTTTATTAAAAGGATGATGGGAACAGCTGAAAGTTTGGGTGACTTTACTGCGGAACAATTGTATGAAAAAGCATCTGAGAAATACCATGTATTTCATGTTCACGTAGAAGATAGAAGTTATGATACTAATTATATTAAAAATGAGTGGATTCAATTGTTGAACGAAAATTTCTTAGTCTTACGTAACAGCAATTCAATAGCAGAACTGATAGGAACAACGGTTTCCGTAATTAACGGAGCAAATATGAATTCCGTATTAAATACTTTAAGTGATCACGCCGCTAAAGATATTTCAAATACGTTAGCAAAGATTCAATCATTTCTTCCAGATAAGAATGACGAAGGCTCTTCTATAATAACACTTTAATTACAAAATATCCGGGGGATTATTATACATAATAAAACCCCGGATGTTATAAAAAAAATAGTATGATACATATAGTTTTAGGAACAGGTTTTGGGGATGAGGGTAAAGGACAGTGTGTCCATTCTCTCTCAGATAAAAATACATTGGTTATTAGATTTTCAGGTGGGCACCAATGTGGGCATACAGTTATTACCGAATCAGGAAAACGACATATATTTTCACAGTTTGGTTCAGGGTCTTTTCGTAATGCATCTACCTATATAAGTGAATTTTGTACTATGTACCCCATAGGATTATTTGAAGAATATAATACTTTAAAAAATAAACTAAGCTCAGAGTTAAAGATGTATGTTCATCCGATGGTAAATATTACTACTCCTTTTGATTTAGCGTATAATAGAACTATCTCAATGATCAATGGTCATGGTACCTGCGGAGTAGGCTTTGGAGCGACACTTGAAAGAAGTGAAGAGTTTTATAATTTATATGCCAATGATTTGTTTACCCCTTACATTTATAATACTAAATTTTCATTAATCGAAAAATATTATAAAGAAAAGGTTAGGAAATTAAATATGAGCTCGCAGATTATTTATGAACAAGAAGTGTGTCATGCAATGGATGGGTGGAAAGAAAGTATAGAGTTTTTTCAGCAATTTTGTAAAATACATGTTTTAAGTGAAATCCATCTCAAGTATAAACACATGGTGTTTGAGGGTTCACAAGGGATTTTATTAGATCAGAATTTTGGCTTTTTTCCTCACGTAACCCGGTCAAATACTACCTCTAAAAATGCTTTGAAAATTATAGGTGAAAATCAGTTTCATAATAAAGAAATTAGCACATGGTACGTTAGTAGATGCTATCAGACAAGGCACGGAAACGGTCCATTCTCAGACAGTGATTCTATAAAACTTAAAAATACCTCAGAAGAGACTAATCAGGCAAATAATTGGCAGGGAAACTTTAGTATATCAAAGTTAGATTTTTCCCTTATTAAACATTCATTAACCTGCGATAAAATATACAATATGAGTAGTAGAAAAAATCTTATTTTCACTTGTATGGATCAGTTGATTGAAAAAGAGTTGTTTATGAAAGAGCTGGGAGATAGCTTATTACAGGATTCAGTCGAAAAAATATATTTTAAAAGTCAGCCAGACTGGTTATAGTCACTAACAATAAATTTATATATTAAAATGAAAACTTACATCAAAAATATATTATCTAGTACTTGGTATCCGGATATATGTAAATCGGAATTAGAATATAAACAATTAGTTAAATTGTTTCATCCGGATTTAAATAAAGACTTGGATTCTCAAAAAATAGTAACACATTTAAATATGTTGAAAAATTTTTATGAAAAAGGAGAAGAATATAATGATGAATCCGGGAAATTTAATACTAATTATAGATTACACAGGTGGAAAGGGGATATTCAATTATTGAAAAAATCAAAAAGTAATTATGATAAACTTATTCATATTGCTAAAACAAATTTTGATAAAGACTCATTTTTACATTTTATGAATTACTTTCCCTCAAATCTGGAGTTTGAAGGAAGCGAATTACAATATATTTCCCAGTATAAATGTATTCCATTAAGCACTGTTATAAAAAAAATTGAGGCAAATGAGAAAGTAAAACATATAAACTGGATTTATTCCCGTATGATTGAAAGTCTTGTTTTATTGGAATCACTGGGAATTACTCATGCCGGTTTTAACCCCGACTCTGTATTCGTTGTTCCAGAAATACATGGAATTAAGATTACAAGTTTTTATCATATGTGTGCCGGTGAGCTTTCAACAATTTCAGCCAAATATAAACTGTTTTATCCTGCTCAGGTATTTAAAACGAAGATTGCAGGTTCTTATATTGATCTGAGTTTGATTAAAAAAACAGCAATTGTTGGATTAGGAGACATGAGTGGCTCAGGAGTAAAACTTCGTTCAGATTCTTTAATAAATCCAACAGTACTTGATTATTTTTTATATCCGGAAGCGAATGCTTTCAACTCCATGAAAAAATGGAGAAAAATACTTGATTCAAATTTTAGTAAAGAATTTGTAGAACTTAAAATATAAAGAAACTAATTGCCTGATTTATATCAGTACTTTTTAAATAGAGTATATCCGGATTTTAATAGAAAGATTCAAAAAAATAATAATTTAATTTTATATAAATTTAAAAATAGATAGAATTATAACAATAAAATTTCTTTGTTATCTCGTTGTGCCTTAGATAAGAATTGGCAATTGATCTTAATACACCAATAAAAAGTAAATATAAAATACGTAATCTAGGATTTTTACAATTAAATTCAAGTTTATTCTCGATTGTAGGTATTTAATGTAAATGTAGTTGAAAACTATAATTTGTAATTTACAGATAAAATGAATTGCATAAATTCGCTAAGCATAATTTAATCATTTTTTAATTAAAATCAACGTGTAGCTTTTTAAGATTTAAAGATGGAAAGATCCGATAATGAATTTTTGGTGCACAACGAATCTGTAGATAAAGCAAAGAAGAACAGTAAAAGATTTAACAGGATCGAGTTTTGCATTTTTCTTTCAGGAATATGTGTTTTTGCACAATTGTATATTTTTCAGCCTATGCTTTCATTAGTCGGAGGAGAGTTTATAGTCTCACCGGCGAAAAGTAGCTGGACAGTATCATCCTCTACAATGGGAATGGCAATTGGCTTGTTTTTCCTAGCATTCAAAGCAGATTCAATATCTAGAAAAAATGTAATGGTATTTTCTCTTATTATTTCCTCATTGTTGACTATTTTATCTGGTTTTGTTTTTAATTTTTCATTATTGATTATTCTGAATTTAATAAAAGGAATAGTTTTAGCGGGTGTTTCCTCAGTAGCATTAGCTTATTTATCAGAAGAGGTGGATATTAAAACATTAGGATTTGCGATAAGTATGTACCTAAGTGGGAATACTACAGGAGGTATGTGCGGTAGGGTAATTGCAGGTCTTTTATCCGGATGGATAGGCTGGAGAGATACAGTGGTTATTATGGGAATTTTTACATTAATTTTAGGAATTCTATTCGCAATTTTATTTCCGGATTCGCGTTTTTTTAATCCAAAAAATACATCCGTAAATGAAAAACTAAAATTAATGAAAAGTTTTCTGAACGATCGAATGATGATTCGTTTATATTTGGTAGCAGGATTGTTAATGGGAAGTTTTATTGCTTTATACAATTACCTGGGTATACATTTAGAAAGACCTCCATTCTCCCTGCCGCATTACCTGATAGCCTTTATTTTCCTAATGTATGTTACAGGCGTTATAGGTTCTATAACTATTGGGAAATGGTCAGATGCACATCCCCCTTACAAGCTGATAAGAATTCCGGGCTCATTAATAATAGTAGGATTATTATTGATGCTACCGAACAATTTAGTATTTATAATCATAGGTTTAGGACTTTTTACCTTTAGTTTTTTTGCTACACATACTTTAGCCAGTCGTATGGTATCACAACATGCCAAAGAAGGGAAAAGTACAGCAACCTCCATATATTGGTTATTTTATTATGTGGGTTCTAGTATTATTGGTACAGGAACAGGTATTATTTATGCGCAGAAAGGTTGGGATTATTTTGTTTTTACCTTATTAGGATTGACTGTTGTTTCATTTCTTCTTTCCATAAAATTGATAAAAAAATCTGCAACACATTAAATAGTTTTATTTTTACTGATTGAGAATAAAAATATTTCATTAATCTATAATTAATTTTTTGTTCAAAAATTAAATCAAAAAGTATAAGATTAAACTGTTGTTTTTTTATTTAAATCTCAATATATGTTAAGAGTTCTTCAGATTAGGTAAATAAAAATTATTTTTTTTCAATCCGTAATAAATATATTCCTAAAAGCAAACCGATGGAGAATAGAACTATAACATAATATGCAGGGGCCAGTACACTTACAAAATTTGTAAGAAGAGAAATTAATAAAGGAGTAAGACCGCCGGCAAAAGCATAGGCAATATTAAATGAAAATGAAACTCCTGAATATCGTATCTCAACCGGAAAACTTCTGACCATATAAAAGGCAAAACAACCTACAACTCCTACGCCCAAACCAGCCAGGCCATAAGTTAGAAAAAGTAGTTCTGGGTGTGAAGACAAAGTAGTATAAAATATATAGGTACTAACAATGCAAAATAAAGAACCCGCAATAAGAGTTTTGCTAAAGCCAATCTTATCTGCAGCTAATCCTGAAAGAATACAGCCTAGGGTAACCCCGGCAATAGCTATGCTGTTTGCTTCTTGAGAAATAATAACAGGAAATTTATATACAGATTGTAAATAACTAGGAGCTAGTAATATCACAACCATTATACCTGCCGATAACACCCAGGTTAAAAGCATACATACTATTACTGAATGTTTATGTTTAGAAATGACCGTTTTAACTGGAACATTTTTATCCAGTTTTTTTCTTTTTGCCATTTCCGAAAATATAGGAGTTTCTTTTAACCATCTCCGGAGGAACATAGAAATTAATCCGAAAATACCACCCAATATGAAAGCAAGCCTCCATCCATAAGATAAAACTTCTGAAGCTGAATAAAAAGTGTTGATCAAAGTAGAAACTAAAGAACCTAAAAGAATACCTAATGTTAAGCCTCCCGTTAAAATTCCACAAGCCAGGCCTATTTTCTGAGTAGGTACGTGTTCCGAAACAAATACCCAGGCACCTGGAATTTCACCACCAACGGCAGCACCCTGACAAATCCGCATAAATAATAGTAAGAATGGAGCTAAAATTCCTGCTGTATGAAAAGGAGGTAAAAAACCGATGAGTAACGTAGGTGCCGACATTAAAAATATACTAAAGGCGAACATTTTTTTTCTACCCAATCGATCTCCGAAATGTGCCATGATAATTCCTCCAAAAGGACGTGCCAAGTAGCCGGCAGCAAAAATCCCATAAGTTTGCACCTGAGAAAGCCACCTCGGTATTTCCGGAGGAAAAAACAGCATTTCAATTTGTTTGGCAAAAAATACATATATAATAAAATCATAAAACTCAAGAGCGCCACCTAGCGCTGATAAACCTAGTATTCTATAGTCTTGGTTTGTTAAGTTTTTTTTTACTCCGGAAATTATCATATGTGTTAAATCTAAGTATTATAATTAATAGAAATGCAAAATTAGCTATTAACAGTAGATAATAGATAAATTAAATAGGTTTTTTATTCAATAGATTAATATATATATTTTAGATTAATTTTAAAAATTAGACCTTAACACTGTTTTTTCTTTAAGTTTTTTCTTTAAATATTAGATAAAAAAAGTGCTGAGGTCAGGTTATTCAATAAAATAATAAACAATAAGTAATATAAAAATCTTACATTTACTGCACATGATAAAAATCATAACTAACTATTAGGGTTAAAGTTATGAAATTAATAAGATGTAATTAAAATGCTGAAAATATTAATAACAAACATAATTGTTATTAATTTTATTTTATCTTGACTTTTTTTTACTCATTTTTGTATTATTTACTATCTTAGGGCGCGAAATAAAATTTTAACTATAATTATAAAATATGAATGTATACGAACTAATTTCTATTGGTGCTTATTTTCTCTTAATGTTAGCGATAGGTTTTTATGCCTATAAAAAAGCAACCAGCAATACCGAGGAGTTCCTTTTGGGAGGAAGAAAAATGGGGGCAGCCGTAACAGCTTTATCAGCTGGGGCAGCCGATATGAGCGGATGGTTATTGATGGGATTGCCAGGAGCTATGTATATGGTAGGTTTATCTGCTTCATGGATAGCTGTAGGTTTGACTATTGGAGCTTTTTTAAATTATATTTTTGTAGCTCCACGCTTACGTGTATATACTGAAGTAGCTAAAAACTCAATTACACTGCCTGTATTTTTTGAAAACCGTTTTAATGATAAGTCTAAAATTCTTAAAATTATTTCTTCCATTTTAATATTGGTATTTTTTACCTTATACACCTCAACGGGAATGGTAGCTGGAGGAAGGTTATTTGAATCTTCATTTGGTATAGATTATAATATAGGACTAATAGTAACCAGCTTGGTTGTAGTAATATATACTTTTTTAGGTGGCTTTCTTGCCGTGAGTCTTACGGATTTTGTTCAGGGAGCTATTATGGTTTTGGCCTTAGTAGTTGTACCAACTGTAGCTATAATAGTTTTAGGCGGACCTATTGAAACTATACATGAAATAGAAGCAAAAGGTCCTGATTATTTAAACTTATTTTCAAATATTTCTGTAGTTGGTATTTTTTCATTATTAGCATGGGGATTAGGTTATTGCGGACAACCGCACATTTTAGTTCGCTTTATGGCTATTGATTCAGTAAAAGATTTGATAAAAGCTACAGGGATAGGGATAGGATGGATGATCTTTACTGTTGGTGGAGCTTTATTAGTAGGATTAATTGGGATTGCTTATATAGGTAAATTTGATTCTGCAGTTATGATTGAATTTGATTCTTCTAAAGAAAAAGCAGAAACTATCTTTATCTATTTTACAAGGGTATTATTTCATCCGTTAATTACAGGGTTTCTCCTCTCTGCCATCTTAGCTGCTGTTATGAGTACAATTTCTTCTCAGCTGTTGGTTACTTCCAGCTCTGTAACTGAAGATATTTATAAAGCATTTATAAATAAAAAGCCATCCGAGAAAGAGGCTCTTTTGGTAAGTCGTCTTGCTGTATTAGGGGTAGCTATTATTGCATTATTATTATCCTTAACACCCAAAGACAGTATTCTTAATCTGGTAGGGAATGCATGGGCTGGTTTTGGTTCAGCATTTGGGCCGGTAATTATTTTATGTTTGTATTGGAAACGAATGACGGTTGCTGGAGCTGTTGCTGGTATGTTATCCGGAGGTATAACAGTATTAGTCTGGACGTATGCAGGATTATATAACAGTACTGGAATTTATGAGATGATACCTGCATTCTCATTATCTTTCCTGATGATTATTATTTTTAGTCTTCTTACAAAAAAACCAGAGCAGGAAGTTATAGATACATTTGATAAAATGAAAAAAGAAATGGACGAAAATTATAGATTATAAGTTTGCTATAGTATTTAAAATATATCGGCCGCAGCAAAATATAAAAAAATCCCTTAATAAAGGGATTTTTTTTGGTATTAAAGTAAATGTGTAAAATTAACGCAAAAAAGTTTTTTCTCATAAATAAAATGTAGTACATTTGTGTATAAATCACGCATATAAAACATGGAAAAAAGAGGCAAGTATATTTATGAATATCCCCGTCCTGCAGTTACCGCAGATTGTGTAATTTTCGGATTTGATGAGGGAGAATTAAAAATCTTACTGATTGAAAGAGCCATCGAGCCATTTTTAGGTAAGTGGGCATTGCCCGGAGGGTTTATTGATATGAATGAGGATGCTGATGATTGTGCCAGAAGAATATTAAAACAAGAAACTTTGTTGGAAAATATTTTTATGGAACAGTTGTATACATTTACAAAAGTTGAGAGAGATCCCAGGTTTAGGGTGATTAGTATTGGGTATTATGCATTAGTTAAGCTATCAGACTATAAGGCAGAAGCTGGTTTATTTACCTCAAAAGTTCAATGGTTTCCGGTTTCTGAAATTCCCGAGTTGGCCTTTGATCATAAAACGATTGTTGACTCTGCAAAAGAAAGGTTAAAAGGTAAAATAAAGTACAAACCTATAGGATTCGAATTATTACCGGAAAAATTCACAATGCCTGATTTACATAAATTATATGAAACAGTTCTTCAAACAGAATTGGATAGAAGAAATTTTCGAAAAAAAATATTGAGTACTCATTTACTTATAGATCAAAATGAGTTAGTGAGTGGCTCTCCCCATAGAGCAGCAAAAGTATATAGCTTTGATAAAAATAAATATGAAGAATTATCTAAAAATGGATTTTATTTTGAAATTTAAAACAATTAAAGATGAAACACACTACCTATAACATACAATGGTTGCTCAATACAGTTGAAAAAAAGGAAAAAGTTAAATATCTTTTCTTTTGGGGACATGCACCTTCAAAAGACGGTACAATAACAAAATCATGTTTCAGCCAGTGGTGGAAAAGTAAATTTATGGTTAACGGAGTTAGCTATGCTTCCGCAGAACACTGGATGATGGCAAAAAAAGCCGAGCTTTTTTATGATAAAGAAATACTTGAAAAAATTCTGATTGCGAAATCTCCGGCTGAAGCTAAAAAGTTAGGAAGAAAAGTTAGAAATTTTGATCCTGTTATATGGGAAAAAAATAGCTTTGATTTAGTTTGTGAAGGAAATTTTTACAAATTTTCTCAACATGAAGAGCTGAAAGAATTTTTAGTGAATACTAAAGATAGAGTATTGGTGGAAGCTAGTTCGGTAGATAAAATATGGGGAATAGGTATGGCGCAGGATAATGATTCAGCTGAAAATCCAAGATTATGGAAGGGAAAGAACCTATTAGGATTTGCCCTTATGGAAGTGAGAGAACGTTTAAAATAATATAAATAGAAAAGCATCAGGTGAAAAATTTAGTTGTATTGACAGGAGCTGGTATCAGCGCGGAAAGTGGGATTAGTACTTACAGAGATCTAGATGGATTATGGGGAAATTATAACCCAAAAGAAGTAGCTTCAATTAAAAGTTGGGAAAGGGAACCGCAAAAAATGTTGGATTTTTATAACTTATGTAGAAATAAATTGAAAGACATACAACCCAACAAGGCACATAAGTTGGTCAAAGATTTAGAAAATACATTGAGTGTTCAAGTTATTACACAAAATGTAGACGATTTACATGAAAAAGCCGGTTCAACAAACGTGCTACACCTTCACGGGAAACTAACAGAAATGAGAAGTGAAAAAAATCCTGATTTAGTGTCAATATTTGATAAAGATTTAGTTATAGGTGATTTAGCATCCGATGGCTTTCAGTTGCGTCCTAACGTAGTCTGGTTTGGTGAAGAAGTACCCATGATTGAAGAGGCAAAGAAAAAAGTTGAAAGTGCTGATATTTTACTTATAGTAGGAACTTCCCTACAGGTCTATCCGGCTGCTTTTCTTGTTTTTTATGCACGAAAAGGTATTCCTGTATATTTGATCGATCCCAATCCTGAAGAAGAAACTTTAGAATCAGTAAATTACATCAGGAAAAGTGCTTCAGAGGGGATGAAGGAATTTTTAGAGCATGTGCTAAAGACAGTTATATAATGATGAATAAGCCAATACATAGTACATTATTTGGAGTTGCTATTGGAGATGCTTTAGGGGTTCCGGTTGAATTTAAAAGCAGGGAGTATTTAAAAGTAAATCCTGTAGTAGATATGATGGGTTTTATGTGTTGGAATCAACCACCAGGAACCTGGTCTGATGATAGTTCCTTAACATTTTGTTTAGCAGATAGCTTAACTTACCGGTATGATTTAAATTCTATTGCCAAACGTTTTGTGAAATGGTATAAATATGGACATTGGGCAGCTCATGGAAAGGTTTTCGATGTAGGTGGAAGCACCCGTAACTCAATTTTGAGACTTATCAAAGGAGAATCACCTAAGTTTTCAGGAAATTTTTTCGAAGAAGATAATGGAAATGGTTCACTAATGAGAATTATTCCTCTGGTATTTTATCTTAAAGATCGGGAAGTAAAAGAAATTTTTAACACAGTAAAAGAAGTTTCAGGTATTACCCATGCACACTTCAGATCGGTTTTTTCATGCTTTATATATGTGCAGTATGCAATAGAGATAGCACAAGGAAAAGACAAAATTCAGGCATATTATGAAATGCAAGATAAAGTAAGTGCTTTTCTGAGCGATAATGAATTTGATACTCAGGAAGTAAAGCTGTTTAATAGGATTCTAAATAACAATATTGCAAATTTAGAAGAAGACAGAATAGGCTCTTCAGGATATGTCTTAGACAGCCTGGAAGCGTCTATTTGGTGTCTTTTAAAAGAGGATACTTTTCAAAGTACGGTTTTAAAAGCAGTAAATTTAGGTGGTGATACGGATACAACGGCTGCAATTGCCGGAGGGCTGGCCGGGTTACTTTACGGATTTGATGCAATACCTCAACACTGGATAAACCGTTTAGCTAGGGCTGAAGATATTAAAAATCTTTGCGATAGGTTGGAAAGAAACATACATAAAATAAAGAAGTAAACTTTTAGAGATAAAGGATGAAAATTAAATGAATTTGAATAATTATGAGATTAAAACTGATGGATAATAAAGAAAAAATTAAAGCTATTAATTATTTAAAAGGAGATGCTACCTCTCCGCAAGCAGGAGGAGTAAAAATTATAGCACATATTTGTAACGATATCGGGGGCTGGGGGAAAGGATTTGTTTTAGCTATATCTAAAAGATGGGCGGAGCCCGAAAAATCCTATTGCCTATGGCATAGAGAAAGAAATAAGAATAATTTCAAGTTAGGAGAGATAGAGCTTATTCAAGTAGAAAAGTATATTTACGTAGCTAATATGATTGGACAAAGAGGTACAAAAACAGGAAGTAATGGAGTACCCATCCGTTACGAAGCAGTAGAATCTTGTCTTACAAAATTAGCTCAACAGGCAAAAGATTTACAAGCCAGTGTACACATGCCTCGTATAGGTTGTGGATTAGCCGGAGGTAAATGGGAAATGATAGAGCCTTTAATTATAAATACTCTGATTAAAATGGACATTAATACATACATATATGATTTCGATTAAAAAAGAAAAAACAAAATATGATGGATGATATAGAAAGAAAGAACATAGGCAAATTTATAAGCCTTATCCTTCGTCACGAACCCAAGAAAATAGATTTAGACTTAGATAGAAACGGGTGGGCGGATGTAGAGGAATTAATACGAAAATCAAGCATACATAAAATCTACTTTACTAAAAAAGAATTAGAACTAATTGTAGAATCTAATGATAAAAAAAGATATTCATTTAATAATGATAAAACCAAAATAAGGGCTAATCAGGGACATTCAATCCCTATAGATATGGAATTTGAACCTGTTGAACCTCCGGAATTTTTATTTCATGGAACGGCAGAACGTTTTTTATCCTCAATTAGAGAACAGGGTATTACTAAAATGAGTAGACAGCATGTACATTTAAGCAGTACTAAAGAAACTGCAAATAAAGTCGGGGCAAGACATGGGAAATCTGTAGTATTAACCATACATTCAGGAAAAATGTATAAAGAAGGTATAATATTTCATAAATCAGTGAATGGGGTTTGGTTAACCGAATATGTACATCCCGTTTATATAGAGGAGAGCAGTAAATAAAACAGGTATTGATATATTGCTCAAATAATTTATTAAATGATAGTATGATATGTTTGTTGTATTTATTTAATAGATAATCAATTGCTTATGATTTTTTATAGTTCTTTATTGAATAATTGTATAGTAAAAGTTGTTTTTATGATGAATAGGTTAGGTTAATTTAAATAAATGCACTAAATTAGACAAGAATTAAAAGATACTTCAGTAAACACTAAATTAAAATCTTTTTTTTAACATAAAAAAACTTTAACAACAATTATAACATGAAAATTAAATTACATTTATTAGGTTTTATTTCCTCTATTACAATTTTGTCAGGTCAGGTAGGTGTAAATACCTTAAATCCGCAGGCTGTTTTACACATAGATGGAGCGAAAGATAACCCCACAGCCGATGTTCCAACAGCAGTTCAGCAATCTAATGATTTTGTGGTTACTTCTGCTGGAAGTGTAGGGATAGGGACAATGACGCCAGATGCGTCTTCTATTTTGGAAATCAATGTGAAAGAACTGGCAAGTGGAAGTAAACGAGGATTTTTAGGTCCGCGGGTATCCTTATCGTCTATTACAGATAAAACAACTATAAACAATCCAGCTTTAGGTCTATTGGTTTTTAATCTGGGCGAAGTATCAACACTGAATTATGTTGGGTACGTTTTCTGGAATGGAACAGAATGGAGAGCTCTGGATGGGCGTTCCCTTTCTGCCGGTACTATTAGTTCCATTGTTTGTAATAAAGTAACTTTAACTCCTACAACCTATACATCAGGTACGGCGTATACTGGCGTTATGGATATTCCTTACACAGGGGGAAACGGAGGTACATATGATGCTCAGACCGTTGGGCCGGTTAATGGATTAACAGCTACTTTAGCTGCAGGTAACTTTGCTACTGGTTCAGGTACCCTAAATTATACAATATCTGGAACTCCAACAGTAACTTCTCCGCAAACAACCACTTTTGAGATATCCATAGGAGGTCAGACCTGTAGTGCCATAGTGGGTGCCGGAGATGGAATTTCTCTGGGAGAGCTTGTATATTATAAAAGTCCTAATATAGATGCGTCCATAGGCGGTGGGGGTGCGAATGGCACTATTGCAACCAATTGGCTTAATAATTTTGCTTCTGATTTACCTATAATCGGAGGAAAAATCAGATTAGACGGCTACTTTACAGATAGTAGTAACGGTGGCCCCGGAACGGTTTCATTCAATCCTCGATTAGTAAATATTTCAAGTTCTCCAGTAAAAATTTGGTTTTCAGCTTTAACTAATGTGGATAGATCTAATGGGGCTAATATAGTGATGGCTGCAAATGGAGGTTGGATAAATTTGGACAATGGTATATATCTTAACTATGGTGTGAATCAATTGACAAGTGATGGAGGCTCAGCCTCCACTACCGATACAGGAAGTACAAGTCAGGAAGTATTAACTATGGACATCTCATTGGATGAGAAATGGTATAGAGTTTATTATTTCCCTAATGTCGATAATAATGATACAGCAGATAATAGTGATAATTTTAGACGTATATATATATCCATTCAAAGATTATATTGATAAATAAATTTAATTTTAAAATAATAAAATAAAATTCTTAAATATGTATAAATGCCTGATTATAAAAAATCAGGCATTTGTAATTAGGTTCAGCTTATTTATAAAATAAAAAAATTCATCATTTTAATCATAAATAACACGATATATTATTCATTAGTTACTTGGGAATGACTTTCAGTTTAAGATAAATATAATGTAAAAACATATTGAAAAATTTAGCTGAATTGATACTTTATTCAAGAATTAATGTTAAAAAAATGAAAAAAATGTTTATCCGGTATTTTTTATTTGTTTTCTGATTGTAAAAAAATTTATTCAAACAGAATGAATATGCGTTAAATTTCTCAATAACAGTCGTTTCTGTTTTTTAATACTTTTAATTTTTTTTAAAATTGCAGAATTAATATTTGAAAAAAATGATGAAAATTGAGAACATTTTAAAGCTAACTATTATCTTTTTTACACCTTTATGGTTATCCTCACTTTATGCACAAGTAACTATAGGGATGGATGAAATTCCTGAATCAGGTGCACTACTACAGATTAAAGAGCTTAAGACCTCAGGAAGTGAAGCAAATTCCAGTAAAGGGATTTTACTTCCCAGAGTCAATTTAGTTTCTAGGACTTCATTAGTTCCTACTTTAAAAGCTTCTGAAGAAAATGAAGGAGAAAAACAAAAGCATACAGGGCTGGTTGTTTTTAATGTGAATGTTGTACCCAATCCAGATGCGTCCTTAGCATTAGAGGAAGGTGTTTATATTTGGGATGGAACCCAGTGGAAAGCCGGTAAAAAAAAGAATAACGGACAGACAACTAATTTTATAGTTCCTGTCTTTGCTTCGGTTTATTATGTAGATACTCAGCAAGCTCAAATAAAAGCTACTGTTTCTTCCAATGCCGAATGGGTTGCAAGTGTAACCGATGACCCCAATAATTTAATTTCATTAATTACAACATCTGGTCCAAGTGGGAAAACTGAGTTCCTATTTAATCTAGCAGGAATAAATCCTGCAAAAGATTTAAATAGCAGTGCTACTATAACTTTTACAAGTGTTACGAACCCACAAGTAGTAGAAACAATTACTTTTGATTTAAAACAAACAGCTAACGGCTATTATTTTCCAGAGCTAAATGTTGTATTTGGCGGAGGGCCTCAGGCTAGTTCACAATCTGGTGCTACAACATATTGTGCAAATCTTAGTCCCGCAGGAACTTGGCGTGTTCCTAACTTATATGAGCTCGCATCTGCTTTTGCAATAATTAAAATGAATGGTAATGCTCCAGTAGCTAATTATGGATTTGTTTCAGGAAATTATTATTGGTCATCAACCAAATATAATACTTCCTTTGGTAGAACGGTTTTATTTTCAGATGGTGTTACTACTTCTGATCAAAATGCGGGTGCTCAGGCAGTTTTTAATAGCAATACTCCTTATAGGGTAATATGCGTAAAACCTATACAATAGACAACTGATAATTATACTTCTCAAAAGGCAATTATTCATTTGAATAATTGCCTTTTTATTTTTTATCTTGCATCAACTTGTCGCAATGAAGGTTTAATATGTGTAAAAGATAGTAAATGAATAGTATAAATTTAATTGAACGTTTGAGAGGCAGCCTGATAGCTGGTACTATAGGAGATTGTATAGGAAACAGATATGAGGGGTCTGAACCTGGAGATATAATTGAATGGGATTTTAATTGGCAAATTTCCGATGACACTCAAATGACTTTGGCAACCTGTGAAGCAATATATGATAAAAAGATAATCAAGCCCGAAGAGGTAGCAAATTCTTTTTTAAACTGGTATAATAAAGGGCGGATAACGGGTGTGGGTTCTGCTACATTGAAAGCTTTACGTGAACTTCAGGTGGGAGGACATTGGGCTTTAGTTGGAAGGTCAGGTGAATTTGCAGCAGGAAACGGAGCTGCAATGAGAATAGCTCCCCTCGCATTTAAAAATGTTTCAGAAAATTTCATCATAAAAGATATTTGTAATATAACACATAAAAATGATGAAGCATATATTGGTGCGCTAGCTGTTTACTATGCTATAAAATATGCTATTGGAGGTAAATGGTGTGGATATTCCGACTTAATAGAAAAGATTATTCCTTTATTACCAGATACTTTAATAAGAGATAAATTACTTGAATTTCAAAAGTTTAAAAATGAACCTTTACAATATTTAAAAACTGTGCCACGACCTACAGGGTATGTTGTAGATTCCGTTCCAGTTGCTTTATTTGCTGCTCAGAAAATACATGAGTCTTCTTTAGAAGAAATAATTTTAAATTTAACAGCCTTAGGCGGAGATACTGATACTGTTTGTTCCATCTGTTCGCAAATTATCGGAGCATTAAAAGGAACTAATGGTATACCAGAACACTGGATAGAAAAATATAAAAGACTATACGCAAGTGAAATTATTGAAAATCTAGTTTGTAATTGGAAATTTTAGTTTTATTAATTCAATATTTTATTAGAAAATAATCACTTTAATTAGAGAAGCTAGTCAGTCTTTACTTTATTGATATTTTTTATAATGAAACATTCAGTGTATTTCCTTTTAGGCTCTTTATATAAGGTAATAAGAAATTATATAACTTGATAATTTTTTGTATATCCTGATGGTATTTTTATAAATTTCTTTAGCTACTTTTAAATACTCTCAAAAATAATGTTGTAAGTCTCTTTGCATAATATTGAGATAAATCAAAAAAAAGAATTATATTTGCGTAAATATTACACAATACGATATGGGAATACAGATTATAAAAGGTGATATAACGCGAATAAATGTTGATGCAATTGTGAATGCAGCCAATTCTTCGCTGTTAGGTGGTGGTGGAGTTGATGGTGCTATACATAGGGCAGGAGGAAAGCAAATTTTAGAAGAATGCCAAAAAATCAGGGCAAGACAAGGTAAATGCAATACAGGAGAAGCTGTTTATACAGCCGCAGGTTGCCTTCCTGCTCGCTATGTTATTCATACAGTAGGACCGGTTTGGAATGGAGGAAATAAAAATGAAAAAGATTTGTTAAGGCAATGTTATATAAATTCACTTAGAATCGCTGATAAATTAGAGCTTAAATCAGTTGCCTTCCCAAATATAAGCACCGGAATATATCACTTTCCTAAAAATGAAGCTTCTGAAATAGCAATTAATACTGTGCAATATTTTTTTAAAAAAGAAAATAAATATATTGAAACAATCCTGTTTGTTTGTTATGACGAGGAAAATGAACAACTGTACAAAAACAAATTAAGATGAAAGGAAAAATAAAGATAAAGACAGGACAGCAGGCATTGAAAATTATAGATGAAGGGCATTATACCTTAGAGAACAAAATAATTGATATTAAAGAGAAAATCAGATTATCTGTAGATGCATCCATTTTATATACGCCGGAATCTTTTTCAAAATTTAAAAATGATTTCGAAAGGAGTATTTGCGAAAAAAAATATTCTACTAAAATATCAGTAGTTAATAAAACTACACAGCAGGCAATTGAAGATTTAATTGATAAGAATATGAAAATTGCTGCTCTGAATTTTGCATCCGCAAAAAATCCAGGTGGAGGATTTTTAGGAAATGCAAAAGCTCAGGAAGAAAGCTTAACAAGAGCATCTACTTTGTATCCTACATTGACTAAATATTATAAAGAAATGTATGAGTTTAACCGGAGCAGGAAAACCTACTTATATTCAGATTACATGATCTACAGCCCCGAAGTTATATTTTTTAAAGATAGTGATGAATATCTATTGCAAGATCCTTATTTTGCAGATATACTTACCAGTCCGGCAGTTAATCTGGGCGCAGCAGCAAAGAATAACCCGGGAGAATTAAAATATGCAGAACAAACCATGAGAGAGCGACTGGATAAAATATTATCTGTTTTTGTAGTAAACAGAGCAGATGCTATTGTATTGGGCGCTTGGGGCTGTGGCGTATTTCGGAATAATCCGGAAGATGTAGCCCGTTATTTCTGTAATTACGTTAAGGAAGGAGGAAAATATTCTCAATGTTTTAAAAAAATAATATTTGCTGTTTACGACAGAAGTAAATCACAAGAAAACATTTCTGCCTTCCAAAAAATACTGGAATAACAAACAGATAAATACCCTCAGTTTATTTTTTTATAAAGTTTTATATATAAGCAGTAATAGTAATAATTAAATGGTTACTACTATTTATTTAGCCAGTTATAAACTTTATCCGATAAAACAGATTCTTTAGGATGAATAACTTCTACCAATTGACCATTTTCATCAATTAAGTATTTTTGAAAGTTCCATTCAACTTCAGAATCTAATTTTCCGTTCTCCTTCTTTTGGGTTAACCATTGATAAAGGGGAGCCATATCGGATCCTTTAACTGATATTTTTGACATCATAGGAAAAGTTACACCGTAATTCAAAGTGCAAAATTTCTTAATATCTTCATTTGTACCAGGTTCCTGTTCTAAGAAATTATTAGCAGGAAAACCTAAAATCACAAAGTTTTTTTCCTTATAATCTTGGTAAAGCTTTTCCAGATCAGCATATTGAGGTGTGTTTCCACATTTCGAAGCCACATTGACTATCATCACTTTTTTACCTTTTAGTTCAGACAAATCAAAAATTTTCCCATTAATATCATTAACTTTAAAATCATATAAAGATTTTGATATAGGCGTTGCCGTCTGATTGTCAGAAGATTTATTTTTTTGAGTACAGCTTATGTATAAAACAGATGCTAGAATAGAAACGGTAATTAATAATTTAATTTTCATTTTTAAGTTCTTTATTACAAAGGTAAGCACTTTATCCTTTTAATAGTTAATTAGTTCTGATTAGTTTAGAAGTTTTTTAAATTTATAAAGTAATAAATAGGATAGTAAAATAGCTAAAGGATAAAGTGTGTCTAACAAATAAGTAGTATTTTTGTAAATTCAATGATTATGATTATGAAAGAACAAGCGCTTATTGGGATTATCAGGCAATTATGTATATATATTCTGGTCGTTGTATGTTCAATAAACATACAGGCTCAGCAAAAAAATAAAATATTTGGATCCTCTGTGCCGGAGTTCGGAGAGGATCCGCAAACAGGCTATATTCGATGTGCAACCGTTGAATATGAAAAGTACTTGCAAAACAAAGAAGACAAACGGTTGTCTGATTCAGAATTTGAAAAGTGGATAGCTCCAAAAGCTAAAAATATGAAGCGATTATTATCTACTGGTAAAACAGACGGAGAAGTTTTTATTATACCTGTAGTAGTTCATGTGGTTCATAATGGTACTGTAGTAGGAGAAGGAGCAAATATTTCTGATGAACGGGTAATTTCTCAAATCACTGTGTTAAATCAGGATTACAGGAAAATGCTGAACACACGAGGGTATAATGATAATCCGGTAGGAGCAGATATGGAAATTGAATTTCGTCTGGCAAAAGTAGATCCTTACGGTAAAGAAACTAATGGTATTAACAGAGTACAGATTCCCGGATATGTTTGGAATTCAAGTAATATTGAAAATGTTTTAAAGCCAAGAACCCAATGGGACCCTGAAAAATATTTCAATATCTGGGTTTGTGAGTTTGGAGGTGATTTGGACAGAACTTTAGGATATGCACAGTTTCCTGCAAATTCAGGATTACAAGGAATGGAAGCTCCATTTACAGCTAATACTGACGGAGTAATTATTCGTTGGTCCGCTTTTGGAACTTCGGATATAGTTTCCGGAAGTTACAGTTCACCCTATGACAAGGGGCGTACCTTAACCCACGAAATTGGTCATGCATTAGGGTTAAGACATATCTGGGGAGATAATTCTTCTTGTATAGTCGATGAAACCGATAGTTATAATGACTATTGTTTAGATACTCCGGCATCATCTCAGGCAAACTATTATTGCACTCAAATAGTAGATTCTTGTCCGTCTGATCCGGGAAACGATATGACCGAAAATTACATGGATTATACCAATGATACCTGTATGAACACATTTACGGAAGATCAAAAAGCAAGAATTCTTACTGTTTTAACCAATTCTCCTAGAAGAGTAAATCTTACCAAATCCGAAGTATGGAAAAGTGGAACAGAAACAAATGATACTCATGAAGACATTTATATTTACCCTAATCCGGCAAAAGAAAATTTAGAAGTGAGAATTCCGGATGCTGAAGAAACAGCTTTAAGCTATAAAATATATAATAGCGTAGGTCAAATCATGGCAAAAAATGAAGAAGTTAATGCAAAATCCGGTTTTAGAATAATTACCAGCAGTTTTGAGCCTGGAATTTATGTTTTAAAGCTTTCAACAGATAAAAGGAATAAAAAAATAAGATTTATGGTTATTAGATAAAACGAAATAAAAAAAGTAACTTTTTGTTAAAGTTAATATCCTAAAAAAAATGATCTGATTATATACTAATCAGATCATTTTTTTTTATAAATAGCTAACAAAGATTAATTTAACTTTTGTTTATAAAATAGGTATTTTTTTATTGATATTGTTGTATATTTGGTTGCTAAGTATAATACTTTTCAAGTAATATTATATTATATATAAATTATAATTAATAATCGTTCTAAAATAAAAAAATATGAAACATAAATTTACTGCTGAAGTTAAAAAGATCTTTATTGTTGCAAGCAGTTTTGTTTTTTTGTATGGTAATGCACAAAATCATACTATCGATCAAGATGAAAAAAATGATGTAAACAAAAATAATCCTGAGCCTAGAATTAGTTTTTGTGGTAATGAGGAATACGAAAAGTATTTAGAAGAAAAATACAATTATAAACCCTCTGTAAAAAAATTCGAAGAATGGTTGGCTCCAAAAGTTCTTAATACAAAATTAAAATTAAAATCAGCTCGATATAAGGACGAAGTAAAGATCATACCTGTGATTGTTCACGTAGTGGCACCAGAACATGAAAAGATAGGAGAAGGAGGTAATCTTTCTGATGAAAGGATTAATTCCCAGATTGAGGTGTTGAATCAGGATTTTAGAAGAATGCCGGGATCTCGTGGATTTAACACTAATCCTATAGGTGTAGATACAGGTATTGAATTTCGGTTAGCAAAAATAGATCCGAATGGAAATCCTACCAATGGTATCAATCGAATTCCTTTAGTAGGAAAATATTTAAACAAGCAACAAATAGAAGAAACTATAAAACCTCAAACACAATGGGATCCTGAAAAATATATGAATATCTGGGTGATTTATATTATTCCTCAGTATGTCTCGGCTCCCATTGGATATTCCTCCTTTCCACATGCTTCGGGCCTGGATGGTCTTGAGGATCTTAAAGGTATTGAATTTATTGCAAACAGAGACGGAGTAGTTATTAATCCGGAAGCTTTTGGTTCATCAGATACAGTTGAAGGAAATTATCGTGAAAGATTAGACAAGGGACGTACTTTAACCCATGAAACGGGACATTTTTTAGGATTAAGACATATTTGGGGAGATAATGAATCTTGTGAGCTGGATGAAAAGGATAGTCATAATGACTATTGTTTAGATACTCCGGCAGCATCTCATGCAAACTGGGAGTGTGATCAGATTGTAGATTCATGTCCGTTGGCTCCCGGAAATGATATGACAGAAAATTATATGGATTATAGCTATGATGCCTGTACGAATACATTTACGGAAGATCAAAAAGCAAGAATGTTGACTGTTTTAGCTAATTCACCCAGAAGAGCCTCTCTTCTGACATCCAAGGTGTGGTTAGATGTTAATGATACGGAAGTAAAAGATACCTCTGGTGATATACTTATATATCCTAATCCGGCGAAAGATAAATTTGAGGTTGTTATTTCTCAAGAAAATGAAACGGTTAAAACGTATGAGATATTTACCGGTTTAGGGCAATTAATTAAAAAAGAAGAAGTAAATGCATCTACTCGCTTCACCGTCAATACGTCTTCTTTTTCACCAGGTCTTTATTTTATCAAATTATCAACTAATAAAAAAACAAAAAAGATTAAATTCATAATAGTTAAATAAAAAGTAGTACCTTTAATTAAATTATCAACTATTAAACTATCTGTCTGGTGGACAAAATTATATTTTATTTTTCATGAGGGTATAATATTTTTATATAGGTATACAGAGAGAAAAAAATATTCTTTTTATAATTTTGCACTCATATTTACAATAACAGATGGATGATTTTATAGCAGCTCGCTCGCAA
This sequence comes from Apibacter raozihei, assembly GCF_004014855.1. Classification (NCBI taxonomy): domain Bacteria; kingdom Pseudomonadati; phylum Bacteroidota; class Flavobacteriia; order Flavobacteriales; family Weeksellaceae; genus Apibacter; species Apibacter raozihei. The sequence continues at coordinate 1,360,790 of NZ_CP034930.1, forward strand.
ATGGCCCTTTCATTAGGGTTTCATATTATTTTTGCCTGCATAGGAATGGTTTTACCCATTTTCATGGCAATATCACATTTCAAATATTTAAGAACTAAAAATGAAATATATAAGGGTATTACCAAAGCCTGGAGCAAAGGAATAGCTATTCTTTTTGCTACTGGGGCAGTTTCCGGAACCATGCTTTCATTTGAATTGGGTCTTTTGTGGCCTAAATTTATGGAGCATGCAGGTCCCATATTTGGTATGCCTTTTTCATTGGAAGGTACTGCTTTTTTTGTTGAAGCTATAGCGTTAGGATTTTACTTATACGGATGGGGGAGATTTAATCCTTGGTTTCACTGGTTTACAGGCCTGTTAGTAGGAATAAGTGGTTTAGCTTCGGGGGTTTTGGTTGTTGCAGCCAATGCGTGGATGAATAGTCCGGCAGGGTTTGATTACATTAACGGACAGTATTTAAATATAGATCCCATAAAAGCGATGTTTAACGATGCCTGGTTTTCTCAGGCTCTTCATATGATTCTTGCAGCCTTTGTAGCTACCGGGTTTGCTATTGCCGGAATACATGCTTTAATGATCCTAAAGAAAAAAAATGTACTTTTTCATACAAAAGCGTTTAAAATAGCTGCTATATGCGCTTCAATAGCAGCATTATTACAACCTTTAAGCGGAGATATTTCAGCTAAGGATGTAACTAAAAGACAGCCTGAAAAACTCGCAGCTATGGAAGCTCACTTTAATACGGAACCTTCAACGCCTTTTATTGTAGGGGGAATTGTAGATGAAAAAAATGAAAAGGTGGATTATGCTCTTAAAATTCCTGGAATGCTTAGCTTTTTAGCACATGGTGATTTCAAGACTCCTGTCAAAGGTCTTAACGAGTTTCCTAAGCAAGACAGACCTCCGGTTTCCATTGTCCATTATTCCTTTCAGATTATGATAACTCTCGGAGTTTTGCTAATGATTATAGGGGGATTATATATAATTGCTCTGATAAAGAAAAGATCCTGGTTACAAAAAAAATGGTTGTTTAAGCTTTTTGTTTTTGCAATCCCGCTAGGATATATAGCATTAGAAGCAGGCTGGGTCGTGACTGAAGTAGGAAGACAACCCTGGATTATTTATCGGGTTATGAGAACAGCAGATGCAGTAACCCCTATGCCGGGTATAGCATATTCATTCTATTTGTTTACCGGAATATTTATTTCTTTGTCTTTAATTGTTACATTTTTAATTTACAGACAGATTAAAATGGTTCCCAAGTTATACGATCCGACAGACGAAAATTTTAATACTAAAATCAATAAAATCTTATAAAATGTTTTACCTATACGTAGTTATCTTTTTTTTGTGGACAGCCATCGGATTATACATTTTATTAGGAGGTGCAGATTTTGGAGCCGGAATAGTAGAGTTTTTTACAGGTCCGAAAAACAAAAAAAGAGTTAGAAGAATCATGTACAACGGTATGGGGCCAGTTTGGGAAACCAACCATATGTGGCTAATCATTGTTATAGTAATTCTTTTCGTAGGATTTCCTAAAATATATTCCACACTTTCCACCCATTTACATATTCCTTTGCTTTTAATGCTGGTAGGAATTATTGCAAGAGGTACAGCCTTTGCTTTTAGAAATTATGATGCAGTAAAGGATGATTGGCAAAATGTATATGATGCTATTTTTACGATATCAAGTTTATTCACACCGTTTTTTTTGGGAATCATAGCAGGAGCCACAGTAGCCGGAAGTATAGATTTGGAAGCTACCGGGTTTTTACAAGCCTATATTTTTAGCTGGCTCACACCTTTCGGCTGTGCTATAGGCTTTTTTACCATAGCTATCTGTGGATATTTATCTTCCTGTTATGCATTGGCACAGGTTAAAGACAAAGAAGATCAAGACTTTTTATCCAGAAAAGTTAAGGTTTTTACTTTTGTTGTTGTATTATTTGGAGGTATGGTCTTCCTGGCGGCTCATTATTCAGGAATTCCGCTAATTCAATGGATATTTGGCGAAACAATCGGTCAGATAGCTGTTTTACTGGCTACTCTTTCATTAGGCGGAGTATTTTACGGACTAAAAAATAAATGGTTTAAAACATTAAGAATTTTTGCCGGATTTCAGGTAGTCATGATTTTGCTGGCAGTTACCTACCAGCATTACCCTAATCTGGTGGTGTTTAAAAACGGTTATCTTTCATTACTGGAAAGTGGCAGTGATTCCAAATCTATAGCATCATTGGCCTGGGCGCTTATGTTAGGAAGTATTTTTATTCTTCCCGGAGCATTTCACTTAATATATTCCTTTCAGTCCAAGAAAAAATAAAACTTACGTATTAACAATGTGTATAAAATATAAAGGATTTGGCTATTTTTGTCATATCCTTTTTTTATAAATAGATGGGGTCTAGCTATACCATATATAATGCATCTGCCGGAGCAGGAAAGACCTATACATTGGTTAAGAATTTTCTTACCATTTTATTGAAAAATGAGAATCCGGAATCTGTTCGATCTATATTGGCTGTAACTTTTACAAACAAAGCAGCTAATGAAATGAAAAACAGAATACTTTCGTGGTTAAAAGCTTTTTCAGAATCTGAATCATCTACCGAACATCCTGTTTTAAAAGAAATTTCTCTTGAGTTGGGACTCAATCTAAAAGAGGTCAAGCTAAGAGCTAAAAAGGCACTTTCCTATATTTTACATCATTATTCCCTGTTAAGTATCAGTACCATTGATAAATTTAACTTAAGGCTGATGAAATCTTTTACTAAGGAATTGGGTTTATCCTATTCATTTGCTGTTGAACTAGATTCATCAGATTATCTGAAACAATCAATTGATGAATTAATAGATCAGTTAGGAACAGATAACCCTTTTGCAGAAGTTATATTAAATTATGTATTTTGGAAGTTTGAAAACGAATCTTCAACAGAGATAAGAAAAGAATTACTTGTTTCATCCCAGAACTTTTTAAAGGAAATGCATTTGGATAAAATAACCTCTGTTTCCGAAAAAGACTTCGACGACTTTAGAAAATTAACTCAACTTTTGATTAATCGTATTAAAGATAATAATGAAGATATACAGTTTCTGGCTAAAAGAGCGATTCATTTAATTGAAAATAATCATCTGGAAGTGTATGATTTTTATCAGGGAGCTAGAGGAATGGCAGGTTTTTTTTACAAATTAACGGTACCTGAAAATAGTATTAATAATTATCATTCCATAAAAACAAATTCAACCTATTATATTGACTTTTGCGAAAACGAAAAATACGCAAAATCCAAATCACTTCGTGAAAACGATATCCGTGAAATAGCTCCCGAACTAATATCTATATTTTCTGATATAAAAAAGAAAATCAATCGTATAAAAATTGATGAATCCGTAAGAAGAAATTTAATTACTATTGAATTACAGTCTGAAATCGGAAGATTCCTTAATGGAAAAAAAGAAGAACAAGACATACTTTTTCTTTCCGATGTAAATCCTATTATAAGTAAGCATCTTAAAGACGAACCCGTAGCTTTTATATATGAAAAGTTAGGAGGAAGGTACAATCATTACTTTATAGATGAGTTTCAGGATACTTCACAGTTACAATGGAATAATCTGACTCCGCTTATAGACAATGCTAGGGTTTCGAATGGCACTTCCATAACTTTGGTGGGTGATCCTAAGCAAGCTATATATCGTTTCAGATCAGGGAAACCTGAAATTTTGATGAATCTGATTTCTTCTTCGGAGCAGCAAAATATAACGGTAATTACCTTGGGAAATAATTATAGGAGTTTACCCAACATTGTAGATTTTAATAATAAATTTTATAAATTTCTGGCAGAAACAGAATTGGATTCAAAAGAATATCGTGTACTTTTTGGTGATAATTCATATCAGGTTCCAAAACAGGAAAAGGGAGGAAGAGTTCAGGTATCTTTTGTAAAACCTTCGGATGAAGAAGGTAATTATTTAGCTTCCACAGTTTTGGATATTATTAAGGAAGCAATAGAAAATGGATTTTCGTATAAAGATATTGCTGTGCTGGTACGTAATAAAAAGCATAGTTATCCTATCGTAGAGCTCTTGGCAGAAAATGATATACCTATTTTAACGGAAGAAGCCCTTTTGGTGGCTTCATCTCCTGCTGTAAAATCTATTATTGCCGCTTTTCGATGGCTAAATCAGGTTCATGATAAAGAACAGCTGGTTATTATGCTTTACTATCTCTGGAAGCTGGATAAAATCATCATTAAAGATTATACGGCAGAAATGCTGATAATAAAAAATCTGAATTTTGATGAATCTATTGTTTATTTACAAAATCAGTTGGGAATTAATGTAAGATACCAGCAAAATAACAGTCTCAGTTTTTTTGATTTTGCCGAGGAATTGATTCAATCTTTAGGTTTTGGTAGTAAAGAAAATATGTATTTATCAGCTTTACTTGATTTAATTCTACAGATGGAAAAATCCGGAGCCATCAGTTTAAAAGAATTTTTAGAAAGTTGGGAGCTAAAAAGCCCGGGTTTATCCATCCGGTTTCCTGAAAATATGAATGCAGTTCAAATCATGACCATTCATAAATCTAAAGGTCTAGAGTTTCCGGTGGTCATTAATCCAATTATGGACAGGCGAAACATGAATGAAGAATATTGGTTTCCCTTAGATAAAAGCTTATACAATGGCTTTGAACAATACTATACATCCACAAAATCCGGTTTGGAAGAAGTGGATGAAAATATCAAAGAAGTAGTAGATTACCAGTCATTTGAAAAGAGTATTGATGATTTATGCGTTCAATACGTTGCAACTACTCGTGCCTCACAACAATTATTTCTGATTCAGGAAAAAAAAGAAAAAAGTAAAGAAACTTTAATAGAAAAATTTTTGTCAGCAAATTCCTACAACATTTCTGAAAAGTCTATAGAATTGTATGATCAGGATAATTACGGAAGTAAAGGTTCGGAAAATGAAAAAAATATTTCTAATGAAGAAAAAATCAACTGGAATTCTAACCGATGGAATAAAAAAATAAGAGTTAGTACGGAAATGCATAAATATTATTCTGAAGAAAACAAAGACATTCAATACGGAAACAGTATACATACTATATTGGAGCAGGTTAATACTTATGATGATTTACAGAAAGTAATAAAAAAAATGGTACTTAACGGTATAATTCAAAAAAAAGAAGAATCATCTGTGACTTCAATATTGCAAGCGGTTGTTACACATCCTCAACTCGTAAAATATTTTCAACAAGGAACAGAAATATTTAGCGAGCAGGAAATTCTCTTTGAAGGAAAATTTTACAGACCTGATCGATTGGTCAAAATTAATGATCAATTCACAATTATTGATTTTAAAACCGGAGATGAACTTTCTAAGCACAGTAAGCAAATTGAAGGTTATTCAAAAGCATTGGAAGCATCCGGATATGTTGTTGCTGAAAAGCTTGTCATTTATATTAATAATTCAGGCATAAAAATCAAGTATATATAAATTTTATGAATTCAAGTAATGAAAATGCAGTTTAATCTAATATCATTTATAACTTTTCTACTCATTTTAGGTATTGAGATTTTTATAGGAATTTATATAGATGATTCTTTTATAAGACCTTTTTTTGGGGATTTTTTGGTAGTATTTTTACTTTATTATTTAGTCAGATCTTTTATTAAAATCAGGTCTAGCCACCTTATTATATTCGTAGTACTCTTCGCTTATGCAGTTGAGATTGCTCAGTATTTTAATATTGCCGATTTATTGCATATAAAAAATAAAGTTCTAAGAGTTATTGTAGGTACAACCTTTAGCTGGGAAGATATAAGCGCCTACACTCTTGCGGGAGTTGTATTGTACTTAATTCCTAATCGGTATAAATAAGCAGAATTAAAAATAAGAAATTGTAAAATTGTTTAAAATTAGATTTTAAACAATTCTTAACTTCGAAAATTATGAGTTCTAAAAACGGGTAGACAACTTATAAGTTATTTCCAGATAGTTATTTACATCATTATCAATAATTACTTTTGTCGGGTATAGATTATGATTCAAATCGGTATACGAGTATGCAACATTTTCTTCATCAAGAGTAACGTTGTTAATAATATTTCGGCTAAATGGAAATTCTTTATAAAGAGATGAAAAAATCCATACAGGAGTTTTAGAACCGCTAAGTATACCTTTAGTAGAATCAAAGGTAAAAGTATTTGTACCGTCTCCGGTTAAATTACCTTTAGAATCATAGGTATAATTTGAAGTACCATTTTCAGCGCTTATTTTTTCATATAATTTTCCATCTGCACCAAAATTGAGAGTATTGGTAATAGGATCGTTTCCGTTGTGGGATTTATGTTCGAGAATCGTACGGTCGTCTGTATATTCATAGGTATAGTTATAATAATCTGACGTACTATAATAAACTCCCGCAGACTTAATAGTTCCGTTGGTTTCATTGTAAGCTATGTCATACACATATATAGTAGAACCAAAAAGATATCGGTATTCAATAATTCTATCTTGATCATCGTATTTAAACGTAGTTGTATAGATGGTATAAGTATTGTTACCATTAATTACTTTTTCTGAAATTTCAACAGGAAGTAATTTTTTAGCTTTATCATACCCCTCATCCGTATAAGGATCAAGTTTCTCTTCACCACAAGATATCATTGAAATTAAAGAAAATATACCCAACGTCAAGAACAATAACTTTTTCATACCCATATTTTTTGCAAAGATATTATTTTTATAAATTGAATATTCAAATTGTGAGATAAAAATTAAGAGATTTACAAATTATGGCAGAACATAATGACTTCGGATACGAAGCAGAAACCGAAGCAGTCCGATATCTTAAGAGTAAAGGATATATTTTAATTGAAAGAAATTGGCGATTCAGAAAAGCTGAAATTGATATTATTATGATAGATAAAGAAGAATTGGTTGTTGTGGAAGTTAAGGCTAGAAACAGTAACTCTGTCATGGAGCCGGAGGATGCGGTGGATTATTCAAAAAAAAGGTTGATGATTTTAGCGGCGGATTACTACGTCGAAAACAATCAAATAGAGTATGACGTTCGATTTGATGTAGTTTCTATGTTAAAAATTGATAATTCATGGCAAATCAATCATATCACAGATGCCTTCGATGCAATATTATAGGTAAAAATCTTCTGTCAAAGTTTTGTATTCAGAAGTCCATATGCGCGGAGTTTCTTCAATATACAGACTTTCATTGGTACATGCAGCAGGAGTCAAAGAAAATTCAATAAACGAACGCTTTACTTTGCCGTTTTTTATTCCGTAGATGTGTACTACACGAATGGGCGAAAGCTGAGCCGATTCAGCAAGCTTAATTATTTCATTTTCCTGTTCGTATGGGAAAATTAGACCAGCAATGCCTTGTGAAGGAGTAAGCAATTTACTCATTTTAATAAGTAAAACTTTATAATCCATTTTTAGCTGATGCCTGGCAACAGGATATTTTTGATGTAATTGTTCTGAGACTTTAAAATAAGGAGGGTTACAAATAATGTAGTCAAAATATTCTTGATTAGATAAATCCTGTATTTTTTTATGTGATACCGAAAGATTGCTGAAAGGAGAATTTGAAAAATTTTCTTGAGCCAGCAGGTAAGATTCCATTTCTGAATCTATGGCAGATATACAAGCAGCTGGATTTCTTTGCGCACATATTAGAGCTAGTAAACCTGTACCAGTACCAATATCAAGAATTTTTTGTGCTTGAGAAATATTGGCAAGGCATCCGGCCAATACTCCGTCAGTACCTACTTTAAAAACCTCGTTGCTTTGTTTAATGTGAAATTTCTTGAACCTGAAAATATTATTCATTTTTAGGTATTTCAAATTTAAATATTGAACCACTACCTTCTTCTGATATAAATGTGATGGTTCCGTTGTATTCCTCAATAAGCTTTTTAGTTATTGCTAAACCTAAACCGCTACCACTCGTTTTTGTAGAGAATTGAGGGGTGAAAATTTTAGGCTGTACATCCTGAGGAATGCCACTTCCATTATCTATGATTGAAAAATATACCATTCGCGAATCCTGTCGTATTCTAACCAAAATTCGAGGTTCTTTATTTTCAGGAATTGATTGAAATGCGTTTTTAACCAGATTAGTTAAACAACGGTTAAGCAGATTAGGATCGAGTGTTAAAAATACAGGTTCCTCCGGACAATCAATAGTGATATACTGAGAAGGGAAAATTTCTAATGAATTTTTGGTTACCTCAACAATATTTAATTTTTGATCTTTCTTAACCGGCATTTTAGCAAAATCAGAAAATGCCTCGGCTATGGAAGATATCGTATCTATTTGTTGAATTAAGGAACGGGTAAGTGTATTTAATTTCTCGGTAACTTCCGGATCATCCGGATTAAAGCGTAACTGAAAACTTTGTATTTCCAGTTTCATGGGAGTTAACGGGTTTTTTATTTCATGGGCTACCTGTCTGGCCATTTCCTGCCATGCATTATCTTTTTCTGCTTTAACCAGAGCATCCGTTTGTTCTTTAAATTTAGTAAGCATAATATTATATGCTTTAATCAGAGGACTTATTTCGTCAATATAATTATATAAAATAGGGCGGTTAAATGATAAAGCATCAGTATCACTTAAGCGAAAAGCAACTTCTTTAATTTTTCTGGTTAAGCTTTGGGAAAAGAACCATGCGAAAATTCCACTGATAATTAAAACGATTAGCATTATAGCCAAGTACCGGTACAGTAAGCCAAAAAAGTCTTTCTTTATAAAGTAATCATCATATAAATAGGGAAAGTTAATTATGGTTATGGGTTGGTAGTCATTATTATAAATGTACCTGTAAACAGCAATGTAGTTACCTCCGGTTAAGGGCGATTTTTGAACAATTTCGATCCTATCATTATTAATATTAAGTCCTTTAAGAATTTCTTTAGGTACAAACTCAGTTTTAGCATTCGGTATTTTATTTCCCAATAAAAATTTGCCGTCCAATGAATAAAAATTAATATCCAGATTATTTATATCTGAAATTTCATAAATTTTATTCCCGATTTTTTCTTTAACTTCTTCAGGTTTGGTGTTTCTACTGGAAAGCAAATAATCAAAAGTTTCAATTATAAGTTGTTCTTTCCTCTCAAGTCGTCGTTGATTATAATTTTCAGCAATTTTAATATATTGATAAAAAGTAATGAGCCCCATAGCAAATATGGTACTCACTACAACTAATATCATTACTAAGAATATCCTTAGTGAGAGGGGGAATCTTTTATACATTTAGTATTTAATACACTGATTTATTTTGTTTTACTCTTCGGGTAACGCCTTCCATTTTTTTATAATTATGGTAAGCGGTAATAATAAAATGCATACAAATATAAGGTTAATACTGTTAAATAAAGTTGAAAAAATATCAGGAGAATCTCTTGATTCTATATACATATAGTGTAAGAGCATAAATACATATGGGAGCATCCATAAAATTAAGTGTATTAAAATAGTGGATTTGCCCTTAGGGCTTTTACAATAAATTTTACTTCCAACGTAGAAAATCATAATGAAAAAAATGACCACCCAATATATAATTGTCAAAAAGAAAAGTCCATTACCACTTCCGCCAATTATTACATGAATGGCTGAAACAATTCCGTAAATAAAAGCAAGTAATCCTATAACTACGAGTGCGATTAGCCAGGATTTACCACTGGTTATACGGAAAGAAAGTAGAAAAAGAGATAAGCTTAAAGCTATATAAAAAATTAGAAGTAATGAAGTATAAAAGGAATCGTTATCATAGTGTGCATTATATATTTTATTATAACCGGATGTAAGGTTGTAGTATTCAACATAATAATTAGAGGAATTATTATACGAGAAATTAATTTTATTCTTAAGTATGTAATTGGAGGGGGATATTTCGTAGGTTGGCGGATTATAAATTAGTTTCATCCAGCTGTCAACCGTTAAATTAGAAGTAAGTTTATATTTTTCCTGGAGCTTAAAATATTGATGTAATAAATTTCTTATGCTGTCTTGTTTTTCTTCTACGAGCCATCTTTTTACCTGTTGTATATCAGAACTTTCAGAGTAATCATCAAAATTTAATAGAGAAATACTAATGGAATTTGAAGTTTTATCGGTATTTGCAGAGTCAGGTACGATGGTTCGGTTGTAGTAATGAGTATCGGATTCGGGAATTAAAATATCAATTTTATTGAGAAATTTTTTTGTTTCTAAAACCTCTTCTTTAGTAGCATAGGATCTTTCTTTAGCCTGAATTCCTTGAAAGTAACTGAATGGATATGAGCAGATTCCAAAAAGTAGTAAAAAAGTAAGCAGCCATTCCCAATATAGAGAATTACTTTTTTTAGGATAAAAAGATTTAAAACCATTATTTTTCAGATAATAAACAAGCCATAAAATTAATGTAAGGATACTGGTAAGTATTATGACGAGGAAAAAAATGGTAAAGCTACCGTTATTATAGTAATTACTTTTTTGAAAATCGATAGCTCCTGAGATAAATCCTGAAAAAAAATAAAGAATATTAAATCCTACTACGGTTATTACCATAGGGATAACTTTTATATTCCATAGAAGAGGATAGTTTAATAATAATTTTTTTTGTATTTTTTTAAACATGATAAGCAAATTTTAGAGAAGAATTAAACAAAGAATCGACGGGTAGAATTAGAGATATTTCTGAAATACTTGATAGGGACATTATTATCAATAATTATTTGAAGGAAATTATTTATAGATATAGTATCAGGAAAATGGGAGATAAAAGAGCCTCCGTTATATTGCAATTTTGATAAAGATAATTGTTTCAAAACTGCGTATAGTTGTTCCTGAGTCCATTCTGATTCAAACTCAATAATTAATTCCTGTAGTTCAGTTTCATGATCTCCTGTGGTTTCAGATTTCAGATTTTTTTGCTCACCATGTTTTAAGAAAATTACCTGATCAGATGTTTTTTCCACCTCGTATAGCTGTTGAGAACTTAATACAATTCCCAAAGGTCTGAATGGAGATTTAGCTATAGCTTTAAAATCATCCAATACGGTTTGTTGTGCCAGAATATCCAGATTTGCCAGAGGTTCGTCAATAAGTAATAATTTTGGCTTTCTCAGGAGCATACGGACAAGTTCAAAACGCATTTTATATCCGGAAGAAAGATTTTTCCATTTATAATTGCGATAGTTTCGTAATCCCATTCGCGAAATAATGAGGTCGACTAACAACTCGTTTTCTTCTCCCATGCTATCATATGATGCAGCAGTAAATCTAAGGTTATCCAATACAGAGCCATACCAGGTATTGGTTCTTTGAGGAATATATATAAGTTGGGATCTTAATTCATAATCATCTTTATAATCAAATAAATAGGATACTTTTCCTTCAGTAGGAAGAAGCTCTCCACATAAAGCTCGGAGTAATGTTGTTTTACCGTTTCCATTTTCACCAACTAAACCTATAATTTCGCCTTCAGCTATTTTGATATTGATAGGACCTAAAGAAAAGGAAGATTTACTGTATGCATTTTTTATATTTTCTACAATTAATAAAGGGTTTGGATTATGAATCGTTTTTTTTGAAAGGAATTGATATAATTCGTTCAAAATAGAGGAATATCTTTCTTTTTTTTCTTCCAGGTTAGATTCATTAAAGTCTACCCATTGTAAAAGTTCATAAGTTTTCCTATAAAAGGAAATATCTTCAGTATCAAGAGTAAGATCAATGATACGTTTTAAGGTTAAGGTATAATCTTCAAACTGTAAAAAGTGTAAAATCTCCTGATATTGTTTTTCGAATAAGTTCATATGATAAGATAAGTTTATACTAGAAACGTTTGAAAACTTAATCTAGTATTATTTTTTTAAATTAGCAGAGAAGTGAAAAATAAGATAAAATAAGACGTTTGAAACAAAGAAATTCAAAGAACTACTTAACAATACTAGAAGCTCTTTGAATTTTTTAAGAAATTTTATTCCAGAGTAAATCCTGTAAAATAAGAAGCATAAACATTATCATTTATATATATGCCATACCTTCCGCTACCTTCTTTAGCAAAAGCCTGAACCGGTATTTCTATATAGTCTATCCCGAATTTCATTTCTTTACTATCGAAAAATACTTTAATATTTTCTTTAAATGTTATCTCAAAAATTGTCGGATTTTCTTTTATTCTGTTAATAAGACCTTCGTCCAAAGAAACTTTTAAAATATCGTTTTTCTTTAATTTGGGAGGACTCAATAAAGCATGTTTTTGAAGAGGTCTTTTCATGCGGGTTTTAACTATCGCATCTTCAAATCCGTCTGCAAGCACTCTTACTTCAAGTTCCTCTCCTTCATTCCATTGGTCGAATCCCTTGAATCGTTCGTAATCTACAATACCGGCTTCCAGATGATGGTCGGGCCTGTGATATATATAATCAAGCCATTCCAGGCCGTAAGAACGTATAGGACGTCGTATTTCTACTGCATAAACATATTTACCGTAGGCGTCATGAAATTCATCGTATGTTTGGATATTGCTTTCTGGAAAATGTACTGCAAATGCGTAGGAATATTTCATCAGGTAATAATATTCTTTTTCAAAAGTTAAAGGAGAAGGCAGTGGGCGAAAGGTTTTATCTTTTAGGTTACCTACCAGTTCGCGATCATTAAAATACCCCTCCTTATTGATATACTTGACTTTATATACTGGTAGTTTTGATTTGTCATATTCATTGTATACTGCCTTACGGTTTTTAAATTGATGCCAGTAATTAATGATTTTAAGATCTTTATCGTTTGATTTTCCTGATTTCTTTTTTATTAATGCAGTTAATAGATCATTTGTTTTTACTGCCACATCTATATTCTTTAATAAATATGTGGAATCGCCCTGATATTTTACGATTTCTATTTTAGATGAAGTAGGAGGGAAACGTTTTAATATGGCATGATTAGTACTTGGTATATTGTAAATATCATCTGCAGCTTCAGGATCCATCCACTTATGAAAAGTGTTTAAGGTCATATCCATACTTCCAAAATAAGAATCAGGAAGTTCATTTTCAGAATAAACAGCAATTGGGATATCTGCATTTAACCATTTTACGTTGATTCGTTTTCCATTTACCTTAAATTTAATTTCTGCCTGTTTTTCCGGTAAAAAATAATAAAAGGCGGTTTGATCAATCATAACCGAATCCGGAGGAGGTAATGCTATCATAGTTTTTTATATTAAATAGATTATTGTATTAGTAATTGAAAATATAAAAGATAAGTTAAATATTTCTTAGTATAAATAAATGTATAGAAATAAATCATCTTGATATTTATCTTAATTTAAATCCCTAAATTTAATTAATCTATTTAAGATATTTAAGTCTTTTTTATATTTTCTTTGAATTACCTATTATATTCCTTACATTAATTAGAACAGTCGGGCAATTAAGGTTTTATTTAAATGGAACCCTTTGCTTTCAACTCAAGATATTTATTAATAGTGTTAATGGTAAGGTTTTGGGGCTCTGTAAGTATAGACTGAATACCATGTTTTTTTAGTTCACTGACTAATAATTTTTTATCAAAATCGAACTTTTCAGCAATTACTTTCTGATATATTTCCCGGGTATTTTGGCAAGGTTTTTCAATAAGTTTTCGTAGTTCTACATTTTTAAAGAAAATGACTATTAATAAATGATTTTTAGCTATAGCTTTAAGATAAGGTAATTGTCTGTGGAGTGAATCCTGATTTTCAAAATTAGTATATAGAAGAAAAAGACTTCTTTGGTTTATTTTGTGTTTAATATCCGCATATAAACGTCCAAAATCACTTTCAGAAAAATCTGTTTTTATATTATATAAAGTTTCGAGAATAAGTTGCATTTGAAATTTTCTCCTTTCTGCAACTACTCGATTTTCAACTTTACGGGAAAATGTAAAAATACCGGCTTTATCATTTTTTTGTAATGCAATATTAGATATAACTAAACTTGAATTTATAGCATAGTCAAGCAATGATAGTCCATCAAAAGGCATTTTCATAATTCTTCCCTTGTCAATAATAGAATATACAGGTTGAGCGCGTTCATCCTGATATTGATTAACCATCAGATGATGATGTTTAGCAGTGGCTTTCCAGTTAATATTCCTGATATCATCACCAGATATATAGTTACGAATCTGCTCAAATTCTATCGTGTTTCCTATTCTACGGATTTTTTTTAAGCCATATTCCCGTAACTGATTACTGAAAGCACGTAAATCATATTTTTTTAGCTGGAGAAAGGAAGGATATACGGCAATGTTTTTTCCTTCGGAAAATATATATCTTCTTCTAATTAATCCCAAAGGGCTCTCAGCATATACATTTAGCTTTCCAAATTGATACACACCTCTTTCAAAAGGTTGTATATGATAAACATAATCCTTGACTTCCTGAGAAAGTAAAGGTACTTTAAATAGAAAATCCCTGATTTGAAATTGAAACGGAATTTCATCAATAACCCTGAGTTTAACAGTGAAATTATAATTATTTTCAAAAGTGATATGAACAGGATTTTTATCACCGTTACTAAATTTTTCAGGTAGAAGACGATGAGATTTTATGCCTTTGGGGGTAAGGTATAAGAGCATTACATCCAGTACAATTGCTAAAAGAAATACAAGGAAAGTGTATTTTAGCAGGATAAATATCGGTAGAGATAAATAAGAGGCTATAAATGCAATTATAAACCCTAAGATTATTATAAAAAGGCGTTCGGTTAAAAAAAGAGATTTATAAAATTTTAACACGTTTATCTGGGTATTTCAATTCCGTCAATAATTTGTTTAATAATATGCATAGGTGTTAAACCTTCCATTTCCCTTTCAGGAGTTAGTATGATTCTGTGATGTAAAACAAAAGGAGTTATGTACTTTATATCTTCAGGCGTAACAAAGTCTTTTCCCTGCAAGGCAGCATAGGATTTTGCTGCATTCAGAACTGCTATGGAAGCTCTTGGGGAAGCTCCTAAAAAAAGATTGGCATTTGTACGTGTGGATACAACGATTTTGGCAATATATTCAAATAATGAATTTTCAACATGAACACTTTTGACCAAATTTTGTAACTGCATTATTTCCTGAGCAGAGACAACTGGTTGTATGAATCTTAAAGGATCTTCTGATTGAAAATCATTATGTTTTTTTATAATATCTATTTCTTCTTCTAAAACAGGATATTTGATATCTATTTTAAATAAAAATCTATCAAGTTGAGCTTCCGGAAGCCTGTAAGTGCCTTCCTGTTCTACCGGATTCTGGGTGGCAAGAATTATGAAAGGGCGCTCAAATGAGAAAACATTTCCGTCAATAGTTATTTGTCTTTCCGCCATTAGTTCAAATAAGGCTGCCTGTGTTTTTGCCGGGGCTCTGTTTATTTCATCTATTAATACAATGGAGGAAAAGACAGGACCTTTTTTAAATTCAAATTCTGATAATTTTTCATTGAAAACAGATGTTCCAAGCACATCGGAAGGCATTAAATCGGGAGTAAACTGTATACGGCTAAAAGGGGCGGAAATGCATTTTGCTATTAATTTAGCAGTTATTGTTTTCGCAACTCCCGGTACACCTTCAATCAATATATGACCATCTGATAAAAGTCCTGTTAATATAAGATCGATAGAAGTGTCCTGGCCAACTATCACTTTTTTAATTTCATTTCGTATTTGTTCGGCCACATTCTTTAATGCAGTCAAATCTATTCGGTTCTGATATTGGAACTGTTCGTTTTCCATTTAATATGTATTTTTATAAAATAGATCTATCGTTGAATTTAAAATTTTTAAATCTTCTTCAGATGAATGGGTGGAATTTCTGTTTTTAAGTATTAAATATATGATTTTATCAGTAATTTCCTGAGAAACTCCAGATTTAAGATGAAGATTTTTTGAAAAATCTGTGTCAATCTGGTCAATGTTCAAAAAATACTTTTCTTTAACAAAATATAGAAAATACTTTATTTTTTTATTGATGATATCCTTATGCTCCTTCTTGTTGTAATAAAGATTACCAATGGTCTTAGTAAATTCAACAGTAGTGTTGGCTAACGGAAGTATAATCGGGATTTTTCTTTGAAGTCGCTTTCCAAAAAAAACGGCATAAAAAACAGAGCTTATAATGAGTATAACCCAGGCCCAATGTAAAGGTGGAGAATTAAATATATAATACAAAATACCCGGTTGTGATGTACTAACGGATTTGTTGCGTTCATCCCAAAAAATATTTTTTTTATTTATATAATTTAAAGTGCTTATAGCATAAGTATAAACAGAATCATTTAATAAAAAGTAGTTGGAATAAGCTTCCGGGAGTAAATTCACATAGAAATATCCTTCTCCGTACCTATACCTGATAAAATTTATATGATTTTCTTTATTTAATTTATAAGTTCCAAGAACTACAGTGTTAGCTTTATCCAGTTTTTCGAAATATGCATAATCCTGAATTTTTTTGAAATTGTAAGTTTGATGGTTAAAGACAGGATTAGTTAAATATGTATTTATTTTCGAGAATTCATCTTTCAGTATATAATCGGATGTTTTAATGGTTAGATGTAAAGAATCCTGTAATGATTGGGGTAATGAAGATGAGATGATAAAGGCATCATTGCCTGTAGATACAAAATCCAATAACCAATTAGCAGAAACATCTGACATAACTGTATTTTTATCTATAAAGAAATATAATTGATCTTGAGAGTAATAATCAACGTCTGTTAAATAAGTAGAGGGTGTTGAATTAGTAATTTCTATATTTTTATCAGGAAATAGTTTTTTCATTTCCTTATGAAGAATATAGGAACCGAAAGGAATCTTGTCTTCAGTAGAATAAGTTTGTGTCCAGTTCACAGGTTTTGGACTGGAGTAATCCAGATAAGCCATTATACCTATCACTAAGATAAAAATACCAAGATATATATATAATCGTTTATTCAACTTTGTTCTCTAATTTTAAAATTAAATTCTGAATCTGATTAAATTTATTTTCTGCAATTATAAAATCATTTTCCTGTGCTTCGTGATCACCATACCAACAATAGTCAAAAACAAAAGAGACTTCTTTAAATAACTTTTTTAATTCTTCATGCTGTATTTCATAGTAATATTCATAGTTGGTCTTTTGATACTTATATTCAATGAGGTTTTTATCCGAAAGGTTTTTTAATAATTTTAGATAATAAAAGCGTAGAGCTAAACGGTAATTCTTTTGTTCCAGTGCTGATTGAATTAATTGTTCAAAATTAACTGTATGAATATTTTTTTCTGCTTCTTCAGCAGATATATTTTTGCTATCTTTTCTTTCAATAATTGAAGAATACTTTCTGTAAATAAAAACAAATCCTATAACGAGTAAAATAATAACTATTATCGATAAGCTGATCCATAAAGCAGAAAGACCGGAAGAAGAATTGGTTTTTATATTTAGTTTAAATAATTCGTTAAGGAATTCAATGATTTTTTTTATAATCCATGAAAAAAAACGTTCTATAACAGAAGTATTTTGAACGGCTTTCTCATATTTAAACTCAGAACCGGTATAAATTTCTGAAGGTCTTTGTACTAAAGATTCAGGAAGTATTTTTGTAGAGTCATATATAAGTGAATCGGAAGCTTTTAAAATTAAGCTAAAATTACTGATTGTAATAAGTAATAAGTACCCGATTTTTCTCATATGAATTGCTCTACATTAATCTTCTTTACCAATTGAATCAATTTCTTCTGAATTTTTAATACCATATCTTTCTTCCATTACACTGTAATATGTCAGGGATATGCCTATATAGACAATACAATAAGCCAGGGTAGACATTGTCATCCCAATACCAGTTAATACATTTCCCAAGGAAGATAGAAGAGAATGTTCCTCTCCGTTAGTCATTCCCAAAATAAGGTTTACATAAATAAGGAGCATGCCGGGCATTTGGAATATATTGCTTATTACCGAAGTTATAAGAGAAAGCAATAGAATAACTATAAATGATTTCCAGAAGATACCTTTTGTAAATTGATAACTTGCTTTTAGCGATTCTATGATCCCTTTATCTTCAGCTACTATGAAATGTTGATAAAAAGAGATCTTTACGTTTAGATAAAAGGCGAAAATTATAAAAGCAATACTTAAAATAACCACGAGAAATATACCTGAAATGTAATTATCACTTCCAGCTAAAATAAATAAAGGAACAAGACAGATAAAATAACCTATTATAAATACTATTAAAACTAAAACATTTCCTCCTATTATTTTTAGAATATAGTTTTTCGTACTTCGCCATACAGAAGATGTAGTTAAATCTTTTTTATCTTTATATAATTTAACATAACAGAAGGTAACTGTAATGACGAAAGACATGGAAAAATAAACTCCGAGTAACATCAGCAAGCCATAAGGTATCAACATTAATAATTCATTAACATCCGGGCCTGCATTTGAATAGTTCAGATCGTTTATAGTTGAGAAAATTATTGCGAAGTAATTTTTAAAAAATAGAGCAGAACCGATAATAGTTACCAAGAAAGACGGACCACAAATATAAAATAAAGCGGAAAATAAAGATTTAAAATTTTCTTGTATAAAAGATAAAGTGTCACCAATAATCGATGTGGTCGATCTGATTTTTAAAAATTCAAATTTCTTTTTTGGAATCATATTGATTTATTTTTTTTTCAATTTGTCTTGGGTAAATAATATAATAAAATACAATTATGCATAAAGATACGATTATAATAGAGAAAGCCACGGCTAAAGACATGGTGGAATAACGTGAAACAAAACTTTCAAGAAAACCAGCACAAATAAAGAAAGGGAGTGTGCTAAAACAAATTTTCATACCATCGTAAAAGCCTTTTTTTATAGATTGCAAACGAGAAAAAGTTTTAGGAAATAAAACACTTTTACCAAGAATTATTCCAGCAGATCCGCAAACAACAATAACGAAAATTTCAAAAACTCCATGAATCCAGATGATGGAGTTTGCCCGTATTCCAACTTCGTGCTGTATAAAGAAACCATCAAAAGCACCTAGCATGACTCCATTATAAAATAGAAGGGCTATGGGGACTGCAGGGGTTAATATACCACTGACAAATGCGTTAAAACCCACCCTTATGTTATTAATAGTTATAGTTATAAACATTTCAATTGCAGAAGAGGAATGATAGATGCCTGCAGGGTCTCCATTTTTTATATTTTCAATCGTCGTGTCTACATAAATATCACCTAATATAATTCTTGTAAAATCCATGTTTTGGTATACTGAAAAAAAGCCGATAGCAACAGAGACTAAAAAAATTATAAAAGACAGTAATAAATCTTTTTGATAACCTCTGAAAAGAAAAGGAAGTTCATATTTCCAAAAGTCTATGATACGTCCGGAATTTTCTTTTTTATTTTTATAGATGGAAAAATGAGCTTTTCTGGCTAAATCATTTAAATATATAGTGGTTTTACTCTTCGGATAGTAGGTCTGCGAGAAACTTAAATCGTTTATTACCTGCAGATATAAATCAGCGAGTTCATCAGGAACAAGAGGTTTAATATTTTTTAGAGCGGTTTCAAAATTACTCCAACGCTCCTTGTTTTTCTTTATGAAAGCAGCTTCTCTCATGAAAAAATCTTACTTTTGATGCAATATAATAAAAAAATGCAATAGAATGGATAATGTTCATATAAATACTTCGCAAAACGTCAGTATCGATTACAATTTAGCAGATATAGGAAACCGTATATTTGGATATATTCTTGATGCTATATTCGTAATGATATATTCAGTAATAATAATTGTTTTATTCTTTTCAAATACCGATATGTTAGAATATGGATTCTTTCAGGACGGAGAAGAATTTTTATTAATACTTCTCGTTTTATTATTACTTCCAGCATTCACATATGCCTTATGGGCTCCTTATTTTATGCAGGGGCAAACATTTGGTAAAAAAATATTAAAACTTAAAATTATAAAAGCGGACGGATCAGAAGCTAAATTCAGTACTTTTCTAATTCGTTGGTTACTAAGCCCTGTTGACACTAGTTTTTACTGTGTTATAGGATTAATAGTTATGTCAACTAATACCCGCAGACAGAGGGTTGCTGATTTAGTAGCCGGAACTGTAGTAATATCAACACGTCAGACTTACCAGGTAGATCAGACTATTCTTTCTCAATTAGAAGAAGATTATCAACCCAAATTCACTCAGGTTTTACAGCTTTCAGATAAAGATATGTATCTGATTAAAAATACGATGGATACAGCTAGATCGACTACGGATTATCAATTAGTCAGGAAGCTACGAGAGAAAATAGAATCTGTTATTCAGGAATATAAACCTGAAATGTCTGATGTAGAGTATGTAGAAACTGTGATTAAAGATTATCAGTTCTTTTCGCAACAATAAAAATGAAAACTTTAATTTTACAATAAAATAGATATGTTAAAAGCAGGATTAGTAGGAGCCGGTCATCTGGGTAAAATTCATCTAAAATTATTGAATCAATCAGAAAAATATGATTTTATAGGATTTCATGATACTGATATTGAAAATGGAAAAAAATTACAGGAAGAACTAGGGTATAAATTTTATGAAAATTTTGAAGAGTTACTTTCTCAAATAGAAGTTCTTGATATAGTTACACCTACTTTCGCTCACTTCTATTATGCAGAAAAGGCCATTAAAGCCAACAAACATTTTTTTATTGAAAAACCTATAACAGGAACGTTGAGTGAAGCCGATCAAATTATTCAGTGGGCAGAAGAATATCAGGTGAAAGGACAGGTGGGGCATGTTGAAAGATTTAATCCTGCCTTTATTGCAAGTCAGCCTTTTATTGATAATCCTATGTTTTTGGAAATTCATCGTTTGGCAGAATTTAATCCTAGAGGAACGGATGTTCCGGTAGTATTGGATTTGATGATTCATGACTTGGATATAGTACTTTCTGTAGTAAAATCCCCTGTAAAATCAATTCATGCTAGTGGAGTTGCTGTCGTTAGTACCACTCCCGATATAGCAAATGCCAGAATTGAGTTTGAAAATGGTTGTGTTGCCAATGTAACTACCAGCCGTATATCTATGAGGAACATGAGAAAAAGTCGTTTTTTTCAAAAAGATGCTTATATATCCATAGATTTTATGGAGAAAAAAGCTGAAATAATAAAAATGAAAGATGCTCCCGCAGAAATTCAACCTTTCGATATGATCATTGAAAATGCAGAAGGGGATAAAAAACAAATTTTATTTCAATATCCGGAGATACATTCTAATAATGCTATTTTAGATGAACTGGATTCTTTAGCTGATTCGATTGAACAAAATACACAGATTCCTGTAACCCTGCAACAGGGTAGGGAGGCTTTACGTGTTGCTTTAGAGGTAATGGAACAGATTGAGCATAAACTGTCTGCAAAATAAGTATGTCATTTTGGAATAATGATTGCTGATGTTAAATTAGTTTAGAATGTATGGATAAGAATACTTTAAATGAAGAAAATGAGCAGATTTTGGCAGATAAGGTTCCGGATAATTATTTAGGATTTGCTACAGTTTGTACTATAGTATGTTTTGCTCCTTTGGGTATTTTTGCATTATTTTTTTCTTTACGCGTAAACCAATTGTGGGAGGAAGGAAAAAAGGCCAAGGCAAGAAGAATGTCTGTAGTCGTACGACATATTTGTGTATGGACCATTATTCTGGGATTTATTTTCTGGATAGGTATACTGGCAGGAACAGGATATAATATATTTGGATACAGAAGATAGAATAAATATACTAAAAGATAGATTTAAGAGTTAATACTTTAATTATAAAAACATATGAAAACATTTAATATAATTTCTAAAGTACTTTGTTTAGCCTTTGTTTTAACAGGTTTTTTGAGTTGTGGAGATAAGGCAGCACTTTCTGAAAGCACAGCTGTAAATGCAGTTGAAAAATATTTAAAGTCGTATCCTATTTATGAGACTACGGAAATGGAAATTGGAGAAGTTCGCTTTAAAATTAAAAGAGACGAACAAAAACTGGTTGCCTATAAAAATCTTGCTTCTAAAGGATATATAAATTTTGAATTGTCTAAGCAAAAGAAAAAATTTCTAAGTAAAGATAGTATTTATATTTATGAAGTAAAGCTTACCGATAAAGCCAGACCTTTTGTTTTTAAACAAAAAAAGGAAAAGGTTGAGGTTAAAACCTACGAATATCAATTGGACGAAAAAGAACAAGCAAAAATTGAATTATCAGGTAAAAAATCTGGAAATGCTGTAGTAACCTTACAAAAAATTAATACTGATTTTGCAGAGCTAACTGCTGATAAAAATCCGCATAGTTCATTTATTACAAAATCATTTACTTTAAAATATAAAAAAGAAGAAGGCTGGGTGGTCACAAAAGATAAATAATATTTTTGTTTAAGAGTTTAGAATGTTTAATTCTTTCGGATATAAGTTAGGAATGTGAAGTCAAAAAAGTGCTTTTCATTTTTAGCATGAAATTCTTCAAACACACTTTCCCATTTAGATAAATCAAGCTTTGGGAAAAAAGTATCCGCTTCTTTTACTTTAGTATGAACTAAAGTAAGTTCTAGGGTATCTGCAAATTCCAGCGCTTGATTATATAGGATTCCACCACCGATAATGTAAGGATTTGGGTTCTGCTTTTTTGCTAAATCCAAAGCCTCTTGAAGTGAATGAACAAGAACAACCCCCTCCGGAACAGTGTAATTCATATTGTTAGAAATAACAATGTTAGTTCGATTGGGTAAAGGTCTTCCTAAAGACTCAAATGTATTTCTCCCCATAATGACAGGATGGTTCTGGGTTAAAGCCTTAAAACGTTTTAGATCATCAGGTAAATGCCATAAAAGCTGATTGTCTTTTCCAATGGCTTGATTTTCGTCTATTGCTGCAATAATGGTTATCATACTATTTAATACTTAACAGCGGTAAAGTTACTATAAACTAAATAAAAAATGCAGTAGTTTTAAACTACTGCATTTTTTATTTAATATAAAGCTATTATTTCAACTTAGGTATTGCTTTTGAAATATACTCCACCTGATCTTTTAAACTTTGATTATCAGGTTCTGAGGATAATGCTTGTTGTTTCAACTGATAAGCACCTTCCATAACATGACGTAATAATTCAGTAAAATTGCTGTAATTTTTCACCTGTGGATAAATTCTCACAATAGAATCAATTACATTTCTTGTTTCCTGAGGATAATCTCCGCTCATAATGGTTCGGATAATTTCAAAATAAGTATTAGCTTCCTCTTGCGATTCTGATTTAGCAATCAGCTCAAGAATATTTTTAGAAATTGTTTCTAGTCGTGAGTAGTCTTTATTAACAATTGCTGTTTTTACTATAGCTGATAACAGAACTTCACCCGGATTTTGATCGTCAATACTAGTAACAATTTCCTGAGCTGCTGTTTTATCAGATTCAAGTAAACCTGTGATGCAAGCCGCTTTAATAGCATAAGAAGGACTTGCTGACAATTTTTTAAATAGACCGGCATATTGAGAAGCATTTATTTTTGCAAGTTGTTTAAGAGCTTCTGCCTGAACTAATGTTTTGGAATCTGAACTGGCCAGTTTTTCTAAAATACTGGAAGATTTTTGTTTAACTCCCGGATTTGTTTCGTCTAGCTTAGAGATAGCAAATATGCGTATACCATAAAATTTATCATTGGCTGCTGCATTTAGTAAAGTTTCTAGTGCTTGAGTATTAGATGTCTGCACATCAGCAAGTTTTTCCAGGGCAATTATCCTTGAATAATACTCAGGGCTATGTTTATATTGAAAAATATAATTTTCGGTATTCTTCTCATCTGTTATTTCTGATAAAATTATATGATCAGGATTTACATTTACCAATTGAGGTTTGGTTTTATAAGGAAGTTCAAAAGTATTTGATTCCGTAGCTTTGACCCAAACCTGATGTCTGGTAGCTTTTCCATTTTCATACACATCTATATCAAGAGGGAACTGGAATTTAGGGTCTTGAGTTTGAATTAAAATTATTTTTACGGATTTTTTTGCTTCATCATACGAATAGGTAACTTTTAGTTTAGGGTGTCCATTGCTGAAATACCATTGATTAAAAAACCAGTTCAGATCCTTACCTGTTACTTCTTCTAAAGCAAGACGAAGTTGGTGAGCTTCAACCGCTTTGTACTCATTAGTTTTCAGAAAATTATTAAGTCCGGCAAAAAAAGCTTCATCTCCCAAATAATTTCTTAGCATATGTAGAATCAGGCCTCCTTTTTGGTAAGAAACAGCATCAAACATATCTTCTCTATTGGCATAATGAAAACGTACTAAATCTTTAGGGAAATTATCTCCTCCTAGTAAATAAGATTGTCTTTCTTCTCTTCTATGCTCTTCTGCTTTATCTTTTCCGTATTTATGTTCAAACCATAAATACTCTGAGTAATTAGCAAATGATTCATTAACAGTTAAGTTAGACCAGCTTTCGGTAGTAGTAAGATCTCCAAACCAGTGGTGAAACAATTCATGAGCAATTACTGATTCCCAGCTGTTTTCATCAATAAGTTGTCCTGGTTTTTGTTGAGCTTTTTCCATATGTAAGGTAGCTGTGGTATTTTCCATAGCACCACTAACATAATCTCTACCTACCATTTGGCTGTATTTATCCCATGGGTAAGGATAATTTAACAAGTTGGAAAAGAATTCTATCATTGCCGGAGTATCACCGAAAATTTGTTTAGCATAAGGTTCATATTCTCTTTCAACATAATAGTCAACAGGAATATTTTTCCATTTGTCTTTAACAACGGCGAAATCACCTACCCCCATAAAGAAAAGGTACGGAGCGTGTTTTTTGTCAAATTTCCAATAATCCGTACGTGTTCCGTCAGAATTTTTAGTCTGGCTTTTTAGTGTACCATTAGAAAGTGTAACATACTTATCAGGAACGGTCATATAAATTTCCTGAGATGTTTTTTGGTTAGGAGTATCTAAAGTAGGAAACCAGCAGCTGCTTGATTCAGTTTCACCTTGCGTCCATATTTGCGTTGGCTTACCTTTTTCCTCTCCTCTCGGATTGATAAAATAAAGTCCTTTGGCGCTATTAATAGCAGCACTTCCTTCTTGGGTTACTTCAGATGGAATGGCTGTATATTTTATATAAACAGTATATTGCTCATCTTTTTTATAATTTTTATCTAGCTGAACTTTTATTTTCGAATTTTTATAAGAGTATTTTAAACTTTTACCTCCGTTAAGCGTCACTTTTTCAATGACCATTCCCTTGGCATCAAGAGCTAAGGAATCGGTGGTATAAAAATGTGGTTTAAGCGTTATCCAGGCTTCACCTAGAAGTTTTTCGTTAGGATAATCAAAACTTACTTTTAATTTGGTATGTACTAGATCGTTAACTAGTGTAGCCGATGGCCTATAATTAGAATAGTCTTGCGCTTTAATAAATAACAAAGCACTAAGAAAGACCAGAAGTAAAATGCCTTTTCTCATTGTATATAAATTTTACAGATTAGTAAGTATAAATACCTGTTTTGTTACAAATGTAAAAATATTAATGAGTGCTTAGTTGTTTTTTTGATAAAATGTAAAATTAATTATTTTAAAAATACTGATTTATATATGCTATTTGGTGTAAATTAAAGTAATTATTTGATTTTTAAACAAATTTGATGGATTTAAAGTATTTTTTTTCAAGTTTATTATGAATAGCCTCTAATATTTTATTTTTATTTAAATGAAGTTCATTTCTTATAACTGCGGAATCCATAAATAGAAATAAATTCTGGTTTTCGGTATGTATTTTTTTTGTATGAGATGTAATAGATGGCCCCATTAATTCTTTCCAAATTATCTCAGTTTTAACTAGCAATAAACGTTCTTCCATACCTAAATCATGAATTAAACTTTTTAAAGCAGAATTACATGTTTGTTCTTTTCTACGTATACTCATTTATGGATTAATTTATTAGCAAAAATACATATTAAACTATAGTTATATAAATTTTTGTCAAATAAAATTTGAGGATTTTTTTAAAACATTTATTGCTTAAGATTAAATAAAAAAAGGAAAAGGCTCTGCACAGAGCCTTTTCCTTTTTTTATTTAATAGCTTATCTATTGATTTTTAATTATTTTTCTGCTCATGGTTTTGCCCTGAAGTTTTACCTGAGCTATATATACTCCAGTAGGTAAATTTTGGATATTTACATCAAGATTGTTATCTCCTCTAAAATCTTGTGTATGAACTACGGAACCATTCATGTTATATAATTGAACAGAACCTTCTGAAACCTTAGTCATTTTAATTTTAAAAACACCTGTAGTAGGATTAGGAGTAACTAAAATTTCTTCTTCAGATTGCTGAACAATCGGAGTTGTAATTTCAGGCTCATCAGTTCCTAGTGAAGATTCTTGTTTAGTAATAGATTGTTGAGTAAATCTTATTTCATCTTTAGCGCATCTTACTGGTAGTGCAGTTCTTGGTCTGACAAGATTGGAAGGGTTTATTCCGTCTTTTCCGGTACCAAAAGCCATAGCTAGTGGTCTTAGATTGCTCTGGCTGCTACCGTACATAGTTGCAGACCAATTTTGACCATATATTAACAATCCGTCCAAGTAAAAAGGTCTGGTTTCTTCAATTCCTCTACCTCCATCAGAAGGAAAATGTCCTAAATTATATTTAGCTGATGTGAGCATAACCCCTATAGTTCCTAATTTATTAGACATGGATTTTCCGGATAAAGCCTCTAAGGAAGTCGTTTGTGAAGGGGTCTCAAAATTCCATGAACCGCTCCATTTCCATGAACCCATTCCCTCTTTGTACCAAGGGGAACCAGAAGTTCCTGCATTTGCAAAATCCGGTACTCTCCATCCTTCTGGACATGGATCGAAAGGAGATTTTTTTTCAGCATGTCCCCACATGTTTTGGTATACGTCTGGTAACCAACCTCTATCTGTTCCTCGATAAATATGAGATAAAGGATTTCTTGTTGCTTGAAGAAGTACATTTTCTAACTTTTTTTCTGTAGAAAGAAGAATGTATTGTTTTTCATAATCATCTATTCGTTCTATTTTACTATTGAATTGTTGCTTACCACTGTTATTTGAACCTAAATATATATTATCATGATATCCCCAATAACCTTGATCGAATAATATAAATACGGGCATCGGATCTTTTCTTCCCCATTGAAAAAGTAAACCTCTTGTATTTTCAAAAGCATTTGATTTGTCAGAAGATAAATCGTAATCTATAGCACCTAAATTTCTGTCCATAAAAGTCGTTGTTAAAGGTACTGACCCGCTAGATGTATTAAAAGCAAGATAGTTTTCATTTTTTTTAGAATATCTTTCCTGATTGCTGTAAGTAGCTGTATTAGTTGTAGGATCGGAATTGGATACCCATATATGCCAGCTCCAAAGAATAGGATCTTCAGAGTTTCCTTTACTTCCAGAGTGTAAGGATACTACAGCATTTCCTGATTTGTTGGGATTAACTTTTACTACAATATTTCCATTTTCATTATTACCACTAAGGGTCACTTTCTCGATTAATTCAACATCAGTACTCCAATAAATGTTTGTTGATAGTTTTCCTTCCGGCCATTGTTGTTCGGTTAAATATTGATTGTATACTGCAAAAGCTTTATTTACAGGAATATTAATTTGTTGTGCATTGCTACTTTTAACCAATAAATAACTGTTAGGATTTTCCAATCCTGTTGTGTAGGTTCTGCCTTCTTCCATTATATATTGTGTTGTAAAACTTGAAACAGGAGTATCTTCTTTCACACATCGTATTGCATTTAATGTTGAAGTTTGACCAGAATCAAAGTCTCTTGTGTAAACAGAATAAGAACCATTTTGATTATCTTGTAAGAAGTCAGCAACCAAATGTAAAAGCGATGCTGTTCCCCATTCATTTAAAGTACCGCTCCATAAGTATGCTTCAGATCCTTCATCCTGAAATACTAATTTATTGCTGTAAATTGTGAAATGTCCAGTAGTTGGTATCTGTCCTAAATTATATCCTTTAGTACTGCTAAAGTCAAATCCTAGTCCCGGATAAATTTTAACACCAGAATACTTCTGTTGATTTACCAATCCTTCTTTTGAATTATTGAAGGTAACTTGTGGAGTAGAGCCAGATTTTCCCCATGGAGATGAGTCGTATTGATCTGTAAATTGATGAGCGTAAGTAGGAACTCTCCATCCTGAGGGGCAAGGATCATAAGGCGATTTTTGCTTTTGTGTATAAACTTTATAATTTAATCTCTTTCCGTCCGTATTATCAGACCATAAGTTTAATACTTTATTGTTTTTTCTGTAATATTCAGATAGACTATTGGTTACCCAGGAAACTGAGTCTGGAACGTAATTTACGGTTTGGCCTGATGAATTTTTAATCGTTACTAAATCACTTTTGAGTGGAGTTAAAATTGTAAATGGATTTTTAATGCTCTCTTGAATATTAGCATTGATTTCCTTGTAGGGTCTATCCTTTTCAATTTTATTCATGTAATCCATATTTGATATTCTTCCGTAAGGTAAAGAGTTTATTGTAGGAGCTGATCCGTCTTTATATACAAAAGAAGGAAACGGATCTTTTCTGCCCCACTGATACATTAATCCTCCGGAACGATTCCAGTCATTACCCACAAAAGCATTGGAAACAGCACCTAAATTTCTGTCCATAAAATTTGAAACTAAATGCTCTTTGCTTCCTGGATTATTATCATAAGTAATTCCTTTGGTAGGATCATCGGTCACCCAGATATGCCAGCTCCAATAAACAGGATCTTTAGCAGGGGTTCCTGAATCACCTATATGTAAAGCAATAACGGCATTACCTTTTCCTTTAATATTATTAATAATAACTTTTATTTTTGAATCTTTACCATTTTGGTCAATGGTTGTAGAACGTATTAAACCTTCCACATCTTCCCAATATATAGAAGCTGAAAGTTTTCCTTGTGGCAAAGGCTTTTGTAAGTATTCATTATTTTTCCACATTGCAAAAGCCTTTGCCACAGGGATTTCCAATCCTCCGTATGAATTATTTCTAGCAATATCTACATCATAGATATAACTATTGGGTGCATTAAGTTCTAAAAGTTCTGATTCGTCAAGTTTTTGAGTGTTAATATTACTATTTTTTTCAATTGATTGTCCTAAACTAAAAGTAGAACTTACCAAAAAGCAAAGAAACAGTAAATAATAATTTTTTTTCATAAAATGAGATTTGATTTTGTTTGAATATTTATTTTTTAGTGTTTTTTTTGAAAAAAAATGTTAAGGCTTGCTTACGATATAGCTTATCTATCAATAAAATATAGAGGTAAGATTTTTTAGTGGTTAGTTAGTAGGGCATCTAATAAATAATCATGATTTGCTTTGTTTTTTACAACCAGGCAATTAAGATTTTTAAAGAGGTAAATCTTAAATGAAAATTTTTAGTTTCTATATAGTTTTTTAGTCAAATTTTTATTTTAAATTAATTATAAAGTTTTTTGTTGTGTAATTATTCAATAAGTAAGGAACAAATTCAGTAGTAGTTAAAAAGAATGTAAATTATATAATCAGCAGAAGTATGTATATAATTTATAAGTTTAAATAGTGTTAAAATTATTTGTCTTTTAATATCAAAATGTTTCTTGTAATTTTATGTTGACATTAAAAAACAGGCAAATTTAATAATAATTATAATACAAATGGTAAAAAATGTGTATATTTTTTTTGTTAAATAATAATTATTGTCTGCAACTCGCTGTAGAAAAGAGAAAAAAGATCTTTATATCATAAATATTTTACCTTAAATTCAGGTAAAGTAATGAAGAATTAATAAAAAACAGACTTTTTCTGGATAAAAAAGGTAGCAAAATTCTATCTTATTAACGTTTTTTTAATAAAATTTTTTATTTTTTAACTAATTATTTTTTGATTGATTATTAAATTTAGATTGTTAAAACTTTTATTTCTTGAAAAAAAGATCTAAAAAATTATTTCTATATATGTTTCCAATTGAAATTTCATAAGATTGGATATGTACATCATTGCTGTCAAATGAATCAATATGATGAGTATTTATAATATAGGATTTGTTAATCCTGAAAAATATATTTTTAGGAAGATATGCGTGAATATTTTTCAAATTCATTTTGGTTATTATACGTTGTTTGTCAGTTTGTATAATTACGTAATCTTTCAGTCCTTCAATAAAAAGAATTTCTTCAAAATTTATCTTAAAATATCTACGTTCAGATTTTACAAAAATATATTTTTCATTTATAGTGGCAAGTTGTTCTTTTTCTGCGCTTTTAAGAAGTTTATTATATGAAGTTGCTTTATTTACTGCTTTAAAAAAACGATTCTCATCAATAGGTTTTAATAGATAATCTATTGCATCAACTTCATAACTTTCACAGGCATATTCAGTGTAGGCAGTAGTGAAAATAATAAGAGTATTTTTTGATATGGATTTTGCAAATTCAATTCCGCTGGTACCAGGCATGCGAATATCAAGAAAAATTAAATCAACATTATTTAATATTAAAAAATTTTGCGCAGAATCAGCATTATTAAACGACCCTAATAATTTAAGAGATGTTTTTTCAACCATGAGCTGAATTCCTTCACGAGCAAGTGGTTCATCATCTACGATTATACAATTCATTAGAAATAGTTAAGTTTACAATGTACAGGTCCGATTTATTCTCCATATATAGTATATGCTTGTCAGGATACAATAATTCCAGTCTTCTTTTAATATTTAGTAATCCTAAACCTCCGTTTAAATAGTTTTTTCTTTTTTCAGGCTGAGAATTAATACATGAAAATATAAGTGTATTTTCTGAAATCTCAAAATTTATATGGATAAAAGTACTTTTTTCACTATCAATATTGTGCTTTACAGCATTTTCTACAAAAGGAATGAAAAGTAAGGGAGGAATTGTAATGAAGTTGTTTCCCTTTACAGATAAAGAAAATTCAAAATAATCACGACGTATCTTTTCCAGATTTAAAAAATCAGTAAGAAATTGAATATCCTCATTTAGAGAAATAACATGCTTAGAGCTATTATGAATTTGATATTTTAATAAATCGCTCAGTTTATGTAGGACAATAGATGCCTCCTTAGGATTTTTTTTTGTTAGTACGTTCACATTGTTTAACATATTAAATAAAAAGTGAGGATTAATCTGATTTTTTAATTGCTCTATTTCAGATTGTGAATTTATATTTTTTAATTCTTGAATTCTTTGTTCATTAAATATCCATTGTTGAAACAATAAAAATGTGGATGAGGAGACACATCCAAATCCTAATATAATTAAAGCAGAAAAAATATTGATTAGAGATGTACTATATAAGTAAGTTTTACGATCAATGGAATCTAACAAATTAACAAAATATTGACTTATTATAATTAAAGTAAATGCAAAAAATATGGATATTAGTAATAAACTGAAATATCTTGTAAGTTTATTCTTTAATAAATATTTGGGAGCTAAGTAATATAAATTAAAAAGAATAAGAAATAAGGTAATAAAAATAAAGGAAATGAAAATACACCATTGACCTATAAAACCATCATATAAACCATTAAAAGCTATTTCTGCAGATATAATTAGTATAATTAGTAAAAACAGAATATTTCTTTCTAAGATAAATTTTTTATCTGTAAAAAAAATGAAAATAGGATTTGTTTGATTTTGTTTATAATTCATATGCGTATATCTAATCGCAATCCATATTCGTTTTTATTATTTTCTGATTTTAACTCATATTCATCATGGGTATAAAGCAAATCCAGTCTTTGTTTTACTATATCTAAATTCCATTTTATATTTAAATTTGGCGTTTGTTTATATTTACATATAAATGAAAGCATAGTTTCCTCTTTTTTCAATAGTATGTATATACTGGTAATTTTCCTCTTTTGAATTTCTTTAATATATTCTTCCAACAAAGAGATATACAATAGAGGAGGAACCATGAAAAACAAATTTTCAGTAGATTCTATTTTAAAATGAAATTCTTTATATAATAATTTTATAAGTGTTAAAAAATCACTGAGAAATTGTATTTCAGATGATAAAGGTACTTTTTCTTTAGAACCTTCATAAAGCTGATATCTAAGTAATTTGCTGAGTTTTAAAACAATTTCTGAAGTTTCTGAAGGATTTTTGATTGCGAGTAAACTAGCTTGATCCAATATTTCAAATAAAAAATCCGGATTAATACTTCCTTTAAGTTGTT
Organism: Apibacter raozihei; assembly: GCF_004014855.1. Lineage (NCBI taxonomy): Bacteria > Pseudomonadati > Bacteroidota > Flavobacteriia > Flavobacteriales > Weeksellaceae > Apibacter > Apibacter raozihei. Next base: position 1,393,095 of record NZ_CP034930.1, read on the forward strand.
CTAATTCTTTTTTTAATTGTATTTGTTCAAGATTATAAACCTTTTTTGTATTAATAAACCAGTTTTTTAACAATGCAGTAATTGGTAAACTGGAAAAACAAACAAAAAGGATTAAAAAATTAAATGATAACCGAATAATCGGAAATCTGGCTGTATTTAATGAAAAGCTTTTTAAAGGAATGTGATATATATTTAAAATTATATATTCAAAAAGTAAAATAATCAATGTTAATAAGATAGAACCACCCAATAAAAAAATAATAGATGTAGTGTATTTTTTTTTAATTAAGTATTTAGGTATCATACTATAAAGTATGGAATAAGCAAAAAGAAGATACATAAGGGTAAATCCTGTTCCCCATGCAATTAATAGAGAAATAGAAGGATGGTACATAGCAAGATCATCCTGAAAAGCAAATAGGGCCGCGTTAAATGCAATAATAAAAAAGAATAAAATAAGCAACAAATATCTGAGAATCTTGTAACTAGGTTCTAAAAGTATATTTTTCAAAAAATTACTTAAAAGAATGGGGGACATTTGTTGCTGATTTATAAATTTGTAGCTAACAAAAATAATGTAATTTTTAAATTAAAAATCTATTTTATAACTGATATTCATTGCTGAAATGTTATTTTTTATCAGCTTTATAGTATTTTCCTTATAGTTGAATTGATATCCGATAAAATCGTTGTCACGTGTGGTATTAATAGATTTTATAGCAAATTCATGACTTACTTTTGGTCGGTTAATTCTGTATTTAATTGTAAAATTAGTTAAAAACATAGAAGGTTGTTGTTTTTCAAATGCCCGGGTCTCATCATATTGTATTTCCTTATCCGGATGTAGCAGGGTCGCTTGTTCATCAATAGGAGAATAGCGTAAACCTCCTTGCAAAGTAAGTTTTACATTTACTCCTAATACATTTTGTTTATTACGTCCAACCATCCATTCCTTACCTCCTAATACATTGAAAATGTAATTCCGATTAAATCGGGTATTATACCACTTTCCATTCCCCCCTTTATATTTTGAATCAAATATAGAACCTGTAAACATATAATAGTATCCTTTATCCAGATAACGTTCTATAGTAATGTCTATGCCTAGATTTCTACCTTTCCCTTTATTTACCAGTGCATCCTCTACATACAGCAGATTTCGGTTTATCACAGAATAAGAACTATCAGCAATTACAGGGACATTATATAGATGTTGAAAATACGGCTCTATACGTAGAGATAGATTTTTAGATAATTTCTGATGATAAGAAATAAGGAAATGGTGAGCTTTGGTGAAGTCTAAATTTTTATTGACCAGATTGTCTCGGGTTTTAGAAGTTTTCGTAAAATATACGTCCATTTTTTCCATACGGCTATGTAGGCCATACGCAAAAGTTAAGTCATGTGAATTATCAGGAAGCCATTTAATGCTGGCTCTGGGTTCAATAGTCCAATAATTGTTAAGTGTAAGGAGTTGTGTATTAATACCTAATGAGGTAATTATGTTATCACTTAAGTTTATATATGAGTTGCTATATCCGGAAAAAAGAGTAGTAGAGCCACTTCCGTTGGAAATAGTTTTCATAGGCTGCGTTTCAAAAGGGCTTACTCTGTAATTCATATCATAGAATAAATTGAGGATAGAAATACCAGTTTTGTTACTATGTTTTGGCGAAAATTTTTGAGTAAGTGATGTAGATAAAGAGATGTTGTTGTTACTACTTTTTAAATCAAGATAAGGACTATATTGAATATCATAGCCTAAAACATTTTGTTGTGTTGTATACTCAGAAGTGGTGAATCCTGCAAAACTTTCCAATAAAGATTTTTCAGAAATATTATATTTATAAGTTATACCTAAAGCACCCATATATTGTTTTAAATCACTGGTAAAACGATCTCCGTTGTTTTCCCATTTTTCTTTATTTTCCTCTGCATTTTCCTTATATTTATCTATAGAACCAATTCCCCAAAATGAAAATGTTCCTGATTTTTTGGTTGGAAAATTTAATTTAAAAGACAAATCCTGAAAATTTAAGCCTTTGATAATGGAATGCCTGTAGTTGGCAATATAAGAAGATCCGGTAGATTTGCTTACAGGTCCTTCTGAGGATAAATTAATACCTGTAACACCTATTTCCGCAGTATGTTCATATTTACGATTGTTTCCTTTTTTTAAATTCATATCAAATATTCCAGATATGGCATTATTATATTCCGCAGGAAAAGCCCCGGTTAGAAAGTCCGAATTTCCCAGAATAAAACTACTTATAGAAAAAAAAGTACCACCACCTACAGTAGAAAGGTCTGCAAAATGGTTAGGATTAGGAATTTCTATTCCTTCCAGTCTCCATTGCAATAAATGAGGAGCATTTCCATGTATGGATATACCATTACTTGAAACTCCGCCTGCTACCCCTGCGAAAGCACTGGCAAGTCGAGCAGGGTCATCAAAGCCTCCGGCATAACGATTAGCTTCCTCTGTACTGAACATTCTTCCTCCAGCCAAAGCCATTTTATTTAGTATTTTATCCTTTTTTATCTCTGCATTTATAACTATTTCCTCTATTTCCTTTTCTACAAAGTTCTCCCTTAACAAAATTTCCAAATACGTTTCTTTAGATGAGGTAACCTGTATTTCTGCAATCGTAGCTGGTTCATACTTATTATGAAATACTCTCAAAGTATAACGCCCAACTGGTATATTGAAAAAATGAAATTCTCCCGATTCGTTACTTAATACATTTCTTTCAGGATAGGTATCAATAATAATTTTAGCATTAGGTATAGTTGTCTCCAAAGTTTCATCCATAATAATTCCTCTTAACGTTTGTTTAGGGAGGTTTTCTTGGGCTGACAAGTAAATTGAGAAAAATAGGAATAAAAGAGTGAGAAGTGATTTCATACTAGTGGGTGATTTTGTTTTGAATACAAATTTAATTGAGGCAGATACTGTTTTTAAGCCAAAGTATTTTATTGAATTTTTATTTGTTCCTTATGATTAGATAAGAGAAATTACTTTTACCTCAGCTTTTAAAATTAATTTTTATCCTTTCTTCTTTTAATAAAGCTCATTAGTTGATAAACTTTATCAAATGCATTACCGACTCCTTTTGAATTTGAAATTTTTTCATCCAGTATATTCTCAAAAGAATCTAGTACTTTTTCACAATCTTCTACTTTAATTCCCGTGTCTTTAGAAATTTTAATTAATACTTCAGCTCTGTTCATATTGTATTTATTTTTGATTTGTATTTCAAAAATATAAAGGACTTAAAAGCAAATATTCATTAGTATATATACATGGGAATAAAGTATACAAGTGAAGTGATTAGGTATACTTTTTAATTATAATTAGTAAAGGTAAGCTGTATAATATGAATGACTACAGGTCAAAGATTCGATAATCCGAGCTGATTTGCTTTACAATTTTCTCAATTCTTTCTTTATGCGTATCTGAAAGGAAAATTTGACCAAACTCTTCCTTGTGAACGAGCTTTACCAGCTGAGAAACTCTATGCTCATCTAGCTTGTCAAAGATATCGTCCATTAAGAGAACCGGGTTTTTACTGGATTTTTCTTTTATATGTTGAAGCTGTGCAAGCTTTAAAGATATTAAAAATGATTTTTGCTGGCCCTGAGAACCATATTTTTTTATAGGATAATCAAATAATGTGAATAGAAGATCATCCTTATGAATTCCTTGAGTTGTATAGCTGGCAGCACGGTCTCGTCCCAACGAATCTTTTAAAATCTGCTCAAACGGTTTGTCATCTAAATCGGATATATAACGAATAGCTACATTCTCTTTTAGTCCGGATAATATTGAGTAAAATTCAATGAATTTAGGAACATAGGTGATAATAAACTCTTTTCTCAGTTTATGAATTATGGTTCCGTTTTTTATAAGTTCAGAATCATAAATTTCAAGGCTGAACTCATCATAAAAATTATTGGTTATGAATAATTTAAGTAATGCATTCCTTTGAGCCAAAGCTTTTTGGTATCGTATAAGTACATGCATATATTCCGGATTGATCTGGCAGATCATTCCGTCCATAAATTTTCTTCTGTACTCACTTCCCTCAGTTATAAGATTTTGATCATACGGAGAAATCATAACACAAGGGTATTTTCCTATATGATCAGATAATTTTTCGTAAGCTTTATTATTTTTCTTTATTATTTTTTTTTGACCCGACTGAACTTGTAATTTGATAATATCCTCACTACTTTCATCAGCAAATTTACCTTCTATGGAGAAAAAGTTCTCTCCGAAACGAATATTATTCAGATCAGAATGGTTTAAATAACTTTTAGTTAATGATAAATAATGAACAGCATCTAATAAGTTGGTCTTTCCAATTCCGTTATTACCCACAAAACAATTTATCTTTTCAGAGAAGGAAAATTGTCTTTCAATAATATTTCTGAAATTAAATACTCTTAAATCCTTGAGATACATCATAAGGATTAGCTGGTTTTAGGGTATTCACCAGGATTAGCCTCATTCATAATGTCATAAATTCCTTCAACAATGTCATCTAAAGACGGTTTAGAAAAATAATCACCATCGGAACCGTAGGCAGGTCTATGTTCTTTAGCTGTTATTGTTTTAGGTGCTGAGTCTAAATATCTGAAAGCATCTTGTTCTTCCAATATTTTTTGCATCAAATAGGCACTGGCACCTCCGGGAACGTCTTCGTCAATCACAATTAAACGATTGGTTTTCTTAACACTCTCAGCCACCTGATGTTTAATATCGAAAGGCACTAAAGATTGTGCATCAATTATTTCTATATCTATCCCTAAAGTTGAGAGTTCTTTAGCCGCTTCTGTAACGATTTTCCACGTAGCTCCGTAAGTAACTACTGTAATATCATTTCCTTCTTTGGTAATCTCAATTTCACCAACTGTAGTTGTAAACTCACCAAGATTATTAGGTAAAGCTTCCTTCAATCTGTATCCGTTAAGACATTCAATAATGATACAAGGCTCATCTGCTTGTAGCATGGTGTTGTAAAAACCGGCGGCTTTAATAAAATTTCTGGGAACCAAAATAAAAATACCTCTCAAAAAATGAATTAATCCACCCATAGGTGAACCTGAGTGCCAAATACCTTCAAGTCTGTGTCCACGCGTACGGATAATTAACGGAGCTTTTTGCTTGCCTTTTGTTCTGTAACTAAGGCTGGCTAAGTCGTCACTCATCGTTTGTAATCCATATAACATGTAATCCAGATATTGAATTTCAGCTATAGGTCTTAATCCTCTCATAGCCATCCCTATTCCTTGGCCGATGATGCTAGCCTCCCGTATTCCGGTATCTGTTATTCTGATTTTACCAAATTTTTCCTGTAAACCTTCAAAACCTTGATTAACATCGCCTATTTTTCCTACATCTTCTCCAAAAGCTATAATTTCCGGATATTTTTCAAATAATCGTTCAAAATTATCTCTGACAATAATTCTTCCATCTACCGATTTTGGATTTTCATCATATTCAGGGGATATTGATTTAACTTTTAAAGCGGACCATTGACTATCTGAGTATAATTTAGAATTGTAATTTTCATTTTCTTTTTGAAAAGCTTTATCATACCATTCCAATAACAGCGCCTTACTCGTTAACTTTTCCTCTCTTACGATACGTAAAACTTTCCTTACAAAATGAAAGATATCTTTTTTGTATAAGGTTGAAATACCTAAAAAAGATTCTTTCTCTTTATTGATAAAAGGTTTCTTAGAACTTTCGTTCATAAGGTTATCAATATGAACTAATACTTCTTTTTTAAGAATATCAATATCAGTTCTGAAATTTTTCCAGGCATTCCTCTGGTGCTCTTTAACTAATTCCTTGATTTCATTTTCAATAGTTTCGAGTTCAGTTTCAGACGCTATATGAATTTCAAGATTGCCTTTGTCGTCATACACAACATAATCAAGAATCCATTGCCGGAATTTTTTTATACAATCATGTTCTTTTTCCCATTCTAGTCTTTCGGCGGATTTATACCTTTCATGTGATCCTGAGGTTGAATGTCCTTGAGGTTGAGTTAACTCATTTACATGTACAATTACCGGAATATGTTCTTTGCGGGCAATAGCTTCAGCTTTGGCATATGCATCAATTAAGCCGGCATAATTCCATCCCTGTACTTTAATTATTTCACAACCACTGGTGGAATTTTGGGAGCTTCTTTGGAAACCTTGTAGCAATTCAGAAAAATCCTTTTTAGCCCGTTGTTTAGATGATGCCACCGATATACCATATCCGTCATCCCATATAGATAAAATCATTGGGACATGTAAAGCACAAGCTGCATTTAAAGTTTCCCAGAAATGTCCTTCAGCTGTACTGGCATCACCAATGGTTCCAAAAGCAACTTCATTTCCATTGTTAGAAAACTGAATTTTATTTTTAAGTTTTTCTTCAGATTTGTAAACTTTTGAAGCATAAGCCAGCCCTAATAGTCTGGGTATTTGTGCAGCAGTCGGAGATAGATCAGCCGCATTATTTTTTTGTTCAGTTAAGTTTTTCCACGATCCATCTTCATTAACTAAGTGAGTTGCATAATGGCAATTCATCATTCTTCCTCCCGATTCAGGTTCACGGTTTTCATCCGTATCAGCATATAGCTGTGCAAAGTAATTTTCAATTGTGATTTCTCCTATACTTAAAGCAAATGTCTGATCCCTGTAGTATCCGGAACGAAAATCTCCATTTCGAAAAATTTTAGCCATTGCTATTTGAGGTAGTTCTTTCCCATCACCTAAAATTCCAAATTTAGCTTTTCCGGACAAGACTTCCTTTCTTCCTAATAAACTACATTCACGACTAATTAAACACATTTTATAATCATTAAGTATTTCCTTTCTAAATTCCTGAAAGCTTAGGTTATTTTCTGTGTCTGAAACTGTTTCCTGAATCACTGTATGTAAATTTTTTTAAGATTGAACAAAGTTACAGCTTTTTTTATAACGTAAAATTTTTGATTATTAATTTGTTTCAAAATAAATTAGTATTGAATTAAAATTTCTAAATTTGGTAAATCAACATAAAACATTATGAATAAGGACATAGCTGAAAACACATTCAGGCAAGAGGTTGAAAATAAATATATTGTTTACAATAGTTTGTTTTCAAATTTACCCTATGATGACATGGGGAAGATTGGGGCATTAACACCAATGTTGTATGATTTAAGCAGTAAGGAGCTAAAAAAATCTAAAAACCCCAAAGATATTATCGAAACTTTTCTAACTAAGTTTGCCCATATAAAGAATGATGAAGATAGAAGAAATTTATTGTTCAGAATTATTCAGTTTATAGAAAGAGAAGTCGTTTTATTTGATTCTGTAGAAGATGCATCATTTGATAATATAATTGCTTTAAACCATCAGAAAGGAACACTTGAAAACTTATATCAGGTAGCACAGCAGCAAAAAAAGCTGGATGAAGTTTTTGAAGAATTAAAGACGTTTAAAGTCAGAGTGGTATTTACTGCTCACCCTACTCAGTTTTATCCTAATCCAGTTTTAAGAATTATAGCTGACTTAACAGATGCTATTCAAAAAAATGATATTAACCGTATCAATGATTTACTTCAGCAATTAGGTAAAACTCCTTTTATTAATAAGACGCAACCAACACCTTTGGAAGAGGCCGATAGTATAATTTATTATTTGCGTTATGTTTATTATGATGCCATCGGTCAGCTTCATGAAAAATTATTTTTAGAGCATTATAAACAAGAACAGGAATTTATCCCGGTAATGGAATTAGGGTTTTGGCCGGGTGGCGACAGGGATGGAAATCCTTTTGTAACAGCTGAAATAACTAAAAAGGTTACAGAAGAATTAAGAACAAGCATTATGAAATGCTATTATAACGATCTGAAAAAAATTTCCAGAAGATTAACTTTCAGAGGGGTTTATGAAAAATTAGGAGAATTATCAGATTCAATTTATGAAAACTCTTTTGGTGTTCGTAGTGATTTGACAACCGGTATCATTTTATCGAAAATTGCGGAGGTACGCGAAATTTTAATTAAAGAGCATGATGGTATCTTTCTTAATGAGCTTGACAGATTCTCAAGGCAGGTTAAAACTTTCCGAAGACATTTTGCATCATTAGATATTCGTCAGGATAGTGGAATTCATAATCACATAATAAATGCTATTGTTAAAAGGTATAATCTATCTGACAAATCTTATAATGAGATGGATAAGGAAGAAAAGTTTTATATACTTTTTCAATCCAATATTTTAATCCAGGAAGAAGATTTCGAAGAAGAAATTATTAAAGATACTATCAGGAATATCAAGCAATTACAACAAATACAAAAAGATAACGGAGAGCAGGCTATTCATAGATATATAATCAGCAATTCAACAACTATTTTTAGTGTGTTGGAAGTTTTAGCACTATTTGAATTTTGCGGATATAAAAGCTATGAGATAAATATGGATATTATTCCGCTTTTCGAAACCGTTGAGGGGCTTGATAATGCTGAAGATGTAATGTCTCAGCTATATAATTTACCGTTATACAGAAATCACTTGATGAGAAGAAATGAACGACAAACAATCATGTTGGGATTTTCTGACGGAACAAAAGACGGAGGTTATGTAAAAGCAAATTGGGGAATATTTAAAGCTAAAGAAAAGTTAACGACAGTTTCAAAAGAAAATAAAGTAGAAGTATTGTTTTTTGATGGTAGAGGAGGTCCTCCGGCAAGAGGCGGAGGTAAAACAAGACAGTTTTATGCTTCTCAGGGTCCTACTATAGCCTCTAATCAGATACAGCTGACTATCCAGGGGCAAACCATATCATCATCTTATGGTTCAGTAAACCAGGCAAAACATAATTTTGAGCAATTAATTACTGCAGGAATATCTAATCGGGTCTTTGAAAACAAAAAATTGAACTTAACTGAAGAAGATAGGAATATCCTGGATGAATTATCGAAAATTAGTTATCAGAAATACCAGGAATTAAAAGAACATCCACAGTTTATTTCTTATCTTGAAGAAAGAACCACTGTTGAATATTACGGTAAAGCGAATATTGGAAGTCGACCTTCTAAAAGAAAAAAAACAAGCGGATTACAGTTTAAAGACTTAAGAGCTATTCCTTTTGTAGGTTCATGGAGTTTATCCAAACAAAACGTTCCCGGTTATTTCGGTTTTGGTTTTGCTGTAAAACAGCTTAAAGAAGAAGGCAAAATGCATGAACTTCAAGATTTGTATCAAAGATCGTTATATTTCAGAACTTTAGTACAAAATAGTATGATGTCCATGATTAAGTGTAATTTTCAGTTAACTTCCTATATGAAGAATAATGATAAATTTTCGGATTTTTGGAATGAATTAAACAATGAATTTATTTTGACCAAGGATCTATTATTGGAGGTAAGTAAACAAAATCTTTTGATGGAAAAAGAAGAAATGAATCGTTTGTCTGTTCTTTGTCGTGAAAAAATTATGCTGCCATTACTTATTATACAGCAATATTCTTTGCAGAAAATACATGAAGCAGAAACTGATGAGGAACGCCTAACCTATGAAAGGATGTTAGTACGTACATTGTTTGGTATTATAAACGCTAGTAGAAACTCAGCGTAATAACACGTTTGCAGTTTATTATATTTATATATAGTTACTAATAAAATTAAAAAGAGAGTATATTTCAGTATACTCTCTTTTTTTTATAAGTTGTTAGTAGGTTTAACTTTAGAATAAGGAGTAACCAGAAAATACAAATTAGAAGAAATCCATCCAATCCAGAACAAATATCCGCCCAAATGGAAACGTTCTTTCATTAGTCTGTGTTCATATACAGTTGAAAAATCATAATAGGTATATCCTATTCCAACAATTCCGGTTAAAAGTAAAAGAAAAAAAATCAGTCTGGCTGTATTTAATCTGCAAGTTCTTTTAACAATCCATTGTAAGAAGATGAGAAAAACCTGAATAGCAAAAATTACAAGCGCAGTTTTCCACCAGGTTTTAAAAATTTTATATTCAGTTCGTATTAAATTAATTCCCATTCGCCCCAGCCAAGACATCTTTGACATTAAAAAACCGGCACTAAGCGAAATAAGAAGTTCGAAAATAAGCAGAAGAGAGAGTCTTTTCATTATTAATTTTTTAATTCATAACTAAAAAAACGGATTTTTATTTCATTTAAAATCGTGTTTCTAAAAATAATAAGAATTACATTTGATTTTTATATAATAAATATGATAAAGGCTATTTTTTTTGATATAGACGGAACATTGATAAGTTTTAACACTCATAAAATATCATCCCATACATTAGATGCCCTTCATCAAGTTAAGCAAGACGGTATTAAACTTTTTATTGCTACAGGAAGGCACAAGTTGGAAGTAGATCGTTTTGAAGGATTTGAATTTGAGGGGCATGTGACCATGAATGGTCAATATTGTTATAATGATAAAGAGATAATATATAAAAAGCCGATAGATAAAAATACGGTTCAATCGGTAATAAAACTTGCTGAAGATACCGGGGAAGCGTATATGTTTTTTGAAGAAAATAATGTTTATCTTAACAAAATAAATCATAAAGTAGAAAAAGTCCTTGAAGAAGTAAAAGTTAATAATATACAGATAGAAGAATTAAGTCAGTTTTCTGATAAAGAAATATTCCAAATTGTATGTTTTGTTACTGAAAAAGAAGAAAAAGAAGTGAAAAGCAAGCTTCCTTTATGTGAAATAACTCGTTGGCATCCTTTGTTTATGGATATAAATCCTAAAGGAGGGAATAAAAAAAACGGAATTTTAAAAATGTTAGATTACTATCATATTTCCCCAGATGAGATTATGGCAATAGGTGATGGGGAAAATGATATATCCATGCTGGAAGTGGCTAAATATAGTGTTGCAATGGAAAATGCTTCAGAGCAAGTAAAGTCTCATGCAGGATTTATTACCTCACATGTAGATGATGACGGAGTGGTTAATGCATTAAAGCACTATGGCTTAATTTAAAACTAGAAATACGTCGTTTATATAAATCCTTCAAAGATAATTATATGAGTTTTCAATTATTATATATTTGAATAATTGGTAGATGTAGAGTTTAGTAATTTTTTCTGCCTTCTTTAGACCAGATTAAAAAGTATTTTTCGTAAAATAACACCTTTATATGACGAAGATATATGCGTTTACAATATAATTTTGATAAAGACAATTATTTTTCACTTTATAATTCATAAGATGTTTTATACATAAAATGTTTTAATATTTTGCGCTTTTTCAATAAACTTAAGTGACGTATAATAACGAGGCTGTTATGTAGATGGAATAATTTGTGTAATATAAATAAAATGGTAATAATATTGAAAAAAATAAAATACAAAAAAAATGTAATTGGTTGTTGTATAAACAGATATAAATGATATAAGCCAGCCCGAATCTTTTTTATAAAAATTTTTAAAAATTATTTATGGAAAAATGTTAAAAATTGAATCTAATAAGAAAAATTAATAAATCTTAAATAAAATACAATGAAACTAGTAACAAAAATTTTAGTAGTAGCAGTTTTAGGAAGTCTTATTATGTCTTTCGGTAAACATTCTAAAGATCAAATTATTGATGAAAATGATCCTAAAAAAGAACTTTCACATTTCCCGGCAGCTAAAGAAGGAATGGTACGTTATGTTATTTTTTTAGATAAAAAGTCAAACGAAGATTTATATAAGGTAGAATTAATTCCTGGAAAAGTAATGAATGTTGATTGTAATATTCATAGGTTAATAGGGAAAACAGAAGAAAAAGATTTGGAAGGATGGGGATATACCTATTTTGAATTTTCTTCAGAAGGTAATGCTATTTCGACACGCAAAGGATGTCCTAACCAAACAAATAGCAACAAATTCATATCATCAGAATCAATGATGGTAAGGTATAACAGTAAGTTGCCGATTGTTGTTTATGCACCTAAAGGGTATGAAATTAAGTATAAAATATGGGAAGCAGGAAAGCTTAAAAATTCATCAGCTAACTAAAAAAATTTTAAAACCTATACAAAAAACCTTCTTAGAATTTCTAAGAAGGTTTTTTTATAATAACATAGGGTTTAAATTCCACGATTAATTTTAGAGAGAGTTTCATTTACTGAAAAGTATTGTACATCAAACTTTTCAATTCCTAAGCCTTGAATTCTTTTGGCGTGCATATCCATATAATTTTCAGCCGTTTCCTTATTTTCAAATAAATAAATGCCACCAGCCTTTCCTGTTTCCGGGTTTTCCGTCCATATTTTAGAAATAAAACCAGCCTCATTATTAATACTGTCAGCAAGATCTTTACCTACTTTTACCAGTTCTTCTCCCATCATGGACGGAGGAAAATCAAAACTTAATTGAATTAAAATCATAGTTTAATTTTTATGTTATTTTAACACAAATATAAGCAGATTTTGTACATCCGTTATGTTATAATTAATGCTTACAAAAACCGTAAATAAATATTTTCTAATCTATTTCTAATGTTGGATTAATAAGAAATTAATTTACATTAAACCGCTTTTTAATATATGTAGAATATCTTTGCTCGAGATAAAATATTCCACCTATAATGTACAAATACGGATTTTTAATACTAAGTTTTTTTACTGCCATTTACGTTTCCGCTCAAAAGCAGGATAGCATAAAGATAAGCCAGGAACAGATTGAGTCCCTGTTTCTAAATCAAAACCTTGAATTGCTGGCTGAGCAAATGAATATCGGTATTGCAGAAGCAGCAGTTATACAGGCGAAATTATGGGAAAACCCTTCTTTTTCTTTAGGAGACTTTAATTTGTGGACAACCGAGGCACAAAAAGAATCGGTGTTACCACTATTTGGTAAAACAGGTAGAAAGCAGTTTTCATTAGAGTTGAGCCAGTTAGTACAAACTGCCCGAAAAAGAGGTAAATTGATTAGCAGGGAAAAAGTTTCTAAAGAAATGGCTATACAGGATTTCGAAGAAGTGATCAGAGCTTTAAAGTTAGAGCTGAGAACTTCCATTCAGGAAATAATTTATTTACAGGATTATCAGAAAATCTTATCTAAACAAGAAGAATTAATAAGAGGATTAATATCTGCATACAAAAATCAGGTTTCACAAGGTAATATTGCGAAAAATGAATTGATACGTTTACAATCATCATTGTTAGAGTTAACCAATGAAATTTACGAAGTAAAAACAGACTTTAATGAGAAGCAGAGAGTGTTAAAATCACTTTTGAGTATGGAATCAACTAGTATGTTGGTCATCGATGAAAATAATCAGGATATAAAATCACCGGATATCTTAAATATAGATACATTGCTGAATCAAGCAGCTGAAAACCGGCCGGATGTTAAAAAAGCAAATTTACAAATCGAATATTTTGATAAAGATCTGGCTTATGAAAAAGCACAGCGTGTACCCGATTTAACTTTTTCAGCAGGATATGACAGAGCAGGTGGAGTATGGAAAGATTATGTAGGTTTTGGTGTGAGTTTCGATTTACCCATATTAAACAGAAATAAAGGAAATATCAAAGCAGCTCAGTTAGGAAAAGAACAAAGTAAATATTTAGCTCAAAATCAAGTAAATGTTGCCAGGCAAGAAGTTGCAGAAGCATTTAATAACTATAAAATTACTTATGATTTACAAAAAGAGATCGAAAATGAAAATCTGTCACAGGATTTGGATTTCATGATTGATGCATACACAAGAAATTTAATGAAAAGAAATATCAGCATGCTCGAATATATTGATTTTATGGAAGCCTATAAAACCAATAAGCAAACCATGTTAAATACAAGAAAAAATATGTTTGTACAATTTGAACAATTACAATACGCTACAGGTGTTGAAATAAAATAAAATTATGAGGAGAATATCATTTATACTTACAGCCACTTATTTATTTGTCGCATGTTCCGGAGAAGGAGAGAAAGATAAGAAAAATCAGGAAACTCCCGTTAGCGAAGCATTTTTAAAAAATGTAAAAACTGTTTCTGCAGTATTGAAATCTCAGGAAGAAGATTTGGTTCTTACCGGTAAAGTAGAATACGATCCGGATAGAATAGTCGAATATTCACCCATAATTAACGGAGTAGTAACTAATACATTTTTTTCTTTAGGAGATAAAGTAGGAAGAGGTCAGGTACTTGCCTATGTTAAAAGTATGGAGGTAAATTCACTGAAATCTGAAAAAGCCTCCTTGCAGGCTGAGTTGATGACTGCTAAAAGAGAATTGCAAAGTGCAGAATCCATGCATAAAGACAATATGTTGTCAGATACAGAATTAGCAGAAGCTCGTGCAAAAGTAAGGCAGGCATCCGCTGAACTTGGAAGGGTAAATTCAGACATGCAGGTAACCGGAACAAATAGCAAAGGTGGGTTTTCAATTACATCACCCATGTCCGGATATATTGTGAGTAAAAATATAGCTTCTGGTATGAGTATCTCTCCAGATTCCGATCCTCTTTTTACTGTAGCCGACTTAAGTCAGGTTTGGATAAGTGCGAATGTATATGCAAGCAATTTACAGTTTGTAAAAGAAGGAATGCCGGTTGAAATGACATCATTGTCTTATCCGGGAGAAGTTTTTGAAGGTCGTGTCACTCATATTTCCCAGGTTTTTGATTCTGAAGAAAGAGTTTTAAAAGCACGTATTGTGATGGCTAATCCGGAGCTTAAATTCAAGCCGGAAATGTCAATGATTATTAAATTAAAAAACAATACAGAAAACATGAAAGTTTCAGTGCCTGTAAAAGCACTTATTTTCGATGAAAACAAAGACTTTGTTATTGTAGAAGAATCCAATCATAATTTTAAAATAAAAGAAATTAAGTTATTAGGGCATAATGAAGATACCGCTTATATAGCATCCGGAATTTCTGAAGGAGAAAAAGTGGTTATCAAAGATCAGTTGCTTATCTATTCACACTTAAAAAATAAATAAATCCCATGCATAAGTTTGTAGAGAAATGTATTGCATTTTCGCTCCGTAACCATATATTAGTACTATTCCTAACTGTGCTTTTAGCCATAGGAGGAGTTGTCTGTTATTTCAATACCCCTATAGAAGCTTATCCGGATGTTACCAACACACGGGTTAGAATTATCACTCAATGGCCGGGAAGAAGTGCAGAAGAAATAGAAAAATTTGTAACACTTCCTGTGATGAGGGAGATGAATACCATACCCAGGAAAACAGATGTAAGATCAACTTCGTTATTTGGGTTGTCGGTGGTTACAGTGATTTTTGAAGATGGTGTTGATGACTTTTTTGCACAACAGTATGCATCTAACCGAATGCAGGGACTTGATCTCCCGGATGGAGCAGATGCAGGAATAGAACCCCCGTCAGGAGCTACCGGAGAAATTTACCGGTACGTTGTTAAAAGTGATTTACCTATCCGGGAAGTAGCAGCATTAAATGAATGGGTAATAGAAAGAGAATTGCTTTCAGTTCCCGGAGTAGCCAGTATCAATAGTTTTGGTGGCGAAGAAAAAATTTATGAAATAAAAGTTAATCCTATCGAATTAGCAAACTATGATCTGTCTCCTTTAGAAGTATACGAAGCAATTTCAAACAGTAATATAAATGTAGGAGGAGATGTTATTCAAAAAGGTAATCAGGCCTACGTTGTAAGAGGGATCGGTCTTTTAGAAAGTGTGAAAGATATAGAGAACATACTGATAGAAGTAAAAGGAAGTACACCAGTCAGAGTAAAGCAGGTAGCGACTGTGAGTGTAGGAGCAAAACCGAGATTAGGTCAGGTTGGGCTTGATGATAAAGATGATGTTGTACAGGGAATTGTAGTCATGTTACGAGGGCAGAACCCTGGAGAAGTAATCAAAAATCTTAAAGAAAAAATATCAGAATTAAATGAGCGGATATTACCGGAAGATGTAAAAATGGAACCATTTATCGATAGAACTAATCTTGTCGATTCTACGGTGCATACAGTAATGAAAAACCTTATAGAAGGGATTATACTGGTTTCAATCGTTGTATTTATATTCCTTTTTAACTGGAGAACCACTCTAATTGTAGCAACAGTAATTCCATTGTCTTTCCTTTTTGCAATTATTATGCTTAGAATTCAGGGATTACCTGCTAACTTAATTTCCATGGGAGCACTTGATTTTGGACTGTTACTCGAAGGAACATTGGTAATTGTTGAGATCATATTTGTGGCAATGGTCAAAAAAACAGATCAATTGGGAGATGTACGTTACACAAAATTAGCTAAAGGTGGTCTTATAAAGAAAAGCTCCGGTTCTGTTGCTTCTCATATCTTTTTTGCGCAGATTATTCTGGTTGTTGCACTATTCCCTATTTTTTCTTTTCAGAAGGTCGAAGGTAAAATGTTTTCACCCTTGGCATTTACCTTAGGATATGCTTTGTTAGGATCGTTAATTTTAGCAATCACATATGTGCCGGTTATGTGTAAAATATTGCTAAACAAGCCTATGAAAGAAAAAACCAATAAGATAAGTCGATTTTTTACATCCAACCTATATAAAATATATGAATTTGCGTCCAGGCATCGAAAAGCAAGTATAGCAGCATTTTTAATAGTATTAGTTGCTTGTGCTGCCAGGTTTAGCTTTTGGGGAACCGAATTCATACCGAGTATGAATGAAGGGGCTATATATATCAGGGCTACCCTTCCCAATAGTATTAATCTGGACGAATCGGTACGGATTACCAAAGAAATGAAGAAAAAGCTGAGGAAATTTGATGAAGTTAAGTTCGTTTTAACACAAACAGGAAGACCCAATGACGGAACTGATGCAACAGGATTTTTCAATATTGAATTTCATACGGAATTAAAACCGGAAAACCAGTGGAAAAGAAAAATTTCAAAAGATGACCTGATTGCTGAGATGAAAGAAGCACTCGATATTTATCCCGGTACTATATTCGGTTTCAGCCAGCCGATTCAGGATAATGTGGAAGAGTATGTAGCAGGTGTAAAAAGTTCGTTGGTAATTAAAATATTCGGGGATGATCTTCATCAGTTAGAAAAGCTAGCAGACCAGACAGCATCCATCATTAAAAATGTAAATGGTGTTGACGATGTTAATGTTTTCAGAAGTATAGGTTTACCTGAATTACAGATTAAATTGTCTGAGTCACGTATGGCAAGATATGCGGTATCTATGAATGATGCACAAGCGGTAGTTGAAATGGCTATTGGGGGTAAAGCAGCTACTGAGTTTTATGAAGGAGAACGTATTTTTGATGTAAGGGTTCGTTTTCAAAAAGAATACAGAGATAATGAAGACAAAATTGGCGAAATTCTTATTCCTACCATGGATGGTAAATATGTTCCGTTGAAAGAAATAGCAGATATAACGTTTGTTTCTGGTCCTACCTTTATATATAGAGATGGTAGCAGCAGATATGTTGGAGTAGGTTTTAGTATCCGGGACAGGGATTTAGGTTCTACCATAGCCGAAGCAAGAGAAAAAGTAGATAAGGGAGTAAAGCTGGAACATGGAAATAAAATGGTTTGGGCCGGGGAATTTGAAAGTCAGCAAAGAGCTACACATAGGCTTATGGTGATAGTTCCCTGTGTAATTTTACTTATACTATTTTTACTATATATGAATTTCCGCACAGTTAAAGATACTTTAATAGCAGCCAGCGCCATGCCATATGCATTCATTGGTGGATTTATATCGCTTTGGGCAACAGGTACTATTTTTGGAATCTCGGCAGGTATTGGTTTTATTATACTTTTCGGAATTACGGCTATTGACAGTATATTGCTTATAGCATTGATGAAAAAGAAAATGAGTACCATGAGAAATTTAAGAGAAGCTATAGATAGTGCAGTAAAAAGTAGAATCAGACCTGTTTTAATGATTGCCTTGATGGGGTCTATGGGGCTATTGCCGGCAGCCATGTCTAACGGTATGGGGTCAGAAGTGCAAAAACCATTAGCAATTATGATTGTAGGAGGGATAGTAGTATGTATGTTGTTGTCATTTACTATTTTACCTCAGGTTTTCTACTTCGCATATAGAAGAAATAAAAAACTAAAACCATAAATATAGTATCTTTATAAGATTAAAAAATCTAGATTATGCAGTTGTTATTGGTCGAAGATAATAAGAAAATAAGTGAATTCATGGTTAAAGGTCTGGAAGAAAGCGGTTTTTCTATAACCTTGGCGGAAAACGGGGTTGAAGCCAGAAGTCAGATTAATGAAGGAAAATGGGATGTCATATTATTAGATATTATGTTGCCTGATATAGACGGTATAGAGATATTACAGTATATAAGGTATAAAAAAATTACCGTTCCGGTATTAGTGATTAGCGCCTTAGGAGATCCTGATGATAAGGTTCGTGCATTGGATTATGGAGCTGATGATTATTTATCTAAGCCCTTTCATTTTAAAGAATTGATTGCCAGAATCCATGCACTAGACCGAAGGGTGAAAATGAGTTATGACTCTTCATCAGAAATGCTGGTATGTGATGATTTGATAGTGCACGTAGATGAGCACAAAATAATGAGAGGAGACGTAGAAATAAATCTTACGATTCAGGAATTTAAATTGTTGAAATTTCTGATGGAAAATAAAAATAAAGTAGTTTCCAGAACGCAGATTTTGACCAATGTATGGGGCGTAAACCATGACATAAATACTAATATTGTTGATGTATATATTTCTTATCTCAGGAATAAAATAGATTGGGAAGGCAAAAATAAAATTATTGAAACCATCAAAGGAAGAGGATACAGAATCAAATCATAAATGAAAAATAAAAATGTCCGATGAAAATACAGACACGTTTGAGCATAATTAGCTCAGCTTTATGGGGGATTGTTTTTATCGTTGTTTCCCTTTTAATTTTTGGACTTTATAAAAGGAACATCGAAAATTCTGTCTAC
Source organism: Apibacter raozihei (assembly GCF_004014855.1). Lineage (NCBI taxonomy): Bacteria > Pseudomonadati > Bacteroidota > Flavobacteriia > Flavobacteriales > Weeksellaceae > Apibacter > Apibacter raozihei. The sequence goes on from NZ_CP034930.1 coordinate 1,412,016, forward strand.
AGAAATCTTAAAAAGACGTCTCAGATCATCGGACATTATTTTTTTGAAGAAGATGAAGTAAGTCCCAAGGAATTCCTGAAGATCAAAAAACAATATGAAAAAATGGCCGATCCTGATTACGAAATCTACGATGAAGATAATCAGCTGGTTTATGGTAATACTCCTGATATTTCTGTTAGTATCATAGAAAATATCCGGTTAAAAAAGAAATTGATGTTTACCACGGAAAATTTTTTATGTTATGGAGTTTATTATAATGATAATCAGGGGGACTTTGTTATTATAACCAAAGAAAAGAAAAAAGATGTATATAACTATATAAATCCGTTAATATGGATTCTTTTGTCAGCTTTTATATTAGGTTTGTTAGCCACCGTTTTACTAAATAAATGGATTGCAAATATTGCTTACCGCCCCATAAGAGATACTATAAAACAAGTGAAAGAAATGTCGCCGGGAGACAGTATGCAGTTAACAACTACTCATACGGTTCAGGATGAGCTCTATGATTTAACCGAAACTTTTAATGAATTACTCAGTAAAATTTCAGATACATTTAAAATACAGCAAAATTTTGTGAGTTATGTTTCCCATGAGTTTAAAACACCTTTAACAGCAATTCAGGGTAACCTCGAAGTGTTTTCTCTTAAAGACAGAACGCCCGAAGAATACCATACGCTTACTGATACTTTAATAAGTGAAATTCAGCAGTTGGAAGAAATTCTTGAAACTCTACTTATAGTTTCTGATTTAAGAAAAAATACTGATATTTCTGAGCAAATCAGAATTGATGAAATGATTTTTGAAATTATAAAAAAAGTTTCCGGTAAATATCCGGATTATACTGAGAAGCTAAATTTTGAATGGGAGATTTCTCCTGAAAGAGAAGATCTATTACAAATAAATATAGATAAAACCCAGTTGTTCATAGCCTTGTTCAACCTTATTGAAAATGCTGTAAAATTTTCGAAAGGAAATGGAGTTAATATTAAATTATTTGAAGTAAATAAAAAATTAGGATTGACCATACAGGATCATGGAATAGGTATTCCGGAAAAACAATTGAGTGAAATAAGTAAGCCTTTTTATCGTGCTGAAAATGCAGGAAATATTTCAGGTAAGGGGATTGGTTTATCCATTGCTTTGCGAATATTTGAAAAAAATAGCATCAACTATAAAATTAATTCAATAGAAAATAAAGGAACAGAAATTAATTTATCTTTTTTATAATAAAACAGAGTTTAAACTCATCTGATTTTTTTAAATTACCCTCAATTTATAAATTTTAATTTTAAATTGAGGGTAAAATTTTATAAAATATTCAGATAAAATAATATTATATGCATTACTTTTACGGATAAAAAGTAACGTATGAAAATTTTTTACAGTTTATTTTCAATTCTTTGGATTTCCTTAAGTCTTTCTGCACAAGAAAATATTTATCACACATTTTGTGGTGCAGAAGAGGTAAATAAAGAATTAATGGAGCTAGATCCCGGATTTAAAGATAGGATACAGAAATTTAACAAAGAACTTTCTGTGTTAGCTAAGTCAGGGCGTTTGCAACAAGTATACAAATCGGATAACGGAATATACGAAATTCCGGTGGTAGTCCATGTTTTTCATGATGGATCACCGATAGGTACCCAGTATAATAAGACAGATGAACAAATTCAATCTTGGATTGATGCAACTAATAAAATATATGAAGGTACAGCACCCGGATTTGACGGTCCAGGCACGGGAGGTACACGTATACCCATACGATTGGTTTTAGCAAAAAGAGATATGAATTGTAACCCTACTTCAGGTATTATCCGTATTGATGGTTCTCAGCTTCCGGATTATGTTGAATACGGTGTGAAAAGAAACGGAAACAATGGAGTTACTGAAAGTCAGTTATATAATCTGAGCCAATGGGATCGGGTTTTTTATTATAATATTTATGTAATAAACAAATTTGATGGAAACGATGCTTCGAAAGGAGGTTTAGCGGGGTATGCATATTATCCTGGGGGTTCTAATGACAGAACATTAATGGTGTCTACTATAGTTAAAAATACAGATACCACCTTATCACACGAATTCGGGCACGCAATGGGATTAAAGCATACGTTTGGAGACGTAAGCGGTAACGGGGGAGTATGCCCACCAAGTACAGGCGATTGTACGGTAGATGATGATTTTGTATGCGATACAGAACCTACGCAAAGTCTATTAAATACCTATCCTGTACCTACCAATTCAGATATAAACCCATGTACAGGAACGTATTATCAAGGTACTCAATACAATATCATGAACTACGGATATAAACTCACCCGATTTACCGATGGTCAAGGACAGCGAGCGATTGCTCATATATTGGCGTTTAGAGCTTCTCATATTAATTCAAAGGGAGGAGAACAACCTGATGATAAAAAACTAATTCAGCCCGTTAAAGCTTGTGTACCTACATCTATTGCAAATCCTGAAAATGAGTATCAAATGGGGCCTGCCAATGTAACTTTTGGTGATATGAATTACAAATCAGGGGGATATAATGTTGATGGATTTCTTTTTTATATAGATAATCCTGCTAAATGCTATGCAGATAAAGCAACGACAAGTATTCCTGTAGGTGTCGAAACACCTCTTTCTATCTCAGTAAATATAAATGATCAAAATGTAAAAGCTTATATAGACTATAATAACGATGGAGTGTTTGACGAAGTGAATGAACTGGTTTTTTCAAAAAGAATAATTAAAAATACAACTGAAACAATCAACGTTACTCCTCCTTCAGATGTAGTAGTTAATTCACCTTTGCGAATGAGAGTTGTCGCTGACTGGGTATCAGAAAACATAACTGCATGCAAAAATTTGTTGTATGGACAGGCGGAAGATTTTGCTGTTACTTTCACGAAAACTTTGGATATTGATGAGCCATTGAAAAAAGAGAATATTAAAATTTTCACACATAATAAATCAATAATTATTAAATCAGAGCAATTACTCATTAAAAAAGTAGATGTTTTTGATATATATGGAAAAAGACTAGTTTCAGAAGAATTTTCACCAAACTCTCTTTATGAAATATCCCAAGATAAACTTTTAGGTGCGACTATTGTCTTTCTCGTAATACAATCTGAAAACGGAGCTACTTATAAAGAAAAAGTTTTAGTTCATTAGATAGTTATAATAAAAAAGGAGGATAAAAACATTCTCCTTTTTTATTATAATTGATTTACATAAGGTTAATAATATTGTATTATAAAATATGTAAAATAAAATGATATAAAAAAATATCTTTCTCGTTTTCATTATTTGGATTTTTCATTACTTTTCTTTTTCAGTTTAATTTGTTTTTCACGGGATTCCAGATAAGTCATGAAATTGCTGTTATATGTATGCAAACGAGCGTTGTTAATCATATTTAAAGCTTTTTTATATTTTTTCTGATATTCTAAAAGAAGAGATTTTTTGTTCAGGATGACTGCTTTATCAATACCTTTAACAGTCAATGCAAAGTTAATAAGTTTTTTTGCTTCCTTATAATCGTCATTCCATAACAAACAATCTATGAAGTAAGGATATAAATTTAAAGAATGAATATTGATAGACATAGCTTCTTCAAAATATTCTTTAGCAGTTTCATAATCATTTAAAATTTCAGAATATACTCTGGCTAGCAAACATAAACAATCTGCATTTTTTTCATAAGACAAAGCATAATTCAAGGCCTCTATGGTTTCTTCCATATTATAAGGGAAGTTGTCTAATGCCTGAAAGTAATATTTATTTTGTATAGTGTTCATGGTTTATTCAATTATGTATTTTATTTCGTTTTCCCAATCGGGATAGTCAATTTGTTCTAAGTACTCACTTACTTCTTTAATCCAAACAGCTTCAGATTTTATTCTTCCTTTAGAAAAAGTTTGTAAATTAAATTTAGGGCGATTATCAAAAGCCTGTATTAAAGTGTTATTTATCCCTTTCATAGTTTTTTAACTTAATTGATCTTTATTTTTTAAAGCGGTTTGAACTGAATGCATTATAGCTTGTCGTTTTTTTGGATTCTCAATATTTTCTTTATAATAACCAGAATATGCGGCAATAACTGAAACAGGTTTATTTTCTAAAATAGCAGCTTTTAACCGGTAATTTCCATCTATAATCCAATAATCACCAATCGAAGGAATAAACCAGGCAAATACAGGAGGAAGTTGGTCTTGTTTAGCCAATTTTCGCCACCATTTCATCCTTGAAGAATCAACATCTACTTTTTTTGAAAATAAAAGATTCTGATCCCATTCGCCCGTATGAATTGAATCAAAAGAGTCTTTCTCTATAAAAATACAGTTAGATTGAATACATCGGGTATTACTCTCATATCCTTTCAAAATCCATAGGGAAGTGTTAAAAAAATGATTTTCGCTTTTTAGAAGAATATTTGCATAATATCTACTCCATGATTTGTATTTTTCTTCTGTTGATAAATCTTTCCTTTTTTCAATTTCCTGTGAGTTGATATTACCTATAAAAGTATATCTATCACTGAAAGTTCTTATAACAGAAACATCCCAATAGTCTTTGTCAATAGCAGCCCAAAATAATATTTGATTTTTACATTTTAATTTCATTTTCCTGTTGTTTCCACTTTCCAATAAAAGATTAGGTGTAGAAATCTTCTCAATAGTAAGTTCCAGTCCATCCCATTTTTGATCATATGTATATAAGTCTTTCCAATAATAGTTCATTTTGAATTAATTTTATTTAAAATTACAGAGCTCCAATCGGCTTCATTCTTTATAATTAAAGTTTCGAAGTTATAAACAAGACCTTCTTTTTTTACTCCTTCGGAATCATCAATATGTAAATCTATATTGAACATAGGAGGGTATTTTGAGCATCTAAATGATTTATTTTTCATTATTTTATTATGCGTGTTTGCATTAATGACCTTATTTATTAATATACCATAAGAAAGAAAATTAAGTTTTATCAGCAATGGATTTCTATAAGAAGTTGTATAAATATAAACTTGATGTCCATCTTGGGATAATTTTCTAAATAATGATACAGTTCCTAAGCGTATTTTTTCAAAACCGATAATTTTTTGTACTATATTTTGTTTCTCAACAGGAAAAGTAATTTTTCCGTTAATCAGGGTGTCATCTAAATCAAAAGAAAGTATCATAATTTTATATATAAAGATTCACTTATTCTTATTAGCACTGCTTGTTTTTCCATTTCCTGAAAAGTGTTTTGTAGATCTTCCACACTATTAAAAAAATGTCTGCTGAGGAAAGAATATTTTTCTGTTTTAATTAAAAAATTAAGAAAAGTCAAAGGTTCTAAATACTCTTCAGGAAATTCATTAATAGCTGTAATAATTTTCTCTTCAAATTCAGGTATTTCAAATTCCGGATTCAGTATTCGGGTAATTTTCCCTTTACCGACCGTACGATTTCCTTCTCTTATTAAAAAGGTTTTTCCCATAAAAAAATTTCCAAAATGAAAAACAGGATTAAGGGTAGTTAAAAACACTTTTATACTTTCACCGGGTTGACAGGTTTCTTTATTAATAAAGTTTTGTGGTGCATCCCAATCTTTGTCATTATAAAAAAATTGTCCCCTGTAACCATTTGCTATTGCTGTTTTTCTACCCCCTTCTTCTTCTTTAAAATAATAGATCTCTGCTTCCAGGTCAGGAAGTTTATTATTTTTTTCAGAAAATAGAAACATCTTGTTTTTATACTTGATAGAAAGTTGCTTGAATCTTTTTTTCCATCCATTATCTAAAGCAAAAATAATTGCATCATGTACAAATTGAGGTGTAACCTGCCATAATTCACAGTCATCCGGAGGTAATGAATTTATATAAAGCCAAACATCATACCAGCCTATATCAACAGTTAAAGTATAAGAGGAATTATTTTTAACTTTAATTCGGATTACAGTTAAAAATTGCCATTCATAAGTTTCTTTTTTTACTGTTATATCTCTAAATTTTTTTTTCATACTCTTTGATTAAAATATTCTCTAACTTATTTTCTTTATACCCCAGCTGCTCTAATGTTTTTAGACCATCAATAGCATATTCTTTATTTGCTGTTAAACTTATATTTTCATATTTTAAAATATGTAATAAAAACTCATTAATAAATCTAGGTTGATTTAAATTAATAACTATAGTTTCATTACCTTTTTTAAAAGGCAATCCTTCGTTAAAGGGATTTCCTCCGGTGTAGGTTAAATTATATCTGAAAAGAATGCGTATTCTGCATGTTTTATTTTCAGCTGGGAATATTAAAACATGAGAAACTCGAGAATTAAGTGTCCGGAATCTCCAGTTTAAAATCTGTTTATTAACAATAATTTGACGTATTTTATTCTTCATTTTGCTATTGTCTACTAAGATAAATCAATTTTATTTCAAAGAAGATGGCGGCTATACTTATAAGTATTTCCAGTGTTCTTTAGTAAATGGAAGAATAATTTTTTGATCTACTATTTCCAAATTCAAATGATCCATCTCTTTTTCCAGGATGATCATACAACCATAAGGAAGGGAACCTGAGCTGTCAAATTCCAGTTCTTTTATTTTAATGTGATTGGTAATTCCATTTGGAGAGACTTGTTGATTGAAATCTTCACCCGTATGTCCATAAAAATGATAAGGAATGCAAATACTATCAGTTATTTTTCTTAATTCAGGCATTCCGTATCCTCTTTGGGAAGAATCATCTTTATCATGAGAAATAAGCAGATCCAGATAACTGTGTTTTTTTATTAGCTTGTTTATTTGTCTTTTCTCATATTCCTGTACGAATCTTTTATCCTTACGGTTTTTAAGGTCTCCAATTCTTCCGATTCCGGTAAAAGTCAGACATTCCTCACCTTTACAAAAAGTCTGTAAATACCCAGATTTACAAATCCAGACCCTGTTGTATATATCAATAGGAAAAAGAGGAGCATCTGAAGCATTTTCTAACTCATCCAGATACTCATGATCCTCATGATTTCCTCTCACACATATCATATCCAGATCAAGTTGTTGAAGGAAATTTTTAATTTCTTTATTCTCTTGTACAAAGTCATCATGGAAACCTAATTCATTTCTATCATATTTCTGATGCCTGAGTGTAGCTTTGTCAAGGTTTTCCAGCTTGGGGAAAGCACCCAAATCTCCACATTGAAAAATAGCATCTACTTTTTTATGACTCATTTTCTGATAATAATCGGTAAGTTTAAAAGGAAGTAATATTTTTCCGTGTATATCTGCAAATATTGCAATACGTATCATTGTTTGTTTTTTATTAATTGATAAATAAATCTTTCTCTGAAAAAATGCGAGTCGGATTACCTCTTTCCAGATTCAGGTGTTGATTCCATTTTTCCTGAATTTGCTCTTTAACTAAAGTAAGATTTAGTTCGGATAATTTTTCCAACAGGCGTTTTTTTGCCAGTTTCTTGTTTTCCAGTTGTGATCGGGAGTCCATAGCAAAAACGGAAACCAGAGTAGGGGAGTGAGTAGCACGCACCGCTGTATTCACTTTGTTTACATTTTGCCCTCCGGCACCGCGTGCACGAACAGCCTGATATTTAATATCGGAATCTGATATTTGAATTTCTGACAGGTTCGATACTTCATGAACACCTACAAACCAGTTTTTTCGTTTATGAAATTTTCGATACATGCTTTTACCTGTAAATTGAATAACTCCTTTCCAGTTTTTTAAAAATGGTTCTATTATTTTATCTTCTCCATATAATTCCAGAGTAACAGATTGTAATGTACCTGCTTGTTGTCCCAATGTCGATTCTAATACTTTATATTCTATTTGTTTTTCTTCCAGTTCTTTATAAAATAGTTTAATCAACCGTGCCACTACCCATTCACATTCTACAGGGCCTCTGCCGGAAGAGAATTGTACAATTTTTTTATATTTTTTTGATGAATTCATTTTTTTAATAAATAATCTATGGTTTTCACTATAATTTCACGGTTTTTAGAATCCTTGATAAATTGAGGTAAACGTTCAACCATGCTCATGCCATATTTCCAATGCCGTTCCCGTAATTCGGATTCCACATAGGCTTGTATTTCCAATAGATGTTCCCGGTTATAACCCCAAAATAAATTGCCTCGAATATCTGACTGATACCAGAGGGGGAATCCGAAAATCGGATCATGTTTAATTCCCTGCACTTTCCCTGTGAGTATATATTTTTCAGTTCTTGGTTTTATAGTCAGACTTATGGAACATTCAGGACATGTAACTAAATATTTTTTAGGTTTTTCTTTTAATTTACCCCGTTCTTGATGTATTGTTTTTCCGCAATTCGGACAGTTTATATTTACTATTGCTTTATAGAAGATGAAATCTTCCGTTGTTCTCTGGTAAGAACAATGAGCACATGTAATAACAGAATTATTATAAGAATATTCATGGCTAACTGTAGCATTTTTTTTACAGGTAGGACATTCTACGGTAAATTTACCGAAATGGGAATATCCTTTTTCTTTATATCTTTTTTGTTCTTTTTTCATTAGTCATAAATATTTATAAATTTTCCTTTACTCATCATAAATTATGAGATTTCAATAAAGGGTTCATTAGAAGTAAGAACTGAAATATGTTTTGTAATTTTTTCAATGTCCCAGTTCCACCATTCTATTTCTAATAAATGGTTAATTTGATTTTCAGTAAATCTCTTTTTAATCATAGTAGCTGGATTACCACCTACAATGGAGTAGGGGGGTACGTTTTTAGTAACTACAGCATATGCAGCAATTATGGCTCCGTCTCCAATGGTTATTCCAGGCATAATGGTAGCCTTATAACCAATCCAGACATCATTACCAATTACAGTATTCCCTTTGTTTGGGTAATCCTTGCCCTCCATACTTTTGCTCCAGTCTCCTCCAAAAATAGCGAAAGGATAAGTGGTAACAGATTCCATAAGATGGTTTGCTCCATTCATAATAAAGGTTACTCCAGAAGCAATAGCACAGAACTTACCGATAATTAACTTATCACCTATAAAATCAAAATGATATTTCACATTTTTCTCAAAATTCATGATATCTTCAAAATCATCATAATATGTGTAATCTCCGATACTAATGTTTGGATTCTTAATAACATTCTTTAAAAAACATAAATTTGAATAATGTTTTAATGGAAATATTTTATTACAGTCAGGAATATTTTTTAATTTCATACTAAATACTTTTAGTTTTTTCTTTATATCTTTTTTTTCATTAGTACCATTCTTAATTAAGGTGTTTTTCTTCTTCATAGCTTTCCCATATTTTGGATAAGGGAATATTTTGTGTAGGATCTGGATTTAGTTGATATTTTTCTTTTTCACCCAACCAGGATTTCCAGCGGTTAGATCTGGATTTTATTTTTTGTAACCGAAGAGAGTTAATTTTGTCTTCATATATAATACGGTCTATCTCATCTCGTCTTTTTTCTAATTCCCAATCTTTTTTTCTTATTTTGGTAATAAAATAAGGACGTACTTTTAATACAAATCTCCAGGGTTCACTAAAAACATATTTTTCTTTCCATTTTCTAGATTGATAATCATAATATTGTATGAGGATAAATAATTTTTTTTCATCTTCTTTAAACGTTAGCTTCTCAAAATGATGCTTTTCCGGTTCTAACAAAATTTGCTGTATTTCAGCTAGTTTATACTTGTGCTTAGAAAGTCTTTTTTTTCTTTTTCTTTTTGCAAATTTTTTTTCATTACTATACCGGTACGTATTTATCTTGTTTAGTATGTTTTGATAAAAATCAGATTTTTTATTTTCTCTTACATCCTCCCTTAACACAAATAAGCGTTCATATCCTTTCCGGATAGGAGTTTCTAACTCTTCAAATCCAAGATTTTCTATAATCATTCTAATTTTGTCAGATTCTTTTCTAAGTTGAATTAAGCGTTTGTCTTTTCCCTTTATTATTCGTCTTTTTCTCCATCGAAAAGAAGGCAGCCTATAAGTTTCTATCCACTGCCTTTCTTCGTTTGTATATTTCACTTACTCTCTTATTTTTTATCCATCCGTACCAACCTCGGCATAAAGGTTCCCAAGATATCTACCAATTCCGTTTGCGCATTCATTACTTCATTAATATTCTTATAAGCCATAGGGGCTTCTTCTTTGCTTCCACCGATAAGTTCCACCTTATGAAGTTTCAGTTCTTTCTTAATTTCAGAAGCTGAAATAGAGTTGGATGCCTTATGTCTTGAAAGCAGCCTTCCGGCACCGTGTGAAGCAGAATTTAGAGATTCTTCGTTTCCTCGTCCTCGCACAATAAATCCTTTAGAACTCATCGAACCAGGAATAAAGCCTAGTTGCCCTTCGGCTGCGGGAGTTGCTCCTTTTCGGTGAACGATTACTTCTTTTCCCTTGTGTTCTTCTTTCCAGGCAAAGTTGTGATGATTTTCAATGCGAGCTACTAATCTACCGCCAGTTATCTTCATTAGTCTTCTATGAATATCGGAATGACAGGCAGAAGCATATTCTCCTGCAAGGTTCATAGCTATCCAGTATTCTGTTCCTAAATGAGAGTTAAGATCCAGCCAGGCCAGATGTTGTGCTTCTTTAGGTAGCGGACATTGTTCAATAGCTACCCGGGTATAATATTGTGCAATTTCTGCTCCTAATGCCCGTGAACCGCTGTGAGATAATATTCCGGTATACTTGCCTTTAGGTAAATTAAACTCATTTTTCTCATCCGTTATTTCTACTTCTCCAAATTCCACAAAGTGATTTCCTCCTCCCGAAGTACCCATTTGTTTGATGGCTTTGGCTTTTAAACGTCTTAAAATCGGAATCATAGAGAAAGCTTCATTTTCAAAAACCAAATATTCTATATGGGTTTTATGAGTTTCATACATTCCAAACTTTGTATTTTCTTGTAAAGCATTAAGATATTTATCCTTGCTTCCTTCCAAATAAGAAACTGGTATATCTAATATGCTCAGACACATTCTGCACCCTATATCCACACCTACCCCGTAAGGGATAATAGCATTTTCAGTAGCCAGAACTCCACCAATAGGCAAACCATAGCCTACATGTCCGTCAGGCATTAATGCTCCCTGAACAGATACCGGAAGTTTTAAAGCGGTATATAACTGCTTTATTGCTTCTTCTGCAATTTGCTCTTCACCAAAAATGGTGAATGGGGCCCTTTGACTTTCCAGATTTCTTTTTTCTACTTTGGTTAATTGCAGAAATTCTTCTGCAATTTGTCCCAGCATTAAGTTTTCTTTGTATTCTTCCGGTTTTTTTTGAATATCTTTAAGAATACTTAAGACGTATGCTTTATTTCTTTTATCGAAGTTTTTCTGCATTACTTCGATCGCTGTATTTATTATTTTTGTATTGGGATATCCGATTTTTAGGATATCTTTTCCTTTTAATTTTAACTTGCCCATGATATTTGTTTTTATATTAGGCCGTTATGATGTACTTTTTTACGAATACATAACAGAGTGTTGATTTTTTTATAAAATCAAGTAACAATCAAAAACGATTCGGGCTTGGATTATTTTATGATAACCAGTAAATTAGTAGAAAAATAAAACCCGAAACATTTGCTTCGGGTTTACTTTAAACATATTGTTTATTTATTTTGAAGAAAATACCCGAAGCTATGATTTTCCACTGGTAGGAAAACCGTTCATTATTTGTAGATGTGATACATTGAACATTTTGCTTCGTTATTTAAAAAGGTTATACTTATTTGAACTGCAAATTTATAAAATAAATTATTAAATATCCAAATTTATTTTATGTGATTTTATTAATACGTATTGCAGCTTATAACTCAACTAATTCCGCCTGAAATTCTAAAAAGTCTTTTTTAGTATCAAACATAAGTTGGGCTAAAAAATCTGAAAATTCTTGAATACAGATAAACAATAATAGGATGGCATCATTGTTATATATATCTTCTTTTTCTACGAAATAAATTTGTTTGTCTGAAATATATTTTTCAAAACTTGTTTTTGTGTCATCAGAAAGTTTTGAAGCATAATGACTATTGTTAAGAATACCATTAATATTCTTTTTAAATTCTTCTTCCAGTTTATATAGTTTGCTTACATGTTCTTTTATCTTAGCGGTAGAAGTTTCATATTGAAAAAAATTAGTCTTTTCAATAAAATCATTTAAAAAATCGTTCTTGATGTTAAAAAAGTCCTCGGTATTAGTGAAAAGAATATGCTTTTCTGTAAACTGTTTTTCTTTTCCTGTTTTTAATGCCAGATTATTAAATGCAGCAAATATTTGTTTATCGTTTTCTTCATTGAGAAGATTACATTCTTCCAGTTCTATACTAAGCTTTTCAATTAATTCTTTTACATTCTTCCGTGTATACTTAATACCGTCATAATCAAATGACTTTATTTTATTTCTTTTATCTCCTATATGTTTTAAACTTTCAATGTCATTGTTTAGTGCCTGTGAAATGTAAATGTTTTCAATCTTTTGCGTCGAGAATAAATCACTTATATTACCGTCGAAAGATATTTGTTTATATTCTTCCTTAAATTTTATAGGATTTCTGGAATCGTAATAATTGTTGTAAAATTTGTTGTAGCTGTTTGTATAAAAATCAGAAGTATATGCTTTCGTAAAGTCACCTAACGAGTATTGTGTAACTGAATCTTTGTATTGTACTTTTGAAAATATTTGGTCTGTAACTGTTTCCTGTAAAATTTCAATATTTGAAAACAATTGATTGGCTGGTTTAAAATCATCGTTTTCTTTAACTATATTAGTCTTTTCCAAAGCTGAAATTCTATCTTTTAGGGAAGGATGAGATGTCCACTGAGAAGTAAAATTCAGCTTGGATTTGTTATATTTATTAATATGTTCAAAAGTAACTAACGGATAACTTTCTTTAATTTCAAGATTTATTTCGCTAGCTAAAAATTTCATGACCGAGTGTTGTTCTTTAAAAACATTTTTACTTCTTATACAATCAGATACTTTTCCAGAGTAAAATTTTATGACTGAACTATAAGAATGCTCAGCCAGATCTAATCTTAATAATGACGTTTTTAAAGGCATATATCCGGTAACGTGTGCAGCAACTTCATCTGCATGAAATTCCATTTCTCTGGAAAGCTTTAAATAGCGAATATTGATGATAGAATACATTTTTTGCAAAATCCATTGGATGACTTTTATAAATCCAACGGCTATATAAGAAGCTAGAGCTGTTAAATTGTTGATGCTAGCAAATCCTTGTATGAAGCTACTGTAAGAAGTATTTTCATAGAGCATATTATAAATTATCTGGTTTACATTATGCACATAGCTACCTACTTTCATGCTTTTCTGAGAAAAATGACCGAATTCATGTGCTAAAATGGCTTTTAATTCCATTTGGGATACAATATTGATCAAGCCCAATCCTATTTGCAGGTTTTTTTTTACTGGCAGAAACATGCTCCAAAAGGTAGAGTCGTAAAATACAGCAGCATTCACGTCTTCACTAAGATAAACTCGTTTGGGGAAATCTGTGCCAACCTCTTCAACGATGGTATCAATTAAGGAAAATAATTGAGGTTCTTCCTGGCGGGTTATTTCAATAAAATTTGACTTATCTGTTGCATTTTCTTTAAATATAAATTTAATTAAAAAAACTAAAATTAATATTCCTAACCCAATAAGTGATATTCCTATAGCCAGAGTAGTATAATGAAAATGACTAACCATAATCATGATACCAAAATATCCGCAAAATAAAGTTAGAAGTATTGAAAAACTAAGTAGTATAACATAAACGATGATAAATAAAAAGACAGATAAAATAGCCCATACGGTATTTTTTTTAAAGTCATCGGAGACTGTGGCAGTATATTTCATGATCATTAGTAATTGAGTTTACAAAGGTAGACTTTATTTGCTTAAATTGTTAAAATATCAACTATAATGTTTTATTTATGTAATAAATATTTAAGTTGTCCTATGAAATATATTTTTATTTATATCATTTGTAATGGATTAGCTATTGTTGTTGGTAATTGTGCGGATTTATGAAATTTTCTTTACACAAAGTCTGAAAATAAATATAACCCCACTGAATATACCCACAGCAAATATAGTATCACCCACTGAGCGTAACCATTTTAAAAGAATCATTTCCGGTTTTTGCATCAATTCTGAAGAGCGGGCATACCACATCCCTTTATCAATACTTTCTATAGCTTGCCAAATCCCTATAGGAAGCAAACTCAATATTCCCATTAGTAATAATCCTATATTCAGACTCCAAAAACATAACTTAAGAAGTGTATCGTTCCATTTAACATTTCTATACATACTTCTTAATACAAATAATATAAATCCTATGCCCAACATGCCATAAACTCCGAATAATGCAGTATGAGCATGTAAAGCCGTTGTGTTTAAGCCTTGTAAGTAATATAATGCTATTGGAGGATTAATCAAAAAACCAAAAACACCGGCTCCTAAAAAATTCCAGAAAGCTACGGAAACCATAAAATAAATAGGCCATTTATAATCTTTCATCCATTCATTTACCTGTGAGGCTTTATAATTTTCAAAGGCCTCAAATCCTATTAAAGTCAGTGGCACCACTTCTAAAGCACTAAAGCATGCACCTAGAGCCATTACCGCTGGTGTTGTTCCGGTGAAATATAAATGATGGAATGTTCCTATAATTCCGCCGGAGAGAAAGATGATGGTAGAAAACAGTACATTAATGGTGGCTGTTTTTTCTTTTAAAAGTCCCATCCGAACAAATAAAAAGGCAATAACAACGGTGGCAAAGACTTCAAAAAATCCTTCAACCCATAAGTGAACAACCCACCACCTCCAGTATTCAGAAATACTCAAATGTGTGTGCTGTCCCCACATCAGTCCTGCAGCATAAAACAGTGCAATTGAAATGCATGATATTAGAAATAAAAGTAGCAGGCTTCTTTTTTTTGGATTTTCTTTAAGTACAGGTATGATAGGACGAGTCATAAGTATCAGCCAAATAAGTAATCCGATAAATAGAAATAATTGCCAGAATCTACCTAAGTCAACATATTCAAATCCTTGATGTCCCAGCCAAAAGTTAGTGTTTGGATTTAATTTTTGCATAATGGCCAGCCATTGTCCAGTCATTGAGCCAAATACTATGATAAGTAAGGCGTAGAAAAGAAAATCTACTCCCAGACTTTGAAATTTCGGATCTTTACCTGATAGAGCCGGTGCCATATACAAACCTGTTGCCAGCCATGCAGTAGCTATCCAAAAAATAGCCAATTGTGTATGCCAGGTACGTGTAACAGAGTAAGGGAGAATTTTGTTTAAAGGAATGCCGTATAATCCTGATCCTTCTACACCGTAATGCGCTGTTATAATTCCGAGCATTACCTGTAATATCATAAGAAGTCCTACAACAACTACATATTTTTTTATGCGCTTCATAGATGGAGTTGTTTTTTCTTGAATTAAAGGATCATTAAGTAACGAAATAAAACTATCCTCTTTGGATTGAGCATGGTAAAAAGCTAAAATACCAATGCACAAAATTAATAATATGATACTTACTCCAGACCAGATTAAAATATCTGCAGTGGCATTATTACCAACTAATTCATCGTAAGGCCAATTATGAGTATATGATATATCGGTGCCAGGTCTCTCCGTAACAGTGGCCCAGGTGGCCCAAAAAAAGAAAGCATTCATTTGTCTCATTTTTTCCGGATCTTTAATAGTGTTTTCCGGAATAGCATAATGGTCCCTAAGCTGAGAATATTCAGGATTATCCATAAATAATCCCTGATAATAGTCACATAAATTTTTTATTGCTCTTGCCCTGTTATCTGAAACAATGATATTTCCGTTTTCCTTGCTATACGTATTAGCCCGTAATTCTTTTTGAAGTCTGTTTTTTAATAGACTTTTTTTGTCAGAATCTAGTTTATCATAGGGAATAAAATATATTTTTTCCGAATATTCAGCTAATAATAATGTAGCTTCTTTATGCAACCAGTCTGCTGTCCAGTCTGGAGCTTGATAAGCCCCATGTCCCCAAATTGAGCCTATTTCCTGCCCACCCATGCTTTGCCAGATATTTTTACCGTCCAATATATCTTTTTTTGTAAATATCAGATCACCGTTAGTTGTTATAATTTTTTCAGGAATAGGAGGGGATTGCTGATAAATTTGAATTCCGTAATATCCTAAAGTTAAAAATGAAGCAAATAGGACAAGTGCCAGTGCTAACCACAATTTTTTTTCTTTTTTCATAGTATAAAAATTTTATAAAGGACAATACTATCCTTTATTATTCAGCAAAAATAAGATTAAAATAATAAAAGACAAATATATCTTTTATTATTTTGGAGAAAGATTTTTTATTTTGTTTATAATAGCCGTATTTTTGAGCTATGTTTTATTAATATGAGTATAAAAAAAAATATTTTACAGGGTAATTTGGTTTTACAGATTATAATAGGTTTATTATTTGGAATCTTACTTGCAGTACTTGTTCCTCCCTTGGCAAGATCAACTATGATTTTGGGTGAATTGTTTCTTACTTCTTTAAAATCAGCTGCTCCGGTACTGGTTTTTGTTTTAGTAATGTCTGCAATAGCAAATCATAAAAAAGGGCAGAGAACTAATATGAGTTCAGTTATTGTACTTTATTTGTTAGGGACTTTTCTGGCTGGTTTGTGTGCGGTTATAGCGAGTTTTTTATTTCCGGTTACCCTGAGTTTATTACAAAGAGAATCAATAGAATTAGCTCCTCCTACAAGTATTTTAGAAGTAATGAAAAATTTGT
Organism: Apibacter raozihei; assembly: GCF_004014855.1. Taxonomy (NCBI): domain Bacteria; kingdom Pseudomonadati; phylum Bacteroidota; class Flavobacteriia; order Flavobacteriales; family Weeksellaceae; genus Apibacter; species Apibacter raozihei. The sequence continues at coordinate 1,428,830 of NZ_CP034930.1, forward strand.
TATTAAATTTTGTAGATAATCCGGTTAAAGCTTTAATTAATGGTAATTTTATAGGCATATTAGCTTGGGCTATCGGGTTAGGTATAGCTTTGAGACATGCTTCTGAACAAACTAAGGTAATGATTACAGACTTGTCGAACGGGGTAACCTATATTGTGAAAATTATTATTCGTTTCGCTCCTTTGGGTATATTTGGCCTGGTTGCCTCTACTTTAGCAGAAACAGGCTTAGATGTTTTGTGGGATTACTTACGCCTATTGGGTTTACTTCTAGGAACTATGCTTTTTGTTGCTTTGATTATAAATCCGCTTATTGTCTTCTGGAAAATAAAAAGGAATCCGTATCCGTTAGTATTTACCTGTTTGAAAGAAAGTGGTGTAACCGCTTTTTTTACGCGTAGTTCCGCTGCTAATATTCCGGTAAATTTAGAACTTTGTAAAAAATTGAAATTACATGAAGATACTTATTCAATTTCTATTCCTTTAGGAGCTACTATTAACATGGCTGGCGCGGCAGTAACTATTTCCGTACTTACATTGGCCGCTGTACATACATTAGGTATTAAGGTAGATATATTTACTGCTTTATTGCTAAGTTTAGTGTCTGCTCTATGTGCCTGTGGAGCTTCTGGAGTTGCCGGTGGTTCATTATTGTTAATACCTTTGGCTTGCAGCTTGTTTGATATACCTCAAGATGTAGCGTGGTCAGTGGTAGGAGTAGGAATGACAATTGGAGTTGTTCAGGATTCAGCAGAAACGGCTTTAAATTCTTCAACAGATGTTTTATTTACTGCTGCTGCTTGTATGGCAGATGAACCAAAATAAAAATATATAAATCTCAAAAGCTTTAAAGCTTTTGAGATTTATGTAAAAAAAGTTATTTGTCCTCACATGTTTTACCTCCATCAATAATGAATTCTGCACCTGTACAGTAGCTGGATTCATCCGAAGCAAGAAAGACCATCAGAGAACTTACTTCTTCCGGTTTCCCCATTCGGTGTAACGGGATTCCTTTGAGCTGATCTTTCCAGATTTCAGGATTTTTTTCTATTGAAGCTTTAATCATAGATGTTTCGATCATCCCAGGGTGAACGGAGTTGACACGGATATTTTCCTCGCCTAATTCAATGGCCGCTGTTTTTGTCATGCCTCTGATAGCAAATTTTGAAGCATTATAGGCATAGTGTCCAAACATCCCCAAAAGTCCGCCAACCGAAGATACATTTATGATAGATCCTCCTCCGGCTTTGCGGAGTGAAGGCAGGACTGCCTGCATTCCAAACAAGGTTCCAAACTGGTTTATTTCAATAATTTTTTTGTAACCCTCAAACTCTGTATTTTCTAGGGTTAATGTACCTCCGTTAGGAATTGCTACACCTGCATTATTAATAAGTATAGATACAGGACCGAATTTTTCTTCCGTCATATCTACCACTTTTTTCCAATCTTTAGGATTACTTACGTCGTGAGGAATAAATAATGCATTTTTACCCAATTTTTTGACAACCTGTTCGCCTTTTTCTTTATTAGTATCTGTAAAAACTACTTTAGCTCCTTCTTCTATAAATCTTATACCATGTTGTGCTCCCATACCTGAAGCCGCACCAGTAATTATTGCTGTTTTATTTGCTAATTTTTTCATTAGAGATTATATTGCTGTATATCCACCATCTATTAATAATTCTGTTCCGGAAATAAAAGAAGAATCCTCACTGGCAAGGAATAAGACTGCCTTAGCAACTTCTTCAGGCCGACCTAATCTTCCCATAGGATGTAGCTGTATCAGTTCATCTTTATTAGCTCCATAAATTAAAGGGGTGTCAATATAGCCTGGAGCTACTGCATTCACTCTTATACCCTGGCGGGCATAAGTAGCGCCTAAGGTTTGGGTAAGAAGTTTTACCCCACCTTTAGCAGAAGCGTATGCAGTAACTCCCTTTTTTCCTACAAAGCTGTGAATAGAACCTGCATTTACAATAGTACCTCCGGTGCCTTGTTTTAGCATTTGGATAATAGCATATTTATCAGATAAGAAAACACCGTTAAGATTAATATCGATTGTTCGCTTCCATTTATCATAATCCAGCGTATCAATATCTCCATCATTAGCTATACCTGCATTAGCATATAATATATCCAATTGACCAAATCTATCGACGGTCTTAGCAAACATCTCCTTAATCTGATCTTCATGAGTCACATCCACTTTAATAAACAAAGTCTGATAACCTTGATCGTTAAGTTCTTTTTCCAATTGTTTTCCAGATTCAGAAAAATCTGCTATAACCACATTCGCTCCTTCTTTTACAAATAACTCAACAGTTGCTTTACCAATACCACTGGCACCTCCTGTAATAACAGCTGTTTTATTTACTAATTTTTTCATCTATTTACTAATTTTTAAGTTTTCAATTTGAATGTCCGGTAAGAGCAGTTGAAATGCTCTCATATTTAAATATGAGATCAAATAGTAGAAAAAAGTTATTTGATAATAAAGTAAATTAAATGTTAATAAGCGCTATTATTATAAGTGCAAATATTATACCGATAATTTTTTTGAAATAAGTAATAATTAGGAGATTTAAAAATAATAGGAGTAAGATAAGTTAACTTATTGTATAAAATTTATTATAGAGAGGTAAATTTATTTTTTCTCAAAAACTTCTTGTAAACCATAATAAGCCGGTTTTTTCTGATAGTCTTTATCATATAAGAGAGGCCATTCGGGAAGTTGGGTTAACCAGGAATGAGCGTCACTAACTCCCCATATGGTTATTCCATATTGTAACTTTTCAGGAACTAAATCTTTAAAAATCTTGGCTATCATTTTATATTGTTTTTTTTGTTCCATTGCTAGTTCCTCTGAGAACTCGTGTACAGGATTTGCATTGGTACCTAAACGAATATCCAGCTCGGATATATGAATAAGTATATTATATTTAGTAAAGTATGTAAAGGCCTTAGTCAGGTAATCTTCATTTAGCTTTATTCGGGTGTGCATTTGTAAACCGATACCATGTATAGCTATTTTTTTAGATTGTAAAAGTTCTATCATTTTTCCTATAGCAATACTTTTTTTATATAAATAATCAGTTCCAAAATCGTTGTAAAATAACAAAGCATTGGGATCTGCCTCATGAGCAAACCTAAAAGCAAATTCTATATATTCCGGTCCGATCTTCTGATGCCAAATAGTAGGTCTGTAGGAACCATCCTCTAAAAAGGCTTCATTAACTACATCCCAAGAAGTAATTTTGCCTTTATATCTTCCTACTACTGTGTGTATATAATTTTTCATTAATTCAATCCATGCATTGCGGTCTCCAGTAAAATTATTAACCCAGTCCGGTGTGCTCGTATGCCAAATAAGAGTATGACCATGAATGCGTTTATTATGATTTGTAGCAAATTCAACAAAGTCATCAGCTTCTTTCCAATAATATTTGTCTTTAGACGGAAGTAAAGTCCGCATTTTCATTCCATATTCAGGAGTAAGTGTAGAGGCTTCTTCAATTAATATTTTACGAAATTTGGAATCTTGATTGAGTAGTGTGGAATTTACAGTAAATCCAACAGGAAAGGGAGCTTCCTTTAAGGTGAATTCTTTAACAGTTGGGGGAATCACAGTATCTTCACTACTGTCGGATCTGCATGATGTTAGGATTGTTATGGATAATAAAAAGAAGAATAAGATTTTTTTCATTCTTAACTCTAATTTTAAATTAAGGAAACAAAGATAATATATTATAGTATCGAAAAAAACGCAATCTTTACAATAAAGGTTTTTTTTATGATTGATTATATATAAAATATAGTTTTTATTGTCTTAGTATTAATTTAATTAAGAGTTAATATGTATTTATTAATATTTTTATAGTAGGACTTTATGATAATATGTCTAAAATAAAAAAAAGTTTAGGATGTCCTAAACTTTTTTTTATTTTAGATGATGATTTGCTTTAAATTGCGGTTAAATATTCTGTATTGCAATATCCTTCTACACCTTCTGCAGAACGTATTAAATACCAATCATCGTTATATTTACTTAAAAAAGTAACAGTAGACTGGTGAGCAGCTTTTCCAATGATTTCTTGATCGGTACCCGGTCCTTTTCTTATATTCAGATTAGAGCTTTGGGTAGTGACTTTATATTCAGAAGAGGGAGCATCAGGGGATACGTTAACATCAAGAATCAAATCACCGGATTTAAAATCAGGATCAATTGAATTGTACGTTGACCATAGCTGATCTTTTACTTCTCCGTTAGGAGCTTCTCCCTGTATATATAGAACATCATTTTGTTCCCTTACGGATAAGTTGCTTACACCTAAACTGTTTGCTTTTGTTATTAATTCTGAGTATTTATCTTGTAATGCCATCTCTGTTTATTTTAATGTTAATTTTTGTTCTACTTTTTTAGGTTGTAACATAGTAACGGCCTGCATTAATTTAGGTAAATCCACACGTTGCAATTCTCCATTCAGAGTAACAACACCATCTTTTACATCAGCAGTTACACCTGCATAATTTTTTAGAACTGTATTAATTTTAGCTTTTAGCTCTTCGTCTGCGGAAACTACTACTGCTTTAACTGTAGCTTTATTTTCAACAGTTTTAATACCCGGAATAGCTTTCAGAGCATTTTCTGCAGATTGTTGAGCAATGTCGTCATTAAACTCACCGGTAAGAGTGGCTACACCTTTTTTAACATCAATAGTTACTCCTTCTGGTAAAACAGCTTGAGCCTGAGTAGTTAATTCCGAATCCTTAGGGCCGGATTTACATGACGTTACTGCTACAGTTAATGATCCCATAATAGCGAATGCTACTAAAAACTTGCTTAATTGTTTCATAATTTAATTTATTTGGTTTTTAAAAATATTAAACTAACAGCTTAAGATAAAACAAAAACTATTCCATTATTTTTTATTTTAAATAGATTTTTAAGCAAAAAGATATCGCTTACTTATTAATATCATCAATAATAATAAAAAAAAATATAAGAAAAAGAGCTGAGTTATGGTTCAATTAAAAATAATAGATGAGAATTATTGATTTACTTTGTATAAAATTTATTGAATTATGTCAGATTTTCGACTGAAAATATTTTACTCCGTAGCCAAAAATCTTAGTTTTACTAAAGCAGCAGATGAACTGTTTATATCTCAGCCTGCTGTTACTAAAAATATTAAAGAACTGGAATTGGAATATGACTTAAGTTTTTTTTTAAGAAAAGGAAATAGGATTGAACTTACTGAAGCAGGTAAAGTCTTATTTGCTCATGCAGAAAATATACTGGAATCGTATAAACAGATCAGATATGATTTAGATATAATAAAAAAAAACTTTACGGGTACATTTCAGCTGGGAGCAAGTACAACTGTGGGTCAGTATTTATTACCCTCGCTAATGTCTCAATTTCATATCAAATACCCGGATATTAAATTATCATTAGTAACAGCCAATACCCGGAGTATTGAGAGTTATTTAATAGATAAAAAAATTCAGTTAGGTATTGTCGAAGGAAAACCAAAAAATAAACAATTAAAATACGTTCCTTTTATAGAAGATGAAATTGTAGCAATAGCTCATACATCTCAAAAAATAGCTCGTGAGGAAACTTTATCTCTGAAGGAATTGAAAAAGATACCCCTGGTTTTGCGTGAGCCTGGTTCCGGAAGTTTAGATATTATCAGAGATGCATTGAGTAAACATAAATTGCAACTGAAAGATTTAACTGTAGCTATGCATTTAGGAAGTACAGAAAGTATAAAGTCTTATCTTACCCATGCAGATAGCATTGGTTTTGTATCAATAGCAGCAGTAAGTAAAGAAATTAAAAATGGAGAATTTCAAGTGATTGATATTGAAAAAGTAGATATTAAAAGATGGTTTTATTTTGTTTACAATCAAGGTGTTCCGGAGGGTGTTTCAGATTTGTTTATGAAGTTTGCAACAGCTCAGTATAACTTATAGTTATAAAGGATAACTTTTTTTCATTGGCATATCCTGTATAATACATGGATATTTGCTGTATGAATGCATGGAAAGAAAAAAAATTATATGTTCCCTTACATACAGCCAAACAAGTTTTATTTATTTTTATAGGTTTGTTGTGTTTGTCTCCCTTGGTTGATACTCCAATGGCTTTGTTGCTGGGAATTATATTTTCATTTGTTCTAGGTAATCCTTTTCCAGCCATGACAAAAAAAATAACTCAGTATCTTTTACAGTTTTCAGTTGTCGGATTAGGTTTTGGGATGGATATGTTCACTGCAATAAAAGTGGGCAGTGAAGGTTTAATTTTTACTGTAGGTTCTATAATGCTCACTTTATTTATAGGCACTTTATTAGGCAGAAGTTTGAAAATAAATAAAAAAATATCTATGTTAATTTCTTCAGGTACTGCTATATGTGGAGGAAGTGCTATTGCTGCAACTTCACCTATTATTCAGGCAAATGAACACGAAACTTCAATTTCACTGGCCACCATATTTATTTTAAACTCTATAGCATTATTTCTATTTCCGTTTATCGGACATTTACTTAATCTTTCGCAGGAACAATTTGGTTTCTGGGCGGCTATAGCAATCCATGATACCAGTTCCGTAGTGGGGGCAGCACAACATTACGGTTCCAAAGCTTTGGAAATTGCAACAATGGTTAAGCTGGAAAGAGCCCTTTGGATTATTCCGCTTTCAATTTTTATTATATTTACCTTTAAATCTGAAAAGGGTAGCAATAAAAAAAAGATAAAAATTCCATATTTCATTTTTTTATTCTTGTTAGCAATTGTATTTAATACGTATGTTCCTGAGTACTTTCCACTATTTAAAAGGATTGATAACTATCTGGTATTAATTTCCAAAAGAGGTTTGACTTTAACCTTATTTCTTATAGGAGCGGGTTTAAGTCTAACTTCAATACGGCAGGTTGGAGTTAAACCTTTGCTGCAGGGAGTAGGATTATGGCTTTTTATATCTGTATTTTCTTTGATTGTAATTTTATTGACAGTAAACTAATTTTTAGTAGTTATATTCCATTTTCTTTTGTATTTCTTCTAAACAAAGGTTGTTGATACTTCCTTCGTGGGTATGAGTAGTTTTTTTAGGAGATTGAAAGATGCCTTTTTCAACCTGTTCCCCTATGATTTTATAGGCATCCCGAAAAGGAATTCCCTGAGAAACCAGCTCATTTAAAGCATCAACTGTAAAAAGGTAATCATATTTAGGATCATCCAATATATTCTCTTTAACCTTTATATCTTTTAAAGAGTAATGAGCCATGTCCAGGCAAGACTTCATAGTTTGTATAGCCGGAATTAATCCTTCTTTTAATAGCTGTAGGTCTCGATGGTAACCACTTGGAAGATTATTGGTTATCAGAGTTAACTCATAAGGTAAAGCCTGAATTTTATTGCATTTTCCCCGTATCAATTCAAATACGTCCGGATTTTTTTTATGAGGCATAATACTTGAACCTGTAGTTAAATGTGAGGGAAGGGAGAGAAAATTAAAGTTCTGGCTCATGTATAGAGTAATATCCATGGCTAGTTTAGCCAAGGTACCAGCTAGGCTGCCAAGGGCAAAAGCTGTGCTTTTTTCTGACTTACCCCGGCTCATTTGAGCAGCCACCGAATTATATTTTAAGGTTTCAAATCCTAATTCTTGGGTTGTATATGTGCGATCTATAGGGAATGAACTTCCATAGCCTGCAGCAGAGCCTAATGGGTTTTGATCAACAATTTTGAGTGCCGCATTTAAAAGTATAATATCATCAATCATACTTTCTGCATAAGCTGACAGCCATAAGCCAAATGACGAAGGCATAGCTATCTGAAAATGAGTATATCCGGGTAATAAAATATGTTTATATTGATCAGCCAACAACATTAGTAAATCAAAAACTTCTCGGGTCTGAATCTTGATTTGAATTAGTTCGTCTTTTAAGTAAAGATTCATGTCAACCAGAACCTGATCATTTCTGGAACGAGCAGTATGTATTTTTTTTCCTGCTTCTCCAACTTTTTGCGTAAGCATGAATTCTACTTTGGAATGTACATCTTCAAATTCTTTTTCAATTTGGAAATCACCTGCTTTAATATCTGCAAGAATTTCATTTAAAGCATCAATTAAATCCAGTTTTTCCTGTTCTGAAATTAATCCTACCTTGGCAAGCATTTTAGCCTGTGCCAAAGATCCTAAGACATCGTATTTGGCTAATACAATATCCAGTTCTCTGTCATTGCCTACGGTAAAGTAATCAACTTGTTGATCGGTTGGTATGCCTTTTTCCCAAAGTTTCATAATTGTTCTTTTTTTATAGTATTAAGAATTTATAATAGTTTTATTTAATAATTCAATGTACAAAGGTATAGCTTCTTCTATTTCTTTTTTGAAAATAAATTCATCTGCAGTATGAGAGCGAAGCGAATCTCCCGGACCCATTTTTAAAGACTGACAATATAATACCGCTTGATCTGAAAGGGTAGGAGAACCATAAGTAGACCTGCCTAACTCAATTCCGGCTATAACTAAAGGGTGGCTTTTGGGAATCGAAGATGATTTTAGATGTAGCGAACGAGGGGTTATTGTTATCTTATCAGAAGCGATATTTTCTTGAATAATAGCGAAGACCTCTTCGTTGGTATAACAGTCATTAACCCTAATGTCTACTACCAGCTTACATTCTTCCGGAACCAAATTATGTTGCTGGCCTGCATTAATTTGGGTAATTGTCATTTTAACAGGTCCTAAAACCTCAGATATTTTTTCAAAAGCAAAGTTCTGAAACCATTGAATGGTTTTTATGGAATTGTAAATGGCATTGTCCGGATTGTTATGAGCTGCATGACTGGCTGTACCTTTTATTATAACATCCAGAACCAATAATCCTCTCTCTGCTATAGCCAGGTTCATGAGCGTAGGTTCTCCTACTATGGCACAATCAATTTTTGGTAGTTTTGTAAGCAAGCTGTTAAGTCCTTTTTTTCCACTGTTTTCTTCTTCACAGGTTGCTGCCATAACTAAATTGTAGGCAAGATTATCATTGGAATAAAAATAGGTGAAAGTAGCTAATAATGAAACTAAAGAACCTCCGGCATCATTGGAACCTAACCCGTATATTTTTCCATCTTCTTCTTGAGCTTCAAATGGATCACGGGTATATCCCTTATTAGGAAATACTGTATCCTGATGCGAATTTAACAAAAGTGTAGGTTTGGTTTCGTCAAAATGTTTATTAAAGGCCCAAATATTATTGTTTTCTCTATTAAAGGGAATATTATGATGAGTAAACCAGGCTTCTATAAGCAAAGCGGTATGCTCTTCTTCTCCTGAAAATGAAGGGGTTTCGATAAGGTTTTGAAGTAAGATAATTGCTTTATCGGTAAGTTTTGCTATTGTTTGCATATAATTAATTAATAAAGGGAAACATGAGTGTGTAAAGCCTTCGGATTCGCTAATATTTCTGGATTAGCAATTCTTATTTCTTTAACACCTTCTCTTAGTGCCTGAAAACAATTTTCAAGTTTTGGAAGCATTCCGGAGTGAATAATATTTTCACTTTTAAGTTTTTCATACAAGTTAAAATTTAAATTTTCCAGAACACTATTATCATCGTTACTATCAGAAAGCACACCTTTTTTTTCAAAACAATAGGTTAATGATACATCAAATAAAGCGGTGAGCCCTACTGCCAGTGATTGAGCTATAGTATCTGCGTTTGTATTAAGTAGCTGTCCTTTTTTATCATGAGTTATGGCACAAAAAACGGGTACTGCTTCTGTATCCAGTAAACGTTTAATCCATTCGGAATTTACTTCAACCACGTCGCCTACAAAGCCATAATTGTACCTGCCTAATTTTCTTTTTTCTGAGCGAATACTGTTTCCGTCAGCACCTGTAAGACCAATGGCTTGAGTATCATAATCTTGTAATTGTGCAACAATTTTTTTATTACAGAGTCCGGCATAAGTCATTACGGCAACATCCAGCATTTCCTCATTGGTTACCCTTCGCCCTTCAACCATAATGGTTTCAACGCCTAATTTTCCGGCGAGTCTTGTAGCTTCTTTACCTCCTCCATGTACAAGGATTTTAAAGCCTGGAATTTTTGAAAAATCTTTGAGAAATGAGGAAAGGGCCAGAGGGTCATCGATTACGTTTCCTCCGATTTTTATAATTGATAGTTTAGTTTTGTCTGACATAATGGAATCTATGATAAATACAATAAATAGTTAATAACAGAACAGAATTTTACTTTTATTGAGTAAGCAATTTTGTGATGACTGCCTGAGCAGAAAACGTACGGTTATTTGCTTCCGGAATTACCAGAGAGGCTTCGCTGTCTAATATTTCATCAGTAACTATTACATTTCTTCGGACAGGAAGACAATGCATGAATTTTGCATTATTTGTTAGCTCCATCTGTTTTTTTCCAATGGTCCATTGTGGATCCTGATTAGTAATTTGTCCATAATCATTATAACTGCTCCAGTTTTTGGCATAAATAAAATCTGCACCCTGAAATGCGGTTTCCTGATTATGTTCGATTGTAACTCCTTCAGTAATGGAAGGGTTCAGTTCATATCCTTTGGGATGTGTAATTATAAAATCTACATCCATTTTTTTCATCATTTTAACAAAAGAATTAGGTACGGACTGAGGAAGTGCTTTTGGATGTGGAGCCCAGCTAAGTACAACTTTGGGGCGTTCTTTGGTTTTATATTCTTCTATGGTCAATGCATCTGCTAATGCTTGAAGCGGGTGTTCAGTAGCTCCTTCCAGACTTATTACGGGAACTGAAGCATATTTGACAAAGGAGGAAATAACAGTCTCTGCCTCATCTTTTTCTTTATCTTTTAAGGTGGGAAAACTTCGGATAGCAATAATATCACAGTATTGAGAAACTACTTGAGCAGCTTCTTTAATATGTTCAGAGGCTGCCCCGTTCATAACCTCTCCATCTCCAAATTCCAGGGTCCAACCTTCCGTATTTAAATTCATTACCATACATTCCATTCCCAAATTCTGAGCTGCTTTTTGAGTACTTAAACGGGTACGTAAACTAGGATTGAAAAATAAAAGCCCGATAGTTTTGTCTTTTCCCAACTTTTTATTGGCTAAAGGATCTGCTTTGATTTTTTTTGCAAGCTCCAAAAATTCTTTCAGATCCTGAATATCGTCAACAGAAGTGTATTTTTTCATTGTTTATGTTTTAAAGGTTTTATTAAAAACAAGATTGTAAATTTTTAAAAAGAATATCAATCTCTTTCTGAGAAATAGTTAATGGAGGCAAAACCCGTAGAAGGTTTTTGTTATTCGCATTTCCTGTAAAAATCTTTTTATCGTAAATAAGTTTTTTTCTCAATTCTGCCACCTCAAATTCAAATTCCAACCCCAACATTAATCCTCTCCCTTTAATTTTTTTTATCTGTGGTAAGGTACTGAATTTATCTATAAAATAAGCGGATTGTTTAGTAACATTTTCCAGTATATTTTCAGTATCAAATACTTCTAATACTGCCAGAGCGGCAGCACATGCCAGATGATTACCTCCAAAAGTTGTTCCTAATAACCCATACGAAGGCTTAAACTCAGGAGAAATTAAGATTCCGCCAATTGGAAATCCATTCCCCATACCTTTAGCTAAAGAAATAATATCGGCTTTAATATGATGATGCTGATGAGCAAAAAATTTACCGGAACGTCCGTAACCGCATTGAATTTCATCAAGGATTAAAATAACGCCATTCGTTTTGCACGTTTTTTCCAATTCCTGAAAAAACTCCTGGGTTCCTTCATCAAGACCTCCAACACCTTGTATAGTTTCAATAATTACTGAAGAAATATCACCTTTAGCTATTTCTTTCTTAACAGTGTTTATATCGTTTAATTCACAGAAAACTACTTTTTGCTGAGCATTTAAGGGTGCTACAATTTTTGGATTATCTGTTACTGCAACGGCAGCAGAAGTTCTCCCATGAAAACTATTTTTAAAAGCTAAGACTTTAGATTTACCTGTATGGAAAGAAGCGAGTTTTAAAGCATTTTCATTAGCCTCAGCTCCGGAATTACATAGAAATAAGGTGTAGTCATCATAACCTGAAACTTTAGGAAGGAGATTTCCCAGTTTTTCCTGTAAAGGATTTACTATAGAGTTGGAATAAAACCCGATTTTATTAACCTGCTCGGTTATATGTTTTACGTATACAGGATGAGAATGCCCAATGGAAATAACACCGTGGCCACCATAGAAATCTAGATAAGCATCTCCTTTTTCATCCCAAACAGTAGAGCCTAAGGCTTTTTCGGGAGCTATAGTATATAGTGGATATACGTCGAATAAACTCATAATTATGCTTTTAATATTTTATATTTAAAATCCATTTTTTTGTCATTTCGGGAGATAAAATTTTCCCAATCATTCTATATTTGGAGTCGTTCAATGGATTTTTTGATTTTATTTTTTGTTTCATGACTCCAATTTCAGGTTCATAATAATTAGAATGTACAAAGTATATATCATTAGTGACGTAATAAATAAATCCTACATGAGTATCTAATCCAACAATATAAACCCCTTTTCCTTCCTTTTTTATATAATTTTCTATATCGGATATAGATTTATTACTGAATGTTTTTATGTTTGTGGATAGAGCTTTAATCATGGTTTGTGAGGCAGCCTGAGACCACTTAATTCTTGGGATATTAAATCCCATATCTTGTAAAACTGTAGTAACAAAATATCCGCAGGCGATAGATCCTTGTTTGGGTGTGCGGCTAATTCCGTTGAAAGACCAACGAGTACCTTCCCAGCTAGTGAAATAATTATCTATGTCTTGAATTAAAAAGGTTTGTGCTTGGTGGGTAACTTCTTTTTTTTCATTAAGAGTGCCTTTTTGATATTTTTTATGAAAAAGTTCTTTTTGTTTTGCCGTATTATTTAGTAAGTCAGGATATGAAACTTCTACTTTTTTCTTTTCAACAGGCTGATGTGTTGTATTTTCTTTCTTCTGCTGGCAGGCATGGGTAAGAAAAGGAATACAGAATAGTAAAATTAAATTTTTAGATAGTAGTTTTTGCATGAATATATAATTTATTTTTTAGCTATTTGACTTATTTTGTTATAAGAAGCTAAAAGGCCTTTTATAATTGAAGAACTCAATCCCTGATGCTCCATTTCATTAAGACCGGCTATGGTACAACCTCCGGGAGTAGTAACTTTATCAATCTCTTGTTCCGGATGACTGTTTCCTTGTATTAAAAGATTGGCAGCTCCCAGACATGTATGAACGGACATTTCCAAAGCTTCTTTTGATTCAAATCCTAATTGGATAGCTCCTTGTGTGGTAGCGCGTATCAATCTCATCCAGAAGGCTATACCGCTGGCGCATACAACAGTGGCTGCCTGCATTTGTTCTTCAGGAATTTCAATAGAATGTCCCAATTGGTTAAATATATTTAAAGCTACCTGAATTCGATCCTTTCCTTGAATGTTTGAACATATGCAGGTCATAGACTGGCCGATAGATATAGCTGTGTTAGGCATGGCTCTGATAATATGATGCTCTTCTCCTAAAACTTCTTCAATTTTTTTTGTACTATAACCGGTTACCACAGATATCAAAGTATGATTTTCAGTTATAAACTCTTTGCATTGTACCAGAACAGACTCCAAATGACGTGGTTGAATAGCAAAAATGATGATATCTGAATTTTTTACCGCTTCAGTATTATCAGTAGAAAGATGTACCTTCGGTGTTGTTTCCATTTCCCTGATGGTACTGATATTTCTTTTGGTTATAAAAAGTGAAGAGGCTGAATTATTATTTATAATTCCTCGGGCAATGGCTAAACCTAAATTTCCGGCTCCTATAATTGCTATTTTCATGTCATTGGGTTTTTGGTTATTAAAATTTTTTCTCTTATTATTTATCCATTTTATAAAGGTATTTTTAAATATTGACATTAAAAAATATCTATTGATGGATATTATTTATCAAATTTCAACACTGCTCTCTGATAAGTTTTAAATAATATTATAGAGTGTTTTAGTACTTACAGTTAATTTAATATCTGGATATTACATTAATTGGCAGTTTAAGCTTCTCTAGTTTTTATTAAATAAATAATGAATTTTTTAATCATAAATTAGAAAGCTACAGGTTTTAATTTAAGTCCTTCCGATTCATCCAATCCAAATAATAGGTTCATATTTTGTACAGCTTGACCAGCTGCTCCTTTTGTAAGATTATCTATAATAGAGGTGATCAGGATTATATCTTTATGTTTCTGGATTTGTAATAGGCACTTGTTGGTATTTATAACTTGTTTTAGTGCTACAGGCTTTTCAGAAACTAAAGTGAAAGGGTGGTTTTTATAATATTCTTTATATACATGTATAGCTTCACTTTCAGATAGATCAGATTTTAGGTAAATACCTGCTAAGATTCCTCTGGTAAAGTCTCCACGCATGGGAAGAAAATAAAGTTGAGGTAGTAGATTTCCTACTTGCTGCATGCTTTGTACTATTTCAGCTTCATGCTGGTGAGTAAATTCTTTATAAAAGGAAGCATTGTTGTTTCTCCAGCTGAAATGTGTTGAAGAGGAAAGAGATTGGCCAGCTCCCGTGGATCCAGTTACTGCATTAATATGAATTTCGGGATTTAATAAACCCTTTTTTGCTACAGGTAATAAAGCAAGCTGGATGGCAGTAGCAAAACATCCTGGATTGGCAATATTTGCTACTTTTTTTATTTCTTCCTTATGTAATTCAGGAAGTCCATATACAAAAGATCTCTCCTGAAAGTTATGATTAGGTTTTACTCTGAAATCGTTACTTAAATCAATAATTTTAGTGTTTTCTGAATAAGGATTATTCTCAAGGAACTGTCTGGATTTTCCATGTCCTAAACAAAGAAATACAACATCGCAAGTCTTATCAATGGTATCTGAAAAAATTAAATTTGTTTCTCCTAAAAGATCATCATGTACCTTATCAATGGGGTTTCCTGCATTGGAAGTACTGTAGATAGAAGTAATCTCAACCTTAGAATGATTGATTAGAATTCGTAATAGTTCTCCGGCTGTGTAACCTGCTCCACCTACAATACTTACTTTAATTTTTTTCATGTATTTTAATCTTTATTGTCAAAGCTATGATAAATTTTTAGCTGATTCCCAAATATTTTAATAAAACCGCGAGCATCTCTGCTGTCCCATGCTTCGTTTTCTTCTCCGTAGGTTGCTACTTTAGACTGCATCATGTCATAAGGCGATTCAATTCCTATCATGTGAAAGTGATAAGGGTTAAGCTGAATTTTCACTTTTCCGGTCACATGTTTTTGAGAGGATTCTAAAAAGGCTTCCATATCTCGCATAACCGGATCTAAATATTGAGCTTCGTGAAGCAAAGTCCCATACCAGTTGGCTAATGATTCCTTATGTAACAACTGCCATCTGGAAAGAGTGTGTTTTTCTAATAAGTGATGAGCTTTAATAATCAGCATAGGGGCTGGCGCTTCAAAACCTACTCTTCCTTTAATTCCTAAGATAGTGTCACCTACATGTATGTCTCTCCCGATAGCATATCTGCCCCCTATCTTGTTCAGTTCTTGTATAAGCTGAACGGAATTCATTTTATTTCCATTTAGACCTACAGGTTCTCCTTGATCAAATTCTATTTCAATAATTGCAGGATTAGATTCAGAAAGTTGCGTTGGATAAGCATCTTCCGGGAGTGCCTGATTGGAAGTTAAAGTTTGAACTCCTCCTACGGATGTTCCCCATATTCCTTTATTGATTGAATATTTTGCCTTTTCCCAATTCATATCTACTCCGTTTTTTTGTAAGTAGTCTACTTCTTGTTGTCTGGATAATTTTTCGTCGCGGATAGGGGTAATAATTTTAGATTTAGGAGAGATGACAGCAAAAGCCACATCAAAACGGATCTGATCGTTACCTGCCCCGGTACTTCCGTGTACAATATATTCAGCGTCTACGGACTTGGAATATTCAGCAATAGCTATAGATTGAAACATACGTTCAGCACTTACAGACAGCGGATATGTGTTGTTTTTTAAGATATTTCCGTAAATTAAGTATCGTAAGCAATCTTTATAAAACTTATCTGTTACATCGATAGTCTCGTGATGTTTAGAGCCCAATTCATAGGCTCTGTTTTCAATTTGTTTAAGTTCTTCATCAGAAAATCCTCCCGTGTTTACAATTACCGTATGCACTTCCATTCCATGCTCTTTGGTCAAATTTACTAAACAATATGAGGTATCTAATCCGCCGCTATAGGCTAAAACTGCTTTTTTCATTCCTATTAGTCTTTATGAAGTTTTTACTTGAGAATTACCGGCATCTTTTTTAGGTTTTAAAAAAAGTGCCTGTTTTATTTTTTTTAAATGTACGATCACTTTTTTATCCAAAGTTTTTTTATCTCCATCCTGAGTGTTTCTATTTTGTTCTTTGGGGTCAAATAACATTCCGGTACATAAACACATTTTGTTTTGTTTGCTTTGTAATATGTTGAAATTGGTACAGGTTCTGCATCCATTCCAGAATTCCGGATCTTCAGTTAACTCTGAAAACGTTACGGGTTTATATCCAAGTTCTGAATTGATTTTCATAACAGCCAGTCCCGTTGTTATACCAAATATTTTAGCCTCTGGAAATTTTTTTCTTGTATAATCAAAAACAAAACGTTTAATTTTTTTTGCAAGTCCTAAGCTTCTGTAATCCGGGTGTACTATGAGTCCTGAATGTACGACAAATTCACCATTCTGCCATTTTTCAATGTAACAAAATCCTGCAAATTTTTCTCCTTCCAGAGCAATTACAGCCTGCCGCTGATCCATTTTAGTATGAATATATTCAGGAGTTCGTTTAGCGATACCTGTACCTCTGACAATTGCAGACTGATATATGGTTTCACATATTTCTTCCGCATAATGGTAATGTTCTTCAGTTGCAACAACAATATTGATATTCATCTTTTGATAATAAATTATAAAATGTGAGGTGAGAAACAGTTGCTTTTAAATTGAACTGTGTATAATACTGGTGTGTCGGCTTTGGAAATTTAAATCAAAGCCTAACCTGCCTACAAAAAAAATCTGTTGGAGAAGTGCTATCAACGTGAACAGTATTCTTAGTACTGTTAAAAAATAAATTAAGATTTTTCAACTTTTAAAATCTGAATTTTTACTTTTTGTTTTATTAAGAAAGTACAAATTTAAGATTTATTTTTAGTATTAAAATAAAAATATTGAAAAAATTACATAAGAGTGTAAGTGCAGCTTTATTATTTTTGATTTTAAAATAAGTGTTTGATTTTCATATACACACTTATTTGTATACGAAAATCTGAAAATGGTGGTTTTGCATGGTTGTTGTTCTATAATTATTTTAACTTTACGGTAAACAATTAAATCATTTTAAATTATAGCTTTTATGAGTTCGAAAGTAACATTTTATATAGCACGTCATGGAAAAACAATTTTAAATACTTTAGGTAGGGTTCAGGGTTGGAGCGACTCTCCTTTAACGGAGGCAGGTGTAGAAGTAGCAGAGTTTTTAGGGGCAGGGTTAAGAGATATTCATTTTTCTTCTGCTTTTTGCAGTGATTTGAGAAGAACAAAAGAAACTATAAATATCATTCTGGCTAATCAGGGGCAAAATGATCTAAAAGTAATTGAAAAAAAAGAATTAAGAGAAGTATGTTTTGGGAGTTACGAATCTAATCATACTCATATTATGTGGAAGGATGCGGCCTTATATCTTCACTATACCAACAGTGGGGATTTATTACATGATGTTTTTGATGTTTCAAAACCTGTAACTTATGAACAGGTTGTGAATACTATAAAAGTACTTGATGAGATGAATATGGCAGAAAGCTTTATTGAAGTTGAAAGCCGTACACAAAAGGCATTGTTTGAAATAGCTGAGAGTGAAAGTAAGTACAATGAGGATAGAAATGTTTTATTAGTTGCTCACGGAATGTGTATTAAGTTTATGCTTATGAATTTAGGAGCAAGAGAGTTAATTAAATCTGATTTGGGTAATGCTTCGATCAGTAAAGTAATTTATGAAAACGGGGAATTCTATGTTGAGACAATGGGGGATATGAGTTATGTTGAAAGAGGTAGACTTTTGTAGTGAGATTTTCCTTTATTTTATAAATAATAATTTTAGTCCATTGTTTGGTTTAAATTGTGACATTTTTTGTCAATAAAAAATTATATATGTCAGATTTGTTTTATTTATTGAGAAATTTATTACTACGAGTTCACTAAAGTGTTGCTTATCAATAATGAGTTGCAAAAAAAACAAAATAAAATTTAAATATGTCAGTATAGATATCCAATTTTAAAATGCTTACTTGTTACTTTGCACTTGTAATTATCAGTCGATAATGTGAAATTGATTGAATTAATTATTCTGGAATTAAAATTAATTCAGTATTAAGTAATTAATTAGGCATATTTAAAAAAATACATATATTTCGTATTTTCCCAGTAAGCCACTCTTTAAAAGAGTGGCTTATTTTATTGTGAGTTACCACATTTTTTTATAATTTTATCTTATATTTTAATCTTTGACATGGTAAATTTACGATTGAAAATGATACGTGAGCAACGTTTAGGTGTATGTATATTATTGGGATTTATTTTATTTGCTGAGGTAATTTTACACAAGGATATTTTCAAAGAAGGTGAAATTGAATTTCAGGAACTTACTTTAGAATGGCAAAATGTTCAATCAGATAAAAATAATTATGAGCCTGTTCAATCAAATTTGAAACCCTTTAATCCTAATTCGTTAAGTAAGGAGCAATGGCTTGAGTTAGGATTTACAGAACGCCAAGCCGAAGTTATTCTAAAATATAAAAAAAAGCTGGGAGGCTCTTTTACATCCAAATTGCAATTAAAAGAATGCTTTATAATTACGGAAAGAAAATATAAAGAATTGGAACCTTTTTTATTGATAGATGCTCATTATGCATTTAAGCAGACAGAAGATAAAAAAACGATAAATTATAAAATAAAAAAATTTGATCCCAATATTTTAAAAAGTGACGATTGGATAAGCATGGGTTTTACTGAAAAGCAAGCTGAAGTCATTTTGAAATACAAAAAAACTCTGGGAGGTAATTTTGTTTCAAAAGAACAGTTGAAAAAATGTTACGTAATCAGTGAAAATAAATATAAAGAACTATACCCTTACATAGTGATAAATGAAACTGTAAATCGTAAGGTTGAGCATCTGGCTGATGTAACAAGTCCTCGTCATGAAATTATTAAAAAAGATTTGAATAGTACTACATATAAAGAGCTTTGGCCACATGTAAAAGATGCTTATATAATAAATCGTATTCTTAAATTCAGAGAAGCATTGGGCGGATTTGTTTCTGTAGATCAGATTAATGAGGTATATGGAATATCAAAAGAAGTTTCTGAAAAACTGGTTAGTTATTATAAAATAGATATATCAAAGGTTGAAAAAATAGATCTTAAATTATGTACGGAAGAAAAATTAAAAAAACATGTTTATTTCCGAAAATATAAAGATGTGATTGTTAAAGCACGAAGTGAAGGGAAAGACCCGGTTACAGTTCTTAAGCAAACAGATCCTGCCTATGAATTAATGATAAAATATATAAAGTAAAAAGTAAAAAGGCAGTTATTTTGTAACTGCCTGATATTTTTAAATTTTAATTTCTTCTGTAATTTCTATGTCGTATCCATCCAGAGATAAATTTTTTCCGGGATTTTGAGTTATACTCATAATTTTTTTGATTCCGAGATCTTTAATGATTTGTGCACCTATTCCAAAGTCTCTTTCATCTGTATTGGCAAGAGTAATATTATCACCAGCCAAATATTTTTTAACTTCGTTAAGATTGGAGGCAACGGAAGTATGTGAATAATATGGATTATTTATAAACAAAATAGCTCCTTTTTGTTCCTTGTTGATAATTTCAATTGTTTTTTCCAAAATATTTTCTTCTCCTTTTGAGAGTAATTTAAATAAGTCGGTATAAGAGTTCATGGAATTAACCCTTACCGGAACAATATCATTTTCGGATAAATTACCCTTAGTTAGAGCAAAATGAACCTGATCGTTTGTTTTATCCCTATAAGTAACCATTAGGAAATCTCCAAAATGAGTACTTATAGTATCTTCGTCAATTTTTTCAATAAGAGAATCGTATTTTAACCTATAAGCTATCAAATCCTTAATAGTGACAATCTTTAAGTTAAACTTTTCCGCAACTTCAACCAGCTGAGGTAAGCGAGCCATACTTCCGTCTTCATTCATTATTTCAATTAATACTCCGGTAGAAGGCATTCCGGCAAGTTGAAGCAAGTCAACTGCAGCTTCAGTGTGTCCGTTTCTTTTTAAGACTCCCCCTTTTTTAGCAATTAATGGGAATATATGGCCAGGGCGACCAAAATCTTCAGGCTTTATATTTTCATCAGCCAGAGCACGAATAGTTTTGGAACGATCAGAAGCTGAAATTCCAGTGCTTACACCATGTCCCAGTAAATCAACAGATACAGTAAATGCTGTTCCTTTAGGGTCAGTATTTTTACCGACCATAAACTCCAAATTGAGTTCTTCTGCGCGTTTCGGTGTCAGAGGAGCACAAACCAGTCCTCTTCCGTACATAGTCATAAAATTAATGGTTTCAGGAGTCATAGTGGAAGCTGCCGCTATAAAATCTCCTTCATTCTCTCTGTCTTCATCATCTACAACTATGATTACTTTGCCTTGTCTCAGATCTTCCAAAGCCTCAGCAATTGTATTTATTTTTAATTCTGTATTTATCATTGGTATCTACTATGTTCTGTGTTTTTTTTCTTTTTAAATTTAGCAATAAATTTCTGTACCGGTTCTCGATATTTGTCTATATCAAATAATTCTGAATCTTTCATAGATTTTATAGTCAGGAATACTCCGAGTGGAAACAGTAACAGATTAGGCATCCATGATGCCCAATAGGCATTAAGTACCTGATTTTTTGCTAAATTTTCCATATATAATCCTATAACATAAAATATGATGAAAATTATAACGGCAACCACTACGGGCATTCCAACTCCTCCTTTTCTTATAATTGAACCTAAGGGTGCACCAATCAAGAAGAATACAATACAGGTAAAGGAATAAGAGACCATATTTTTATGTTGCCACAGAATCATTTTTGATATATATTTTCCTGCAGATTTAATTTCGGCAGAACGTGTTTCTAATTCATCTTTAGAAATTTTGACCTGATTGATAGCGTTTTTAACCAATTGTAGTTTGGTATCATCTTTAAGACGATTCCATTCAAAAGGTAATTTACTGTTCGAATGTTTAACCGGTATAGAGTCTGTTTTACGAAAATCGCCCAGTAAAATCATAAGTGCGTTTTGAGATATACCTTTGTAATAAGTTTTATTAGAGTTTTTAATGGAATCTATATAAGGAGTTAATTGCCTGAAGGATTTATAACGGAAATTATCTCCTCCGGATTCACGATCCAAAGATTCTTTTATTAAATCTGAAATATCAAAATATTGTGTAAGCGTATCAAATTTTATACGAGTTGCAGGTTGTTTTTGAAGATCTTTGGGACTTTTTCCCCTGATTTCATTCTGATAAATATATCCGTCGTATAATTCTAATTTTAAGTAATAATTATCTTTAGAAACAATCTCTCCTTTATCAGCAATTATGGTTTGTTGATCTTCAAATGGAGAAGCATTTTTATGAATAAAAACATCTTTCCATTCCCTGTCATCCTTGCCTCCTTTTTTACCTATTTTAATGCTATAAGGATTCATTTCTTTAATAAAACGTCCTTCTTCAAAGTTGAGGGCGGGGCGGGTCTGAACAATGTTAATTAACATATTTCTAGCTCTTCTCTGATTATCAGGAAGGGTGGTATTTGAAAAATAAAATAGCCAGATAGCCATTACTACTACAAACCCAAATAGTGGATACATTATTCTTGCAAGCGAAATTCCTGCGGATTTCATAGCTGCCAGTTCGTATCTTTCACCAAAACCGCCAAAGGCCATAATGGAAGATAAGAGTATGGTTAAAGGAAGAACTAAACGGATAACGTCCAAACCTAAATAATATAATAGTTTGGCAATATCCCAGAGAGTCAGCCCCTTTCCTAAAAATTTATCCATTTGAGTAAAGGCAAACTGAACTACGAAAATGAACATTAAAACACTGAAAATAAATAGAAAAGGACCAAAAAAAGTACGTATAATATACCAGTCTAACTTTTTAATCATGTTTATAACTCTGTGAGTGTATAATCTTTGTAATTATTTTTATCAAAGGTAAGTAAAGATTTATTAACGATAAGGTTTTCTTTAAAATCTACCACAGTTAAGATCAGTGAACTTCCGTCATTATAATATTCGGAAACACGTACTATTTTATTATCGGATATAGCCAGCACAATAGATTTTGATTTTTTCTTGTCAGTAGGAATTAATCGTATTATACTGCATTTAACGTGATTGACCAGATTAGTTCCTTCATATGAAATGTCAAATCCTTTTTTATAAAGATTCAGAATGCTCGTAGGGGATAAACTTTCACCGTCTTCTTTTCCTGTTGAAGTAATTTCTTTATCCTCTTTCGAAATGGTGTAAATTTTATTTCCGTCGAATATCTGAGTGACATTTGGTAATATTAAATGGTATTTTTCACCAGCTGCATATATCTGACCTGTTTCTGCACTGCTTTTCTGGTTAGGAACGGTATATAGGAAATTGAATTTGAGATAGAAAGTTGTGCTTTTACTAAGCTTTTCACTTGCTGTATCAAGTAATTTTTTTGCTTCAGGATCAATTTTTTGAGCTCCGATAAAAATGGTAGAAATAAGAAATATAAGTGCAAATGTTTTTTTCATGATTTAAGATTTTAAAAATAGTTTTAGAGTTTTTCCAATAATTGTTCCAAAGTATTTAAGTCGGTTATTAAAACCTTACGGGCTTTACTTCCTTCAAAAGGACCAACAATTCCGGTAGCTTCCAGTTGATCCATAATCCTTCCTGCACGATTATAACCTAAGGATAATTTTCTTTGAATTAGTGAAGTTGATCCCTGCTGAGCGGTTACAATAACTCTGGCAGCATCATTAAATAATTCATCTTTTTTCGCTTCGCTGATATCACTATCTTGCGTGGAAGCTTTTTCTTCATAAAATTCAGGAAGTAAATAGGCATCCACATAGCCTTGTTGTGAACCTATATATTCAGTGATTTTATCAACTTCAGGAGTATCTACAAAGGCACATTGCATTCTTATCAGTTCATTTCCGGTTGTGAAAAGCATATCTCCTTTACCGATCAGCTGATCGGCACCGTTACCGTCAAGAATGGTACGTGAGTCAATTTTCGATGTTACCCGGAAAGCGACCCGGGCTGGAAAATTGGCTTTAATCATACCTGTAATTACATTAACAGAAGGGCGTTGGGTAGCTATAATTAAATGAATTCCAATAGCTCTAGATAGCTGAGCGAGACGTGCTATAGGTAATTCAACTTCTTTTCCCGCTGTCATTATTAAGTCTGCAAACTCGTCAATAACCAATACTATATAAGGTAAAAAACGATGTCCTTTTTCAGGATTCAGCTTTCTTTCTTTAAATTTTTCGTTGTATTCTTTAATAGTTCTTACATACGCTGCTTGTAAAAGCTTATACCTATTATCCATTTCAACACAAAGTGAATTAAGTGTGTTAATCACTTTGGTGGTATCAGTAATAATGGCTTCGTCGGAATCAGGAAGTTTAGCTAAAAAATGTCTCTCAATTTTGTTGTAAAGGGTTAATTCCACTTTTTTAGGATCAACAAATACAAATTTCAGTTCGCTCGGGTGCTTTTTATATAGCAGAGAAGCTACGATAGCATTCAAGCCGACAGATTTTCCTTGTCCTGTAGCCCCTGCCATAAGCAAGTGAGGCATTTTAGTTAAATCTGTAACAAATGTTTCGTTGGAGATGGTTTTTCCAAAGACAATGGGAAGCTCCATATCAATTTTCTGAAATTTTTGTGAAGCAATAACCGATCTCATCGATACCATGGTTGGGTTGCTGTTAGGAACTTCAATCCCTATAGTTCCTTTTCCAGGAATGGGAGCTATAATACGGATTCCTAAAGCAGCTAAACTCAGAGCAATATCATCTTCAAGATTTTTAATTTTAGAAATACGCACTCCGGCTTCCGGTATAATTTCATATAATGTTACAGTAGGACCTATAGTTGCTTTTATACTGGCAATAGCAATTCCATAATTAGCAAGAGTTGTAACAATTTTATTTTTGTTTTCTTCTAATTCTTCGTTATTTATGGTTATCGCCTCAGTCGTATTATAGGCTTTAAGTAATTCTAAAGGAGGATATTTATATTTAGGTAATTCTAGCTTAGGGTCATAAGGGCCAAATTCATTTACAATGTTTTGTCCTATTTCATCCTCTGATAAAATAGTTTCGGTTTCGGTTTCTTCTATAGTAAGATTAAGTTCTTCAATGGTTTCTTCCTCTTGCGGAATATCTATTTCAAAATCTGTGGATTGAGATATGTTTTCTGTGTGATTTTCTTTAGGTGATATAGGCTCTAATGTAGAAACTATAGGATTTTCAATATTAGTATTTTCAACTAAAGGTTGATCCACTGTCTGATTTGAGTTTTTTTCTAAAGATAAATCTTCTGATTGTACTTTTGTAACAATAGTTTCAGATATAATGGTTTTAGGGTCCTCGATTTTTTCATAAATAAGTTCTTCTTCAAAAGGTTCTTTTTCCTTTTCAGAACTTTTATTCTCAAACCTGCTTTTTTGAGTATTTATTTTAGATTTAATATTTTCAACACTCAGATTAAATTCAAGAACAAAATAAATAATGATGGCTGCAACTAATAGGATACCTGTTCCTACACTACCCATAAGAGATTTTAGATAATCGTAAACCTCATAACCGATTAATCCTGAAAGTAGCCATTTGGAACCAAAAATCATAGCCAGAAATACCGGCAGCCATATAATGAAAAATATACCGTGGGAGAGTAGTTTCCAAAGTTTAATAATTTCTTTACCGAAGAGAACTTTAAAAGATAAAATGAATAGATAAAAAGGTATAAAAAAGGCTACAATCCCAATACCGTTAAATATAAATACTTCTCCCAGATAAGCACCTATTTTGCCGATCATATTTTTGGTAGTGATACTTTTATTTAAAAAATCTGTCAGCTGACTTTGATCTTCTTTCCAGTAAAAGTAAAAAGAAACAAAGGATATAAACAAGACAATAGATAAAATAAATAAGAGCAATCCTAAGATTGTTTTCGACACCAGCTTTTTTTGTAATTGAGGGTTGTCTTTAGAGGTGTTCTCCATTCTAGTTATATACAAATATGTTGAAAACACAAAAATACGATTTCTGTTTTATATTTAACTTTAAAAAAGTGTTAATCCTTGAAGTGTTTGTTTAAACTTGTTGATATATAGGTAACTATAATAAATACTTTTATTTTGAAATATTTACAAAGTATATAATTAATTGTAAATGATTAATACTATATACATCTAAATGCTTCGGAATGAAGTATAAATTTTAGTTTAAGATGAATTTTAAAAATTATGACAAAAAAACTCGGTCACAGTAAATGTGACCGAGTTAAATATTATTTTATGTATGCAAAGCATTCTTATTTTCTTCCTCCGAAAAAACGAAGTAAAAATAAAAATAGATTGATAAAGTCTAAGTACAATGCTAAGGCTCCCATAATAGCTCCTTTCGTGTATTCTTCCTGTCCGGATTCTCCTATTTGAGAACCAATTTCTTTTACCTTTTGAGTGTCGTAAGCAATAAGACCTACAAAAACTAAAACACCTACTACAGATATGATTAAATCCAGCATAGAATTTTTAAGAAAAATATTTACGATTATTGCTAAAATAATACCTATTAAAGCCATGGATAAAATTCTTCCGAATTTTGTTAAATCTGTTTTTGTATAATATCCGTAAGCACTCATGATTGCAAAAGTACCTGCAGTGATAAAAAAAGTAGTAGCAATTGAGCCCATATTATAAACAAGAAAAATCATGGATAAGGTCATTCCGTTTATAAAAGAGTAAAAAAGAAACACAGCAGTTGCTAAGCCGGCAGTCATGCGATTAATTGCACCACTTAAACTGAATACAAGTGCTAATTCGCCTATAATTAAAGCATAGAATAAAAAGGTTGCTTTTCCTGTAACAGGATTAAACATCATACTTAACAGAGCGGGAGTATTGGCGCATAGGTAAGCAGTTAAACCTGTAATAGCAAGAGCAAGGCTCATCCACATATATACTTTTGAAATGAATGTAGCCTGCTGTTTAGCAATTGCTTCATTTTTTATAGATACATCCATTGTGTTTTGATATTCGTTATGTTCCATGAATTAAATTTTAATTGTTAAAAATACAAAATTATTTCTATAATAAGAAATATCAAAATTTGTTCCTTAGTTTAAATTCCGGAACTTTTGACATTTATTATTAAATCTGGTTTACCATTTGGAAATTTTGTCTACACGTGTCTGATGTCTTCCGCCTTCAAACTCAGTTTCAAGAAAGGTATCTATAATTTCCTGAGCAAGTTCTTTTGCTATAAATCGGGCAGGAATAGCAACAACGTTTGAGTTATTGTGTTGACGAGTAAGTCTTGCTATATCGGTTTGCCAGCAGAGTGCACAGCGAATACCTGCGTGTTTATTTGCTGTAATAGATACTCCTTCACCGCTTCCGCAAAAAAGTATTCCGTATTCGAATTCTTTGTTTTCCACGGCAATAGCTAATGGATGAACAAAATCAGGATAATCACAGCTGGCAGATGAATGTGTGCCAAAGTCATGAACCTGATATCCTTTGCTTTTTAGATAATCTATGATATAATTTTTGTATTCAAATCCTGCATGATCGGATGCTAGTGCTATTTTCATAAATGATTTTTTAAAGTTTAATTTCCGTTTCTAAATTTTTTATACGTTTCAGGCTTTCACTTTTACCCAAAATTTCCATAATTACAGGGATGTCAGGGCCTTTCAATTCTCCTACAAGTGATAATCGGAGTGGTTGCATAACTTTTCCAAATCCCAGTCCCGATTTTTCTACAAATTCATGAATGCAATTGTGAAGGTCTTTTTCATTAAAAGATATAGTTTCCAATTCTTCCCACAATTGTTTTAGAATTGATTGGGTATCTTCTTTAACTACTTTTTTAAAATTCTTTTCGTCGTATTTTTCAGGTCTAACCCAAAAAAAAGATCCGGCATCCCAAATTTCTTTTATAAAATTAACTCGTTCTTTAAGCAAAGAAACAATTTTTAAATCTTTTTCATGATTGATTTCAATTCCTTTTTCTTCTAAAACTTTTTGAAAATAGGGAAGTAAATTTTCTGATTTGTCATTAAGTATATACTCATGATTAAACCATTTGGCTTTATCATGGCTGAATCTTGCTCCTGACTTATGTACTTTATGTAAATCAAACTCCTGTATCATTTCTTCCATAGACAAAATTTCTTTGTTATCTGATGGAGACCAGCCTAAAAGAGCCAGCATGTTAACAAAAGCCTGCGGAAGATAGCCTTCTTCCCGATATCCCATTGAAGAAGTTTGTTCCTTTTCGTTTTCCCATGCAAGCGGGAATACAGGGAATCCGAATTTATCGCCGTCTCTTTTGCTTAGTTTGCCTTTACCCTCGGGTTTAAGTATCAGCGGAAGGTGAGCGAATTCTGGAGCTTTCCATTCAAAGGCTTCATACAGTAAAACATGAAGAGCCATGGAAGGAAGCCATTCTTCTCCTCGTATTACATGTGAAATTTTCATCAAGTGATCGTCTACTATGTTAGCAAAATGGTAGGTAGGCATTCCATCTGCTTTTACTAATACTTTATCATCTAAAGTGTTAGTGTCGATGGTGAATTGACCTCTTATGATATCGTTAAGTACAAGCGTACGGTTTACCGGAGTTTTAAAACGAATCACATAGGGCTCGTTATTCTTAATTTTTTCAGTAACAGTTTCTTTATCTAGGTTCAGACTGTTGTTTAATGAGTTCCTGATTTCATGATTGTAGGAAAATACACTGCCTTTAGCTTCATATTCGGAACGTAATTTTTCAAGCTCGTCAGGAGTATCAAAAGCTATATACGCATATTCCGTATTTAAAATTGCCGTAATATATTCTTTATAAATATCTTTTCGTTCCGACTGTCTGTAAGGTCCAAAGGGTCCACCTATTTGAGGACTTTCATCTATAGTGAGCCCACACCATTGTAATGATTCGTTGATGTATTGTTCTGCACCTTCTACAAAACGTGCCTGATCGGTATCTTCTATACGAAGTATAAATTTACCGTTGTTTTTTTTTGCAAATAAATAATTATATAAGGCAGTTCGTACTCCTCCTATATGTAAATATCCCGTAGGGCTGGGGGCAAATCTTACTCTAACTTCTGACATATGTTGTTGTTTTCTCTACAAAAATACTAAACATAATGAACTTTTATGATAATTATTTGTTAGTATTATCTGAAGTGTGAAAAAGAAGTAAGGTTTCGTGTAAATAGTTGTATAGGTTTTTTTTTAAAAATCTGATAAAAATGAAAAACCCTCAACATTTCGTTGAGGGTTTTTTTATAATATTAATTATTTTCTGGTCTAAGTTCTCTAACTACTGCACCGGTTCTCCACATTTCGCTTTCACGAAGAGCTTTTAATTCTTCTTCTAATTTTTCACGATAATCTGGTTTTGAGTTTGTATCTATAGAACGTTGAGCTTCATTTCCACAAGCTACTTCAGCGTATAGTTTTGCAAATACAGGTTTGGTAGCATCATGAAAAGGTCCCATCCAGTCTAATGCACCTCTTTGTGCTGTAGTAGAACAGTTTGCGTACATCCAATCCATACCCTTTTCTGCAAATAAAGGCATTAATGATTGGGTAAGTTCTTCCACAGTTTCATTGAAAGCTTCAGAAGGAGTATGTCCGTTTTCTCTAAGTACTTCGTATTGAGCTTGTAATATTCCCTGGATAGCTCCCATTAAAGTACCTCTTTCTCCCGTTAAATCTGAATAAACTTCTCTTTTAAAATCAGTTTCAAAAAGATATCCTGATCCAACACCAATACCTAAAGCAATAGTTCTTTCTTTAGCTCTTCCTGTAGCATCCTGGAATATAGCAAAACTTGAATTTAAACCTCTTCCTTCTAAAAACATACGTCTTAGACTGGTGCCTGATCCTTTCGGTGCTACTAATATAACATCAATATCAGCAGGAGGAACAATTCCAGTTCTGTCGTTAAATGTTATTCCAAAACCGTGAGAAAAGTATAATGCTTTACCAGCAGTTAAGTGTGGTTTTAATTTTGGCCATACTTCTATTTGTGCTGCATCGGATAATAAATACTGGATGATAGTTCCTTTAGCGGCTGCTTCTTCAATATCGAATAAAGTTTCTCCAGGTACCCAGCCGTCTGCAACTGCTTTTTCCCAGGTTTTACCACCTTTACGCTGACCGATGATTACATTGAAACCATTATCACGTAAATTTAATGCTTGTCCCGGACCTTGTACTCCGTATCCGATAACGGCTATTGTTTCACTTTTAAGTACTTCTCTTGCTTTTTCTAAAGGAAATTCTTCACGGGTAACTACGTTTTCAACTACCCCTCCAAAATTCATTTCTGCCATGTTATTATTTTTTTTAATTTATTTTTCTATTAATGATTCTTTTGTTTTTAATTCTGCAAGCATATCGCTTAACCTTTCTATTTTTGATGTATTTACAGCAATCCTTCCTGAACGTATAAATTGTAATACCTGTATAGTATCACTTAATTCGTTGAAAAGAGCTTGTGTATCGGAGTAATGTCCGGTTTTTTGTATTACTACACAAACTTCGTTTATTTCCAGTATTTGTGCATTGTATTTACGTATAAGATTTTCCACAGAGCCAATTTTTAAAAATTCGGGCGTGCATAATTTATATAATGCGATTTCCTGATGAATCAGCTCACTATCTGTGTTGAAGTAGGATTTTAGGACATCTACACTTTTATCAATTTGTTTAACTACCTTTTCAATAGTTACATTGTCGCACCATACGGTGACAGTAAATTTATGTATACCTTTGATTGCCGACGGAGAAACGGATAGAGTTTCAATATTAAGAAATCTTCTGGTAAAAACGCTGGTTACTTGTCCCAGTAATCCTACCGTATTTTCTGAAAAGATAGTAACAGTATATAAGGTTTTATTTTCCATGTTTTTTATTTTTTAGCATATATAACAGCAAAGTCATAATATTTATATAAACAATCAACTTCTTTAAATCCGGCATCACTTAGCCAGGTTAATTGTTGGAATAAGGGAGATCTTTTGTCTAATTTTATTCTTTCATAAGCAGTATTAATTTCTTCATCAGTTAAACCGCTGTTTTCAATTTTCTCTTTCCATCGTTCTTCATAAAGTTTGACAAAATATTCACTGGATCCCGAGATTTGCTCAGCATTAATAAATATTCCCCCTTGATTAAGATTAAAATATATAGAATTATAAAGTTCTATTTTATCTTGATCTACTAAGTGATGAATGGCTAACGAAGATATGACAACATCGTATGTGTCTGTGAAATGGTGCTTTGTAAAATCTTCACAAACAATCTTCACATTAGGTGAATCAGAAAATCTTTTTTCAGCAATTTCCAACATTTTTTCTGAAAGATCAACTAAAGTTATCCTGGCATCAGGATATTTTTTTAAGACAAAGTTTGAAAAGAGACCTGTACCAGCTCCTATGTCAAGTATCTTTGGAGAATTTCCAGAGTAATTTATATTTTCACAGGCAATTTGATAAAAGTCATCAAAGCAAGGTATCAAGCGACTTCTTTGTTGATCATATTTCTGGGCAACAGAATTAAAATTAGATCTTACAGATTCCATTACACTTTTTTAGAAGCTCCCAACATTATATTAGTGACACAGGTTCCGGCAGGAATCATTGGATATACCATTCCTTCCAGTTCAACTTGTACATCCAGTAAGTAGGGACCTTTATGATTAATCATTTCAGCTATTGCGCCATCTAAATCTTCTCGCTGACTAACTGAGCGTGATTCTATTCTATATGCTTTTGCGATAGCTACAAAATCAGGATTGTCCATTATAGTTTCTGAATATCTTTCATCAAAAAATAGTTCCTGCCATTGGCGAACCATTCCTAAGAAATGATTGTTTAAGATAATTATCTTAACATCGATATCGTACTGCATAATAAGTCCTAATTCCTGAATAGTCATCTGGAATCCGCCATCACCTACAAATAAACAAACGGTTCGGTTCGGTGTTCCAATTTTAGCTCCGATGGCTGCAGGTAATCCGAATCCCATAGTTCCCAATCCACCGGAAGTTACTACGCTTCGGGTCTGATTGTATTTAAAATATCGTACTCCCATCATTTGATGCTGCCCTACATCGGTAACAAGTATTCCATCGTTGTGAGTGGCTTCGGATACTTTGTTTACCACTTCACCCATTTTTAATCCGCCCGTATCTGGAAAAACTTCATTTTTAACGACAATGTTATATTCTTCCTCATCGTGTTCCTTAAAGCTATTTCTCCATTCCGTATGTTTATTCTCGCTAATTAATTTTGTAACTTCACTAATAGCTTTTTTAGCATCACCTAAAACTTTAGCTGTAGTTTTCACATTTTTATCAATTTCTGCCGGATCTATATCGAAATGAATAATCTTTGCCTGTTTAGCATAGGTTTTCAGATCTCCGGTCACCCGGTCATCAAATCTCAT
This sequence comes from Apibacter raozihei, assembly GCF_004014855.1. Lineage (NCBI taxonomy): Bacteria > Pseudomonadati > Bacteroidota > Flavobacteriia > Flavobacteriales > Weeksellaceae > Apibacter > Apibacter raozihei. Next base: position 1,460,709 of record NZ_CP034930.1, read on the forward strand.
ACCTATAGCAATAAGTACATCACATTCATTGGTTTTCATATTAGGAGCTACGTTTCCGTGCATTCCTAGCATTCCTACGTTTAAAGGATGTTCAGTAGGTAATGCTGAAAGACCTAAAATGGTTGACGCCCCAGGAATATCTGCTTTTTCAAGCATTGTTATTAATTCTTTTTCAGCACCGCTTAATATAACTCCCTGCCCTATAAGAGCCAGTGGTTTTTTAGCTTCATTAATAAGTTTTGCAGCTTCTTGAACCTCTTCAGCATTTATATCCGGATCCGGCTGATAACTTCTTATAAAGCTCATTTTTTCGTATGAGTATTCAAATAGGCCTTGTTGTGCATCTTTGGTAATATCAATAACAACCGGACCTTTCCTTCCGGTATTTGCTATATAAAATGCACGCGCAATAGCCTTGGGAATATCTTCTGCTCTCCTTACCTGGTAAGTCCATTTACTTATAGGTTTGGTTATTCCAACCACATCTGCTTCCTGAAAGGCATCACTTCCCAAGAGTCCGGAAAATACCTGTCCTGTGAGTACCACTAAAGGGGTACTATCAATCATAGCATCTGCAATACCAGTCACTGTATTGGTAGCTCCGGGACCAGAGGTGACCAGAACAATACCCGGTTTACCGGTAACCCGTGCATAGCCCTGAGCAGCATGAGCTGCAGCTTGTTCATGTCTGACCAGATAATGGTTTATTCTATCTTTATAGTCATATAAAGCATCAAATACAGGCATAATAGCACCTCCCGGATATCCAAAAATGGTATCCACCCCCTCGTTTATCAATGAACGTATAAGGGCCTCACTTCCAGAAATTTTGTTATTACTCATAGCTTTTTTATTCTTATTTGGTCTTTTTAATTGATGATTCTAACGGCGCCCAGGTCAGCAGAGCTAACCATGCTGGCATATGCTTTCAGAGCTTTAGATATTTCTCGTACTCTTTCAGGTTTAAATGCTTTATCTCCTTTGGCTAATTCCTGAGATCTTCTAAATTCCAATTCTTCGTCAGATAACTTTACCTGAATTATACGGTTGGGTATGTCAATTTCAATAATATCTCCATCTTCTACTAGTCCAATAGCTCCTCCGGCAGCAGCTTCTGGTGAAACATGTCCGATTGATAATCCGGAGGTTCCACCCGAAAATCTTCCGTCTGTAATAAGTGCACATTCTTTCCCTAAGTGTCGGGATTTAATATAGGAAGTAGGATATAGCATTTCCTGCATTCCAGGTCCGCCTTTAGGTCCTTCATACGTAATGATAACTACGTCGCCGGACTGTACTTTACCGCTTAGTATTCCTTCACAGGCATCATCCTGAGACTGGAAAACTTTAGCTGTTCCTGAAAATTTAAATATACTTTCATCTACTCCTGCAGTTTTTACTACACAGCCGTTTAAAGCTATGTTGCCTTTAAGTATAGCGAGACCTCCGTCTTTAGTATAAGCATGTTCCATATCTCTGATACAACCTTCTGAACGGTCATTGTCTAATTCTTTGTAAGTTGAATTCTGTGATCCCATGACAAGGTTGAATTTATTTCCAGGAGCGGATTTGTATAAATTCAAAGCTTCATCTGTAGGTGTGCTTTTGGTTATATCGTAATTATCTATCGCTTCTTTAAGGGTAAATCCATCAATACGTTTTGAAGAAGTATCAATTAAATTTCCTTTGGCAAGTTCTCCCATTATTCCTAAGATTCCACCGGCTCTGTTTACATCCTGAATGTGATACTTAACAGTATTAGGTGCAACTTTACACAGGCAAGGTGTTTTTCTTGATAAGAAGTCTATATCATCCATAGTAAAATCGACTCCGGCTTCATGAGCTATGGCTAACAAGTGTAAAATAGTATTGGTAGATCCTCCCATGGCTATATCTAATGTCATTGCGTTAAGAAAAGCCTGCTTATTAGCAATAGATCTTGGCAAAACAGAATCATCACCCTGATGATAATATTTATAGGAATTTTCTACAATCAGATTTGCGGCGTCTGTAAATAATTTTTTACGATTTGCATGCGTAGCAACAATAGTTCCATTACCCGGAAGTGCTAATCCGATTGCCTCGTTTAAACAATTCATAGAATTAGCAGTAAACATTCCTGAGCAGGATCCGCAGGTAGGACAGGCTAAACGTTCTATGGCATTAACCTCTTTATCAGAAACGCTGGAATCAGCTGATTTTATCATAGCATCAATCAAATCAAGATGCTGATTATTATATTCTCCGGCTTCCATAGGACCTCCGGATACAAATATGGTGGGTATATTTAACCGCATGGATGCGATAAGCATTCCGGGAGTGATTTTATCACAGTTGCTAATGCAAATCATCGCATCGGCTTTGTGCGCATTTACCATATATTCCACACTATCAGCAATCAGATCTCTGGATGGTAAAGAGTAAAGCATTCCATCATGCCCCATTGCAATTCCATCATCTATTGCTATAGTATTAAATTCAGCCGCAAAGCAACCTTGTTTTTCAATTTCTGATTTTACATATTGGCCTATGTCATGTAAGTGTACATGTCCTGGTACAAATTGAGTGAATGAGTTTACAATTGCAATTAGGGGTTTCCCCATTTGTTCTTCTTTCATTCCATTAGCCCTCCAGAGAGCTCTGGCGCCGGCCATTCTTCGGCCTTGAGTGCTGGTATGGCTTCGTAACTGATTTTTCATCTTTTTCACATACTGTTTTTAAACAAAAGACCCTTTCTCATGGGTAGAGAAAGGGCTTAAGATATTTTATTAACTACACAATAATATTAAAAACCTTTCTCTTCTATAAGGAAATGACCAGAAGAATGAGGCTGATTAATGTATTGTAGTTATTAATAGACATTGGTTATATTTTATTTTTTATTTAAATAAATACAGTTCAAAATTAAAATAGTTTTTTATTATATCCAAATATTTTAACAACAAATATTTTAAAATTATTAGTTAAAAAATATTATTTGGTAGTAAAAGTTTAATAAAATATTGAATTATTTACCTTTTAATGTTTTTATAATTTAAGTATTTTCAATTAAAATGTTAAAACAATCGGATAATCCTAAAAATAGATCTTTATTTTTTTTATTTATTATTGATTTGATAAATAATTATTTCTCATTTAATCTTAAACCTGTTTCATTTTTTATTTTAAGCTTTCTTAATATAATCGATTATCCAACTTCCGACTTCGGAGGTCGAATAGGATTTTTCACCGGAAGCAATATCTTCTGTAACTATTTTTTGTTCCATAGAAGCATCCACAGCTTTTCTTATTAATGCTCCTTCTTCTTTTAAATTAAAAGCATATTCGAACATTAAAGCTGATGAAAGTATTGTGGCTAAAGGGTTAGCTATATTCTTACCGGCAGCCTGAGGGTAGGAGCCGTGAATAGGTTCGAAAACAGAAGTGTGAATTCCTATAGATGCGGAAGGAAGCATACCTAAAGATCCTGTGATTACAGAAGCTTCATCTGTCAATATATCTCCAAAAAGATTTTCTGTTACTAATACGTCAAATCTTTTCGGCCATTGAATCATTTGCATTGCTGCATTATCAACAAACATATATTCTGTTTCAATATGTGGAAATTCTTTTTCAATTTCCTGAGCTACCTGTCTCCATAATCTTGATGTACAAAGTACATTAGCTTTATCGACTACTGTTAGTTTTTTGTTTCTCTGTTCAGCAAGTTTATAAGATAACCGCACAATTCTTTCGATCTCTTCACGTGTATATACACAGGTATCATAGGCTGTATTACCGTCTTCACTTCTTCCTTGTGGTCTTCCGAAATAGAGTCCACCAGTAAGTTCTCTGACACACATAAAGTCTGCACCTTCCACTAAATCTGCCCGCAAAGGAGACTTGTGAATTAAAGATGGGAAAGTGTTGATTGGTCTAAGATTAGCATATAAGCCCAAATCTTTTCGCATTTTCAGTAGGCCTTGCTCAGGTCTTATTTTTGCTGAAGGATCATTATCATATTTAGGATCTCCGATAGCTCCGAATAAAACGGCATCAGAATCCATACATAAGTCATGGGTTTCCTGCGGATACGGATTTCCTGTTTTATCAATAGCAATTGCTCCTACTAAAGCTTCTTTATAAGTAAGTTCGTGATTAAATTTGGTACATATGGTTTTAGTAACTTCGAGTGCCTGATTAACAATTTCTGGCCCGATGCCATCTCCGGGAAGTACAGCTATATTTAATTTCATCGTATAATTTATTTAATGTTTTTTCTAATCATGAGATATTTTACAATAGATATTTACATATTTTCAATAATGTTAAGCATTTTTTCAGTTGCTTTAATAGCAGCCTCCGTCTGATCTGCATCTAATCCTCGGGTTTTAAATTCATTTCCTTTAAAATTCCAGGATATAACGGTTTGTACAAGAGCATCTGTTTTTCCTCCGGGAGGAATAATTACTTTGTAGTTAGATAATACGGGTTTAGTTTTGTTCAGCTTATCGTAAATTAAACTTATAGCCTGAGAAAATGCATCATACTGTCCATCGCCCGAAGCGGTTTGTTCGTAGGTTTTGCCTTCAATTTCCATCTGAATGGAAGCTGTTGGGTGTAAGCCCTTACTTAGAACCATTGCATAAGATTTTATTTTAACCTTCTTTTCATTTTCATTGAAATTAAGTACATCTGATATAATAAACGGTAAATCTTCCTGTGTTATAATTTCTTTTCGATCTCCAAGTTCAATAACGCGATTGGTCACTTTTATCATATCTTTTTCATCCAGTTCTATTCCTAAAGCTTCTATATTTTTTTTAATATTGGCTTTACCGGATAGTTTTCCTAAAGCGTATTCACGTACCCTTCCAAATCTATCGGGATGTAAATCGTTATAATACAGGTTGTTTTTGTTGTCACCATCTGCGTGAATGCCGGCAGTTTGAGTGAATACATTTTCACCGATAATAGGCTGATTTGATGATATATTTTGACCTGAATAAGTTTCTACCACCCTGCTTACTTTATTTAGCATGTCTTCTCTTATTGAGGTTTTTTGATTCATTTGATCGTGGAGGACAGCTATTACACTTGGAAGTGGAGCATTTCCAGCGCGTTCGCCTAATCCGTTCATGGTTACATGAATTCCCTGAATACCTGCATCTACGGCAGCCATTACATTTGCTACTGCTAAATCGTAATCGTTATGTGCGTGAAAATCAAAATGGTAATCAGGATATCTTGTGATCATTTGCTTGCAGTATTTTTCCGTATTTATCGGATTTAAAATACCTAATGTATCTGGTAACATAAACCTTTTAACAGGCATCTCTTTAAGTCCGTCGAGTAAAAAATAAACATATTCCAGGGAATTGATCATTCCATTGGACCAGTCTTCCAGATACAGATTTACATTAATTCCCAGAGAATGGGCTCTCTTGATTTCTTCTTTTATTTCTTGAAGATGCTGTTCCGGAGTTTTTCGAAGTTGCTCGGTTACATGCTTAAGAGAACCTTTAGTCAATAGGTTAATGTTTTTACATCCTGAGTCTGAAATCCATTGCAGAGAAATGCCTTTATCGACAAAACCAAGTATTTCCAATTTATCAAGATGTCCGGCATTTAAAGCCCATGAAGCAATTTTTTGCACGGTATGAAATTCACCTTCAGATACTTTGGCGGAGGCAATTTCCAAACGATTTATGCCCATGTCTATCAGAAGGCGAGTTATGCTCAGTTTTTCCTGCATTGAGAAAGAAACCCCAGAGGTCTGCTCTCCGTCGCGGAGAGTGGTATCCATAATCTCTATCATTTTTTGCAGCTTTTTTGGCTATAAACCAAAGTACATTCTTGTTTTTTCGTACTCTTCTATCTTGTCTTTTTTGGATAATAGGTAATCTATATCATCCAATCCTTTTTGAAGACATTCTTTTTTATAAGTGTTTATTTCGAATGCTTCAGATCTACCGGTCTTATTATTTGTAATAGTCTGTTGATTCAAATCAATAGTAAGTGTATTTTGAGGGTTATCATGAACACATTCAAGTATTTCTGATAAAAAATCTGGACTTACAACAACCGGAAGAAGTCCGTTATTAAGTGAATTGTTTTTAAAAATATCTGCAAAGTAGCTGGATACTACGGCTCTAAATCCATATCCTGAAACCGCCCATGCTGCATGCTCTCTACTGGAACCACTTCCAAAATTTTTGCCTGCTACTAAAATTGTTCCGCTATAGGTAGGGTTATTTAAAACAAAGTCCGGTTTAGGATTTCCATCTTTATCATATCTCCAGTCAGCAAAAAGATTATCTCCAAATCCTTCTTTATCTGTTGCTTTAAGAAATCTTGCTGGTATTATTTGGTCAGTATCTACATTTTCTATGGGAAGAGGTACATAAGTAGAAGTTACAGTTTGAAATTTTTCCATTTTAATTTTTGATTTTTAGGTTAGGCAATTTTTCTAGGGTCAGTAATTTTTCCTGTTACAGCAGCAGCAGCAGCTACTAACGGGCTAGCTAAAATAGTTCTGGCGCCAGGTCCTTGTCTGCCTTCAAAATTACGGTTGGTTGTAGAAATAGCATATTTTCCGGCAGGTACTTTATCATCATTCATTGCCAGGCAAGCGGAGCAACCAGGCTGACGCACTTCAAATCCTGCTTCAACTAATATTTGGTATAAACCTTCGTCTCTTAGCTGTTTTTCAACTCTATGGCTGCCTGGAACTAACCATGCAACTACATTGTCAGACTTTTTCTTTCCTTTTACAAAATTGGCAAATGTTCTAAAGTCTTCAATTCTACCATTGGTACAACTTCCTAAAAATACATAATCAATAGGTTTACCCTCCATTTTTTCTCCGGGTTGGAATCCCATATAATTTAAAGATTTTTTAAATGTAATTTGTCCGGTTTCGTCTAATCCTTCAAGAGTAGGAATAGAACCACTTATAAAGACACCCATTCCCGGATTTGTTCCGTAAGTTACCATTGGTTCAATTTTGCTGGCATCAAATACATATTCTTTATCAAATTCAGCACCTTCGTCTGTTTTCAATGTTCTCCAGTATTCAACAGCCTGTTCCCAGTTTTCTTCTTGTGGAGCAAAATCTTTTCCTTTTATATATTCGAAAGTAGTTTCATCTGGAGCAATAAGGCCGCCTCTTGCACCCATCTCAATACTAAGGTTGCATAAGGTCATTCTCTCTTCCATGGTTAAATTTCGGATAGCTTCTCCTGCATATTCTACGAAATAACCAGTGGCGCCTCCTGTGGTAAGCTGAGCTATCATATATAAAGCCAGGTCTTTGGCAGTAACACCTTGTTCTAATTTACCGTTAAATGTTATTCTCATTGTTTTAGGCCTTGACTGTAATATGCACTGAGTGGCAAGAACCATTTCCACTTCACTGGTACCTATACCGAAAGCTATAGCTCCAAAGGCACCATGAGTTGAAGTGTGGCTGTCTCCACATACAATGGTCATACCTGGCTGAGTGTATCCGTTTTCCGGACCGATTATATGCACCACACCATTTCTTTCATTTCCCAAAGCGTAAAGAGTTAATCCAAATTCTTCAGCATTTTTAGATAATGTATCTAGTTGCTTTCTGGAAACCGGATCTTTAACCGGCTGATCCTGGTTACAGGTAGGGGTGTTGTGATCTGCTGTTAATGTTGTCTGATTAGGTCTGAAAACTTTAAGGCCTCTTTCTCTTAATCCATTGAAGGCTTGCGGGCTAGTAACTTCATGACAAAAATGACGATCTATATACAATTGGGTAGGACCGTCTTTTATTGCGGTTACAGTGTGTGCATCCCAAATTTTATCAAATAACGTTTTCATGTTTTGTTTTTTTATCTGAAAATTTTTATTAGTTTGTTGTAATTATAAGTTGGTTTTACGTTTAAACAGGAATTTTATTAATTGCATCAATAAAGGCTTCAACTGAAGCTGCTATAATGTCTGTATTGGCAGAAAATCCGTAATAGTTGGTTTCATTGTATTCAACCTGCATATGTACTTTTCCTAGATCATCGCTTCCTTTGTTAATTGCCTGAATCAGGAATTCATGAATAGTTACTTGTCTTTTAAGAATATCTCTAACGGCATTAATTGCGGCATCTACCGGTCCGTTTCCAAAGGATGTGGATGTAAACTTTTCACCGGATATATTTAAGGCTACTACGGCAACCGGCTGAACTCCTTTACCGGAAGTCACTTGTAAATATTCTAATTTTAAACGATTGGTTTTATTTACTTCTTTCCCGGCAAGGATTAATAAATCTTCATCATTAATATCTTTTTTTCTATCTGCAAGCTCTAGGAATTTTTCGTATAAATCGGTAAGTTCATCAGCATCAACTTTTATATTAAGCAAGTTTAAACGGCTTTTTAGGGCATGTCTTCCACTTCTTGCTGTAAGTACTATTGAATTATCATTGATACCTACTTCTTTAGGATCTATGATTTCGTAAGTAGATAAGTTTTTTAAAACTCCATCTTGATGTATTCCTGAGGAATGAGCAAATGCATTTCGTCCAACAATAGCTTTATTAGGTTGTACCGGCATGTTCATAAGACTGGAAACCATTTTACTTAACGGATAAATTTTCTGCGTGTTAATATTGGTTTCAATGTTTAGTTCTTTGTGGCTTTTAATTGCCATAACTACTTCTTCAAGTGATGTATTTCCAGCTCTTTCTCCAATACCATTAACTGTAACTTCTACTTGTCTGGCTCCATTCATAACTCCCATAATTGAGTTAGCTGTGGCCATACCTAAATCCTGATGGCAATGGGTAGATAAAATAGCATTTTTCATATCTACGTGCTCTATCAGATATTTTATTTTTTCACCGTATTCTGTAGGTAAGCAATATCCGGTTGTATCTGGTATATTAATGACAGTAGCTCCCGCATTTACCACAGCCTGAACTACTTTTGCCAAGTAAGCATTGTCCGTTCTTCCGGCATCTTCAGCATAAAATTCAACATCTTCAACAAATTTTTTAGCGTAAGCAGTAGCAGCAGCAGCTCTTTTTATAATTTCTTCCTGAGTGGAATTAAATTTATATTTAATATGGAAATCTGAGGTTCCAATTCCGGTATGAATTCTTTTTTTCTTAGCATATTTTAAGGCTTCGGCTGCTGTTTCAATATCTTTTTCAACAGCTCTTGTGAGGGCACAGATGGTTGGCCAGGTTACGGCTTTAGATATTTCAACTACTGAGTTGAAATCTCCGGGGCTGGAAACAGGAAATCCTGCTTCAATAACGTCTACACCCAACTCTTCTAAAGCTTTTGCTATTTCTATTTTCTCAATTGTATTTAATTGACATCCGGGGACTTGTTCACCATCCCTTAATGTTGTGTCGAAAATAAATAATTTCTCCATCTTATGTATTACTTTATTATTTTTTTAGTATAAAAATAAAACCTTTCTCAATTAGGTGAGAAAGGCTTTATCGATATTTTGTATTTACAACATAAAAGCACTACTCACCCTGAGTTCGCCCCAGAATCAGAATAATACTAAGTATGCTAGTAATTGTTGACATTTTTTACTGTTGTAATGATTTTTCCAGTGGCTAAATTATAATATTTTTTTTATATGACCAATTTAAATGAGCTATAATATTATACATAATGACTTTAGGAATTAAAATTAAGTTTAAAATATTATCAAAAAAAGATATAAATGATGGTTTTGTTTATTTGTGATTGATTTGTTTAAAATTTATTGATGTATTTTTATCAATTTGATATATCATAAATTTATGTTAAATATGTTTTATCGTTAAGATCTATACTTATCATTTAATTGAAGTGTATTTCAATCAATGTCTTTTTTCTATGTTAAAAAGTAGTTATCAGTTATTTGTGAAAGCATAAATATATTATTTTAAAATATTTGTTAGTAAATGAATAATTATTAAATTTATCGTATATTTGACGTTTTTAATAAAAAACTGTAAAATTATATGCCTAATTCATTGTTCTTAAATAAAAGTTGTTTATTTGTTTATTTTATAATTTTAATTGAAGTTATATGTAAATTCTTAAATTATTTTACCATAAAAAATTTAGTTATCCATACTTTTTATGTAAATTATGAATGTGGTATAATAAGAAGAGGTTTGTTTGGAAGTGTGCTATATTTTTTTGCTAAGCATGATTTTATTAATCCGTTTAAGTTTCAAATAGGTTTTATTTTAATATTAATTGTTCTTTTATTTTTTGTATTGCTAAGAAGTTTTTATAAATCTAAGATAGAATATTATATATTGTTTGCTAGTTTTTTGATTTTGAATGAAGTAGCTTATGATATGTTTTTTTTTATTGACATATTTTTAATTGTATTTTACATATTTCAAGTTTTTTTAATAAATAAAATAAATAATTTTAAGATAAAAATTATTATTGTTAATATAACAAGCATTTTAATGATCCTTTGTCATGAAGCTTATTTTATTTTTACATTTTTTCCTATTCTCTATTTGCTTAACATAAGTAGTTTTAGTAAAGAAAATATAAAAAAAATGCTTTTATTATCGCCTTCACTGGTGGTATTTTTATTAATGGGGACTTATTTTAATGGACATAACTTAGATATTAATAATATTGTAGATAGTTGGAAAGTATTCGGAGGTGAATATTTAGATAAAATCAGTAATTTATACTGGACATTTAAGACTACAGATGAAGTAATAATATGGAAAATTCCTTTTTTTAGGGACAATCCAGTATATTTAATGCTATTTTTTGTGAACTTAATAATAATATTTTTATCAATGCTTGTTTATCTTAATAAGAATTTTCAAACAAAGTCAAAGTTTTTGTTTACATTTTTATTATTTCAATATCTAGCCATAGCTTTTACGTCTTTAATAGCTATTGATTATGTAAGATGGTTTTGTATGGCTAACTTAATAACAATTTTCACATTAATTTATGTAGACCCTGGAAAATCTTTTTTCAATATTATAAGTTTTAAAATCCCAACGAAAATTAATAACTATAATAAATTTATATTGTTATTTATTGGATTACCCTTAGGTGGACAATGGTCTCCTACACAATATATATATTCGATGCCAATTAAACATTTTTTTGATTTTGGTTACAGATTAATTACAATATTTAATTAGCCTAGCTCTAATTTATTGTTAACGACATTTGGAAGTTCATATTTATAATGAGTAACGTATATTAGTGCTTTATTTTTATCACAATATGCTTCAATAAGTTTTTTTATTTGTTTTTTATTCTCCATGTCCAAGCCATGTAAAGGCTCATCTAAAATAATTAATGACGGGTTTTTTATGAATACTCTGGCTAGAAGTATCAATCGTTGCTCTCCGGTTGAGACATTTAAGAATGATATATTTTTTAAATGTGAAATTCCAAATATTTTCATCCATTCCAGAATACTTTCGTTTTGTTTTTCATTACATTTTTTATAAAGACCTATAGTATCAAAAAAACCTGAACCTATAATTTCTTTGCAACTTACATTTTTTTGATAATATAAGTGCATTTCCGGCGATACATAGCCTATATGCTTTTTTATATCCCAAATACTTTCTCCTGTTCCCCTTTTTTTATCAAATAAGGTTATATCATTGGCATAAGCTTGAGGGTTATCTCCAGCTACAAGGCTAAGTAATGTTGATTTTCCCGAACCGTTTGGACCTAAAAGTGCCCACTTTTCTCCCTTTTTTACTATCCAATTTAAATTTTTTAAAATAGTACGTGAGCCATATTTAACGGTAACATTTTTAAAAATAATAGCATTAGTATATTCGTCGTTTTTGTTATTGTTTATTGTTATTTGTTCTTTATTTTGAAAAATATTAGATTTAAATAAATTCATCTGAAAAGATTGATCATTGGTAAATTCAGAATAGCTCATTTCAGGTAATATAGTTTTATTTTTTACGGGCAGAATATGAGTAATTACTTCAGGTATGTCATTTATGTCAGAAACTAAGAGAATAATTTGTAAATTTCCTATCGTTGTTAAATTCTCCAACACATTTCTCAGAACTTTTCTGGAATAGCTATCCAACCCTATAAATGGATTATCCATGATAAGGAATTTTGGCTTTGAAGATAGTGATTTGACAATTAAAAATTTACGCAATTCGCCGCTGGAAAGTAAGTTGATCTTTTTCACATTTAAGTCTTCAATTTTAAAAGCAGTTACAAGATGTTGTATCCAACTTTGATCTGGTTCTTTACTTAAAATATTCTTAACTGTGGGGATATCTTCTTCTAAACCAGTATTCCATCTTTGCTGATAGTAGCTATTTTTTAAATCAGCAAGGCTATAAATATCGTGAAATGCTACAAATTTTATACATTTTCTAATATGGATGTTGTTACCGTATTCATCTTTACAATAAATTTCTCCTGTTTTCAACCCATATTTACTTAAAAGAATGTCAATAAGAAGGTTTTTGCCACTTCCGTTGGAACCGATGATCGCCCAATGTTCATTTGGTTTTATTTTCCAGTTAATCGGATTTGAAAAAATTGCAAATTTTTGAAGTGGAACAATATTTTTTAATTCTAATACAGGATTCATAACATCTAATTATTAAAAATTTAATTTTTATTATTGTGTTGTCAAAACATACAAAAGAACTAACTATATTATAATAAATTTTATGTTTTTAGCAATAATAGATAAACTTTATATATTCAGTTCATGTTCATTTTTAATTTGAATATTAATTCATAATCTAAATTATGAATTAAATTTAATATTAGAAATGATAGACCCCTGAATTTATGATAAATAGTATCGTATTGTCAATAACTTTGCTTTTATCTAAAAAAATGTAACCTGCAATATAGTGTTTAGTTTAATTTAGAAAACCCGAAATCTATTTTGCATTTGCAGCTTAAGTTTATACGATGGACTTTTATAAGTTAAATTAAGAGTAAATAATAGTTTTAAACTATTTAAAAAGGCTTACAAGTAATTCGACTTATAAGCCTTTTACTAATTAATAATTGACTGTAAAATTTAATGTTAAATAGCGGCCATTTCCTCTTGCATATTCACTATCTCTGGCCATAATCATTGAAGCGCTCGTATAGTAAGTTTTATTAAACAAATTTTCAATTCCCATACTAATTTTTGTATTTTTAAATTTATAGTTTGCTGTCAGATTAAAAAGATCAATTGGAAACACTTTTCCTTCACCTTCGTTAAATATTTCATTGCCATTTTTGTCTATAACAGGTGTAAAACGATCTCTTTTAAAAGTATGTATATAAATAACATTTAATGCAAGATTTTTGATAGGATTTAATGTGGTGAAAAAAGTAAGTTTAGGTGCTGATATGCTAAGTCCCGACATGTATTGGTTGTAACTTGAAGAATCATCCGTTTTAAGTTTTCCTTCTAGATATGAATATGTTCCACCTAAAATGATATATCGATTTATTTTTGTATCCATTTGAATTTCCAGACCTTGAATTAACTGTGGGTTTCTGACTACCTTCCAAAAACCGTCATTTCCTGCAACTAAATCACTACCTAATTTGGAATGTGACCAATAATATGCCGCTTTAAAGTTAATTTTATCAATAATTTTACTTGTGAAACCTACTTCGTAATTGTTAGTTGCTACGGGATCTGTTTCAATTTTGGAAACTACATCGTCTTTTGCATCTCTTAGCACACGGCCTAAATCAAAAATAGCAAATCCCTGAGAGAATGAAATATACGGGTTAAATTCTTTTGCTGCATAGTATTGAATAGAAGTATTAAATGTAGGTTTGTTATAATTTAAATTACCTCCTTGTATAGATGGCCAAACTTGATTTTTTTTATTAGGAATGGTATGATAATCAGGTATTTTTACTAAGATATGATCATATCTGACACCTGTTTTTAAATTAATTTTATTATAAAAATTAGTTACTGTCTGTAAAAAACCGGCAGTATTATATCCCTTCAATTCCGGAACCCAAAGTCTCCCATCCACAAGAGGTTGGCTTGTTTCGTCTAGCAAAAAATCTCCTCCGTATAAAACGGAAGTTTTAATATTTTCATTATAATTAATTGTCGTTATAAAATTTAGTCTGGCACCATATTTATTTGCTTTTATAGTAGCTTGTCCTCCAGTTTCTTCCCATCTTGGCTTACTAGGATTGTTTTCTCTATAATCGAAAATGGTATACAAACTTTGTGTGTAAAAAGAGGCCTCCAAACTCGTATTTTTAAATATATTATTGCTTATCAATTTTATGTAAGCATTATGATTGTATTTTGTTCCTTCATTTATAGCATTTGGATTTTTTTCTCCGACTATTCCTATTCTTGGTGATTGTAGATATTTCCCGCCAGATGCTACTAAATCAGTATCTTGTTCACTTGAAAAAAAATTGTACATAGCTTCTATTCTTAAATTTTGGGTAAATTTATATCCGATTTTAGCTAAAATATTTTTAGACATTACATCGCTTAACCCATATCGTGGAGAAATAAATTCTCCATTTCCATCAATACCTCTGCCGGAAGTTATTATTCCTGCATTTATTAAATAATCAAAGTTTTTTATATTTCCATAAAGTTGTTGATTAAGTTTGTATCCTGATGCATGATCTGATTGTTTTATTCTCGCATCTGTAATGCCTATAGAAGTTTCGCCATTAAATGCTTTATTTGAACGTGACTTTTTAGTTACAAAGTTTACAATTCCTCCTACAGCACCCGAACCATATAGAGAACTAGCGCCTTCAATAACTTCGATTCGTTCAATCGCGAATGGACTTATGGAACGAATGTCTCTATCTGTATTTCTTAATGGCGTTGACTGAGGAATGCCATCAACCATTACTAGCATAGGTCTGCCACGCATGGTTTGTGATCTATTGCTTGTAGTATTTGAACTTAGTCCTATGGATGGTACCGCCAAGCCCAGAATTACTGACATATCAGGATTTGATAAAGCGAGTTCTTCAATAGTTTCTTTAGAAATAACAATGACTGAACTTGCTGAATTTTTTACAACTTCCGGTATTCTGGTGGCTGATATTATAGTTTCATTTAATTCTAACTCTTTAGTCTCTTGAGTGTAGAAGTGTTGATGGTTAATTAGTAAAATGATACATGCAAAAAAGAGCTTTATATTCATGATTGATATATTTTGATTGTAAATATAATGTTATTTAGAATTATTATAATTAATTAATTTAAATTTTTAAAATGCCAATCGTTAGAAGTAATTTATTTTAATCTTCAAAAATCTAAAATAATTTTGACTTGATTTAATTAATAAATTATTGTAATATAAAGTGTTAAATATATTTTTATGGGAATAGATTTATAACATCATCAAATAAATATAATATCAAAAATTATAGTAAATGTATAATTATTTTGATGAAAATTGCTTTTGCAAAAAGATCTTTTCGATTTTTTACCGTCGATGTAAAAGTATAACGTTTTAAATAACCAAGATTTATGAGATGAGAATAAAGCTCTTAATTCGTTATCTTTGTCTAAATAATTAAAAGATATGAGTTTTTTAGATAAATATAAAGTACTGGTTGAAGATGCAATTGATCAATATAAATTAAAAGATCAGCCAGTTCAATTATATGAGCCAATAAATTACATTTTGGGACTGGGTGGAAAGCAACTTCGCCCTGTATTATTGTTAATGGCTTGTGATTTATTTAATGGAGATTTGAAAAGTGCTCTTAAACCTGCATTGGGAATTGAATATTTTCATAATTTCTCTTTAATGCATGATGATATTATGGATAAGGCACCTTTACGAAGAGGAAAAGAAACCGTTCATAAGAAATACGATGAAAATACAGCAATCTTGTCGGGAGATGCTTTATTGGTAAAATCATTTCAAATGCTGGAAGATTTAAATCCGGATTTATTAAAATCTTGTTTTTTGTTGTTTACGAAAACAGCGCTGGGTGTTTGTGAGGGACAACAATATGATATGAACTTTGAGAGGCAACAAGCTGTATCTTTTGATGAATACATTCATATGATATCAGGTAAAACAGCTGTTTTATGTGCCTGTTCACTTAAAATGGGATCAATAATTGCTAAAGCAGATGATGAAAATGCAGATTATATGTATGAGTTTGGGCGATATTTAGGGATTGCTTTTCAATTAATGGATGATTATCTGGATGTGTTTGGTGTCGTAAACAAAGTAGGGAAAAAACATGCTGGGGATATTACAGAAAATAAAAAAACCGTACTTTATTTATTAGCTGTTCAAAATGCAGACGAAAAACAATTGGAAAGACTTACTTATTGGTTTTCCCGTATTGATGATTCCATAGAAAAAATTTCAGAAGTTATAAAAATTTATAAAGAATTAAAAATTGATGATCAGTGCTTGGAATTAGTGCGATTTTATACTGATAAATCATTCGCGTATTTATCTAAAATAAATGTATCTGATGATAAAAAGAAACCCTTCTACCAATTGGTAGACTATTTACTTGTAAGACAAAATTAAAATTTTTGTATGATATTTAGAACAGAATTAGAATACAATCCTCAATCATATGGTTTAGATTATACCAGTAATATTTTTACTATGGGATCTTGTTTTGCAACTGAAATTTCAGAAAAGCTTGCCTTTTATAAATTTAATGTAAAGCATAACCCTTTTGGAGTTTTATTTCATCCTTTAGCAATTGAAAATGCATTAATGAGAATTTATTCCAATGAAGAATACCTAGCCTCTGAAATTTATAAATATGAAGATTTATATTTTAGTTGGGATCATCATTCGTCTTTTAGTAGTCATACGGCTGAAAAAACTCTCAATCTTATAAATAAAAACATACAGGATGCAAATAATTTTCTACAGAATACTGATCTAGTTATTATTACCTTAGGAACTGCATTTGTGTATCGGCTAAAACAATATGATCTGGTAGTTGCTAACTGTCACAAGATACCGAATACTCAATTCACTAAATCCCTTTTAGCAGAGCATCAGATAAAGACTTCACTCAAGAATATTGTTGAAATGCTTACTGATATAGGAAAACCGGGAATGAAAATATTATTTACGTTAAGTCCTGTCAGGCATACTAAAGATGGATTAATTGAGAATAATAAAAGTAAGGCTAGATTACTTTGTGCTATGCATTCTGTTGTAGACTCATATGAAAATTGCGATTATTTTCCTTCTTATGAATTTATAATGGATGATTTGAGAGATTATCGTTTTTATAAAGACGATTTGGTTCATCCTAATGAATTTGCCATTCAATATATTTGGGAAAGTTTTCAAAGAGCTCATATCACTTCCGATATATATTCTTTAATGCAGAAAGTTAAAAAAGTTAATTTAGCTCTTCAACACCGACCTCACAACACGTTTACGATAGCATATAAAAAATTTTTGTATAGTATTGTTAAAGATATTCAGGATATTGAACCTAAGCTACCTAAAGGAGCATTCAAGGAAGAGTTTGTAGAGTTAAGAAAAAAAATGAATAATTCATATTAATTATAAATTAAAAAGTTAACTTTTATAATTTCTGGTTATTCTGATTCTAAGTGGGAACCATTTTTTTAGACTATCCAATTGATAAGTTTTCAAGTTGCACACATTTTTATGGAAAAAAATTATAGAATGCTTTTCCATAGCTTGTAAATAGCCACAATAAATGTTTATTAGAGCAGGTCTGATGGGTGCAAAATCAGAATCTGTCATGATAAGGGTTATAGCTGGCGGTGGAATACCTTCTTCATGCGTATTTGTAAAAACTTTATTAAAGTTAGAATAATAATTTGATTTCCAATAGATGAATTTTTCTCTAAAATCAATACGTAAAAACCTTTCGCTATGTTGGATCCAATACCCCGAACTTCTGGGTTTGATGATTGATTTTCCTAAACTTATAGTGATATTATTAATTTCTGTATAAGGAATAATGTTAAAAGTTACATCTTTTTGATCAAAATGATCAGATTTGTTTGTCCTGATGTTCTTATGAATTAAAGTAAAATAGGTACCTCCGTTTTTTATGCTATCAAGATCGAATTTTAGATTTTTTTCTTTATCATTAATAATAGATAGCTGGTTTTTGCATAAATTTTTTTTGTCAAACTTTTCTAAGCTTTTTTTCTCCCAACTAAAAGTTGATCTACTGTTTGAAAAAAAATTATTAGTTTCGGAATTTTTACATCCCAAAATTATCACAAGTAAACAAATTAAAGGAAATAGTCTCATTGTGAGTAAAATTAATGGTAATAAATGAATTTACAAAAGTATATCAAAGGTTTTACAAATCCTCACCTATACCCCAATAGGGTTTAGGTGAGGATTTATCTTACCAAAGATCAGATAATAAAACTCTGCAATCCATAGTTGCATTACTTTTATTAGTTAAAACCATATTTTTAGGTTCAGCACCTTGCACGTCAAAATTAATAGTATATAGTCCGTGAGTAGGAGTAATAGTAAATGTAGATACCATGTAAGCAGACTGCATAGTCTGAGCATTTCCTTCAGAATAAACCCCTCCGGTTTGCTGTATAGATACGTGACTTACATTATTAGCCAATGTTATTAGATATTCATCCGTGAAAGTTTTATAACTGTTAGAAGTTAATGAACCGCTTATATTAACTCTATAAGCTCTATAAGTAAAAAAAGGGAAAGAAAAAGTTCCTGTTGCTGATAGTACAGAGGTATATCTTGCTCTTCCCATATTACCAGAGTTATCTCTTCCATTATTAACATACATTGCCTGCCACTTACTTCCCTGCCATACATAAAAATTTTTCCCATTAGCATTGTCTCCGCTAATACTTGTATTCGTATTATAAACCATCATTCCATCTGTAGCTGTTCCGTCTAACCCCCAGGTAGTTGTTGATGTAAGGCTCACCCTGGGAATTAATAAACCTTTCGTTGTAGAGGTTAAATCTAGTATCGCACCTGAGTTAGGAGAACGAACTCCTATTCCTACGTTACCGCCAACTGGATTTAATAGAATTGACAGTGAAGTGTTTTTAACAACATCACGTGATTGGAAACCAAATCCATAAGGGGTATTAATATCTGAAAATAAATCCAAAGCGCCGTTAGATGCAGTGAATGTAGCAATACTGGCTGATGCCTGTAGAGTAGGGATCATTTGGTCACCCGTAACATGTAGTCGTGTAGTTGGAGTGGTGTTGTTGATTCCAAGTCTGCCATTATTTAGTATAGTAACTAGATTTGCATTACTGGAATTATTTATAGATAGTGCTTTGGTTGCAGCATCGTTACCTTTGGTTAGAATATCCAAAGTTGCACTTGGAGCTGTTACATTAATACCCACCTGCCCTTTGGAATATTTAGAGAAGCAGAGTAGAGTAATAGTAATAATTAATAATAAAGTTTTTTTCATGATGTTTATTTTAATAATGAGTTGTTCATTTATAGATATAATATATAGATCAATAATTTTTAATTATTGATTAAATATTTTTTATATTATATTTTTAAACTAAATTTAATATGTTTTTTGTGTTAATTTTTAAAGTATCAAATTTAATGCTAATAAGTATATATGAATTAATTTTAATTAATATTTTTGAAAAAAATCTATAATGAGATTAATTGATACACATACCCATTTATATTCAAATGAGTTTTTATACGATAGAGATGAAGTAATTCAGAGGGCTATAAAAGAAGGGGTAGAAAGATTTTACCTCCCCTCAATTAATTCCTCATATTATGATTCTATGCTTTCTTTGAAAAATGATTATCCTGAAAATATTTTTTTAATGATAGGGCTACATCCTTGTGATGTAAAATACGAATCTTATACGGAGGAACTTTTATTTGTTAAAAATAAGCTAAAAGAAGGTAAATTTGCTGCTATAGGGGAAATTGGAATTGACTTATATTGGGATAAATCGACATTAGCCATACAACAAGATGCTTTCAGAAAACAAATTTGTCTGGCTAAAAAATATAAGTTACCCATAGTTATACATGTAAGAGATGCATTTGAAGAAATTTTTGAAATTCTGAGAGAAGAAAATTCTCCTGAATTGTATGGTATTTTACATTGTTTTTCGGGTACTTTAGAACAGGCTTTAGAAGCAATTAGCTTAGGATTTAGTTTAGGAATTGGTGGGGTTGTTACCTTTAAGAATGGTAAAATAGATCAATTTTTAAAAGAAATTCCGTTAGATAAGATTGTACTAGAGACAGATTCCCCTTATTTAGCCCCCGTGCCTTTCAGGGGTAAAAGGAATGAGTCATCGTATATAAAGTTGGTAGTTGATAAACTTTCTGATATTTATGAAGTTTTGCCTGATAAAATAGCAGATATAACCACAATGAATGCTTTAAAAATTTTTAAGATGTAAATCAGTAAATATTATTTATAAAAAAATCCGGTGAAATCACCGGATTTTTATTTTTTATAATATCTTACTACTTATGCTTGAGCTTCACTTGTTTGAATTGAAACATAAGAGCGATTATTTTGTTTTTTTCTAAAAACAACTACTCCATCAACAAGAGCAAATAAGGTATGGTCTTTACCTATCCCAACATTATCTCCTGGGTGGTGTACAGTACCTCTTTGTCTTACTAAGATGTTACCTGCTTTGGCTTCTTGACCTCCGAAAATCTTAACTCCTAATCTTTTGGAATGTGATTCTCTACCGTTTTTGGAGCTACCAACCCCCTTCTTGTGTGCCATTCTGTTACTATTTCTTAATTAAAATTTTGTTATTCTTCAGTTTTTTCTTCTTCAGTTTTAGCTGCAGCTTTTTTTGATGCTTTTTTAGGAGCGCTGCCTCCAATAGAAATGATTTGAATTTGAGTGAATTGTTGTCTGTGACCATTTTTCACTTTATATCCTTTTCTTCTTTTCTTTTTGAAAACAATAACTTTGTCTCCTTTAACATGGTCTAAAACTTTAGCGACTACTGTCACTCCTTCTATAACCGGGGCGCCTACTGTTATGGAACCATTATCTGTAAGTAAAACTTTATCAAAAGTTACTTCATCATTAGCATTTGCTTGTAAACGGTTCACGAACAACTTTTGGTCTTGCTCAACTTTGTATTGAAGCCCTGCTATCTCTACAATTGCGTACATAAAATATTCGTTTTTTTATTTTTTACAGGTTGCAAATATAAGGTTTTTTTTTAAATATCAATAATAAAATGACTTGAAGCTATTAGATTTTTAGTTTAGTCCAATATAGCGATATCTTAGATAACAATTACTAATTTTGTAAATAGATACAAGTTTTATATGAATAAAAAATCTTTAAAAGTTTTGTATATGGGGACTCCAGATTTTGCTGTAGCTCCCTTAGATGAAATTTTCAAATCCAATCATCAGATTGTGGGAGTAGTGACTGTTCCGGATAAACCAGCAGGCAGAGGTCGTAAATTGATGGAATCTGCAGTGAAAAAGTACGCTGTAGAGAATGAGCTGCTTGTTTTGCAGCCTTCTAAAATGAAAGATCCGGACTTTTTAAAGGTAATTAAGGATTTAAATCCTGATGTAATTGTGGTTGTAGCATTCCGTTTGCTTCCAGAAGAAATATGGTCCCTGCCTCAATTAGGTACTTTTAATCTGCATGCTTCTTTGCTTCCTCAATATAGAGGAGCTGCACCCATTAATTTTGCTATAATAAATGGAGATAAAGAGTCCGGAGTTACCACTTTTTTTATAGATCATAAGATTGATACTGGTGAAATTTTACTTCAATCGTCATTACCAATTTTAGATAGTGATGATGCCGGTACTTTGCATGATAAGCTCATGGAGTTAGGGAGGGGGGTAGTACTTGAAACATTGAACGGTCTTGCTGCAGGAACATTAGAGCCTAAAAAACAAGTTTTGCTGGAAAATGTTGAATATAAATATGCTCCGAAAATATTTAAAGATGATTGCGAAATTGACTGGAATAAGTCCCTGATACAAATTAATAATTTAATTAAAGGCTTGAGTCCCTATCCGGTTGCATTCACCCATTGGGTAAGCAATGATTCAAGTAAGATTTTGAAAATATATAAAGGACTTTATACTGTAGAAAAACATGCGTTACCTATAGGGAGTGTGGTTGTTGAAGGAAAGGCTTTGAAAATTGCTGCATCCGATGGATTTTATTTTCCTCTATTGGTTCAGCTTGAAGGTAAAAAAGCACTGTCTGTTTCTGATTTTATTAATGGATTAACGCAAAAAAATAATATTAAAGTCAGATAAATATGAACTTTAAAAATGTTAAGTTAGTTGTGAGTGATATGGATGGTACCTTGCTTCACTCTGATTATAGTATAAATCCGGAATTTTTTAATATTTATGAAAAATTAAAATCGTTAGGTATTAGTTTTTCTGTAGCTAGTGGGAGGCAATATTATAGTTTATTGAAAATATTTGATTCAATTAAAAATGATATCTATTTTATTGCTGAAAATGGTGGAAACTTAGTTTATTGTGGAAAGACATTGATTACTAGAGAAATAAACCAAGATCTAATTAGTGAAGTTATTAAATTATGTGTTCCCATTTCAGGTGCTGAGGTTTTATTATGTGGAATCAAATCTGCTTATGCAAGTAAATCAGCTCCAGAGTTTGCGGAACATATTAAGCAATATTATCCCAAAAATAAGGTACTTTCTTCTTTATCTGAACCTTTAGAAGATGAAATTGTGAAAATAGCTATTTATAATAGAGAAGGAGTTGAGAATAGTGTATATCCTATAGTATCATACTTAAATAAAGAATACAATGTTAAAATTTCCGGAAAACATTGGGTTGATATTTCTTTAAAAAACTCCAATAAAGGAGAAGCTCTTAAAGAAGTACAGAAAAGATTAAATATCTCAAAAGAGGAAACTATGGTTTTTGGGGATTATCTTAATGATGAAGAAATGATGCATGAAGCATTTTATAGTTTTGCTATGGAGAATGCCCATCCTGATTTAAAAAAATCAGCAAATTTTGAAACAGTATCAAATGATCAGGATGGAGTTTTGAAAATTTTGCAAGAAGTTATCAGGCAAAATAGTTAATTGATTTGGAAATAAAAAAGCTCATAAATTTTATGAGCTTTTTTAATACTATTTTTGTTTAAGAAGGACAGGTGAAAACGTTAGCAGTACATTTTTGTGTGACAGGATTAAATTTTGAAATTGTCGGACAAGTATAAATGTAACTTGAAAATAATTGTCTAGATCCATCTCTTTTATATACACAATAAGCATATTGTTTGCAACTAGTGCCAGGGATTACTAAGCGAATATTTTTATTTGATAATTTCGGGCAAATATTGCTTTGAGGAGCCTCGGAGATAGCGTCGCCAGAGTCTGAAAGTTTGTTTTCATCAGCTAAAGCTGTTGAGCTTTTCGATTTATGAAATGAGGCCACAAGTCCTTCATTATCATAAGGATTTTTTGCATGTAGATCATTGTTGGCAGCTGATTGTGAATAATAGAATGAACATGTCATTACTAAAATCAAAGTTACTAATTGTTTCATATTTTTTGTTTTTTAAAAAATTAATTGGATAAAATTAACGTTTTTTTATTTATAAAATAATTATTTTATAAATTATTTTAAAATGTTATAAATTAATTTTAATGTATATTAATTATGTTTGTTAATGATTTATTTGTAACGTAGTTTAATATATGGGGCACAATGATGTAGTGCGCTAAATTGATTTTTTATACAAATAGCATATGAGGAAATCTATTGGATTTAATTTTAAATGAAAAGATTAATCATGCTAGAAGGGGGGGGCGGGAGTTATAGAATATTAAAATTTGTATATATATTGTTTTTTTACTGTATAATTGATTAAATGAAGTAAGTAATAAAAAAAAGAGAGCTCAAAATATTTGAGCTCTCTTACGGGTATTTAATTAATTGTATATATGATTTCTATTAATAAGGACATCTTGCAATAGTAGCAGAGCATAGTCGACTTCCTACATTAAATTTAGAAGTTGTAGGGCAAGTGTATGTATAAGACGAAAACAAAGCGCTGCCACTATATACACATTTAATATACTGTGTACAGTTAGTTCCTGGTTTTAGCCAGTTTCCTGCGCTCTTACATGTAAAATTAGTATTTACTCCATTTGCGCTTGTAGAAGCAGATTGAGTGTCATCACAGGAGCCATAAGCGGTAACGGTAATGGTGGTTCTTCCTTCAGTAGTAGGAGAGTAGTTGTAAGTAGAACTTACACCACTTTGAACAATTTGACTACCTACTTTCCAGTCGTATCTCACAGCATTGGTTACACCACTTGCAGTAAATTTCTGGGTTGTTCCAGGATTTACCTGAGCCGTAGTTGGGGAAATTTTTAAAGTTCCAGACAGTTTTTGACAAGCTACTGTGGGGGTGGAAGTAACGGAATTACTTACAGATGAACTGTTGCATCCGATAGCTTTTACCATTATGGTAACACTTGACGTATTCTGTGGAGTATATGTAAATGTAGTACCGTTCTGACCAGATTGAAGTGAATTATTAACATACCAT
Organism: Apibacter raozihei; assembly: GCF_004014855.1. Lineage (NCBI taxonomy): Bacteria > Pseudomonadati > Bacteroidota > Flavobacteriia > Flavobacteriales > Weeksellaceae > Apibacter > Apibacter raozihei. The sequence continues at coordinate 1,485,213 of NZ_CP034930.1, forward strand.
TGATAGGTTTCAGCATTGCTAACTCCAGAAACAGTAAATACGGATTGTTCACTTACAACTAAGGGTGTATAGCTGATAGATGGTGTTCCAGAAACTGGTATACATGCCGTTTGAGGAGTAGCTGTAACAGTTCCCGTGGTGGTAGTTGTTTCATCACAACCTATTCCGGTTACAGTTATAGTTACAGGATTTGTATCTGAAGGAGTAAATTTAAAAGTTTGACTGGTTTCATCTTGGACATGATCATTAACAGCCCATTGATAACTTAAAATGTTTGTTCCCCCGTTTGCTGTAAATGTTGTGGTTTCACTAACGATTAAGTTGGGATTAGCCGGGCTTATAGAAAGTGTACCGGAAGCTGTGTTTTGACAGGCCTCTACATCATTTGGGATTTCATCTATTTGAGCAGATTGAAAAGTTCCGTCACAGCTATATGCTTTAACTTTGATAATTACCTGATCAGTATTAACAGGTGTATAGGTAAAAGTTGCATATATTTCGCCTTCTTGTACTACATCGTCTACTAGCCATTCATATCTAGACACATTCTCAACATTATAGGCGCTATATTCTTTGGCTACACCAACAAAAATATCCGTAACATAATCACGGGTAATCCCCAATGTGCCAGTCATAGGTATACAATCTACATCTCCGCATTTTTCAATCCATTCTGTTTTTACCCAGAAATTTATACATTTAGTATCTACATTATAGATCATTAAACCGTTTTTTTTACTACTGGAGCTAAGAGAGTCCAGTTTTCTTATTTGCAGTGTTGTTAATTGAGGAAGTCTTAACCCTTTTTTTAATGCTATTTCTAAAGATGAATAATTTGAAGGTTGACTGGTTCCAATGCCTACTGAGCCAGAGTTTGTAATAACTACATCATCTTTCTGTTCATCTTGTGAAGGAGTTCCCGTTTGGGAATTGTTTCCTGAACCGTCAATATGAAAGACCGTTTTAGGATTGTTTGTATTAACACCTGTCTGCGAATAACTGACAGAAGTATATAAAGCTAAAAATAATATAATTAATCGTTTCATTTTAAAGTTTCATTTAAGGTTAAATAAAATATTGCGCTATTTGTATAAAAATATGTTCCACTAATGTTAATCTTTATTTTGTAAAGAATATTTTGTTTTAATTACAAGGGGAACGTTAATTACCGCATATTTTTTTCCATTCTGTATCTACCCAGAAGTTAATACAATTAGTTTCGGTATTAAATACAGTCAATCCGTTTTTATTATCATCGGCGCTCGTAGTAGAGTCCAACTCTGATATTTGAGAATTAGTCAACTGTGGTAGTCTAAGCCCTTTATCAGATGCAATTTCTAAGGAAGAGTAAGCCGCTGGCTCAATGGTCCCGATTCCTATACTTCCGGAACTGGTAATCACGACATCGTTTTTTTGAGCGCTTTCTGAGATAGTACCCGATGTAGGATTATCTCCGGCTCCGTCAATATGTAATAAAGCCTTTGGATTGCTTGTATTAATACCAACCTGAGAAAAACAACAATAAGATGATAATGTAGTTGTTAGTAATAGTAAAAAAAGTTTCATAAATGTGTATAGTTATAGTTAATGATTGAAAGGTTTATAAAAATTAAATTGATATTAGTTAATAATTGTATTTTACATATAACTAATTATAACATTCATATTGCAGCGAATAATAAATAGTTTAGTTTTTATTATATATAAGAAAGTAGTAGTTTGAAATAAATTGTAATTAAGGATACCATTTTTACGATAATAAAATTTAGCATTTTCTTAACTGGATGCAAATGTAGTATCTTGTAATGTGTATATCCTAAATAAAAATAAGTGTATTTCGTGAAATCCGCTATAATTTTGTGTAATAAAAAAGTAAATCCTCATGTCTATGTAAAAAAAAAGTGTTATAAAAAATTCGTTATTTGAATAAATTATAAAATTACTTTTTTTAAAAAAATAAATAATATGAGATTAAATTAAATTTATTTTTAATACAATGATGTTTAAAATGTTTAAATTATTCTTTATTGAAATTATTCTAGACTTTGTAAATGTTCTTTAAGCTAAAACTATTGAATATTCGCTTTTTTTTAATGTAAATTAATAAATTAATTCGATTTTGTATTGATTTTACTTGTTATGACTCATAAGTATTATATAAATATCATAAATTATGACTTATATCTGTAGTAAAAAATATGATTTTAATATTAACTAAGCTTTTTAATATTAATTTTTTAATAAAATGATTTTTTAAGGTATAGGGTTATAGCAAAAAACAAAAAAATACTTGTAAAAGTATTTTTCAATCAAATAAAGAAAAAGTGAGTATCAATAAATTTGATTAATTAATAGCTTCATTAAGTAATTCAGCTAAATCTTTGACAAAAACCTGTAGACTTTTTTCTTTAACCTTAATACCATCAGTGAGCATGGTGTTGCAAAATGGACAACCAGTGGCTATAATGTTCGGAGATTTATCAAGAGCTTCCTCCGTTCTTTCTATGTTAATATCCTTTATGCCCTTTTCAGGTTCTTTAAACATTTGTGCACCTCCTGCACCACAGCAAAGGCCATTTTGACGACAGCGTTTCATTTCAATTAAATCGGCTTCAAGTGCAGATAATACTTGTCGTGGAGCTTCGTATTGATCATTGGCTCTTCCAAGATAACAAGGATCATGAAAAACTATTTTTTTTCCTTTAAAATTTCCCCCTTCTACTTTTAAGCGACCTTCGTATAATAAATTTTGAAGAAATTGAGCGTGATGAAGAACTTCATACTCCCCTCCAAGTTGAGGATATTCATTTTTTAGCGTATTGAAACAATGAGGACAGGCGGTAACTATTTTTTTTATTTCATATGAATTCAAAACCTCTATATTCATTATAGCTTGCATTTGAAATAGAAATTCATTTCCTGCTCTCTTCGCCGGATCTCCTGTACACCCCTCTTCTTGGCCTAAAATAGCAAAATCTATTCTCGCTTTTTGTAAAAGAGAGGCAAAAGCTTTAGTAATTTTTTTAGCTCTTTCATCAAAACTTCCTGAGCAGCCTACCCAAAATAAAACTTCCGGAGATTTTCCTTCAGCAGCATATTCTGCCATTGTTTTTATCGGTTGAATATTAGATTCCATAATTAAAATCAGATGTTAGGTTTTATGTTTACTCTTTTGAAAGTCTATTCATGAATCCAGTTTGCACGATCACTCTGACTAAATTGCCAAGGAGCGCTGTTGTTTTCCATGTTTGCCATCATCATATTCAATTCCTGAGGAGCTGCAGATTGTTCCATTACCAGATAGCGGCGTAAATCTATAATTATTGATAAAGGATCAATCAGAACAGGACATGATTCAACACAGGCATTACAGGTAGTACAAGCCCAGAGTTCTTCAGATGTAATGTAATCACCCAATAATTGCTTCCCGTCCTCGATAAAAATACCGTTTTTATTAATATTTTTGCCAATATCTTCAATGCGATCTCTAACACTCATCATAATCTTTCTTGGAGAAAGTTTTTTTCCTGTTAAATTGGCAGGACAATTAGAGGTACATCTACCGCATTCAGTGCAAGTATAAGCATTTAGTAATTGAATCCAAGACAAATCAGTAGCATCACTAGCTCCAAATTTTTCAGGAATAGTACCCTCAGGCGTGGCTGCATATGGATCTATGTTCGGATCCATCATAGATCTTACTTCTTTAGTTATTGCCTCTAAAGAATTTAGCTGGCCTTTTTTATTTAGGTTTGAAAAGTAAGTATTAGGAAAAGCAAATAATATATGCAGGTGCTTAGAAAAGTAAAGATAATTCATGAAAAATAATATTCCAAGATAATGAAACCACCAGGACGACTTTTCAATAATTATAAGAGAATGCACAGATAAACCGGAAAAAGCATTGCCTAAAATTAGATGACTTATTGGAAAATAACCCAAGGTCTCTCTATGATCCAGAAGTTGTAAGTTAATGTCAGCAGAGTTCATAGACAATAATGCAAACATCATAACAAATTCTATGATTAATATTAAATTTCCGTCTATTTTCGGCCATCCTATAAGATCTCTGGAATTCAGTCTGGGTACTTTAGTTATATTTCTTCTGATAAAAAAAACTGAAACAGAAATCATTACTGAAACGGCTAAAAAGTCAAGAGTAGCAGTTACAAAATTATACAGCTGAGTAGGTATAATATGCCCCAGATATCTATGAGTTCCAAAAATACCATCGATAAAAATTTCAATCAGCTCTACATTAACGATCAAAAATCCTAAATAGACAATTATGTGGAAAAAACCTGCCACAGGCTTAGCCATCATTTTACCCTGCCCAATAGCAATACGAGCCATTAATTTCAATCTTACAGAAGGTTGATCGGAACGATTAGATTTTTTCCCCAGAAGTATATTTCGTCGTATTCTTAAAAGATTGCGTACAAAAAGTCCAATTCCACCAATAGCAAAAGCTAAGAATAATATACTTCGTAGATATTCCATGACATAATGGTTTTTATGGTTTTAAATTCCTATTCGTTCGGCAATTCGGATTTTTCGATAGTTTGTTTTTTGTCTTTATCTTTTCCTCCTCCAAAAACAGAAAAATGTACATATCTTTTTGGATTGGTTTTAAAATCATCTAATAGTACACTTAGATTTTTGGAAGCATCATTCAAATTGTTGTATAATCCGTTGTCATTCATTAATTTACCTAGACTACCATTCCCTGAATTTATTTTCCCGGTGATTTGGTTAAGGTCATTTAATGTGCTTTCAAGTTTTTTTAAGGTCTGTTCAAAATCAGTTTGATTTAATTTATCTGCTACAGAACCGTATTTTTCAACAGTTGAATTTGTAGTAACCAACATTTTATTGGCATTATCTAAAGCAGTAGTTAGTTTAACGGAATTTCCGGAAATAAGGGCATTGGCATTTTTACCTAAAGAGTTAAATTCTGAAATAGCTAGATTTAAGTTGCTCAATGCTGTCTCTATATGATTTCTGTTTTTTTCATTAAGTAATTTATTGGTAGCTGCTAAAGTAGAGTCTAATCTCATTAATACATTATTGGCATTATTACTCAAAGGTTTTAATTCAGAACCGGCTAAATCCATGATTCCAGGAAGAATCATACCTTTTAAAGTATCACCGGATTTCGCTATTTCTGCATTATCTTCTGCCAGTAGTAAATTTATTTCAGCTCCATTCATTAAGCTGGTAACAATCTGGGCAACCGAATTTTTTGAAAATTTGAACTCTTTTTGTACACGTAATTCAACAAGGAAGGAAACATTATTATTTTTGGTAGGAATAGGCGTTATAGATTCTACCATACCCACTTTAAGACCATTAATGGATACGTTTTTAGATTTTGACAATCCTTCAACTTTATTAAATTTTACGTAATAAGAGTCTTGACTGGAAAATACATCTCTCCCTTTTAAAAATTGAAATAACCACCAAAAACTTAATAAAGATATGATTACAATGATTCCTGCTTTAAATTCCTTTCTAATTTTCACTTTTGAACAACTTTTTTGGCAAATATAAAAATAAATAAAAAATATTAGAGGCTTTATTTTGCTTTTTATAAATTATTAAATGTTGCAGAATTACTAATTTACAGGATTTTATAATTTAAATCATTAAAAAAAAGGTAAAAGTTATTAGTTTGAGAAAGTATTCTTTCATAATTCTTCATAAAAAAAAATAAGGCACCAAATATTTGATAATAAATATGATAAATATGAGTAGTTGAAAAAAAAGAATATTTCAGTAAAAAAAATTTGCAAGAACAGAAAAACTGCTCTATATTTGCAATCCAATTACGAGGAGAACGAAAGTTTGAAACGCGAAAATAGCTCAGCTGGTAGAGCACGACCTTGCCAAGGTCGGGGTCGCGGGTTCGAGTCCCGTTTTTCGCTCAAAGTAGATATTTAAAATACAATAATACTGAGGCCCCGGTGGTGGAATTGGTAGACACGCAGGACTTAAAATCCTGTGGCCATTAGGCTGTACGGGTTCAAGTCCCGTCTGGGGTACTAAAAAACCTTCAAAATTTAAAAATTTTGAAGGTTTTTTTATAAGTAGAACATAAAATTGTAAATAAAAATGTTAAATATATATAAAATCCAACAGTGTAAATAGCTAGTTGGATTTTTTTATAAATAAAACAGTCTGCTGTATCTGTATATCACCTTAAAATAGAGATAGATTAGTACCTATACAATTACTCAGATACTATCTCGTTTGAAAAATAAGTTATCCCATCACAAATTAAAGGGGTTATTACATTTCCATAGGTGTATATTAATCTGTATTTTTCCTCTTTTTCTACCAAAGCCAAACCATTTGATAAATAACTTATCTCATCATAGATACAAGGGGTTATTGCTTTTCCGGTACTATCTATCAATCCATAGTTGGAATTTTTTCTTATTAAAAATATATCTTTAGGATTTTCTTGAGCAATTCCGAAAGTGAATAGGGTGAAAAAATAATAATGTAAAAAAACGATTTATTTAATTAAAATTATGGTGTTTAAAATATACTTTTATATTAAGTTTAAAATAAAAATATTAATTTATAAGCTATAAATAGATTAATTTATAGCCATAGGCTTTACAATAAAACTCCTTGCAATATAAAGGATGCAATAGAGAAATAGATAATTAATCCGGTAACATCTACCATAGTAGCAACAAAAGGTGCAGATGAGGTAGCAGGGTCGAGTTTAAATAACCTCAGTATAAACGGTATCATTGCACCGGATAATGTACCCCATAAAACAATACCAATTAAAGAGATAGCCACGGTTAAACCTACTAAAGTCCAGTGTGGACCATAATCATAAAAATGTAGATTTTGCCATATGAGAATTCGTACAAAGCCTATAATACCAAGAGTGAGGCCTAAAAGAAGTCCTGAGAAAATTTCTTTCCTCATAACATACCACCAGTCTCTTAGGTTGATTTCTTTCAATGCCATAGCTCGAATGATTAAAGTGGCAGCCTGAGAACCAGAGTTTCCTCCACTGGAAATAATTAAAGGTACAAATAAGGCTAAAACGACAGCTTTTTCTATTTCTTCTTCAAAATGTACCATAGCACTGGCTGTAAGCATTTCTCCTAAAAATAAAATAATTAGCCATCCGGCACGTTTTTTAAATAAAGTTACCAGAGGAGTATCCCGATAAGGAATATCTAGGGCTTCAAGTCCCCCGAATTTTTGAATATCCTCAGTATCTCTTTCCTTAACAATATCCAGTATATCATCAACCGTAACAATGCCTACCAGTATTCCGGTTTCGGATACCACTGGCAAAGCTGTGCGGTCGTAGTCTTCAAAAACATGAATAGCTTCTTCCTGATTCATCATGCTTTGCAAGGCTATAAAATTATCATCTCCCAGTTCTTCCAGTTTAGTATCATCATCAGCTAAAAGTAATTTACCTATCTTGATATCATCTAAAAGTTTATCATTTTGATCAACAATATAAATAAAGTTTAATGTTTCAGCTTTTCTACCAAATTTTTTAATATGTTCAAGAGTGTGTTTAACTGTCCAGTATTTTTTAGCCTGAATATAGTTAGGGGTCATTAATCTTCCGACACTGTCTTCAGGATATCCCAGAAGTTGTAGCGCAATTTTTCTTTCATTTTCATCTAAAAGATTAATTGTATTTTTTATAAGATCATCCGGAAGATCTACGAAAAAATCTGTACGGTCATCAGGAGCCATTTCATTTAAAAGATCAGCAATATCTTTTTTACCTAATCCATGAAGTAATTCCTGTTGAATTTTCGGGTCCAGATAAGTGAAAACCTCAGTTTTCTGTGTTCTGGGCAATAAAAAGAAATTTAAGATACGATCTTTTTCATTTAATTCTTCTAATTGTTCCGCAATGTCATTTGGGTGAAGATCTTCTACAGGAGTGCCTTCAAAGATGTTTTTTTCCATAGACTAACTATTTTAGATTTATTTTCGGAAGAGTTGTGCAAATATAATCCTATTTAACAACTGTACAGCATAACTGAGGGAATTAAATAAAAAATTAACTGCCTCTGTAGGTAGAATAGCCGTAAGGACTTAAAGTAATAGGGACATGATAATGTTTATTATCTTTTATTTCAAATACAATTTGAATATATGGATAAAACGTCTCTGTATTTTTACTTTTAAAGTATGATTCCGTGTAAAAAGTTAAACGGTATAGGCCGGGATTTCCATTTTCACTAAATAAAGGAAGAAATGAGTTAATTCTCCCGTTCGCTTCAGTATAAAGCTTATTAATGAATACCCATTCTCCATCAGGTGTAAGTCTGTCCAGATTTACTAAAACATTTGAGGCTGGAGTTCCGGAGGTAATATCAAGAATATGTGTACTTAACTGAAACTTTTGTTCTTGTGAATAAATTGATAAGTATGTAAATACACATAAAATTAATAGAAAAAGTTTTTTTTTCATAATTCAATTTTTTTAAATTAGTAATGATAGACAAGAACTTATGTTAGTCAGTTAAATGAATAATTTTTATAACAGTAATTATGTTAAACTTCAAAATCTAAATTTTCAGAATCATCAAGTTCCAGCGCCTTAATGCTTTGTATGGCATTACCCGCTATACCTTTAATAGAACCATACATGGAGATGGTATTTTCAATAACTTTATCTATTTGTTTTTCTCTTTGAGACCAGCTTTTCATCATCATTCTTTTTTCTTTGACCAAGTCGTCTTGCATCTGGCTGAATCCTTCCACAATACCCTCTACCCGAAGTTTAAATTCATTTCCTGTAAGGAAGTCATACAGCATTTCCATTTTGTCACCTTTATTTTCCTGTGATTTTAAAATGCTGCTGAATTGTATTATTGAATGTCTTAATACAGCACTAAGTCCTTTAAACTCTTCATAGGTGCAAATCCATATTCCCTCTTTCATCCCCATTCGCTCCATACCCTGGGGCATAACCTCAGTAACCAGTACACCTATATTAGCTTTCTTATCACGTATATCGTTTTTGAACTTCTCAATCCAAGTAGGTTGAAAGTCTTTAGTCCTTTTGCTTTCATAATAGATCGAACCACAATTTTGAATTTCTCGGGTATTTACGATCTGAATACAATCAGCTCCTCTAACACCTTTTTTAATCTCTCCAATGCTGTCTAAAGGAAAATTTTGCATTAACCATTCCTCTATTGCTAGTTCCTGAACTTCACCCTGTAATTGCATAGAACCTAATTCCTGCTTACGTTTCATTTCTTCCGTAAGTTTTTTTTGATCCTCAAGCTGTTTCAAAAGATCTTTAATTTTTAGCTCATTCTTTTCGTCTTCCAGCCTTCTTATTTTTTCCCTTTCCAGAGAAAGAAGTTCATTCATTTTTTTCTGAGATTCAGCCTCAATAGAAGCCCGCAATTCTTCTTTTTCCCTGTTAAGCTTATATATCTCCGCCTGCATTTTATTAAGTTCCTGTATTTTTTCAGATTTTTCTGCAAGTTCTTTTTCGTACAAGGAGATACGCTCTTTATTTTCGTCTTCTATTTTCTTCTTTAGTAAAGATTCAATTTCTAAGGTCTTTTCTTTTGTTATTTTATTAAGCCTTTCCTGAAATAATTCATTCTCCTTCTTTTTTTTAGCCTCAAAATCTTCCTTTTCTTTTTCCAATAAAAGGTTTTTATCCTGTAGCTCTTTTTGAGAAACCATGAATTTTTCCTTATATTCTTTGCGGATAGTATCTTCCAATTGATGTTTCAGGATATCATTTACATCTATTTCAGTACCACAATTGGGGCATTTTATTTGAGTTTGCTGATTCATAAAGTTATAATCGTTGATTAAACATAGAGAAATCAAATATACAAAATATGTAAATGGTTTGTTTTTTAAACCTTCATAGTTTATACGCTAAGCATTTTCAAATATAGAATAAAGTAAAAGGTTTTTTATTAGTAACACGACATGCGCATTGTGTATAGACTATTGTTCGAGTTCAATAATTAAATTTGTTTTTTCAGGAGATATTAAATATTCCTGAGCGTCATACTCAATAGAAACACTTTTTCTATCTGCAGAAATTATAGCTTCTGGATGATTTACATGTTTTATTTTTTTCGGGAATTTATATAACACCTGATACTTGCCTCCCGTAAACATTTGTGTTAAATTTTGTGCTAAAGAATCAGTCTTCATAGCATTTGAAACATACGAAGTTTTTACGAGACGAGAGGTATTCCAATCATAAGTACTTTTAGCCATAAACTCTGTATTTTCCCCCGGAGTATTTTTAGCAGAGTTTAATGTTTGCAGACCTTCTAACGCCTCATTAAGAGCTTTGCTATTAGTGAACATACCGTGTAATCTGATGAAAAATTCTTGCTTGTCTTCATCTTGATGCATAGTTATAGATAAAGGTTTCAGAGCAACTATTTTTTTTTGTTCCTTTAAAGGAAGTTTAGATATGCTGTCTTTTTGCATTTCAAGAAGATCTGAAAAAGAAATAGTAGAATCTTTTGTCATACCTTTAAAAGCAGACGATGAGGAAGTAGGAGCCATTTGCATGAAATTACTGCCATCAATGGTATATGAATATTTAATACGACCATCCGGATGAAAAGTAATTTCTTCTGCAATGGAGCAACTTATAACTATCAAGGATAAAAAAGAAAATAGAAGTGAAAGAATGAATATTTTCATGATATTAGGATTGTTTAAGGTTACTTAAAAATGTCTCTTTTTTCATTGATCCATTGAATTAATCCGGGCTGTAAATTATAAATGATTGTAAAACCAGCCTCCTCAAGGATTTTTGCGGCCTCTAAGCTTCTTACCCCATCCTCACTGTAAACAGCTACCGGATGATTTTTATCTAAAGAATGAATTTGCAGTTTGAAATTTGATGAACTTATATCCATATTTACCGCATCATAAATATGTCCCTGTTTAAACTCATCCAGCGAACGTACATCAACAATTTGAGTAAGTTTAATTCCTACTTCCCATGAAAAATCTGCTGTATTTAAATTCCGAATCGCTGAAATAGCTTCTGTATCTAAAAACTCTTCCTCATTTTCTAAAGGTTTTGATTCAAATACCTCAACTGTTTTAGGTGCTTCAGTAGTTTTTTCTTCCGAAATCGTAAATTCAGGAGTGCCAATTTCCTCATTTTCATCAGAAGAAGTATTTTTAGTAGAAGTAACATCCTTTGTCATTTCTTCTGTGACAGTTTCAATTGATATGGATTTTTCTTCGGAGATATCAACATTTTCCGGTAAAGGATTTGTCTGTATATTAGTTATGGATTCCGTTTTTGGGGTAGCAATAACCTTATTTCTTTTTCTTGTTAATTTAAATAATTGATCTTCTATAACCTTTTTGTCTAAAATATCATTTTCTAAATTCTTTTTATTTAAATTGTAGTTGCTTAATGCCAGTTTGCTTTTAGGGTTTTTGTCTAAAATAGCTTTAGCTCTAATATATTTTTCATTGTTAATAGTCAGGTTAGCCATCTTTTTTGATAAAATCTTTTTATAAGCAATAATTTTTAAAGAGTCTTCAGAAAGTGAGGAAGCAGAAGATAATTGAGTATTTTCATATGTTTTATTGGATAGGTCAGTCTTTTTTACTGGTTTATTTCCTTTGCGGGAAGCTTCGGATGAATAGACTTTTTTATTCTCTTTTTGTTTAGGTTCTTTTAACTTACTAACGCTATCACTGTTTATTCGGTTTGTTTTTTTTGTAATATGAGAATCAGTACGACTGGGTTTTTCTATAAAACGATTATCAGTTAATTCTGATTTTTTTTTAGTTTTTTCAGAATAAGTCAGAGGGGATTTTTTATTTTTTTGTGAAGAAACTGCCTTTTCTTTTTTTGGCTGCAATTTTTTTACATCAGAGCTTTGCTTCTTTTGACCGTCTTTATCGGAAGTAGGTTTTTTGGACTCTGAATTTGCCGGTGAATTAACCGTATATCTGGGTATATCTGTAGTTAACCTGCCAATTTCAGGAGGTGTGTCGTATACAGTATTATTTGTATGTCCTAAATTACCACTTTTACATGAAAGCAATAAAAAAAGAAGACTAAACAAGATGAAAAATAAATTCTTCATTAAAGGGGATGTTTTTAAAAGTCAAAAATAACTATTTTTGTAAGGATATGAAAAGATTTATTTACTCGATACTTAGCGGATTGCTTTTTGCCTTTTCGTGGCCAACGTACGGATTCCCCTTTTTACTCTTTTTGGCATTTGTTCCGTTATTGCTTTTAGAGCATGAAATAGTGGTAAAAAAAGAAAAACGTTCTTACGGAAAAGTATTTGGATATTCCTATATATCTTTTTTTATCTGGAACTATGGAGCAACTCAATGGCTACACTATTCTCAAAATCCTGATGGTAGTCTTTCCTGGATGGCTTTTCTGTTTCCGGTTTTTATTAATAGTCTTCTCATGTCGTTGGTTTTTATTCTGTTTCATTTTGTTAAAAAACGAGCCGGAACATGGTATGGGATTTTCTTTTTCCCTATTATCTGGGTTTGTTTCGAAAAATTTCATCTTAGCTGGGAAATGTCCTGGCCTTGGCTTAATTTGGGTAATGCATTTGCAGAGTATCCGCAAATTATTCAATGGTACGAAGTAACCGGAACATTTGGAGGAACCCTCTGGATTATAATTATAAATTTAATTATATTTTATCATATTAGAGCCTTTCAGGTAACTCGTGAAAAAATTTATATCTGGAAACCCGTTTATTATTCAATCCTGGTTATCGGTGTTCCTGTGGCCCTGTCTTTGGTAATGTATAGAACGTATCAGGAAAAATCGGAGCAATCATTGGAGGTTGTTTTAGCTCAGCCGGATTTAGATCCATATACAGAAAAATACACCCAGAGCGGAGAAACAGTTCTTAGCGGTATATTATCATCTGTAGATAGTACTATAACAAATAAAACAAAATTTATTGTAGCTCCGGAAACCGCTTTCCCCGGGAGAGGATTTGTTTATGTTAATAATTTTCAAAATGATCCTTACATAGATAGTATCAGAAGGTGGATGAAAATGAAGCATTCCCAGATCAGTTTTGTATCCGGAGTTTCATTAGCCGAAGCTTATTCCGGTCAGGAAACCCCAACCGCACGATATACAGGAGACAGAAATGTATGGGTAGATCTTTATAATTCAGCTATACAGTTAGACTTACCGGGTACCATACAACATTATAATAAATCCAAACTGGTCGTAGGAGTAGAGCATTTTCCTTATTCCTCGATCTTAAAGCCATTGATTGGAGATTACATGTTAAATTTTGGAGGTACCATGGAAAGTTTGGGAACTCAAAATCACCCTACAGTCTTTACCAATAAAAAAAATAAAGCAAAAATAGCACCGGTCATTTGCTATGAAAGTATTTACGGAGAATACGTAGGCGAATATGTTAAAAGCGGAGCTAACGTTCTGTTTATAATGACAAATGATTCCTGGTGGAGTGATTCTCAAGGGCACAAACAATTATTAGCTTATGCAAGGCTAAGAGCAATTGAAACCCGTAGAGACATAGCGCGTTCTGCCAATAGTGGAATATCCGCTTTTATTAATCAAAAAGGAGATATAATTGAGCAATTGCCCTACGGATACAGGGGAGCATTGAAAGGAGAAATTAATTTAAATTCAGAATTAACTTTTTATTCCAAATATGGTGATGTCATTGCAAGGATTTCATTAATTGCTGCCGGAATAATTATAGCCTATGTTTTATCTAAAATAATTATAGTATGGTTGAAACCTAGGAAAACAAAGACATCACAAATAAACTTTAAAAATAAAAAGTAAAAAAGTTGTAAGAGTGAATTTTTATTTGTTAATTTGCAACCCAATTCAAAACAAGAAAATTTATTTACATAACATAAAGAATAATGGCTAGAATTTGTCAAATAACAGGAAAGCGTGCAATGGTAGGAAATAATGTGTCGCATGCTAATAACAAGACGAAAAGACGTTTTGAGATAAATTTGATGGAAAAAAAATTCTACTTACCATCACAAGACGCTTGGATTTTTCTTAAAGTGTCAGCACATGGTTTAAGAATTATAGATAAAATAGGAATTGAAGAAGCTGTAGCAAGAGCTCGTAAACAAGGTCTTGTCAATTACTAAAATTTAATTTAGATTACAAAAGAAAATGGCAAAGAAAGGAAACAGAGTACAGGTAATCTTAGAATGTACTGAACATAAAGAAAGCGGAATGCCGGGAGTGTCTCGTTACATTACGACTAAAAATAAAAAAAATACTCCGGAAAGAATTGAATTGAAAAAATTCAATCCGGTATTAAAGAAATACACAACTCATAAAGAAATTAAATAATTAAGTCATGGCAAAGAAGGTTGTAGCTACATTACGTACAGAATCTAAAAAAATGACTAAAGTAATCAAAATGGTTAAGTCTCCTAAAACAGGTGCTTACGTATTTGATGAAAAAGTTGTAAATGCAGACAGCGTTGATGCATTTTTAAAACAGAAATAGTTTTCATAACATAGGTTTTTAAGGTTTTAAAAAATCATTCACTTTTATGTGAATGATTTTTTTTATTTTTGTGTTTATATAATAGTTTATGAGCTGGTTTAAGAAAATTTTCGGGAAAGAGACAAAAGAAACACTTGATAAAGGATTAGAGAAATCCAATAAATCATTTTTTGATAAAGTAGGAAGAGCGATTGCAGGAAAAAGCAAAGTGGATGATGAGGTACTGGATGAGTTGGAAGAAGTCCTTATTTCTTCTGATGTAGGAGTAGAGACCACTGTCAAAGTAATCAAAAAAATTGAAGAAAGGGTAGCCAGAGATAAATTCATGAATACTTCTGAATTAGATCAGATTTTAAGAGAAGAGATCATGAATCTTTTGGCTGAAAATAAAGACTCCGATTCTGAATTTGAAATTCCTAAAGATAAAAAGCCATATGTAATTATGGTGGTAGGCGTAAATGGAGTAGGAAAAACGACAACTATTGGGAAGTTGGCTCATCAATTTAAGCAGCAGGGTAAAAAAGTTGTTTTGGGAGCAGCTGATACCTTTAGAGCTGCAGCTGTTGATCAGCTTGTTATATGGTCAGAAAGAGTAGGTGTGCCTATAGTTAAGCAGGAGATGGGTTCTGATCCGGCCTCCGTTGCTTTTGATACCGTACAGTCAGCCAAAGCGCAGGATGCTGATGTAGTTCTTATTGATACTGCGGGACGTCTGCACAATAAAGTGAACCTGATGAATGAGCTTTCAAAAATTAAAAGAGTTATGCAAAAGGTAATTCCTGATGCTCCCCATGAAGTGCTATTGGTATTAGATGGTTCAACCGGTCAGAATGCTTTTGAACAGGCTAAACAATTTACCGCAGCTACGGAAGTTACTGCTCTGGCTATAACCAAACTCGATGGAACTGCTAAAGGGGGTGTGGTTATAGGTATATCTGATCAATTTAAAATTCCAGTTAAATATATTGGTGTTGGTGAAGGAATGGACGATCTACAGCCTTTTAACAAATATGAGTTTGTTGATAGTTTCTTTAAAACTAATTAGATAATAAAATTTATATAAAAAATAATAATTATACAGTATATAGGGTGGATTTAAATCCACCTTTTTTTTCTAAATTCATATAAGGTCTTTACAAAAATTTTCATTTCTTCCGGAGTTCCTAGTGTTACTCTGTTCCATTGAGTGAGAGGAATAAATATTCTCCCAACTTTTATTCCTTCAGAATTAAGACGCTGGATGTATAATTTCAAATCTCCGGGAATATGATAAAAAATGAAATTTGCCTGAGAGGGTAAAAATCGGATTCCCAACTCATTCATAGCCGTCTCAGTTATTTTTCTTGAAGAATTTGTAGAAGATAAGCTTCGGGTTAAAAAGGCTGAATCCTTTAAAGAAGCAGATGCTGCTACCAGACCGGAAATATTGAGATTGTCAACGGACAGGAATGCATTTATTTTTTTACTTGTTTCAGGAGTTGCAATTCCATAACCTATCCTGTATCCTGCCATAGCATAAACTTTTGAAAATGTTTTAGTTACCAGTACATTATTTCTTAAATTCAAAATATGATTTATACCACTTTGGAATTTTAAATCAGTAACATATTCGGCATATGCTTCATCCATTAAAAAAAATGTATTTTCTGGATTAGCATCTGCTATCCATTTTTCAATACTATCGGAAGAAGTTAAAGTAGCAGTAGGGTTATTGGGATTGCATAAATAACATAGAGATACGCCGTTAAATTCTTCTGCAGCTTTTTTCATTGCAGTTATATCCATGCGAAAATTACTATCAAGAGGAATTCGGGAAATGGTAACACCTAAATTTTCTGCATAATCTGCAATTAAATCAAAAGTCGGGTCTGGTAATATAATTTGTAATTTTTTATTTTCCTGTAGACTTTTAAAAATGCAGAAATGAGTGATAGCTCGTATAATATCTGAAGAGCCAGAACCCAGACTAATATGGGAAGGAGTTACGTTAAATTTATCCGCCAGTTGTTTCCTTAAATTGGAAGCTTCAGCATCCGGGTATCTAAATGAATTTTTTAAACTTTTTTTTATGGCTGTTTCAGCCATTGAAGAAATTCCAAGACTATTTTCATTAAAATTAAGTAATAAAGGAGAGTCATTTTTATTCGATAGGCTTTCGAACTCTTCTGTAAGCACTGTAGAACCTGCACGGGTTATTCCTGTAAAAAGTAATCCGGCAAAAGCCGTTCCGGATAATTTTAGTAAATCTCTTCTGTTCATAAGTAATAGAATAATATAAGCATAGGCAAGTTAATAATTAATATAATATCAAAAAAGATATTAGGTAGTAATTTGTAATATTTCAGTTATTGCATAGCTTTATTTACAAACCCAAAAAATAACAAAATTGTGAAATAAAAAGTTTTATTGAAAAATTAAGATAAGGAAAGCGCTTAAAATTTATGCGCTTTTCTTATCTATAACTATTTTATAAAAGCTGTCCGATTTCTTTTTCGACTGAATTAACAATACTTTCACTGTCAATTATATTGGCAGCTTTATTAATTTCCGGATACATAACTCTATCTTTGGAAAATGGTTCAATTTGATCCCTGATAATATTATAGGCGATTTGGGTTCCTTTTCCTAATTTTTTATTTGAAGAATCAGTTGCAAGATCAATCGCTTGAGTAGCCGCAAGCAACTCAATGGCAATTACATTTTTTGTATTTTGATAAATATTTTGAGCTTTTCTTGCTGCAATTGTGCCCATACTTACATGATCTTCCTGATTTGCAGAAGAAGGTATTGAGTCTACACTTGCCGGATGCGCCAGAACTTTATTTTCTGAAACTAAGGCTGCAGCTACATACTGCGTAATCATAAAACCGGAATGCAATCCCCCCTGTTGAGTTAAAAATGCAGGTAAATCATTATTGAGGGAAGGATTTACTAATCGTTCAATTCTACGTTCAGAAATATTAGCTATTTCAGCAATAGCTATCCCTAAAAAATCAAAAGGTAAAGCCATGGGTTGACCATGAAAATGACCTCCGGAAATTGCTAATTTTTTTTCTGGAAATATAATAGGATTATCTGTAACAGAATTTATTTCTATTTCAATTTTATTTTTCACATAGTTAAAAGTATCCCAACTGGCTCCATGTACCTGAGGTACGCATCGCAATGAATAAGCATCTTGAACACGGATTTCACCCTGTCGGGTAGTCCTTTCACTCCCGTTTAGCAAAGAAAGTAAATTTTTAGCACTGTTTATTTGTCCTTGATGAGGTCGTAAGGCATGGAGTTCAGGAATAAATGGATCGGTAATTCCCTGAAGAGCTTCTATAGACAAAGAAGCCGAAATGTCTGCCAGTTTCATCAAATTGATAGAGTCATAACATGTTAAAGCTCCGGCGGCAGTCATAACTTGTGTACCGTTAATTAATGCCAGACCTTCTTTGGAAACCAGCTCAATGATTTGAATTCCGGCTTCTTTCATAGCTTCAGCACCCGGAAGAAGTTTTCCTTTGTAATAAGCCTCACCTTCACCTATCATAGGTAGAACCATATGAGCCAGAGGAGCAAGATCACCACTGGCACCTAAAGATCCCTTTTCCGGAATTGCAGGATATAATCCTTTGTTAAGCATGTCCACCAAAACCTGCATAGTGCTGAGTCGTATTCCCGAGAAACCTTTTGCAAGATTGTTCAGGCGTAATAAAATGATAGCCCGGGTAACTTCTTCGGAAAAATGATTTCCAACTCCACAGGCATGGCTGATAATAAGATTTCTTTGAAGTTCTACTGCTTGATCCTTAGAAATATGCACAGAACTGAAATCTCCAAAGCCAGTGGTAATCCCATATACAATTTCACCGGACTCTACGAGTTGGTCTACGTATTCTCTTGATTGGTTAATTTTTGATATTGCATCCTCAGTTAAATTTACTTTACAATGATGTCTTGAGACAGCAACGACATCCTCTAAAGTCAGATGATTTCCGTCTAATAATAGGTTTTTCATTATAATTTTGTTGTTTAGTTTATTTCCAATGATAAAAAAGTTCCCATACAAATCTGGCGGCTACTCTTGCACATAGAGAATCACGATCCAGCAGAGGATTAAATTCTACTACATCAGCTCCGGCTAATTTGTTAGTACCGGAAATAACGGGAAGTAATTGATGTAAAAGAGTAGCATCCACTCCCAATGAGCTGGGTGCAGACACTGCAAACATTGAAGAAGGAGGTAAAACATCCAAATCAATAGTCAAATAAATAATGTCAGTTGTTGCAATAAAATCTAGTATTTGCTGATTAATGTGATCTAAATGTAAATATTGGCACTCAGTGTCCCATATAATACGAACGTTTAAATTCTCAGCAGTCTCAAGCAGGGCTTGGGTGTTAGCAGCTTTACTCGCACCTATGCAGAGATAATTAAAGTTTCGGTTATTTGATTTGCAATATTCAAATAATTGAAGAAAAGGGGTTCCCGAAGAATATTTATTATTCGATCGGATATCTAAATGAGCATCCAGATTAATAATTCCTATAGTTGCATCAGGATATGAATTATATAAACCCATACCATGAGCAAAAGCAGTTTCATGTCCTCCTCCGATAACTAGAGTTTTCATACTTTGGGAATGACATTGTTCAACATATTTTGTAAGAAGTTGCTGACCTTCGGAAAGAAGACCATTACAAATAATATTTCCCATATCAATCAATGAAAGAGGATGCGGATGGTAAGCAAAATTTGCCAAAGCTTTTTTAAGGATGTCCGGACTTTTTTTTGCTCCTGTGATTCCTTTATTAATTCGTACTCCCTCGTCACAGCAAAATCCTAACAAAGCTATTTGTTCCGGATATTTTTCAGGATTAAAGCTCTCTTCTTTAATGATTGATTGGAATACTCGTAAAGCAGTAGCGCTTTCTTCTAAATCATTTCTGCCCTGCCAGACTTCAGCAGGTGTTTTTTCCCAGAATGTTTTCATAATATCAGAATTTATGTGTAATATTCCCCTGAAATATTCTGTATTTCAAGGGATTTCTACCTAATTCATAAAAGATTTCCACCGGATTTTTAACGTTCCAGATACAAAAATCAGCCATATATCCTTTTTTTATTTGTCCGTGAGTATTTTCTCTTTTCAAAGCTTTTGCAGCATTCTTGGTTACCCCTAAAAGAGCTTCTTTAGGTGTTAATCCGAATTGTACACAGGCAGCATTCATTGCCAGCCGAAGCGAAGCGAAGGGACTCGTTCCAGGATTAAGATCGGTAGAAACGGCAATTGGGATTTTATATTTCCTAAGTAAATCAATGGGAGGCTTCTGTTTTTCCCTGAGAAAATAATAGGCTAAAGGTAATACTGTTGCTACAGTTCTGGATCTGCTTAATTTTTTAATATTTTCTTCATCCAGATATTCAATGTGGTCTACTGACAGACCGTTAAATTCAGCAACCAATCCGCTACCGCCTAAATTAGAGAGTTGATCCACATGTCCTTTTACCGGAATATCCATAGTGGTTGCACATTCAAAAAGCTTTTTCGTTTGAGCATAAGTAAAGCCAACATTTTCACAAAATACATCCACAGCTTCAAATAATCCTTCTTTCCATAAAGTAGGAAGTATTACAGAGCAGATAAGTTCCATATACTCGTCAGATTTATCCTTATATTCAGGAGGAACTGTATGAGCGGAAAGCAGTGTATTTACTATTTCAACCGGATGATTCAAACCTAATTTTTTTGATACTTTCAATTGCTTACGCTCATTGATTAGATCCAGTCCATAACCTGATTTAGACTCAAGTGTGGTAACTCCTTCCAGAATCAAAGCATTTAATCTTTCTTCAGCTAGTTTATACAAAGTGTTTTCATCTGAGATTCGGGTAGCTTTAACCGTAGAGTTAATACCTCCTCCTTTTTGTGCAATTTCAACGTAAGGAACTCCATTTAATCTCATTTCCCATTCCTTTGCTCTGTCACCTCCAAAAACCAGATGAGTATGACAATCAATAAAACCCGGAATCAATAATCCGTTTTCAGCATCTATTTTATTTATATATTCAGGATAATCAACCTGGCCTTCTTCAACTAAAGCCTCTATTTTGTTATCCCTAACAATTAAATCAAAATTTTGAAGTATATTATATTCTGTTTCAACAGAATCATCAAGAGTAACAATTCTGGCATTTTGCCAAACTATATCCCCTTTTTTTATTTTAAACATAATAGATATTTATGGTGGGTTGAACTTTAAAAAAATCACATGGAATATTTATAAATGTTCCATGTGATAAAATAAAATTTACTCAATTAATTTAACTTATCATAGGAAGGTCAAGTCCGTTTTCTTTAGCACAATCAATGGCAATTTCATATCCGGCATCTGCATGACGCATAACTCCGGTGGCCGGATCATTAAATAACACTCTGGCTAGCCTTCGATCCGCATCTTCACTACCATCGCATAAAATAACGACTCCCGAATGCTGGGAGAAACCAATACCAACACCTCCGCCATGGTGAATACTTACCCAGGTAGCTCCTCCTGCAGTATTCAAAAGGGCATTAAGCAAAGGCCAGTCAGATACAGCATCAGAACCGTCTTTCATAGCCTCGGTTTCCCGATTAGGGCTAGCTACGGATCCGGAGTCCAGATGATCTCTTCCAATTACAATAGGCGCTTTCAGTTCTCCGTTTCTTACCATTTCATTGAAAGCAAGGCCCAGACGCTTTCTGTTTTTTAGTCCTACCCAACAGATTCGGGCCGGAAGCCCTTGAAATTCAATTCTGTCTTTTGCCATATCCAGCCAATTATGTAAGTGAGGATCATCTGGAATCAGCTCTTTGACTTTTTGATCTGTTTTATAGATATCTTCCGGATCACCGGAAAGGGCAACCCATCGGAATGGACCTATACCTTCACAAAATAGAGGCCTTATGTAAGCAGGAACAAAGCCTGGGAAATTAAAAGCATTTTGAACTCCTTCTTCCCATGCCATTTGTCGTATGTTGTTGCCATAATCTAAAGCTATCGATCCCTTTTCTTGTAAATTCAATATAGCTTTTACCTGTTTGGCCATACTTTTACGTGAAGCAGACTCCACCTCTTTCGGGCTGGTTTCCCTTTTTTCTTTCCACTGTTCCATGGTCCAGCCGGAAGGCAAATATCCGTTGATAGGATCGTGAGCACTGGTTTGATCAGTAACTACGTCTGGAACAATATTTTTTTGAGCCAGCTCTTCAAAAATATCAGCTGCATTTCCTAAAAGTCCTACAGAAACAGCTTTGCCTTGTCCATGAGACTCTTCAATCATAGAAAGTGCTTCTTCCAGATTCTTTGCTTTTTTATCTACATAGCGGGTTTTCAGACGGAAATCAATACGGGATTCGTCGCATTCAATCGCTAACATACTAAAGCCTGCCATAGTTGCTGCCAGTGGCTGAGCTCCTCCCATACCACCCAAACCGGCGGTAAGAATCCATTTTCCTTGTGATTTTCCATTAAAATGTTTCTTAGCAACAGCACAAAACGTCTCATATGTACCTTGCACAATTCCCTGAGAACCAATATAAATCCACGAACCTGCAGTCATCTGTCCATACATCATAAGCCCTAATTTATCCAGCTCATGAAACTTATCCCAGGTTGCCCAGTTAGGAACAATATTAGAATTAGCTATAAGCACTCTGGGAGCATCTTTATGAGTAGGAAATACTCCTACGGGCTTTCCCGACTGAACTAACAAGGTATGTTCATCATCTAAACGTTTAAGAACTTCAAGTATTTTGTCAAAGCATTCCCAGGTTCTTGCAGCCCGGCCGATTCCGCCATACACAACCAGGCTTTCCGGATGTTCGGCTACTTCTGCATCCAGATTGTTCTGAATCATTCTGTAAACAGCTTCTGTCTGCCAGCTTTTGCAAGTTAACTGATTTCCCCTTGGGGATTGGATACTACGACTTTTGTCAATTCTATGTGGCATAGTTTTTAAAATTTATAAATTGTACTAATTATGTATTGGATTTAAGGATGTATTTTTCCAGATAGGCCATCCTTAGTGTTTTTGATTGGGGTAAATATAGAAAATTTAATTACTGAAAATCATTGATTTTTTATGATAAGATAAGATATTTGAATAAAATTAATTTATATAAATAAAATAATTTATTGTTCAATTTATGTTAATTATTTCTATTTTTAACTTTTTATATTAGCCCGCAAATCAAAAACTAAAACCCAAAAAAATTATGGAAGAACAAGAGCTGAAAAAGAAATTAACTTCAAGGCACATATTTTTTATAGCGTTGGGATCTGCTATAGGTACCGGTTTGTTTTATGGGGCTGCAGAAGGTATTAAACTGGCAGGCCCGTCGGTGTTACTGGCTTATTTTATCGGAGGAATTG
The DNA here is from genome assembly GCF_004014855.1 of Apibacter raozihei. NCBI lineage: Bacteria > Pseudomonadati > Bacteroidota > Flavobacteriia > Flavobacteriales > Weeksellaceae > Apibacter > Apibacter raozihei. The sequence continues at coordinate 1,508,129 of NZ_CP034930.1, forward strand.
TCATATTTATGGTAATGCGGGCACTCGGAGAAATGGTTTTATATAAACCTATTTCCGATTCTTTTGCTGGATATGCATCCAATTATCTTAGTCCTGTTTTCGGTTTTATTACGGGATGGATGTATGTCATTGAAATGATATTGGTTTGTTTAGCAGACGTTACGGCCTTTTCAATTTATATGAAATTCTGGTATCCCGGTGTTTCGCCCTGGATTTGGTCTTTAGGAATTACTTTGATAATTGGTGCTATAAACCTGTTTTCAGTTAAAATTTTTGCAGAAGTTGAGTTTTTTCTCACACTACTCAAGATTATAGCGATTTTTTTAATGATCGCCGGAGGTTGTGTTTTGTTGTTTGGAAATTTTGAAGGATTTGAAAGTTCTAATATAAACAATTTGTGGATCAACGGTGGATTTATGCCTAATGGCATTTCAGGATTCATTTCGAGCTTTGCTATTGTTATGTTTGCCTTCGGAGGCATAGAAATCATTGGTTTAGCGGCAGGTGAAACCAAAAATCCGGATAAAGATATTCCAAGAGCTATAAACTCGGTTCCTTTTCGTATTTTGTTTTTCTATGTTTTGGTGTTGGGCGTAATTTTGTGTTTATTTCCCTGGAACAGGATAGGTACTGAAGGAAGTCCGTTTGTAGTTATCTTTGAAAATCTGCATATAGAATTTGCTGCACATGTACTCAATGTAGTGGTTATCGTAGCAGCAATTTCAGCAATTAACAGTGATGTATATGGAGCTGTACGTATGATGTATGGTCTGGCAAAACAAAAACAAGCCCCAAGCATCCTTACCAAGCTTACTTCTCATTCTGTTCCTATTGCAGGAATATCTGCAATGATAGCCTTTTTACTTATCGGAGTTGTATTAAATTATTTTTATCACGATATATTATTTTTCATGATAGCTGCTATAGCAACCTTTGTAACCATTTGGGTATGGTTAATAATTTTATTTGCCGAATTTTTCATGAGAAAGAAAATGACTCTAGAAGAAAAACAAAAATTAAAATTCAGGATGCCTTTCTGGCCTGTAACTCCCATATTAACCATACTTTTTATGTTTTTTGTTATTGGAGTATTAGGTTATTTCGAAGAAACAAGAATTTCTCTTCTGATAGGTATATTGTTGGTTGTAGTTTTGTTTATCAGTTATTGGCTGATGAATAAAAAAAAACAATTATTAGCAGTTAAAAAAGATGAAGAGGAGGTGGTATATCTTCATGGGAATGATTAATGTATTGTTATTCAGTGAACTAGTTTTTATGGGAACAATTTTTTTAAAAAAAAATAAGAAAAAAAGTTGGTGGTATTGAAAAATAAAATAAATTTGTAATTGTAAAAGATTTAAAAATGACAAATCAGGTTTTATGTTTAACAATGTGTACTTGCTGCTCAGTAAATGAGGAGGATTATCACTATTGTTTAATGTCATAAAACATTTATAATATATAAAAACTCCTCAGATTCCATTTGAGGAGTTTTTTTTATCAAAAATTTAATATTTACAAAACCTATTGGATTAGTATGAATTTAACAAACGAAATATCAGTTAATAAGCCTTTATTTACACAGAGAATAATGAGCAATTGTTGTTGTAAAAGAAATTTTACAGGAGGCTATCCAGGGTATGCGTATTAAAGATTCAGATAAAATAAAATAGTGTACATTAATATATAAAGCCTCTTAGTCTAAGTGGCTTTTTTTATTTTTAAGAAACCATATATCATGATAATGAAACAGGAAATAATAAATGTCTTGAAACAAGATAAAAATCTGGAAGAAAATTTAAAATTTTTAAGTGAATATACTGAGGGACAAATTGTATTCTCTACAAGTTTCAGTAAAGAAGATCAATTAATTACCGATGCCATATTCACTCAGGATTTTAATAATATTGAAATTTTCACTCTGGATACCGGTAGATTTTTTCAGGAAACGTATTCGGTTTGGAGTAAAACACTATTAAAATACAGGAAAAATATTAAGACTTTCTATCCAAATACCCTTCAAATAGAAGAATTTGTCAATAATAACGGAATAAATCCTTTTTATGAAAGTATTGAGCTTAGAAAGCAGTGCTGTCACATCAGAAAGGTAGAGCCTTTACAACGAGCACTTAAAAATGCAAAAATATGGATCACCGGATTACGAGCCGAACATTCCGCAAACAGAAACAACCTGGATATTGTCCAGTGGGATGACCACTATCAATTATATAAGTATAATCCACTGCTTCATTGGACCACAGATGAAGTAGATCAATATATAAAAAATAAAAACATACCCTATAATCTTTTACACGATAAAGGGTTTATCAGTATCGGTTGCGCTCCCTGTACAAGAGCAGTAGCTGAAGGTGAAGACTTTCGCGCAGGAAGATGGTGGTGGGAGGATGCCTCTAAAAAAGAATGCGGATTGCATAGCTAAACATACTCTAAAAAAAATAAAATATAAGCATGAACAGATCAAAAAATTACCTTAATCAGCTGGAAGACGAAGCCATTTATATACTTCGTGAAACAGCCGCCCAGTTTGAAAAGCCGGCGCTCCTGTTTTCCGGAGGAAAAGACTCCATTGTTTTAGTACATCTGGCCCTGAAAGCTTTTCGTCCCGGAAAATTTCCTTTTCCACTGGTACATATAGATACCGGTCATAATTTTCCGGAAGCTATTGAATTCAGAGACTATCTGGTAAACAAAATAGGAGAAAAACTCATTGTGGGGTCAGTCGAAGAAAGTATAAAGAAATATAACCTGAAAGAAACCCAGGGTAGATTTCCCTCCCGAAATTCTTTGCAGACTTATACGCTACTTGATACAATACAGGAAAATGAATTTGATACCTGTATAGGAGGTGCCCGAAGAGATGAGGAAAAAGCACGTGCAAAAGAAAGAATATTTTCGGTTCGCGATGACTTTGGACAATGGGATCCTAAATTACAAAGGCCGGAGCTTTGGGATATATTAAACGGTAAAATTCAAAAAGGACACAATGTTAGGGTTTTTCCAATCAGCAACTGGACAGAGTTAGATGTATGGAATTATATACTGCAGAATGAGATAGAATTACCGGGACTTTACTTTTCTCATGATAGAGAATGTATCGTACATCAGGATAAACTGGTTGCTACCTCTAAATTTATCCAGCCTTTACCAGAAGATACAGTAACGGTGGAAAAAGTGAGGTATCGTACAGTGGGAGATATGACTTGTACAGCGGCAGTTCCCTCAACCGCCTCCACGGTTCAGGAAATTATAGATGAGATTATTGTCACAAGAATTAGTGAAAGAGGGCAGACCCGACTGGATGATCAGCTTTCTGAAGCAGCTATGGAGGACAGGAAAAAACAAGGGTATTTTTAACACATTCAATTCATCTAAGCAGATTTAAAAAGTAAAAAATGAACACACTTAAATTCATAACCGCAGGAAATGTAGACGATGGGAAGAGTACCCTCATAGGGAGGTTACTTTACGATTCAGACAGTATACACACCGATCAGCTCGGGGTTCTTCAAAAACAAACAAAACAAGAAGGAGTAGACATCGATCTGTCTTTAATTACCGATGGGCTTCGCGCCGAAAGAGAACAAGGAATTACCATAGACGTTGCGTACAAATATTTTTCAACAGGCAAACGTAAGTTTATCATTGCCGATGCGCCTGGGCACGAACAATATACCCGTAATATGATAACGGGAGCCTCAAATTCAGACCTAATTATTATTTTGGTTGATGCACGTAAAGGAGTGACCGTACAAACAAAAAGACATGCCAGTGTAGGGTCTCTGATGGGTATTAAAAAAGCAATTATTGCGGTTAACAAAATAGACTTGGAAGATTATTCAGAGGAAGTTTTTACTAAAATAAAATCGGATTTTGAAAAAATTAAAGGAAATCTGGGGTACGATGAAATCGCCTATATTCCTATCAGTGCATTAAATGGAGACAACATTGTCACTAAATCGGAAAGAACTCCTTGGTTTGAGGGGGATGCCTTACTAACCACACTGGAACATATTGAAACACCTGCCAGAGATCTTCAGGCTTCCCGTTTTCAGGTACAGTGGGTGATACGTCCCAAAGATGAAGAGCATCACGATTACAGAGGATATGCCGGACAAGTGCTGAGCGGGAATTACAAGGTAGGAGATAAGGTGAAAGTTTTGCCTTCAGGTATAGAAACCTCCATTGAGAAAATTGAACGGCATCAAAAGGAAACGGAAGAAGCCAGAGCCGGAGAAAATGTGGTGATTCATCTAGCTAACGACATTGACATCAGCAGAGGAGATACTCTGGTAAAAACTACGGAACTTCCCCATTCTTCCAATGAACTAAAAAGCTGGATATGCTGGTTGGATACTACACCTCTTCAAACCGGAAAAACCTATATTCTTCAGCATCGGTTTAAAACTGCAAGAGTTAAAATTCAGTCAATCGATCAAAAATGGGATATCAATCAATGGGAGTTTAATCAGACAAACGAAATTAAGTTAAACGATATCGGTCAGATCTCCCTGCGTTCCAATCAGCCGATTTTTTACGATTCTTTTGAAGATAATCCTAAAAACGGGAATGCCATTTTAATTGATGAAACCACATATAATACAGTAGGAGCCTTAATGTTCCTTTAAAAAATAAAAGTAGAAATAAAAAACCAATTTATAAAAAACATAAAATGAAAGCAAAAAACATATTAGAAACCATAGGAAAAACACCGGTTGTAAAACTTGAAAATTTATTCGGAAAATCAAAAAACGTCTGGATTAAACTCGAAAGAAATAACCCCGGAAACAGTATAAAAGATCGTATTGCACTGGCAATGATAGAAGATGCTGAAAATAAAGGACTCTTAAAGCCTGACAGTGTTATTGTGGAACCAACTTCGGGAAATACAGGAATCGGTCTGGCATTGGTAGGAGCAGTAAAAGGCTATCGGGTGATTTTGGTTATGCCTGAATCTATGAGTATAGAGAGAAGAAAACTTATGGAAATCTACGGTGCGGAATTCGAATTGACACCCCGTGAAAAAGGAATGAAAGGAGCTATTGAAAAAGCAGCGGAATTAGTAAAAGAAATTCCGAATGCATGGTCTCCGCAACAATTCAATAATCAGGCAAACGTAGAAGTACACGAAAAAACGACTGCTCAGGAAATAATCAACGATTTTCCGGAAGGAGTAGATTACCTGATTACCGGAGTAGGTACCGGAGGACATATCACCGGAGTGGCTAAAGTATTGAAAAATAAGTTTCCCAATGTGAAGATTATTGCCGTAGAACCTGAATTATCACCGGTTTTAAGCGGAGGTCAGCCGGGACCACACCCGTTACAGGGTTTAGGAGCCGGGTTTATACCGGAAATTGTGCAGAAAGATTTAATTGACGAAGTAATACAGGTAGGAAAAGACGAAGCTTTTAGCTATGCCCGTGACATTGCCCGTAAAGAAGGAATTTTAGTAGGAATTTCCACCGGAGCCTCCCTGGCGGCTGTTGCTAAAAAAATATCACAATTACCGGACGAAGCCACTATTGTGACCTTTAATTATGATACCGGAGAAAGATATCTTTCTGTAGATGGATTGTTTTAATAGTAAAAACCGAAGAAAACCTATGATATCTGTAACTAAAGGAAAAGTTGTTTTAGCCGGTGCAGGTCCAGGAGATCCGGACTTGATCAGTGTGAAGGCACTGAAATATGTACAAATAGCCGACGTTATTTTAACCGACCGGCTGGTGTCCCCGGAAATTATTGTGAATTATGCGCGTAAAGATGCCGTTGTTATTTATGTGGGCAAGCAATGTTCCCGTGGAATTCATACGCCTCAGGAAGATATTAATGCACTGATGGTGGAATTTGCAATGCAGAATAAGCTGGTTTTACGGTTAAAAGGAGGAGATGCCTCTTTATTTTCCAATATACTGGATGAACTGGAAACCCTAAAGAACCATCAGATTCAGTATGAAATAATTCCCGGAATTTCGGCAGCTTTCGGAGCAGCTGCATACACCGGAATTCCTTTGACAGCCAGAGAACATTCCAGAGGGGTACGTTTTTTAACACTTTTTGACTTAGGTTCCGTATCGGGCACACAATGGGAAGATTGGGCTTCTACCGAAGATACGCTGGTTTTTTACATGAGCGGTAAAAAGTTAAATCAGCTGGCCGATTTGCTCATAGAATTTAAAATAGAATCGACCAAAGGACTGGCGGTAATCCAGCAGGCTACCACTCCGAATCAGAAAACGAAGGTTTTTTCATTCGGGGAACTGAAACAGCAAAACCTGCCCGATTTTGAATACGTTCCTACGCTGATTATGATAGGCAACGTTGTGAATCTTCACCAGCAATATGCCTGGTATGCAGAAACTCAAAACACAAAATCTTATTTTGATAACCATTTAATTAACCTGCAGTATGCTAGCTAACGAAAAACTTATAGAACTTAAAGGACTGGTTCAGAAATATTCCAGAGAAGAGCTGATCTGGACCAGCGGGTATCTGGCAGGAATTATTGAGAATTTTCAAAATCAGCCAGCTTCAGATCCGGAATTTAAAGAAGATATAAAAGAAGCTCCGCCGGTAAAACCAACCATTATATACGGTACAGAGACAGGGAATTCTAAAAAGCTGGCTTTGCAGTTACAAAGTTTGCTGAAAAAAAATAAAATTCAGTCCAAAGTCTATGATACCTTTCAATATCCGGTAGATAAAATTGAAAAGGAAGAATTTCTGCTTATAATTATGAGCACACAGGGCGAAGGTGAACCTCCGCAGAATGCCCTCAAATTTTTCGATATGCTGGCAAACTCCACTGTTATTCTGTCCCAAACCCGCTTTGCCGTTTTTGGGCTGGGAGATTCTTCCTATCCGCTCTTTTGTAAGGCGGCTGAGGAAATAGAATTGTTGCTTGCCCGTTTGGGAGCACAGCCTGCGAAAGAACTGCAAAAAGCAGATGTAGATTATGTGCCGGTGGCTGAAGCCTGGTTTGCGGAACTGCTTCCTTTACTAAAGAGTTCCGGAAAAATTCCGGCTCCGGAAAATAAATTGACGAAAGGAGGGGAATCTTCAATTAAAAAAAATTACCTGGGAACTTTGAAACATAAGATAGTGCTGAATGATAAAGGTTCAAACAAAGAAACCTATCATATAGAAATAGTTCCACAGGAAGAAGTAGCCTATGAACCGGGGGATGCCGTAGGAATTTATCCTGCAAATAATTTATCTGAAGTAAAAGAAATCGCACGTTTGCTTCAGGCAGAGGAACGTTTTGAAGAATTACTGGAAAAAAATATCAGGGGGCTGACCCGGAAAAGTCTGACTAGAATTCCAGCCTTTAAAGGGTTGGAAATAGAAGAAGAAAAACTGGATCTTTTGGATGTATTAAAAAAGTATTCTCCTGAAGGAAATCTTTCATTCGATGAAATCCTTGATCATCTTTATGCTATTTCTCCCCGGCTTTATTCCGTAACTTCCTCTTCAGAAGCACATGACGGAGAAGTCCATCTGGCGGTTACTCTAGATACTTTTACAGTGGATAATCTACCCAGAACCGGATGGTGCTCGCAATACCTGGCCGATTATCCAAAAGATGAGATACTTCCCTTTTATATTCATAAAAACCGGAACTTTAAACTTCCGGCAGAAGATAAGGATATTATTATGATTGGTCCCGGAACAGGAATTGCTCCGTTCCGAAGTTTTCTTGCCCATCGCGATGCTACCGGGGCAGAAGGACGCAACTGGCTGTTTTTCGGAGAGCAGCACTTTGTTTCAGACTTTTATTTTCAGACAGAAATACAGGAATGGTTGTCTAATGGGGTACTTACCCGTCTGGACACCGCATTTTCCCGGGATCAGGATGAAAAGATATATGTGCAGGATCGATTAAAAGAAAAATCTCGTGAATTGTACGACTGGATCTCAGGAGGAGCCTATTTGTATATCTGCGGACAAAAACATCCGATGAGCATAGAAGTAGAAAATACGCTGGCCGCTATCATCGCGGAAGAAGGTAAGATGAGCAGGGAAGAAGCTCATTCGATTTTAGAAGCTTTAGAGCTTGAAGGTCGTTTCCAGAAAGACGTTTATTAAATAACCCAACCTTAAAAATGCAATGAATAACGAAAAATTATCACCTATAGAAATAATTAAAGAGAAAAGTGACGGGCTGAGAGGCAGCCTGAGTGCAAGTCTCACGGATAACTATACAGGCACTATTCGCCCGGATGATGAGGCCCTGATTAAATTTCACGGAATGTATGTTCAGGATGACAGAGACCGGAGAAATGAACGAGCCGAAAAAAAGCTGGAAAGGCTGTATTCATTTATGCTTCGTCTTCGAATTCCGGGAGGAGTAATTTCCTCCGGACAATGGCAGTCCATTCATGAAATTTCCCAAAAATACGGTACAGGAACGCTGAAAATTACCACACGTCAAACCATTCAGCTTCACGGATTGTTGAAACATCAGTTGCGTCCGACCATCCAGGGATTTCTTCTGGCTAAGCTGGATTCCATAGCTGCTTGCGGCGATGTAAACCGGAACGTAATCAGCAGTGCGCATCCCCAGGTATCCCCTCTATTTGAAGAAATACATGCCTATGCAGATAAAATCTCCCGTCTGCTCCTTCCTAAAACGCAATCGTATTATGAAGTATGGATAGACGGAGAAAAAATATACGAACGTTCGGCAGAAGCAGATCCTTTATATCAGCATCGTTATCTGCCCCGTAAATTTAAAATAGCCATAGCCATTCCTCCTTCCAATGATGTGGATGTCTTTGCCAACGATTTAGGGTTAATTGCCATAATTAAAGAGGGGAAATTCAGGGGATTTAATATTGCTATAGGCGGAGGAATGGGTGCCACCCATGGAAATCCGGATACATACCCCAGATTGGGAACCCTGATAGGTTTTGCAGATACGGAAGAGAAGATCCTGAAAGCTTTATATGAGGTAATAACCATCCAGAGAGACTTCGGAAACCGGAGCGATCGGAAATTGTCCAGGCTGAAATATACGCTGGATCGAATGGGCGTTGAAAACTTTGTTGCTGAGCTGGAAAAAAGAACGGGGTTTTCTCTGTTACCTCCAGAGGACTATGAATTTACCGAAAGAAACGATCGATACGGCTGGCTGAAAAATCATCAGAATTTGTGGTTTTATACTCTTTTTGTAGAGCACGGGGTAGTAAAACCTTATCAAAAAGAATTTTTGCATGAGCTTTCACTGCTTGATATTTCTGATTTCCGTTTTACCTGTAACCAGAATCTCATTCTGGGTTTCATATCGGAAGAGGATAAAGAAAAGGTGGTACAGCTGATTACTAAATACGGAATAGAGGAAAAAGATAGTACCCTGCGTAAAAGTTCCATGGCTTGTGTGGCTTTACCTACGTGTCCGCTTGCATTGGCAGAAGGACAGCGTTATCTGCCGGAACTGGTGACTAAAATTGAGCCATTGCTGGAAAAGCATGGGTTGGATAAAGAAGAAATAAGTATCCGGATGACCGGATGTCCTAATGGCTGCGGTCGACCCTATGTAGCAGAAATCGGGTTTGTAGGAACCGGTCCGGGACAGTATAATCTGATGCTGGGCGGAGACCGTCTGGGAACGCGCCTGAATCAGCTGTACAAAAAACAGCTGGATGAGTCGGAAATTCTTTCGGAATTAGATACACTTTTTACCCAATATACTCAAGAACAATTACCCAATGAAACATTCGGAGACTTTACCCACAGAATCAGCTTTTCTGCCTGAGGGATTTGATAAAGCCCAATACACGAATTACTTTCCATCCTCTGAAATAGCGGAGGAATTCAAAATAAATCAAACCATGGACAATACTTTATTTCCTATATTTCTTAAAACAGATACTCACCGGTTTCTTATCGTGGGAGGAGGCAACATAGGGCTGGAAAAGACCGAAACACTTTTGCGGCAAAACCCTAAGGTAGCTATCCGCCTTATAGCCAAAGAAATCAGCCGTGAGCTGAAAGTAGTTCTGAAGGAACACCCTCATATCGAATGGGAAGAACGAACGCTGGAAGATGCGGATTTTTCAGAGATTGATTTTCTGATTGCAGCTACTGACGATTCCGATTTTAACAGACAAATCAAAGAAAAAGCTAACCAGAAAGGCATATTGGTAAATGCGGCAGATCAGCCCGACCTGTGCGATTTTTATTTAGGTTCCATTGTGAATAAAGGGCATCTGAAAATCGCTATTTCCACAAACGGGAAATCTCCGGTTCTGGCCAGAAGGCTTCGCGAATATCTGGAAGCATCTATTCCGGAAAATATTCATGAAAGCATTGAAAACCTGAATCGGTTCAGAAACCAACATCAGGGAGACCTTAAAACCAAGCTCGAAGCTCTAAATGAAGTTACGGAAATGTTAGGCAAAAAAGAGCTGAATAAAAAGGAAGGGAAAAAATATAAGCGCCTGGCTTTTGATATTTCCATGATATTCATGGCTGTCTTTATAGGGTATGGTTTGTCTTCCTTAATTTCAGTTCAGGAACTGCAAACGTATATGAGTGATGTGCCTACCATTTTTTATGCCATGATAGGAGTGGGCTTCCTCGCACAAATGGTGGACGGTGCCATAGGGCTGGGCTATGGAGTGACCTCTACGACCAGTATGATGCTTTTCGGAATAAAACTTCCGGCCATCAGCGGGAGTGTGCATATTGCCGAAATGTTTTCCAGCGGAATCAGTGGATTTTCACACTACAAATTCGGCAATGTAAACAAAAAACTCCTTTTCTGGCTGGCTATACCCGGAAGTATTGGTGCTATTATAGGCTCTTTGCTCCTTATTTATGTAGGCGACAAGTATGAGACCATTGCCTATGCCGTACTGGCCACGTATACGATGATTATAGGTATACGGTTGATTGTTATTGCTTTTCGTAAGAAAATTGAAAAAAAGAAAATCAAGCATACCGGAGTTCTGGGTTTTGCCGGAGGTTTTTTTGATGCTTTCGGAGGAGGGGGCTGGGGGCCTATTGTTACATCCACTCTTTTATCTAAGGGTAGAAAATCCAGATATGTGGTGGGAACGGTAAGTATGGCAGAATTTTTTATTACACTGTCGGCTTCGATTACATTTTTTATATACTTAGGAGTAACCCACTGGTACATAGTGGCCGGACTTATTATCGGCGGAACGATTGCGGCTCCTATTGCGGCCCGTCTGGCAGGTAAATTACCTCAGCGGGCAGCTGTGCTTGCTGTGGCTATACTGGTTATTATTTCCAGTCTCCGAATTCTTTACAGTTTACTATAATTTTTTGCTTATATTTTATGGAATGCCCCTGAAGTTGTACAGACTCAGGGGTATTTTTTATAATAAGCCGTCAGAATTTAGTATTTTTGTTCTGATGAAACTTTGGTTACCTCTTTTAATATTATTTCTTTTTACAGGCTGTGCATCGGTATTTACGGAGTCTGAAAAGACCTTGATTTATCAAAATCCGGAATCTCCGGCGCGCCTCATTACGCTGAAAAATCCTTCCGATGCCCTTATTTTAAGGCATCGATCGGTAGATATAAAAAACAGCCGAAAGAATAAAGACCTGCCTCAGCTGGTAAAAAAGCTATACCTGACTATGCTGGCTGAAAACGGGGTAGGTATTGCAGCGCCTCAAATCGGAATTAACAGGAATATTTTTTTATTTTATCGTTTAGATCTTCCGGAAAAAAGTGTGGAGGTGGCAATTAATCCCAGAATTGTTTCTCATTCAGAGGAATTGTTTTGCTTTCGGAACGATGGATGTTTATCCGTTCCGGATGAATACGGAAACTCCCGAAGGTATGCCTGGGTGGAAGTGGAATATATAAACCAGAATGGAGAAAAGGTTAGAAATCGTTTTAATGGCGGTAGCCGTGCCGAGGATTATACCGGAATTATATTTCAGCATGAGTTTGACCATATTAACGGGAAACTTTATATAGATCGAAAATGTGATGAATAAACATTTTCTTTTCTTTATTACGTTCTGTTGGCTTTATGCATCCTGCACCTTTACATCTAAGGAAAGTAATAACTCAACAAATCCGCTGAACGTACCTGAAGCAATACAAAATTCAGAGATGAATCATTTCAGTAAAATAGACTGCTTATATTCTCCTGATAGTCTATATTCTTTTACTCTTTATAAAATCAAGGATTCCGTATTATTTAATCGGCTATATGATAAATTTAAAACTCATGAACCTGCTCCTTTTTACGTGACAGATATTGATAGTATACGTACTCTGGTAAAAGGAGAAATTGAACTGGAAAAAAATGAGTATGAAACTATTTTAGTTCATAGTTTTAAGGCTTTAAATGGTAAAGAAAAGGTATTCCTTCCCTACACGGAAGAAGGACTTTTGCTGGCCTATTATCCGGAATATAATTTTTTACTAATGGAGGGAGGTCATTCCAGTGATGAAGGTTATGATTTAACTACCGGAGAGTCTATTTATGAAGCTGGGAATCCGGCAACTCAGATGCTTTCTCCTCAACGTTTATATAGAATCAGTGGGATTTATGGAGGTCAGGAATGTTCAACCTATATAATTCAGAGAGCTAATCAAGGAGAAAGGCTACATAAAATGGGAAATATATTTAGTGAAACTTCGAATGTGTGTAATATTCATCGATATTTTTGGGAAAATGATCATGTTTTTTATTTTTCTGAAAAAGTTTATGAAGTAGGCTATGAAGAAGGTAAGGAGAAATATTACAAACTAATAATAAAAAAACGAGAGTAAAAAAGATCTTAGATCTATCTTTGTCAAATATTAAGAAATTAAAATGTTTCAGGATACAATTTGTGCATTAGCGACTCCGCAGGGTATCGGAGCCTTAGGAATTATAAGGGTTTCGGGAAACGAATCTATATCTATAGTTAATTCTGTGTTTAAAGGAAAAAACCTGGAACAGGCTTCTTCCCATACTGTCGTATACGGATATATCAGGGACGGAGAAGAAATTATAGATGAGGTAATGGTTTCCGTATTTTGTGCCCCGAAAACCTTTACTGCGGAAAATCTGGTGGAAATAACCTGTCATGGTTCTCATTATATAGAACAAAAAATACTTTCTCTTTTATTAACCCAAGGCTGTCGTCTGGCACAGGCGGGTGAATTTACCCAGCGGGCTTTTCTTCATGGACGAATCGATTTAAGCCAGGCGGAGGCAGTGGCGGATCTGATTGCTGCTGAAAATAAAGCCAGCCACGATATGGCTCTTTCCCAGATGCGGGGTGGTTTTTCTTCGCTTTTAAAGGAACTGCGGATAGAATTGCTGGATTTGGCTTCTTTGCTGGAGCTGGAACTTGATTTTTCGGAAGAAGATGTGGAATTTGCCGACCGTTCCCAGCTTATCGGGCTGATGGATCAGATTCTTACTACCGTTCAGCCGCTTATTGATTCTTTTTCCTATGGAAATGCTCTCAAAAACGGAGTGCCTGTAACCATATTAGGAAAACCGAATGCCGGAAAATCAACGCTATTGAATGCTCTGTTACAGGAAGATCGTGCCATTGTCAGTGATATTGCCGGAACTACCCGGGATACGATTGAAGAATCCTTAATTATTCACGGGGTTCAGTTCCGTTTTATTGATACGGCCGGACTCAGGGAAACGGAAGACACGATTGAAGCGATTGGAGTAGCCAAAGCAATGGAAAAAGCCAAAGAAGCTTCCATTATTTTATATCTGGCTGATATGGAATCTTTGGATTGGGAGGAAGTTCGTACAGATTTAAATAAATTTCACAGAGATAATTTGTATTTGATGATCTGCCTGACCAAGCAGGATAAAATATCCCATTTTGATAATTCAGCAATACCGGAAGAGATACTGCAAACTTACCCGGTACTTATCTTATCGGTGAAAACCAATCCGGATCTCACCGAGCTTAAGGAAAAAATGTATGCCTATATAGAACAGCAAAAAACAACCTCACAAACCATAGTAAATAATGCACGACATTTAAACGCGTTGGTTCGTGCGAAAGAATCTTTGGTCTTGTGTAAAGAAGGCTTGCAAAACGGACTGAGTAGTGAGCTGGTAGCTATTGATCTGCGCCGGGCATTGGAAGCCTTAGGTGAAATTGTGGGACAGGTTTCCAACGATGAATTGCTCGGAAATATTTTTGGTAAGTTTTGTATCGGAAAATAATTTACAATTTTAAAGCCTAAATTATTGTAGTTGAAGTGATTTGCAATAAGAGGCTTGGAATCAATTTTTGTTGGTATTAATTTGTAAAAGACTTTTGATAATAACAGGTAATTATATTTAGTTAAAAATAAAGTTTTAAGAAAAATATTACCAAAATTTCCACCACGGTTTTTTATTTTCTACGAAAGAATCATTAAATTTTTTATAACAAGGTCTTATAATACTTTTATCATATAGGAAACTCTTTGTGTCAATATTATATTCAAAAGGAATCCATAAATCATCAGTAGGCGTAGGTTCATAAAAAAGACCAGTAATTATATTATTCTCTGATATTTTCATTTCTACTAAACCGTAAAATGAAATTTTTTCAGAATCCCAGTGATTTCCTTTAGAATCTATAACAGTTAAGCGAGTATCATTATATAGAATAATTCTTCCGTCGTTAGATGTAAGGTAATTAATATAGTCTCCTCCAAAAATTTCAATAGGTTGTGTTTTATCTGGATTTATTATAAAACATTTGCCACTTGAAATAACTAAAATATAAGGTGTTTCTAGTTCAAAAATAGTATTAAAATCGGTTATTCCTGTTTCAAAATTGGCCACCTAACTGCTTCCGTCTGATTTATAAAAACGAACAGGCAAGCCTTCATAGTAAAAAGGTTTTCCATTTTGGGAAATAGGAATATACATAGGACCGTACGTAGGAAGTGATTTTAATATTTCAAATGGTTTAGATTTTGGCACATTCATATTTTAGAAAATATTTTACTAAAGTAGTTTTTTCATTATAAAAGACATTAAGTAAAAGCTGTATTCTAAATTATTTAATAATGAATAATTTAAAAAATACCAAATTTATAAACTTACAGAAGGAGAAAGAGTTGATGTTATTATAGATTGGAATGAAATACCAGAAGATATGGTAAAAGTAATTTATCATAATAAAAATGGAGATAAAATAATAGGATATATGGTAACTTCTTCTCTACAGTTTTTGGAGGCTGGTTGAGTTTAGATTTTTGTTTAATTTGTATGACATTTTCGTTGATATAGAGATGAATATAGTTATGAGATAAATAGTTTTTGTACATTTGTATAAAACCTGTTTTTATGAATATTACCTTACCTTCTCTTATCAAAGAATTTAAATTTGATGGTCTTTCGAAAAAAAATTTAATTAGTCATTTAATCTCAGAAGAAATAACTAAAGATTTTATTTTTGTTTTAAGGAATAGAAATAAATTAGTTCTAAAAGATAAAAATAATATTGAATATTTTTTTACAACTGATAAAAATTATAATTCACAAGATTATGAGTATATTCTATTGGTAAAAAGTTTTACTCAAAGAGATATTGATAATTCTACAATTCAAGTTATAAAGTGGATAAAACACCCTTTAAATAGAGAGTATACATCACAAGATGTTATAAGAACATGGGAAGGGAAATTTAATTTCAAGCAGGAAGATATTAGTAATGGTATTTTAGGGTTAAGAACACCACAAATTGGAGCAATATATTCTGTTTTAGGTCATTTAACAAATGCTACTGATATTGCTAATGTTGTTTTGCCTACAGGAACTGGAAAGACTGAAACAATGTTATCTGTTTTAGTAGCAAATAAATGTGAAAAACTTTTAGTTGCAGTTCCTTCAGATGCATTAAGGAGTCAATTAGCAAATAAATTTATCGATTTTGGTTGGTTAAAGAAAAAAGATAAAAATAATTTTAGTATTTTAGATAACGAAGCAATGTACCCAATTGTAGGTATTATAAATTCTGGATTTAAAACTATTGAGGAACTAACACATTTTTTGAGTAAATGTAATGTTGTAATTTCAACAATGAATTTATTATCTAGTAGAAGTAGTGAAGAAATAGAGTTAATTTCTGGGATGTTTACACATTTGTTTGTTGATGAAGCTCATCATTCAAAAGCAAATAATTGGAATAATTTTATTGGTTCATTCGAAAAAAGAAAAGTAGTACAGTTTACAGCTACACCATATAGGAATGATGGACAAATGCTAGATGGGAAAATTGTTTATAATTTTACATTAAAAGAGGCTCAAGAACAGGGATATTTTAAACAAATTGACTTCATTCCTGTTAGAGAGTATGAACCGGAAGAAGCTGATAAAAAAATTTCAGAAGTAGCCATTGCAAGATTGAGAGAAGATTTAAATAAAGGATACGATCATATATTAATGGTAAGATGTGATAATCATCAGAGAGCAGATAACGTTTTTAAAAAATATTATGAACAATATTCAGATCTATCACCTGTAGTAATTCACTCTGATGTTGAAAATCTAAATCAAGTTAAACAAAACATTATTGATAAAAAATATCGGATTATTGTTTGTGTAGATATGTTGGGAGAAGGATTTGATTTACCAGAATTAAAAATTGCTGCATTTCATGATGTGAGAAAGAGTTTGCCTATTACCTTACAGTTTGCAGGTAGATTTACTCGAACTAATAAAGATAATAATTTAGGAAATGCTAGTTTTATTGCAAATATGTATCAACCAAAAATTGATGATATCATAAGCGTTTTATATACTAGGGAATCTAACTGGAATACTATTTTACCTAATTTGAGTTTACAAGCTACACAGGAACAGATTGATTTAAAAGAAATTTTGGAAGGGTTTGATAACTTAGAAGAGTTTATTATACCTCTGTCAGAAATCAGGCCCGCTTTTAGTACTGTTATATATAAAAATAATACTGATTCTTGGAATCCAGGTAATTTTAAAGAGGGAATCAGAGGATATGAAAATTATGATTATAAATTTAATGATATAAATCGTAAAAAGAAGATTATAATAGCTCTTTTAGGAAGCAAAAAACCTGTTGATTGGAGTAAATCTAAAGATGTTTATGCTGTTGATTGGGATATTTATATTGTTTATTGGGATTCGAAAAACAATTTATTATTTATTCATTCTTCAGATAAAGGAAGTTTGCATGAAAGCTTGGCAGATAGTATTATTGATGATGCTCTATTGATAAGAGATAAAAATGTTTTTAAATCACTTTACCAAATTGATCGTTTAAAAATTTCTAATTTAGGATTGAGAAAAGGACTTGGAAAGAATATCACATTTCAATCATATTATGGACGAGGAGTTCAAGAAGGGTTATCATTATCAGAAGAAAAAGCAGGAATAAATAATAATTTATCTGGTTATGGGTTTGAAAATGGAGAGGTTTCTTCTATTGGAGTATCAAGAAAAGGTAGGATATGGTCACATTCCAGAGGGACAATAAATAATTTTATACATTGGTGTAATAAAGTTGGAGGAAAAATATCCAATAAAGATATAGATGGGGATGAAATTTTATTAAAAAATACAATAAAGCCAAAAAAAATTTCAGAGAAACCTGATGCAGTTGCAATTACTGCAGATTGGAATCCAGACGTTTACAGGATAGAAAATAGTTTGTATTTTGATATTGATGGTAGTAGCCAATATGATTTATCTAATACAGAGTTGAATATGGTTATTGATGAAAATTCAGATAAATTAGAGTTTATATTCAGTATAGAGGGTAAAACAATTCCTTTTGAAATAAAATTATCAAAAAGAGAGATAGGGACAGAGGATGAATATTTATTTGAAGTAGAAAAGATTGATAAAACAATTAGCACTCAAGTTATAATAGGATCTAAAACAATTGAATTAGAAGAATTTTTTACTGAGTATCCTCCAATTATATGGTTCAATAATGGAGCATATTTATATGGGAATGATTATGTAGTTTTCAGAGAAGAGATTGTTAATTTCCCAAAAGAAGAATTAATTGATTGGGATTGGAGTGGTGTATCTATAAAAGATGAATCAGAAGGTTTTGCGACATTAAAACAGGATTCAATACAATACTTTTGTATTGAGAAATTTATTTTAGAAGATTATGATATTATATTTAATGATGATAATAGTGGGGAGATAGCAGATATAATAGCAATTAAAAATGAAAATGATATTATTAGAATTAATTTATATCATCTTAAATATGCTTTGAAAGGAAAGGTTTCAAATGAAATAAAAAATTTATATGAAGTGTGTGGTCAAACTCAGAAATCATTAATATGGAGGCATAAAGAGAGAAATGAAGAATTTTTTGATAGATTATTAAAAAGAGAAAATAAAAAAAATAAAAAAGGAGAAACGCGTTTGAGGAAAGGTACAATTGAAGATTTAGAGAAATTTTATAGTATATCAAAAATAAAACCAGTGAAATTCGATATTTATATAGTACAACCAAGTATTTCAAAAAGAGATGTTTCTCAACCGATATTATATCAATTGGGTGTTACAGCAAATCATTTAAAAAAAGAAGGAAATATTGATTTAAAGGTTATATCTAATTTGTAAATTTAATTATAATAAATTATTAAAATAATAAATTTTTTTACGAAATGTGCTACTATTTTCAAAATAATCTACTGTTTATGTGTAGAGTTGATTTCTGTATCGGAAAATAATTTCTTAGATGATGAAGTAGGATTGAAAAAATTGTAAACTTTACTAATTATACCTATCGAATTTAAGAGATATGAATCGTCATAACTATAAATACGACAATATTAAGCCTGTCCATTGGGAGGATATTGGCCAATTTTTTCTTGATTCCTTTGGAGACGAGTATCTTCGAATGTTTGAGCTTATATTAGAAATTCAGGCTTCAGAACTTAAAGACCGCATAGTTGGAATTACCTCAATAAATACGCTAATACTCAGTGTAAACCATCCTATAGGCCCGCAAAAAAAAGCCTTGCATATACGTTATTATCCTAAGGAAGATCTATGGTCTTTTGTTTATTATTTTGCTCCCTTTTCACTCACTCGTTTTTCAAGAACCTATCCGGGAGAACAGGGAATTGAAAAATTTGATCAGTTTATTCATTGGATGCGCTGGTAGTTAGGGGCTGTATCCGTCAGTATATTCCTGTAATCTTATTTTTAGGGTAAACGTATATCAATCTGAAAAACTAATGAATTGAATCGTTGTATCGTTTTTCTCATAGGTATTGGATGTTCTTTAAACCATCAATTTTAAAAAAGAATACCCAGCGATATTTTTAATGAGTATTTGTATAAAATGTTTAAACAATAAAACATAATGAGATAATTTATATTTAAAATTTATGATTTAAATTAATATTCATAATTTAATTTATTATATTTGCGATAAATAAATGTGTATTATTGTATTTTGTAAATCGATGAAGGGAGGAAAAATAGTCCGGATTATAGGAGGCAAAAGTGTAAAGAGAGCTAAAGAATCTATAACCCTTACAGCTACAGAAGGAGATCTTACTTTTAATGCCAGGCAGGTCAATATGATAGGCAGAAATGGAGGTGTACAATACCTGAATGATTATCGGCCGCCTTTACCTTTACAGGTGGCTCAAATAGAAGGCCCCCTGGATGAACAGGGAGAACAGGTTTCAGTCGTAGAAAAAGGGAAATCCTATAAGTTCCGGATTGTCCGGTTTACCCGTGAAATAAAAATGCCGTCCGAACCCCGGCAGGTTTGCTGGGCATTACAATGTGATGAAGGAACTATCCAACAGGTAACAGGCGTTAAAGGTAAGCAGGAAGTGACAGTAGATATATCCGGAAACGAAAGTTCGGGTAAAATCACGATTTATGCATATATTAGTACTCCCGAAGAAGAAGGCAAAGCCGAAGCTGTGCTGAAAGCTAAGGCAGGAGGAATCCATACCCGGTTTTATGATGAGCAGGGACAGCAGATCTATGAAATACCCCCCAAGCTGCATAAAGCTTTTAATGAAGAGTACGGTATAAAGATTGCCTATGATAAAGAAAATGAAATGCTATATCATGAAGGTGACTGTGACCCGGCGTATGAAAAGGTGTCTCCTACTGCTATAGAACATTGGAAAAGGGAACTGAACCCGGAAACTATATCTAAAGGTAAACTATTGTTCGGATATAATTTTGGGTATGAAGCTTATTCTGAAAGTAAAGATAAAGATGGAAATACTTATGATAAAAATGAAAATTTATTAAAAGATTTTCACATTAAACAAAAAAATATAGATAAAGGAACAGTTCCAGGGTATAGGAAAGTTATAAAGAATTATCAATATAAAGATGGTTCTATAGGAAATAAAATCTGGGATATGATAGGAAATATTGCATGTATTGATTTAGGTGATTTTAACGATTATTTAGTAGATAAAGGAGTTTCTTATAATTTAAATATTGAAAAAGAGCGTTATCAGGTATTTAAATTGAAACCACCTGAATTTACTAATAGATATTCAGGGCTTCCAAGAGTTTTAGAACATGAGTTTATTGGTCACGTCATAATGAAGTTAACAGATGATCCATATGAATGGAATTCAGTGCAAAAAAATACTTTAGGTCCTAATCCAGTTGAAGGGGAATTAGGAAATGTGATAAGAAGAGAATTAGATTTGCCTGATAGGTTAAATTATACAAGAGGTTATAAAATGAATAGCAAGGATGATGATGCAAGTAATATTAGATTTGGATATATGAATGGGAACAATAGAATTCCTCACCCTGATGCTGACTATGAAGGAGTAGATAGAAATTCAGATTTTGCTTTCTTTGGTCCTCCTCCCAAATATCCTACACTTGAAGGAGAAGCTATTATAAAGGAAAAAGATTATATTATTTTAGAAAAAGTAAATTATGTTATTAAAATTGAATTTGATGGAGCTAATGAAACCTTTAATTTTAGTTAATTTATTCTTTTTTAGTATTCTTTTGCAGGGGCAATCAGATTCTTTGAAAAATAATGACTTAGTAGATTTTACTACTATCAAATCCAAAATATTTCAGAATATAATTCTATCCAAAGAATTAGAGAATGATACTCAATGTAAAATGATAGTAATTCCATCTCTTTCATTGGGGGTTAAGAAAAAATATGAATATTTAGAACCATATAAAAAAAAGGATTCTCTTACATTAAATATAATAAGGAATGTTTTGCCTCCCAATTATTGGGTATATCAGAAAGATAATGAATTCGAATATATTAATAAGGGAAGTGATTTAATAGATTATTATATTGATTCGGACTCCATTTATGCTCATAATAAACTTTTAGAAAACAGAGAACGGAAATTATTCACTAGTGATAAAGGATTTTATTATTATCATTGTAATGATGAATTTGACATTATAAAAATTTATGAACCCTTTGATAAATGGGCTGATCTTTATTTTAATAGTAATGTTATTAAAATAGTAATTCCTGTAAAATATGAACACGTTGAACGCTTCAATATTAAGGAAAAATATTTTTTATATAAAGTAGAATTGTATGAAAATGGTACAGATATAAAATCTGTAAAGCTGGAATAAACAAAATTTGAAATTAAGAAATAAATCAACAAAAAACTAGTAAAAATAAGTATATATAGATACTTGTATTTTATTCAATTTGGGTATTGAAATGAAAAATTTTCAAAGTTTTTATATCATAACTCTCAATTATAAATATAATGAAAAAATATTTGATTTTATTTAGTTTTTTGTTGTTAAATGTATCAGTAGTTTATGGACAGGATTGTTATAAACCTTGTTTGTATAGAGCATCAATAGATTCAACTAAGATAAATATTTATACACATTTACTTCAGGCTAAGGAGTTAAAGAATGAAAACACCTTATTTTTAGTAGATATTCAGTCTAACGATTTGGATATAGATTTTTTTACGGGAACTTATTTCTTTATAAATAATATAACAGAAAAGTTAGATACTCTTTCTGTAAAAAAAATTAAGCAAAAATTCCCTGCTAATGTTTATCATATTTATGATGAGCCTTGTTTGGAGAAGTACAATGAACAAAGGCGACAAACGGAATTGGCATACAACAGATTTAAAGCAACTGCTCTAAAACATAATCCTGACT
Organism: Apibacter raozihei; assembly: GCF_004014855.1. NCBI lineage: Bacteria > Pseudomonadati > Bacteroidota > Flavobacteriia > Flavobacteriales > Weeksellaceae > Apibacter > Apibacter raozihei. Next base: position 1,530,256 of record NZ_CP034930.1, read on the forward strand.
ATACTTATATAAGAATATTTAAACCTCTAGATAGCTGGGCAAATTTATATTTATGGTTATCTTATTTAGAAAATGGAGCGCCTTATGAAATAATTCCAGTATTCTATGTTAAAATGAAAGGTTATGAAGAAATAGAAAAAAAATATTTGCTATATAAAGTAACTTTCTCAAAAGAGGGAAAGATTGAATCTGTAAATATGATAAATTAAATACGATGTACAACGTAAAGGGTTTACTTTTTCTTAGTCTGTTATTTTTTCAATTAATATTTATATGTGGACAAACTGATTGTACTAATATTTATTATGGAAATTTATGTTATCCTAAAATAGATACAGTTAAATTAAATATTTATGAGTCTATTCTTTTTTCTAAAGAAATAAAAAATGACAGGAAATGTCATATAGTCACGATTAAACCTAGGGCATTACATACTTCTTATGTTCAAAATTATGGATTTTATAAAACTAAAGAAGTTGAAGATACTACTTCTGTTAAAAATTTACGAAAAAAAATGCCTGAATCTTATTCAATTTATTCTATAAATGATGATTTAGCTAATTCAATTGAAAGTCAGGAATATTTACGTTACCTAAATAACATAGAAAGAGAAAAAAGTCAAGATACGTTGTATGTCGAAAAATTTTTATACGAAGATATATGTGAAAATAGCTATGATATAATAAAAATACAAGCACCCTTAGATAGTTGGGCTAAAGTTTACGAAGCAAACATTTTATTAAATAAAGCAAGTGTGATAATTCCGGTTATTTATGAATCTTTTATAGATAAACCTAAATATCTTTTGTATAAGATAGAATTGTATAAAGGAAGCACTAAAGTAAAATCCGTTAAAGTTGTGCAATTAGAATAACTAAAAACTTGGAATAAATTTTTAGGACATGTTATATTAAATTATTTTGATCTTCCTCCTTTGGATAGCGTTAAAGCTATAGAAATAGAAAAATTATTAGGTAATATTATACGGGCTGAGATAGGAATTGCTGAGAGAAAACAATCTAATATTATAGAGACAAGTACAAAAGAACAAGTCTTTGTAACTACATTTGGTTTTCATGAAAAGTGTAATGAAAATATTGAAGATTCTTACAGATGGCCAGGAGCACCTGAACCAGCCTCTAAATGCCCAAATACGGAAGGTAAAGCTTTAATAAATTTAGAAAATGTTTTAAAAATAGCGCAAACAAATTATGCTATTTTAATAAAATACAAATATAATGAGAATATATACGATTTTATTTAGTCTGTTATTATTCAGTTTAATTTTACAAGGGCAAAATTGTTATAACAAATGTTTAAACAGAAAATTAATAGATTCAACGAAAGCAGAAATTTATAAGTCGCTTTTATTATCAAAAGAAGTGAAAGATGAAAATAGATTACAATTAATCAGTATACAAACTGTTGACTTAGATATCGACCCTAACCACTTTATGCCCTTACTCACATTGAAGGAGAATGTGGATACTATATCTATACCTAACTTGAAAAAAAAGTTTTCCAATAATTATTATATATTAGAAGAAGGAAATTATGAAAAATATATAAGAGATAATGAGCAGAGAGAAATAGCATATAGATATTTTCGGGAATATACTTCTGGTGGTTACATGGATACTTACACATTTATAAGAGTGTATAGACCATTAGATAATTGGATAAATCTCTACTTATACCTTTCGAATTTACCCGATGGAGTACCTTATGAGATAATTCCTGTTTTATATACTCGCATAAAAAATAATGAAGAAATAGAACGGAAATATATGCTTTATGAAGTGCGCTTTACTAAAGAAGGAGAAATTAAATCTGTAAAAGTGGTAAATGAAATATAGAAGAAAAGCTAATAAAAGCTTCTTCAATTATAAATTAGGGAATATTTTTTTATAAAGATTGTTCTGTAATAAATAAGATTTTAAATTAAAAATGAACATAAACTAAAAATATGTAAAATAATAATATGGCAATATTAGAAAAGCAGCAAAGAGGAATCGCATGTGAATATTATGTAGCAGGTGAACTTTCTCGATTAGGTTACAATGTTTCTATAACTTTTGGGAATACAAAAAGTATCGATCTTTTATTAGAAAAGAATGACTTTACAATTGCTATACAAGTTAAAGGTATCCAACGTACAAAATCTATCTGCTGGAATTTGGATAAGACAAAAGTAAAATCAAATATTCTGTATGTGTTAGTAAATTTGCATGCAGATCAAATTGATAAAAAGCCTGAGTTTTTTGTTCTAACAGCTACTGAAATTCTTGAACAATTTATAAATAGTCCGAAACAAGGTGAAAAGAGAACTTATCTTAATTACAACCGAATTAAAAATAATTTGAATTTCAAAAATAATTGGTCCAAGATTGATTTAATAATGAAGAAAGGTGATGAGAAAATAAATTTTATTACTACAGGAAAATATTTATCTATCTGGCAATTCTATTTAGATCATATTATCAATGCTTTATTAAGTTCAAAACCTATAAATTCTTTACAATTAAATCCAATTCTTTTTAGTGAAGCTGGAAGTCGACAATCATATTCATTTAGGATTAATTATTCTGGAGGCAGAGTGACCAATAATTTAGACAGTAGTGCAGTAGCGAGAGATTTAGATAAAGTATTGACTGTACACAAGCACTTATTAAAGAATACCATCATAAAACTTTCAAAAGATTTTGAATTAAGAATAGAAAACTACTGAAACCATGGCAACAATTTTTAAAGATGTAAAATACAATCTTCTTTCTCATATAATTATTGACTAACTGAAGAGAATAATATATTATGTCAAGCCGATAAAAAATAAGCCTGAAAATGAACTTTATTACTAAACTTTCTGCTCGCATCGGAATGGAGGATGTCAAAGAAATACTTTGTCTGATTCGTGATAATGAGGGGCGAAAAGAAGAATTATATACCCTGGTTAGAGGGGCAGATGAAACGGTAGGGTATTATGCCGCCTGGGTTTTTACCCATTTAACCTCTCAAGAGAATCCATGGTTATACCCTAAACAAAATGAATTAATAGACGAGGTGTTGACTTGTAAACATAAAGGTAAGCGAAGGCTTATACTGAATTTACTTTACAAACAACCCTTCGTCAAAGAGATTAGGGTAGATTTTCTTGATTTCTGTTTGGAAAGAATGAGTTCTGTCGAAGAACTTCCCGGAGTAAAATCGTTGTGTATAAAGATAGCCTATGAATTGTGCTTTCCTTTTCCGGAATTAACCAATGAGCTTAAAACAACGCTTGAGATGATAGAAGGGCATCAAAGTCCAGCCATATTGAGCATCAAAAACAACGTATTAAAAGCGATGCAAAAAGGGAAGAGGTTACCAAAAGTTTAAACATCATTACGGACACTACAGATACATCTAAATATAGCTAAGTATTTACTAGGTAAATATGAGGAGATAACCGCATCTGCATTTCACTTACTCTTTATTGCCCAATGGGAAACTCGGTTTTTTTTCTTTAGGATCAGCGGGTAGTTTTTATACATCCCATAGCACGGGAATTTAATGAGTACGATTAAATTTTTCAAAAAATATATGGAAAATTAGGATGAGTTGCATCTAATAATAAAAATAAGTAACTCATTAAAACAAATACGTATGAAAAACATATTTTTCATGATTCTCGCATTATTCGGATGGTTTGCCTTTGTCCCTTTAACAGGACAAGAAACTAAAACCGTTATGCCAAGAATACTCATTGACGGTTCCCGTCCGGATGAAAATTCCATACAACTAAAATCTATGGATATACAGGTAGAAATTTTCGGTAATCTGGCCAAAACTACTACTACGCTGGTATTTACCAATTCTTCTCACAGCAACCTCGAAGGAAATTTAGTCTTTCCCTTACCCGAAACGGCATCGGTCAGCGGGTATGCGATAGACATCAACGGAAAATTGAGGAATGCGGTTCCCGTTGCTAAAGCTCGGGCAGTTGAGGTATTAGAAAGTATACAGAAGCAAAATGTAGATCCCGGAATTCTGGAAAAAGTGGAAGGAAATAATTTCAGAACCCGAATATCCCCCATACCGGCCCAAGGATCAAGAACAGTGCAAATATCCTATTACCAGACCCTAAAGTCAGATAAATTTAGTTATCAGTACCATTTACCGCTGAATTCCGGTAAAAAAATTTCACAGTTTATCCTTACAACAAAAGTATATCAGACAGGTTACAAACCTATTTTGGTAGAATCGCCGGATGGCTCTTTTAATTTCTCTCAAAATAACCATGTTTACGAAGCCAGTCTATCAAAAGCAGACTTTCTTCCTACGAAATCATTAATTATCAGATTGCCTCAGGTAAAAAATAAAATAGAATCATTTACCCAGAATAACGTAGATGGATCTGTGTATTTTTATGCACCTTTATTGCAGGAAATTCCATCTACCCCCAAAGTGTGGTCTAAAAATATTGGAATTATCTGGGATAATTCTTTGAGTGGATTAAAAAGAGACCATGAAAAAGAATTGCAGCTTATTGATAAAATCGTATCACAGGAAAAAGAGTTAAATATAGAAGTTTCCTTAGTAAATATTAATCTGGAAAAAAGTAAGCTATTTAAAATAAAGAATGGAGACTGGTCAGAGCTCAAACAATATTTGCAAACGGTAACCTATGACGGAGGAACCAATTATTCAAAAATAAATAGTTTGAGCTTAAAAGCCGATGAATACCTGATGTTTTCAGACGGTATTTCATCTTTTGGTTCTAATGAGCTTTATTTGAACAAGCCTGTGTATACCATTTCTTCCGCATCAACCTCTAATTTAGGAGTACTTAAATATATTGCTCAAAAAACCAGAGGTAAATTTATAAATCTTAATGAAGAGTCGGTTGATGATGCTTTTACTAAATTAAACAGAAATACGCTTCAGTTTTTAGGAATTAAGAATGAAACGGTTTCTGAAGTTTACCCTATGTTGGGGACGGAAGTGTATCAGGGTTTTTCAGTTTCGGGAATTTCTAAAAGTAAGAATTCAAAGCTGATCATTTTATTAGGAAGAAACGGAAAAGTAGAAATTCAAAAAGAAATTGATTTAGAAAACTCTTCGCAAAATTTAGAAATAAGTAAAATTTGGGCGCAGCATAAAATAGATTTCCTGGAAATGAATGCTGAGAAAAATAAAGAGGAAATAGAGCAGATAGGAAAACAATTTTCAATAGTTACAGCCCATACCAGTTTTATAGTACTGGAAAATGTATCCGATTATGTGAAATATCAAATCAATCCGCCCGCAGAACTTCAGAAAGAGTATAATCGATTAGTAAAGCAAGGCTGGACACAAAAAGAGACCCGTAAATCTAATCTGTTACAAATAGCCATTGCCAAAGCCAGGGAGTTACAAGATTGGTGGAAAAAAGATTTTAAGCCTGTCAAACCCAAATACCCTCAGCCGGTTAAAGATACTGTTATAGCCAATTGGGAAGAGGTAGCCCAAATGAGAAATGTACACCCGGTACCTCCGCCAGATATGCACGAACAACAATATATGTCAGTCAGTAGTATTGTTTTAGATGAAAATCAACAGAAATCCTTTTCTTCCAATAAACGGGTAGTAGGTAAAATGATAAAGGAAGAAAAAGCTGGTGAAATTCCCGAAATCAAAATTATGGATGTAAAATCAGATAAAGAATATATAAAATTGATAGAGGCTTCAAAAACTCCGTATGATACTTATCTGGAACTTAGAAAAGAGTATATGGAAACACCCTCATTTTATTTTGATGTAGCTACCTATTTCTTTCAGAAAAAAGATAAGGAAACAGGATTAAAAATTTTAAGTTCATTGGCAGATTTAGGCTTAGAAAATGCAGAATTGTATAAAATGCTGGCTTATAAGCTAAAAGAAATTGAAGAATACCCCGCAGAATTGTTTATTACAAAAAAAGTTCTGGATTGGAGACCTTTTGATGCTCAAAGTTACCGTGACTATGCATTGGCTTTGCAGGATAATAAACAATACCAGCAGGCATTAGAACATTTATATAAAGTGCTGACTAACGACTATTCCGTAGAAATAGCCAACAGAGACCGAGATATCACAGAAATTATAGTACCGGAAATTAATAATCTGGTTTCACTATATCCTAAAGAATTAAATCTTTCAAAAATAGACTCAAAAATCCTTGTAGATATTCCGGTAGATATACGTGTAGTCATGAATTGGAATAAAGATATGACAGATATTGATTTATGGGTAACAGATCCTAATGGGGAAAAGTGCTATTATGGTCATCGTTCTACAGCAATTGGAGGACGAAACAGTGAAGATGTTACTCAGGGATTTGGCCCCGAACAATTTATGCTGAAAAAAGCAATTCCGGGCAAATATAAAATACAAACCAATTTTTTTGCTGAGAGACAAATGAGTATTACCGGACCTACCACCATTTCCGTAGAAATATTCCTTATGTATAGCTCAGGAAAACAGACTAAGAAAATGATTACTTTTCAAAATAATAATCCTGACAGAGGAAATGAAGGTATTTTAATAGGAGAGTTTGAATTTTAAAATATCAGACAGGTTTTAATCTCATTATTCGCATTCATACATAAATTGAAAAAAACACAGCTATTTTCTAATATAGTTGTGTTTTTTTGAATAAATAATGGAGAATAATAATGCTTTTTCTATTAATAAACTAAATTTAAACAAATCGATAAGATGTTTTATCTTATAAAAAGATTTTGTATATTAGGTGGTTTATTGATAGGGTTAAAATAATATAAGATAAAATATGGGAAATAGAGTTAAAAATCATTTTGAAAATGAAGCACAAGAATATGATGAAATAATTATAAAACTGATTCCTTATTATAAAGAAATGATTCATGCTATTGTGGCTGCTATCCCATTTAGCTCTAACAAAGAGATTGATGTTATGGATCTGGGGTGCGGCACGGGTACCATTAGTTTGGCCGTTCGCGAAAAATATTCCTTAGCTAAATTTACAATGGTGGATATTGCAGAAAATATGATTAGGATAGCTCAACAAAAATTAGGAATAACCACTCAAAGTATACATGCAGACTTTAACGATTTCAATTTCGATAAACAGCATGATGTAATTATCTCTTCTCTGGCTCTACATCATTTAGAAACAGATGCAGATAAACAACTTTTCTACAATAAAATTTATAAAGCCTTAAAAAAAGATGGAATTTTTATTAATGGAGATGTGGTCAAAGCTCAAACAGAACAATTACAGGAAACTTTTATAGAGGAATGGGTTAACTATATGAAACGTTCTGTGGATATAAGAGAAATCGAAGAAAAATGGTTGCCTAATTATTATGCCGAAGATAGACCCATCTCATTGATGAATCATCTTGCAATGTTGGAAAAATCCGGATTTAAGGATATCGATGTCATTTGGAAATATTATGGTTTTTCCGTTTATAAAGGAAGCAAGTAGTATATATTTAAACAGAAGATCTTTTTATAAATTACCCTAATCTTATTACTTTAAAATAAGTGAAATAAAAGACCCGTATACACCCATAATATAATAGTGTATCTTTGTAGTATGAAAGAAGAAAATCCTGACAAAAATATATTATCCAATATCGGAATTGAAAGTCTAAATCCTATGCAGCTGGCAGCGCAAGATGCCATAGTAAAAGATTCCGAAGTCGTATTATTATCTCCTACCGGTTCAGGGAAAACCTTAGCATTCTTACTGCCTGTTCTACAATTGTTGGACGAAAATATTTCAAAAGTACAGACATTAGTCATAGTTCCCTCGCGGGAATTAGCTTTGCAGATAGAGCAGGTTTGGAAAAAGATGGGTACTTCTTTCAAGGTTAATGTGTGTTATGGCGGTCATTCTTTGGATACCGAATTGAAAAATTTAAGTAGTCCTCCGGCTTTGCTTATTGGAACACCTGGTAGATTAACGGATCATCTGGAAAGAAAATCTTTTGATACTTCCTTTATTAAAACTCTGGTGCTGGATGAATTTGATAAATGTCTTCAGCTAGGGTTTCAGGAGGAAATGAATACAATTATTGAAAAACTGCCTAATCTGGAAAAGAGAATTCTTCTTTCTGCAACCTCCGATGTGGAAATTCCCGATTTTGTAGGAATGGAATCTCCCGTATTTCTCTCTTATCTGGAAGAGGAAAAGAGTGAAGCTCTTTCTCTTAAGAAAGTTATATCTCCGGAGAAAGATAAAATAAATACATTGGCAGATCTTTTATGCTCCTTAGACTCTGAACCTGCATTGATTTTCTGTAATCACAGAGAAGTAACCGAGCGGGTGAGCGATTTATTAAATAACAAAGGAATATTGGCCGGGTATTATCACGGAGGAATGGACCAGGAAGATCGGGAACGGGTTTTGATACAATTCCGAAACGGGAGTTTAAATTATTTGGTAACTACCGATTTAGCTGCTCGTGGATTGGATATTCCGGAAATGAATCATGTGATCCATTATCATTTGCCGGGAAAAGAAAGCGAGTTTATTCATCGTAACGGTCGTACTGCGCGTATGCAGGCAGAAGGAACGGCTTATATTATACATTTTGAAGGAGATGCATTAGCTGATTATATTCCTGATCATTTAGAAGTTCTTCCGTTAAAAAGTGGTAGTCCTTTGCCTAAAGATCCGGAATACAAAACTATTTATATTAGCGGAGGTAAAAAAAATAAGCTTAATAAAGGAGATATAGTAGGATTCTTTTTACAAAAAGGAAAACTAGGGAAAAATGATTTAGGAATTATTGAAGTAAAAGACTTTATTTCCTTTGCTGCAGTACGCAAATCAGCGGTTCGTTCTTTACTGGAAAATATTAAAGGAGAGAAAATGAAAGGCAAAAAATATAAAATTGAAATAGCCAGAGACGTAATTAAAAAAGAAGAATAAGTACCTGTACAGATTTTTCAAATAATTTCGTAGAGAAATAGCCCAGACTAGATTTAATATATCCTAACAAAAGCCCGGAAGAAAAAATCTGTGATTAGATGTGTCTTCCGGGCGGTAGTTTTAATTAAACATAGGTGGTTAGAACTATAAGTTTTCCCACTATTTTAAAGAATTGTTTTTTTACTATACTTTTTTTGGTTTTTTTTAAGCGTAGTACAATTTTAAATACTTGGAGTATCAGATTTCAGAGCCTCAGTGATAAGCAAAGCTTCTCTTTCTCCGGATCTGACAGCTCCTTCAAAATATCCGTTCCATACCGTAGCTGTTTCTGTTCCTGCCCAGTGAATGCTGCCTACAGGTTTACGAACCTGATCGGAATAAAGAATAAATCCACCGGTAGGAAAGTGCGCGGCAAAACAGCCTTGAGTGTAAGCTTTGTCCTGCCAGTTATACTCTATCAGGTCAAGAGCATCTAAAGCTTCGTCACCATACATGACAGCAAGCTCCTTCAAAAGAATTTCTTTTCTTACCTCTTTATCTGCCTGCACTATATCCGTACTAAACCCATAAACGAAAAAGGTGATAATTCCCTCCGGATGCCCAGGAACCGAATTGTCTATGGTTTCAGTGATATAACCATCGGTAGTTAGAGTTTGCCCAGAAAGTCCTTTATCCCGCCAGAAAGGTCGTGAATAAACAGCGTGATACTTTAACGCTCTGCCAGGAAGCTGATTTTGTATAGTTCGTTGCTTTTTAACCGGAAGCGGAGGGAAAAAACGAATGTAACTATTGGTAACTACCGGAGGGGTGCAGATAATAACTTTCTTAGCTTTAAATATACGATGATCAGAAGTATGAACGGTAACACAAGTATCGCAATGATCAATTCTTACTACTTCTGCATTAAAAAATATATGTTCTCTTCCCAGATCATCAGCCATTCGGGAGGCCAGTTCCTGCGGTCCTCCGACCAGGCGATCCTGCTGCGCTCCGCCTTCAGCAGAAGTCAGTATTTTTACCCCCTGTCCGCTGGCAACATAGTAAAGTCCCTGTAAGAGAGATATTTCACAGGAGTCCACAGTCAATAAAGCTCCGGTAATAATCCTATTGATAAATTCTACAATTACATCATCAGAGGTATGAGAACGAATCCATTCTAAAAAAGTGATTTTATCATATTCCTCAGCGTTAGGACTCAACATAGGATTTTCCAGGTTAATCGACTCAATCAACCGATCTATTTCATTCATTATGGCATAGGCCTCAGCCGGTACATCTTCTATTGGTAAACCGTTTACCATGTATTGTGCTGCTCCGAATAGCTGAGTAGGAAATAAATCAATCTGATATTTATTTACCAGTTCATACATACGATCCTGCGTAGGACCAATCCATTGTCCTCCCAAATCTATCTGGAGTCCGCTCTCCAGGTATCTGGTTTTTGTTCTCCCGCCTACACGGTTCCGGGCTTCCAGTATCAGACTGGAAATCCCGTTTTCTTTTAATTTTAATGCAGCAGACAATCCGGCAAATCCGGCACCAATGATTAAAACTTCTGTTTCTTTTGTTTTCATAAATTAAATATTTATTTAAAATTTGTTTTTATACGATATGTTATTCTATTGTTTTTATAATAAGTTTCAAAAATACTGCCTTAAAACGTTATAATTCAGTTTGAAAATATTTGCATGTTTTTTTTATTTATATTTTATTGATATATAGGTTTCTGCATTTTTTTGAGAACATGATGTTCTTTTTTAAACTTCTTTGGCATGCTTGTATGTGTGTGTAAATATTTGAAAAAAAGAATATTAACTTTAGATTGAAATTATACGGATACTATTTATTACAGCGAATCAAATCTTTATAATTCAAAAAAAAATCCGTATAAAAAAATGTATATTTATAAGTATATTTGCAGTTTTTAAACGCTGCTCATGATTAAAGTTTTCAAGTTCTTTTATAACTATAAATTTACTGTAGTTCTTATTGGTTTTCTTACACTGCTCTGCTTCTTATACGCTAAACAGGGGCTCTATTATGCATTTTTGCTTTCCATTCCCGGTGTTTTAAGTTTAGTACTTCTTATTAATTGGTTAGCAAAAATCAGATATTCATTGTTCTTTACTCTGATATTATCATTGATTATAGCTTTAGATGCCTATTTTGCAATTATTTTTAAAAATCCGGTCTCTTTGGGAGGAATGGCTTCTATATTTGAAACTAACACACAAGAAGCCTGGGGAGCTATGAGGCAGGCTTTAGTGCCCGGGTTACTTGCAATTGCAGGTTGTATTGCTATCGTCTTACTGTCTCGTAAAGAATTAAAAACATCAGGTATTTCAAAGAAAAAATCAATTATTTTCCTAAGTATTTATTTAGGTGTATTTGTTCCTTTCAGTCTGCTAATGATTATCAATCAGACCGAAAGGTTAAATTTGGAATACAAAGAAAATCCTGTTTTAACAGTTCAGAAGGTTTCTTCAATATGTTTACCGGTGGTTTATAATGATCTGATAACCATAGTGGCTTACAAAAATGAAATGAGAAGGTTTAAACAGTTTAGTAGTATAGACAGGAAGTTGCCTGAAAAAATTACTTTTTTAAATTCTGAAAATTCTCCGGAAAAAATTTTTATGGTCATTGGTGAAAGTTCCTGGCGAAGCCGGTACTCACTTTACGGTAATTCAGTTCAAACAACACCATTTTTAGACAGTTTGTCCACAGCAGGTCACAACCTCAAATATTATAACGCTGTAAGTCCGTCTCCGATCACCCGCGAAGCTTTAAAAATTATACTAAGCTTTTCTACCCCATTTCAGAGTCAGTCATTTTTCAATCAAAAAAATATTATAGAACTGGCGAAAGATGCAGGATATGAAACTGTTTGGATTTCAAATCAGGCAAAAATAGGAATGTTTGATAGTTATATCGGTTTTATAGCTTCCGGTGCAGATGATAGTTACTTTACTGAAGTTCGCGGAGATAATAAAACCAAAGACGATTTGCAGCTGATAGATATTTTAAAGGAAAAATCTACGCAGGGCAGGAAACAGTTTATTGTTATACATTTGATGGGAAGCCATATGTGGTATGGAGACAAGTCGGATGAAATTGATAAAAGTAAAATTAATGGTGAATGGGGTTTTGAGCTGCTGTATGATAGATCCATTCATCATACGGATAGAGTTCTGAGGGAAGTTTTTCAAATTGCAGATAAAGAAAAAAAATATCTAATGATGTATTTTCCTGATCATGGGGAAAGAATAGGCGAAGGACATGGTTTTTTAGGACGTGGCTCTCATCAGTTTGAAATTCCCTATATAACAATAAACAGAGAGTTTGAAAAGATTAATGAAATAATTCCTCAATATATCGATAAAGAAGCTTTGCTGCTTAATAGTTCAAACACCATTTATATTATGGCAGAAGTGTTAGGATATAAAATACCGGAAGAATTTAAATCAAGAGCAATTAATGATGGTAAATATATCTATCATGTGGATTCCAAACCTTATTTGTATGCAGATATCGAAAAAGAAAATGAAAAAATCAACTGAAGGAAATAAGCAATAAACCAGTAAGATAAAGCACAAAATGCCTGTTTACAGGCATTTTGTGTGTATGTATATTAATTTATATTACTGATTAATAATTAATTTTTTAGATAATTTTCCGTGGCTGGTATCAACCGAAACTACATATACCCCTTGAGTTAAAGGATAAGTATCAAAATCTATCGTATGTTTTTTTGCACGCTCATCTTTACGGAATTGTTTAACCAGTTTTCCAGATAAGTCGTTTATTGATACGGAAATATATGAATCGTTTTTTAAAGATATATCCAGGTTTACATTACCATGAGAAGGATTAGGATATACCGTTAAAAAGCCTATGGATTTAGTTTTTATGTCCTCTGTTCCGGCTGTTTTTCCCTGAAGCAGAAATTCTTCCATGATGTGAGTTAAAAAGGTGTTATCTATCTGACCGATTCCTGAAATTTTTCCCGCATATTTACCATTTATGTTGTCTTCAGCGCCTACAAAAACATCCATGGGCGTATGGTTACCCGGAGTTCCGCCGGCAACATCCCCATTTCCATTGGTAAGAGGATTAGAGGCATAGGCAACAACGATTCTTCGTCCGTTATTTTCAACTGTCGGCCACAGCTCTTCACTTCTGTCCTGAAAGACATAAGTAGAGTAGTTAGGGTACCATCCGTTCGGGTTATTTGTTCCAAAATCTACATCACCTCTTTTCACTCCGGCCGGATTAGCTACAGTAGTAACAGTAGCAGAACCGCTGGAAGATGCATTTGACCCGTTTTGTCGGGGTCCTAAAGCATACGTTCTTACATAGGTTCCTTTAGATTGTGCGTCATTTGCATCGTGTAGACCCACAATAGCTGTTCCTCCACATTCATGATCAGAAGCAGAAAATATTAATGTTTGTGTATGGGTTTCTTTCAGAAGTTTTCGAGCTTGGGCGACTGAGTAATCCAAAGATAAAACCTCCTTAATCAGGTAATCGGAACCGTAAACATTGGTGTGACGTTCGGTGGTAGGCAGGGCACTGTAAATAGCATCTCCACCACCTACGTATGCGGGCTGATCAGAGTCTACGGAATAGGTGTTCTTTCCATTTCCTGAAATTACAGTAATACCTCCGCTGTTTGCATGTTCCAGGTGATCAATTCTACCACCTTCAACCATTAAAAAAAATCCTTTTTCCCCCCCTTTGGCTTTTAATATTTTAATAGCCATTTCGGTCATTTCAGGTAATGAAGGCTCCCATGGAGCATTCATCTGCCGGTCCTGCTCATAATTGTCATGCGAAGCATTAAACAAACCGATTAATTTAGTGTTGTTATCTGGTGTAAACTGAGAGATATCTATATTCAATAATGCATCTCGGCTGTTTACGTGTACAAATCCCCTTTGTTTGGCAATTTCTACAAGATTTACATTATCAGCACGTTTTCCTTTAATGGTTACAGTTTTTCCATTATATGAAATTGTATTTCCTTGAGAATCCAGAACATCTTCTGCATAATTATTCGGTAAGAAATGCCTTGCACCTCCACCTAATAATACGTCAATTTCAACTCCTATTTTAGGATCCGGTAAAGTCCAGTCTCTGGCAGGATCGTAGGGAGCAATAACGGAAGCCGGATTATTAAATATTTCTTCATATTGTTGTTTAGTTGAAGAAATAAATTGTGCGGCTATGTAGTCTTCAAGATCCCGAAACCAAATATGCGAACCAAAAGTGGCCGGTGTGGCATGCGTTATACGTGTAGTAGTTATAAGCCCTACTGCGTAGCCTTCCTTTTTAGCCTTTTCCAAAATGGTTTCCACCGATTCTCCTTTGCCTACATTATAAGAAATGGCTTCATTATCCAGTTTTCCGGATTCTCCTGCGGAATATGCTGAAGCTCCCGGTCCGGAATCGGTAATCCATGAATTTAAGCTATGGGTAGTTAATGAACCTTGAAACTTTAATTTATCTAGAGCCAGAATCTGATATCCGGCATCTTTAGTAAATCTTTTTCCTTCTGTTCCTTGTCCCAAAGACATTCTTGCAGCTACTTTGGCCGAAGTTCCAAATCCGTCACCAATGAACATAATCATTTGTTTTGGGAGTTCATTCTGTGCATATACTCCTGTCCATCCTAAGGAAGCTGTTAAAAATAAGAAAATTTTTTTCATTAATTATTTTATCTGATAGTTGAGGCAAAAGTCTGTTTTTAATATTAATTTTTGGTTAACAAAAAATCAAGAAATGGTATCGTTCAGTTAAGATACGGTTACAAAATGTTTATATTATGGTTAAATCGAAGCTGCTGTTTTTATACTATTTTTTTTTACACTTCATTTGTAAAAATTTTATAAATAATGAAAAAACTGATTCTGAGTTTAATTTTTATTTTCACAGCAATGATTGCTTTATCAGCACAAGAAGTACAAACAAGTTTTCTGTTTGGTAAAAGCAAAAAGTATGTAGTATATGAAAGTGAAATTTTCGAAATTGACAAAAAAGGGGAATTAAAATCATTGATTAAATTCCCTGATAAGGTTTATAAAGCTTTGCTTGTACAAGATCATTTATGGTTAGGTACTGATAGTGGAGCTCAGGTGTTTGATATACATACCCTGACAAAGTTAAAAGAAGAATTTATTTCAGATAAAATTGTGGATCTTACATTGGATGCAGAAGGTGAAATATGGTTGGTCAGCCTTTTTAAGGGAGTTTACAGACAAAATATGGCCCATGTCTTTGAAAAAATGCTGGATGTTATCACCAATTATTGTATAACAGCAACACCCGATGGAAACATATATGTGGGAACCAATCTGGGTATGTACAATCTTTCTTTGAAAAAATCTGGTTTTATAAGATATGCAGAAGAGGCACATAGTGGTAACGGGCTACCGGATAATATTGTAGAATCACTCTATTCTGATAATGATTCCAATGTTTGGATAGTTATGCCCGATAATATAGCATTTAAGAAAAGTGATAATTACTTAGGAGAAATTCCAACCTTTTCTTATGTAGGTAACAAAGAAAATAAATTATATAAAATAGTCGGAATAAAAGATCAGTCTTATTTGTTTATCACTCAGCAGGGTATCATGCTTTTACCATCAGGTTCATTAAAAGAACATAGTCACAATGATGAGGTTTTCAGCGGGCACGATACCAATGCTTTTCAATTAACCAATGAATTTTTAGGAGCACCGTCTTCTCTTCACTCAGAACCAGTTCTTTTCGCAGAAAGCGACGGAAAACAGATTTATTTTTTTACACAAAAAGGTATATGGGAATTATCGGAAAAGAAATTGGTGAAAAAATTAAAAAATCACTGAAAAGTAAACGTTTAATAATCAAAATAAAAAAGAGTATCTTAACAAAGATACTCTTTTTTTGAGCGGAAGACGAGGGTCGAACTCGCGACATTCAGCTTGGAAGGCTGACGCTCTACCAACTGAGCTACTTCCGCTTAATTATGATGCAATTTTACAACTTTTTTTTGATTTACAATAAAAAAAAACAGGATTTTTTCTTTGTATGCTTTTTTATATCTATAAATAATTGATTATGAATATTTTTTTTAATCAGCTAAATTAAACTAAGCCTCAAAGAGAGATTTTTTTACCTTGTTCAGGAAAAATAAGCGAAACTTCTAAAACATTATGGGTAATCAGTTCTTTTTTTATAGTTTCTATAGCCGTACCTGATGGTTTTAGATGCGTTATGATCACGGGTAGATTTTTAAGTTTGCCGCTTTTGCAGTAGGATGATAAATGAGTGAGTTCTTCATAAAGGAGGGCAGGTGTCAGATGACCAAATAATAAATTTTCAGGCTGGGAATTAGGAAAAGATACTTCAATAAGTATGGCTTTCAAAGAACCTTGATTGATTAAAGGAGCAATAGTTTTCCAAAGTAGTTTCAACTGTGTAGACTTTTCTATCCGGTCTGCTCCCGTATCTCCTAAATAAAGAATATATTGATTTTCAGATTTCACCAAAAGGGCAGAACTTTTATAAGGAGTTCCATGGCTTAATTCAAAAATTTGTCCGGTAAGTTGTGTGTTGTCAATAGCAAATGTATCAAAAGCGTTAAAAGACCGGTAATAATATTTATTTAATTGGGGAAAATTACCTTCATTGGCAAAATTGATCCAGGGTCCCTCTGTGAAATAATATTTTTTTAAAATTTCGATAACCGGAGAAAGGGCATAAATGTTTTTAGGTGAATCGTCCGGAGAATTAATAATCATTCCTGAAACATGATCCAGATGTCCATGGGAAATAAAATAACCTTTAATATTATTTTTCAATAAGCTATCCGGACTTCCAGCTAAAGATTGCTTTTCAATAGCTTTTTTTATTCCGGTCCGTATAGTTCCGGCATCCAAACATAAAAATTCATTTTTGTCTTTTTCACTGATTATATATGCGGAAAGATTGTCTTCATCTAAACCTCCGTATATACCCAGAGGTATCAGGTCGAAAGTTTGCGAATGGCATAACAAGCTGAAAAGCAGTGTAAGTGTGAAAATTATATATTTCATTATTTGAATGATTATAATGATGCAAATTAAGTTATTTTAAATAAAAAAAGGCAGGTGATCCTGCCTTTTCAAAATTTATTTTCAGTTGAATCAGGGCTCAACAATTTCTTTAACGGTATCTCCGTACTTGTCAACTACTGTTGTATGAATTTTCATTAATTCCGCCCATCGTCTAAAGGCTCCCACAAAGACAAAAAGCATTAAAAGCATAGCTATTACAGCCAGGGAAGCAAGAAGGTATTGTTCTTTAGGAAGGTATATATCCACCACTTGAATATATCCTGCCCAAAAAGTGATAATAGCCATAAAGACTCCCGGAATGGCAGAACATAAAGCGTATTTTTTTCGATTCATACGAATCAGCATGGTTGTACATACAATGAGACCGCAGGCGGCTAATAATTGGTTGCTGATTCCGAACAGAGGCCAGATGCTACTCACATTACCTGTGTACACGAGATATCCCCAGGCAAAGGTGAACAGGATGCTGCTGATTATTATGCCAGGAACCCAGTTTTTATCGTTAAATTTAGGAATTACTCCTCCCAGCATTTCCTGTAGGAAAAACCGTCCTACACGAGTTCCGGCATCAATAGCAGTAAGAATAAATACAGCTTCAAACATAATGGCAAAATTGTACCAGTAAGCCATTAATTCATCCATATAAGGAATATTATTGAAAATATGTGCCATACCTACTGCCAGGGAAACCGCACCACCGGTACGTCCGTGAAGATCAATACCAATATGGTCTATAAAATACTGAAGATCGACACTATGCAAATCCGGATGTGCTGCCAGGAAGCTCTGGTAAGCATCCACTGGTGTATTGATAGCAAAATAATCTCCCGGCATCAACGTACAGGCTGCAATTAAGGCCATCAGGGCAACAAAGCCCTCTACTAACATTGCCCCATAACCAACAAATAATATTTCTTTTTCATCAGAAATCATTTTCGGTGTGGTACCTGTTGCAATAATTGCATGAAATCCGGAGATAGCTCCACAAGCAATAACAATGAATATGAAGGGTAAAACCGGTCCTCCGATCACGGGTCCTCCTCCGTTCACAAATGAAGTGATTGCAGGCATTTCAATAGTAGGGTGAACAAATATAATACCAATAGCAAGCATCAAAATAGTTCCGATTTTAAGATAAGTGGAAAGATAGTCTCTTGGAACCAATAACAGCCATACGGGTAAAACAGATGCAAGAAAGCCATAAATAGGAATGGCTATGGAAATAGTCTTAATATTCCAGTGAAACATGTCATTTAAGGTTTCATTCTGCATCAGGTGGTGCCCAGAGATGATGCCGGTGACTAATAAGACAACTCCGACAATACTGGCCAGTGTTACGCTGTCTTTTCTGTATCTCATAATTAAGCCCATCAAAACGGCAATGGGCATAGTGATAATCACTGTAAATAAAGACCATGAAGCTTCGTGCATAGCACTTATACAAGCTAGTGATAGTCCTGCCAGTGTCAGTATAAGGATAAATAAAATGGCAAAACCGGCTATGGTTCCTGTAACTGGACCAATTTCTTTCGAAGCTATAGTGGCCAAGCTCTGTCCTTTGTGTCGAACGGAAGCAAATAGTACTACCATATCGTGTACACCTCCACCCAATACGCAGCCTATAAGTATCCATAAAGCTCCGGGCAAATAACCGAACTGGGCAGCCAGTACAGGACCTACCAATGGTCCTGCAGCGGCAATAGCTGCAAAATGATGTCCAAAAAGAACATTTTTGTTGGTGGCTACATAGTCATGACCGTCAGCAAATTCAATTGCAGGCGTGACATTTTTTGAATTCAGGCGTAAAACCTTTTTAGCTATAAATATACCATAGAAACGATACGCTATGGCAAAAATCAGCACTGAGACAAATACAAGTGTCAGAGCATTAATTCCGTTTAAAAATTCCATTAATTTGTGATTTTAGATATTATATATTTATTTTGTGTTGGCAAATATAGTTTTTGATACTTATTTATGCATTATATTTTTTTATTTTCTATTTTTGTTATGATATGGCTGATTATATTAAGTTGAAATAAGAGTTCATATATTATAATGTCAGCAAATATTTTCAATCAAAATTAAAATATATGATTTTATGAACTTCGAATTGAAAAAATGGGAAGAGTCGGATGTTATGAGTCTGGTAAAACATGCCAACAATTATAACATATTTCGTTATTTAAGAGATTCCTTTCCTTTTCCGTATACAGAAAAAGACGGACAAACGTTTATTTCATTAAATCTCTATGAAAATCCGGTTAAAGAGTTTGCCATACACATAGATGGAAAAGCTGTAGGGGCTGTAGGAGTAACTCTTCAACCTGATATATACAGGAAAAGTGTTGAGATCGGCTATTGGCTTTCTGAATCATACTGGGGAAAAGGTATTATGCCGGAAGTTTTAAAAGAGATGGTAAACTATAGTTTTTCTACCTGGGATATCAGCAGAGTGTTTGCAAAGCCTTTTAGTATAAATGAACAATCTCAGAAAGTATTGGTTAAAGCAGGATTTCAATACGAAGCAACTCTGAAGAAGGCTATTTATAAAAATGATAGTTATCTGGATGAAATGATTTTTTCAGTCGTGCGATAAAAAATGGTTTATTCCATGTCAAATAATGTATAAGTTTGGGAAGAAGATTCGGTCAGAGCAATAATCCATTGGGTCCAGTTGATAATTGTAGAGGCTCTTCGATGGTACGTATTTTCTGAACGGATATTGAATAACAAACAATCCTTCATAAGCAGTATCACTAAATTTCTGTCCAGAGTTTTGTGTTTAAAGTAGTTTTTAATTGTCTGGTTAAAAATTTTATGACGAAGTATCAGTTTGCTGAATTCTAATTGTCGATTATACAAAGAAAGCGAGTAAACATTATTCCCTTTTTCAGTAAGGGTACAACCATTTTGCCCCTTACGCTGAGTGTACTGTAAAATTCCCAGATATTTTCCGGCATTTATATAATAGTCTGTCTGCCTGGGATCGAAATCATAATTTTCTGTAATCTCTTCTTTTGTCAGAAATTCACGAACTTTTAACAGCTCACCTAAATTAATAATTCTTTCAAAATTGTCGGCCTGAGGAAAAGGAATTTCTGGTTCTTCAATTAAAGATATTTGTTCAGCAATTAGAATAATGGTTTCCCTGTCTATTTGTTTATTTTTAAGAGTGTATTTTTTTTCCCTGATTAATTCCAGAGAATTGTAATGCTCAGTCTCATTAAAAAAATACTCACGTAAGTGAAAAAAACCGTTACTATAAGTCAAGAATAAAGGCACAATAGATTTTGATATTTTTTTTTGCCATAATCTGAAAGGATAATATAGCTGACGTATTAAAAAATCGTCGGATAAGTAATTTTTAGCCTCCAGTAAATACAAGTTATTTCTACCTTCATAACCGCCATCAATTTCAAGCTGGGAATTATCTACATGAACCGGAAGTTTGCCTGCACTGTGATCAATAATAAAATCAAAACAAGAAGAACTCATTCTGCCACTAACGGTAGGCATAAGTTTATCATCTTCTGTAAAATCTTGAAGAATTCCAGATATATAGGCACAATTAATAGCAGCGGCTTCACTGGTGATATTTTCGTAATTTAAACTTTCCAGCAATGGAGGGAACTTAATATTTTCAGTAATTATTTTTTGATTTTTGGCAAACGGATGAAATGTTTCAAATGTGCCTATAATATAATTGCCTCTGGATATGGGTAAGATAGATAAGTTGTTGTTTTTAAATAATTTAGGTAATTGTGAGCGATGATCGAACTTAGTCATCAACCGAGCTTCACGAAATTCATTAATCTCAAGTGATGAAATTTCAATACAGCTTTCTTCTGAAAGTCTCTCCAGAATTTTATATTTTTCAAATATTTTTATCCAGGCACTTTCGTTTTTCGATTCATTCATAATTTCTTATTAAAACTTCATCAATTTCTCCTCTTTTTTCACCTTTGGAATTGATTGAGCGACTGGCTTTAACCGTAAATTGGAAATAATCTTTATATAAATCCTTTATAAATTCTGAAGAAGAGTTGGAAAGCAAAAACTTGATATGTCTTGAATTTAGTTCGTCACAAGCTTCTTTAAGTCTTATCTGATCGGTTTTATTCCATCCTCCCTGAACGTAGCCTGTAAAATTTGAGCTTTCAGATATTGGATGATAAGGAGGATCTAAATAAATAAATGATTTTGGACTTGCTGATTTTAATATGCTTTCATAATCTGAATTTTTTAATAAAATTTCATTTTCATTTAAAAATTGGCTGACTGCTTTCAGAACGGATTCATTTATTATAGTAGGATTTTTATATTTCCCAAAGGGAGTATTGAACTTACCTGCATTGTTTACTCTATACAATCCGTTATAGCAAGTTTTATTCAAATAAATAAAACGGGAAGCTCTTTGGACATCGGTTAAATTTTTGTATTCCTCCGTACGATCTAGGTTTCGTATGGAATAAAAGTATTCAGAAGTGTTTTCATGTTTTGCTAAATCTTTTATCAAAGAAGTAAAATGATTTTTTACCACTTTATATACGTTGATTAGTTCGGTGTTGGAGTCATTAAGAATTGCTTGATTGGGCTGAAGGTGAAATAAAACGGCTCCTCCGCCGATAAATGGTTCTATATATTGGTAATCGTCTATGTTCTCAGGCATTAAGCTGATGATAGAGGGCATAATTTGCCTTTTTCCTCCCACCCATTTTAAAAATGGTGCAACCAACTTTTCTTTAGCCATCAAATATGTAATTATAAATTCATTTGCAAGATACTAATAATAATGAGTTTTTTACTAATTTAACCCTTTTACGAATGATTGTTTGCTTATAATCAGTAATTTAAAAAATGAAAATATTTTGTTTTTAATATGTATATTTAACGGAATTTAAAAATAAAACAAATGTCAAAAATACATATAGTTTGTTATCCAAATTGCAGTACTTGTAAAAAAGCATTAAAATGGTTAGATGAACATAATTTGGAATTTGAAGAAAGAAATATTGCAATTCAAAATCCTTCGGAAAGTGAATTAAAAAGCTGGAAGGAAAAAAGTAATTATCCTTTATCGAAATTCTTTAATACTTCAGGAAAAGTATATAAAGAACTAAATCTGAAGGATAAAGTAAAAGAGGCGAAAGATGAAGAACTATATTCTTTACTGGCAAGTAATGGAATGTTGGTGAAGAGACCTTTGCTAGTTACAGATTCTTTTGTTTTAGTAGGATTTAAGCCTGAGGAGTGGGAAGATAAGTTGTTGTAGTTTTTTTATTATTGTAAAAACATCGTAAAAATCTTATTATTATTCTTAGGCCTTGTAGAAAAAAGCGTTTATTAGTATTAGATCGTTTAATTTCAATATATTTGTTGATTCTAATTATTAAATATCATGATTTTATTCTTTTCAGGCCAATTTAGATATTTAAAAGTGATTTTTATTTTAAGTACTTGTTCTTTGTTAACTTCGTGTTTTGAAATTTTGGAGGAGGTAGATATGAATCCTGACGGAAGTGGAAAAATGTCCTTAACCATTAATTTGAGCCAGAGTAAAAATAAAGTTTCTTCAATTATGCTTCTTGATAGCATAAACGGACATAAAATTCCTAAAAAGAAAGATATACAAAAAAATTTAGAAGATTTATCAGCAAAACTAAAAAAAATCAAAGGTATCAGTAAAGTTACTTATCATACGGATTATACTCAGTTTATTGCAACTGTAAGTTTTAATTTTGATCACGTTTCAATTCTTAACAAGGCAAGTAAAGAAATTTTTACAGCATACAAATTAAAAGTAGATGAGGTTCCTGCATACAGTTATCAGACGTCAAAAAAAATATTTAAATACGAATATAATAATGCAAGTGCAAAAACAGCTTTTAATAAATTAAAAAAAGATGATAAGGAAATTTTTAAAAATGCAACATATACAAGTATTTACAGATTTCCTTATACTGTACAGCAAATAAAAAACACAAAATCTACTCTTTCAAAGAGTAAAAAATCAGTAATGCAGAAAACATCCATTTTGCATCTGATAAATAATACGGCCAATATTTCAAACCAAATACAATTAGTACCCTGATGAAATTTATATTTACAACATTAATTCTATCGTTTTTCATGGTTCTTTCAGCACAGGAAGAATTAGTTTATAAAATACCTAGAGATGCTTCTATAGTCATTCATGCCAAAGGAAATAAATTTTTAGAACACATTAGTCTGGAAGATTTTAATAAAACCCGTATGGGAGGCGTGCTTCTCAACCAATTTTTTAAAAAAGAGAAAGAAGATAAAGATATAAGAGATACAGGTATCGACTTTTCTGCAGATATGTATTTTTATCAACAAATTAATGATAGTATTATCTTTAACTGTTATCTGGTTTCATTGGATAATGCTTTAAAATTTGACCGGCTAATACAGCAAAAAGAAGATATAAATAAAAAAATAAAACTCAATAATGGATCTAAAGAATTTTATGAATCAGGTCAGTATTTAATTTGGGATACCAAAAAGCTTTTGTTAGTTTATGGTGAATTAAATGATGAGTATTTAAGAAAAGATACGATTATTGCTAAACGTTATGGATTGACAGAAAAATCAAGCTACGATTTTTATTATCCGGAAGATTCAATTGTTTTAAAAAAATATGATTATAACGAAGATTTTTCAGATATAGCGGTTGCAGCAGACTCAGCAATAGTTTCCTCTGATAATTATGATCGCTATTCTGATGTAGATACTATAGCTGTTCACTCTGAGTATGATGAACAAACTGATGATGATGATTTTGAAGATTCGCCTGTTGAATATGATAATTATGAAGAAAGGGAATATTATGATGAAAAGGCTTATGATAAATATCAGGCATCTCAAGATAGTATCAAAAATGAAATATTAAAGAATTGGATGTATTCTTATGGGGAATCTATTTTTAGAAGGACTAAAGCACAACCTTCAATCATGGAAAATGAAGAATATAGAAAAAGTATTGATAAGGATGCGGCTGTAACTTACTTTGTGAATATGTCAAGACCTTGGAGTCTTCTTCAATCTAATAAATTCATTTACTCAAAGCTGTATTATTATTATAACATATCATTGCTTACAAATGTTTTAAGTAAAAATGTTTCAGGCTCATTAAACATGGATAAAAATGCTATACGGTTAAAATATAATTTTGAGCTTTACGATAAAGATGTAGAAATGTACAAGCAACTTTATAACCATAAACTAAACAAAAAATTTTATAAATATATTGATTCTGACGAAGTGGTTGGTTATATGAGTTCGGCAATAAATACTCAGAAACTATTAGAATTATATCCTAAATTTATGGCTCGTATTTATGGAGAAGTCTTTAAAGAAAATAAAGATGAAATAAATCTTTTTGCTGAATTATTTTCTTTGTTTTTAGATGAAAAATCTGTTGCTGAAGTTATTAAAGGTGATGCTCTCTTTTTATTAAAGGGTTTTACTGCTAAAGAACACTCGTATAAAACGTATGACTATGATGAAGACTATAATGCAACTGAAGTGGAAAAAGTAAAAACATATAATGTGCCGGATTTCTTATTTATGGCTTCATCAGATAATCCGCGGATTATTTACTCGATATTAAATTACGGTATTAAAAAAGGTACAGTTAATGTAGAAGATGGTATCTATCATATACACCATACCAATATAGAGCCGGTGTCATTTTATATGTTTATAAAAGAGAATGAAAATATTGTATTTGTTGGATCATCAAAAGATGAATTGTTAAAAATCAAAACAAATACATTCAAAGCAAATCTTGATAAAAAGGATAAAATAAATCTTACTTCTAATAAATTTAATTTCAATTTTAAACCCTACAGGCTAGTTGGAAAATTACCTAAAAGCGGATTTGATAATATTGAGGAATTCATAAAAATGAGAAACCTATTCGGAGCTATGGGCGAAATTAATGGTAAAGATGAAGGGGTAAAAGGAAATTCAGTTGTAGGAGAATATAATTTCAGCACTACTGAGGAAGATAAAAATTCATTGAAATACTTTTTAAAATTGTCGGAAATGTTAACCGATATGTAAAAATGAAAAAAATTATTTACCTGATATGCACAGCCTTCTTTTCACTAATTATTCTTTTATGTGGATATTTTTGGTATCAGAAAAAACAATCACAGAATATTTTAGTTTATAACGAGACAAAAACTCTGATCAAGCTGGATACTTATCGATTAGTGAAAAAATTTATCAGTAATCAGAGGTATTTACCTGATTCTCTTACTAATGTAAATTCACTAATAGGAACAGTCGACATACCGGCGGATATTTTTCTTTTTACAGTGGATGGAAAAAAAGAAACCACCATATTCGGATCTCTCAACATAAAAGATTATAAATTATTTCACAAATATGTGACTACACATCTGGACTTAGAAAATGATAAGGATTTATCATCATTATATTCAAGTAAAGATAGAAAGTGGAAATTATTATATAACAAGAATACCGTTGTATTTGCATATTCAGCTACAAAGGAAAAAGTTTCGGATATCTTAAAAGAGTTAATTTTAAAAAAAAATACAGTAAAAATTAAAGAAAGTCCTTTCAAAAATATACTAAATAAAAAAGGTGAAATAGTTTTTTATAATTTAAGCAGTGAAGGAAGCATTCATTGGAAAGATTCAGCTATAAAAGGAGAAATTAAAATAAATTCTCATAAATTTAGTGTTTCAAAACCAATTAAAGCACCTGTATTTAGTAAAGATAATTTTGTTTCTTTATGGCTAAATGCCGATATAAGTTCTTATGCTTCCCATAAGTCTTTTAAAATTGGGGAATATAGATTAAATACAGATAGTATTTTACCTTATTTTAAAAATGAAGTTCAGGTTGAGATTAAAGAGCCTGTACAGCAGAAAGAACAGCAAATTTCTTATGAGTATGACGATAACTTTGAAAAAGTAGAAGTAATCAAAGAAAAAATTAATTTTGTTCCGGGATTTAATGTTAAAATTAAATCAGATGCCTATGGTTTAAAAACGTATCTGACACATGAAAATATTTTGCTGAAAAATGGTGAAATAAGTAGGGAGTTTTTTCCTTTGTTTAAAATAGAAGCTCAAAGTGAGCCTGATTATTTGGTTTTAAGCACAGTAAATAATGCTGTATTTGCCCCTAAAATAAGTTCTGACGTGATCTTTTATATGAAAGTTAATTTTGACAAAATGAGAACTCAAAAGGAATTTTCAGATTACAAAGCATATATGAAAAATTTGAAACGTTTGGAAATTATTACTCATTATATGAAAGAAAATAAGTTACTGGTTAACTTTTCTATAGAATCTGAAAATAATGATGTATTTTTTTTAATATCCTGGCTTTCATTAATCAGCAAATAATTTTTTAATTAATTTTTTTTATCAGTAATTACCATATCAGCTTTTTTGTAATAAAATAGCTCAGTTTTTGTTATAACTAAATTAAATTTTAATTATAAATCTTAAAGGTATGATTACTAATTTAAAATTATTTATCGGAACTATTATTTTCTGCCTTTTGTTTACAGGATGTACAGGAAGTAAAAAACATGCTATCAAATCCGGTTCTGAAACAGCTGAAAATAGGATTAATCCATATTTTTCAAGAACAGATACCCAACAAATTAATGTAAGTAATGCTCAATGGAAAAAGATTTTAAATCCTGAATTATACAAAGTTGCACGTTTAGGTGACACGGAAGTTCCGTTTACGGGTAAATATAATGATTTTAAAGGGTTAGGTATATACTATTGTGCAGTATGTGGAAATCAGCTTTTTCGTTCAGATTCTAAATTTTCATCTACTTGTGGCTGGCCCTCTTTTTTCGAACCTTCTCGCAAAAATAGTGTTGTATATAAGCAGGATACAAGTTATGGGATGGTGAGGGAGGAAGTTTTATGCGGAAGGTGTAAATCTCATTTAGGCCATGTTTTCGATGATGGACCTGAACCTACCGGGAAAAGATATTGTATGAATTCTATTTGTCTTGATTTTGTACCCGATTGATACAATGATTACTTAGAGTATGGCCTAATTATTGAAAATGTATTATATAAGTAATATAAATATGAAAAGATTAGTTGTTATAGTTTTGTTTTTCCTAGGATTTCTGGGAATGACAGCTCAGGAAAAAAAAGAGTTGGACATGGGAGATTTTTCCATAGTAAAAGTCTTTGACAGGATATCTGCTGATATTATAGCTTCCGATGAAAATAAGGTAGTGATTACTGGTTTAAAAAGAGAAGATGTAGATGTGGTGAATAAAAACGGAGAATTAAAAGTAAGAATGAAAACTACCAAACTTTTAGCAGGAGATGATGTAAAAGTAAAGATTTATTATCAGGGAGAAATTAGTAGTGCGCAGGCCAGTGAGGGAGCAGTAGTGAAAGTAGTGGATAAAATATCTTCTTCTTCAGTTTTTTTAAATGCTAAAGAAGGAGCTATGGTCAGTGCTGAAGTTGAAACTTCTAAATTAGAAGCAAGAGTCAATTCCGGAGGAATTATTAATGTTTCAGGTCATGCTGATGAGCAGGATGTAGTCATTACTTCCGGAGGTAAGTATAATGGAAAAGATCTGGATTCTGAAAATGCATCAGTAGCAATTAATGCAGGAGGGAATGCGATGATTACGGCAACTGAAAAAGTTAATGCTAAAACCCGTGCAGGAGGTGTAATAGATATATACGGCAAACCTGAAGTAAGCCAGCAGACTTTAGCCGGTGGAAAAATTATTAAACATTAATTGTTTAATTTTTTTGTTAATAAAAAGCCTGATAAATTTCATTTTATAAAGAAAATCTATCAGGTTTTTCATTTTGTAATAAAAAAAATTAGTAAATTTGTATCCTTTTCAATAGAATTGGAATATTAGTTTAATTAGTTTAGTTTAGATTGTAGCAAAGGTCATTTCTTTTGCTGCAATTTTTTTTATTTTACTTCCAAAGATTTACGTATTCTGCTTAATGTTTCTGAAGCTATTACTCTGGTTTTTTCTGCACCTTCCAAAAGAATATTTTCTAAAAGATCTAAATTATCCATGTAATAATTGTATTTTTCTCTTGCTTCAGCAAATTCTCTGAGAATTATTTCCAATAACTCTTTTTTTGCATGTCCGTAACCATAACCACCAGCAAGGTAGTTTTTTCTCATAGTTTCAGTTTCATCTTTGCTGGCAATTAACTTATATATAGCAAATGCATTACAAGTATCCGGATTTTTAGGTTCTTCCAAAGGTGTTGAGTCTGTAACTATGGACATAATCTGTTTTTTTAACTCTTTTTCGGGAGCAAAAATCTGAATTGTATTTCCTCTTGACTTACTCATTTTGTTTCCATCAGTTCCGGGCACGTACATGGTGTTTTCCTGCAATTTTGATTCTGGCAGTACTAAAACTTCTCCGTGTATATGATTAAATCTTTGAGCTACATCTCGTGTCATTTCCAAATGTTGAAGTTGATCTTTTCCCACAGGAACAATGTTTGCATCATATAAAAGTATATCTGCTGCCATCAGCATAGGGTAGGTAAATAAACCGGCATTTACATCCTCCAATCTATCAGCTTTATCTTTAAAACCATGGGCTAATGCCAGACGGCTGTAAGGAAAATAACAAAGCAGGTACCACATAAGCTCAGTGACTTCAGGAATATCGGACTGACGATAAAAAAAGGTTTTAGAAGTATCTAATCCACAGGCAAGCCAGGTTGCTGCAATTTCATAAGTATTTTGCTTTAATATTTTTGAATCTTTGATTTGAGTCATTGAATGAAGATTCGCAATAAAGAAAAAAGACTCGTTATTAGGGTCTTTGCTTAATTTTACTGCGGGCAAAATAGCACCTAATAAATTTCCTAAATGAGGTGTGCCTGTACTTTGTATTCCTGTTAAAACTCTCATAAATGTATTTTAATGAAGTGCAAATTTACATTAATAGAAAGTCTTGGTAAAATTTAAGGAAAAAAATATGAGGAAATAATTTAAATTATTTCCTCATTTATGATATAAAGCTTTATATATTTTATTATTTAAACCATTCTTTAGGGAATACGCCTGGCTTGAAAAAATAAGCAAAGGCAAGTATTATTGCACCTACAGTTATGGATGAATCTGCAACATTAAATATATAGTTAAAAAATTGAATACGATCACCTCCCCATATTGGAACCCATTCGGGAAGGATACTGTCTATAAGCGGAAATCTGAACATATCGACAACACAACCTCCGAATAACGGAGCGTAGCCTTCAAAATTAAGTTTTGAAATTCCCGAATATCCGTCCCAAACCTGAAAAGCAGAATCGTACGTAGTGCCGGTGTCAAAAATAATTCCGTAGAATATGCTATCAATTAAATTACCGATTGCGCCCGCAAATATAAGTCCTGCAGGTATAATAAATAACCAGGAAGTTGCTTTTTTAGACCATTTATTAATATAAAAAGCCATAAAAGCAATTAAAACCAGTCGTAATAAGCTCAATCCTATCTTGCCTAAAAACCCGCCCAATTGTACTCCGTATGCCATTCCGGGATTTTCAACATAAGTAAGGTAGAACCAGTCGAAAACCTTTACTTCTTCATGTAAATGAAAATGAGTTTTTATATAAATTTTGGATATCTGATCAATGAGCAGGATAAGAAAGGTTATACCTAGGACTTTTTTCATTTTTAGTATTGCTTATTTTTAGCTTCAATACTCAAAGTAGCATGAGGCACAGCTTTTAATCGTTCTTTACCTATAAGTTTACCTGTCACACGACAAATACCATAAGTTTTATTTTCTATTCTTACCAGTGCATTTCTTAAATCACGGATAAACTTTTCCTGACGGGATGCTAGTTGAGCATTACTTTCTTTACTCATAGTTTCAGAACCCTCTTCAAAAGCTTTGAATGTAGGAGAGGTATCATCAGTTCCATTATTTAAATCGTTTACAAAAGCCTCTTTTAACATGGATAAATCATTTTCTGCTTTCTCAATTTTATCCAAGATAATTGCTTTGAACTCTTCCAGCTCTTCGTCCGAGTATCTTAATCTGTCTTCTGCCATAGTTTTACATTTTTTTTAAGGATAGGTTAATAATAATATTGTCAATATCCAGCTCAGTTCCATCTGTGATGTTATCAGAAAAAGATAACTTGTCAGTTAAGGTTTCCGAGCAGATATATTCGTAGTTTGCGTTTACAGCTTTTTCAATCTCTTCATTTGATTCAAAAATCAATGAAATTCTGTCTGTAACTTCCAGGCCTTGATCTTTTCTAAGATTTTGTATTCTGTTAACCAATTCCCGGGCTATACCTTCCGATTTTAATTCCGGTGTTATAGTAATATCCAGGGCAACGGTTAATTTGCCATCAGTGGTAACCAGCCAGCCGGTGATGTCCTGAGTGCTGATTTCGATGTCTTCAAGAGTAAGTTCGTACCCTTGAACATTTACTTTTCCTGCTTGCTCAAGTTCCTGAATTTGTTCATTTGAAAAATTCTGAAGCTCCTGGGATACTGTTTTTAGATCTTTACCTAATTTTGGTCCTAAAGCTTTGAAGTTAGGTTTAACTGCTTTAACAATTAAATCAGAAGCTTCTTTAGGATTAAGAAGTTGTACTTCTTTTACGTTTACTTCTTGTTTGATTATAGGAATGATAGCTTCTAAATGGGATTGATTTTCTTCATTTAGCACAGGTATCATTATTTTTTGTAAGGGTTGACGTACTTTTATATTTTCTTTTTTTCTTAGTGAAAATACCATGCTGGTAATTTGTTGAGCCAGATGGGTTCGCTCCAGAAGAATAGTATTTATACTGTTTGCATCTTTTAGAGGGAAATCAGCAAGATGTACAGATAAAAACGGCTCCTGATTAGTAACCTGATTTAAATCCCGGTATAATTTGTCTGAATAGAAAGGGGCAGCCGGTGACATTAACTTAGCAACATTAACTAAACAGGTATATAAAGTCTGGTATGCAGATATTTTATCATGAGAGTATTCTCCTTTCCAGAAACGTCTTCTGGAAAGCCTTACATACCAATTGCTTAAGTTATCTATAACAAAAGTGTTTATTGCACGTAATGCTTTTGTAGGTTCATAATCGGCATAAAAATTATCAACTTCTTCAATAAGTAAATTTAATTCGGATATAATCCATTGATCCAATTCATTTTTTTCATGAAAAGGAATAGGAGCTTCTTTAAATGTAAACCCGTCAACATTAGCGTAAAGTGAGAAAAATGAATAAGTATTGTATAAAGTGCCGAATATTTTTCTTCTTACTTCATCAATACCTTTCAAATCAAACTTTAAATTATCCCAGGGCTGGGCGTTGGATATCATATACCAACGGGTTGCATCAGGACCAAACATGGCTAATGTTTCAAATGGTTCAACCGCATTGCCTTTACTCTTAGACATTTTATTCCCTTTGCTGTCCAGAACCAATCCGTTTGATACCACATTTTTATACGTCAGACTATCAAAGACCATAGTGCCTATTGCATGAAGTGTGTAAAACCAACCCCGGGTCTGATCTACTCCTTCTGCAATAAAATCGGCAGGATATGATTTTCCGGAATCTATCATTTGCTTATTTTCAAATGGATAGTGCCATTGAGCATAAGGCATGGAGCCTGAATCGAACCAAACATCAATAAGATCAGACTCCCGTTTCATCGGTTTTCCACTTTTTGAAACAAGAATAATCTGGTCAACTATATTTTTATGCAGGTCTACTTTGCTATAATTATCTTCAGTATAATCTCCGGAAATAAATCCTTCAAATATGTTGTGAGGCATGAATCCAGCCTCTACTGATTTATTCATTTCTGTCATTAATTCTTCTAAAGAACCAATAACTATTTCTTCTTTGGCATCCTCAGTTCTCCATATAGGTAATGGGATTCCCCAATATCTAGATCGGGAAAGATTCCAGTCGTTTGCATTTTCAAGCCAGTTCCCAAATCTTCCTTCTCCGGTAGCCTTAGGTTTCCAGTTGATTGATTGGTTCAGTTCAGACATTCTATCTCTGACTTCCGGTATTTTAATAAACCAGGAATCCAGCGGATAGTAGAGAATCGGTTTGTCTGTTCGCCAGCAATGTGGGTAACTGTGTGAATATTTTTCAACTTTAAAAGCCTTGTTTTCCGTTTTAAGTAAAATGGCCAGTTCAACATCTGTTGAACGTTCTGGCATTTCTTCATCTTTGTAATATTCAATACGAACATATTTTCCCCCAAACGGTTCTGGTAAACTTTGAAGGAATTTACCTTGTAAGTCTACTAACGGAACCGGATTTTGATTTTCATCAAGTACCAGCATAGGAGGAATTCCGTGCTCTTTAGATACTTTAGCATCATCAGCACCAAATGTGGCGGCCGTGTGTACTATCCCAGTACCATCTTCAGTAGTTACATGATCACCGTCTATAACAACAAAAGCTTTTTCAGGATTTTCGTAAGGTAAAGCCCATGGTAACAACTGTTCATATTTAATGCCTACTAAATCTTTTCCTTTATATTCTGCAAGTATTTTATAAGGTATCTTCTTATCTTCAGCCTTATAATTTTCAAACTCATCATCTGTTTCGGATAATTTGTATTTTCCACTCATTTGAGAATTTAGCAATGCCTTGGCTAAGATAATATTTACCGGTTCAAAAGTATATTGATTAAAAGTTTGCACTAATACATAATCAATCGTTGTTCCTACCGTTAATGCCGTATTGGAAGGAAGCGTCCAAGGAGTAGTGGTCCAAGCTAAGAAATATACATCACCTTTTATAGAAGAGAACAATTCCGTACTATTTTTCAGAGCTTTGAACTGAGCTACGATAGTTGTATCTGTTATATCTCGGTAGGCACCGGGCAGACTTAATTCATGAGACGATAATCCTGTTCCTGCTTTTGGGGAATAAGGCTGTATTGTGTATCCTTTGTAAAGGAGATTTTTATTGTAAATTTGTTTTAATAACCACCAGACACTTTCCATGTATTTGGGCTCATAGGTAATATAGGGATGTTTCATATCTACCCAGTAACCTATTTGCTCGGTAAGCTGATTCCAGGCACCTGTATAACGCATTACAGCTTCTCTGCAGGCTTTATTGTAATCTTCAACTGATATTTTTTTACCAATGTCTTCTTTGGTTATTCCTAATTCCTTTTCGACACCCAGTTCAACAGGTAATCCATGAGTATCCCAACCGGCTTTTCTGTGCACCTGTTTTCCTTTTAGTGTATGATATCTGCAGAAAATATCTTTAATGGTTCGGGCCATGACGTGATGTATTCCCGGCATTCCATTAGCAGAAGGTGGTCCTTCAAAAAAAACATATTGAGGTTTTCCCTCACGAGAGTTAATACTTTCCTGAAAAATGTTTTTTTCTTTCCAAAAAGCAGATATTTCGTCTGCAAATTTATTTAGATCGAGTCCTTTGTATTCTTGAAATTTATTGCTCATTTTTTATTCTCTGCCTAGGGTAAAAAATTAGTTGGCAAATATACGAAAAAATATCAGTTTTACAGTTAAAAAATCACCATTAATGTTAGCCTGATTTTTGATTTAAATAAAGGATTTATTGACATTTGCGTGAGAAATAATAGGCAAATGTTGAAAGTCTGAATTTTTGTTTAATTCATTATTTTTGATTTGTCTGATAATGGGTATTTTTAATAAGAAAGTTTCAGCTTTTTATAGTTTAAAATTTAATTAATTTGTAAGGGGTTTTATATTTTCTAGATAGTAAGATTATTCCGTTCATAAAAGAAAATTATATGCATCAGTGATAATCCTATGTTTTAAAGTAAAGGAGATATCAGTTTAGCCATAGAGTTTCCGAATTTGACTAATTTATTTCTTTGGTTCCATTCAGCATAAGAAATTTCTGTACTGTTTGCTAAATCTTCCATAAAAGCATTACATAATTCTTCATTGATTTTACGACTATATACAAGAGCGCTTATTTCAAAATTCAAATCAAAACTTCTCATATCTATGTTGGCAGATCCGACAATAGAAAGATTGTCATCGGAAACAATCGTTTTTGCATGAACAAATCCTTTGGTATACCTGAAAATACGTACACCTGCTGCCAGCAATTCCAAATAATAGGAACAAGAGGCAGCATTAACTACCATGCTGTCTGAATTGTATGGTACTAACAAGCGTACATCAACTCCGCTAAGCGCAGCGAATTTCAACGCATTTACAATCGTTTCGTTAGGTATAAGATAAGGAGTTGTTAAGTATAAACGTTTTTGGCTGGCAGTGATAATACCGTTATATACAAGCATGATGGTAGCTCTGTCACTATCAGGCCCGCTGGCAGCAAACTGGATTAGCTCATCATCTTTTTGTGTAAACTTAGAGTCTTTGGGATAAAAATATTGCCTGTCAAAATAATCGACAGGGCTTTCTGAGCAAAAATTCCAATCATTGAGGAAATTATATTGCAGTCCGTTAACGGCTTCTCCTTCAATCATCAGGTGAGTATCTCTCCAGTATAACTTTGTATCAGGAGTGTTTATATATCTGTCGTCAACGTTAATTCCACCTATAAATCCTATTTTAGAATCAATGACAATTACTTTTCTATGGTTTCGATAATTCATACGGTTAGCCAGTGCATATAATTTTATTTTATAAAAGGCTGCTACCTGAACACCAGCTTTTCGAAGTTCAGGTATCATTTTTTTATTAAGTGAATGGCTACCGAAATCATCGTAGATAAATCGAATGGTTACTCCTTCATTTGCTTTTTGAATTAGAATTTCTTTAATTTTATTGCCTATTCTATCATCGGAGAAAATGTAATACTCAATATGAATGTGTTTTTCTGCTTTTTTAAGAGCATCAATTACTTCTGTAAACTTGTTTTCGCCGTTAATTAAAAGTTTAGTGCGATTAGCAGTATATAAAGCTGAAGAGGTATCTTTTAAAAGCATTCTGATAGGATGTGTTTTCCCCTCTAGAAGCTTTCTGTGATTTTCAATTCTTTTTTCCGAATGTTCAAAAATTTGATTTTTGATGGTTTCGTAAAAATTTCGGTCCCGAAAATATTTTCTCTTATACAGTTTTTCGAGCCTGTAATTAACTCCTATTGAAAAATAAAGTATGGCGCCGATTATCGGTAAAACCAGTACAAGTAGCAGATATCCTAATGCTTTGGCAGGGCTTTCTGTATCTTTAATTATTTTAATTACTGTGTAAAGAATAAATAAAGAATAAATAATAGTTATAAAAAGTGTGATAATTTCAGGGTTTAAAAGCTTTGCTGCATCGGTTATTTTATGCATATACTTACGGGTTAATAAATAATATATAAATTTAATAATTATTATTACAAATGTGAATTAAAATGTAAATGATTATAAAATAAGAAGGGGAGAAAATTTCTCACCTTCTTCTAATTAATGTGTATATGAATAATTATAAGCTGTACTTAATCTAAAATTTTGAAAAAAACTTTAGATCTTATTTTTATTATTGTTTATGAAGAGTAGCAAAATTGACTTTCGGAATATTGAGGACGTAATTTATTTTGACTGTATTAAGATCTGTAGATATAATTTTGTAGAGGAGGTAATAAAAAAATAAATTGTTGAAATGTAATTTGATTTTTGGTTTGATATTGAAAGTAATTATTTTCCGAACACTTGATCAGGCAGAAATTACGTTGGTTTTTTTTTCTCATATTTAAGTACTTGTGGCTTGTATAAAAGTAGGAAATTTTAACCAATAAAGTTAGTAAATAACTTATGTAATTACATGATATATATCACAATATTACAATATTTATAGTTCCGTTCAAAAATAGTTAAACAGAGGCTGTGTCATCTTTAGATTGTAAATAGTCCCAGTCATTACGGGTTCTCATTACCTGTTCAATGACATCACGAACACAACCTTGACCGCCTGAAATAGGAGATATATAATCTGCAATTGAAAGTATTTCGCTGCATGCATCTTTCGGAGCAGCTCCTACACCCACCTTAGTCATTACATCATAATCGGGTAAGTCGTCACCCATATAAAGTACTTCCTGAGGTTTAAGTCCGTATTTGTAAAGGAAATCTTCCATATCCTCCCATTTATTTTGAGAGGCTAAATATACGTCAGTTATACCAAGGTATTTCATTCTACTTACCACCGATTCGTCTTTACCTCCTGTAATAATTGCTATTTTATAACCTTTTTTTACAGCATACTGTAATACAAATCCATCTTTAGTGTTCATACTTCGAATCATCTGATTGTTAATCAGAATAAGACTTCCATCAGTCATTACGCCATCTACATCAAAAACAAAAGAAGTTATGTGATGTAATTTTTCTTTATAATTTGTCATTGTACGTGTAAAATATTGAATCAGTTAGTAGTTGGTAAATCTGATATTTTCGGCTATCAGATTCTTTTTCAAGTATTTCTAGATGTTTTTTAATTATTAATTCTTCGTTTCTTCTGGCAGGTCCAGTCTGAGCTTCATACGGAAGAATATCGTCTTCAATTTTACCTGCTGTTTCTTTAATCAGCGGTTTTAGCATATCAAAAGGAATATTCTGTTTTTTACAAATTTCATTCGCTATATAATACATGTGATTGGTAAAATTATTTGCCCAAATGGCAGCCATATGAATTTTTAATCTTGTATCCGAATCTGTAACCCTTACATCTTCTGATATTCTTTTTCCAAGATTTAGTAATAAAAGCTCATCTTCAGGAAACTCGGCTTCTATAAGAAAAGGAATGTCTTTGATAGTTCTTCGTTTAGAAAAAGTTTGTAAAGGGTAAAAAACCCCTTTCCTGTATTTGCCTTTTAATGCAGAAATAGCTGTAGATCCTGAAGTATGTACAACTAAACAATCTTCGTAAGGTATATAGTACGATATCTCAGAAATTGCTTTATCTGCTGTACATATTATATATATGTCGGCTTTTACGATTTCTGAAATTTTATCGGTATAATTTATATTGTAATTATTGGCCAGCTCCTGAGCTTTACTTAGAGTTCTGTTAAATATCTGAACAACATTTACCGTATTATCCAGTAATACTCTAATTAAATGATAAGCTACACTACCTGCTCCTACAACTACTACTTTTTTATGCATATTGGTTTTTAATTATTTCGCAATTCAGCTTTAAACTGTGTGGAGAATTTCTCCAGCAATTTATTAATAACCTTATCAATATCCTTATCTGTTAATGTTTTATTTTCATCCTGAATGAAGAAATTCAATGCATAAGATTTTTTACCATCAGGTAAATTTTTACCTTCATATACATCAAATAAATTCACAGATTTTAGTAGTTTTTTTTCTGTTTCAAATGCAGTTTTATATAAGTCGTGATATTTGATACTTTTATCAACCAAGAGAGCCAAATCTCTTTGTGAACCAGGGAATTTAGGAATGTCCTGTAATTTGTACTTTCCTTTTCCAGCTATAGCCTGAACCATTTTCTCCCATTCCAACTCAGCATAGAATACCTCAGATTTTATTCCGAATTCTTTTGCAAGTTTTGAATTAATGATACTTAATTTTCCAATGGAACTTTTTTTGCTGAATAGCTCTAACCCGTCATTAAATAAATTGGACTCTAGAGGCTTCTCATCAAGATTCAGGCCAAAAGTTTGCAATAGTTGGTTTACCACACCTTTCAAATGATAAAATGTAGAAGTATTGGAATTAGATATCCAGTTATTTTCCTGATAATTACCAAATAATGCTAAAGCTAATTTTTTATTTTCATTATATCCACCCGCAGTTTTGAAATAGGTTTTGCCAAATTCAAAAAATTTGATTTGTTTTTGATTTCGATTAATATTAAAAGCAATACACTCTAATAAGCCATAAACCAGGGATTGTCTCATAACTGCTAATTCATTGCTCAGCGGATTCAGTAATTCAACATAATTGCCTTCCGATTCACGTTTTTGAGTTAATGAATTGTTGATAGTTTCATTAAAGCCATTGTATTTTAATTGATTAGCAATTTGATTTTCCAGAGATTCTTCATCGAAGTGATTTTTACTCTCATAGGCAAATGTGAACTTTTGAGGTATATCAATATGATTGTAACCGTAAATCCTAGCAATTTCTTCAATAACATCAATTTCACGGGTTACATCAACCCTGTAAGCAGGAATAACCAAATCTAAAGTTTCATTTGTATCGCTTATAATTGTGATTTCAAGAGCTTTTAAAATTTCCTTTATCTGGTCTCTATGAATTCTTTTTCCTAATATTTGATCTATTTTGTGATATCTTAATACAGCATTTTGCTTTTTAACAGGAGTAGGATACTCATCAATTATAGGCCCAACAACCTTACCGTTAGCCAGTTCCTGAAACAATTCACATGCTTTCTTCAAAGCAACTACCGTGTTATTAGGATCTACACCTCTTTCAAAACGAAAGGAAGAATCTGTATTGATACCTTCTTTTTTTGCAGTTTTTCTAACAGAAACAGCATCGAAATAGGCACTTTCCAGAAAAATATTTTTAGTGTTATTACTAACACCAGAGTCTGCACCCCCATAAATTCCTGCAAGGCACATCGGAGTGTCGTCGGAATCTTTTATAAGTAATTCTGTTCCGTTCAAAGTTCGCTTTACACCATCAAGAGTGGTGAATATGGTGCCGTCTTTAACCGTTCCAACTTTAATTTTATTACCCCCGATTTTATCTGCATCAAAAGCATGTAAAGGCTGGCCGTAGGAATGCAAGATATAATTAGTTATATCTACCACATTATTTATAGAACTTAAGCCGATAACTTTTAAACTATTTTTTAACCAATCGGGTGAGGGTTTAATTTCAATATCTTTAATATAAATTCCTGAATATCTAGGACATAAGTCAGGATTCTCTACTTCTACAGAAATAGGATTCTCTGTTTCTTCATCCAATTTAAAGTTTTCAGTTGTGACGGGATGTAATTCAGATTTAATTTTACGGCTTTTCAATGCAGCATGTAAATCTCTGGCTACTCCGTAATGAGACATGGCATCTGTTCGGTTCGGAGTCAGTCCTATTTCAATTTCATAATCGGTACCTACATGGTAAACTTCACTTAAGGGAGTTCCTGGTTCAAGGTCATGGTTCAGCACAATTATTCCATCGTGACCATTGCCAAGGCCTAATTCATCTTCGGCACATATCATACCGAAAGATTCTTCCCCGCGAATCTTACTTTTTTTTATCTGAAATTCCTCGCCTTCTTTGGTATATAAAGTCGTGCCTATTGTAGCAACAGGAACTTTTTGTCCGGTTTCTACATTAGGAGCTCCACAAACTATTTGAACTGGCTCTTGATCGCCCAAATTAACTAATGTAACTTTTAATTTATCCGCATTAGGGTGTTTTTCGCACTTAATTACTTCTCCAACCACAATACCCTTCAAACTGCCTTTTATAGATTCTATCAGTTCCAGGTTTTCAACTTCCAGTCCTGTATCTGTAAGTACAGATGCGATTTTTTCAACAGATAAATCAGTTTTTATATAAGTACTAAGCCAATTATATGAAATTTTCATTGCTATAAGCTATTTATAATAAACTTTTTATGCAAACTATTGTTTGCATAAAAAGTAAGTGAATATTTTAAAATTTTTGATATTTTTTAATTATTAAGCATTACCGGCATTACTAACATCAGTATGTCTTCATTTTCGTCGAGACCTTCCGCAGGTTTAATTATTCCGGCACGGTTAGAGGTTGACATTTCCAGAGTCACGTCTTCAGAGGATATGTTATTCAGCATCTCATTTAGAAATTTTGAATTAAATCCAATTTTTAATTCCTCTCCATGGTAGTCACATGGAAGACTCATTTCTGCTTTATTAGCAAAATCCAAATCTTCAGCGCTTAGCTTTAAAAGATTACCATTTAAAGATAAACGAACCTGTGATGTAGATTTGTTAGAGAAAAGAGCAGCTCTTTTTAGTGAACCTAGGAAAAGTTGTCTATTAATAGTTAAGACATTAGGGTTTTCTTTAGGTATTACCGCATCATAATTGGGATATTTTCCATCAATCAGTCTGCAAACCCATTGGGTCTGATTGTGTGTAAATCGGGCATTAGTTTCATTAAAATCTACAGTAACGTCATCTTCATGAGCAATTAATGCGTTTTTTAATAAATTTAGCGGTTTTTTAGGCATGATAAATTCCACAGCTTCCTCAACAGAAATATCTTTTCTCGTATATTTAACAAGTCTATGAGCATCAGTAGCAACAAAACGGCATTCGGAATCAGTAAACTGGAAAAGAACTCCGGTCATTACCGGGCGCATAGCATCGTTACCGGTAGAAAATATTGTATTAGCAATGGCTTCTCCTAATACAGAAGCTTTTATTGTTATTGATTTATCTGTATCGAGTTCCGGTATGGTCGGATATTGCTCAACATCGTCAAGGGCTATAAAATAATTATCTTTTTCGTCAACAATTTCTAACTGATTACCTTCTTGTGAAAAAGATAAGGGTTGTTCTGAGAAGGTTTTAACTGTGTCAGTTAATAGTTTTGAAGGAACAGCTATTTTGCCTGTATCGTTACTTTGAACATCAATACTGGTTTTCATAGTTGTTTCTCCGTCGGAACCATAAATGGTTAATTTTCCGGAATCCAAATCAAATAAAAAATTTTCTAACACTGGTAAAGAAGAATTTCCTCCTGTAACCCCACTTATTAGCTGTAAAGCCTTTAATAATTCTCCGCTTGAAACTATGAATTTCATATATGATTTTTTTCTTAGTCTACAAAATTAGTTTTTTTCATTCTAATTCAAAGCCTTTTTTATATTTTATTTCTCTTTGCTTAACTTTTGATGAAATATTCAGTAAATATATTTTTTAAAAATAAGCAAATAGATTAAATTTTATTTAAAATGGTATAAGTAATTGTAATTTATTTTTAGAGTTCAGGATCTCTGAGCATGTATTAAAAGATTTAAAAATAGTTAAATTTATTACGTATATTTAAGTTAATATTTTTATTTATGTATTCAAATGAAAGAGCCCAAAAAAGATGTAAAGATAGAATTTCGTAAGCCTATATATCCTATATCGGAAGAGTTGATGGCGTATCTGGAAAAATACAACAGGACTACAGTATCTCCTTTGTTATATGATGATTTATTGCGTTTTTGTGATTATACTTCGGTTGAGGATAAAGAAGGAAATGATACTTTGTGGTTGAGCGTTTACTACACTGAATGGGAACATTCGGAAATTGAAAATAGTCTTAACAGGATATACACTTTATTACATTCTGATGGAGATAAAGAATCTTTGCCATATTTAAAAGTAGATTCCATTGAGTTTTGCACTTTTGGGAATTCAAAACCATTTCGTGTAAGGGTTCGTAATGTTTTAAATGATAATTATACTAATTTTTATGTTAAAAAAGCTGATGCATCGCGTATATACGGCCTCGAGCTGGAAGACATGCTGTCTCCGCACAGAGTCAATTATATGGTATACCAGGATACATTGATTGAAGAACATATTTTAGGAATTCCGGGTGATATATTTATAAAAAAACATTTACCTAAATGTTCGGATTTGGAAAAATCTCAGATAGCCAAAGAATTTGTCAAGTTTAATGAAAGATGTATGGTGGGGCTTCTGGGAGATATGAGATCTTATAATTATGTGGTAGTAGTTACTCATGATTACGATCAGATTGTTTATAGAATAAGGGCTATAGATTTTGATCAACAATGCTATGAAGGTAATCTGAAAATATACTTACCTCAATATTTTAAGGAAAATAATGAAATGGTTAGATTAGTAGATGAAAAATTAAAGCCAAATTCTGTTGAACAATATAGAAAAGAAGTCAGATCTTTAATTGCAAGGCGAATTATGAACAGTTATAAAAGGTATCAGGATTTAATAAAAATAATGAAAGAGGATGAAATAGCTCCTTTGGCTAATGTTGTTCAATTACGAACTCATTTACAGAAGCTTACGTATAGTTTTCATTTTAAGCACTGTAAAAATATGGGAGAAATTGTTGATACTGGTATTGAATTCGTTGTGAAAAATTATAGGAAACCTATTTAACTTTTTTAATAGAAGAGATATTTACGAAAAGATAAAATCTTTGGCAAAATATCTTTTGCCAAAGATTTAAAATAATTAATTAGTTGTCTTTAATCAGGAATATTATTTATATTCTGTAGGCGGAGCACCGAACTGTTTTTTAAAACTGGAGGAGAAATGAGAAAGAGTTTTAAATCCCGTTAAATTAGCAATTTCAGAAATATTGTATTTGCCTTCTTTAAGATATTCAGCTGCACGATTTAATTTATATGCTTTAAAAAAATTATTAGGAGCAATACCGGTTAAACCTTTGACTTTATAAAAGAATTTAACACGGCTCATGCCTAGTAGCTTCGCTATTTGTTCAATATTTAATTCAGAATTAGATAATTCTTTATCCATTAATTGATATAAATTATCCAGGAATGCGCGGTCCAGAACGGAAATAGAATCCATATCAAGTTCTTTTTTTAGTGTTATATTATTCATGGGGTGACGAATATAATTTCTGTTGTTAATTAGTGATCTGATTACAGATAGTAAATATAAGGGATTAAATGGTTTAGTTATATACGCATTTGCTCCTAAATTTAAACCGTAAATCTGATTTTCTATTAACGTTTTAACACTTAATAAAATTATAGGAATATGTTGATAAGATTCATTTGCTTTAAGTTTTTCAATAAATTTATAACCATCTGATTCAGGTAATAATACATCGCAGATGATAAGGTCCGGTTTATTTTCAGGTAATAATTTACTGGCTTCGTCCGTACTGTTTTTTAAAATTACCGTATAATATATTGAAAGTATTGTGTATAAATAATGAGTAAGGTCTTTATCATTGTCGATGATAAGAATAGTTATATTTTTATGTGATTTATCATCAACTTCCAGCTCTTCATCTTCATTATTTAGATTATTTAATTCTTCATGATTTATTCCTTGATTTTCTGCTATAAATGCTAAATTTTCTTTATAATAAGGAAACGCTACAGATAGTATGCTTCCAAATTTTTCTTTATTTTCAGCTTTAATAAACCCATTGTGCAATTCAATTAATTTTTTTGCGTAGTACAAGCCAATTCCTGTTCCGGTATTTTTGATATTGTAAAAAGAATTGTCTATCTTAAAATTGCGTTTAAATATGTCTTCAAGCATATTTTCAGGAATTCCGGGACCGGAATCACCAACACTTATTCTGAGATATTCAGGATAAATATAATCGTTATTATTCGGGAATATTTCCTGAACTATATTTTTCGTAATAATCTCCAGCGTAATTTCAATTTTTCCACGATCGGGTGTGAATTTAAAAGCATTAGATAAAATGTTTTCCAATATTCTTTCAAATTTTTCTTTATCTATTGAAATAATTATCGGGATAGAAAAGCCTATAGTGGTAATAGTTATTTCTCTTTTTTGAGCACTCACCATGTATATACTTAGTATATCGTTTATGAGTTCAACAATATTTTCATTCCATTTAACTAATTTAAGTTCATTCTCTTCAAGTTTATTAAAGTCATGGATTTGTCCGGTTAACCGGAACATACGCTGTATACTTGTTTTTATCAGCGTCAAAAGCTCTTTTCTATTCTCTTGAGGAAGATTATTTTCAGATAATATAGTTACAGGTCCAGACATCATCGTCAAAGGAGTGCGAAGTTCTTTAGCCATATTAGAAAAGAATTTCATATTCATCTTATTTATATGTCTTTCATATTCTTTTTCTTTATGC
Organism: Apibacter raozihei; assembly: GCF_004014855.1. Classification (NCBI taxonomy): domain Bacteria; kingdom Pseudomonadati; phylum Bacteroidota; class Flavobacteriia; order Flavobacteriales; family Weeksellaceae; genus Apibacter; species Apibacter raozihei. The sequence continues at coordinate 1,574,089 of NZ_CP034930.1, forward strand.
GCAGTTATTACTTCATTTTTGCTTGAACGGGCATCATGAAAAAGATAATTAAATATAAACAGGAGTATGATAATCAGTGATAAATATAAAAAAATCATAGGCCATTTAAGCCAAATCACTTTTTCCATTGTTATTGGTAGTGAAGCTTCTGTTTCAGTATGAATATTTTCAGTATCTGCTATCTTTATTTTGAAAATATAGGAACCTGAGGGTAAATGTGGATAACTGGCTATTCTTTTGTATTTGGAGTCTATCCAATCTTTGTCATAACCTTCCATTTTATAATAATATCTTACTTTATGAGATTCATTAAAGTCCAAGCCAGCAAAAGTAATTTCTATATCCTGATTGGGTTTTAGGTCTATTTTTGGAGAGAATAAAAGGTTTTTTTGTAAGACTCCTGAGGAGGATACTTCTTCAATCTCGTTGTTTATAATAAGATTTTCAAAATATAGCGGTATCTTTTTCTTATTATTCGGTTTTGTAAGATTAAATATGGTAAGGCCATGGGTTCCACCGAAAAACAATATACTGTTGGACAAAGATGATGCAGCCTGACGGTTAAATTGATTTCCGCCAATACCGTCGTAAGAAAAATAGGAAACAGCTGATTGTTTGTTTTTGTAAATTTTATTTAATCCATAGCTGGTTCCAACCCAAATATTTCCATAGATATCTTCCTCAATACTATTAACCTCTTCACTGGAGAGTAAATTATTGTAAGATTGTACTTTTTTGGTTCTCATAGAATAAGAAAACAAGCCTTGGTTTAATGTTCCGAGCCATATAGTTTGATTAGAATCTTCAAAAATGCATGAAGGCATAAATGCCGGTGTTTTTAAACCCTGAACCGATACTTCAAAACTTCGTACGTTCCAGGTGTCCGTATCAATTATTTTGAATTCCTGGTTGAAAGAACTTATAACCAAATTTCCTGTGCTTAAAACTAGTATGTCTTGAATATAGGTATACTGTTTTGTGTAAAGCTTAATTTTAGAAAACTCGTGTTCCGATTTTTTAAGCGCATATATGTATTCTGAATAACCTCCAACCCATAGAGTTCCAAATTTGTCTTCAGCAATACTTTGCAATGTCATAGGAAATGAAAAAGTTTCAATTATATTTAATTGATTGTTGTCATAATTACACTTATATAGCTTATTACTAATAAGTAACCATATATGGTTTTCAGAATCTGCATATATTTTGCTGATAGCATCTTGTAGTTGATCTTTTCTAAATGTTTTTTTAAGATCTATCTGATTTATTTTTTCATTTACTGGATTATAAATTATTATTTCGTAATTGAATGAAGTGCTTATCCATAAATTCTGTTTTTTATCGGTAGTAATAGCTGTAACTGATTTATTATTTATGAGTGATTTTAGTTTAGTATTGATGTTTAGTTGTTGTTTGTTTTTGTAATTAATTGTGTATCCTTGATCTAAAACAGATACCCATAGGTTTTGGTTGGAATCTATAAAAGAAGTGTTTACAGGAGCTTCAGGAGCGGTTAGAGGAAATTCTTTGTCATCCGTTCCTGTTATTAAATTTGATAAAGTATTATAAATGAATGTTTCTTCTGTTTTGGTTCCTATAATTAATGAATTTGAATTGTATGCTAGTATAGAGTTAACTATGGAATGTGATGGGATATTAATTCTTTTAACAAGAGTAGGTTCGGTATTGTTTATATCAATGGAGTAAATCGAATTATCCATACTTAAAAACAATTCGTTGCTATTATTTAAAAAACAGGAATAATTTGAAGCTTTATATTTCGATAAGTCAATATAATGAATCTGTTTGAGATCAGATAAATTATAGCATTTTATATAAGAAGCGGAAATAAGCCATAAACGATTATGTTTGTCCATAACGCATGTGGTATAAAAAACATCCGAATCAAATTCTAGTACTTTTTTAAATTCTTTTTTTCGGGGAACATATTCGTACAAACTGGTGTACATACTTGCAAATATACGTCCATCCTCACTTTCAAGTATTTGTTTAGTATTTTTTTCAGGACCGTCAATTTTAATTCTATGAAAACTATCCATTTTAAAATCATACAAAGCTATCCCATTTGATGTTCCAATCCATAGTTGGTCTTTTGTGTCATTAAATAGTGATTTTATAATATTACTGTTTAAAGTGGTTGAGTCGCCGGAAATACTGAAATATTGATGGTAATCGTAACTGTTGTAGCGATTTAATCCTCGTGAAGTCCCAATCCATATATATCCGAATTTATCTTCTTCAAAGCAATTAATATGTTGGTTTGATAATTCTTCGGATATACCACTTTTATTTTTAAGATCTGAGATAATATTCAGGTCGTTTTTTTTGCCGCAGCTCAAAATTATGAAAAGTAAAAAAGACATAAGTATTCCTATGCAATTATGCTTTTTTTGCTTATTAAATATCATAAAAATAGATTAAAAGGATTATAAAATAACAGGTGTTGAAACGCAAATCTCAAACATTAATCTGAGAATAAAAATCCATGTGAACATTTAGGATAATAATTTAACAAATACGCAACACAATGAGGCTTTTTTGATAAATAAATTTTACATACGAAGAAGTCTCTTAGATATTTTTTCTTCAAATTGCGATATAATTATTATTATTTAATCATAAAAAAATTAAACATTATGGAATTTCAAAATAAAAGATCTTTATAAAGTATAAATAGATATATACATTAATGCTAATCATCTTGTAAAATTGTATAAATATGTTAGTAATAAAATGATTGTTATTTATAATTAATTTTTATTATTTATATAGGATAATTATTAGAATTATTAATAATAAAATATTTAATAATATAACTTTTATTGAGTTGTATGTATATTTTACAGTCCAAGAATTTATAATGATTTAAGCAAAAAGATGTATAAAAATGAAAAATTAAATCTTAAACAGTAAGGAAATTAATAAAGAGTTCATTTATATGAAATATCCTATCAAGCAAATTTGAAATACAAAACAATTATGAAACAGCAAAATTTTAGTAGAAATTGTGCAGGTGTAATCCTGCTAAATCTTATTTTATTTTTTACATCATTAAATGCTCAGGTTACCATTGGTCATGGTACTGCCCCAGGAAAAGGTGCAATTTTAGAAATTAAAACCCAAAATGCTACTTCACCTGTTTCTGTTACTGACAATGCTAATATAACATCTACCCAGGGAGGGTTAGGCCTGCCAAGAGTAAAACTAGTTTCAAAGAATAGCTTACAGCCGTTTATTACTTCTGCTACGGCCGAAGAGAATATAACTCATGCGGGTTTAACAGTATATAACATCAATAATACTAATGGATTTGATTTGGGAGCTTATGTTTGGAACGGATCTGAATGGGAGGGAATGGGTTCTACAGTGTCTTCAGATAAAAAATGGTTTTACATGCCTTCATTTAATTTAAGCATTACAGGTACAACTACTACTACATTTGATTTGTATGCTGAATATAAAAAGCAATTTACGCAGGCAGGCAATGCTCAATATGTAGCAAGCGGCTCAACATCTATTCCTGTATATAGTTCAAGCGAATTGGATTACGTTGTAACTTATTATGATAATACGGTAGTTACTATTAATAATATTACCGCATCCGGTATTATGACCTATACTCCTACAGGAACAGCCCCTACAGCCTATTCATTAATCAATATAGTTTTTATTGTTAAATAAATCTAAACCAATGAGAAAGTTTAATTTGATCGTTAATTTTTTGATTTTTATTCTATTTGTTTCCACATACCTTACAGCACAAAATTATATGATTGTGAATAAAAATATTCGCAATCGTATAATTTCAAATGATCCTGCAGAAGGGGAATCGGATTGTGTATGGTTTAGTAATGGACAAAATATTCTAGTAGAACCAGGTATTACGTATTCTCAGGATGGAACTATTGGAATAACCCTAACAAAGGGGACTATATCATTAACGACTAATCAGATTGTAGGAGCTTCAGCATCAGGTGAATTCCAACTGATCTATACAGGATTAGATCGTTCAATTTATCCTACAAATCCGGTGGGGGGTATGTTCCGTATTGAAGTAAGGCTTCAGGGAACATTACCATCAGGAACTTCCAGTGGAACAACACTTCCGGTTTTAATAGATAAATTAGGAATTAATTCCTGTTCTCTGATAGTTGAAGCTTCAGAAGATCCTGTTCTCTTCAAACCTAATTCACTATTATTTACCAGTGGAGTAGATGCTTTTAGTAGAGGGTTAAAATTAATTGCTACCAATCCAAATCAATGGGGGTATACTATTACGGAATCATCCAAATTAATAAGACCCTTATATGAAAATGATCCATTATATTGGCCATTTATTGCTCGATGGATTCCTATTTCTGATACTCAGTTAAATCTTTCACCCCAATATAAAACCAGTAATTCCGATGATGTCTCTATCAGTCAATTAGTCTCTTTTGTAAATCCTACAAGAACAGAAGGAAGTTATAATATATTCGAAGCTAATTCAACTAATTATCTTAGCTTTTTAAAACTCAATGATATAAAAAACTCAAGTTTGTTTTTTGCTGCATCTGCAGGACAAGGTTTAACCTGGTCACCTTATAAATCATATGTCGCAGAAACAAACGTTACAGGATCATTATCCTTAACTCCTTCTGTTAGTCAGGACTTCGTTATCAGGCAAATACAATACGGAGCAGAAGCTTTTACGGAAATAGGTTCGGATGTAAGACCTTTAAAACAAGGTGGAAGAGCTCCTTATAATTATTATAAAGTTCTTATTAATGAAGATACATTCAAGACAATTAACTTTACTATCAGATCCAATGCTTCCTGGAGAGTTTATTTTGTTCCTATAGGTGGTACAACAGTAAATGATGGATTACTAACTTATTGCCTGAAGGATGATGATAAAAATAATATCAATTTATCTCAGGGTCAGATCAAATATATAGAAACTCCTAAAGGGACAATTATAGATTATAATGTTTCCATGACAATAAAATCTTATAATGATATGCAAAAGTCATTGACTGACGGAGGTTTTCCTGGATTAACACCTGCTACCTGGGATTTTACTATATGGTTATATTCAGTAGAAGACGAAGACGGAACTTTTAAATTTGGCAATGATGACGATACTTCTGCCGGACCCAGACCTTTTATTCCTATAAGATTTCGATTTCTGCTGGCAGATGACTTTAATAAAGATGAAAGCAGATAGAAGCACCTGTATTTTAAATTATTTAAAAACATAATCATTTAATATTAAATTTATGAAAAAAAGAACATTAGTTTGGTTGCCGGGTATCCTGTTTTCTTTATCAGGCTTACTATTGGTGAGTTGTAACAATGAAAATGAAACACAAGGTTTTGGCGAGATTCGCCCGGCTTCAGAGCTACTAGTATCAAAATTAATATCTCCTCACGGAGGAATGATATATAAAGATCTGGCTGATTTGGAAAAATCATTTCAGGAAACGATGATGTCTATTTATGGTTCATCAGAGGGGTATTCGTTAATAAATATAAGTTATTATCCTGTAAAACAAGGATATGCTGCTTCCATAGAATATAAAACACCTCAAGGAAAAAAAGGGAATTATATTCTAACTAATTCCTTATTTAAATATGAAGGAGGTACACTAGCGATAATGGATGATAATTTTCAAGCATTAGGAAAAGAAGTAAAATCAGCAGTATCATTCATATTATTTGGTGAACTTAATAAGGATCGAGAACCTCAAAACATTACGGGAAATTGGGATGAGGCATCTGAACAAATGATTTTTACAAATGAAGTTCCAAATACAAATGCTAAATTAAGGTACAATACAAAATAAGAAACTAAGATAAAAAATTATGAACAAGATAATACTAACTTTTATAATAACAATTTTAGGTTTGTTTTCAACCCCAGAATTAAATGCTCAGTCATTCTTTTTTGTAATTGGACCTGATGGTTCGGTTAATAAAACACCGATTGTGGATACCATTCAGCCGGGTGAATCGATTGCTGTTACTATTCTTTCCAGCGGTCCCTGGAGGATTGAAACTCCTGTATTTGGTGCGACAATTAGTCCTATGTCCGGTCCCGGTAACGGTCTTCCTCAGACAGTAACAATAACAGTGGATGCTTCCGCCCAGCCTGGAGATGTTATTAATTTAACATTTATCAATGGGCAGGTATATCCAACTAATCTGGTGGTAGGAAGCCCTCCTCATAATCCGGATAAATTTACCTGTCCCACACAGGAAATAGATGTTGTGCAGGGAAAAGCTTATGATGTAGCCTATACAGATTTGGTTAAATTGGAAGTCAATAATCCAAAAGGAGTATTTTTGAGTCAGGGTGAAGTTTTAGGAGAGCTTACCAACTTACCTGGAAGAGCTTATATTGTATATGGAGGAACCTCACAGACATATTTGCAGGGTAATCATTCTATTACAGTTCGTGTACGAGTGCAGGCGACAGTACCAGAAGGAACTTATGACATAAATTTAAATAGTCGTGAGGATATCTTATCTGAATGTAAGGTTAAAATCAAAGTAAAAACAGCAGGAAGCCTGACATTAAATTGTGGTAATGCAACCATTAATCCTTCAGAATTTACTCAGGGAAGTAATGTAAATGCGAGCGTTGCCATACCTTATACAGCGACCAATCCTCCGGTCGTTTTTCCAGGAGCTACTATAGCGAGTACAGGAGTAACAGGGTTAACTTTAACAATTCCCCCGACAGCTATTACAAATATTTCCGGAACTATTACTGGAAGTATCACTGGAACGCCAACAACTTCTGGAGTAGCTACTTTTAACATTCCGGGGTTTTGTACAATATCAGTTAACGTAAAAGCATCTGTTCCACAAGAACTTTCAATAACTTGTCCTCCTGCTATTTCAGTGGATCCGAATAAACCTTTTAACGAAGCAATAACTATAACATATACATTGAATTATGGAACTTTACCGGTCCCAGATCTTCTAGGTGCAGTTAACGGTTATACGGTTAAAGCAGATCCTACCGGACAGATCATGACAGCTCCGGGAGGAACGATCAAAGCAATAGTATCCGGTACAGCACCTGCAAGCGGACAAATTAAAATTCCAATTCTTATAGGAAATGAAACTTGTGAAGTTGTAGTTGATATCAAAAGACTGGAACCTCCTGCAGGATTTGGCTATTGGATATTTTACAGTACCGTTAACAGAGGCTTTTTTCCGGTAAAACAAATTCCGGGAACCCAGAGATTTTATACACCTAAAAGATATGCTACTTATGATGAGGCTGCTAATGACCCTGACGTACTTCTAATACAAACAAACATAAGGCTGAGTGTTACTCCTGATGTAAATATCGGACAGGTTCAGGTAAAGAAAAAAGATGGTTCTTCATTAACTAGCTCAGGACAATCTGTTTTGACTACAGGTGGTAGAACCGGGGGAACAAGTTCTTTATATTTTGTTCCTTCACCTTATGGTTCTCAAAGTATAAAAACAGTATATACAAGCGATGGAAATGCTATGTTTAAAACTAACGGAGGAAACTATCAATCGATTTGTAGTGATACGTATTCTCCAGGAGAACTGTATTTCAGTACAGTACATGTACTAACTCCACAGTCCTGTTATGGATTAGTCTGGCCAAGTCGTTGGAAGTAATAATTGTGGAGCTTTTTTTTCATTATACTTTTTAGATGGGGGCTGCATTTAATGCAGCCCTTTTATATAAGGGTTTGCTTTTTAAATGCCAGAAAAATCTAGTGTCTTTTTTCTCTCTTCTTTTTATTAAAATACAATACAATACAAAAAATGGTAAGTGTAATAATACCTGCAATAATGATGGCTATTCGAATTAGATCATTTCTATGCTTAGTAAGCATGTGGCTTATATCGTTTCCTTCTTCAATAAATTGGGTATGATCCAGATCTTGGTGAATGTCCATCAAAGTTCTGTATCTTCGTTCAAATGATTCCGAAGAATATCCGTAAACCCTTGCTTCATCATATACCCTTAAAGCAGAAGTAGTATCATTCAGCAGAAAGTATATATTACCTAAGTTAAACATTAATTCAGCAACTATGGGGTCCTTAGGTTTTATAAAAGTAATCCTTTCATCCAGTTGATAAAAAATTTCTTTGGCTAGCTTTTTAAGTTTTTCTTCATTCAATCCGGAAGTGGGGATATTTTCATTTCCAAAGTCTTGTCCAATTAATGAAAGTGCAGTTGGGTTGGTTTCTCCTTTTATTTTAGCTTTTAAAATAGCTACATGAATCCATTCGGAACTCTCATGTGAAGTGGAATCTATTTTCAAAGCTTTCTCTATCCATTGTAATGCATTTTCATTATCGCCAAGTAATTCATACGTTGTCCCCATATTGGCTGCAGTCGCATATAGTCCGGGTTCAATTTTTTCGGCTTCGATAAATACTTCCAAAGCTTCATCCAAATGGTTTAGATAAACCAGATAAACTCCATAATTTATATAATCATTTATATTATGTTCAGAATTCCAACGATTATCATATTCCTCAAGTTTTTTCAAATATTCGGAATGTTGATTATTTGAATAGATACGTTGGGGTACAGGATGTTGTTCCTGAGATACAAATGTTTTTCCTTCCTTGTTTACATGTATTTCATTTAAACAGGCTGGTAAATAAAGACTAAAAAAAGTACTGAAAAAGATCAAAAAATTTCTCATAATACAAAAGTAAAAATTTTAGCTTAAAAGTAATGATTTCAATCAGATAAAAACAATTTTTATAAAGATAAATATGCAATAGTTTAAATAATTGACTTTTGCTTAATATTTGGTAAGTTATTGAAATTTAGTAAGATGTTTTTTATATTATCTAAAAGTATTTGTAATTTTTTGTCAAACGAATCTATTTTTTATATCTGAGTACGTACTGTTTAATAAATCGTTAGTTAATTCAATAAAACTATTGGTTTAATAATTATATTCTGTGTCTTTTACCGGTTGTAACCAAATTACCTTAGCGGTATATGGGTTAGGACCTATGGTTATATGGGGCATGGATTTTTTTGAAGCAGTTCCATACCAGTGTTCCATATTAGGAGGGCATTTTATTGTTTCTCCTTTTTTATTATTTAAATTTGTTTTTCCATTTTCTGATATTAACCTTCACCATCTGTTACTAAAAGTATTTGTCCCCCTGATGATAGTGCCAATGAGTTCTAGCTCCTGGTTCAAATGTTACAGAACCAATACTTGTTTGATATATGCTTTCAGCCGGAACTAAATAATTAAGCCAAACCTTACCGGTAAAATATTCGTTTGTTCCTTTTTGTCCCTTCGGGAAAATAATGGATTTATATCAGCCAATGGGACACGGATTGGTGTTCCATCCGGATTTGATTCGGGGTACTATACTTTTCAGGAGAATTAAAGATTATACTTTTTCCAGCTATCTTACTCATGAAGCTTTACATTTATCTGCGCAGGAACGTTCACTTGTGTTGGATTGTTTTGCTAATATTTCCAGAGAATTGTTACATGGATTTGATAAGCACAGTAAAAGATTAATAGCTTCACATATCGAATTGTTTCTTAATTATTGTGAATGTTTCTATGATAGACAATTTATAACGCGTGAAAATGTCAATAAAGGAACATTACAAAAATTCAAAAAATTATTAAATAATTATTATACAACTGAGCTGCCATTGAAAAAATGTTTTCCATCAGTTGCTTACTGTGCGGATCAATTGCATTTATCGTCAAATTATTTTGGAGATCTAATAAAAAAGGAAATGGGTAAATCTGCACAGGAATATATTCAGAATAAAATTATAAAGGTAGCTAAAGACAAAGTTTTCGATAAAAATAAAACAATAAATGAAATTGCTTATGAGCTGGGGTTTAAATACCCCCAACATTTTAGCAGACTTTTTAAAAGTCGTGTAAGCTATATGCTCAGCGAATATATAAAATCAAACTAATAATATTTTTGTTGGTTTACTTTTAAATAGTAATTAATATTATAGGTATTTTTGAACATTCATTGATTGATTAAAAACAAATAGGTATAATGAAATATATTTTCAGGCAGGCTAAAAGTGAAGATTCGGCGCAGATATGGACCATTTTAGAAAAAGCTATCCAACGAAGAAAAGAGGAAGGAAGTGAGCAATGGCAGGATGGATATCCTAACCCATCGGTTATCAAAAGTGATATAGAAGATCAACACGGTTATGTTTTAGCTGATAATGATACGGTTATTGCTTACTGTGCTTTGCTAGTCAACGATGAGCCTGCTTATGCTGATATAAAAGGTAAATGGTTGACTAACGGTGATTTTGTTGTATACCATCGGGTAGCTGTTTCAGAAGATTATTTAGGCAAAGGATTAGCTGTGAAATTATTACAATGCATTGAGGATTTTGCACGGGAAAAGAATATTTATAGTGTTAAAGCAGATACTAATTTTGATAATGCCGGAATGTTACGCATATTTGAAAAGCTAGGATATGTGTATTGTGGAGAAGTTTATTTTAGAGGGGGGACAAGAAAAGCTTTCGAGAAAAAGCTTATCAATAATTAATAAGGTTAACCCTCTTTATTTAAATAAAAACACCCAACGTTATAGTTTGGTGTTTCAGGTGTTTAAATTTATTTGGATGGAATTGTAGGGATAGAATAAACGCTGTTAATTTAAATATTATTTCACCTTAATAGTAGAAGAACTGATAAGTTGGAATCCGAAATTATTGCAAAAACTTGTTTATGATATACCTGCTGGGCGTTAAGGTAGCTCTAAAGAAGCAGGAAAAGTTGTGATGTGCTTTATAATTTAAGATAGTCCTGTTAAATTTGTAAATAGAAGCGTTACTATTCATTAGATCATTTTGCTAAGATTAAAAGGGTGTAGGATATATTTTCATATATAAGGATGTACATGATTTTTATATAACTTTATCAAACCTATATTAGGTAAAGAATATTATTCAGCTCTTAATGAAATCTACTACATTAAATTTTGAGATTAAAACTTTATGTATAATCTGATAAAGGATAAAATAGCTTCTCATACAGAGTGTAATCTGGATTGATTCAAAAGGAATTTTAATAAGCTAAGTGAATAATCTCTTTTAAAGTGGCTCATATAGAAATGATTATAAAAAGCACATAAATAATTAAAGATGAAGTATAAAAAATTGTAGGAGATCAATTATGATTTTAGATTCAAAAATTGTTTTTTAACAACACTTAAGATACATAAAGGTTTCCAGTGAGGTTTGAAAAAGACTATATTGCGTTAACAACTTTGATTAAAATCAGAGAAAAGATTTAAAAGATTAAGTAGTAAAATCGGTAATAATACAAAAAAGAAGCAATAATTCTTTTGTTTCTTAAGTTTTTAAAAAATAGATTAATTCTTCACATTTAATGTCATATGTAATATTGGATAGTCTTTTCCCTCTCCATCGAGTTCAGATCTACTTTGAGTAACGAACTTCATATGTTTGTAAAAGTCTACAGCCTGCCTATTCTGCTCATTAACATCTACCTTGATCACACCTAAATTGTCAATAACGTATTCAAGCAACCTGCGACCAACTCCAATTCCTCTAAAATCATTATGAACAAACAACATTTCAATATTTTCTTCTGCAATTCCAATAAATCCAATTAAAATTTCGTCTTTTTCTAACCCTAACAATTCGACATACTGAAAGTAGGTAAATAAATTGCTTTTATAATGTAAAAAAACTTCTTTTTTTAAAAAATTGTGGGTGTTGATAACTGCACTTTCCCAGATTTCAACTAAACGTAAATATTCATTTTTTTTAATTTTTCTAATCATTTTTATAAATTTTAAAATGCAAAGTTCAAAATAAAAGAAAATTAAAACCAAATCTAAGTTGAAAAATCCGTTTTCTTTTTATTAATGTAAATATGCTATCTAAGGCTTGTATGCTTCAATGATTAACAACCTTAATTTGGTAGCATTTTTTAATTTTTCTCAGATAACTTCAATTGTTATCTAAAGTACAGATTATCACAGATTGCTTTATAAAAAAGTAAACCATATAAATACCTGATTTATATGGCTTTCTCTTTTTTTTAATTCTAAAAAAGTGGAGCTGGAGGGATTCGAACCCTCGTCCAAACAAGCAATACATAAGCTTTCTACATGCTTATCAGCTCTTTAATTTTCGACTGTAAACCGAGGAACTGCACCCTATTTACAGCTTATCATCATGAGTTTCAAACTAAATACGATGTTTATCCAGTTCTATCTCTACATTCCCGTGCCTCTAAACCAAACGCCGCAGAGAAGGGCTTTTGAGAGACATTTAGCTTTTCTACCTAGTAGAAAAAATGCTTCAACCTACTGTGATTCGGTTATATTAAGCAGCTAAAGCGTATTCTTCGTTGCCAGTTATAAGTTTGTAACACAAGTTTTACGAGATTATATTACGTGACTCGACATGCTTACTTACCCATTGGTCTTGCTGTCAAAACCGGTCAGCCCCAAAAATGTTTTCAATAGTAAACAAACTTTAATCAAACTATGTTACTCATAAAGCTGTTAAAATTAAAAAACAAAGATACTCATTTTTAAATATATTTCAAAATGAGCAATATTATTGTGCAAATATTTAAAATCTTGCTTATTGTGTAAGCAGATAAATTAGTGTAAATTTAAGGTTTTAAATAACGAAGATGGGGTTAAAACAAAACAAAGGGGGTAAAAGAAAGGTTATGTATGTTTTAATTATATTTATTACGATAATGATCGTTATGGTTTTTGTTATAGATAAGATTGTTTCTTTAAAAACCAAAGATTATATATTTGATGATGTGGATAAAATACCGGCAAATAGAGTAGGTGTAGTGCTGGGAACTTCTAAAAAGTTAAAAAATGGGAATAATAATTATTATTTCATATATAGGATACAGGCTGCAAAAAAATTGTATGATGCGGGTAAGGTTAGTTTTTTTATAGTCAGTGGAGATAATAGCAGTAAAGAGTATAATGAGCCTCAGGATATGAAAGACGATCTTGTTCTTGCAGGAATAACGCAAGATAGCATATATCTTGATTATGCAGGATTTAGAACTTTAGATTCGGTTATTAGGACAAAAGATGTTTTTGGTCAAAATACATTTACCCTTATCTCACAAAAATTTCATAACGAAAGAGCTGTTTTTTTAGCTCAACAGTATGGGTTGAATGCTATTGGGTATAATGCAAAAGATGTAAATGCTTATTATGGATTTAAAACTATGGCTCGGGAAAAACTGGCAAGAGTAAAACTATTGTTGGATCTTTTAGTTAATAAAAAGCCCAAATATGGGGGAGAGAAAATAGAATTACCGTAATTATTTTCCGTTAAATTCATTCATACTATTTGAAATGCCCGAAAATATAAAGGATTTAATAGCTTCAGCACTTAAAATAATTCTTTCGTTAAGTATTTTTTTTTCATCATCATTCCATTTGCCTAAGACATAATCAATTTGTTGGCCTTTTTCAAAATTGCTTCCAATACCAAACCGTAAGCGTGGATATTGTTGAGTCTGTAACGAATTTTCAATGCTCTTCAATCCGTTATGTCCGGCATTACTTCCTCTGCTCTTTATTCGAATAGAGCCAAAAGGAAGACTAAGATCATCGCAAAGTATTAAGCAATTTTCAGGCTGTATATTTTCTTTTTTGATCCAATATTTAACCGCATTACCACTTAAATTCATATAAGTATCCGGTTTAAGGATGAATGTTTTCCTTCCTTTATATGAAGTGTCGCAAAGTTGTCCGAAATTAGATGATTTGAAAGTACCTTTTAGGTTTTCTGCCAGCTTATCTGCTACCAGAAAACCAATATTGTGTCGGGTATCTTCATATTCAATTCCCATGTTGCCTAACCCTACAATAAGATATTTATTCATAAATTTAATTTACCTGCAAACTTAAAAATTTACATCTAATAAATCATGAAAGTTTTTTATAATATCTTTTAATCCTTAGCAATTCAAAAGGTAGTTTCAGTGAGTAGGAAAGTTTAACTTTTGAATCTCCAACATCACGCCATGATTCAAGAGGGATTTCTTTAGCACTGTTTTCAACGTTTTCTTTACCGACAATTTTGATGAATTTAAAGAAAATTTCTATATCAAAGCTCCAGTTTGAAATAAAAGGATCTTTAAAAATTTGTCTTGCTATATCGTTAGAAAAAGCCTTAGCTCCACATTGAGTGTCATAAACAGGTAAATCCAGCATAGTACTGGAAAGAGTTGCAAAAATACGGCCGATTAGATGTCTGTGTAATTTTCTATTTATCTGAGAACCGATTCTTCGTATTCTTGATCCGAAAACCATTACAACAGAATCGTTCATATAAGAGCAAATGCGTTTGTACTCTTCAATAGAAGTAGCCAAGTCAGCATCCAGGTAACCGATAATATCAAAGGGTTTCCAGTTGAGTGAATCATTTATTCCACGGAATATAGCCGCTGATTTACCTGCATTGGGCTGTTGATCTACAACTAATACATTTTCTGGAAATTTTTCCTTTAACATATTTAAAATGTTAAGAGTACCATCGGTACTTCCGTCATTTACAAAACAAAAATAAAGACTTTTATCAGTCTCAAGGCTTTTTTCAAATTCACCGACTGGAAGTCTGTTTTCTTCATTATAACAAGGAACAACTACACAATTAATTTTCATTATCTTTAAATTATTTATTTACAAATTATTGCTTTTTTATGAAAAAACTCAGCCATATGTATATTATAAAAATACTTAGGATTTTGACTTAAATCAATTTCAAAAATGAGTTTGGGTTTAGATTGAATAGGAGGAACGTATATTGTATCTTTTTTTGACTCAGTTATCATATTGAATCTATGGTTCATTTCCTTTTTGTATTGAAATGCTTTACCACTTAACAGGTCATCATAGGCCCAATATATATTGTTAGGTATGAACAGTATATCTTTATCTCGAATAATAAAAGAATAGCTGAAAATTATAAAGAGTAATGCCATACTTAATACATTTCTGGAGATATTTGTTTTGAATATTAAACGAGAAGTGACAATTTTATAGGAAAAAATTGTATTAAAGACTAAAATAATAAGAAACATTACATTTACTGAACGCAATGGCGAATAAATACCCAAACTCCATAAACTGGGGAAAGAACCGCAAAATAGCAGGATTATAAATAATCCGATATATAATAAAATTGAGTACTTTAAAAATCTTAAATTTAGATTTTTCAATTGTTTACGAAAGGCATAAAATATTATTATATTAATAAGTAAGGGAACAATTCCATATTTTACTACTACTACTAAAGTTTTTCTTACAGAAGCTAAAAATATTTCGGTAGGCGTTAAAGGATTAACAACTAAAGCAGATCGAACACTATTTCCTGGTGATAATAAAACAAATAATGTTAAAATACCAGCCCATATTAAAAGCAAAAGGTAATAATAAGAAACTTTTCTCTTACTAATATAATTAAAAATAAATACTGTAAATAAAGATATATCTAAAAAGACCATCGAGATTTCATTACATCCTATAATGAAAAATATCAATACGAATAGAATTATTTTCACGATTCTATTTGAGGTATAATTATAATTAATTAGCATACCTAGGAAAGTTAAGAATAAAACATTGGCTAAATGATATGTGGATGATCCTGGTAGCCAATACAGTCCCTGATATACGTTAGGTAAAAACATAAAATATGAAAGACAGAAAAAAGCTGTAAACAAAATTGTCATTTTGATGTTCTTCGTTACTTGATAAAATAGATATGCAGCTGCAGATATAAAGGATAAAATCATAATTAGTGCAATAATATTATATCCGAAAAAATAACCCCAATGAATAGGATTGGTTATAAGAATAGCTGTAGCTGTATATCTGCTACTCCAATGTAAATATATTTGAATTTGAGTTTCAATAAATGATTTTGTAGTTAAATTGAGTGCGTAGGAATAATCATCTAAAGCTGGCTCTGTATAAAAGCACAAAATTAATATAGGAATAATTGATAATAAAAATAATAGGATAATAATTTTACTGAAAGCATGTTTTGTAAAGAAATTATTCATAGAATTATATTGAAATCTTTAAGATAACAAAGGTAAACCTTTTAATTGAAATTGTTTGTTAATTATTCAGTTACGAAAATCTTGATTTGTAAGAAAAAATTTAAAATACATTCCATAGACTGTATTTTATCTTTTCTCAAATATAGCAATAACCCTTCAGAAGTTTGTTTTTGTTTTAATAAAGCACCCGAAGGATTTTTTTGAATAAATTCAAGTACTTTTTTAAATGTTTCAGACTCGTAATATTTAGATTGAGAGTTGGAAGGAAAGTATGCTAACAGTACCTTATTTTTGATAACCAGTTTTTCAAAACCAAGATATTTAGATAGCCATTTTAAATGTACACTTTTTAATAATTCAACGGTTTGAATAGGTAAAACTCCAAAACGATCTTTTAGTTCATTTTCAAAAGAATGAAGATCATTTTCATTAGATATATCAGATAATTTCTGATATAAAGAAAATCTTTCTTCAACATTGTTTACATATTGGTTAGGAATTAATAATTCGAAATCAGTATCTATTTGAACATCTGAAACAAACTCTTTACTTTCATTTTCTTTTTCAAATAAATCAGAAAATTCATTCTCTTTTAGCTCCTCAATAGCTTCGTTAAGTATTTGTTGATACGCTTCAAATCCAATCTCAGCAAAGAAGCCGCTTTGTTCGGCACCTAGTAGATCACCTGCGCCTCTAATTTCTAGGTCTTTCATAGCTATGTTGAATCCTGAGCCTAGATCTGAAAATTGTTCAACAGCCTGTAATCGTTTGCGGGCTTCAGAGGTTAAAATATCCAAAGGTGGAGTAATTAAATAACAAAAGGCTTTGCGGTTAGATCTGCCCACACGGCCTCTCATTTGATGTAGATCTGCCAAACCGAATCTTTGGGCGTCATTAATAAAAATAGTGTTTGCATTAGGTACATCAAGCCCTGATTCGATAATGGTTGTTGATAGTAATACATCATATTCACCCTCCATATAATCAACCATTATTTTTTCAAGTTTTTTTCCATCCATCTGTCCATGTCCTATAGCTATTCGTGCCATAGGTACAAGTCGTTTGATCATACCCGCTAAAACATCCAGATTTTCAATCCTGTTATTTATGAAAAAAACTTGTCCGCCTCTATCTAATTCATAGATCACAGCATCTCTGATTTGTTCTTCATTAAAGCCTATTAGCTGAGTTTGTACAGGCTGACGATTTGGGGGAGGAGTTTTGATAACTGATAAATCTCTGGCTGCCATTAGAGAAAATTGCAAAGTTCTGGGTATAGGAGTGGCCGTTAAGGTTAAGGTGTCAACCGTTGTTTTTAATGTTTTTAATTTATCTTTTACAGAAACACCAAATTTATGTTCTTCATCAACAATTAAAAGTCCAAGATCTTTAAATTTTACATCTTTTCCAATCAATTGCTGAGTTCCGATAATTATGTCTATCTTTCCTTCAGAAAGAGATTCAGTTATTTCTTTTTTTTGTTTTCCGGTTTTAAATCTGTTAAGATATTCTACACGTACAGGAAAATTCTGTAATCTTTTTGAGAAAGTTTTATAATGCTGAAGGGCTAAAATTGTAGTAGGAACCATAATAGCTGTTTGCTTACCATCAGTTGCAGCTTTAAAAGCGGCCCGTATGGCAATTTCTGTTTTACCAAATCCTACATCTCCACATACCAGACGATCCATAGCCGTAGCTTTCTCCATGTCATATTTGACTTCTTGTGTAGCCTTTTCCTGATCAGGAGTATCTTCGTACATAAAAGAAGCCTCCAGTTCATTTTGTAAATATCCGTCGGGAGAATAAGCAAATCCTTGTTTAGTTCTTCTTTCAGCATAAAGTTTAATTAAGTCGAAAGCAACTTCTTTAACTTTTTTCTTTGCTTTATTTTTCAGGTTTTTCCATGCCGCAGATCCTAACTGGTTAAGAGTAACTTCAGCACCTTCTTTGCCTGAAAATCTGGATATTTTATGTAATGAATGTATGTTTACGTACAATATATCATTATTTCTATAAATAAGCTTGATAGTTTCTTGTACTTTATCATCATTCTTTATTTTGACTAATCCCATAAATTTTCCTACTCCATGATCAATATGGGTAACATAATCGCCTACTTTTAAATCTGTAAGTTCTTTAAGAGTAATGGTTTCGGATTTGGAAAATGAATTGCGTAAATTATATCTGTGATATTTTTCAAAAATCTGATGATCGGTATAAATTAGAAACTTCGCGTCATAATCAATAAATCCATTACTTATATTAGCGAGTATACCATTAAAAGGAACTTCTTTTTCTGTTTCCGCAAAAATATCTTTAAGTCTTTGTTCTTGCTTATCAGATTGAAAAATAATGTAATTTGAAAATTTGAGTTTTTCTTTGTCTGTCAGATCCTGGCCTAATAAATCAAACTGTTTATGGAAGCTGGGTTGTTCCGACTGATTCAGTAAAACAGTTTCATACTTAGTAAAATAAGGTAAGGATGAAAATTCTATAAAGGAATAAGATTGAATTTTATTAAGTAAATCATTACTTTTTATATACAGATCCTTTGGCTCACTTCTCTTTACTGTTTGTTTAAGATCTTGGTAAACTTCTTCAGCTTTATTATATTTTTTATCAATGTTAGCTAGAGAAATGGTTAAATCTTTGCATATGAAAAGAGTATCTTCTGGCAGATAATTTAAAAAACTAACTCTGTTCGAAATGCCAGAAGGGCGATCAATATTAGGTACTATAACAAATTGATCTATCTTTTCCTCAGAAAGTTGTGTCTCTATATTAAATTTCCGTATAGTTTCAACCTCATTTCCAAAAAATCCGATTCGGTAAGGTTGTTCATCGGAATAAGAAAAAACATCTAAAATTCCACCACGTAATGAAAATTCACCAGGTTGTGTAACAAAATCAGTGCGCTCAAATTGAAAACTAAATAAGACCTCATTCAGAAATTCAGAATCTAGCTGATCCCCGGTTTTTATTTTTAAACTAAGATTATCAAGCTCAGTTTTATCAATAACTTTTTCAGAAAGAGCCTCTGCGTAGGAAATAATAAATTTTGGAGTTGTTTTTTGTGATAATCGATTAATTACTTCCGTACGTAATACTATATTAGCATTTTGAATTTCTTCTATCTGATATGGATGCAGATGAGACGTAGGGTAAAACAAAACTTTATCTTTTCCGAAAATTGTTTCAATTTCATTAAGAGCATAAGCAGCCTCTTCTTTATCAGCAAAAAATAAAAATACTGGAATCTTTAGATCGCTAAATAAATAAGCGCTGAATAAATTAGGGTATGAGCCTACAGCTCCCTTTACAGAAAGTGCTACAGTTTTTTTTTCTTTTATATAAGTATGTATCCCTGTATCCAAAATGCTGTTTTTCAGATGAGGGAAAATAGATTTAACGATAAAATTTGTTTCCAAAACTTGACAAAGGTACTAAATTTGTAAAAAAAATATACGTATTCAATTTTTTTTGTAAAACATATATTTTAACTAAATATTATTTTTTACAGAGTAAATGTCTTTTATAAAGTAATGGTCAATATAATTTATAAATATCAAATAAAGTAATGATAATTTGTTTTCCTCTGTTATTTTTTGGCGGTTTTCATGGAATGGCTATTTTTCCATTTATATTTGTTAAGTACAATTACCTGAAGTATGACAAAAGAGTTATTAATCATGAGAAAATTCACCTTAGGCAACAACTAGAACTTATCTGGATACTTTTTTTTGTTATTTATTTTATTGAATATTTTGTTAATTTAATTCGTTACAAAGACTCTCATAAAGCTTATATGGAAATAAGTTTTGAAAAAGAAGCCTACGCAAATGAAAAAAATAATGAATACCTGAAAAATCGCAAGTTTTGGAATTTTTTGAAATATTATTAAATCATTGATATATTAAATACTAAAGTCGGCTTAACCGACTTTAGTAATATTAATTATTTATATAAAAGTGTATAAAGCGAAGCCTTTGCATAATAAGGTGCAATTCCTAAAACATGATCACCCAAAGTTGAATAAAACGTCACCTTGCCTCCGTTTTTATTTTGTTGCTGTGCAAAATCGTAAGCGTTTTGATAGTAAACAGATACATCAGAAATCCCATGACTCATGACAAACCTGCATTTGTTTTTCCATGGTTTCACACTATTCTCTTCAAGTATAGTATTTAAATATGACAGGCTGGGGTCTATATCAAGATTTTTTATAAATTTTTCAGTGTATAAATATTCAGGATTACTGGGAAATAAATTATTTACATCATAAATATTTCCATTAAAATAGCTAAGAGACTGAGAAGCGAACGATTCTTTTAAAAAATCGTTTACATTTATATATGGATAAGCATTTTGCTTATATCCCCATAAACCATACGAAAGAAAATAATGATGTTGCGTTTTTTTTGATTTACGAACAATATCTGTGATTTGTTTTAAATTGCAGGGAGTTCCTCCAGTAACCAGAAGGCTTACTGTATACTCTAATGAAGGATTGGTTTCTATTTCTCTAGCTAAAGAAGCAGCTATGAATCCACCTAATGAATACCCGGTTATAATAAGTTCTGACTTATACCGATACCCTTGAGCAGATAAGGTATTGAGTGATGCTTTTAGTAAATCTAAGGTAGAATTAACCATAGCTTTTGAGTCTAAATAAGGATGTTGACATTGTTGATAAGAATCGCCAAATCCTGGATAATCCGGAAAAAATACAATAAAGCCATTACTTGCTTGTAAAGTCCAGAATGCTAAATAATTAAAATGAAAATCACTATCAAATAAAAAAGAATCTTTAAATGCGTTAGACGGAGCCATTTTATTATAGGTGTAAGTAGGAGGTGGGGCAACTATAATTCTGTATTTTGTTAGGCTGTTAAAAATAGTTTTGGAAGGAAGCAATAAAACTCCGGATACATCAATGTAGCTACCTAGACGATCGGGATGAGGAGTTTTAGTTGAAATTTTTACAGCTTTTAAAAAAGGGATAATCTTTTGTTGTTCAGTTACAAGTGAATCATCAAATTTAAAATTGGAAACATCAATTCCTGACTGTTCAAGTTTCATTTTTATATCTTCCAATTCTTTGAAATCTAAAGAGCTTATTTCTTGAGTTTTTGATAAATTATCTGGATTAGTTGATGGGGGTATTGAGGAGAGAATTTCATTATTAGTACAAGAATAACTTGTTAATGCAATTCCTATGCAAAGGATAAATGCAATTTTTGATAAAAAATTTTTCATAATGATTGATTTTATTTTATTAATTTAAATTTATGTTTATAAATATATCGTTAACTGACTTTAAATGATATAAATATTTTGTTTATGTATATTAATTATTGTTTCTATGTAAATGTAATCAAAATAGATGTTATATGATAAGTCTGATATTTTTATTTTTCGGTGAAATCTTAATATTGAATAATTATTTGAATGAATTTGTATGATTAAGAGTTGATTATTAAAAATAAATATTTAATAGAGGTGAAGATAAATGTATTTATTATTATATTTTATCGATATAATATATATAAATTAAGTGTTGATTAAAGGTTTATATGTTTTTATATTCTATATGATGGGTATAATATTGGTATGATTTTTAATAAAATTAATATAATAAATATTTATAAATTTAAAGTTTAATGATTAAAAATTTACAATTTTCAGTTTTTTTACTAGGAGGCTTATGCATAGGGCAGGTCGGGGTTAATACCGGGGCTCCGGGTAGTACCCTGGATATTAGAGGTTCAGTATCTATGCCTTACAAATTAATTAATACTGCAGCTTATACCTTTACAGATCAAGATCAGTTTTTAGATTTTAGAGGTGCAGCAGTATCTTTATGGTATTTGCCCACAGCCGTTTCAGGGAATAAAAATTTTGTTGGTAGATACTATGAGATAAGGAACGGAAGTGGGGTTAATATTACTGTTTATCCCGCAGGTTCAGAACTGATAGATGTTGCTAACAACTCTAACAGTCAGGCGAATGTTACTATACCTTCAGGATATTATGCTATTATAAAAAGTAATGGAGCTACCAGTGGTGTAACATGGGTAGCTACCTTAATCGCTCCCAATAGCACAACTACGGTTACGCAGTCTAGGTTTAGTTCTTCAATTCTCGGATATTCGCCATCTAAAACTTCTGAAAGGGTTGTGCCGGCAGCATTCGGAGGTGCTACGGTTACTGAAAAAGGCTGTGAGAAATGGAGCGTGAACGGTCATACTTATTGTGCTTATACACTTTCAGCTGCTAAAAATTTTTACGATACATTTTCTTTTGCTAAACAGGTAGGAGGATATGTTGTGACCATAACATCAAATGATGAAAGAACTTGGTTGTATACCAATATTCTGACTAAGTATGCTTTAAATAATAATATTTGGATTGGATATAATAAAGTAGCATACCCTGGAAATTCCACCTCATTTACGTGGATTACAGGTGAAGATTGGACTATTGACTGGACGACCTCTCCTAATTCTACTCCGCAAAATTATTTTAATTCTGGAGAACCTAATAATTCAGGTGGAAGTGAAGGTTCTTGTCATATTTATGGTTTAACCTTAAATGCTGATAGAAAATGGAATGATTTAAGCGGATCTAGTACTTCTCAAAATTCTGTGAATTTTGATAACGTAATTTTAGAATTTAATGAAGATTAATAATTAATCTTTACCTATATCAATGATGAAAGCTGATTCTATAATCAGCTTTTTTTGTTTTAATTATAAAATTTCAATAATTATGTAATTAATCACATAATCTTTTAATTTATGTTATTTAATTATTTAAATCATATTATGTATATTTGTTAGATATAAAAAAATGTTATACATGAAAACGAAACTATTAATTAAAAAATGGCTAGGATGCTTATGTCTTTTATCAGTTATGATTACAGTAATTTCCTGTTCAGACGGCGATGACATAGTGTCCATCCAACAACAAACTTTACCCGTTAGCGGTAAATATCAATGGGTTTTTGAAATTCCTAATATGGGAACACAAACTTCAATTCATGATTTTCAGACAAACCGTGTAAATTATCAAATGATAGGTAGCGCGTATTCCGTAGAATATGGAATGGATTTGTTAGACTACGATTCACAAAGTAATAAACTGGTTTTAAAAGGATCTGAAGGAAGCGCTAAACAAGATAAATATTTTGTTATTTTTCTTAAAGACATAACTATTTCGACTGTTAATATGTTTAAGAAAGAGTTTTCTACTCTTCAGGATGCAAAAGCCTATTCCATTCCGGCAGATTCTGTATCTGAAAGTCACGGCTGGAATGTTTACACAAAATTATAAATAATTTGAAATAATGAATTGGGCGATGGTGATTAATTTACAGGATAATTCTTATTAATTTCACCGTTATCTGTAATAATCAGATTTCCTTCAGGGAAATCTGATTTTGTAAGTTCTTTTAAATAATTTAAAGCCTTATTATCCTGATCTACAGAAGGCCCTTTTCCAGTATCTTCTGTCTGTTCAGTAGAAATTACATTACCGGAAATAAAATTCCCGTTACGGTCAATTTTAATTTTAAGTATAGGAGCTACACCATTGGGTCCTTTAAGATTAAAGTTTCCGTAAGTTGCAAAATTACCGAGGCTATAAGCTATAAATTTATTTTTATATAATTCAATTGCACGTGTTACATGCGGACCACTACCTATAACTAAATCAACTCCTGCATCAATACAACTATGAGCAAAATCATAAACATTTCCCCTGTTTTCTCCAGCATAAATTTCACGTTTTTTAGATACATGCTGATGAGCCGATCCCTCAGCTCCTCCATGAAACATGACAATTACGATATCTGCTTTATTCCGGACTTCTTTTATAATTCTTTTAATATCAGAATACTCTTTAACACTTACCAGTCCACCATTATGTCCTGCACCTATAAAAGCATAGCGTGTACCGTCTTTTTCCTTTATTGCATATTCACACTCATTTAATAATCCTGCGTAGGATATTTTAAGGCTATCTAGATTTTTCTGAGTAGCTTTTCTTCCATAATTTCCAAAATCACCACTATGATTATTTGCTATACTCAAAAAATCAAAGCCGGCATTTTTAAGGTATTCACCGTAAGAAAAAGGAGTGCGGAAAACAAAACATAAGTTTGGATTATTGCAGCGTTTGGCAACACCACCAGAATCGAACAAAGTACCTTCAAGGTTACCAATAATAAGTTGTGAATTTTCTTTAAGAATAGGAGTTGTTTTATCTAAAATGTTTACTCCGGGTAATCCATTCGGCAATGGGTAATTACTTCCGAGCATTATATCTCCAACGGCAGTTATTGTTATTGTGTCTCTAAGAGAAGATCTGGAAAGTGAATCTTTCGAAGAATCTGGATATGAGAGTATTGTCTCGGTTTTTCCATTACAAGAAATAAGGAAAAGAAATAGGGAAGACATGGCAATCAGTAGCCTCATAACCATTGTTAAAGGAAATTAAATATTAAATTCTAAAGATGATCACCATCATAGCCTTTGTCTTTTTGGCCGAATCCTACAATTCTTTTACACCAGTACAATAAAAACAAGCTGATAATAGCAACATATAACCAATCAACATAATGACCGATAATCGGTAATATCTTAAAAGACCAGGTAAAAAATTTTCCAATACCAAGAATTAATTCTGTCATGATTAAATGATTTTATTTTACTTTTGCAACAAATATATAAAAAAATGCACTCAAACACTCCATTCAAAAAATATTTTTTCGCTGTTTTAGGATTATGGGTTATTTTCTCTGGAATATTTGTGTATTTTTTTAAACCCGAACAAGAAGAAACAGGCAAAATTGTTAAGGTTTTGGCCTTAAGTTCACTATCTTTTATATTAAATATAGTGACTATTTTAAACTCTAAATTCAAGAAAAAAAGAAAAATCTGGGCATTAGCCATATACGGGTTACTCTTTATTTCTTCATTTCAGGAGTTTTTTAATTATAATATTGGAATTACCTATGTTTTGTTATCATTAGCATTATTATTGTTCCTCGATGTTTTTTCTATTCCTTCTTCCCTCAAATACTTTAACATAGGAATGCTGGTCACTATATCCAGTTTTTTATATTTTCCGGTGGCGATTATAGTCTTGCTATTCCTTTTTATGACAGTTGTTTATTATGAAGAGAAAATCAATATTTCACAATATCTGGCAGGAGTTTTAGTTACAGCAATACTTATTTTTGAAATCGCATATCTTTCAGATCACTTAAACTATATTCAGGAATGGGTAGGCAATTTATCAATTCCGGAGTTTCATTTTGAATATCAAATTCCTATTCTAATTATTCTCATCATTATATTAATCTACGGATGGATAAATCAATATTCAAATCCTAATATTTCAGACGATATACAAATATCCTCACAACATACCATTTTGGTTTTTTATCTTCTTTTCTGGATTCTTATTTATGCCTTTTTTATGGGGGGTAATTATGAATTGCTAATATTTATTAGCCTTCCGGTTAGCCTCATTATATCCAGGAGTATGTAAAATTAAAAGTGTATCAGGGTTTTGTCATTAATTTCCTGCGAATGCGACTCAAACTTTCAGGGGTAATACCTAGATAAGAAGCAATTAGATGTAAAGGAATACGTTGCAAAATTTGAGGGTTCTCCTCAAGTAACCTTATATATCTTTCTACAGCAGGAACGCTTAACGTACAGTCAAGCCTTTGTTGCATAGAAGTATAAGCTTTTTGAAACAAAATTCTGTGGAATCTTTCCATCCCTGGTATTTCACTAAAAATTGATTCCAAAACATCATGTCTGAGTAAATATAACTCCGAATCTTCCAATGCGACAATACTAATTTGGGACGGAGTTCTGTTTATAAAGCTGTAAAGGTTGGAAATCCAAAAATCTTCCCAGGCAAAATGAATAACATGCTCGTTTCCTTCCAAATCGGTTGAAAAAGAATAGAGTAATCCATTAGTAACAAAGTAAGTATAGTTGCATACTTCACCAATACGAAGAAGTATTTCCTTTTTTTTAACCTTTTTTAACTCCAGCTTACCTATCAATAATTTAAATTCCTGATCAGTAATAGATATTCTGGAACGAAGATGTTCAAGAAGCAATTCACTCATTATCTATGATTTTTTTCTCCCATTAAGAAATGCTAATTTAGCAAAATAATATAACTTGAAATATTCATAATCCTTAGTACGAATGAGCAAAACAAAAGAAACTCCTTTAATGAAGCAATATAATAGTATCAAGGCCCGATACCCGGATGCAATGTTGCTTTTCAGAGTAGGAGATTTTTATGAAACTTTTGGAGAAGATGCTATTAAAGCTTCTAAAATTTTGGGTATAGTACTTACCAAAAGAGCAAATGGTCAGGCCACTCATATAGAACTGGCCGGATTTCCGCATCATTCATTAGATGTTTATCTGCCTAAATTAGTTCGTTCAGGTCTACGGGTTGCTATTTGTGATCAGTTGGAGGATCCTTCTATGGCAAAAGGGATTGTTAAAAGAGGAGTAACTGAGCTTGTTACACCCGGAGTAACCTTTAACGATAAGGTCTTAGATGCAAAAACCAATAACTTTCTAATGTCTGTGCATCAAGGCAAAAATGCTGTCGGAATAGCATTACTGGATATTTCAACCGGAGAATTCTTAATTGAGGAAGGAGATGCAAATAAGCTGAGGCATATTATAGATAATTTCAAACCGACAGAAATAATACATCAACGCCGAAAACAACTTCCATTCGAACATAAAGCCTATTCATTTCAATTGGAAGATTGGGCATTTCAATATGATTATGCCTACGAAAAATTGACCGGACATTTTAAGACAAAATCTTTAAAAGGTTTTGGAATAGAAAATATGGAATTAGCTGTTATTGCAGCAGGTTCTGTTTTCGCATATTTAGTGGAAGATACACATCATAAACTATTAGACCATATTACCAATATTCAGCGCTTGCCTCAGGATACCTTTGTTTGGATGGATGATTTTACTATACGCAATCTGGAACTTATCGGAGGTACGGATTCACAATCTGTATCCCTGCTTAAAATTTTGGATAAGACCTATACAAATATGGGAGGTAGAATGTTAAGACGATGGCTATTATCACCGCTAAAAGATGTTGAAACGATCAATCGAAGGCTGGATGTTGTTGGCTTTCTTATACAACATTCAGATATCTCAATAAAAATTGCAGAAGATTTAAAAGGAATATCCGACGTAGAAAGATTATTAGGGAAACTCGCCGGAGAGAGGATTTCACCGAAAGAGTTAGGGTACTTAAGAGACTCTTTACTACGATATAAATCAATTGAGAAAGTTCTTAAAGAAAATAATCAGAAACTGGCACTGCATTTTGGGCAGTTTAAAGAATTGCAGGATGTACTTACCTGGATGCAGAGTAACCTTCAGGATGAATTACCCGTTGCTCTTGTTAAAGGAAATGTCATAAGGGAAGGAGTTAGTGAAGATTTGGACAAGCTTCGTACTTTGAAAAATCATGGAAAAGAATATCTGGAAAATTTGTGTCTTAAAGAATCAGAGCGTACAGGTATACCAAGTCTGAAAATTGATTTTAATAATGTTTTTGGGTACTATCTGGAAGTTAGAAATACGCATAAAGACAAAGTGCCGGCTGAGTGGATACGAAAGCAGACGCTGGTAAATGCAGAAAGATATATAACAGAAGAGTTAAAAGAATATGAAACACAAATTTTAGGAGCAGAAGAAAAAATTTCCCTATTAGAATCGGATTTATATAAGGATTTGTGTGCAAAAGTAAAAGAAAAGCTTATAGATATCCAAAGCAATACCCGTATCATAGCAACACTGGATACCTTGCTTTCATTTTCAGAAGTGGCATTGGAAAACTCATATACACACCCACATTTAAATGACTCTAAAGTTATTGATATAACCGACGGTAGACATCCGGTTATTGAAAGGCAGTTGCCTTTAGGCGAATCCTATGTTGCAAATTCGGTATATCTGGATGATGATAAACAGCAGATATTAATGATTACAGGTCCCAACATGGCTGGGAAATCTGCTTTGTTGCGTCAAACAGCATTAATTGTTTTGATGGCTCAGATAGGAAGTTTTGTTCCGGCTAAGAATGCATCATTAGGTATAGTAGATAAAATTTTTACTCGGGTAGGAGCCTCTGATAATCTTTCAAAAGGGGAATCTACATTTATGGTAGAAATGAATGAAACTGCCAGTATCTTAAATAACATATCTGATCGTAGCCTTATCTTACTTGACGAAATAGGCAGGGGAACCAGCACTTATGATGGTGTTTCCATAGCGTGGGCAATCGCAGAATATTTGCATGAACATCCTACACGGCCTAAAACCTTATTTGCAACTCATTATCATGAGCTTAATGAAATGACAACTTCTTTTTCCAGAATTAAAAATTTTAATGTCAGTATAAAGGAATTAAAGGGAACTATAGTTTTTTTAAGAAAATTAGTGCCTGGAGGAAGCGAGCATAGTTTTGGTATTCATGTAGCAAAACTCGCAGGTATGCCTGTTAAGCTGACACATAGAGCAGAACAGATTTTAAAGACTTTGGAAAAAAACAACCAAAATGAAGATTTGAAAGAAAGAACCAAGACTTTAACAGACGAAAATATGCAATTGAGCTTTTTTCAGTTAGATGATCCTGTTCTGGAAAATATAAGAGAAGAAATTCTTAAAACGGATATCAATTCCCTAACGCCTATCGAAGCCTTAATGAAACTTAATCAGATAAAAAAAATGATAGGAGGATAGGTGTTAATATGTTATTGAACACCAATACTATAAATTTCAATTATTTACTATTGAATGAAAGAAAACCGTTGGTTTTAATCCCAATGGTTTTTTTTCTATATTCTTACTATTTTTTATACAATACCTCATTTTAAATGATTCTTGAAAAAGAATGATAAAGTTTTTTTATTTTCATATTCTTTCGTAAAATTTTGCTATCTGTCATTTGTCATTAAAAAAAATTGCGTTTAATTATTGTTTTCTTTCGATTTAGTAAATATATTTGTTGAACATAAAAATAGTTGTCAACTAAAACCCAAATTAAAAAAAGAGAAAACTATGAATGCAAAAAAAGCTAACGATGGACCTTTGGTTATAGCAATCGATTCATCAACAACTTCAACCAAAGCAATTATTGTCGATGTTAACGGAAAGGTCTGGGAAACAGCAAAAAGAAATATTCAGTTGCATACACCTGCTATGGACTTTTATGAGCATAATCCTTTACGATGGTGGGAAACTACAAAAGAATGTGTAGGCGAGGTGCTTTCAAAATTATCAGCAAAAGACAGAGAAAGAGTCTCCGCTATAGGTATTACACATCAAAGAGAAAGTTTTGCTCCGTTTGATGAACAGGGAAAACCTTTGCGTAATGGTATTCTTTGGTTAGATGGAAGGGCTACCAAGCAGATAAGAAAATATGGCTCTCCTCATGTGCATGATTTATCTGGTAAACCACCGGGAGTTACACCTGGAATTTATAAAATGGCATGGATAAAGGAAAATGAACCTGAAATATTTGAAAAAGCATATAAAGTGGTAGAAGTACATGGTTATATAGCCTGGAATCTTACCGGTAGATGGGTGTCCTCAGTGGCGGCCACTGATTCTTTAGGATTACTGGACATTCGTAACTTTGACTATAGTAGTGAACTTTTAAATATCGCAGGAGTAAAAAGAGAGCAAATGGCAGATTTGGTTTCGCCTGCTGATGTAATGGATATGTTAAAACCGGAACTCGTGGCAGAATGGAAACTGCCTAAACCAATACCTGTTATTGCAGGCTTGGGAGATGGACAGGCGGCAGGTATAGGAGCTGCTGCTGTATCTCCAGATGTAGCATTTCTTAACTTAGGAACTGCTGTAAATGCAGGGGTAGAAAGTCCAATTTACAAATGTGATCCGGTTTTCAGAACTCACGTATCAGGAATAAAAGATAATTATGTTTTCGAAATTCTTCAATCTTCAGGATCGTATCTGGCCGGTTGGTTCAGGCAATCATTAGGAGATCCTAAATTATTGGGAGAACCGGATCCGTTATTAGATGAAGAAGCATCTAAAATTCCTCCAGGTTGTGAAGGATTAGTAACACTTCCATATTGGAATGCCGTTCAAAGTCCTTATTGGGATTCAGTAGCTAGAGGTGCTGTAGTCGGATGGAGAGGAACTCATTCAAGAGCTCATATGTATCGTTCCATACTGGAATCTATAGGTTTTGAAATGAAATTCAATCTGGAATCTATTCAAAAAGGTACAGGAGTGCCGCTAAAATCAATCAGAGCTATGGGAGGAGGAACCCGTTCAAAGTTATGGAGACAAATTATGGCTGATACAATAGGGCTGCCGATTACGGTTTGTTTGGAAGATGAAATTTCAGCATTAGGAGCCTCCGTTCTTGCAATGGCAGGAATTCAGGCACATGGTTCTAAAGATGTAGCCCATTCTGCAAAAGAAATGGCAAGCTTTGGCGATACCGTTGAACCTGATTTATCACAGACCAAAAGATACAATGAAGTAGCAGATATACAGCGTCAATTATATCCACAATTGAAAAATGTTTTTGAACAACTTTACAATTTGTCGGAAAAATACCCGTCAACTAAACCTGAATCGCCAAAAGCAGAATTATAAAAATATAATTTTAAAACCTAAAGACATGGCAACAGAAGGACCTTTAGTAATCGCCGTAGATTCATCAACAACAGCTACTAAAGCTATTGTAGTAGATCAGTCCGGTCAAGTACTGCAGACAGCAAAAAATACAATTCAGCTTCATACACCGGCAATGGATTTTTATGAACATAATCCTGTCCGGTGGTGGGAAACAACCCGAGATAGCATTGCACAGGTTGTCTCTAAATTATCTGCTAAAGAAAAAGAACGAATAGCAGCTATAGGGATTACTCATCAGCGTGAAAGTTTTGCTCCTTTTGATAAAGAAGGGAGGCCTATCAGAAATGGAATTCTCTGGTTAGATGCCAGAGCAAAGAAACAAATTCAGAAATTTGGTTCACATTACATACACGATCTGTCAGGAAAACCTCCGGGAGAGCCTCCTGCTATATATAAATTGGCATGGTTAAAAGAAAACGAACCGGAAACACTGGACAAGGCATACAAAATTGTCGATGTTCATGGTTATATAGCATGGAATATGACAGGTGAATGGCTCTCTTCTGAAGCTTGTGCAGATACATTAGGTTTATTTGACATCAGAAAAAGAGATTATAGTCAGGAACTTCTTGAAATTGCAGGAGTTAGACGTGATCAAATGGCAGATTTAGTTCCTCCGGGAGAAGTGTTAGGTATGTTAAAATCCGAATGGGTTTCCCAATGGGGGCTTTCAAAAAATATCCCTGTCATCGCGGGTGCGGGTGATGGTATGGCAGCTGGATTAGGTGCAGCAGCAGTAACTCCGGATATAGCCTATTTAAATTTAGGAACAGCCGTAGTGGCTGGAGTTCAGAGTCCTGAATATAAATATGATCCTGTCTATAGGTGTTATGTAGCAGGAATTCCAGAAAATTACATTTTTGAGGTGGTTCAGCACTCAGGAGCTTATTTAGCAGGGTGGTTTCGCCAGGCATTAGGAGATCCCAAACTGTTAGGAGAACCGGATATTCGGCTGGATGAAGAAGCTTCAAAAATACCTCCGGGATGTGAAGGGCTGGTTACTTTACCTTACTGGAATGCTGTTCAAAGTCCTTACTGGGATGCTTTTGCAAGAGGAGCTGTAGTAGGTTGGAGAGGAACTCATTCACGGGCACATATGTATCGTTCGATCTTGGAAGCTATAACCTTTGAGGTAAAAATGAATTTGGAATTTCTTCAGAAAAGTACGCAGACTAAACTTAAATCTCTTAGAATTATGGGTGGGGGAACTCGTTCCGAATTATGGAGACAAATGGTTACTGATATTACAGGTATTCCGGTCACTATATGTCTGGAAGATGAAATATCAGCTCTAGGAGCTTCAGTGCAAGCTATGGCCAGTACTGGTGTATTTGGTAATACCGATATTGCTTATGCCTCACAACAGATGGCACGTTTTGGAGAAACCATAGAACCTGACATGAAAAAACATGAGCAATATACAGAAGTTGGTGATATACAAAAAGATATATATCCACAGTTAAAAGATATTTTTATGCGTTTAAATACATTATCAGAAAAATATCCTTCAACCCGTCCGGAATCACCAAAAACAGAATTATAAAATAATAAACAATTAAACGAAACAATAATGGCAGTTATAACAATTTTAGGAGCAGGAGCGATGGGTTCAGGACTATGTACCCCGGTGTCTAATGCAGGATGGGAAGTCCGGTTATGGGGAACCTGGCTGGATGATCATTTACTGGATGCATGTGAAGCAGGTAAACCACACCCAAGAACTAATGTTCCTTTAGCTAAAGGAGTAAAATTATATCGTTCAGATGATTTGGAAAAAGCTTTAGATGGTGCAGACGTGGTAGTTATGTCGGTGGCTTCAGTAGGGGTGCCTAAAGTAACAGAGTTAGCACTCAATGGAATATCAAAAGCTAAAGCTCTGTGGTTAACGTCCAAAGGTTTTTGTCCTGATGAAAATGGCAAGATACAGTTACTTCCGGAAGCCATCAGAACTTTAGCTAAACAAAAAGGAGTATCTATTCCTCCGATAGTAGCTATAGCCGGACCAGTAAAAGCAAACGAATGTGCAGAAGGAAAACCCACAGCAACCATTTTCGGATGCAAAAATCTGGAGGTTTCACGTAAATATGCAAAAGAGGCAAGAACTAAAGTATATTGTATTGAAGCAACCGATGATGAAACCGGTGTGGAAATTTGTGCTCCTATGAAAAATGTTTATGCCATTGCTCTAGGTATAGCTGATGGTTTAGAAGAAGGCACAGGCTTTCCTCACCATAATTTAAAAGCGGCAACTTTTAACAGAGCGGTTAGAGAAATGTCTCTTTTGGGACAGGCTTTAGGTGCAAAAATGGAAACAGCCTTCGGTCTTCCCGGAGTAGGGGATTTAGAAGTAACAGGTTTATCCGGAAGAAATAAAGTTTACGGAGTAAGAATCGGAAGAGGTGAAACTGCTAAAGAAGCATTAGCTGAAATGGATCGACTGGAACAAACAGTAGAAGGAGTACCGGCCGCAGGATTGGCTGCTACATTAGTTCAGCAATCTGCCCCGCAGTTAGTAGAAGAACTATCATTATTAAAAGCTGTAAACGAAATTCTGGCTGGAACAGAACGCCCAGTAGTTGAGATCTTATCTGAAGCTGTTCTACCAAAAATGCCGGAATAATAGATTAACCTATTAGAATTATTTATGTATTTTGTAAAAAACATCTGATGTGAAAAACATCAGATGTTTTTGTTTTAAGCTACTTAATTATTTTTGATAATTACTCAGTTAATAATTCTTTATATAAAGCTATCATTTTTTTTCTAAGATGTAAAACTGCATAATGTTTACGGGATAAAATAGTGTTAACTGGAATATTTAAAGTCAGAGAAATATCTTTGGCGGAAAGTCCTTCAAGTTCCATAAGTTCAAAAATTTCTCTTTGTTCACCAGGTAACTCTGATAATGATTTTTCTAGTTCTTCCCATATAAGTGTACGAAGATATTCCGTCTCAGGAGTTGAAACCCGATTGCTTTTGTTGAATATGATTTCAGAAAAATCGGTTAAAATATCCGTATCATCATTTTTATAAACAGGAAGTTCTTCTTCTTTTTTCTTTTTCCCTTTATTAATAATAATATTCCTTGTTACTCGGTATAACCAGGCAGTCATTTGTTCAATAGGGTTCAAATCATTTTGCATGGTTTTAATAAGTTGATAAAAAACATCCTGTAAAATATCCTGAACATCTTCAGAATTTTTCACACGCTTTCCTATAAATGATTTTAATCTAGAATGATGCTCATTAAATATATCTTCCACACGGGATCCTGATTTATTTTTCATGTTCAGTGCTGGAGTCATCGTTATCGGTTTTATTTCTGTTAAAAAATCGATCTTTTCTCCAGCTAGGTCGTTCTCTTATTTTTTTTATAAAAACTTCCCTTTCATCATCAGACATTTTCATCCATTTTTCTTTCATAGGATTTCTCCGCATATTTTCAGAATTGTAAAATTCAGGATTAAATCTGCCGAATAATAGCCTGCAAAGTAATACCAGTCCGACTGATTGTAGATAGTTTATAGTGGGGAGAGTAAATAGTACAGGTGTAAGCCAGTTCCACAAAAGCATTACTATAAAACACAATATGGCAAATCCGGCTATTTTAATTAAAAAAAATCTTTGTTTCATTATATTAAGTATTTAAAATGGTTTTCATATCATAATTATGAACCCCTTTATATTTATAAACTAGAATTAAAAAAAATAATTTTCAACGACAAGATTAAAAGTTGTAATCTTTTTTTGTTGTAACCATAGCTTTTTATCATCAGTAGACATAGAAAGCCATGAATTACATTTTTTATCCAACTCTGTAATTAATGAAACTTCATTAATTTCTTCATTCATACTGTATTCATTATCATGAATAAATTTTATTTTTTGTTGGGTATTCATTTTTGACCAATTTTCTTCCAATATCCTAAAATGTTTAAATCTTTTACTAAACAGTGCCAAAGGAAAATAATTTTTTCTGAAAGCTGCTATCCGATGATCTATCAATTGAATTTTTTGTTCAATACTTAAATTTTCATTAGCTGAAAAAAGATTTTTACCGAATTCATTCCACGGAAATATATTTTCACGCAAAGAACTGGACTTAAATTTTTGACTTACCATAATTATTTACTTTTATATTTTTTGTAATTTTTGAGGGCCTCTCTATAAAGGTAGACAGTTCAGAAATGAAAATATTTTATTATATGTAAAAAATATATAAAAAATAAAATTGAGTTATGTAAGAAATGCTTAAAGCTTATTTTAATAAATGGGAGGATAGTTATTGAAGAATAATGAATATTATTGAAGAAATACAGGATATTTCATATCCTGTATTTCTTTAAAGATTGTTTATTTTGTGTAAAGCTATGTGGTAGATTCGAATTATTTTTTTTCTAAAGGTTTTTTATCAATTGAAGTTAAGGTCGGATATTTATCAAGTGTTTCAAAAATGTATTTATCATTTTGTTTTAGAGCAGTTATAAATTTACGTAGAGAATCTGCATACTGAGGTCTCTGGAACATTCTGTCATGAACCAGAATAACAATAGATTTAGGCATAAAAGTTTTACCACTTTTCAGTTTTGATTCTACATTCTTTACCATTTGAGAGGCACTTTCAAGAGGTATATTTCCGTGTATAAACCTCCATTCCAGATCCCAGCCGTAAACTTTATATCCGGCAGAATCTAATTTTTTTGCTACGGCAAAAGCAGAAGGTTCTCCTTTAACTTTGTTGCCAATGGCCCAGGTATTTCTACCAGGCAGACGAGCAATTTTGTGTTTTATGTTTAACTTGTTTTCAGCAGTTATAAAATCCTGAAAAGAAGAAGTAGGTTTACTATAAAATAGTGCATATTTGTTGTGTGCATGAGTATTGCTGTGATTACTTACAATGAATAATTGATCATTATTAATGGAGTCTACCAGATCATTTCTTTCCTTACCTTCATTATGTGCTCCAACCATAAAGAAAGTAGCTCTAACATTATTTTCCTTAAGTATATTTTTGCAAATACGCGTTCCGGGTTGTGGTCCGTCATCTAATGTAAAATAAATATAATATTTGCTGCTATCTATTGCTGACGTTGTCATTTCTTGTTGAGATTCTTTTTCTTCATTGTCAACAGGCAAATCACTATTTTTTTTTATAGTATCGGTTAGTGTAGACGAATCTTTTTCTTTAACAGTTGATACAGTAGTGTCATTATAATTGGAAGAATAGTTTTTTACAGTTTCTTTTTTGCATCCCAAGGCAATAAAATAAGTGAATAGTAATGTGTAATAGATGGTTTTCATAATAAATTTAAGAACTATTTTAATATAATTTTAATACAAATTTAAGATTTTTTTAACAATTTATAGATGTGCAATTGCAAAATTACAAAAACTTTCAGGTAAACGGTTAAAAATATTATCGTATCCTTATAGTTGAATATTCAACTATTTTTTTTAATTTTGCAGCTTCAAATAAAAATAATGAAAGATTTTATTTATGCATTATTGAAAGTTCAAACCTCTTACAGGCAGGCTTTTCAACAAAAAATGAGAGAAAAAGGAATTTTTTTAACCTTTGAAATGTTTCAGATTATGTCTTGCTTATTTGATGAAGATGTTCTTAATCAGCAAGAAATTGCCAATAAAACGTTTAGAGATAAATCCAGTTTATCTTACATACTTAAAAACCTGGAAAAAAAAGGATTAATTAGTCGGATAGAAGATGAGTCTGATAAAAGAAATAAACTTATACATCTTACTGATAAAGGAATAGCAATGAAAACTGAAATACAGGAGATATTAAAAAATATTTATGGAAATACCTTAAAAAGAGTAGAACAACAAGAGGTATTGTCATGTATAAAACAATTAGGGACGATTGAAAAGGCATTTAAAGAGAGTATATATGAAGAATAAATTAATTATATTTATCTGTCTTAATTTGTTTGGGTATGGATATTCACAATTCACTTATAACCTGGGAGTTGAAGAATTATTTGAAAAAGGAGTCCGGACAAGTACTAAAATAAGAGCCAGTAAAATTAAGTCGGATATATCTGTAGAAAAAGAGAATCTGACCAAAATCAAAAGACTTCCTCAGGTAGGATTAACAGCAAGTAATGGATATGTTGGCAAGCCTACTATCTATAATACTGATTTATCATATTTAGGTCATCCTAAAATGCCAGACTGGCAACAAAAGTATAGTCTTGAGCTAAATCAGCCTATTTATGAGGGAGGTAAAATAAAAAACACGATTAAAGAGGCTTCGTTGGAACGACAAATAGCGGAATTAGATCTGGAAAAAGATATTTCTGATATAAAATTATTTTTGATTAAAAACTATCTGGATCTATTCAGATTATATAAACAAAAAGAAGTATTAGAGGAGAATATCAAAGAAGCCGAAAAAAATCTTCATAATATTCAAAATTTGAAAAATCAGGGGATTGTAACGAACAATGATGTTTTAAGAAATCAGATTGTCGTATCTAATTATCAGTTGTCATTAAATGAAACACGAGATGATATAAATATTATTTCACAACAATTGGATATCGTTTTAGGCTTTAATGAAAATTACATTATTATCCCGGATATGGATTTTCTTGAAAAAGAATTAGTAGTAAACTTAGAAGAATATTACGTTAAGCAGAGTTATGAAAACTATCCTCAGTTAAAAATTTCGAAGTTCAATATTGAAAAAGCTAAAATAGATGAGAAAATAGCAAAATCAAAATACTTACCGATTCTGACTCTCAATGCCGGTAATAATTTAACACGCCCCATAACTTCAACAAGTCCCGCACAAGATTTATATTTGAATAGCTGGGGAATAACCTTGGGATTAACATATAATTTATCCTCGTGGTTTGATCATAAATATACGATGAATCAGGCTAAGTACAATATCGATCTTCAGGAAAATATAAAGGAACAAACAGAGCAAAGTATAAGAATCAATATAAAATCTTTTTATACCAAACATCTTGAAGCTGTCAACCGTGTAGAAGTATTAATGAAAACTGTTGAACAGGCAAAAGACAATTACAGGATCACCAATAATAAATATTACAATCAGCTGGCTATTTTAACAGATTTATTAGATGCTTCATCGGTCCAGTTAAATGCAGAATTGCAGCTTACTTTAGCCAAAGCTAATTCTATTTACACTTATTATCAATTATTAAATGCAAGCGGTAATCTTTAATATATAATTACTTATGGAAGAGATAAAAGAAAATGATGAAAATATAAATCCTGAACAAAATAAGGGAAATAAAACTCAATCAGCGTCATCTGCCAGACAACAGGAGCATCAGTTGAAAAAAAGAGAAGCAGATAAACAGTTGCATATAAAGTTAAAAAAGAAACTCAGAAGAAATATTATTGTTAACAGCATCTGTATTTTGATTACTTTAATTGGAATAGGCTGGGTTATACATTATTTCTGGAGATACTATGAATATGAAATTACTAATGATGCGGTAATAGATCAATACATTACTCCAGTAAATACAAGGATAGCTGGATATATTAAAGAAATACGTTTCAATGAACATCAAAAAGTTAAAGCAGGAGATACATTAGTCATAATTGATGACAGTGAATTAAAAATCAGATTGCTGGATGCCCAGGCAGCTCTTAAAGATGCTCAGGCATCTAAGGAAGTACTTTCGTTTAATATCCGAACTTCCGAAAATACTGTAGCGGTCTCTGAAGCCAATATAGCAGAAGCAAGGGTAAGAATGGAAAATGCCCGAAAAGATTATTTAAGATATGAAAATTTATTAAAAGAAGAATCTGTTCCACAACAGCAATTTGATCAGAAAAAAACAGAATATGAGGCTTATCAGGCAAAATATGAATCTTTAGTAAGACAAAAACAAACCAATGTATCGAGTAGCGAGGGTATAAGTAAAAAACAGGAGAATGCAGAAGCTTTAATATTGAGAAGTCAGGCAAATCTGGATATGGCGAAATTAAATTTAACCTATACAGTAATTACAGCACCTTATGACGGATATGTTGGCAGAAAATCTATAGAAATAGGAGAGTTGGTTCAGGCAGGGCAGGTGCTTACCAATATTGTAAAAAATAACGATAAATGGGTTACAGCTAACTATAAAGAAAAACAAATTGCTAACATATATATAGGACAGAAAGTGAATATCAGAGTTGATGCTGTAAAAGATAAAGTATTTGAGGGAAGGGTAGTTGCGATCTCTGAGGCAACTGGTTCCAAATATTCCATGATACCAACAGACAACTCTGCGGGGAATTTTGTTAAAATTCAGCAGCGGATACCTGTTAGAATTGAATTTACCGCAATGTCGAAAGAAGATAAAGATAAATTACGGGCAGGAATGATGGTCGAAACCGAAGCTGAAATTAAATGATTCACAGACATATTTTTCGAAATCGTACGCCTCGCTGGTTAATGTACATGGTAGCTTATACCATTATGGCGCCTATTATGTTAATTAATGGAGCTTACACAGGTAGTTCCATTGACATATCCGGTTCTCTGGGGGTTATGTCAGAAGATATTAATATGGCATATTTTTCCACCTCAGCAGGAATGGCGATTGCATATCCGTTGATTATTAAGCTGAGGCCTGTTATCACTGTAAAAAATGTATTATTATTTACGTTGCTTTTTCAGATTATATTAAGCATAAT
The DNA here is from genome assembly GCF_004014855.1 of Apibacter raozihei. Taxonomy (NCBI): domain Bacteria; kingdom Pseudomonadati; phylum Bacteroidota; class Flavobacteriia; order Flavobacteriales; family Weeksellaceae; genus Apibacter; species Apibacter raozihei. The sequence goes on from NZ_CP034930.1 coordinate 1,613,630, forward strand.
CTGTGCTGAAACAGACAAAATGATTATTATTGCTGTATGTAGTTTTTTCATCGGCTTTTTTAAAGCATTTGCATTACTGGAAATTATACTTATTTTAATGCCTATGCTTAGCCCGGATAATAAACGAGGACTCTTTTATGCTAAATTTTATCCGGTAACATTAGCATTAAGTCAGCTATCTATGATCCTTACTTCAGAATTAGCTTACCGATATAATTGGCAGCACATGTATTATTTTATGATTGCCCTATTACTGGTGGCTGTTATAGCAGTCTTATTGACTTTCAAGTACTCAGAACTGCCTTCTATCGTACCTTTGCTTGATGCAGACTGGCTCAGCGTTATTTTATGCTCTATATTTTACATTGCCGTTATTTATGTTTTTACCTATGGTAAAACTTTAGATTGGTTTTCATCTAAATCCATATTTATAACTACTTTTTTAGTCATTCCCATCAGCTTGATCTTGTTCATCAGGCGACAGCTTATTAAAGAAGATTCATACGTTGATTTAAGTATACTCAAAAATACGAATTCAACAGTAGGATATATCGTAATGTTTATCTGTATGTTTTATGTGTCGGCAAGCGTACTAGTATCTACCTACGTAATCAACGTGTTAAAACTGGAAAACAATCGTCTTTACGAATTATATATTATAGCAATTCCCGGTTTTATTATCGGAGGTATTATTTGCGCCTGGTGGTTCAAAAAGGAAAGAAGAGTTAATTTAATCATATTTGCAGGTTTTCTATGTCTGGTAGCTTCTTGTGCCATTCTTTATTTCACTATTAGCCCTCAGGGAGAATATCGTCTTCTTTATGTCCCTATGTTCCTCAGGGGAATGGGTATGCTGATTACATTTGTAGTTTTTGGAGTATATGTAGTACAAGGAATTCCACAGGAAAAATTGGTATATAATGCTTTTTTTCTGATAGGTATACGTTCTGCTTTAGCACCTGCAATAAGTTCCTCCGTTTTCTCAAATTCTATTTACCGTTTGCAGCAGCATTATGTTGTAAAATTATCGGAAAATATCACCAATACAAATCCAATAGCAATGGAACGATATACTCAATACTATAAAATGGGTATAGAAAAAGGTTTAGGAGGATATCAGGCACAACAATATGCACTTACCAGTATTAATGGTTTGTTGCAGGTTCAGGCTCTTACCATAACACTAAAAATACTTTTAGGATGGCTGGTGATTACAGGTATCGCAATTTTAATAATAGTTTTAATATATCCATTTAATAACCATAAAAAATTAAAATTTATTAAGTGGGGTAGAGATATGGGTTAGAAATAGATAACCTTCGTATCTTTGTACTCAGTGCGTAAAATAATTCACATAGATATGGATGCTTTTTATGCCTCCATAGAGCAGAGAGACCATGAAGAATATAGGGGTAAGCCCTTAGCGGTAGGCTATGCAGGAGACAGAGGCGTGGTAGCTGCCGCTAGTTATGAAGCGCGTAAATTTGGTGTTCGTTCAGCTATGTCTTCTAAGTTGGCATTGCGGAAATGTCCGGATCTTCTTTTTGCTCCCACACGTTTTGAAGTTTATAAATCCGTGTCCAGACAGATTAGAGATATTTTTTATAATTATACTGATTTAGTAGAGCCTCTTTCTTTGGATGAAGCTTTTTTAGATGTTACTGAAAATCATGTAAATGAGGAGTTTGCCATGGAAATTGCTAAGAAAATTAAAGTAGATATTCTTAGAGAAACTAATTTAACAGCTTCCGCAGGAGTGTCTTTTAATAAATTCTTAGCTAAAATTGCTTCAGACTATAATAAGCCTGACGGATTATTTATCATTACTCCTCAAAAAGCAGAAAAATTTGTTGAAAGTTTAAATATTGAAGATTTTTTTGGAATTGGAAAAAAAACAGCGGAAAAACTTCATTTGCTAGGAATAAATACGGGCTGGGATCTAAAACAGAAAACAGAATCAGAGCTTATTCAACTATTTGGTAAACAAGGTAAAAGTTACTATTTAAATGCGCGAGGATTAGATTACAGGGAAGTGAATCCTAACAGGATACGAAAGTCCATAGGTGCTGAAAACACATTTATGTATGACACTGATTCACTTCAAACTTTGTATAGTGAATTGGAATTAGTAGCAAAAGAAGTTATCCAAAGAATTAAAAAAAACTCATTCAAAGGAAGGACAGTTACATTAAAAGTTAAGTTTTCTGATTTTAAAGTTGTTTCGCGATCTAAAACTCTTTTAACACCAATTTCAGAATATCAAAATTTGTATAAGACATCACTGGAATTACTTCATGGTTTAAATATATCAACCAAAATAAGACTTATTGGATTAAGCGTTAAAAACTCTGAAACAGATTTCGAAGAGGAAATAAAATCTGGAGCACAATTAAAAATTCCATTTAGAGAATATGATTAATAAACTCCGTATTTCGTAGTTTAAAAAAAATAAATATGTTCTCAGTAATATTTTTTGATAAAGAGGAGGTAGTTATATGTAAATTGAATAATTTAATATAAATTAATCAGTTTCCAATCGTTTCTTGTCCTTATTTCGTTTATTTTTTTTCTTTTTATTTTCTCCCTCAGCGGCTTGTTTCCGTCTGAGTTCCATGTATTTTTCAAACTGTTCAGGAAGAAGAACTTCTTTAAGTTTATTATCGAAATCTCTGCTGGTATTTAGGATTATTAATTGTAAATTATCAGAGTCAACATTACTTTCCATTGCACCTTTAACTTTGTTTGTGTTTTCAATAATAAAGTCACGAAGTTCAAGTTTCTGAAAATCATCCAAATCAGGAATATCTTTGCTTAAAGAATTAATTTGATTCTCAGCTACTTCTGAAGGGTTTATTTTAGGAGCCTGCTGAGCACATAGAAGATTAGCGCCTAGTACAAAAATAAATAAAAAAGATAGGAAATATTTTCCTGTTTTCATAATGTATCTGTTTTTTGAGTTGTTAAAATTACTTAAAAAAAATAAGAATCGACTTAATTATAATTTTATAAATTTACTTCGGAATTTAAGCAATATAAAATTGGTGTCAATCTCAGAAATTAAAAGAAAGTTAGCGGATTATTGTGTTTATCAGGACAGAAGTCACTGGGAGGTAGAACAAAAAATGAAAAGCTACGGTTATTTAAATGAAGAAGAACGTGGAGAAATTATAATATGGCTTATACAAAATAATTTTCTGAATGAAGAACGGTTTGCCTGCTCTTATGCCAGAGGTAAATTTTATCAAAAAAATTGGGGTAAAATTAAAATAAAGATGGGGCTGAAGCAAAAAAAAATACCCGAAAAATTGGTAGAAAAGGGGCTTCAGGAAATTAAGGAAGAAGATTACTTAGAAGTTTTAAATCTATTGGCAAAGAAAAAATGGGAAATATTACCCAGGGAAGCCTCCGTTTTTAATAAAAGAAAAAAACTTTCAATGTACCTTTCTCAGAAAGGATATGAAAGTTTTTTAGTTTATGAAGTTATAAACACATTTTATGAAAATTGATGAATAATCTTTTCTAACTCAACAGCAGGCTTAACTCCACTCTCCTGCCATTTTAGATTTCCGTTTTTAAAAATCATTAAAGTTGGAACCGAGCGAATATTATAAGAATCAGCAAATTCACGATTTTTATCTATATCAATCTTTAAGATAGTGAGCTGTTCACCCAGTTTATCTTTTACTTCTTTTAGTATGGGAGCCATCATTTTACAGGGACCGCACCACTCAGCTGAAAAATCCAGTAATACGGTTTTTTCGCTGTTTATAATATCTGAAAATTTAGACATTTTATTCTGTTTTTTAGTTATATGATATATCATTCAAAAATCAATCCAATTCAAAAATAATGACAATAAGTCTCCGGCTGAGTAAGATAGTATATTTCTAATACCGTAACTTTACAATAAATTAAAAACCAGTAGCTGTATGAACATTATCAAGTATCTTATTTTTTTAGGAATAATTTCGTTTGCGTATGGTCAGGAAAAAGCATATAGGAAAATTTTTTGGAGTGAAGAGAATAGTTTATCATGGAAAAATTTTAAAGGAAAGTCCCAAAATTCAAACAATAAAATAGCGGCTTTGAGTTTTTGCGGCATACAGTATAACAGTTGTATTTTACAGGGAAATGTATACAAATATAAAGTAAAAGCTTTTTTTGTACCTCAACTTTCGTGGGTAAGAGTGAAAAATGAGCATATACTAAAGCATGAACAACTTCATTTTGATATAGCAGAAATATTTTCAAGAAAATTAAGGAAAGCATTTTCAAAAAATCCTGTAGAGCCTAAAGATTCACAAGTTGAGATTTATCAGCCACTTTTCAAAGAATATATGAAGATGCAGGAATTATATGATAATGAAACACATCATGGAATTTTGGAAGATATCAATAAAGAGTGGGAAAATAAAATTCATAATGAACTAAACCAGTTAAGCGACTACAAAAAAGAAGAGATTTGTTATTAATAAATAACAAAAGAATAGTAATTTCGTTTAATTCATTAAAAAATTGCAAAATAAATCAATATTCATAGTTATGTTTATGTTCGTGGGATTAATTTTCCATGCACAGGATATTGATTGGAAAAATTCAAATTTCAGGATTAAAACTTTGCAGATTCAGGATAGTCTCATAGTCCTTGATACACTCAGCATTATTCCCGGACAAATCAATATTAAGGATAGTTTGGGTCAGGCAGTTCTTCCGAATCTTTATAAATTTGATTCTTCTGCGAATTTACTAAAAGTAGATCATTCTTTGCTCAATCAAACTTTGACCATTGGGTATTATATTTTCCCTGTAAAAAAAGAAAATATAGTATACTCCAAAGATACAAATCTTATTGTAACCTTAAATAAACCCCGGAAATTATATGAAATAACAGCTGAAAGAAAAAAGAAAAATGATTTTTTTCAGGGTTTAACTAGCTCCGGATCAATGGTCAGGGGAATAACTTTCGGTAATAATCAAAGTGCTTCAGTACAATCATCTCTGGATTTGGAACTGTCAGGACAGCTGAGTAAAGACATACGAATTAAAGCTGCAATTTCCGATCATAATATTCCTATACAGTCAGATGGATATACTCAAAGGCTTGATGAATTCGACAAAATTTATATAGAGCTTTCTAATAAGGCTTCATACATTCGGGCTGGACATTTGGATTTAGTTCAGTCTTCAGATTATTTTGCAAATTTTTCCAGAAAAATTACAGGTATACAAATAGGAACACGGTTAGAACATAAAAATTCCTATACAGATTTATATGCTGTTGGGTCCTTATCAAGAGGAGAGTTTAACAGAATGCAGTTCAATGGAGTGGAAGGAAATCAGGGGCCATACAAATTAAAAGGAAAACAAGGGGAATTGTTTATCATAGTCATATCCGGCTCTGAAAAAGTTTATATTAATGGAGTTCTCTTAGTCAGAGGTGAAGATAAAGACTATGTCATTAATTATAACACAGGAGAGTTAACCTTTACTTCGAGAAGCTATATAGCTGCGAGTAGTCGGATTGTAGTAGAATATATTTATAATACCACAACCTACAATCGTTTTTTATTTTATGCAGGAGGAAAATACGAATCTGAAAGATTTAGTTTTAATGCTCATATTTTCTCAGAAACAGATGGTAAAAACAGTAACCAGGATTTAACCGATGCCCAGAAAATAGTACTTAGTCAGGCAGGTAACGATCAAGATAGAATGTTTGCTGTCAATGAAGTAATAACAGATTATGATCCCAACAAAATTTTATATAAGAAAATAGATTGGGGAGGGATAAGTATATACGAATATTCCACAGACAGTTCCGAAATTCTATATACACTTTCATTTTCTTATATGGGAGCCAATAAAGGGAATTACCGGATTGTCCAATTGCCTGTAAACGGAAGAGTTTATGAATATATTCCTCCTGTAAATAATGTTTTACAAGGTGATTACGAGCCGGTTACCAAACTCATACCTCCACAAAAAACACAAATCTTTTCATCCAATTCAGAGTATAGGTTTGAAAACGGTAAAGTAGGAGTAAATTTAGCAATCAGTAACCGAGATGAAAACACATTTTCATCTATAGGTAATTCCGAAAACATAGGCTTTGCCAGCAGGCTTTATATAGATAAAAAGATAACCAGAGAAAGGTGGAAGAGCGAATTACATTTGGAACATGCTTTTTTGCAAAAGAATTTTTATATACTTGAGCGAATTAATAATGTTGAGTTTGGAAGAGATTTTAATATATCACAAGAGTTTAACAACAGAAACCAAAATAAGTTCAGGTTAGATTGGAAAAATGTTATTCATAAACGCTGGACTATAAATTATACATTAAATTATCTGGAAGAACAGAACTTCTATAAAGGATATAAAAATGATTTATTTGCTGAATTTAAAAGTAATTCAACACACATATTTACTCAATGGAGTTATTTGCATACGACAGCCAAAGACAGTTTAAAATCTGATTATGTAAAACATGCTTCAGAGATAAACAAAAGATTCAATATTTTTAAATCCGGTTTAGGATTTAAAGGTGAGAATAATCAGATAAAGGATAAAATAACATCTCAATACAGTCGGGCAAGTTTTTCGTGGAGGGAACTATATGTTTATGGTTCGTTAGACAGTGTTCGTATGGTTACACAGCTGAAATTATACATGCGTTCCGATGATTCAGTGCGAATTGGTAATATGAAGAATTTTACTAATACCTATGGCGTTGTTTTAAATACCCAGCTTATTAAAACCGGAAACCATAGCTTGAGTGTCGAAGCTCATTACCGAAAAGTACACTATAATAAAGATATATATCAAAACCAAAAAGATGAAAACTATGCATTGGGAGCTATCCGTTGGAATAAATTATTTTTAAATAATGGTATTATCTTAAATGCATTATATGAATTGTCTAGTGGACAGGAAGCCCAACGTGAGTTCAAATATGTAAAGGTTACAGACGGGCAGGGAATTTACAAATGGACGGATTATAATCAAAACGGAATAGAAGAGCTCGATGAATTTGAAATAGCTGAATTCAGTGATCAGGCACAATATATCAGAGTTTATACAGACAATATAAAATATCAAAAATCAAATCGTAACAGGTTAAACTTTACATTACAGCTGAATCCTTCAAGATTTATGAAGGCCCTGTGGTGGGAAAGGGTAAATTTCCAATCTTCTTTTCAGTCATATTCTACCTTTTGGAAAAAAAATAAAACAGCAGAATTAAATCCATTTTCTGATAAAGAATTATTGACTCAGGTTCGTAGTGTAACAGGAAATTTATCTTTTAACCGTTTAAGTATTCATAAGTGGACAGGAGTATTACAGTTTATTAAAAGTGACAATACACAATATGTTTATACCGGGAAAGAAACACGTGATAATAGGAATTATCAGGTTTTGATTAATTATAAACCCTGGAATTCATGGATATTCGGATTGCGCAACAATTTTATGAACGATAAAAGTTACTCCCAGCTTTTTTCCACCAAGCGTTTTACTATCGAAAGTTATGGCATACATCCTTCCGTAACTTATGAAATTCAGAAAAATATCAGTGCCAGTGCTTTTTTCAAATATCAAAATAAGAAAAATAGGACAGGAGATGAAAAACTTATCTGGAAACAGGCCGGTATTGAGTTACGATGGAATGATGAAAGAAAAACCTCATTAAATGGTACATTTTCTTATATACAAAATGATTTAACAGGCAACAATTATTCTATGGTTGCAAATCAAATGATGGAAGGCTTGCTGGATGGTAAAAATATGGTTTGGAAAGCATACATACAAAGAGAGCTGAGTGCTACTTTTACCTTAAATGTAATTTATGATGGTCGTAAAAATGAAAAATCCAAAACTATACATACAGGAAGCGTTCAATTAAGAGCCAATTTTTGATTATTCCCGTTTAAACAGTAACATATTATTTAAAATACAAAATACAGGATTTCAGTGTAAATATATTCTGTATTTTTGTATTCAATAACTTAAAACTTTATTAAAATGGCAGAAGATTACAAAGAAAAAGGGTTGGAAAACATTAAGGCTATCTATGGTGATTTTGGAAGTAAAAATCTGAGTGATATGGTAAACCTGAATCCGGACTTTGCTAAATACATTACGGAATTTGCCTATGGTGAAATATATTCAAGAGAAGGTATTTCACTAAAAACCAAACAAATAGTTACAATTACAAGCCTTTTAACTCAAGGAGGAGTGGAAGCAGAACTTGAAGGTCATATCAAAGGTGCCTTACACGTTGGACTAACGCCTCAGGAAATTGTTGATGTTATATTGCATTGTTTACCTTATGTAGGCTTTCCTAAGGTTACTGAGGCCCTTAAAATTGCAAAATCCGTTTTTTAAAAAACTACAAACAGCTTAAAAAACAGTATAAACTATTTCATTATTTTTGATAAGCTCCTAGCGAAGGAGAAGTAATTCTTGAAACTCCGTTGATATCACTGGGTACGAGATTAGAATATATCGTATTGGCAATACCCAGAGCAGGAGAATTTTCTTTCAGGCGTAGGAGGGTATTGGAATAGTTTGTTCTATAAAAAAGAGGATCTTTATTAACAAGGATGTTTTTAAAACCGGGGTCGTTATCTATAACTAAGCCATTAGTTCCGTTTTTAATTATATTTGTATCGAAACTATACACAAATTCAGCATTCGAATTTTTATTCATTGCAATACTGTTTGCACGAAGTGTCCAGAAAATACAATTTTTAAAAATAGCATTTAAAGCATTATAAACAGTTGCTCCCGATTGGTTATAGGAATTTGATAAATAGAGAGAATATGCATTACCTGCCGTCAGATTCCAGTAATTGCCAAAAGAACAATGAGTAAAATCATAGGTACCACCGTTTTCTAAATATAAATCAGCAGAACCACAATTGTTTATTACAACATTAGAACCGGTTATTTTAGCACCGGCTGAATAAATACCCGCAGTTCTGAAATTGTATAATTGTGTATTAGAAATGCTTACAGTAGCGTTTTTATCAAGAGAAAGACCAGTATTTCCGCCTTTTATTATAGCATAATCAATAGAAGCAGTTGAACCCGAAGATAACTTGATTTGGTTCCAGTTATCTGGAAGGGAATCATATTTCGTATCATGGCGATCACCACGGATAGTAACTTCGTTTCCTAATTTACCTTCAATAGCCAAGCTACTTGCTTCATCAATAATTAAATTTGCATTTTTGTGAAGATACACACGGGTTCCTTCCTTTATAGTTAATTTGGCTCCTTGAGTAAATTTAAGATTTCCGTAAATCACTTTAGACTTTGAATTATCCCAGGTAACATCGGAAGATATTTCCCGGGTTCCGGACTTTGAAAAATAAAAATCAGCATTTTCAACAAGTGACAAGAGCTTTACTTTTTGTAAACTACCAACTGTTGAAAAAAGTAAATCTTCATCAGCCAAGGCTTCAGTAGAAGTAATAGCATTCGGTGCTATTTCGACAAAAATATATAAACTATCTTTAGCTCTTAAAGGAACATTTTCAAAGCTGTTATTATTCACGGAGCTTCCTGCAATGCCATCTACATTAATCTTAAACTGCGATGAGCTCCCTTTTTCCAAGTATATACGTGGAATTGTTACATCTTCGTTTTGCTGATTGTAAACTTTTAATACATAAGTTTCCGAACGGTTTTCTGCAAAAACAGTATCCAACATAACCGTATCTTTGGAGAATCTGAGCGGATGTGAAGCAGAATCAAATTTATAATCGTCACGGCATGAATAAATTAAAACTGTAAAAAACAACAACGTGCAAAATAAAGATATTTTTTTCATTTTTATTTTATTTAAATGAGGTGTACCATTACTAAAATTTATATCCTATACTAACAACTAAAGAATTGGGTCTTTTTTCGATTTTAAATTCCTGATTCGTATACTTATTAACAAAATTAGTTTGACTTTGAGTAAATCCAAATTCGTATCGAACATCGAAAGTTAAAGATGATAGATCTATACCTGTTCCCAATTGCCCTGCTAAAGCTAAATCGTCAGTTTTCGTTTTTTCAATATGGTTCAGGGAGATTTTTTCACTTAGAGAAGAAGAAAAAACAGGACCTGCATAAATACGGCCTATTCCCAAAATTTTTCTGCCTGCTAAAACAGGAACATCAAGCCGTTGGGAGTGGGAGGCAAAATTTCCTTCAGAGTAAGAATTAAATTCTGTTTTCATATCAGAATAATATAGTTCAGGTTGTAAAAACCAGTGAGAAATATTTATCCGCATAAATGCTCCCAAATGCCAGCCTATATTATTTTTAGCATTACTTTCTTTAATATCGGTTATTGTTTGTTTCAAATTTCCGGAATATCCGAAAGCCATTCCTCCTTTTACTCCTAAATTAATTTGGGTTAAAGCATTTATACTAACTAAAAGCAGGCTGATAACAAACAATTTTTTAATCATAAATGAAATGTTTTCCTTCAAATTTTTTCAAAGATAATTATTATTTATTACATTTGATATAGATATAAAATTAATAAAAACCAAAATGGAAATAATATATTACGGCCATGCATGCTTTGGCTACAAGACTTCGTCATCACAAGTAATCATTGATCCTTTTATTTCCGGTAATGAGCTGGCAAAAGATATAGATATCAATCAGATAAAAGCTGATTACATATTTTTAACCCATGCTCATTTCGACCATATTTTGGATGTGGAAACTATTGCCAAAAACAATGATGCAACTATTCTTGCCAATGCAGAAATTGCTTCCCATTATGAAAAATTAGGATATAAGGTAATATCCATGAATATAGGAGGAGTTAAAAAGTTTGATTTTGGAAGAGTAAAAATGGTGGCGGCAGTTCATAGTTCATCATTTCCCGACGGTTCTTATGGTGGACTTGCTTGTGGTTTCCTAATGAAAATGGATGGAAAAGTGATTTATCATGCAGGAGACACAGCATTAACCATGGATATGAAACTATTACCGTATGTGTATGGATATATTCATGTAGCAGTTCTTCCGATAGGCAATAATTACACTATGGGAGTATACGATGCAGTAGCTGCCTCAAAATTTGTAAATACAAGAAATACCATAGCGTCACATTACGATACTTTTCCCGCTATCAGAGTAAATAAAGATAAAGCGCAGCATTTGTTTTTATCCGAAGAAAAACACCTGACTTTTCTTCCCATAGGAGGAACGGTTGATGTAAACACATTTGTATAGTTTTTATAACTCAAATATAAATATGTATTTTTGCCGTTTATCATCTAAAATTAAACGGCTTTATTTTACTAACGACAATGAATAGTTTATTAAAAGAATTTGATACGCCCTTTCAGAGCGTGCCCTTTGAAAATATTAAGCAGGAAGACTTTAAACCTGCAATAGAACAAGCTCTTGCAGAAGCAAAAAAAGAGATTGAAGAAATTACTACGGATTCAGCTCCTCCAGGCTTTGTTAACACCATTGTAGCATTGGAAAAAGTAGGAAAAAAACTAAACATAATTTCTTCCGTTTTTTTTAATCTAAACTCTGCAGAAACCAATGATTATTTACAAAATCTTGCTCAGGAGATATCTCCAATGCTTACAGAATTTGGTAATGATATTATATTTAATGAAAAACTGTTTGAAAGAGTAAAGATTGTTTACGAATCAACCCTCAAATCTAAATTGAGTCAAGAAGAACATCGCTTATTAGATAAAACGTATAAAGATTTTATTAAAAATGGGGCTTTGCTATCTGATGAAGATAAGCAAAAACTAAGAGATATATCTAATCAACTCTCGGTTTTAAGTATACAATTTGGACAAAATGTATTAAAGGAAACCAATGATTATCTACTTCATATAACAGAAGAAGCAGATTTAAGAGGTATTCCTGAATCAATTAAGAAAATGGCACAACTGGAAGCTAAAAATCGCAACTTAAGCGGCTGGGTTTTTACACTCCAGTTTCCCAGCTACGTACCATTTTTAAAATATTCAGAAAATCGGAATTTGCGGGAAAAGATCTACTTGGCATCTTCACAAAAAGCATTTAAAAACAATGAATATAATAATGAATCTGTAATTCATAAAATTGTTAAGTTACGGGAAGATAAAGCTAAACTATTAGGGTTTAAAACCTATGCTGATTTGGTTTTGCAGGAACGGATGGCTTCAGATCCGGATATGGTAATCGAATTCTTAAATGATTTGCTTGAAAAAGCAAAACCCAAAGCAGAATCTGAGATTGAAGAGCTTAAAAAATTAGCAGAATCAGATGGTATTGAGGAACTTATGCCATTTGATCATGCTTATTATTCAGAAAAGCTGAGAGAACAAAAATTTTCTCTTTCAGAAGAAGAATTGAAACCTTATTTTCCTTTAAATCAGGTTTTAGATGCGGCTTTTGATGCAGCTAAACGATTGTACGGTTTGCAATTTGTAGAAAGAAATGATATACAAAAATACCATCCGGAAGTAAATGTTTATGAAGTACTGAACGAAGAAGGAAAACATTTTGCTTTATTCTACACAGATTTTTTTCCAAGAGAAGGAAAACGTGCCGGAGCATGGATGACATCTTATAAAGGTCAATATAAAACGTTGCAGCAAAATATAAGACCCCATGTTTCCATAGTATGTAATTTTTCACGCCCTACCGATGAAACACCTTCTTTATTAACCTTTACAGAAGTTACTACCTTATTTCATGAGTTTGGACATGCATTGCACGGTATTTTAGCAAATACTACTTTTGAATCTTTATCCGGTACAAATGTTTACTGGGATTTTGTTGAATTACCTTCGCAGTTCATGGAGAATTATTGCTTTGAAAAAGAATTCTTAAAGACGTTTGCCAAACATTATCAAACCGGGGAAATTCTTAGTGAAGAAAAAATAGATAAAATTGTAGAATCTGCCAATTTTATGCAAGGATATCAAACAGTAAGGCAAATTAGTTTTGGATTGCTAGATATGGCTTATCATACCAATAAATTAGATATCTCGGATTCTGTAGAAGATTTTGAAAAAAATCAGATAGTTAAAACCCAATTATATCCAACTATAGATAAAACAGCCATGAGTGCCTCATTTTCACATATTTTTCAGGGAGGGTACGCAGCAGGATACTATTCATACAAATGGGCAGAAGTATTAGATGCCGATGCATTTGGCTTCTTTCAGGAAATGGGAATTTTTGACAAAGAAACAGCTGAAAAGTTTAAAACTTTATTAAGTAAGGGAGGTACCGAAGATCCTATGGAACTTTATGTAGCTTTCAGAGGGAGAAAACCTCAGCCGGAAGCTCTTTTAAAAAGGGCAGGTTTAATTTAGCTAAACTAAAATAGTTTAAAACTCAAATAAATTAATGGTTTGAATTTCTGATTTTTTTTAGAATTTCAAACCATTTAAAATTTGTAAAGCTGGCATAAGTTATGTTTTCAGCTCCAAAACTTTTATTAAAATTATAGATTCCAGATATTTCGGATCCTTCAAAATCGAAGAGGATAGGAGAGTTTGAAAATTGTTTAAATAATTTATCATATAAATAACTGATAGTTCCTTTAAAAGTATCTTTCGCACGTAAAGGTAAAAGACTGATAACTCTATTACAGGATTTTATCAGGATAAGACATGTGATTGGAGAATCTTTATAATCAGGTATAATAAAAAAAGAATATAGTTTTTTCCTATGATCTGCAGTTTCTAATAGCTTACGAAGAAGTAATCTGTTTCTATGGGGAAAAATATCTTCATTATCGTTAACAATTTTGAAAATTGCATCTATAGAAAAACTTTCAGTTACTTTAAAATCTGCTAACCTTTGTAGTTTATTTATTTCACGTTTACGGTTGCTATTAAACTTTTTATAAAGTTCTGAATAGTCTTTATTTAAATATAATGTTTGGTTGGTTCTGAATAATACAGGCATTTCATTTTTAAAGTATTGAGTATTATCCTCATTAAAGTGATAATTTCGTACTTTATATTGGTTTAATTTTGAAAATAAAGCTGAAAAATCATTGATGGAAATAGATTTTTTGTAAAAGATTCCTAACTGTTGACAAAAAGGAGGTTGAATTACAAATTTGCATCCTGCTTTTTTTTGGTAAGGTACAGGCATTATGGCTTCAAAATCATTTAATATCCATAAATCATATCCATCTGGAGAAACTATGTCCAAAAACCATAATTCCGCATAAATCATATAATTCTTAGTGCTTTCCAATGCAAGGCCGTAAACCTTTTTATCAATCGTTTTGTGGGAGAATTTCTTAATCATTTTTACATTTTTCAATCAGATAATCGTAGAGTGTTTCCCAATCTTTCCATTCTCCATAGCCTGAAATACTATCGTTATGAAAAATAGAAATAAAGTGTCCGTTGACTGAACGTACAGATTTAATTAATTCATCAATCAGCACTTTAGATTCTTTAACAGATAAATTCATATAATTTTTCAAAGTTACATCCATAATGCAAAATGGATATACTTTTAATTCAGTGACCTTATTTTTTGTCAGATCAAACCAATAAAAAGGAGTACAGGTTCCGGCTCTGAATCCGGCATGATCCTGATAACCCATAGTAAAATCCTCTTTAATGCCTGATGTTAATAAGTTATGGTACGTTTGAGGAATCTGTAACATAATATAATGTTGTCTGGAACGTAGTATGGGTTGATTTATCAGATGTTCCAAACCAAGTTTTTCATTTTCTAAAGTTTTAGCATTGGAATTGGAAAAATAACTGGGATGAATTCCGAGATAAGTATTTGGTTTATTATTTAATTTTAAAATTAACTGTTTATAATGATAGTTGTTAGGAGAATGATTAGTATCATATTTTCCATTCCCGCCAAAAGGTATAAAATAAGTGGTAGGTATATTTAATCCAGATATTTTTTTATAGATAAAATATGGATCATTTTTTAAGTTCAATAATACCCTGAGTTGATCCTTTAAAATTTTAAAATTACCCCTTACTAATTTTTTTGCTATTGAACCTGAAATTCTGATTATGGAATGATGCTTATATTTCCAGGGATGATCTAAGTCTATAGTATTACAAAACTCAAATTTTCTATTAACATGATCATTCATGTTAGCAGAGATTTTAAGATCTTCAGCTAATTCATAAGCAAACAGATCAATCCAGGGAGATAAAATATCAGTATTGTTTTTTGCATTTGAAGATTGGTAAGAAAACCGGTTATGTGAATCTTTTTCATAAGGTAAATACTCTTCGTATCTGGAAAGAAGATAAAAGCTCCAGGCAAAAGGATCTTTTAATAACTTTTCTGTATTTTGTTCCCTTATACCATTTTCAAATAACAAGTGCATACAGTGAAAATGTATTTCATCGGCTAATGGATGTTGACAATATGAGAATTTGGTCGATGTTTGAGTTATAAAAAAGTGGGGATTATCAGTAATTTGGATAGGGTTTTCTAAAATATGTTCGAAAATAAACGTAAAGATGTATTTAATTCTTGGAGTAATTTCGGGAACATAAATCAGAATCATTGCTTTAATTTTAGTTTTTATAAAATATGTTCATCCGCAAAGCTATAATAGGAAGTTTGAGTGATTATGAGGTGATCGACTAATTTAATGTTTAATAAATTACCTGCTTCTTTAATATTTTTTGTAATGTCTAAATCGGCTTTACTGGGATGAATGTTTCCTGAAGGATGATTATGTGAGATTATTAATGAGACGGCATTTAATTCCAAAGCCATTTTAAATATTAGCCTGGAATCTACGACCGTTCCTGTAATTCCTCCCTGAGATATTTTTTCGGTACGTAGAACACTATTGGATCTGGTCAGAAATATAGCCCAAAATTCCTCAACAGTATTATCCCCTATAATAGGATGAATAATGTGAAAGGCATCTTTGGAAGATGATATGGTTTTTCGTTTTAAAGCTTCTTGTAATGCTTTTCTTCTGCCTATTTCCAGTGAAGTTATTATTTCTATCGCTTTTACCTTTCCAATGCCGTTGAATTTACATAAATCCTGAATGGATAATTTAGCAAGCTCATTCCAGTTGTTATTAACCGAAACTAAAATTCTTTGAGCCAGAGAAATACTACTTTCTTCTTTCGATCCGCTTCCAATAATAATAGCTAAAAGTTCTGCATCCGACAGTGAATTTCTACCTTTACTTAAAAGCTTTTCCCTGGGTCTTTCATCTAAAGCAAGAGATTTTATGTTCATAATTGATTTATTATTAAATTATGTCATCCTTGAATGTCTTTTTGTAAATATAATAGAGCTGTTGTAGATGGAGACGACTGTTCATTTAAAGAGCTTTTAATAATCTCCTGCTGAAGGTTGTCAGCGGGACTTTGTTTATCCAGAGATCGGGCAGCCTCTTTGATAAGTAATTGGGTAGCATTTTTAGCAGATAAAATAATTTCCCAAGTCTTAGGGAATATATAAATCTGTTGAGCCAGATTGTGTTCAAATTCTTTTTGAATGGTTTCAATAAGTAAATATTCATAATTTTCGACATTTCCGGATGCTGAGATATTTCTTATTAAAAAAGAAGGACGTATTCTTTCTAAAAAAAGAGCCATGCGTTCATATGCCTGCAATTTGGAAGGTAATAAGTTTTCAGAATATTTGAGTCGTAATTCAAAATTTTGTTTTTCTTTTTCAGATTGTAAAAAACGGTGTATGATTAAAAAAAAGCCACCAATTACAACTAGTATGATAATTATAAATAATAAGAGATAAGTGCTGTCCATTAGAAAGAATTAAAGTCTAAACAAAAATAATATATTAATTGTAAAAAGTGAAAATTATGATTAATAAATAAAAAATATTTCTTTTTAGGCTGATAATTAATTCATTAAAAAAATGTAAAGAAAAAAAATAAAAAAACATTTGGATACTACGGAAAAATCAAATACATTTGCACACGCAAAATCCTCCTTAGCTCAGTTGGTTAGAGCATCTGACTGTTAATCAGAGGGTCGCTGGTTCGAGCCCAGCAGGAGGAGCTAAATAAAAAGGACTTACAATATTTGTAAGTCCTTTTTATTTATATTTTTCTAATCCGACATCAAAATTGTTCTAATGCTTTCTTATATATATCCAAAATATGGTTTGTGGGTATTTGTAATTTAGATTCAATTGTATCTAAAAAATAATCATTTGCTATAAAGAGAATGCGCATGAGAACTTAGAAGATAGCTACAAACAATATTAATTTAAATTTTAAATAATTAATCTAAATAGAATATAAAAGTTTCGATTTTTTTAAGCAAACAAGTGTTTAAATAAGAGAGATGTTATTAAATCAATTACGAAACGAAATTCGTTGATTTGAGAAGATACTTAAATTTTTGTAAAAAAACTTAAGTATTTGAATCTAGAAATAAAAAAGGTATTGATGCCTCTCTCATCAATACCTTTAAAATTGTTGTTACTAAACATCCGCCGATAAATACTAATTTTTACTAAAAGTAATTAAAAAAGCATCTTAAACGGGAAGAACATTTGCTAACAATTCATTTTTTGTACAACTTATGTTTGAATATTTACTAATTTTTTCCTTTAGATAAAATTTGGTAACGATTTTTCATCTAAAAGAGCCTTAAATCAATGATGAAACAAAGGTATGGTAAGAAATGTTCAAATCCTTACGGAAATCCGTAAAGAAGAAAAAAAATAAAATTTGTTTCTGTAAATTTAAATGATTCCCAGTTCTATGACTATGCTCAATAATTGTTTTGTATCCTTGGCGTCCAGTGATTCACGTAAAATAGCTAATCTTTTCTCAATTGAGCTTTCACTGTTAGGTGTTATATTATTTTTCTTTAAATAATGCTCGACTTCTTTTTGAGTATAACCTTGAGATAACAACTTTAATAAGTTAATATCATATTCAGAAAACTCGTATATATTGTTTTGCTGAACAGAATCATTATTAGAAATATAATTTTGACCTTCATAAATGGTTGTAATAGCTTTTTTAAGTTCTTTAGCATCATTACGCCCTTTACTAACAAAGCCATTTATTTGATATTTATCAAACATGGTTTTAATTTTATGAAATCTGTTTTCAATAGAGAAAATAATAACCTTTAATGAAGGTTGTTCTTTCCTGGCTTCCTGTATGAGATCTTCTCCACCCTGCAATCGTTGTTCTCTGTAGTCTGAATTAAAAGAAAGATCAGAAATTAGTAGTTCGTACGGTGCTCCGGCCAGCAAGGCGTGTTGTATTTTTAGCAACGCATCGTCACAATAAAAGACCTGATCCACTACGGAAACATTTAGTTCTTCAACAGTTTTTTTAACAGCTATGTTGTAGCTGTCAAAATCTTCTGCAATAAGTATTTTTTTAAACATAGCTGTAAGCTTTTAGTTAAGTAGTTATAGTGATTTTGATAGATGTTCCTTTTTTATTATCTGTATCAAAATGAATTTTACCTTGAACAGAATTTATACGGTTTTCCATATTTTTTACTCCACGGCCTGGCTTCCAGTTATCACTATCTAATCCTATGCCATTATCAAAATATTCGATAAAGATTTTAGAGTATTCTTTTTTAAATTTTAAAGTGATCAACGAGGCTTTGCTATGTTTTTTCATGTTAGTCATCAGTTCGATAAGGATATAATAGATCTCTTCTCGTTTTTCGATTGAAAGTTTTTCCCAGATTTCTTCGTCATTTCCAATGATAATAATTCTGAGATTATTAGTGCCGTAAGGTTGCAGCATATCTTTTAAAAGACCTGAATAGTCATTTTTCATGTCAGTTTTAAGTTCTGATTCATGAGAAATGTTTCTGGATCTGTTGTATAATTCTTCCAGATTATTATTAATGTTTTCAACTTTAATGGAAGGGTTGTTTTCAAGTTGTACCATCAAATAATAAATACCATTAGCTACTTCATCGTGAATTTTCTTAGAATATTTTAATTCGGTACGGTGTACTTCTTCAAGTTTTTCTCTTTCGAATCTTTCTTGTCTTCTTTTAAACCAGATTAAAAAGAAAACCAATCCCATAATTGTAACTCCTGTTATCGATGCTGCAATAACTTTTTGCCTAAGTATTTGATAGTTCTTTTGGGCATTTTCTGCTTTTAACTTTAAATTTTCCTCTTTGTTTTTTCCTACCTCATAGCGTATTAACGCAAATTGATTCTTAGCATAGTTTCTTTCTGTTTGCAAGCTGTCATTAAGTGAGATATAAGCAGTGAAATATTTTTTTGAAGATTCCGGATTTTCGAGATTGATCAGTTTGTTTAAAGCTTCCAGTTGATCATCAGGAGTACCAGATTTTTTGGCTATTTCATACATTTTCTTCGCATGTAATATAGCTAATGATATATTTTTCTTAGTAAAATAGTCAGTTAAGTGAGAGTGATTGGCTATCTGACCGGATAGATCATTAATGTTTTCTCGTATTTTTAAAGCTTTAATCATTTCCGGTGCTGCATCATAGCCAGGATCGTTTAACCATTGGGCATAGCTTAAATTATCCTCTATTCTGGTTTTTAAACTAATGTATTTTTCAGACTTTTCATTTAGAAAAATACTATCATTATTTAAAGAATTTAAAAGCTGAATGGCAATATCATATTCTTTTGCCTTAATATTTACAACAGCTTGGTTATTTTTTATGTTCAGTTCTAGAAATTTAGTTTTAGTAGCATTTAAAGACAACTGATAATATTCAATAGCTTGCGAATAATTTTTTTGTTCAGTCTTGCATATAGCGAGAGTGTTGTAAACAGAAGCTATATAATTATCATCTTTGGGGGATTTAAGAAATCTTAAAGCATCAACAGCCGTTTCTTCACTTCCGTAATAATCTCCTTCATTTGCCTGACAAATAGCCATATTTAATAAACTTTTGCCTGTGTATGAACTGTCTCTTAGTGGGATAAATATTTCTTTTGCATGATTATAATAGAAGTACGCGCTATCGTTAATATTTTTATTTAAAAAATAATGTCCGATTTGAAAATATATTTGTCCCAGCTTCGTAGTATTATCACTTTTTTTTGCTTTTTCAATATCTTTATTACTATGTCTGAAGCTAGAATCATTATACTTTGTGACTTTCTCATTGTCATTAGAAAGAGTGTTTTTTAAAGATAGTGGATTCTTATCTTTGCAATGGATGCAAAGAAAAAAAAGAAGAAGACAGAAAATGGGAGATATTATAAAACTTTTTTTCATTTTTAAAAATTTCATTTAGATGGATCAGCTAAATGATAAGTAACGAAATTAAAAAATGAAATTTAGTTAATTTTTTTAGATAAAAACAAAAATAAAGAGCATAATTTTGTCATATGCTCTTTATTGTATATAAGGTGATTTTTTTCTTTACAAATATATTCAAATATTATCAATTCATTTCTTTGTGCTTATTCAGCAGCAACATGTCCGGTTTCTCCACTAGTTAAAATTGAATATTTAGATATTATTCCACTGGTATTTTTATTATTAGTACTAACTTTTTCAGCGGCAACATGCCCGGTTTCCCCACTGGTAGGTTTAGCATTTTCAGCGGCAACATGTCCTGTTTCTCCACTGGTTGGATTTGCATTTTCAGCAGCGACATGCCCGGTTTCCCCACTGGTAGGATTTGCATTTTCAGCGGCAACATGTCCTGTTTCTCCACTGGTTGGGTTAGCATTTTCGGCGGCAACATGCCCGGTTTCCCCACTGGTAGGATTTGCATTTTCAGCGGCAACATGTCCTGTTTCTCCACTGGTTGGTGGGGTAGTTACAGCTGTAGATTGGCTGTTAACATTAGAGGATATGTTTGTTGAGTCGGCTTTTAATTCTGATTTATCGTTTAGTGGTAGAGAATTGGAGATGTCATTGTAGTCATCTACACATGAAGTTAGAGATAAAAAAGAACTGGCTATTGTTAAAAATAATAATTTTTTCATTTTGTTATAATTTAAAATTTTGATACTATCCAACTAATTAATAAAGTCGAATTGAAAGTTTTTTTAATACTTTATTTAGGATTTTGGGAAGTGTGAAATAAAAAAATAACTGTTGTCAAATGCTTCCCAATCCACTTAATGTTCAGCTATTTTTGTATTTCGTTTTTGAATTCATTTTGTACATTTGTAATAAGTACTAAATCAAATTCTGAGGCAAAGTAAATAATTTATGGTAATAAAAATAGAGACAAACTAACGACTTGTTATAGACAATTTAGAGTTTGTGAAATATTACTATAAATATTGTTGATATATTTTATATTGCTAAAATTGGAGTTGTAATCAGGGGTGGAGCTATGGAATATAAAGAGGTTATAAGAGAAGTGATCATTTTAGCTTTCGAAAAGGCTAGGAAAGAATCTTTGCAAAATTTGAAAACACCTCTTTCTAAATATTTATCTTTTAAAATTGAAAATTTATATAAAATTTATGTAAGCGAAAAAACATTTGTGAGGTATTACGATAAATTTATTGATGGCAGGGATAATGCTACAGGTATACCTAATCGTAGGATCATTGATTTTATATGTAAATACCTGGGATATGATAATGTCATTGATTTTTATAGTAAAAAGCATAAAAGAATAACAGAATTAAATCAAAGAGAAGTGAAAGCAGGATTTTCAGGCTTCAACAAACCTTTACATGATGATACGTTATTTTTTCAAAAAAAAAAGGATCAATCAAATAGAATGAAAAATAATAAATATTCTTCATTTTCACATAATAGATAAAGAATGCTTTTTTTACTTATATCTGCGTATGAATCTGTTATTAACTAATCAAAAATATAAATAAGAGGAACGTTTCGAAATTTAAAAGTTTTAAATAACTTTGTATCTATGCCAGACATTATTCGTTTACTTCCAGAAAACGTAGCTAACCAGATTGCTGCAGGAGAGGTTGTGCAAAGACCGGCCTCTGTGGTTAAGGAGCTTTTGGAAAATGCCGTGGATGCGAAAGCAACACAAATTCAACTGATCATTAAAGAGGCAGGCAGGAATTTAATTCAGGTCGTAGATAATGGATTAGGGATGAGTATAACGGATTCAAGAATGGCTTTTGAAAGACATGCTACTTCAAAAATATCAGCTACTGAAGATATATTCCGTATAAAAACCAAAGGATTCAGAGGGGAAGCGTTAGCATCTATAGCAGCTGTAGCACAAGTGGAACTAAAATCAAAAAAGGAAGAAGATGAAGTGGGTACTCATATAATCATAGAAGGAGGAGACATTCTTTCACAAGAACCGGTTACCTGTTCTACAGGATCTGTTTTTATGGTTAAAAATTTATTTTTTAACGTACCTGCAAGACGGAAATTTTTAAAATCAAATTCTGTTGAAATTCGACATATTATGGATGAATTTCATCGGGTGGCCTTGGCACATGAAGCAATTCAATTTCAGTTTTTTAACAACAATGAGGAATTGTTTCGTTTAAGGCCGGGAAGTTTATTGCAACGAATTTCTGAAATATTCGGACGGAAAATTCAAAACCAGTTGGTTCCTATTTCGGAACAGCTTGACTGGATTCAGGTTCATGGATTTATTGGTAAACCTGAGAGTGCAAAAAAGGCAAGAGGAGAGCAGTTTTTTTTTGTAAATCAGCGTTTTTTCCGATCTAATTATTTAAATAAAGCAGTTCAGGATGCTTTTGAAGGTTTAATACCTCCAAGATATTTGCCTTCCTTTTTTTTGTATATAGATATAGATCCTGAAAAAATTGATGTAAACATTCATCCTACAAAAACTGAAATAAAATTTGAAGATGAATCATCGATTTACGCACTTTTAAGAACTGCGATAAAAAAATCTTTAGGAGTTTATAATGTTGCTCCAAGTCTTGATTTTGAACAAAATCCTGATTGGAATTTGCCTCCAGTAAAAAAAAATACTCCCATTGCAGAGCCGAAAATCAAGATAAATCCCTCTTATAATCCTTTTGAAAATTCATCAATTACAAAAGCTACTAATGCTGAAAAGATAAATTTAACAGAAATATACGCTTCATCAAGAAATGAAATTTTGACATCAGATTTATTTGATTTACCTGTTCAGCAAGTCGAAGAAAGTTCATTGATACGATTATCCAATGGGAAATGGCTGGTTGAAAAAGATAAAGGTTTATGGATTTTGGATCCTTACAGAATACATCAGACCGTATTATATGAGACACATTTAAAAAGTTCAAAGAGTAATGCTTTAAGTCAGCAATTACTATTTCCCCTGGAAAGGCCTGTGTACGAAATGGAAAAAGAAAAATTAGATTCTATCAAAACATTTCTTTTTGCACAGGGATTTGATATGGAAATAGAACAGGACATTGTCACTATTACAGCTATACCCTCAGATATTCCTCAGGATAAAATTTTAGAACTTATTGACGATTTACTCTGTGAGCTTTCCGAACATTCGGAAAATGAGTTTTCCGTTTTTTTTAGTAAATCAGTGTCCAGAGTCTCCGCAAAAAAAAGAAATGAGTTTATTCGTGCCTCTCAGCTTTTTCCTATCTGGCAGAACTTTGAAAGTATAGGCAGTCCAAAAATTAACCCATTTGGCAAAATGAATTATGAAATTATAAATATACCAGACTTTGATTAATACATAATTAGATAAACATAAGAATGAATATATACATACCACCGGTCATAAAAAATCTGTTAATCCTTAATACGATTTTTTTTATAGGGAAATACGTATTAAATATGTATGGAGTAGATTTAGATTTTATTTTTGGAGCTTTTTTTCCGTTATCTCCCAATTTTCATTGGTATCAGGTTCTTTCGCATATGTTTATGCATGCAAATTTCACTCATTTTTTCTTCAATATGTTTACCTTATGGATGTTTGGCTCTTCGGTTGAACAAGCATTAGGAGCAAAAAAGTTTCTTATTCTATATTTTGTTTGTGGAATAGGAGCATTTATATTGTCTAACATCGTTGATTATTTTGAGTTTAAAAAAGTATATGATTCTTTAGTAGAATCAAATGTACCTTTAAATGAAGTTAACAAGTATGCGAAATTAAATTTAACAACTACTTATGATGAAATTCAGGAGAGGGGAAATCAGTGGTTAAATTCCCTTCCTAAAAATACTGATTATACTTTAGCATCAAAATTTTATATAGATTTACTTAAATTAGGGATTGGAGCTAGTGGATCTATATATGGTATTTTAGTAGCTTTTTGGCTACTGTTTCCTAATAGGATTTTAATATTACTTTTCCCCCCAATTCCTGTACCGGTAAAGATTTATATCCCGCTGATGATTTTATTTCAACTCTATCTGGGAATCAATCAGGTTCAAGGTGATAACATTGCCCATTTTGCCCATTTGGGAGGTGCAGTATTTGGATTCTTTTTAACTAAACACTGGATAAAAAACAGATATCGTTGGAATTAAATAAGAAATTATGAATGAATTTTTAAATAAATGGATCCAAATTTATAAATCGGGAAGCGAGGGAATAAAATTTATATATATATCCGTAATATCTACTGTAGTATTCGGAATTTTTAATTTTCTGCTGTTTTCTGGATTCAATATTTCTATTGAAAAATATATTTTGCTTTCATATAATTCAGTATTTCCTTTTTTATGGACATTTGTAACCTTTATCTTTGTTAATCTGAATTTTTTAGATCTGGCCTTAACAATGATTATGATTTACTTTGTTGAAAAAATATTCAGAATGTTTTTTAATGGAGAAAGCTTTATTAAATTTTTCTTTTTAGGAAGTTTTGCAGGAGCTTTAGCGTTTATTTTATGCTCATTTTTATCTGGATTCAGAAGTCAGTACTTGCAAGGAGCAACCTTAGGTATTTATAGTGTATTACTGGCTGTTATCTCATATAATCCCAAAATGAAAGTTTCCTTGTTTCCACTGCCGGTACAATTTCCAATATACATATTAGGAATGATCATCATAGGTTTGGATTTGATAACAGCCTGGTCACATTCAGAAACACTTCCTTTGATTATTGCTCGTCTTGCTGCTGCAGGATTTGGGTATTTTTACATGAAATTTTATCAGGCTGGGAATGATTTTTTAGGGTTTATAATTCCTGATAGAAATAAATGGGAAAGTTGGAAAAAAATATTTATAAGTAGACCCAAAAGCAAATTTAAAGCAGAACCAGGAGGAAATACGTATTCCAAAAGACCTAAAAGCGATGAGGAGTATTCGATGGATAAGTTGGATAAACAGAAAAAAATAAACCAAATATTGGATAAGATTTCTCAAAGTGGATACGAAAGCTTAACACGGGAAGAAAAAGATTTTCTATTTAAAGCATCCAGATAAAATGATAATAAGAAACCGTAAAAAAAGTAATTACATTTTTCTTATAATACACAGTATTATAGTAGTACTTTTATGTTCGGTTTATTTAAATAAATTTATAACCCCCAAAATCTTTCCGTATTTAGGTATTGTTGCAATACTTTTCCCGATATTACTGATTATTCATGTAATTTTAACCTTTATATGGCTGTTAAAAGAAGAAATAGTTTTTATATTTTTTATGCTTTTTACAGGAGTTTTATTTTTTCCATTAAAAAAATACATTCATTTCGGGAACAATTATACTCAAGATAAAGTAAAGAATAAAAGTCATCAGCTTAAAATTTTAACTTACAATATAAGGTATGCAAATAACAGTAAAGATTTACGAGCGTTAGAGCAGTACATTATAGATCAGGATATTGATATTGCATTTTTTCAGGAAATTTATACAAGACAGTGGAGGTCTAAAGAAACTTTTTTAGCAGACAGGTACAATGCGGTATTTGATTTAGTTGGGATTTCTTCAAAATATCCGATAATCAATAAACAGAAAATAATTCTTCCGGGAAATGGGTATGCCTGTTCAGCAGATATTCAGACAGAGAAATCAATTATAAGATGTTTGAGCATTTATCTGGAGCCCATGTTTTTAAATAAAAATTACTTCAAAATTAAAAAAGTAGATGAAGCCGGTTCCAAAACAAAAATAGTGGCTGAAAAATTAACTACAGGTTTTAAAAAGCATCAGGTTCAGATTGATCTTTTAACCAAATATATACAGGAATCACCGCATCCTGTAATTATATGTGGTGATTTTAACTCTGTTCCGCTTTCCTATGAGTATTTTGCATTAAAACAGGATATGCAGGATGTTTTTGAGTTAAGTGGAAAAGGATTAGGAATGACTTTTTACGATTATTTTTACCCCATACGGATAGACTACATCTTTACCAGTTCCCAATTTTTACCCTTAGAAAGCTTTGTAAATACAAAAGTCAATTATTCGGATCACAATCCGGTCACTGCTGTAATGGAAATTGAAGAAAATTAAGATAACAAACTGAAATAACAGCTATTTAAAATTCAATCTAATACAAAAAGATTTAACTTTGCATCTGTTAAAATTAAATTTTATACAGTGCAACAAAGTAATTCTAAAACATCTAAACTTACACTGGTAGGCTTAGTAGTTACCATTGGGATTGTTTTCGGTGATATAGGTACTTCTCCTCTCTATGTAATGAGAGCTATAGTCGCAGCCAATCACGAACACCAAATTTCTGAAGATTTTATTATAGGAGCTTTATCCTGTATTATCTGGACCTTGACACTACAAACGACCGTTAAGTATGTAATCATCGCTCTGCGGGCTGACAATAATGGAGAAGGAGGTATTCTCGCTCTTTATTCATTAGTGAAAAAGATGAAAAAGAAGTGGTTATATATTATAGCTATCTTTGGAGCCGCTACTTTAGTTTCGGACGGAGTAATCACTCCATCAATGACTATTATGTCTGCTGTAGAAGGTTTAAAAAACTACAATCCCCAAACTCAGGTTATACCCATTACCATCTTTATTTTAATTGCATTATTTGTTGTTCAGCAGTTTGGAACTCAGTCTATAGGTAAATTTTACGGACCAATCATGACCTTATGGTTTGTTATGCTTGCCGTTTTAGGTATTATAGAGTTTCTGCCGCATTTATATGTTATTAAAGCCTTAAATCCCTATTATGCAATTAATCTTATGTTTGAGGTCGGAGGTAGTGCCAGTACAGCATTAGAGGCAAAGCATATGATACTGCTGATTATGGGAGCTGTATTTTTATGTACTACCGGAGCTGAGGCTCTTTATTCAGATTTAGGGCATTGCGGAATTAAAAATATAAGAATCAGCTGGTTTTTTGTTAAAATATGTCTTATACTTAATTATTTCGGACAGGGAGCTTGGATATTATCTAACCCCGTTGAAGCTGCAAGCGGAGGAAATCCGTTTTTTATGATGATGCCTGATGACTTCCTTATTGCAGGTATAGCAATGTCTACTTTAGCAGCAGTTATTGCCAGTCAGGCATTAATTACAGGTTCTTATACTATTTTTAGTGAAGCTATGTCACTTGATTTTTGGCCACGCCAAAGAATTGAGTATCCCTCACACGAAAAAGGTCAGATGTATATACCTGTGGTTAACTGGGGGCTTCTGGTGGCCTGTATATTTATAGTCCTTCATTTTGAAGAATCATCAAAAATGGAAGCAGCCTATGGTCTGGCCATTACAATTACTATGCTGATGACCACTGTACTTTTATTATTTTACCTTCACATAAAAAAAGTCAATATATTTCTAATTTTGCTCTTCGCAATCGTATATTTTGCTATTGAAGGAGGATTTTTCTATGCCAACGTGCTTAAATTTGCTGAAGGTGGATGGATAACCATGTTCCTGGCTGGAGCTATTGCCTTTTGTATGTACATTTGGTTTAATGGAAGAAAATTAAAAAACAAGTATGTTCAGTATATAAGCTTAAAGCCCTATTTGCCCGTAATGCGGGATATGAAAACTGACAAAGACATACCTAAATACTCGACCAATCTGGTTTATGTGACAAGAGCAAAAAAGCCGGAGGAAATAGAAGCGAAAATTATTTATTCCATTGTAAATAAAAATCCAAAACGTGCAGACTATTATTGGTTTATACGCGTAGAGAACGACACTAATCCCTATACGTTCGAATACGACGTGCTCGAGCTGATACCCAATACACTTTATAAGGTTAATTTTAAATTAGGGTTTAAAGTGGAACCTTTGGTTAACATATATTTCAATCAGGTATTAGAAGATTTAAAAGTTTCAGGTAGAATTAATCTTACCAGTAATTATGCCTCATTAAAAAAATATGAAATTCCTGCAGATTTTAAATATATACTCATAGATAGGGTTTTCAACCAGGAATATCTATTGTCTATCAAAGAAAGGTTTATTCTTAGATTTTATAATCTTGTAAAATATATAGGAATATCAGATACAGCAGCTTTAGGTCTGGATACGTACAATGTAGAGGTAGAAGAGGTTCCTATGTTGACAGATGTAATCTATAAAAGCAGGATTAAAAGAGTTAAAATGTACAAAGAATAAATAAATAATTATTTGATAATTAAAAATCAGTAATAAATGAGTATGCAAATTTTAGTAACAGGAGGATTAGGGTTTATTGGTTCTCATACAGTTGTAGAATTGATACAATCAGGATACGAACCGATAATTGTAGATGATTTAAGTAATTCAGAAATATTTATCTTAGAAAGGATAGAACAAATTACAGGAAAAAAGGTTAAATTTTATCCTTACGATGTTACGGAATCTGAAAATATAAAAAAAATATTCAATGAAAATAAAGAAATAGAAGCTTGTATACATTTTGCGGCTAAAAAAGCAGTAGGAGAATCTATGGAAATTCCACTGGAGTATTACAGAGTAAATCTGCTCTCATTGCTTACGCTCTTAGATGAAATGAAAAATTACGGAATCAAAAATTTGGTTTTTTCATCCTCAGCAACCGTATACGGGCAGCCGGAGAAGCTGCCTGTCAATGAAGATTCACCTTTACAGCCGGCATTATCTTCCTACGGAAGTACCAAGCAAATGGCAGAAGATATTTTAGAAAAAGTTTCAGCTACCGGCTGGTTGAATGCACTGGCTTTAAGATATTTTAATCCTGTAGGAGCACATAAATCATCATTAATAGGAGAGTTACCGAAAGGAATACCTTCCAATCTTATGCCTTTTATAACACAAACGGCCATAGGGATAAGAGAAAAATTAACAGTTTTCGGAGGTGATTATCCGACTCCCGACGGAACATGCGTAAGAGACTATATACATGTTGTAGACCTGGCGAAAGCACATGTCAAAGCTTGTGAATATTTAAAACAAAAGAAACAAAATTTTTCTTATGAAGTTTTTAATATAGGAACAGGACAAGGTTATTCAGTATTGGAAATTATCAAAACTTTTGAAAAGGTGAATCAACAGTCAGTAGCCTATAAAATAGGAGATCGAAGAAAAGGAGACATTGAAAGTATTTATGCAAGCTGTGAGAAAGCCAATGATATTCTGGGGTGGAAAGCAGAAGAAACACTGGATGATATGGTTGTTGATGCCTGGAATTGGGAGAAAAAATACAGGAGCGAGAGGAAGTAGTTTTTTTTCTTGATAATATCAATGAAAAACCAACAGTATTAAAAATAAATCCATATAAGTAAAAACCATTTTATTTTAAAATAAAATGGTTTTTATTTTTTCCAAACTATGTATATTTGAATAAAATTAAACTAAATTATGAGTCAGGATATTATTTTCGATTTAATTGAAAAGGAAAGACAACGACAAGTTAAAGGAATAGAACTAATTGCTTCTGAGAACTTTGTTAGCGAAGAAGTAATGAAAGCCGCAGGTTCGGTTTTAACCAATAAATACGCAGAAGGTTATCCGGGAAAAAGATATTATGGCGGATGTGAAGTAATTGACGAAATAGAACAGCTGGCCATTGATCGAGCCAAAGAATTATTTGGAGCAGAATATGTAAATGTTCAGCCGCATTCAGGAGCACAGGCAAACGCAGCCGTTTTTTTAGCCTGTTTAAAGCCTGGAGATACCGTAATGGGGTTGGATTTGGCGCATGGAGGACACCTCACTCATGGTTCTCCCGTAAATTTCTCAGGATTAACTTATAATCCTGTCTTTTATAAAGTAAATAAAGAAGACGGAAGAATTAATTATGAAGAAATGGCTGAGACTGCCAGAAGGGAAAAGCCAAAAATGATTATAGTAGGAGCATCTGCTTACTCCAGAGATTATGACTATCAAAAATTCAGAGAAGTTGCAGATGAAGTCGGAGCTATTTTAATGGCTGATATTTCCCATCCGTCAGGCCTGATAGCTAAAGGAATTTTGAATGATCCCATGCCGTATTGTGACATAGTAACTACAACTACCCATAAAACGCTAAGAGGAACCAGAGGTGGAATGATTATGCTGGGAGAAGATTTCGAAAACACCATGGGGCAGAAAACACCCAAAGGAGAAGTTAAAATGATGTCTCAGATTTTGGATAGTGCAGTATTTCCAGGAACTCAGGGAGGACCTCTTGAGCATATCATTGCAGCTAAAGCCATCACATTTAACGAAGCGCTGAGCGATGGATATTTTACGTACATTTTGCAAGTGCTTAAAAATGCACAGGCTTTATCCTCAGCTTTGATGGATCGTGGTTTTGAAATTATTTCAGGAGGTACAGACAATCACTTAATGCTGATAGATCTGCACAATAAAAATATTACCGGAAAAGTGGCGGAAAAAGTTTTAGGGCAGGCAGATATTACCTGTAATAAAAATATGATTCCATACGATGACAGAAGTCCGTTTATTACCTCCGGAATTCGTTTTGGAACTGCAGCTGTAACAACCCGTGGACTAAAAGAAGAAGATATGGTTAAAGTGGCTGAATATGTTAATGAAGTAATCAGTCATCCGGAAGATGAAAGCAAAATAAATAAGGTAAAAGCTGAAGTGAATTCACTTATGAATTCCAGACCATTATTTCAATGGTAAATAAATACTAAAATTGAGGCGGGTAAGATACTCTTTTATCGTACCCGCCTCAAACTTTTATAAAAAAAACTCTCTAAAATAGTAAACACGTAAAGTGTTTAAAAACAAGTTATAACGTTATTTTTATACCGCTTATAACTTTGTTTATTTATAACTACTTGTAAACAAAAATTATGATGAAAAAAAACATATCAGTTTTTTTATTATTACTCAGTCTATGCCTATTTTCTCAAAACAAAACAGAAGAAAAAATCTGGAACTTACTGTTAAATAATCAAAGAAACGAAGCAAGAAATCTCTTTGACAAACAATTAAGTAAAACCCGAACTACCAACTTTGAACATTTATACCTCGATGCGGTAATCAGTATGGAAGAAGGAATGTTTTTTTTTGATGATACCTTTGTTAAAAATTTTGTAAAGATTTCGCCGGATGAAGCCTATGTATATCCTCTGCTTTCTTATCCGTTTATGCTAACTGACAAAGCATTTGGCATTGATTTATTTACACCCGTCAAACTAGATGTTTTATCATCAAACGAGAAATATTCCTCCGAATTATCCGTAGGTATGTTAAAAGCCTATTACGATGTTTTGAGAGGAAACAATGAAAACTCAAAGAAAATTTTAGAAAAAATTCAACCCATCATTCACTGGCAGTACTGCGGAGTATTTGAAAATCTCAACGGAAGCGGTATGGATATAGAATATGAGCCGGAAACCTATGCCAATAATGATAAATTATTTACAACCAATACGCATGGGTTAGTGGGATGGTACAATCAGAAACATTTTCAGAATCTAGGAGGTTTTCATTTTTATTCCAATGAACTGGAATATGGATCAGGGATCATGTATGCTCAAACATTTATCGATAATCCGGTAGAGCAGGAAGTAAATTTACTGGTGAGCACAGAATGTGAATATAAAATATTTTTAAATGATTGCGAGATCTATTCAACATTAAATAAAGGAAACTATGAATATGGAGGAGTCTCTCTTAAAGTAAAGCTCAGCCAGGGAGTAAACCGATTAGTAATTAAATCTGAATTACAGGATAAAACCACTATTATAGCACGTATTACAGATGAACATGATCGACCGGTTACAGGATTACATTTTTATGATC
Source organism: Apibacter raozihei (assembly GCF_004014855.1). NCBI lineage: Bacteria > Pseudomonadati > Bacteroidota > Flavobacteriia > Flavobacteriales > Weeksellaceae > Apibacter > Apibacter raozihei. Next base: position 1,645,646 of record NZ_CP034930.1, read on the forward strand.
AATACACAGAATATAAAAAATCCAGCATTGAAGAACTTAACGTTGAAGAACAGGAATTTAAATTTGTAACATTTTTAAAACAAAAAATAAAAGAGCAGCCATCGTCTATAGTAAATAAGCTTCTCTTGCTCAATGGGTATTTAAATAATAAGCAGAATACCCAGGCACATGATCTGTTGGTTGAATTAGAAAATAAATACCCTAAATCTTCCTTGCTAAGAGTACTGAAAATGAAGTATAACACAAACATATCAGAAGATCAGTTAGCCAACGAAATTTTAAAAAATATTCAGATGGATGATCCTAAGTATTATTTATCATATGTAAGTAAAATTAAAGATTCCAATTGGATGTCAACGGCATCTATTAACGAATTGGAAGAAATGAGCAGAAATCTGGCAAATACAAAAGCTGAAGTTTTCAAATTTGTCATTGATATGGTTATAGATGCTAGAAAGCAGGACTTGGCAGGGATGTTAGATAAGTCAAATAAAATTTTAGATACATCTTATCAAAACTCTTCCATACTATTAGAATTTATTAATGTATTTGATTACATAAAAAATCCAGATGACAATGCGGTTCTGAGGTTGGAAAAAGCTTTAGAGCAAATGGATAATTTTGATATTGTAAATGAGTTGTTGAATAGATATAGCATAGAAAATAAAGACGAAAAATATAAAGAATTATTGCTTTCGTTTATAGATAAATATCCGCAACTAAATGTTTACAGGATGAAGTATGTAGAGCTTTTAAACAAAGAACAAAAATTTGAAGAAGCTTTAGAACAGTCTTTCGAGTCTCTCGCTAATTTTCCATATTCATATACCGTATTATCAAATATAGGATACTTATATATGAATGTGAACGATAAACAGAAATCGATAGAATATATAAATAAATCCTTATCCCATAACTCTACGAATATTAGTTTGTATAACTTCTTGAAAGATATTAATAATGAAGATGATGAGATAGATCAGGTAGCAAAAAAGGATTTATATAAATTAATAAAAGAGAGGCGTAACACCCAATGGGTAGGAGAGAAAGGAACTACGCGGTTGCTGGACGAGTATATTGTCAATGTTTTTCCTGAGGGAGGATATAAAACCCGGGCCACACTTATCTATGAAATAACATCAGAACAGGGAATAGAAGAATTGAAAGAATATTATTTAGGATACGCGGTAAATATCGTAAAATCAGAAATAGTGAAACCAGATGAAACTATAATTCCGGCAGATAAAAATTCCGGAACCTTAGTATTTCCTAAATTGGAAATTGGCGACGTAGTGCTTATCCAATACGAAAAAATCGAACGCACATCCGGGCGTTTCTATAAAGATTTTAACGAAGTATCCTATTTTAACAGCGTCTATCCGGTGGTTGAGTCCACTTTTACAGTCATTACTCCGGAAAAAACCACCTATCAGACCTATATCAACCACAGTAACGTGCAGGCAAAAACAAAAAAGATAAATAAAAAAATCTATACAAGCTGGACGTTGACCAATCTAAAACCTTTAGACAACAACGAATATTTCTCAAGACCCTTTTCAGATTCACAAATTTCAGTGAGGGTATCCACCATTAAAACCTGGGGAGATATTGTTAACTGGTATGCCGATTTGGTAAACAAGGTCATGGTATATGATAAAAAAACAGAACTGGCATTTAATCAAATATTTCCTTCCGGAATTTCTTCCTTATCACCCAGTGAAAGAGCAGAAAAAATATACAACTATATACAGAAAAATATCAAATACAGCTATGTTGATTTCAGGCAGAGCGGGCACATCCCGCAGAAACCTTCAAGAACCATTCAAACCAAACTGGGAGATTGTAAAGATTTATCCACCCTTTTTGTGATTTTAGCCAGACAAGCCGGATTAGAAGCTGATCTGGTATTGGTTCTGACGAATGATCATGCCGCTAATGCCTTGTCGCTTCCAAGTGCTAACTTTAACCACTGCATTGCCCGGGTAACTATAGAGGGTAAAGATTTATTTTTAGAACTAACGGATAATTACCTTCCTTTCAAAGCCGGCTCTTTACATAACTATAAAGCGAAAGCGTTAGTTATTAAGCAGGATAAAAATACTCACGATCAGGCGAAGCTTATAGAATTGGATTTTAAGAATAATCTTCAGAGTAAAACCAAGATAGAAGCTTACGTAGAGGTCAATCCGGATAATAAAAAAATAAAACTGATTCAGTCTTATTACGGAGCATCCAAATCCTACTACAATCGATTATTTTCTGAAACATACTCAGAAAAAGAAAGAAAAGAGAGCATACAGGAAATCATAGGACGAATACTCAATAAAACCATAGCCGTTAAATCTATGGAAGTAGTAAAAGGAAAAGATTTAACAGCCGATCCTCTCCAGATTGAAATTGAAATTCAGATTTCCGAAAAGCCTAAAAAAATCGGAAGTATGAATTTACTTTCAGTACCGTTTTTATCACAGGCGTATAACAAGCAGGTGATTATTACTGAGAATAGAACTTCAGATATTTACTATGTAAACTACGAATCGGAAAATGAATATGAAGAAGAAATTCATTTGAAATTACCCGAAGGTTCCACCTTTGTTGAAATTCCTTCCGCTAAGAAATATCAGTACGGAAACAGAACATATGAGCTCACGTATGACGTGATTTCCCCGGCACATTTAAAAGTGACGAAAAAAGTAAAAACTTCCTGGGAAGATGTATCCGTACAGCAATATCCCGAATTTAAAAAATTTGTAGAAGAAGTATTGGAAGCAGAAGATGATATTATAGGATACAAATAAGGAGAACAATCAATCAGACCCCAAAAAAAAACAAAGTAAATACAATCCGTTAACGTAATAAAATAAAAAATTGCCCCAACGGGTTGTGTTTATATAAAATAGTTTTGTAACAATCATATATATTTAGTATTTTCATAAAAACAAAAAACAAAAAAATGGGAGTAACGAGATTATTTGACATCCTGGCGCATCAATCGAAGAATCACCCGATTGAAAAGTCTCTGGTGACTAAAAAAAACGGAATATGGGAAGAAACCTCAACCGAGTCTTTGATAAGTCAGGTAAACCAGGTAAGCAGGGGGCTTCTTAAATATGGAATTAAGCCGGGAGATAAAATAGCGGTTATAACTACCGTAAACCGTACGGAATGGTTGATTATCGATTATGCCGTGCAGCAGGTAGGAGCGGTTACCGTACCTATTTACCCTACCTTGAGTAAAGAAGACTTTAAGTATGTCCTGAACGATAGTAAATCTATATTTTGTTTTGTTTCCGATATAGAATTATACGATAAAATACAGAATATCAGGGAAGATTGTGCTGAGCTGGTAAGCATCTTTACCTTTGATGAGGTAGAAGGCGCTACCTGTTTGACGGCTATCAGCGATATGGGAGAAGATGATTCCACCCAGTACGAAGTAGATAGCCTGAAAGATATGGCTCAGCCGGAGGATCTGGTTACCCTTATTTATACGTCCGGTACCACAGGCAGACCCAAAGGAGTGATGCTTACCCATAAAAACATTGTTTCCAATGTTTTGAACAGCCACGAACGAGTATTGATGGAGCACGATAAAAATTTCAGAGTCCTGAGTTTTCTTCCCATCTGTCATGTATTGGAACGAATGGTTACCTATATATTCATGTATAGATCGTACAGTATATTTTTTGCCGAAAGCATTGAAAAGCTGGCCCTGAATTTAAAAGAAGTAAAACCCCATATCATTACTGCCGTACCCAGGGTGGTCGAAAAATTGTATACCGCAATTTACTCCAAAGGAACCTCCGGTGGCTGGTTAAAATCACAGATATTTTTATGGTCGTTAAAAGTTGCCGAAAAATTTGAGCCCTTTCAGCCGGCCGGATTTAAGCACAAATTCGCAGACATGCTTGTTTACCGTAAATGGAGAGAAGGATTGGGGGGAGATATCAGGCTTATAGTTTGTGGAAGTGCAGCACTTTCCGGAAAATTGAACCGTATATTCTTTGCCGCCGGACTTCCGATCATGGAAGGATACGGATTAACCGAAACTTCCCCGGTAATAGCTGTAAATGGCAATGACAAAAGTTTATTTCGCTTCGGTACCGTGGGCCCGCTAATTAAAGAATCTCAGGTAAAAATAGCGGAAGACGGGGAAATTCTGACCCAGGGGCCTAATGTTTTTATCGGTTATTATAATCAGGAAGAAAAAACCAAAGAATCATTTACGGAAGACGGATGGTTTAAAACCGGAGATATTGGCTTTATGGAAGATGGATTTTTAACCATTACCGACAGAAAAAAAGAAATATTTAAAACCTCCGGCGGAAAATACATTACGCCCCAGATTACGGAAAACTTTTTAAAACAATCCCGGTTTATAGAGCAGGCGATGGTGGTAGGAGACGGTGAAAAAATGCCATGTGCTATCATACAGCCCGATTTCAAATTTATCAAAGAGTATATTAAATTCAAGCATTTACCCATAAGTACCTCCGGTTCGCAGGAAGAAATCATCCAAAATGAAAGTATTCAAAACAGAATCATGAAGGAAGTAGAAAAAGTGAACGAACTGTTAGGACACTGGGAACAGATTAAAAAAATAGAGCTCACTCCTCAGACATGGTCCGTGGAAGGAGGGGAACTAACACCTACCCTCAAGCTCAGAAGAAAAATAATCAAAGAAAAATACATCGATTTGTATAACAAAATGTACCAGGAATAGAGGACATTATGACAGGTGTAAGAATTGGCTTAAGTTTTGCAATTACTACCGTATGGAAAAGAAAAATAAAATTGAAATCTTGGAAAATGCCAACCAGAATCCGGAAGAATTTTATACAAGATTCCAGGAGCAATTAGATAAAGAACATAGTTTTCCTGGAAATTATATGTTTAAATTTATAATTCCGACAGAAAGTAAAAAGATTGCACAGTTACATAAAATATTTGATCACGGTTCAGCCACCTTTTCAATGAAGGAAAGTAAAAACAACAAATATACCAGTGTAACCATAACCATGTATGTGGCAGATTCCACATCCGTGATAGAATACTACAAAGAAGCAGCAGGTATTGAAAATATTGTGATGCTCTAAAAAAAAACAAACAAATAAATAAGTATAAAAAAAGTCATCGGGATAATTTTATCCAGGTGACTTTTATTTTATACGTCCATTATCCTACCAGGAACTATTAAAATTAGGGATCAATTGACTCAGACTTTATCGTAGGTTCCCGTTTTTTCCCTTTTACCCGAAAGTTGCGGCAGAATACTTTCTGTCTTTGTTATGAAAATCCAACAAAAACATATAAATAACAAAAAAATACTGAGATTATGTTTCTTTATAGATAAAGGATACAAGGTTTTATTATTTTTTTTGTACTTTTTTTTCTTAGAAATATAGGTGTCTGAGTAAATCATATAAAAAAAAATAGTAATTTTACTTCGTTTTACCAGTAAATATTTATAAATCTTACTTATTATTAATATTTTATGAAATCACTAAGTCCTAATGAAAGTGAATCTTTTAAACTCTATACCCAACAAGAGATAGAGCAGTTAAACAAAGGGAGCTACTATGCCCGCTACGGAGGAAACAAAGACAGCCAGTACGGCAACAGCTCGCTGGTCAGCATAAGTGTACAGATACAGGGAGTGGATTATTTCAACCAGACCAACCTGAAGCTGGAGCTGAAGCAGTCCTTTAGCGGACACCACGAGTTTGAGCTTACCGCCGACCCCGACGAATTTTCCGAATCCAAAGCCTATCCGCTGGAAAACTCCCGCCGCCATCTGGGTAAGAGGATCACATTTTCCTTCCGGCAGTACGGCCGGGTGATGAGTCAGTTTATTGGCGTAATCACCCAGATATCCAGCCGGATACAAAACGGCTCCAAACATATTGTTTTACGCGGAAAATCGCCCTCTGTCCTGATGGAAAACGGAAGGCACTGCCGCAGCTTTGAAGATTCCAGCTTCGAAGACATTGTAAAAAAAGTAACCGCCGGCTATCCGCAGGATTTGGTAAACTTTGACCTCAATCCTAATTACAAAGAAAAACTTCCCTATACCGTACAGATGAACGAAAGCGATTACCACTTTTTGCGGAGGCTTTCCCAAAGGTACGGGGAAAATTTGCACTATACCGGCGAGCAGTTCCGTTTCTCCGCCTGGGGCGGAAAAATCGTAGAGCTTACCGAAGGCGAAGATATTTACGATTATGAGCTTAAAATGGAAATCAAGCCTCAGCAGTTCAGCAGCTCGGTGTACGATCCCAAGCAGGCGGAAGACTATAGCGTAGATTCCTCCTCGCAATCCGTGCAGGCCTCGGAAAACCCTTTCCAGCAATTTGCCCAGAATGCCTCGGCCTCAGCCTTTAACGTATCCCCTTCGGGACATTACCTTCAAAATCCTGCCGATGCCTCGCAGCTGCAACGCTCGGTAGAAAGGGAAAAAAGAAACAGGCAGAACCTGGTGTATATGGAAGCCACCACCAACCATCCGGAGCTACAGGTAGGCACGGTCGTAAAGATGATGGCCTGGATGCCAGGCCATGAAATATTCAAATCGGGAAAAGTACCGGTAGAATCCTATAAAATCACGGAAATTACCCATCATTTTGCCGATGGCGAAGGCTATACCAATAGTTTTAAAGGCATACCCAAAGACCTTAGCGTACCCGATGTGTACGAAGAAAACGCCTTTCCGAAAGCCGATTTGCAGCATGCCACCGTAACCGACAATCAGGACCCGCTGAAGATGGGACGTGTGCGGGTACAGTTTACCTGGCAAAAGCCCGAAAACAGCCAGAGCCCCTGGGTGCAGGTCATACAGCCCCATGCGGGAAGCGGCAAAGGCACTTACCTGAATCCTGAGATAGGCGAAACCGTATTGGTAGCCTTTCAGGGAGGAAATGCCGAATATCCGGTAGTATTGGGAACCACTTACAACGGAGGAGAAATAGCGGCCTACTATACCGAAGGAAACGACCTCAAAGTCATACAGACCCGTAGCGGAACCAAAATCGTATTTAACGATGCCGAAGGACAGGGTTCCATTCTGATTGAAGACCCCAGCGGTAACCGTATGTTTATGGACGGGGAAGGAAATATCTCCATGAATGCTCCCAGGAATTTTTCAATAAATGTTGGTGAAAATATGGATATAAGTGTTGCTAAAAACCTGTCTATAGACGTTGGCGAGAATATAAACCAGACTGCAGGAAACGATATATACCAGACAGCTTCAGGGAATATTATGGAAACTTCTGATAACCGTACAGAGATAGTAGAAAATACTTTCAGAAGAAATTCATCTGTATCCGATGAAGTTTCTAATGAGGCACAGATTTTCAGCAATCAGGAAAACATGACCTTACAGAGTGGACAGACTGTAATGCTGAACAGTTCAGAGAAGTCTAATTTATTTTAAAAAAATTATGGCAATAATAAAACAGGCAAAAAATATAGAAGTTAAAGTAAAAGACCGTTATTCACTTGATACTCATAAACTGATAAAGATTGCAGATAAAGTTAATGTGGAAGCCAAATATGGATATTTAAAATTACATTCCACAAAAAAAATACAGGCAGAGGGAAATAAAATAAATAAATAAGATGTTAGATAAAAAAATACTATTTATATTTTTGTTATTAAGTAATTTCATCTTAATCAACTGTCAACAAAAAATGGAAGAAAAAGAAGAACAATTCACATGGTTGGGTACGGTTTCTGCCCCCGCAGAATATCCGGTCTATCCGTACAGCGGAGCCATTATAGCCAAAGATTTTAGTTATAGCTTCGACCATATCTGGGGAGTATGCGGCTCCGGATGGGGAAACGACAGCGGAACTATGAGCGTATCCACAGAACGGATGTCAGTACCCGATTCTTTAGAATTCACCTGGTATTCCGTTAAAGAAAACAAATTCTACACCGGAAAATGGAAACTCCCTCATGAAAGGATATATAACCTGTTTAAAGATGGTTTTATTGATGGGTTTTCGGGAAAGCATGAAACTTATAATAATATTATTATAGGACTTGCTCCTAAAGGCAGAGTAACGGTATGGTTGGGAGGAGGACAGCAGGTAGAAGTCACTAGTCTACAAGCCCATGACACCTTGCTTACACGTGAGCTAGTCTACGAAGACTTTAAATATGTTTTTGATGAAGATTTTTCAGAACGTAATATGGGATATATGTTGCCAGAGGTTAAAGAAAAGATAAAAAAATACGGTTATCCCAGTCCAGATATTTATGAAACTTACAAAAAAAAATATCTCTGGAGGCCAATATTAAACATCCCTGAATTAGATAAGTTGCGTTTTTTTGGGATAAGTTATTATAATGGAGAAATGGAGGATATTCTAAACGATATTTATTTTAAAAGAGAGTATAAAATCCGTGCTATCCCAAAAAATTTCGGTTTTTTCTGGTTTGATAAAAAAGGAGAAGAATTTTATGTAAAAATAAAAGAGTTTGAAGAAAAGGAGATTTTTCAGGCTTTTGCAAAATTAGGAAATTCTACTCCTATTGATTTTGTGGTGGAAATTAAAGATAAAAACTCAGTTCCCCGCCTATATTTTACCAATAAAAGAGATACTGTAGAGATAAAAAGTAGTAAACCAATATTTATACCAGCCTCTAAATAAATTCATTATGTCAGCAAATATTCAATTCGGCACTTATGATCCGCCACCGCTAGCGGAAGATCAGATTTCCATTTCCGTAGGACTGTTTTTTGACGGAACCCTGAACAATAAGGACAATACTGATGAACGAAAAAAGAATTCTGATTTTTTTAAGAAAAAAGGACAGAATAAAGCAGAAGATACCAGCTACTATAACGACTGGTCTAACGTTGCTCGTTTATGGGATAAATACAAAATAGATGAACGGTTGTATATAGAAGGTATAGGTACCACAACTAAGGGTTCCGATTCCGGTCCTGGCTTTAAATATGGGAAAGGAGATACTGGAATCAGGTGGAAAGTACGTAAAGGCTGTGAAAATTTAGCTAAAGAAATAGCTAATGTAGCAAAAACAAATAAGACAAATAAAATTACTGCAGTATACCTGTATGTTTTCGGCTTTAGCCGAGGAGCGGCGGCTGCCCGTAACTTTACCTATGAAATAGGAAAACAATCCTATCTTTCAATAGCTAAAACAGCCGACTATGTTACGGAATATACAGATGCCGATGGGGAAAAAGTGGGAATGAAGCAGGAAAAGCTTCCAGCTATGGGACATTTGGGGTTTAAACTTAAAGAACTCAACATAGATGTAAAGTATATAAAGGTACATTTTCTTGGTATTTTTGATACTGTTTCGTCTTATGATCCTAATAGCAGCAATCTTGATGCTCTTCCTAACTTTAAAAATGATGTTAAGGAATTAAGCCTAAACACTCTGCATAAAGCTACCCAAGTAGTACATTTTACAGCAGAAAACGAACACCGGGAAAATTTTGGGTTAACCCCTACACTGGTAGGAATTTCCAAGGAATTTCCAGGAGTTCATTCTGATATAGGTGGCAGTTATAATACTGGAACCGAAATAGTAGATGAAATTGAAACCGACTGGATTATCAATCCATTCAGAGATTTAAGAAAATCATCTCCAGAATTACTTAAATTAAAAAAACAGTTAATAGCTGAGGGATGGTTCTTAGATGATGATAAACAATTAATTATAGAAACAGAAAAAGCAAATTCTTATTTTAAACTTAAAGGAACCAGGTATTTAGACAAAACATATAGTTATATACCCCTGCATTTCATGGCAGAACATGCTATTAAATGGAAAACAACCATAAATAAAATCGAATTACAAAAAAAATATTCTATAACCAATGATTCTCTGTTGGTAAGGGTTAAAGAAAGGTTAAATAAATATGTAATGGGAGGAGGTTATCCGTATACATTTAATACAAATGACAGCATTTCTCAAGAACAAAAAGATTTAAGAATATTACGGAATAAATATCTCCATTGGTCGGCAGACAGAGACTGGTTTGGTATGGATCCGGCAAAAAACAGGAAAAGGCCGATATACTATTAGAAAATATAATTTTAAAATAAAAAAACAAGAATATTCTATTCCATTAAAGACTTCTACAGAAAAAATACATATTCTGGGCTATGTAAAAAGCAGGCTGGACGCCTATATAGAAGCAGTAAAAAAAGTTTCTCCCCGGCAGGGCGCAAAGATACGGTATCAGGACTGTCTCGATTTTACCAATGAAAAAATCCTGCGCAACAGATATGTCCATTGGTCGGCTACCGGAAAAACCGGACACGGGGCCCGAAGCGATAATAAACGAAAAATAATAACCGGATAATATGAATCAGGTACAAAAAATACTACTTATTACAGGCTGTATTCTGTTGAATATCTCCCTGTTCTCTTGTCAGAAAATTATGGAAAAAAACTACCAATATACGACCAATGCCTTTTGTGCAGATGGGTATGGAATGCATTTATATCACGGATACTTTAGTTCTCCCGGAGAAAAGAGTATCCCTATATATACCAATCATTTAAGCGGTCCATGGGGAGCGAAAGGAGGGGGGGATGTCATAGGGAGCGGGCTAAATCCGGCTCCGGACAGTCTGCATATTGGTTTCTACTCTGATTCGGAAGATAAATTTTACGAAGGAGATTTTGCCCTGCCCTACGAAAAGATTGTACAACTATTTGAGGAAGATTCGGAAGACCCCGATGAGAAGGGAAAAACTTTTAACGACAGCCAGTCCGGTAAGATGCTTCCCTATCGTAAATACAACGGACTTACGGTAAGCGTTACCCCCGGGGGCAAGGTCTATCTCTGGATTTTCGGTCCTATGGATCAGGTAGGTTTAGGTGTTTATCAGGCAAAGGAAGTACAGAGGAAATGGAGAGATATTTTTGAAAATGGGGGTAGGGAAGAAACGGTTGCATATTATTTAGAAAAAATAGCATCCGAAAAAGTAAAAAAAGAAATAGCCACCCATAGTCTGCCATACAATCTTTGGGATAGCTATAGGGAGCGGTTTTTGTGGAAATATGTGGTGGAAGGGGCAAAACCGGTATCTTATTTACATTTTAAAGCTATTAATGCCGAAGAAGAAGGAATTTTTCCTCCCCGTTTAGGGAACGATCAATATAAAGAGCGGGCAGTTCCGTATTGGTTTCGTTTTTACTTTACCGATGCTAAAGGTAAAGGCTATTATGCCTTGGTCTATTTTACGAAAGATCCTAAATATTATTTAAAAATATATAAATCAAAAAAAGGAACCTACTGGCCCGAAGATACCAAAGAGGAACAGGCCTACCGGGTATTTAAACAGATGGAAAAAGACAAACCCATAGATCTGGTTTTTAAAGTAGGTGCCGATCCGCAGAAGATGACCGTCTGGGTACGAACCCCGGAAAAAGAAGTGGAACTAACCGATATTATTGTTTATGTTTTTCCGTATGAATTTAAAAAATAAAAAGTGAGTAGATTTATTTATATAGTAAGATTTAATAAATGTAAAATATTTATAATCGAAAACTGATAAAAAAACGAAAGTCTATGAAAAAATACCTGATAAAAAGAGGAGATACCTTAGAGAGCATAGCTTCAGCTTTAGGTCTGAGCCTTTTTGAGCTTAAAAATTTTCACAACAATCATTGCGAGCTTTTTCAACTCATTGGCGATAAACTGCCGGGCAGGCTTAAAGAAATTTATTATCAACCCAAAAAAGCATCTGTAAATAGAGATATTTCTCAATTAAAGCAGGGCTTATTTACACTTAATCTAAATCCTCAATTAAAAACCAATATCTATCAGGTGATGGTATCGTCGTTTACAGGAGAAAAGGAAAATACAATAAAATTTAAAACGGAAATCACCTGGTTAGAGAGAAATAAAGTACGTATTTACCGTACTGATCTTTTTATTAATGATGAGGAACCCAATTTAATGGCAGATAAACTAGCCTGTGAAGTAGTCTCGTCTCTTTATCCTATGGATTTATCCATTAATACTTCCGGAGAAATTACCGATCTGTTAAATGATTCGGAAATACAAAAAAGATGGAATGCTAACAAAAAAGATCTTGAAGATAACTATATCGGGGAGACTTTTGAAAGGTATATTTCCAAAAACGATCAAATAATATCCAGTTCTGGCTTGTTGTTTCAGCAAATAAAAAAAGACTGGTTTTATCAGACCTTTTTTAACGGGTTATATCACGAATATTCAAACGAGAATGCCGAGACTCTCAATTGTTTATTTCCTGTGTTACCCTTTATTCCAGCAGTGGAATATAAAGTAAATGATCAGATAAACCTCATAGAGGATGAAAATGAAACCCTCTATTGTATAGATAGAAAAGGAGTATCTTGCGACGAACGAAGCCTGTTCGATTTTGAAAACGAAGCCTATTTTCCGGTAAGAGTCCCTGAAGAAGAATCTCTTCCTCCGGCTTTAGGGAAGTATAGGGCTCGGTACTTTTTAGAACCAAAATACAGCGAAATTGAAAGCTTGTATCTGGAATGTACGCTTGAGCTTGCTGAAAAACGAAAAGTATACGTCACTGCCTCCCGGGTAAAGGACAAAAGTACCTATGTAAAAGAAGTAGGAATTATAAATATTGGTCAAATTAAAGAAGAAAAGTCGCAAAATAGAAAATCTTTTCTATTCGATTGATGAATCTATTTATTATTAGATAATAAATAGCCGTTTTTTATTATATTTGAATAGTAATTATTTTATTATATAAATTTTATTTTTAAATTATAAATCATGAGTGAAAAGCATATAGTCGTACAAGGAGCTACCTGTGCATGCCAGTTTGGAAATGCTCCTGATAGCCTGGTGGTAAACACCCATACAAAAGAATATGCCAATGACGCCGAGGGTTCTGATAAATTAATAGTTACCACTCAGGAATTAGGCTCTTCAACCTTAAAAAATAATACTTTTGGAAGTTGTTCCAAAATGGGAAGCCCTCCACCTCCCTGCAAAGTAAATATTACGCAATGGACAGATTTTTATGAACCCGTAACCTTAAGCAATCAAGGGAAAATAATTTTAGAAAATAGTAAAGCGATTTGTGCTATTGCAGGTTTACCCTGCATATCCATTACCCACCACGGGCAAATATCAGAACCCAGTTCTCAGAATTTTAAAAATGTTGATCGGGAAATCCATAGTCAGATTAACCCTATGGTCGATATCAATGAGATGACAGAAGAAGAATTAATACTTGAAGGAGGAGAAGATAGTTCTATTTAATCGTAAAACATTCAGATAATTATGGCAAAAGGCGTTAAAAAGATAAAGTGGACAGGAAAAGAAACGGGAGTTGTTAGAGCTGATTTATCTAAACCGAATGAATATATGACAATAGTTGCAGGCAAACAAGCAACATTTACTGTCGGAGAATGGGAAGCAGGAACTAATGCTGAGGATAAGAAAAAAGATTTAACATGGATACAACAGAGTGAGGATAGAAAAATAATTATTAACCAAATGACTATACCTTCATCCAAACTTTATGGTTTTTCCATACCTGAATATTTATGTGGAAAATATTTTTTCTACATAGAAGCGAGTTTGGGAGGCAAACCCGATCCAAAAAAAGTAGGATTACATGTACGAGGTTATGCGGAACCAAAAATAGTAAAATCTAAATGGTTATTTAAAAATAAAAATATCAAGAATTTAGAATCGATTCGTTATGGCGATTCGGTTACTCTTCGTTTAGAAACGGAAGGGTTAAATGGATATAAAAATATTATTGTTGATATTTATAATATTCGACCAGGAAAAGATCCACTTATTTATACATATTCAAAAGTTCAATGTATTAATGGAATTATTACTTTAGAAATTAATAATACTTATGACTGGTATACTAAATTAAGAAAATCTTCTTGGGGAATTTCGTACAAAATTAGGGAAGAAGAAAATTTTTATGTCATGGTTAAGCAAGACGCTAAAGGTTCTTACATCAAAGATAACCAAAATGACGACAAACACGCTATTTCTTTAAAAATTCTAAATAAAGTTTCAAATACTCAAGTAAATAATTCGGTTAATTTAACACCTACTCAGATAGGGGTGCCTGAAAATAATCCGGAACGTTATGAATCTTGTAAATTCACTAAAATTTTCATTATTGATGAAGATGAAAAAGATCCGGTCAAATTATTTGATAATGGACAAAAAATAAAATCTCGAAATCCTAAAAAAAAGATTAGCCGAACTATTTACTTCAACTTCAATAGCTCCGATATTACACCTGAAAATAAAAAGAAAATAGATAATATACTTTTATTTTTACTTGAGCATGAGCACTCTACAATAACTATTGACGGTTATGCTTGTGTAATAGGTCCGGAAACATATAACCAAAAATTATCACAAAGAAGATCTGATGCTATCCAAAAAATATTTATTGACGGTAAGCTGGATCCTAAAAGAATAATATCTAAAGGACGGGGAGAAATTGATGCTACGGATGATAAAAAAGGTCGTGATAATATTAAATATAAAGATGAAAAAAATTACAGGGAAGCACGAAGAGTCGATATTTCTTTTACTTTTATAGGGCACGATGCCAGTAGTATTATATTTGAGACCACCGCTCCTTCACTCTACAGTCAAAATGAAAAGAATAAGTTTACCAAACAACTGACCTTGAATGTGGAGGACATGAATGTAAATAAATGTTTCACGGATTCACACAATAGAAATCCAGCAAAACCAATTACAATTATTGATATAGAACAAAAATTGAGCGATGGTACTCGCCCTAAACCCTATCATCCTACAGGGAAATCAAAATTTCCTGTATATTCCACCCTTCCTCAAATAGATGTTCTTCCTTTAAAATATATAATTCCGAGTCTTAATAGTCCTAATCAATTTCATATTCATATACACTCATGTCGTTATTATTCTGAAAACAATAATCCAACGGTTGTAGTACATGCCTACCCAGATATCAAATGGATGTTTTCACTTTATATGAATTTAAGTGATGAACTTAGCGTTAAATGGTCAAAACTTTCTCCTGCACAGCATAAAGAAATGCAAAGCAAGGCTGGGAAAATTGGTGCAGGAACCCGTTGGAAACAAACAAATATAAAATGGGGGGTTATTTTAGAAGCTAAATGGAACAAGAATGGGGAGAAATATCTGGATAAACAAGATGCAACTTTTAAGTATGAAAGCAAAATAAAAGCCTTTTATAATATTTTTGGAGGGCTGAAGGAAATATCTAAA
The DNA here is from genome assembly GCF_004014855.1 of Apibacter raozihei. NCBI lineage: Bacteria > Pseudomonadati > Bacteroidota > Flavobacteriia > Flavobacteriales > Weeksellaceae > Apibacter > Apibacter raozihei. The sequence continues at coordinate 1,660,906 of NZ_CP034930.1, forward strand.
GTAATTACTGATGTTACCAAGGGGGGGATAAGACAAGCAACTCCCGAAGCTTCCTATAAAATAGAAATGAAACCGCCTAATTTTTCTATTGGGTCTGAATGGGAACTGATAAGAGGAGATGTTGACAAGGTTAAACAACCGAAATTAGGTACTTTGCTCAATTTTTTCTTCAAAGCAGAACCATTAATAGGATTGGAAATAACGATAGATTTATTGGCTGGTTTGTTGGAAGCTGGATCTACCTATTTATCAGGAGGAACAGCGAATAAAGTGGTATTAAAAGTTTATCATGAGGTAAAGGACTGGGCAGCTAAAGCTGGAATAGATTTTAGGATGGATTTAATTATTACCGGAATGATTAATGGAGAAGCAAATTTGGAAATTAATACTCAGTCAAATACACAAACCCAAGCTAGGGCCGAACTTAGTACAAGATTATCTATACAGTTAATAGCAGAGATTATAATAGAAGGGGAATATGTGATAGTAGGTGTAAAAGCTTATGTAAGAGGACAAATTAAAGCTTCAGGAAAAGCAACGGCTTCATTTGGACATACTTTAAACTATAAAGATAATAAGTTTTTTTATAGGCCTAAACTTATTTTTGAAGGACTCGCTGTAGATTTCGTATTAAAAGCTGAAGCGGGTTTATCTACTAAAAAAAGCTGGCTAAGTTGGCTTAATTTCAATCAGGAAATTGTAGATAAAGAAGTTCATGATATTTTCTTTAAAGATTTTGATATAATGGAAAAATTAGAAGCTTTTACAGGATACAGTCCTAATATTGTGTTTTTAGATAATAATTAGCAATTTTCTATCATGAGAAAAATATTTTTATTAGCACTCGCTTTATATTTATTTTGTTCGTGTAATGGACAGGAAAACAAAGAGCTGACAAAAAAAAATGATTTGGCTTCCATAAATTTCACGGAAAAAATTGATTTTATCTTAGATGAACTTGGATTTGATCTTTCAAAATCAAAAGAAACTAACTATCGGGTTTTATCTATTTTTGGAAAAGAATCAGATTTTAAATCTAATTTCGACAATCATTTTGCATTAGCTACTTATGGTCATATTATCAAGTTTTTAGCTCCTAACAATATTTATTTTAAAGATTTTTCATTAGAATCAGATGAATTAAGTTTTCATTATAATAAAGAAAACTCTCGAATAATAATGATTCAAGTAGATATTTGGAATGAGCAAAGAGGGGATGACTTAATTGCTCAATTAGTAAAAGATTTTGATGCTCCTAAAACAACAGAATTTACTGATTATAAAGTTTTCTCTGGGTACTCTTCCAAAACAAAAGTAATTGATTATAAAAGGAAAATTAAACAAACGGGGATGGTATGGAACAATAATAATGGTAAAACTTATTGTATTGTGAAATTTTATGAAAAAGATAAATATTTGGGTCATCATTTCGCTTGGGCTAAAGCCGATGATAATATTTCTTTACGTATAATGGGAGGATGGCGAGCAGTAGATAAATTAATTGATCATCCCTAACAAATAAAAAAATTATAATACTTTTTTACTCTTATAATGTAGTTAATTAAATTATATAACTTTATTGTTAAATAGCTGTATAATAAAAATAATGCTTGATAATTTTATAATCAATAATAATATATAAATTCGTGTGTATGAAAAAAATAATTTTATTAATGCTTTCTTTTTGTTTATTAATTTCATGTAATGGGCAGGAAAAAAAAGAAGTAACAGAAACGTTTGATTTAGATTCCATAAATTTTACAGAAGAGATTAATCCCACTTTAAAAAAAATTGGGTTTAATCTTACGAACATGAAAAAAAATAAATTCAATCCCCCATTAATCAGTAATAAAGATATAGATTTTGAAGAAGAAGCGGAAGTTTGGATGCTGATAGATTATTCTGTTATTACATTTACATCACCAAAAAATATTTTTTTAAAGGGTTTTTCGTTATCAGGAGAACAACTAAGTTTTGACTATAATGATAAAAACCAGAAGATTGGAATGTATATCATTAATATTAAAAATGAAAATAAAGGAGAAAAACTCATTTCTCTTTTAGAGAATAAGCTGGGAATACCTAAAAAAAATACATTAATCAGTTCGCAGGTATCTCATTTTCCTTCAGGCACTAATTATAAAAAAAATATTTTACAAATTGGTTATGTATGGAAAAACATAGAAGGAAAAACTTATAGTATGGCAAAATATTATGATAGTGAAAACAATACTTATCTAGGTCATCATTTAGCTGTAACAAAATCTGATGATAACTATTTTACAGAAGTATTAAGTGGTGAATGGGATGTTATTTCAGATATACTAGTTGAAAATTAGAAGAACACCCATAGATCTAAAGCTTATGGAAAGTTTAATATATTAATTTAAAAAAATTTAAGATGAAACCCTATTATGTAATAAAATTCAATGCCGTTGCCTGTATGTTTGAAGTAAGGATTAATGATATTTCTGTACTAACAATTAATATTGAAGGACAAGCTTCATCTATCGTTCCGATAAACTTTGCCATACCTAAGAGTGGAGAACAAACTATAAGTGTACATTTATTACCCATAACCGGAACTACCAATTTAAATCCTGAAGCAGAATTAAAAGTAGAAATTTCTCTGTATGAAATATCTCATAAATTTGATTTTAAAGAAAAAGTATGGGAATATTCTTTTCCTTCAATAAAAAAAGAACAAATTATTCCCGTTCTCACTTATACTTCTGTTTTTCAAGCAGCAGTTCCTTATTCATTTGATGGTTGGACGACGGGAGAAAACCTTAAAGAGATGGAAAATGTAAAATCAAAATTGATTGATGCATACAATAGACTAACGCAGATTATAAACAATGGAGAATATGAGCTTTTTAAGCAAAAAATAGCTACTCGTGAAAATAGTATGAGAACTTCTATGTACCTGAGTAATGAAAAGTCAGAAAAAAGAATTTCAGATTTGATCAATGATTTTCAATCGGGTTTTAAAGTTCAACCTATTCCCTCCGATGCCATTTATATGTCTTATGGTTTTGATAAGGCAGCAGCCTTAAAAAAAACAAACGGAGAATCTGCCTTATATTTAATAAATTATGAAACTCGTGAAGAATTAATGTTAGATTTGTTATTCTATATTCCTAAAGGAAAAACGGAGTTTGAAGTCATTTGATAAAATGTATTTTTTAAAGAACTGGTCAGACCTTTGATAACTAAAAAGTTTTAAAGCTTATAGTAATAGATTCTAGAATTAAACAAATGAAAAAATTATTTATTTATCTCATTATTAACTTTGTAATAGTTAGTTATAGTGGACAAACTTTAGATTTGTCTACCATAAAATTAGGAGAAAATTCTGAGAATTTAAAAATAGAAAAGTATAATTTTTTTGAAAAAGAAGAACAGAATGGTCATTATGAAGGACCTAAGCTAGTTCCTGGATCAGAATTAACCATAAAGTATAGTTGCAATTTTGGGAATAATCATCAGGTAAACTACGAGGGTATACCCGGAAACGAAGATTCTGAACCTATTAAAATAATTATTTATAATAATAAAATTGCCAGTTACAAATTTAATGCAGATAAAAAGGAATTAATAAAATTAACAAGAAAATTACTTAAAAAACTGGGTAAGCCCTCAGGAATTATAAGTAATAACACTACTGCAGAAAAAAATGAAATTTCTTTTTTAACGGATGTAAAAAAATTATTTCCTAATGAATTTCATTGGGAAATAATGGATGGAACGAATTCACAAATTTATAATGTAACCTATCCAAGTATTATTATATGGGAGAACGATAATAGTTATCATTTACTTAACTTTAATTTTCAATTTAAAGATTATAATGCTACGTATTCGCCTGTTACTAAAGAAGCCTTTCGTGATAATGTTATTTTTTGTCATTTAAAACCTCCGGCTAATTCTCCTCTTTCCAAATATGTAAAGTAAATTTTGATATACAACCCGAATAAATATAATTCTGCATCTAGACTTAAGTGTGTTTTTAAAAAATAGTAATTTACCAAGGTGTCTAAGGTATTGTACAGTAGATGTATATAGAAATAGTTTTACTTAATAAATAAAGAAAGTCTATTGAATTTAATTTTGATTTTGTCTCAGAGATACTTCAATTTACAAAACTTGTTGATTAAACATTTAGCTGGATATTACAGTGCCGTCTTTCATGGTTAAGCTACGGTCTGCCATTTCAGCAAGATGAGTATTATGAGTGACAATTATAAAAGTTTGATTAAATTCCTGTCTCAGTTTATAAAATAATTGATGTAAATCCTCAGCATTTTTAGAATCTAAATTTCCGGAAGGTTCATCCGCAAGTATCACTTTAGGATCATTCATTAATGCCCGGGCAACTGCTACCCTTTGTTGCTCCCCCCCTGAAAGAGCTCCCGGTTTATGTTCCAGTCTGTGAGCAAGGCTCAGATATTTAAGTAATTCTGTCGCTTTTTTGTGTAACTCCACTTTAGGTTTTCCGGCAATCATTCCCGGCAGCATAACATTTTCTAAAGCAGTAAATTCAGGTAATAGCTGATGGAATTGAAAAATAAAACCGATATTCTGGTTTCTGAAAATAGATAGTTCCTTGTCACGCAGTTGAGTAATAGGCAAATGATCAATTTCTATGATACTATGATATTTTTCCGGAGTAGAAGGCTTATCCAACGTTCCTATTATTTGTAGAAGAGTGGATTTTCCTGCTCCCGATTCTCCAACAATAGTAACGATTTCCCCCTTTTGGATATGAAGGGAAACCCCCTTTAATACTTCCAGGTTTCCAAAAGATTTATGTATATTTCTTATCAGTACCATAAAAATGTTTTACCAAAAATACTAAAAATTAATGCAACCCGATCTAAAAATTCTCAAATATAAGAGATAAGGCATATAGCAGGTAACAAGAGTTTAACTGGTATTTTATCGGTAAGGGATATAAATATAAATTGGCATAAAATAAAAATCCGGAAACTTCCGGATTTTTATTTTATAATTTATTTTTTATCAACCTGAACTCTCCATCCAAATGGATCTTCCAGCTGATTGGTTTGTATGCCTACCAATTGTTTTTTAAGAAATACAGCATAGCTATCTTCATCACTAAGTTGAGGTAATTCCAATATTGAATCATTATACCCCAGATGAGAATATCGGTTGACAACTACAGCCGTTCCACAACCGAAAATTTCTTTTAATTTTCCTTCTTTGTGAGAATTGACAACAAGATCCACAGAGATTCGTTCCTCTTTTACTTCAATTTGATGATGTCTTGCCAAATCGATTAGGCTGCTACGGGTAACCCCGTTTAAAATAGTATTGGATGTAGGAGGAGTAAAAAGCGTATCTTCAATTCTAACCATAACATTCATAGTACCCGATTCCTCAAAGTACTTATGCTCCTGGCTGTCAGTCCATATGACCTGATCGAATCCCTGCTCGTTGGCAAGTTGGGTAGGGTAAAAAGAAGAACCGTAGTTGCCGGCACATTTGGTAAAACCTACACCTCCATCCACAGCACGTGTGTAGTGATTCTCAATTTTTATTTTTAAAGGTTTGTCATAATAACTGTTTGCCGGGCAAGTCATAATTGCAAAAGTATATTTATTAGATATTCTTGCAGAAAACATTTCTTCAGAAGCAAACATAGTAGGCCTTATATACAATGAATTTCCTTCTTTACTAGGTACCCAGTCCCTGTCCAAATCAATAAGTGTATAGAGCCCGTCCAGAAAGGCCTCCTTGGTTATGGAAGGCATGGCCAATCGTTCGGCTGATTTGTTGAAACGTTCAAAATTCCTTTCCGGTCTGAATAAGAAAACATCATTATTTTTATCTTTATAGGCTTTCATTCCTTCAAAAATTGCCTGTCCGTAATGTATAGCCATTAATGCCGGAGAATAATTCATTCCTCCGTAAGGCAAAATATAAGGATCTGCCCATTTGCCATTTTCATATTCACAAATTAACATGTGATCAGAGATATTTTCTCCAAAAGGAGAATTATTAGGATCTACTTGGTCTAATTTAGAATGTTGGGTTTTATTTATTTTCATTAGTGATTGTTACTTGATGTTTCTATTCCAAAAATACTAAATATTTCAGCTTGATGATCAAAAAAGTATCGTAATTTTGAAGGATACAAATCAAATAATGCTGGAAAGAATTATCATAACTACCACAGAGGGAAGTAAAACGCTGCATATTCCGGAATGGAATGAGTGTTACCACTCTCAGCACGGAATCCTTCAGGAAGCATCCCATGTTTTTTTAGCTCAAGGATTTGACCAGATAGATTCAGATGTATTTTCAATATTGGAAATGGGTTTCGGAACAGGGTTAAACGCATTTTTAACTTGTTATAAAGCTCAGGAAGAAAATAAAAAAATCACCTATTTTACTCTGGAAAAATATCCGGTAGAAGAAAAAGAATTGCGTGAACTTGAATATTGGAAACTTATAAACAAGGGGAACGCTGAAGAAACATATTTCAATTTGCATCAGGCTCCGTGGGGTGAATTAACTGAAATTAATGAAAATTTTAGCATAATGAAGTATAATTCAGACTTTTTTGAATTGATGAATTTACCGGTTTCTTCTATTGATTTGGTTTACTATGATGCATTTGGAGCGAGGGTGCAGCCTGAATTATGGGAAAATGAAATTTTTTCACAACTGTACGGGACCATGTCAGAAGGAGCATTACTTACTACCTACTCCAGCAAGGGAAGTGCCCGCAGGGCAATGCAACATGCCGGATTTAAAGTTGAGAAAAAAGAAGGACCTAAAGGAAAAAGAGAAATGGTAAACGCATGGAAAATTTAAAAAGGATAAATGTAAGGGTCTATGCCCTTTTGATAGAATCGGAAAAGCTTATGTTTCTTAAGGAAATGTATGCAGGTAAAAAAGTTTTAAAATTACCCGGGGGAGGACTGGAATTGGGAGAAGGAACCCGCCAGACACTTAAAAGGGAGTTCATGGAAGAACTTAATTTAGACGTAGAGGTCAAAGAACATTTTTATACACAGGATTTTTTTATAGAATCTGAATTAACTCCGGATGCTCAGATATTACTCATATACTATAAAGTACAATGTCATGATTTATCTGCTTTGCAAATTATGGACAAAGATATAGAGCAGGTTGAATGGATTGCCTTGAAAGATTTGAATCCAGAAATGGCAACCCTGCCCGTAGATAAGCGGGTGATTAAAATGTTGCTCAATGATTCACAAGGTAAGAAATGAAAAAACATATAATCAAGACGAGTATATAAAAAGGGCTGAATACTATTCAGCCCCTTACTTATTTGATAAATTAATGTATTAAATTATGAGAAAATCTAAGTGTTATATTAACTCCTTAGTATTGACAACAAGGAGGTAATTTCGTATAATCAGATTTTTTTGCTTTATACTTATCACTGCTATAACCCGATTTTGCTATATTTTTTAAAATAGCATCCACCGAGGTTTTTTTATCGTCGTATGTAATAACGGCAATCTTATTGTCCTTATTCCATTCAACTTTGGAAACGCCCTCAGCCGAACCCGATTTTTCAATGGTCTCCTTACACATCTCGCAATTTCCGTATATTTTTATTTTTTCAACTTTAGGGTTTTTAATTTGAGCGTTAAGGCTTATAGCTGTAAAAAATAATATAAAAAATGCTATTGAATTAATAAATTTCATAATTTTAATTTACTAATGAAATAGCATTTTTCATACCAAACTGTTCCAAAAAATTAATAGGAACAGTTATTTAACATTTTTTTAAACTACTGTGCAATCTCTAATGACATAGTTTTGCCGTTAAAACTCAATTCATTGAATTTTTTCAGTAACTGATTGGCAAAATTAGAATCAACTTCAAAAAAAGTAAATTTATCTCTGATATCTATATCTCCGATATCTGCACGAGCACCTCTTGTATTTTTATTGATAAGATCAATAACCGTTACCTTATTCAAATTGTCTCTTTTACCCAGATTAAAGAAAAAACGGGTAAAGTTGGCATTTTGTTTACGGCTTCGGCTTCTGGTATCTTTACTGTCTTTACGTCCGTCTTTACGTCCCTTTCTGTCACGATCGCGATCTCTGTCTCTCCTTCCGCCCCGGGAGCTGTCCTTATCGGAAAATCGTTCGTTTTTCTCGATAGGAGCAATATCCTTTTCATTTTTATAAAATTCCCAGGTAGATTTTAGTTCTAGGAACATAACTCTTTTATAAAGTTCTTCCTTGGAAATAAGGGATAAATCTGGAGTTTCTGATATTTCAAATTCTTCAGTATTAAAATCCTGAGCAAGAAGTTTATTGGAAAGGAAAATCTCTTTGGCATGAAGAATTTCTTCCTTGGTAGGAATCTTCATTTCTTCAACCTTAATAGCAGTTTCCTTTTTAATACGGTTAAATTTAACCATTTCGCTAGGACGTATGATAGCTATGGATTCACCATCTTTTCCTGCACGTCCTGTTCTTCCGCTTCTGTGTACGAAAATTTCAGGATCATCAGGTAGAGAAAAGTGAATAACGTGGGTTAAATTGTTTACGTCAAGTCCCCGGGCAGCAACATCTGTTGCAACCAATATTTGCAGATTTTTTAATCTGAATTTTTTCATTACGGTATCTCTTTGAGCCTGAGATAGATCTCCGTGAAGAGCATCTGCTGAATATCCCTGATGCATCAGGAAATCGGCTACGTTTTGAGTTTCCATACGTGTACGGCAGAAAACAATCGAATAAATATCCGGGTTGGCATCCAACAGTCTGCGCAATCCATTGTTTTTCTGACGATCTCTAACAACAACAAATTTGTGTGTTATATTTTTCTTTACTTCATTAATACCGCCCGCTGATATTTTTTGAGCGCCTTTCATATAATTTTTTGCAATTGCTTCCACCTGTTTGGACATAGTTGCAGAAAATAATAACGTCTGACGTTCTTTAGGAGTTTCTTTAAGAATAGTTTCCAATTCGGTTTTAAAACCCATAGATAGCATTTCATCTGCCTCATCAAGGATTAACCATTGAATTTGATTTAATTTTAGAACACCTCTTTTAATCATGTCATTTACCCTTCCAGGAGTACCGATTACAAGTTGAGGATTATTTTTTAGTCCTTTAATCTGATCTGAAATACTGGAACCGCCATATACAGCTAATGAGCGGATATTTGATAAATATTTGGAATAGCTGGCAACATCTTTAGAAATTTGTAAACATAACTCCCGTGTAGGACAAAGAACAAGTGCCTGCACTTGTTTTTGATGTCCGTCAATCATTTCAAGAATTGGTAAAGAAAAAGCAGCTGTTTTTCCTGTCCCTGTTTGGGCTAACGCAATTAAATCCTCTTCTTTGGACAATAAAAACGGAATAGTTTGTTTTTGGATTTCGGTAGGTTGAGTATAACCTAATTCTGTGATGGCCTTTAATATATCTTCTGAAAGACCATACTGTTCGAATAAATTCATTAATAATTTTTAAAATCTATGCAAAGATAGGATTTGTTTGTGAATTAACAACTGTATTATGAGATATTTATGATAATGAAATCCAAAGACTATGTAACTAACTATATTTGATGATTTCCTCCAGTTTTTCGCGGTCAATTACATGTATCTCTTTACCTTTGGTAGAGATTAGATTTTCGGATACAAATTTTTTCAAAGTGTGTATCACACTTTCTCTTGAATAACCGATAACTTCTGCTATTTCAGTACGTGAAAGATCAATGTTTCTATATTCAGTATTGCAGAATTTCATTAAAAACATGGCAACGGCGCCTTCAATATTTTTAAATCCCAGGTTAATCATCCATTCCATAGTCTTCAGCATATTGCTTTCGCTCATTTGCGTAAGTTTTACATAAAAATCAGGATTTCGTAGGCAGATATCATTCAAAAAAGTTTTGGGAATAATCATTAATTTAGTTTTGGTAAGAGTGTGGACACTATAAGGATAATGTGTTTTAACCATATAATCTTTACCAATCATCTCTCCTTTATGTGGGATAAAGACAATTCTTTTTTTCTCATTTGTCTGAAATGTTAATTTGCAATAACCTTCCAGTATAATATAAATATTAACTGCAAAACTACCTTGCTTAAAAACAGCTTCGCGACAATCGAAGTCCACCACACTGCAATTTTCAATGAAACAGATTTGCTCTTGTTCAGTTAATATATCATAAAAAGGAATACACGAGAAATGATGCTTCATGTGACAAGGTGTGAAAAGTGAAATTTTTCACTCGCAAAGGTAAGTATATTGTTTTTATTTTACAAATAACTCCACTGCTTACTATAGGGAGACTTAGAAATAACTAGTATAAATTTGTACGTATAGGTTAATCAATTTAATCATTATAGCATATATTGAAAAAGTAATATACTGGAAAACAAACAAACCGGATAAGAAAAATTAAAACTAGTAATTACTTCGTTAATTTGCTAAGAAATAAATAATGATTCTGAAGTTGCTTATAGCAAAAACAGAGTGATAATAGATAAAAAAAACAATGTAATGGGCGATATTATTAATCAACTTTATCAGTATATACAAGAGCTAATACAACTTTACGGAAATGAATTGAAAATACTTTGTGAATTTGCCGTAGTGTTAACTGCAATATTTATCGGAGCTAAGAAAGGAGGATTAGGACTAGGTATCTTCGGAGGTTTGGGACTGGCTGTGTTAGTATTCGTATTTAAACTTCAGCCTAAATCGCCGCCTATAGATGTTATGTTAATGATTGTTGCTGTTATAACTGCAGCAAGCACTTTACAAGCCTCAGGAGGAATAGATTACATGGTCAGGATAGCGGAAAAAATGCTTAGAGCTTATCCACCGGCCGTTACCATTGTGGCTCCTTTGGTTTCCTATATATTCACCTTTTTAGCAGGAACCGGACATATTGCTTATGCTCTGTTACCTATTATATCAGAAGTAGCAACTGAAGCTAAAGTCCGCCCGGAAAGACCCTTGAGTATTTCTGTAATTGCTTCACAACAGGCTATTACTGCTAGTCCTATATCTGCTGCTACAGCCGCTTTATTAAGTGTTATAATGATCAAAAATCCAGAAATCGGACTTGCTCATATTCTGGCTATTGCTATTCCTTCAACATTGATAGGTGTGCTTGTAGCTGCCATCGTTCAAATGTTTATAGGGGTAGATCTGGAAAAAGATCCGGTATACTTAAAACGGGTAGAAGAAGGATTAATGGAAATTAAAAAGACACACGAAGTGGAAACAGGCGGAACTTCAACAGGGGCTAAATTGTCTGTAATTATATTTCTCTTAAGTGTTGCATCAATAGTAATGTTTGGTTCTGTGCAAAGTTTAAGGCCATCATGGAACGGGACGCCTATGGAAATGCCTCATGTTATAGAAATTATTATGCTGGCGGCAGCTGGAATCATTATCATATGTACTCGTACAAACGTTGGGAAAATAGCTTCAGGAAGTGTTTTTACAGCTGGTATGCAGGCTGTTATTGCAATATTTGGAATTGCCTGGATGGGAGATACATTTTTTGGAGGAAATCTGGAATTTTTCAAAGGTCTTCTGACGGACATGGTGACTGATTACCCCTGGACGTTTGCTGTGGCTTTATTTTTAATGTCTATCATGTTGTTTAGTCAGGCGGCGACCGTTCGGGCTTTAATGCCGCTGGGTGTGTCGCTGGGCATCCCTGCTAATAGTCTGATAGCCATGTTTCCTGCGGTAAACGGCTACTTTTTTATTCCTAATTATCCAACCATTGTTGCTGCCATAAATTTTGACCGTACAGGAACTACCCGGATTGGTAAATATATTGTTAATCATTCCTTTCAAATCCCGGGATTTATTGCAACTATTGTTGCAGTGTCCATAGGATTTGCTCTTGCCTACTTAATTTTTTAACATAACTAAAATATAATCTTAAATATAACGATATGTACAGAACAGAAAATGATTTAATTGGAGATCTACAGGTTCCAGAAGAAGCTTACTACGGAGTTCAGACACAGAGAGCGGTAAACAATTTTCATATAACCGGCATCAAATTATCACAATATCCCGAATTAATCAAAGCGTTAGCTTATGTAAAATGGGCGGCAGCAGAAACAAATTATGAACTGGGTATTTTGGATGAAAATATTAAAGATGCAATAATTGAGGCTTGTAAGCGCGTAATTCAGGGGAACTATGATCAGGAATTTCCTAGTGATGTAATTCAGGGAGGAGCAGGAACATCAACCAATATGAATATTAACGAAGTAGTTGCCAATATTGCGTTAGAGATTATGGGACACAAAAAAGGTGAATATCAGTTTTGTTCTCCGCATGATCATGTAAACCTTTCTCAGTCAACTAATGATGCTTATCCTACTTCTATAAAATTAGCGGCTATTAATTCCAATAAGATATTGATAGATCATTTAAATCAGTTGATTGTTTCTTTCAGGAAAAAAGGAGAAAGTTTTATGCAAGTGCTAAAAATGGGTAGGACGCAGCTACAAGATGCTGTACCTATGACTTTAGGACAGGAATTTGAAGCATTTGCTGAAACATTAAGCGAAGATGTGGACAGATTAACGCAGAACTCAAATTTATTTCTTGAAATAAATATGGGAGCTACTGCTATTGGTACCGGATTAAATGCTATTCCCGGATATGCCAAACTTTGTGCAGAAAATCTGGCTAAAATTACTGGACATCCATTTGTTTCTGCAAAAAACCTTGTGGAGGCAACTCCGGATACCGGTTCCTACGTAATCTACTCTTCAGCATTAAAAAGAGTTGCTATTAAGCTGTCTAAAATCTGTAACGATTTAAGATTGCTTTCATCCGGACCCCGTTGTGGTTTAAATGAAATAAATTTACCTGCTATGCAACCGGGTTCTTCCATTATGCCAGGAAAAGTAAACCCCGTGATACCGGAAGCGATGAATCAAACCTGTTTCAAAATTATCGGCAATGATTTAACCGTAACCATGGCTGCTGAAGCAGGTCAATTACAGCTAAACGTGATGGAGCCGGTTATCGCTTATAGCCTAATGGAATCTGTACACATATTGATAAACGCGCTGGACTGTTTACGTACGAATTGTGTGGATGGAATTACTGCTAATGAACAGCACTGTAAAGACATGGTTTTAAATAGTATCGGAATTGTAACTGCTTTAAACCCTTACATAGGATATAAAAACAGTACTAAAATAGCAAAAGAAGCTTTAGAAAAACATAAAAGTGTTTATGATCTGGTGTTAGAATACAATCTTCTGTCCAAAGACAAACTGGATGAAATTCTCAACCCGGAAAATATGCTCGGTCCTCATAAATTCAATAATTAAAATACATTAATTTATTTATATCCATTGTAAAATAAAATACTTTTTTACAATGGATATTTTCATAGTAAAAAGAATAAAATAATAGTAATAACTAAAAATTTATTTGTTTTTAATTAATAATACATAAATTTGTGCCTTTTAAACAGAGAAAATAATCTGTTAAGTACTAACAGAAAAAACTCGCCGGGTGAATTATATAAAAAGTAAATAGTGATAGATTAAAATAAAATGATGTACTTTTGTTTTTATTTAGATTATTGTTGAGCAGGTTTACTGGATTAAAAAGGATATTTTGCTGACTGATTTTAAAAATGATTGTGCTTATTATTTTAATTACGTTGATTGGATGAATTAAAATTTTTGTAATGGAGACTCAGAAAATGAACGAGAGTGATGATCACTGGTTTTTTTAACAGTTAATTATAAAAAGTAAATATTAAACAATAATTTAAACAGCAGGACTATGAACACAAAAAAAATCAAAAGCATTTTAAGCCTCTGTATGCTCATTGTTTTTATAACAATAGGAGCACAGGTAAAACCTACTATTTATGTATTAGCTACTGGTGGTACTATTGCCGGAACAGGTAAATCGTCCACAACATCTGCATATAAAGCCGGAAGTATATCTGTTGAGCAGCTTTTAGATGCAGTACCGGATTTAGCAACTGTTGCAAATATTAAAAGTGAACAAATAGCTAATATAGGAAGTCAGGATATGAACTTTCAGGTTTGGTTAAAATTAGTTAAAAGGATCAATGAATTGTCAAAAGATCCTAACATTAATGGGTTTGTAATTACTCACGGTACAGATACCCAGGACGAAACAGCCTATTTTCTTAATCTTACAGCAAAAACCAGCAAACCTATAGTCTTGGTAGGTGCTATGCGTCCATCAACAGCTTTAAGTGCGGATGGACCAAGAAATTTGTTCAATGCCGTTGCTTGTGCAGCTTCACCTGAATCTATTGCAAAAGGTGTAATGGTTGTAATGGATGATAAAATTATAGGGGCTGATGATATCTCAAAGACGAATACGTTAAGTGTCGGAAGCTTTGATAACCCTAATTTTGGACCTTTAGGGATCATGTATAATGGAAAACCTATTTATACAAGAACCTCTAAGAAAAAAAATACTATCGATACCGAGTTTGATGTAACTAAATTAGACAAGTTACCAAGAGTTGATATTATTCTGGGATATGTAAACACCGATAAAGTATTTGTTGATGCAGCGCTAAATGCTGGAGCCAAAGGCTTAGTATATGCAGGAGTAGGAAATGGAAATATGTCCGGAGAAGTTTTAAATGCCTTATCACAATCTGTAAAAAAAGGAATTCCTGTTGTCAGATCTTCAAGATTACCGGCGGGTCCAACCTGTCAGTGGGATGAAATTGACGACGATGCTCATAATTTCTCTGCTTCTTGGTATCTTACGCCTCAAAGATCCAGAATTCTGCTAATGCTTGCATTAACAAAAACAACAGATTATAGAGAAATTCAAAGAATGTTTACAGAATATTAAAAAAATTTAATCATTATATTAATTATAAACAATTTACTATGAAGAAAATTTTATCATTATTAATAACTGTTTCCTGTATTTCCGGTTTATTAGCTCAGCAGCCTGATTCAGTTCGTGTTGCCGATACAAACAGCGAATCCGGTTTAAAAACTGTGGTTGACTATTTATTGAAAAATAAAGAGTTATTGGAAATAAGATTGGATACCCGTTTCGATTATCAGGCAAAATTTAATGAACATGAAACACAGGAAAGTGGTTTCAGAGGGCAAACCCTTAAAATTTGGTTCACCGGAGAAATTGCTCCCGGAGTAAGATACCGTGTAAGACACAGATTGAACAAACCGCAAAATCCGTTGGAAAGAGATAATTTATCAGGAGCAACAGATTTAGCTTACATAGAATTGGATGCAGGTAAAAACTGGACATTTAGAATCGGTAAACAAGTGGTTCAGTTTGGTACATTCGAATTTGATTATCTACCTTCTGATGTGTATTTAACAACTACGTGTTATGATGATTTAGATGCTTTTAAAACCGGTTTAAATGTAGCTTATAAAACGGGGAAACAAGTATTTAATTTGCAGGTTGTTAACTCTGACGCGCCTCAGTTTTCAACTGAAAAATATAAGAATAAATCTTTAGCCGGATTATTTGTATGGGAAGGAAACTTATTTAATGATTTAATTAAAACTCGTTTTGGATACGGTGCATTTCAACACGATTCAAGTAAATACTACAGCTGGCTTACCTTGGGTACTAAAGTTACTGTAAATAAATTTATGGCTGAAATGGATTGGTACATGGGAGATAGAAATATGAATTTTAGCTCTGTAGTGCCTACTGTTGAAGGATATAGACCAGTTAGAGACCAGTCTGCTTCTTTAAACTTACGATATGATTTTGGTAAAATTAAATCCTTAGTGAAAGGAACATGGAATAAAAGAAGAGATCAACTTACTTCCAGTAACTATATGACTGGTGGAGTACAGGCGGGAGTAGAATATTATCCGTTTACAAATCCATTATTAAAAGATTTAAGATTCCATGCAGTTTATGCTTATACCAGAACAAATTACAATGGTGATTTCAAAGCTATGGAGGGTATTAATCAAAATATGATTATCGTGGGTACTCGATGGATGTTTAAAATAATGTAATAAAAATAGAAATTGATAAATTCAGGCTATGCAGTTTTTAGTGCATAGCCTTTTTTATTTCAACCAGTCAGAATAATTATAAAGTTCTGTAGATAATCAAATTTAATTTTAAAGTAATACATATTTTAATTTTATCTTTGTAAAGCAGAGTAAACTAAAAATTAAACTAAATAAAATTTATGAAAGTATTGATTATTGGAAACGGAGGTAGAGAACATGCCATCGGTTGGAAAATAAGACAAGATAACCCGGAAGTTGAACTTTATTTTAATAACGGAAATGGAGGAACTGCTCAGATTGGTACAAATTTGTCTTTGAAAACAGTTGAAGATTTAGCTGATTTTGCTGAAAAGGAACAAATTGATTTAACTTTTGTAGGGCCTGAAGATTGGTTGATGAAAGGTGTTGTAGATACATTTCAGGAGAGGAAACTTTCTGTTTTCGGACCTAATAAAAAAGCGGCATTACTAGAAGGTAGTAAAGAGTTTGCAAAAAACTTTATGCTTAAATACGGTGTTAAAACCGCTAAATATAAAACGTTTAATAATTATACGGAAGCCAATGAATATGCCAAAAATCAAACCTATCCGTTAGTTGTTAAAGCAGATGGTTTAGCAGCCGGAAAAGGAGTGGTTATATGTTATGATAAGTTTGAAGCAGAAAAAGCTTTAGATGAAATGCTTAACAATAAAATTTTTGGAGAAGCAGGAAATCATGTAGTCATTGAAGAATTTTTAGAAGGATTTGAAACTTCAATTTTGTCTGTTTTCAATGGTAAAGATATTTATCCATTCATATCAGCAAAAGATCATAAAAAGATAGGTGAAGGTGAGACAGGTCTAAACACGGGAGGTATGGGAGTTGTAACGCCAAATCCATATTTTACAGAAGAACTTGAAGAGGCTTTCCGTAAAGATATTTTAGAACCTACGCTTAAAGGATTGTTGGCTGAAAATCTTACTTTCGCCGGTATTATATTTTTCGGATTAATGATAACCAATACGGGAGTTTATTTATTGGAATATAACATGCGAATGGGAGATCCTGAAACGCAAGCTACTCTTCCATTGATGCAAAACAATTTTTTAGATGTTTTACATAATGCCCTTACAGGAAATGAAATCACTTTAAACTGGAAAAAGCAGCATACGGTATGCGTAGTTTTAGCATCAGGAGGATATCCGTTGAATTACGAGACCGATTTCCCTATTAAAGGCCTTGATCAGGTAACTTGTCCCTATTTTGTAGCTGGAGCTTATTTAAAAGATGAGCAGCTATATACTTCGGGAGGAAGGGTGCTTAATATTGTCGGTATAGGTGATACCCAGGAAAAAGCCCGGGAACAGGCATATGATAATATTACTAAAATCCACTTTGATTATAATTATTGTAGAAAAGATATTGGAGAATTATAAATATAAAAAAACCGAGCTTACTGCTCGGTTTTTTTATTAAATATATTATTCTGGGGAGTTATATATAATTTCATCGAAAAATTCAACCTCACCTGTTTTTACATTATAAAAACCACCGGTAATACCTATTTTACCCTGATCAACCAGTTCTTTTAGTATTGAGCTTTTCTCTAATATTTCATCAATACTGTGAATAACGTTTTCATGCGCAACTTTGTTAACATAGTCTTCATGTTCTTTATCATCATCTGGATTATCAATTCCTACTTTTTCCATAGCCGGATGAATTTTATGTAACAAGCCGGTTAAGTGTCCCAATTCATAATGTTTACAGGCTCCGTTGATAGCACCGCAATGAGAATGCCCCAAAACCAGAATAAGCTTGGAACCTACAACCTTACATGCATATTCCAATGAGCCCAGAACGTCTGTATTAACAACATTTCCTGCATTTCTGATACTGAAAATATCTCCAATTCCCTGGTCAAATATGTGTTCAGTAGAAGTACGGCTATCCATACAGCTTACTATAACTGCAAACGGGTGCTGTTCCTCATTGGTTTCTTCTACCTGCTGCATTAAATTACGGTTAACTTTAAGATTGTTGACAAAACGGTAGTTGCCGTCTTTTAAATATTGTAATGCTTGATGAGGATCTATAGAGATTAAATTTTCTTTTGTATGTGCTTTCATATATTTATTGTTTTATAAAGGTAGTTTAAATTTATATTATTTGATTGTATCTAAATTGTCTATATTTTTATTTTCTAGTTTTACTGAACGGGTGTTGGCAACACTTAAGTTTACACCATCACCATTGTTAGGAATTTCGTAAACATCTTTAAAGTTAATAAGTTTTAAATTAATGTTTTTACGAGGTGCAGTTTCTGCCTTAAATTCACGTATCAATTCTAAAACGTCAAAATCTATATAAACTGTTTTTTCAGCATCAATAATTATGTTGGAATTATTTTTAATCCGGGATAAAGTTTTAATTATGGTTGATTTTTTTAAAAACGATATTTCCTCTGATAAGATAAGGTGAATATATTTTTGGTTATCAACATGAGTTATATACATAGTATAACACGATTTCATGTTTCCTCTTAAAATAAAATAGACAGCTACCAGCATTCCTATTCCAACACCTTTAAGCAAATCTGTAAGTAAAATAGCCAATACAGTGATTACAAAAGGAATCCACTGGTGTTTACTTAAGCTGAAAACGTGTTTGAATAAGGCAGGATTACATAATTTGTAACCGGTAACAACTAAAATCGCAGCCAGTGAAGCCAAAGGAATCATATTTAAAAATTTAGCTATAAATAATACTCCTAATAAAAGAATAATTCCATGTACAATAGTGGTCGTTTTCGTTCGTCCACCGGCAACCAAACCTGCTTTTGATCTGACAATTACTGAAGTGATTGGAAGCCCCCCTATTAATCCGCTTAATGAATTACCGATTCCCTGAGCAAAAAGCTCTCTGTTAGTAGGAGTCACCCGTCTTAATGGATCAATTTTATCTGTAGCTTCTATAGTTAATAAAGTTTCAATGGATGCAACCATACCTATTGTCAATGCCAGTACCCAGATTTTAGGATTTGCTATTAAACCAAAATTAGGAAATAAAAATAATTGGGTAAAAGAATTAAAACTTTCTACAACCGGAAGCTGAACCAGTTCGCTTCCTTCAAAAGAAGTATTGGTTTTCTGGAATATGAAATAACTTACAAGACCTACAATTACAGCTATTAAAGCTCCGGGAATTGTTTTTAAAATTTTAGGTTTATATTTATCCCAAAGTACCATACAGATTAAGGCCACAATTCCTGTACCTAAAGCTATTTCGTTAACATGTTCAGAGACATCTGAAAGAATCCTCTGGTAAAACTGGAATCCTGTTTCTTCATCGGATAAAGCTTCAGGAAAACCCAGAAGAGTCGGAATGTTTTTCAATATGATGGTTATTCCGATTGCCGCAAGCATTCCTTCTATTACACTGGAAGGAAAATAATAGGCAATACCTCCTGCTTTTAATAAAGAAAGCCCAATCTGGAATAACCCGGCCAAAAATACGGCTAACAATACTCCGTTAATACCAATATCAGTAATCCCTGTAGCTACAATGGTTATTAATCCGGCAGCAGGGCCGCTGACACTTAATTGAGAACGGCTGATACAACCAATTACAATTCCTCCCAGTATACCTGAAATCATACCGGCAAATGGTGGCATTCCTGAAGAAAGAGCTATACCTAAACAAAGAGGAATGGCTACCAGTGATACAACTACTCCTGCTATTATATCATTTTTTAAATTAGGTTTAGAAGACATTTTTTATGTATTTCATTAATAATTATTTTTCTTAAAAACAGATCACAAGGCGATGCATCCTATTAATTATTAATAAGATAAAAAAGTGTACATAATAGATAGTTTTAAGAAAAATAATTAAAATTGGGAGGAGGGGATGGTATTTCCCGGTAAATTTGATATTTACTTAATTGAAGAAAAAGATTATGAGATTCAGACAAATTAAAGCTAAGACGCTCTGAACGTATCTGGCTATGGTAAGAAATTTTCT
Organism: Apibacter raozihei; assembly: GCF_004014855.1. Taxonomy (NCBI): domain Bacteria; kingdom Pseudomonadati; phylum Bacteroidota; class Flavobacteriia; order Flavobacteriales; family Weeksellaceae; genus Apibacter; species Apibacter raozihei. The sequence continues at coordinate 1,680,942 of NZ_CP034930.1, forward strand.
TCTGATCGTCATGCTCCTCTTCATTTAAAGGATTATTAGATGAGTTTTTCTTACTTACCGGCGAATCTTTTTTTGAAGCTTGTTTATCACTTTTTTTTTCGCAATATGATAACATATCTGTTTTAACAAACATAATTGCATTTATACTATTGCCAATATTAAAGGTAAGTACAAAAGCCAGTATTAAAGTAACGATATGTTTACTACTAAATTTCAGTTTTAAATATTTTAGAAAACAGGAAAATATATTACGGCAAAAATTAGACCATATCTTAAGCGTAACTATTTTTTAAGTTGTTTTCGTATTAACAGGTATACAAATATATATATTAATAGTTATTTGAGAAACCAAATGCTATAAAAAATATTTATTGTAACTGAAATTTAGTATCTGAAAAAAGAATTTATGTATTTTTTTTATTTAGGAGAATTATAAACGATTTCATCAAAAAATTCAACTTTTCCTGTTTTTACATCATAAAAACCGCCGGTAATTCCTATTTTGCCCTGATCTACAAGATCTTTAAGTATAGGGCTTCTACGTAAAATTTCATCAATACTATGAATTACATTTTCATGTCCTACTTTATTAACGTAGTCATCATGGTGATTATCATTGTCCAAAATGTTTTTATCTACTTTATTCATTGCCGGATGAATTTTATGTAACAAACCGGTTAGGTGCCCCAATTCATAATGTTTACATGCTCCTTTTATAGCTCCGCAATGCGAATGCCCTAAGACTAAAATCAGTTTGGAACCAACAACTTTACAAGCATATTCCAACGAACCTAATACATCATTATTTATCACATTTCCGGCATTTCTGATACTGAAAATATCTCCGATTCCCTGGTCGAAAATATGTTCAACGGAAGTTCTGCTATCCATGCAGCTTACGGTTACAGCAAAAGGGTTTTGACCAGCTTGTGTTTCTTCTACCTGCTGAATCAGATTTCTGTTTACTTTATAATTATTTACGAAACGAAAATTACCGTCTTTTAAATATTGCAAAGCCTGATGAGGAGTTATGTCATCTAAATTTACACGACTGATAAAACTCTTTGGTAAATTATTAGTAGTAAATTGAGAATTATCAGACAGTATTTGTATTTCTGAATGAGTGTTATTTAAGTAATTAATTTTATAATCTACTGAGGCTGTTGTGACAGAATCTATTGGATGGATATTCTTTTTTAAAAGGCTTGTTAAATTTATAGTTCTATTTTTAGCATAAGATACAGCACTTGCAGATATCATGATTCCAGTAAGGGTAACTAAAAGAATTGAACTTAGTTTTTTTAAATTTAATTTGTGTTTTTTCATAAGCTTGTTTTTTAAATGAACCTAGTAGTTTAATTAAATAATTAGATAAATTATTATTAATTAACTATGTAATTGGTTATAAAGATATGAAAAAAAAAGAATAATACTAAATTTTTTACAAAAAAATAAATATTAAATTTTATTTTTTATTCAAGTGATTGCTGAGAAAGTTTAGAAAATTTTATTTCGTATAATTTTTCCGGTTTTAGTTCTTTCAAATTGATTAACGTAAATAATTTCTTTAGGCTTTTCATATTTAGAATCGAAAGTAAACTGAGATACCATTTCTTTAAGTTCCGGAATAATATCACCCTCAACAATTAAAATTACTTTTTTACCTAATACTGCATCTTCACGGGACGAGATTATAAATTCTCGATTGATTATTGATTTCAATTGTTTTTCAACCTTTTCAGGAAATATTTTTATTCCTCCTGAATTTATAATATTATCAATTCTTCCTTGCCATTCGAATTCCCGATCAGAAATAATTGAAACTAAATCATTGGTGATAATTTCTTCGGAGAGAAAAGAGGGTTGAATACATAAACAGCCTCGTCTGTCCACGCGGATTTTTGTGTTAGGGAGAAGTTGGAAAGAGGTGCAGGGGGAGTTACCCGAAACCTTTTTCAATGCAATATGAGAAATAGTTTCAGTCATTCCAAAAGATTCATAAACATCTGTATTTAAGAACTTAAGTTTAGATAATAACGAAGAAGGAATTTGAGCTCCTCCCACGATCAATTTATCTATATTTTCAATTTTTTCTAAAGATTTCTCTACCTGCATAGGAGTCATGGCCGAAAAAGTAAACTTTTTATCAGTATTTTTCAAGGGATATGAACTCGGCTCAATACAATATAATTTTAAATTCCAGACTATAGAACGAACCAGCATCATTTTACCGGCAATATATAAGGAAGGCATGCAAAGAAGTGCAGTATCCCCTGAAGATAAATTCAAATATTTCCCGGTAAGTGATGCACTCTCTGTCATAGCCGATTTCGTCAATACTATATCTTTAGGTATTCCTGTAGAACCGGATGTTTGAGTTACCATTGTCTCTGAGTTATTGTACCAGTCTTTTAAAAAAGAAATGATGTTTTTTTGCCATTCTTTTTCCTGAGGCAATTCAAGGATATTTATTGGTTTTGAAAAATCTAATAAAAACATGTCACAATGCAATTTTGAATTTTTTATTTCAGTTATTTAAATATGTAAATATTTATTCTAAATTTATTTTATTAATTTACAATTTAATTATTTAAAGTTAAAAGTTTTTTGTTAAAAAAATATAAATAAGAACTTTATTGTTTTTGTGATAATTTTTTTAGAATTAATAAGGGAGCGTTGATTCAAAAAAGTAAATATCAGGGATTATAAAATAATTTCTCTCCTCTAACTTCAAGATTTGAAGTAAAATTATTGGTAAATAATCCACCTGTGCCCAGCCCTTGAGGCATATTGGTATTTAAAACAGCAGTCCACTGCGCAATAGCGTTCAGACCAATGTTAGATTCTAATGCAGAGGTTATCCACCATCCGGAATTGTTCTCCTTTGCAATGTTAATCCATTCTTGAGAACCTTGCCATCCGCCTATGAGAGACGGTTTTAATATAATATATTGAGGCTGGATTTGTTGAATAAGCTGTATTTTCTCATTGCTATAGAATTTGCCAATAAGCTCTTCATCAAGAGCTATAGGCACAGGAGTATTTTTACATAAATCAGCCATCTTTTCAATTTGTCCGGCACGTATCGGTTGTTCTATAGAGTGAATATTTAATTTAGCTAACTGTTCCAAAACTATTTTAGCTTCTTCGTGAGTAAATCCTCCGTTTGCATCAACTCGTAATTCTAATTGACTGGATGAGAATTCATTTCGAAGACTCTTAAGTATTTCATGTTCTCCGTTCCAGTCAACCCCGATTTTAAGCTTGATACAGTGAAAATTAGTATTTAATTTTTCACGGATTTGTTTTTTCATAAATTCCAGACTACCCATCCATATTAATCCGTTAATAGGAATACCATGAGTACCTTTAGTAAAATCAGAAGTGAAGTATAAGTTTGCTTTTTTATTCTCCAGCTGGCAAAAAACCTGTTCAATACCAAATTGTATAGATGGGAATTCAAGACATGATTCAATCAAGAAATCTTTACCAAGCTCTATGTTTTCACATACCCAGCGAAGTTTGTTTTCATATTCGTATTCATTGTCTGCACTTAAGCCTTTGAAAAAGCCACACTCACCTATATACTCAAAGTCAGGACTTTTAATTTTTAAAAAATAAGTAAGTTTGGTTTTTAAAGTACCTCTGGATGTGCCAGCAGGATTTTTAAATACTAATTCATAACAGTTGAAACTTGCTTTCATCATACAAAAATAAACACTCTGGAATAAAAGTACACAGGTATTAACACTAAATTAAGATATCTTTGTCTAAATTTGATAAAAGCAAAGGTTGATAGATTTGCTTAGTTTTGTATTTAGGATTAAATATTAAATATAATTTTCAATACTATTATTTTCCTAATTATAACTCAAGAATAAATAAAATAAAGATTGGAAACGATTCACAAAGCATTAGATTCACTGAATAAAAACAAAAAATATTTGCTTGCTGTAAGTGGGGGAGCAGATAGTATGGTTTTGTTAGATTTATTTGTCAGTTCTGATTTGAATTATAGCGTGGTTCATTGTAATTTCCAGCTTAGAGGTGAAGATTCCCTTGAAGATGAAAATCTTGTGAGAAATTATTGCGATCAAAAAGGAATAGAATTATTTGTTCGTCGCTTTGATACTTTGTCCGAAAAGAAAAACAGGGAATCAGTCGAGATGACAGCTAGAAAACTTCGATACGATTACTTTTTTGAATTATGTAAGAATCAATCCTTTGATTATATAGTAACAGCTCATCATTTAAATGATCAGGCAGAAACATTTTTCATAAATTTATTAAGAGGCTCTGGTTTGAAAGGGTTAAGCGGTATGAATTATTTGGCGGGGAGAGTTCTCAGACCCTTACTAAACTGTACGCAGAAAGAAATAATATCGTATGCCTTGAATAAAAAAATTTTGTGGAGAGAGGATCATACAAATCAAGAATTAGATTATTTACGAAATAAAATCAGACACATTATTATTCCTGAATTACAAAATATGAATCAGGCATTTTTGCCGCAAATTAAAAAAAGTATGCAGATTATTGATTCTTCCCATCAATTTATTATAAAAAAATCCAGGGAATTGGCAGAAGAAGCTTTAATTAATAATAATCATGGAATCAAACTATTTGACAGGGAACAATTTAAAAAGTCAGACTTTATTTTAGTTTATCTTATTTTTTCAGAATTTGGATTTACAGATGAAAATGATGTGAATAATATTTTAAAAGCTTCTACAGGAAGTACTTTTCAATCAAAGACTCATAAAATATGGATTGACAGGAAACATTTAATCATAGAGCCTATTATTATTGATCAGCCTAAAGTTTTCGAAGTTATTGATAAAATTCCATTACAAGATTCATTTCCTTTACCTTTAAAGTTGTCATTAGAAGTATCACCAGATAATGGTATGTATAATGAAATGATAGATTGGGAGAAAGTTAAATTACCTATATATATCCGTAATTGGCAAGAAGGTGATTACTTTTACCCTATAAATGGAAATGGAAAAAAAAAAATAAGCAAATATCTTAAAGATCTGAAAATTTCAGTTTTTAATAAAACTAAAGTATTGGTTTTATGTAATGCTGATGGTAAAATTATATGGCTTATTAATTACAGGCTCGATAATAGGTTTAAAGTTACTACGACAACAACAAAATATTTGGGCATGAGCTTTGTTTCAAATGAAGGTGTCTAAAATTGAGTTGGAAAAACGTATTTAATTAATTTAATTTTTAAACATGAAAATATTCCGATATATTCTGTTACTGACTACTTTCTTTTTTATTGCATTTAGTTATGCCCAGACAAAAATATATAAAGGTGATTCTTCTTCAGATAAAGATTTACTTTTTACAATTATGAATGGAAAAATCTTTGCCGGAAGTTTAAAAGGTATAATTATATGCAATATAAAAGAGGATAAAATATATTATAAAAATTATGGCACCGACAGAGATATTTTATTTACTATCAGGAATGATTACAGAGTGTACAAAAAGAAATCCATTTATAGAAAAGACTTGGTTATACTAATAGAAAGAAACAGAATATACGATACGGATAACAGCCTTTTGGCATCTAAAGAGGGGAATAAAATATATGACGGAAATTCAAGATTAGCAAGCCATATATTATTTACTGTTGAAGGTAGTTTAAATTCGAATGAGCTGGCAGCAGTTATTCTTATCAGTTTATCAGCTGTTAAAAAGTAGACTTTTATTTTTTTAAACAGAGACTTTAATTGACAACAATAAATAATTCAAAAACAAATAGTAAATTTGTTTTATTATAACTAAAAAATAAATAAATGCTTGCTAGAATAAGGGCAAAAATACGCAAACTACTCAATTTTCTTACCTATGATATCTGGCGGATTACAGAGAATGATAGTACTGTAAGGAAAATAGGTCTGTTTAATGTAATTAAAGCATTTTTGTTAACATTTAGAAATATAAACGGCTCACAGCTCAATACAAGAGCAGGAGCGCTTACATATAGCTCTTTATTATCCATTATTCCCTTATTAGCTGTACTATTCGCTATTGCTAGAGGATTTGGATTTCAGAATATTGTTAAAAGTCAGCTATTTCAATATTTTGCAGGTCAGGAAGAAGTATTGGCTAAAGCTATGCAATTTATTGATAAATCAATTGAATATGCTCAGGGTGGAATATTTTTAGGTATTGGTGTAGTTGTTCTTCTTTATACCGTTATTATGCTTCTATCCAGCATTGAAGATAATTTTAATACCATATGGAGAATAAAAAAAGGACGTACTATTTTTAGACAATTCACTGATTATCTGGCATTAATTATAATATTTCCTGTTTTCCTTATATGTAATGCAGGTTTATCTATTTTATTATCATCAACTATAGATATAAACATTATAGGCTCAGTAGTTAGTACAATTATTAAAATTGCACCTTACGTAATTACCATTATTTTATTTACATTGCTTTACCTGTACATGCCTAATACGAAAGTCAGGTTTAGTGCAGCTTTGCTTGCCGGTACTTTCAGCGGAACCTGTTTTCAGGTATTTCAGATGCTATATATTTCCGGTCAGATTTGGATATCAAAATATAATGCCATTTATGGTAGTTTTGCAGCACTACCTTTACTATTATTGTGGCTTCAGCTTAGTTGGTTTATCTGTCTATTTGGTGTTCAGTTATCCTTTGCATATCAAAATGTTAACAAGTTTAGTTTTGAAAAAGAAATAACAAATATAAGTCGTCGTTATAAAGATTTTGTGCTATTACTTATTGCTACTCTTATTGTTAAACGTTTTGAAAAAGGCGAAAAACCTTATACAGCTGATGAATTGTCGGAAAAGTATAAAATTCCGACACAATTAACCAGTGATTCCTTGTTTTATTTATTACAAGTTGGTATTATTATAGAAACTCCGACAGATGATTCACTAGTTTTAGCTTACATCCCTTCCATAGACATCAATAAAATTACGATTGGTTATTTTTTTACAAAGATAGATAGGTATGGCTCGGAAAATTTTAAGCTGGACATTCACGGAGAATTGAGGAGTTTGTGGGATAAAACTGTGGAAGTCAAAAAAATGATTAAGGAAAAAGAAGGTAATATATTATTAAAAGATATTTAATGTAATTTTAATTTAATAATTAATAAGCTTTAAAGGGGGAGTTTTTTTACCGTATATGGAATTTCAAAAAAATCTATGTCCATCATCCAGCTTACCAATTCCTTTTCAGACTTCATATTTAATTTTTTCCTGATTCGGAATTTTCTGCCTTCTACTGCACGAACAGATAAAGAGGCATACTGGGCAATTTCCTTAGTCGAAAAATTTAATTTAATATACGCACAAAGTTCAAGTTCAGATAATGTCAGATTAGGAGCACTGTCTAAAAGTATATGGCAAAATGAAGGATAAACCTTTGTAAATATTGAAAAAAATGAAGGATCCTTAGTAACTGCCAGCTGCGTTAACTCTTGATCTCTAAATGTATTATTTTTTTCATCACTTCGTAGAAAGGCTATTTGTTGTTTTTGTTTTTGAAGAATAAATTCATTTTCAATAGAAATGCTGTATAATTTATAAATAGCAATATTTTTTTTAATTATAAATATTAGATCAATAATTGCTATCATAAAACTTATAGAAAGCGAAACAAGAAAAGTATTTCGTTTTACTTCAAGTGTTAGTGAATGATTGGTAAATAGCGAATAATTAGTTACAATATTAATAGGTATATATATCATTATTACAATAATAATTCCGAATATCAATATCTTGTCTTTTTCAAAATCAAATATAAAGGGGATAGCCAGTAATAGTGAAAAATAATAAAAAGTAATTCCAGATTCCGTACCTGAATATGATTCGTAAAAAAAAATAATGGTTGCCAAAATGATAAATACTATACCTACTAAAAACTTTATACGACGCAGTTGGGGATAAAAAAAAGTTAATAAAAGAAACAATGAAAGAGTTAATAATATATCGCCTGAATGTATATCTTTTATGTAAAAAAAATTATGTAAAGAATGAAAGAAAAATACAAAGAACACTATAATAGTAAACTGATTGAGTAATTTAACGGACCATTTACTCAAAGGATCTGTTTCTAAATCAACACCAATATTGGAAACGAATTTCCATAAATCTTTTATCATTTAAGATATTTTATTAATATTTTACAAATATAATACTTAATAAAATAACAGTATTTTAATTGATTAGCTGTCTTTTTACAATCAAAAATTAATTTTGAGATATCTGATAATTTTTATATACGGATTTAAAGATTATGTTTAAATTTTTATTTGTATATGTATAATTTATGATTATGAAGTTATAAGAATATTTCTAAAAAGCTGAGTTGGTAATAACTAAAAAATAGTAATTTTGAATCGAATATTTGTAATGAACAGAACCTGATATGAAGAAACTATTTTGGCTATTGGTGCTTATTACAGCATTTGCACACTCGCAAATAAAAACTCCTGTAAAATGGAAGGCAGAAATAATACCTGTAAAGGATAATCTATACGAAGCTATATTTACAGCAACTCTTGAACCGGGCTGGCATGTTTATTCAAAAGAAACCAAGGTTGAAAATGCTATTCCGACTGCACTAACCTACCCAAAAAGTAATAATATAAAGCTGATAGGTTCAACTAAAGAAGTAGGAAAAAAAATTGAAGAATATTCAGAGGTTTTTGAGGGTACCTTAGTATACTATTCTAATAAAGTAGAATATCATCAGAAATTCGAGGTTCTCGGAGATAAGCCGGTTCATTTTGAAGCAGATGTAGAATTTCAGATATGTAATGATAAAGTTTGTTTAGCACCCGATGGAGAGTCCTTCTCATTAGAAGTTTCTCCTCAGAAAAGAAATACCGAAGAGCAAAAAGAAGAAAATAATGAGAACCCTGCTTTGGAATTATCTGAGAAAAAGTTAACAAAAGATTCCTTACTTACCTCAAATAACGGTTCAAAGTTAGAAAAAGAAAATACTATTATATCTAAAAATCAAATACTAATACCCAGTTTAGATAGAAAAAATCCAATAAATAAAGAATGTGGAGAAAAAATAATTCAGGATGAAAGCAATGGATGGATATTTATTTTTGGATTTATCGGAGGACTTATTGCTCTATTGACTCCTTGTGTATATCCAATGATTCCACTTACCATTTCTTATTTTACCAAACAAGCGAAAAGTAAAAATCAGGGAAGAAAAGATGCTTTGCTTTATGCTTTCTTTATTCTTTTAATCTTCTTGCTTTTCACACTTCCGTTTCACTTAATAAGTGGTATAAATCCGGACATTTTTAACCAGATATCTACCAATGTATGGCTAAATTTGATATTCTTTATCATATTTATAATCTTTGCCTTTAGTTTTTTTGGGTACTACGATATTACACTCCCTAGCTGGATGGCTAATAAATCTGATAAAGCATCAGAGTCTGGAGGATTTATCGGTTTGTTTTTCATGGCTTTAACGCTAGTTATAGTTTCCTTTTCCTGTACAGGACCGGTATTAGGAAGTATTTTGGCAAATGCTATACAAAATCCGACTCAGTTAACGTTGGCTTTTGGAGGTTGTGGATTGGCATGGGCAATGGTTTTTGGAGGATTTGCTTTATTTCCTCAGTTTTTGCATAACATGCCAAAATCCGGAGGATGGATGAACACTATCAAAGTTGTCTTAGGATTTATGGAGCTGGCATTGGCATTAAAATTTCTTTCTAAAGCGGATTTAGTAGCTAAAACGTTTCTTCTTAAAAGAGAAATTTTTATAGCCCTTTGGATCATTATAGCAATTGCAATTGTATTATATTTGTTAGGAGTGATACGTTTTCCTCACGACAGTAAAAAAATAAAAATAGGAACAGGGCGTAAAATTTTTGCTCTTATTTTTGCTGTTGTAGCCCTATACATGATACCCGGTGTTTTTCCTTCAGAAAAGCCTAATTTAAAATTATTAAGCGGTATTACACCTCCTTTGAACGTTAGTATTTATAAAAACAAACAAGATAAAGGAGTCTTAGGTTTACGAATTATTCATGATTATTACGAAGCAATTGAAATTGCCAAAAAAGAAAATAAGCCCGTATTAATAGACTTTACAGGTTATGGCTGTGAAAATTGTCGTAAAATGGAAGAATTCGTTTGGAGCGAGCCGGATGTATGGCAACTATTGAATGATAAAGTAGTTATCGCTTCCTTATATGTTGATGATTCCGAATATTTACCTGAAAATGAACAACAAACAATACAGCTTAAAGAGGGTAGGAAAAGAAAAATACGAACCATAGGGAATAAATGGTCTACATTTCAGCGAGAAAATTTCAGCTCTAATTCTCAGCCTTTTTATGTGTTGGTAACACCGGATAGCAAAATACTGAATGAGCCGGTAGCAGGTTATATGGATAAAGAAGACTTTAAACAATTCCTCAATTGTGGTATAAATACTTATAAAGAGTTAAAAAAGCCATAAACCGACAAGAATCATATAGCTTAAATTTTTTGGTCAGTTTAGATTTTGTAATTTTAAATTAAAAAACAAATATGAAAAAGAAACTGGTTGTTTTAACCGGAGCGGGTATTAGTGCGGAAAGTGGTTTAAGTACATTTAGAGATTCCGGAGGTCTATGGGAAAAATATGATATATCAGAAGTAGCCTCTATAAAAGGATGGTTTAAAAATCCTAAACTCGTATTAGATTTCTATAATATGAGAAGATCCGAACTTAAAGATCATCAACCCAATCAGGCACATTATCTGTTAAAAGAACTGGAATCTGAATATAATGTTTATATCATTACTCAAAATGTAGACAATTTTCATGAACGAGCTGGTTCCACTAACATACTTCATCTTCACGGCGAACTTAATAAGGTAAGAAGTGAAACCAATGAATCGCTGGTATATGAAACGCTCGAAGAAATTCAATTAGGCCAGTTGGCAGAAGATGGCGGACAGCTTCGTCCGGATATAGTTTGGTTTGGCGAAGCCGTACCTAAAATGGAAGAAGCAATACAAATTGCTCAAACGGCAGATATTTTTATGGTTATAGGCACGTCACTTCAGGTATATCCTGCTGCATCCTTATTAGATTACGTTCCTGCTTCAGCCCCCATATATGTAATTGATCCGAACTCGTTCGACTCACCTTTAGGTAGAGAAGTTACATTTATTCAGGAGCCTGCCACCAAAGGATTGCAGTCGGTGAAAAGTCTCATGGTTTAAAAAAATTAAACGGTTTTAAATACAAAAACTATAGAATAATATAAATTTTTTATCTTACATGTGTTTAAGAACAAGTAAATAAGCAATTGTATTACAAATTAAAATCAATTTTATCGTTAAAGATTCTTTTTTGATTAATTATTATCGTTACATTTGTTTATAAACCTATGAATTGCAATACATATATGAAAAAGTTCATTTATTCTATAGTCGCTTTAGTTTTATCTACAGTTACATTTGCTGAAAATGTAAAAGATCAGGCTTTAAAAGCAGTAGAAAACCCTGAAATATCTGTTAAATCAGCTAAAATTCCTATGTATGTGCAAATTCTTGTAGGAGAGCATTTAGGTGGAGTGGTTAATTTGAAACGTATATCAAAAGGAGCTTCTATTTTAAAATTGTCAACATTTAATGGTCTTAATGTAGAAATAGCACATAAAAACAACACTATAAAAAAAATTAAATCATCCAAAGAATCAGTACCTGTTCAATTACTAACCTATTTTCCCGGAGAAGTCAGTAATTTAATAACTTCACAATTCACCGGTTGGGAACTAACTGAAATTGCATCAAGTCAGAACGGATACGAAGTAGAATTAAAGAAATTAAAACAAAAAATTCATCTGAAGTTCGATTCCTCAGGTTTCTGTCATTATACGCAGTACAGATAATATATAAGCAGAGATATTGTTATATCAGAAATCTAAGTCACATTATTTTTTAGTAGTTAATTTCTAATATTCTCATAAATAATTGGTTAAATCAGATGTTATAAAAAAGTTTACTTTTCTGTTGTTTTTATTTTTACTAACAGAGCAGTTTGTCTTTGCAAAAAATTTACAGGAAATTCAGGTACCGGTTTCTAAAACCGGTTCAGATTCCTTAATTATAATCAACGGGCAACTTTTAGATAAAGAAACTGTGCTTCCGGTACGTAAAACAGCGAATATCCGTGTATATAATTATTCAGGAGATTTTATTAAAGAAACCAATACGGATAGTACAGGATTATTTAGTTTTAATTTAAAAAAAGGAGATTATTTAATTAAAGTTAAGTTAGACAATTACAAAGAATTTAATGGGAAATTGAAAGTAATTAAATTTAATGCAAATAACTTATTTATAGCTTATCTCACCTCAAACAAAAGTCAAAAAGAAGAAAACTATGACTCAGAAAACGATTCGTCAGTTCTCATAGGAAACATTATAATAACAGCAAAAAAATCTAAGATTATAATGAAAGGAGATACCATTCAGTATGACGCATCTCAATATAAAGTAAGGAAAGGCTCTCTTCTTCAGGAACTTTTAAGAAAAGTGCCGGGGCTCACCATAGATAAAAACGGTAATATTAAAGCTAACGGCAAACCGGTACATAAGATATTAATTGATGGAAGACAGTTTTTTGATAATGACATCCATTTAGCGTTGACCAATTTACCTTCTGATATGGTGAAAAGTATAGAGCTTTATAAAGAATCTTCAGACTTATCTAAAATAACAGGAATAAAAGAAGGTGACGGAAATCAGGTTCTTAATCTTAATGTGAAAGAAGAGTATAAGAACAATCTTTTTGGAAATGTTTCAGCAGGATATGGAAGTGATAAGCATTATAATTATAAAACCCTGCTTAACTATTTAGGAAAAACCACACAAATTTCTTTGTTAGGCGATGCAAATAATACTAATGGAAGTTTAGATGATATTGAGTCTTACTCTGATAATGGAGAAGGAATTATTTCCGAACGGACTATAGGATTAAATGGGACTTATGAAAATAAAAATAAATTAAAAGTTGAAAGCAATCTTCTTTATAATGAAGAAATAAACCGGTTGACCAGTACCGAAAATACCCGGTATTTCTTATCAGACGAAGAAAGAACTTCGCATAACTTCTCCCTGGATAAACAAGAGCAAAAAAATACTTCTTTTGGAATTAATCTTAGTTCGGAATCAAAATCAAATTTAACATTGTTTATGCGCTTATCCGGAAATCATCAGGAAAAAGAAGCAAAGACTTTGTTTGAAAGTCAGACTTTCTCTAATTTAAATAACACTACCCGAGAAAATTCGGAATCTAAAATATCAGGAATAGCCAATGAACTTAGAGGTTCTCTTACACTTGGATGGAAGCTTAACGAAAAAGGCAGGACTTTAAGTCTTTCATTAGACGGTGATTATAATCACGAAAAAGAAGATGGAAATCAAAAATCACAAACTTTTTATGATGCTGATAGCTCAGAAGTAGAAATGGATCAACAGCTTGTTTCCAAAAATCAGACATCAGGATATAATGCAACAATCTCTTATACAGAACCTATCGGAAAAAAAAGTATCTTTATGGCTTCCTATGCTTTTCAAAGAATGGATGTAGAAAGAAATTATAAGGCATTAAACAAAAATGATGAAGGAATATATGCCAGACTTGATTCTGTTTATACAAGAGAATCAGAATCCTATTTCAACAAACAAAACATTCAGCTTAATTTTCAGACAGTATATGATAAATTTGAATATGCTCTTGGAGTTAATGCAGAACCTACAGAATCTGGAAAAAAAATACACATAGGTAGCTATACGATTCAGAAAATGAATCAGAAAATAATTAACTATTCCACCTTTGGAAGATTCCAATATAATCCTAAAAAAAACAAAGTTTTTAAATTCAACTATTTCGGCAATGTTACCCAGCCCGGATTTGAACAGATAACTAAAGATACCACAACTATTAGTCCAACAAACAAAAATTATGGAAATCCCGATCTCAAAGCTACATCATCCAATAATTTTGATTTTGTATATCAAAAAACAAATCTAAATTCCGGAAGATTTTTCTCTATTATCGGGAATCTGAACTATATTTCCAATCAGATAGTAAGTTATACTTTTATAGACAAATTAGGTAATACGGCGAGTACATACAAAAATGTGAATGGTAATTGGGGAGGAAACCTGAATGGCAGCTATAATTTCCCTGTAAAACAAACGGACCTTACACTTGAATTCAGCTTGGGAAGTTCCTATCAGAGACAATTGGCATTTATGAATGACCAAAAAAACATTACAGATGACTATAGTGTTAATTCATCTATATCCATAGATTATAATCCCGGAGACTTATTATTAAATCTTACCGGTTTTTATCAAAATAAAAGAACAGAAAATAATCTGTCGTCAGTTTCAAACCTTAAAATTACTTCCTGGGGAATTACCAATCTCGTACAATGGGATCTTCCATTTGACATACAGTTTCAAAACTATATTAGCTATCTTTACGACCATGGATATTCATCCAATGTTCAAAAAGAAAAAATACTTTGGAATATGGCTATTTCAAAATCATTTTTAAAAGGAGGAAAAGGTGAATTAAGACTACAGCTTTACGATATTCTTAATAAAAGAAACAATATTATGCGCGTAATTAACGGAAATCAGGTTTCAGATATACAGAGTCAGGTTTTAAAACGCTATTTTTTACTAAGTTTTATTTACAGGCTCGGTATCTCAGGCTAATAATCCCATATATTTAATAGCAATCATACAACTGGCTATATTTTTTTGTCTTTGCTTTTAGATCCTATAAATTGTAAAGAATTGATGACTATTTCTGCAGTCGCTTTATTAGTAGCTAAAGGAACATTATGTAAATCACATAACCGAAGCAGCATATTGACATCAGGTTCATGAGGATGTTTACCCAGCGGATCTCTGAAAAAGATCACTAAATCGGTTAGACCGTCCACTACACGGGCGGCAATTTGTGCATCTCCCCCTAAAGGTCCGGACTTAAACTTTTTAACTTCTAGTCCCGCTTCTTCAACAAAAGAACCCGTGGTACCTGTTGCAATTAAATTAACATTATGCTGTTTTAAAACCTTTAAGTGAGACATTAAAAAAGCCACCATATCAGCTTTTCGTCCATCGTGGGCTATTATCGCTATTTCCATTAACGTTTGATATTATTATCTATTCAAAGATAACTAAAAACCTTGTATCCATCTATCAAAATGAGTAATTAATCACTTTTATAGATAAATACTAATGCGTTTCGTAACTTATTTTTTATCTTTGAACAAGTAATAGAAATATTAGTATAATGAATATTATCCTGTTTGATGGAAATGAATATTCTGATTTACTACCTCTGACCTTTACCCGTCCGGTGGCAGAACTCAGAATGGGAATCTTAACCTTTACAGAACGATGGAAAAAAATACTTCAGACTGAAAAAGTTTCCTTTTTGACCCGAAAATATCTATCCGCAAAATATCCGGTTTGTATAGAAGATAACAATTGGTTTATAAATCCGGCTTACTTTCCAAATTTGGAGCTTATACTTTCAATAAAAAATCTGCAAAAAGGAGAATCACTTTTCTCTGAAGGTGAATTGATTGCATCAAATCTTTCCTATGAAGACTTTATATCCGGAAATTTTGGCAGGAAAGTTGAGATAAGCCCCGGGAGTTTTCATATACAGTATCCCTGGGATTTGTTTAGTTATAACAGGCAGGCAATATCCTATGATTTTTCACTGATTACTCAGGGAAGAAATTCCCTTCAGTTATCCGATACTGTTAAAATTATTGGAGATCCTACACGGATTTTTGTTGAAGAAGGAGTGCTCGCAGAGCATGTAATTTTAAACACCCGAGAAGGCGAGATTTACTTAGGTAAAAATGCTGAAATTATGGAAGGTTCCATGATTAGAGGTTCTCTGGTTATGTGTGAAGGAGCTAAAATTCATATGGGCTCTAAAGTGTATGGTGGGACAACTATAGGACCTTATTCCAAAATTGGAGGAGAGGTAAACAATGTTGTTATTACCGGGTACTCCAACAAAGGGCATGAAGGTTTTTTGGGTAATTCCGTATTGGGTGAATGGTGCAATCTTGGGGCAGATACCAATTCTTCCAATATGAAAAATAATTATGCGGAAGTAAAATGCTGGAATTACACGAAACAGGGATTTATTAAAACTGGATTGCAGTTTGCTGGGCTAATTATGGGAGATCATTCCAAAGCGGCTATAAGCACACAGTTTAATACCGGTACCGTAGTAGGTGTTTCTGCCAATATATTTGTTGCAGGTTTTCCTCCGCATCTTATTAAATCTTTTTCATGGGGTGGAAAATCGGAAAGTCCCTTGTTTCAGATAAACAAAGCTTTCGAAGTTGCTGAGCGAGCTATGATGAGGAGAGGAGCGGAGTTAACAGAAACAGATAAGCAGATTTTAACCTATATATATGAGGAACTTATTTAATTTTATACTAAATGTTTAAAATTATTTCGAAAAAATTTAAGAACAGGGCATTTATGTCAAATTTCATACAGTTAAATTTTTTGTAACAAAAAAAAATCATAAATTTGCCCCTTAAAATTAATTATAAAAATTAATAAAAGAATTGAATAGAATGGCTGGAACTTACAATAATGTTCTTGAGTTAATTAACAATACGCCGTTAGTTCGCTTGAATAAAGTAACAGAAGGGATGAAGGGTGAGTTTTTTGCAAAACTCGAATGCTATAATCCCGGACATTCAACTAAAGACAGAATTGCACTTCATATTATTGAGAATGCTGAAAAACAAGGACTGTTACAACCCGGAGCCACAATTGTGGAAACCACTTCCGGTAATACAGGCTTTTCAATTGCCATGGTTAGCATTGTCAAAGGATATAAATGTATTTTAGCCGTTAGTGATAAGACCAAACCTGAAAAGATTTCTTTTTTAAAAGCAATGGGTGCCAAAGTGTATCTTTGCCCTGCGAATGTACCTGCCGATGATCCCAGATCATATTATGAGGTTGCCAAACGCATTGCAGCAGAAACACCGAATTCCATTTATATTAATCAGTACTTTAATAAAGAAAATACAGAATCACATTATTTAACTACCGGACCCGAAATTTGGGATCAGACTCAGGGAAGAATTACTCACCTGATAGGATGTACCGGAACAGGAGGAACGCTTAGCGGTGCCGCTCAGTTTTTAAAAGAAAAAAATCCTGATATTAAGATTATCGGCGTAGATGCCGTAGGCTCAGTGCTGAAAAAATATTTTGAAACAGGAGAGCTGGATCCTAATGAAATTCGACCGTATCAGATAGAAGGTTTAGGTAAAAACCTGATTCCCGAAGCATTAGATTTTTCCGTTATCGATGAATATGTGAAAGTTTCTGACGAGCCTAGTGCTTACGCTACCCGTGAGCTTGCTCTTAAAGAAGCTATGATGGTCGGTTATACCAGTGGAGCCAGCTTAACAGCAGCCCGTCAGATTGCCGATAGTTTCGATGAAAACTCCGTAGTAGTATTAATATTTCCTGACCATGGATCCCGTTATATGACTAAAGTTTTTAGTGATGACTGGATGAAGGCCCAGGGATTCGTAACTAGCCGTTTAAACGGTCTGGAATCTCACGCTACGGTAGAAAAAGTATAACAAATACATTTTAATCAATGGATATTTTTGATAGAATAAAAAACCATCCGGGACCGCTGGAAAAATATGCGGAATATGCGGAAGGAGAATATATTTTCCCAGTTTTAGAAGGCGAAATTAGCCCGAGAATGAAATTCAAAGGGAAAGAAATGATCGTTTGGAGCATCAATGACTATCTAGGATTGGCTAACCATCCTGAAGTTAGAAAAACAGATGCCGAAGGAGCTAAAGATTACGGTATGGCTTATCCTATGGGAGCACGGGCTATGTCGGGACAAACTCCTCAGCATGCCGAACTAGAAAGACAATTAGCTGAGTTTGTTAATAAAGAAGCCGCTTATTTGTTGAATTTCGGATATCAGGGAATGCTTTCCATTATTGATACCATGGTTTCTAAAAATGATGTGATTGTGTATGATGTTGATAGCCATGCCTGTATAGTAGACGGAGTACGTCTTCATTTCGGTAAAAGATTTACCTATCAGCATAACGATATTGCAAGCCTTGAAAAAAACCTTCAAAGAGCAGAAAAAAATGCTTCCGAAAGTGGAGGAGGTGTTTTGGTTATTACCGAAGGAGTCTTTGGTATGCGTGGAGAACAAGGGAAATTAAAAGAAATCATTGAACTTAAAAAGAAATATAATTTCCGTTTATTAGTTGATGATGCTCATGGATTCGGAACCTTAGGTAAAACAGGTGCCGGTGCAGGAGAAGAGCAAGGTTGTCAGGACGGTATTGATATATACTTTTCTACCTTTGCGAAGTCTATGGCCGGAATCGGAGCTTTTGTAGCAGGTGATAAAGAAATCATTAAATATCTTAAATATAACCTTCGTTCACAAATTTTTGCTAAATCATTACCTATGCCTATGGTACTAGGAGCTTTAAAAAGACTGGAATTATTAAAAAATAAACCAGAGCTTAAAGCAAAACTATGGCACAATGTAAATAAACTGCAATCCGGATTAAAAGAAAGAGGATTCAATATAGGAAATACGAATACTTGTGTAACTCCGGTATATTTACAGGGAGATCCTATGGAGGCCACCTTCCTTATTAAAGATTTACGAGAATTTTATGGGATTTTTACCAGTGTAGTAGTATACCCTGTAATTCCTAAAGGAATGATTTTATTACGTTTAATTCCTACAGCTTCTCATTCAGATCAGGATATTGACGAAACTTTAGCTGCTTTTGAAGCGGTTAGAGATAAATTAGTTGACGGAACATATAAAAAACTATCTGAACATATACAGATAGATTAATTATAGAAAAATATATATAAAGAAAAAGCTCCTGAATATCAGGAGCTTTTTCTTTATACATTTTAGAGAATTAAAATCAGACAGTTACCCTATTTAATAAGAGCACTGAATAAAAATTAACGAAAACTTATTCCCGTTGATGTGAATCTATGAAAAGGGTCACCGGACCGTCATTTAGTAAATGTACTTTCATATCTGCTCCAAAAACGCCACATTCTACGGACTGGTTTAGGATTTCTTCTAATTTTGCTTTAAATTGTTCATACATAGAATTAGCAAAATCAGGACCTGAAGCACGTATGTAACTGGGACGGTTGCCTTTTTTAGTGGAAGCAAACAGGGTGAATTGACTGATAAGCAAGAGTTGTCCCTTTACGTCCTGAACAGACAGATTCATAACTCCATACTCATCATTAAAAATTCTCAGATTACTGATTTTCTGCGTCAACCAGATTATATCTTCCTGCGTATCAGAATCTTCAATGCCTAACAGGATTAGTAAACCTTGCTCGATACAGCCTTTTATTTCATTATCAACTTTTACTGATGCTTCGCTTACGCGTTGTATTATAACTCTCATAGTTTGAAAATCTTCTCCGGAAAACAGAAAATAATAGAATGTATTCGTGTTCCGGAGAAAACATATGTATTTTAAAATTAAACAAAAGGCATTTTAACCGTTTGTGCTTTTAATTTTTTATCTCTGATTCCAATAAAAATTTCCGAACCTGCACGGGCATATTCCGGTTTTACGTACGCAATACCGATACCGGATTTTTTTATAGGTGACATCGTTCCGGAAGTAACCTCGCCTATACAAGAACCTTCACTGTTAAATACCTGATACCCATGTCTGGGAATACCTCGATCCAACAACTCAAAACCAACTAGCTTTCTGGAAACTCCGTTATTCTTCTGATTAAGAATTTTTTCTTTTCCTAAAAAATCTCCTTTTCCGGTTTTGGTAATCCATCCCAGGCCTGCTTCAATCGGGGTGGTGTCATCGGAAAGTTCATTGCCGTATAGGCAAAATCCTTTTTCAAGTCTGAGAGTGTCACGGGAGGCCAGTCCACAAGGAATTAAACCTTCATCTTTACCAGCTTCCAAAAGTTTTTCCCATAAGTGTACCGCTTGGGAATTGGGAACATAAAGCTCAAATCCTCCGGCTCCGGTATATCCGGTATTGGATATGCATACCTCATCAATGCCGGCCACCGTTCCGCGGGTAAAATGATAATAGCTGATATCTGCCAGGCGTACACGGGTTAGTTTCTGTAAAATTTGCTGAGCTTTAGGACCTTGTAAAGCCAATAAGCTTATATCATCGCTTAGATTCTGCATTACGGCCCCATCTGTATTATTTTGTGAAATCCAATTCCAGTCTTTCTCAATATTAGAGGCATTCACCACTAAAAAATAGTCATGATCTTTTATTTTATAGACAAGAAGATCATCAACCACTCCTCCATTTTCATTTAAAAGTGTTGAATATTGAATACCACCGTCAATAAGCTGTGAAACATCATTGGACGTGATTTTTTGCAACAAGGGTAAAGCATTTTCTCCTTTGATAGAGAATTCTCCCATGTGAGATACATCAAATAGTCCTGCTTTCTCCCGGACAGCAAAATGCTCAAGAGTAATTCCCGAGTACTGAACCGGCATTTCAAATCCGGCAAAATCAACCATTTTTGCGCCTAAATTAACATGGTTTTGGTTTAATACGGTTTTTTTCATTATAGGTGGGTTTATAGTTCGTTCAATAATTGGGTAATTTCTCTCAGGTTCGGGGCAATAATAATATCCACTCTTCGGTTCATGGCTTTACCTGTAGAGGTTGAATTGTCTGCAATAGGAAGATATTCACCTCTTCCTGAGGCGGTCATTTGGGTGGGAGGAACCCCTTCGGACTGTAGTATTTTAGTTATAGAAGTAGCCCTCATAACGGAAAGATCCCAGTTATCTTTTATATTTCCATTACCGGCATAGCGATCTGAATCCGTATGCCCCTGAATAATAATATTCAAATCCGGATCTGAGGAAAGTACGGAGGATATTTCCTGTAAAGCACGTACACCTTCAGATTCAACGTTCCAGCTGGCGGAAGGAAATAAAAGTTTATTATCCATAGAAACATAAATATAACCTTCTTTTTCTTCCACGGTTATTCCTTTTCCTTCGTATCTTTTTAATGCATTCTGGAGTTTGTTTTTTAAAGTAGATACTCCTTCTTTTTGTTGAGAGATTAAGCCTTCGAGTTCATTGATCCTTCGTATTTTTTCCTGAAGCTGCCCCTGGGTTTGTTCCAGTTCTCCTTGTATTTTTTTTCTCTCTTGTAAAGCTTCCTGGGAGAGCTTCTCATTTTTTAATTTTAGGTTTTCCAGATCTTTGATTTTCGAGTCATATTCTCCTTGAAGCTGATTATATTCTGCATCCAGCTCCGCCTTTTTGCGAGTCAACGCATTTTGCTGTTCCTGAAGAGATTTAAATTGATCTCCCAGGTTTTTTAATGCAATTTCTTTTTCCTCAATCGTAAGCTGGTTTTTTGTTTCGCCCTGTAGGGCGGCATAATATTTTTGTTCCAGTTCTTTATATTTGGATTGAGGTACGCAAGAGGCGGATATAAGAGCTAAGGTAAGTAGTATTCCTGTTCTTTTCATATATGTATTAGTCTATTTTTTGTAAATCAAAGTCAATCCCGACCGGAGCATGATCCGAATGTACGGCCTGGGTAAGTATGTAAGCTCGTTTTAAGGATGATTTTAATGGCTCGGTAACCAGATTATAATCTATTCTCCAGCCTTTGTTATTTTGTCTGGCTGTTTTAACCCGGTAGGTCCACCAGGAATACTGGAAGGGTTCCTGATTAAAAAACCGTAAGCAATCGGTAAGTTTACATGTACTGAAAAAACGGTCGAG
Organism: Apibacter raozihei; assembly: GCF_004014855.1. Lineage (NCBI taxonomy): Bacteria > Pseudomonadati > Bacteroidota > Flavobacteriia > Flavobacteriales > Weeksellaceae > Apibacter > Apibacter raozihei. Next base: position 1,702,812 of record NZ_CP034930.1, read on the forward strand.
CCATTCGCGTTCCTCAGGTAGAAATCCGGATACTTTAGCATTACGTACCGGATCATTTATATCAATAGCGTAATGACAGATATTAAAATCACCATTTATAATGAGATTAGAAAATTCTTTTTCAACTTTTTGTATATACGTAAGAAAATACTCACAAAAGTCCATTTTAAATCCTAAGCGCCCCATGTTGGTGGCCGAGGGAACGTAAACGCTAAGTACGGAAAATTCTTTAAAATTAGCTTGAATAACTCTGCCTTCGGAATCAAATTCCTGCTGGTCACATCCATATTTTACTGACAGGGGTTTTTCTTTAGATAAAATAGCAACCCCGCTGTATCCTTTTTTTTCGGCAGGAAACCAATAGCTATAATATCCTAAATCTTTAAAAACTGTAGTGTCAAACTGTTCCGGGGTTGCTTTTACTTCCTGCAGGCAAAGAATATCTGGATTAGCAGATTTCAGCCATCCTAAAAAATCTTTATTTATGGCTGCACGCAAGCCGTTTACATTATAACTCAATAATTTCATATAGCAAAAATAGTTTTTTTTATTCTTGTATCAGATAAAGTGATATGAATAATAAATAGTTTTTGTAGGTATAAAAACTAATTTTTTAATTATCAATGCATAACACAAATAACGCTCCATGAAAATTAAAGAATTTGCTGGAACTTAAAATTATATCCGTTTTTGGGTAAAAAATTTTTAATACTATTGCAAATAATAGTTAAAACTTAAAATAAATGTTACAGGATAAATTAACTCAATTATGGGTAAGATGCACAGGTAAAAAAATAGATCCGGATAAACACAGTTGGATAATAGGACCTTTGGGAGAGGAGAATGTTATTAGTGATCAGTATTTGAAAAGAATGGCAGAACAGGATCAACTTAAAGTTATAGTTAATGAAAAGAATTCAGGATTGCTTGATGATTGGGATCGTTTTGATTTATCTTTAGATGAAAAGAAAAAATTAAATCTGAAGGTAAAGAAATTCTATGAAAATACATCAGAGTATGATTTTGAAGTCTGGAGTGAATGGAAAGGTGTTTTCAAGCCGTTGGGATATTTGTTAACCGTTATATTCAGTAAAAGGTTACAACAGCTTAATATTCCTGTAAGTTCTTTAGTAATGTCTAAAGGTTTGAAAAGTAAAATTATAAAACTTAAAAAAGGCGAACATACTGTTTGGACTATTTGGTATAGAAAAATAAAAAGTACGGGAGATGTTATATATTCGGGTATTTATACGACCACATGGATGCCTCACTTTCAAAGAAATTTGCTTAAGGTTGTTTTTCCGTTACCTAATGGAAATGCTTCGGTTATTATGACGAAGAAAATTCTTGAAGACGGTTCACTACTTTTAAGTAGTGATGGTAAAAAATTTGGAGAAAACGGTTTTTATTTCTACGTTACTGATAATAAAGGTAATCATTGGGCTAAGTTTGTTAAAGCCCTCCATGAATGGATTAGAGTCTATGTTGATGAAGAAGATATTCTCCGCACGGATCATAATTTTAAATTTTTTGGCATAAATTTTTTAAATCTTCATTATAAAATATATAAAAAAAATACCCATAAAACAGTCTGATTATCGCAGTTCTTCCAGTAGTTGAATGATAGGCGTAAAGGAGATATCCTTTATTAATTCAAAAAAATCAATAGGCGATTCATGAGGTAAAAAATCTGAAATAACCCGTATAATAAAATCCTGAGGTCTTTTCAGGTACATAAAAGTATAATCTTCCATGTTAATTAATGTTCCTACCGGAATATCCGTAGTTGTTATAAACCTGTCGGAAGTAAGAGAAGAAAGGCAGGGTAGATGGGTTTTTGAGGTGGTAAGCCTCAGTTTACCGTTTTCAAAAAGTTCTCCCTGAAAACCATATAAAGAAGAAGCGGTAACTTCAACCGGCATTCCCTTTTTTAGTTCTTCGGGCATGGTATTTTCATTTCCTGTTACAGCGGTAAAACCTACGAGTATGTCCAGGTCAGAATCCGGTTTGCTCATCATCGCTTTTGCTATTTTTTCTCTTCCAATACCGGTTTTCGTACAATGATAAGTATGAAACAATGTAGGGAATTCTCGAAATGCTTCCTCTATTTTATTTTGTTCTTCCAACATTGGAGTAAACAGGTTTATTTTCATAGCTTATGAGGGGTTTAAAAAGTTAAAGTAATTTCTTAATAGGGTAGAATTATCACAGTGTTTGGTATTTATTTCAAGTAATTTCGGACTTGAGGATTTTTCAAAAAAGGTAGCAAGGTAGCTGCTAAGTTCATCTGAGCTGCTAACTTCTTTGTATTCCAGTTGATATTCTTCGGCCAGAAGTTTAGCCTTACGATGGTGTCGGGTAACAAAATATTCATCTAAAGCATCCGTAGAATCCGGTCCCGGAATTATTTTAAATATATCACCTCCTCCGTTATTTAAAAGAATGATCCTGAAGTCTGAAGGTAAATATTTGTTCCATAAAGCATTAGAATCGTAAAAGAAACCAACATCTCCGGTAATCAGTACGGTAGGATTACTATCAGCAACAGCAAAGCCTACAGCAGTAGAAGTGGAACCATCAATACCGCTGGCTCCCCGGTTACAAAAAATTTTATTTTGTTTATTAAAATTAAATAGTTGTGTATAACGAATCATTGAGCTGTTAGACACCTGTAGATTATAGTAATCGGGCAAATATTTATTAATCGTGTGTACAGCCTGTAAATCTGAATAAGTAAGATTTTCTATAAACCGTTGGTGTTTTCTTTCTTTTATTCTTTTTATCTCTTTCCATTTGCTGGAATAATCGGAAGTCTTTTGCGGAACTTGGATAAGTTCCGTTAAAAAGGAAATGGGCTGATCTTCAATTTTTTCTGTTAAAGAAAAGTAGGTGTCCGGATGCCAGAAAGAATCCAGATGCCAGTGTGCTTTAAGCTTGGAATTTCGTAAGAAAACTTTTATTTTTTTAGAAACAACATTTTGTCCTATGGTGAGAAGTAAATCGGGTTTATACTCATCCATTTTTTCTTCTCCAAAGGGGAAAACGTATCTGTCTATATTAGGGTAAAATTCCGGAGAATTCAGATTAGAAGTTATTTCCGTGAGTATAATCGTATCCTGGCGCTTTGCAAGTTCTTCCAAAAGTTTACTGAAGTAAGGATCCGGTGGCTGCATACCAACCAATACCATTTTTTTATCGTATTGATTCCATTGGGACAAAAGGGGCTGCCAGGTTTCTGAATTAAATTTTTTTTCAGGCTGCGCCAACTGTTCAATGGTGATACCTAAACTATCGGTCTGTTCGTATAAAGGTTCTGAGAATGGAAAATTGATATGGACTGGTCCTGATTGTAAAATAGCTGTCTGAACCGCTTTTTTTATAGTTAAGAAATTGTCAGTTACATCCTGATCTTCTTCGGATTCAGAAATTTGAAAAGAACCATAAATATGATTTTTATAAATATCTTTTTGTCGTATGGTCTGTCCGTCAAAAATATCCACAAAATTTTCGGGTCTGTCTGCAGTAATAACCAACAAAGGTACATTTTGATAAAATGCTTCGATAATAGCCGGATAATAATTGGCAGAGGCTGTGCCGCTGGTACAGCAAATAGCCACAGGTTTTCTTTTCGACTGGGCCATACCCAAAGCAAAAAAAGCCGCCGAACGCTCATCTGTTATACTGTAGCATTTATATTCGGAATGCTGCGAAAAATGAATGGTTAAAGGTGCATTTCGTGAACCCGGAGAAATTACCATATCAGTAATTCCATATCGATAAAGCATTTCTCCTAAAATCTGAACGGCTAATTTTTTGCTATACATGCTTTCAAATAAGAAAGAGATTAAACTGTTTGTTAATCTCTTTGTATTTTATATTTTGTTAGGTAATTTTTTAATAGGTAAGCATTCCTCCATTGACATTGAGAACGTGTCCGGTAACATATCCGGATAAATCACTGGCTAGATAAAGACAAGCATTGGCAATGTCTTCGGGCGTACCTCCTCTTTTAAGGGGAATGTTATTTCTCCATTCCTGAACTGTCTTTTCATCAAGCACCTCTGTCATTTCTGTTTCAATAAATCCGGGAGCAACCACATTGCAACGTATATTTCTGGAACCTAATTCTAAAGCAATAGATTTTGAGAAACCAATAATTCCTGCTTTACTTGCTGCATAGTTGGACTGGCCTGCATTCCCTTTAACACCTACTACTGAACTCATATTAATGATTGAACCTGATTTTTGTTTCATCATGGGTTTAGTTGCAGCCTTAGTCAGGTTAAATACAGAATTAAGATTTACCCGAATAACTTCTTCCCAGTCTTCTTTTGTCATTCGAAGTATAAGATTATCTTTAGTTATTCCGGCATTATTTACAACAATATCTAAAGTTCCAAAGTCAGTCAAAACCTGCTCTACCAAATTTTGTGCTGCATCATAATCAGATGCATCGGATTGATATCCTTTAATTTTTACCAGTGAAGAAAGCTCTTTTTCCAGTTCCTCTGCTTTAGAGGCTGATGATGCATATGTAAAAGCTATATTGGCCCCTTGTTGAGCAAATATTTGTGCAATACCTTTACCTATACCTCGGGTAGCGCCTGTTATAATCGCTGTTTTTCCTTCAAGTAATTTCATGTTACTAATATTTATTTCGTGTCAAATATACAGTTTTTGTAAAAAACGGACACAAGGATTATTCAATTTTAAGCTTTATTTATTAGCTAAATTAGTTGTAATGTATTAATTTGAAATACTTTTTAATATTTTTTTTATAATTAAAATATTAATATACTTAAATTTTATTAAGTTAATTTTTTTGTGTCAAAAGTTGAGTTTTAAATTTTTAAAACGGAGAAGTGTAACAGAGATTCTTATATTTGATTGTTATGTAGTTTTCTACGTATAAATTCTGAAATAAATTGAGCAGTGTCATTTATTCCCAATACTGAAGAATTGATACAGAGATGATAAGAACCGGCTCTTCCCCAGCCACGATTACTGTAAAAATTATAAAATTCTTTTCTTTTTTTATCCACCTTGTTGTTTAAAAGTTCTGCTTCTTTTTCGTCAATATTTTTCCTTAAAGCAGTTCTTTTTATTCGATCTTCTTTATCCGCTGTGATAAAAATATCAATTCGTTGTTTATTTTCTCTTAATATATAGTCTGAACAACGCCCGACGAAAACACAAGATCTTTTTTCAGATAAGCGTTTAATAATATCACTTTGTATTTCAAACAATGTTTCGCCGCATAGATAATTTTTTGAGTATTGTAAGTTGAAAAAGTTATCAAAAAAGCTTAAACTTGCTTTTTCATCAGCTTTTTCAAAAAATTCTCTGCTTAACCCGCTTTCTTTGGAAGCAAGATATATAAGCTCTTTATCATAATAGGATATGCTTAATTCTTCGGCAATTTTTTTTCCTATTTCTCGTCCTCCGCTTCCTAACTGACGACCAATGGTTATAATATATTTTTCGTTCATGTTATCTGTTTTCATGAGGGGAGTTTTTTGAATTGTTTAAATTGTAAATAAAGTAATACAGCAGCCATCAGGGTTGCAACAAAATCGGCAATAGGTAAACTGTACCATATTCCGGATATTCCCATAAAACGGGGAAGTATTAACAGGCAAGGGATTAAAAATATGACTTGTCGGGTTAAAGATAAGAAAATGGCTTTGTTAGCCATCCCAATACTTTGGAAAAAAGTAGATACTACAACCTGGAATCCTACCAAAGGATAACAAAGAAAAACAATACGCAATCCTACGGACGCAATATCTATAAGTTCCTGATCTGTCGTAAATATTGAAGCTACCCAGTGTGGAGCCAACTGTACAAAAATGAATCCCAGAGTCATAATAAGCGTTGCCCAAAGAATGGTTTTTTTGAGTACTGCAGTAACTCTTGAATAGGATCGAGCACCATAATTATAACCCGCAATAGGCTGCATTCCCTGATTTAGTCCCAAAACTACCATTACAAATAAAAAGGCTATTCGATTAACTATCCCATAAGCACCTACAGCTAAGTCACCGCCATATTTTAAAAGACCCTGATTAATAATTATTACAATAATACAGGAGGCTGCATTCATCAAAAACGGAGACATTCCGATTGCTAATGAATCTTTAACGATTCTCGATTTTAATTTAAAAATTCCTTTCTGCAGATGTATAAAATTGCTTTTATCACTAAATAAATAAATTTGCCAGATTAATACTATTATTTGTGATGTGATAGTCGCAATAGCACTTCCACGGATACCCCATTGGAAGCCAAATATAAAAAGCGGGTTAAGTACAAGGTTAATTAGAACTGTAAATATGGTAGCATACATGGAATGCTTAGGTTTTCCCGATGAACGAAGCATGGAGTTAAGTCCTAAATACATGTGTGTTATAACATTTCCCATTAAAATGATTACCATGAAATCGTGTGCATAAGGAAGTGTTTTATCACTGGCTCCGAAAAAAAAGAGTATTGAATCCAGAAAAGGGAGTGTTAATAAGGAAAATGAAATCCCAATAATCAAATTCATAATAAATACGTTACCCAGAATGGTATTTGCAGTTGTATAATCCTTTTGTCCCAATCTGACGGATAAAAGCGTTGAAGCTCCTACGCCCACAAGTGAACCGAATGCTGCTGCAAGATTCATTAAAGGAAAAGTAATTGCAAGTCCGGATATAGCAAGTGCACCCACTCCATGACCAATAAATATGCTATCAGTAATATTGTATAAAGAAGAGGCTATCATGGCAATAATTGCCGGAATTGCATATTTTTTAAGAAGTTTACCTATATCTTCTGTACCAAGTTCGAGGGGTGTTCCCTTAGAATTACTATCCATTGTCCGGGTATTTCTTTAAACAAAGTTAATAAAATCAGTATACTCTTTTAAATAAATAAAAAAAACAGCTATTTATTTTCTAAATAGCTGTAAATATTAATATCTAAAATGATAAATTCTAAACTTATCTATTATGATCTGTCTTTTAAACGCTGGTTAATTTCATCTGCTGTATCGGAAACTCTATCTTTGACATAATCAGCTTCATTTTTTCCGGAATCAAGAATATTTTTGAAGTTTTTTTTCGCTTTTGAAGCATATTTGTCAAAATCATTGTTCAAATCATCCCAACATCCTTCTTCCTGAACTTTTCTTATTAAATAACCTATTCCAACTCCTAATGCGGCACCTAAGATTAATTTTTTCATAACTTTTTATTTTTAAATTTAGTATACTTTGATTTTATTACAATTATTTACGCCTTAGCATAGATACTATCCATAAAAGAACTACAGCTCCTAAAACAGACATTACTAAAATGCCGAATTTTCCATCAGATTGTATTCCTAATAAACTGTATATCCATCCTCCCAGCATACTACCAACTAAACCTACCAGTAAGTTTACTAAGAATCCAAAGCCGCGTCCTTTCATGATCCAGCCGGCTAAAGCCCCGGCTATAACTCCAATAATTACAGACCATATAAATCCAAGTCCTTCCATAAATTTTTAAGTTTTTTAATAATTAATTATAGTAAAATGCTTTTACCTATCTTTAATTATTGCAATAAATATGCCATGACTTAAAAATAAGATAAAACTGATGAGTGCGAGATAAATATCAACCCAAAGTTTTCAATGTTAATAAACCTTATGTATCATTAATTTTTTTGATCCTGCAACTGAAGATGGTTTATAAAATTATTTTTACACTTAATTTCTCAAAAACAAGAAATAATAAAATGATTAAAAATACTATATTGAGATTAGTTTTTTTTATGTACTATTTATACGATTAGCTTATAGTTTTTGATGTATCATTATAAAAAAAATATACTATTTGGCAATTATATTTCAACAGAAAATTTAGGTTGTAAGAGGGGGACCATTAATGCTCAATAATGATATACAAAAGTTGCTATACTTAATATTATTTATCTAGTATAAGTTTTGAATATTATTTAAAACAACAAATGCTCGTTTAACTAATTTTTTTAGCCAGTTTGCCCACAGTCATTCCTTGTACCAGAATTGAGAACACAACCACAACATAGGTAGCAGCAATAATAATTTCTTTATAATCACTATCGGGAACAGAAAGAGCTAATGCAATGGAAACACCTCCTCTAAGGCCTCCCCATACCAACATAGCTATTGTGCCTTTGGTAAATTTTTCTTTAAAAGGAATAATTATAGTTGGAATTTTAATAGAAACATAACGAGCTATCAAGACCACTAAAATACATATGATACCTAATACCCAGTAATTTTTTAAATCTTCAATTAATAAAATTTCAAATCCCATAAACAGGAATAAAACAGCATTCATAATTTCATCCAACAATTCCCAGAAGGTACCCACATTGCTTTTTTTGGTTGAACCTAATTTTCTTTTAGACTCACCTATAATAAGACCTGCAGCAACCATGGCTAAAGGAGCGGAGGTATGCAATGACTGAGCAACCAGGTAGCCGCCCATAACAACAGCTAGTGTAATTAATACAGAAACTTTATAATCATGCGCAGTTTTTATAGCATAAGCAGCTATAAAGCCCAGAGCAATTCCTAATACAAATCCACCAATAGCTTCCCTCATAAATAATTCGAAAATATGCGAGAAAGAAAGATCCATGTGTCCAGTTGCAACTACAACAGGATTTTCGGCCAATCGAGCTAATATAGTGAATAATACTACTGCAACACCATCATTAAGAAGAGATTCTCCAGCAATTTTAGTTTCCAGTGTTTTAGGTGTATTGGCCTGTTTTAAAATACTTAGAACAGCAATAGGATCAGTAGGAGATATTAAAGCTCCGAATAATAAGCAATAAATTAAAGGAATTTCAAAATGTATATTGATAACAGGTAATAAATAATTTACGATGTAGTAAAGACCGAAACCGACAACAATGGTTGAAATGATGACACCTAGGGTAGCATATATCATTACAGGTACCCTTTGTTCTTTAAGATCGGCCATATTTATATGAATAGCCCCTGCAAATAAAAGAAAATTTAGCATGGCTCCCATAAGTATTTCTGTAAAATCAAATTCTTTAATTAATGAAGCAAAGTCGTTAAGTGGTTTAGAGGTTAAATGTCCTAAAAGAACCAGTACTATAGACATTACTAGTGCAATAACCATGATACCGATCGTTGAAGGGAATTTTAAAAACCGAACATTGATATAAGAAAAGATTGATGCTAAAACAATAAGGATTGAAAATGAATAATATAATTCCATATGATCTAGGTGAGATTTTTGTTGTTTTTTGCAAAAATAGTAAAATAAAATGTTTTTTCTGATACCAGAACATCTTTATAAACGAATTTTTCTGTTTAATCTAAAATAAAGAACACTTTTTACTAAAAAAGATAAGCATTTATAAAAAAATGCTTATCTGCTATGATGGAAATATATATTAATACTCACTTGCTTTATTTAAATAGGACAAATCATCGGTTGAGAGATTCAGTTCAACAGATTTTAATATATCTAATTGACCTAATTGAGAAGCACTTGCTATAGGAGCTGTGATAGTTGGATGCTGTATAAGCCAGGCTAAAGCAACCTGTGCAGAGGTAGCAGTATTTTTTGCCGCAACTTCTTCTAAAGCTTTAACTATTTTTAAGCCTCTGTCATTTATATATTTTTTTATAAAATCAGAGCCTCTTTTACTTTTTTCAGCATCTGCCTCTGATTTGTACTTTCCGGTTAAAAAACCGCTGGCAAGAGAAAAATATGACATAACTCCTAAACCATATTTCTCAACTATAGGTTCATAATTTTTTTCATAATTTTTTCTGTCGTATAAATTAAATTCAGGTTGAAGCACTGTATAAGAAGGTAAATTATTTTGTTTGCTAATTTGCATAGATGCTTCAATCCTTTCCGGAGACATATTGGAAGTTCCAATAAAACGTACTTTTCCCTGTTCAATGAGTTTTTGATAAGTTTCTAGTACTTCTTCTATCTCAACACTGGTATCGTCAAAATGAGTGAAATAAAGATCAATGTAATCCGTTTGAAGCCTTTTTAAAGATTCTTCCACTTCAGCCAGAATATATTCTTTTTTTAAACCTTTATGAGTAGCATTAATTTCTGCTCCTACTTTGGTAGATATAATCAGTTGATCTCTATTCTTTTTTTGATGTATCCATTTTCCCAAAATGGTTTCAGATTCCCCTCCTTTGTTTCCTGGAGCCCAGGCTGAATATACATCTGCCGTATCAATAAAATTGAAACCTAGTTCTGTATACTGTTCAAGTAATTCGAATGAAGTATTTTCGTCAGCTGTCCATCCAAAAACATTTCCTCCAAATGCAAACGGATAAACTTCAAGATCAGAGCCTCCTAATTTTCTTTTTTTTAAATTCATAGGTATAATAAATTTGATTTTAACCTTTTTATAATCATGCTCCAAAATTGTACCATTGTTTTGTTTTTAAAAAAGAATTATTAGAATATTTTATTGAGCAATAATTTTAAAATAAAGCATTTCAAAAGCTTTTGCTGTTATTCTTTTTATCATTTCGTGTCGTGTCAGGTTCGGATATGAATATCGGTTAACCATAATTTCGCCCTGAAAATATAATCCAATATAGGCTAAGCCTATGGGGTTGTTGTATTTGTCCGTATCAGGTCCGGCAACACCAGTAGTAGAAATTGCTACATCGCTTTTGAATATTTGTGATGTTTGTAATGCCATTTCTTTAGCCACTTCTTCACTTACAACGGTATGTTGTTCAATTATCTTTGTAGGTATATTTAATAAATTCTCCTTTGTTTCTGTCTGATAACTGATGATTCCTCCTTTAAAATACTTAGAACTTCCGGGAACTGAAGTAATTGTTTCAGATATCATACCACCTGTTATACTCTCAGATACTGATAGGTTTAGATTATTTTTAATCAGATAAGAGATAATTACCTGTTGAATGTCTTCTTTTTGGGAAAGTAAAAGTTTATTTCCCAGAATAGCTGGTAGTTTGTTTATTTCATTCGTTAGTTGTTTCTCAATAATTTCTCGATTTTTTCCCTGTGATGTTAAACGCAGTTCTATCCGAGATTCTCCGGGTAAGTATGAAAGAGACATTAAATCAGGTAAGTTGTCTTCCCATTTTGATAAAGTAATAGCAAGCTCACTTTCAGGAAAATTGATCACATTTACAGCCCGATGAAGTATATAGTCCAGTTTATATTCATTTTTTATTTTAGGAATAATAAACTCTTTTACCATGGCACGAGTTTCATAAGGAACTCCGGGTAAGTTAACTAAAACTTTATTATTTTTTGTTGTCCAAAGTACGGGAGCTGTACCATACCTGTTTACAATTACTTGCGACTGAGAAGGTACAAGTGCTTGGTTTTTTGTTAAATCATTCATAATTCGTCCGTTGCGACAATAAATTTCTTTTATGAAATCTAAAGAAGGCTGGTGCATCACTAAAGTGTCGTTGAAAAAATCTGAAATGGCTTGTTTTGTTTTATCATCTTTGGTAGGTCCAAGTCCTCCGGTAGTAAAAATGAAATCTGCATCAGTTTCGAAAGCTTTAGTTAACTCTTCAGTTATTACTTCATTGTTATCAGATATAATATTAATTTTAAGTACTGATATACCTATTAGATCAAGTTCGTACGTTAAAAATTGAGAATTAGTGTCGAGCGTGCGACCGGATAAAAGTTCATCTCCGATGGCTATAATATATGCTTTCATTTGTATTATGTTAATTCTTCAAAGTTATATAATTATTATGATTGTAAATTACAATAATTTGGAATCGTGAGTTAAAAATGTTATCTTGCAAGAACTGTTAATTCTATTGATTTTTATATAGATAGAAAGCCGGAATCAAATTAAATAAATAACTGAATTTTAAGATACTTAATGGAGCATCATTTACCTAAACTTATTATCGATTTAGCGCTTATTCTAGGAGCGGGAGCCATAACCACACTAATTTTTAAAAGAATCAAACAGCCTTTGGTATTAGGTTATATCATTGCTGGGTTTCTTGTCGGACCACATTTTTCCTTTGTACCTAATGTAGCGGATAAAGAAAGTGTAAAGATTTGGGCAGACATAGGAGTTATATTTTTATTATTCAGCCTTGGTTTGGAATTTAGTTTTAAAAAATTGATTAATGTAGGGGGAGCTGCATCCATTACTGCAATTGTGGAAATAGTAGCCATAATGGTATTAGGGTATTTTGTTGGTCAATGGATGGGATGGGATATGATGAATAGTATCTTTTTAGGTGGATTATTAGCAAGTTCTTCAACCACTATTATTCTCAGAGCTTTTGATGAATTGGGGGTAAAAAGGAAAAATTATGCTCGTGTCGTATTTGGAATTCTTATTGTTGAAGATATTGTAGTCATTCTTTTAATGGTACTGCTTTCCACTATGGCTGTAAGTCGTCAGTTTGATGGAATTGAAATGTTGATGCAGTTTTTAAAACTTATTTTCTTTCTTGCATTGTGGTTTATTTTTGGTATATTCTTAATACCTACTTTATTACGTAGAGTAAAGAAGATTTTAGATGAAGAAACACTTTTGATTTTATCAATAGGACTTTGCTTGGGGATGGTAGTTCTAGCTACGGAAATTGGTTTTTCTGCAGAATTAGGTGCTTTTGTTATGGGTTCGATTCTGGCTGAAACTACTTCTGCTGAAAAAATCGAACACTCGCTCAAACCAGTTAAAGATTTGTTTGGGGCTGTCTTTTTTGTATCTATCGGAATGATGATTGAGCCAGCTTCAATGTATGAATATCGTTGGGAAATATTTATTGTAACACTATTGACTATTTTCGGTAAACTGATATTTACTTCTTTAGGTGCTATTTTATCTGGACAACCATTAAAACAATCTGTTCAGGTAGGAATGAGTATGGCTCAGATTGGTGAGTTTGCTTTTATAGTGGCTTCTTTGGGTATGAGTCTCAAAGTTACCGGGGATTTTCTGTTTCCTATAGCTGTAGGTGTTTCTGCTATCACGACGTTCACTACCCCTTATATGATTAAATATTCTGATTATTTTTATCAGCTCATTGATAGATTTATGCCGCAGAAAATGTTGAAAGTAATAGATAGGTATTCTACAGGTTCTCAGGATATTCAAAAAGAGAACAAATGGAAAACTTTAACTAAAGCATATTTATCGTTGATACTTACTAATGGAATTGTAAGTATAGGCATTTTGTTCTTTATTGTTTACTTAAGAGTTTACTTTATATTGCCCTTTGCTCAAAGTAGAGGATGGAACTCTGATTTGATTGATATAGGTTCTTTTATTTTAACAATTGTAGTGAGTGGACCTTTTCTTTGGGCTATTTTAGTTAAGAAGCCTGCAAATGAGATATTTAGTTCAATATGGACCGAAAATCGTTTTGCCAGAGGACCATTGTTGGTGTTAGAGTTGTCTAGATTTGTTGTCGTGGTTCTTTTAGTTGGTTTTATCCTTAATTTTTTCTTTTCAGGATTAATAACATCTATAATAGTCACTTTGTCAGTTATTATAGGTTTATATTTGTTATCCACTAAGTTTAATCTTTTTTATTCGCTTATCATAAAAAGATTTATGTTTAATTTAAATGAAAGAGATATCAGAGAACAGGAAAAAAAACAAAAGAAAAGCATTATACAAAGAAATGAATTCTCCCTATGGGATACTCACCTGACTGATTTCGAAGTAATGCCTAATGCTGCCTATGCAGGTTTAAAATTATCAGAATTAGCATGGCGGGAAAAATATGGAATTAATCTGGCTTATATTAAGAGAGGAGATGTAATGATTTCAATTCCTAAGGAAGAAGATAAGGTTTTTCCTTTTGATAAATTGGGTATTATTGGTACTGATGAACAATTGAAGAACTTTGAGCAACAAATATTACAAGAAACCATACCAGTGCAAGATAACTCCTTTAAACAAGAAGAAGTGACTCTTACCAAATTTACAGTGTCGGAAGAATCTTTTCTTCAAGATAAAACGGTAAAGTATTTACGAAGTTTAACAAATGGTTTAGTAGTAGGAATAGAAAGGGATGATAGCAAGATTGTTAATCCTACATCAATGAGCACATTTCAGGCTGATGATGTTGTATGGATTGTTGGAAATAAAAAAGCTATTACTCAATTAATTGAAAGTCTTGAAACAAAAAGTATATGATAAATACAGTTATTTTTGACATGGATGGTGTTATAGTTGATACCGAGCCTCTTCATGAAATGGCTTTTTTTAAGCATTTTGAAGAATTAGGAATTCCAATGACAAAAACAGAATATGATACATACAGAGGATTATCAACCCGTAATGTATATGAAAAATTAAAAGAAAATCATTCATTACAAAAAAGCCCTCAGGAACTTACTTCCCGAAAAAGAGAGATTTTTACCTCATTGTTCTCAGAAAATAATGAATTAGATCTATTACCAGGGGTGAGAAATTTAATTGAAAGTTTACATACATCGGGTTTTCAGCTAATTTTAGCAACCTCTTCTGCACGGATTACTCAAACAATGATTTTCGAAAGATTTAATCTGTTTCCTTATTTCAGTCATATTGTAAATGGGGAAGATTTTCCACAATCAAAACCTAACCCGGCAATATTTTTAAAAGCTGTAGAGCTTTCCGGGCAGCCTAAAGAAAATTGTATTATTATTGAAGATTCAATTAATGGTGTAAAAGCGGCTCATGCCGCAAATATTTTTTGTATTGGTTATAAAGCTGGAGAATTCACCAATCAGGATTTGTCGTTAGCAGATACTATAATTAATGACTTTTCTCAATTATCGCCGAAAGTTATCAAACAATTAGTCGAAAGAAAATAAACTTTTGTAATTTTGATTAAATTTTTAAATGTGAAAACGTCGTTTGAAATTCTGAAAATTTACCGAGAAGCAACAGTTGATGTGATAGATAATTTAAGCATGGAGCAGTTGCAAAATATACCGCATGGTTTCCATAATAGTATTTTTTGGAATGTAGCGCATACTCTGGTAGTACAGCAGACACTACATTATAAATTATCAGGTTTAGAACCACTGATATCCAATGATTGGCTTGAAAATTACAAAAAAGGTACTCAGCCAAAATTTGTGGTAACAGAAGATCAGGTTGAATACGTCAAAAGAAAACTTATATCCACTGTAGAACAATTAGAATCAGATTACAGAGAAAATCAGTTTGAACATTTTGCAGAATATGAAACGGCTATGGGAATGACATTGTTCACTATTGAAGACGCATTGGATTATAATAATGCCCACGAGGCTTTGCATTTAGGAATAATTAAATCAATGAAAATTATTGCATAATCATACTTTCAGAGATATAAAAGAGCTTTACGTTTAAAGCTCTTTTTTTTGTTGCAGCTGACTAAATTTATTATGGTAAATTAATGTTTTTATACCAGATGTAGGGGTATTTATCATAAAATCAATAATATATGAAAGTGTTTATTGTTGAAAAAATATGCTATAAAACCCTTTTGTTTCAAGTAAATTGATATTAAAATATTATATTGTTTATAAAACTCATAGATATGAAGTGTAATATATGAAATCTATCTAAATAAAATCTTTTTTATTAAAAAGAATCGTAATGTTCTTTATTTTATGATATTTCATTCAAAAATAACCTTTAAAGTTTGCGTTTTTTTTATAAAAAGAATGCCCCTTATTGGTTAAGTAAAAAAAAAACGTAAATTAGCAAAAAAAATAAAACTTTCTTATTAATATATACTATGAATTATAACAGAAAGAGATCTTTGAGCAAATTTTTTTCCAAGCTTGATATTCGGGTTCTTTTAGTCTTTATAATATTGATACTCATGGCTTTCTTTTTCTTTTTCTTTCAATACTATAGACATATCGATTGCAGACAAGTTTACTTCACAATAGAGGCTGAAAGAAAGCAGGTAGGTGAAATTATTGGATTTAAAGATCAAACTCCTAATGCAAGAAGCTGGAAATGGGATTTTGGTGATAAAACTGAGAAAAGATTTGAAAAAGATCCATTGCATAAATATGAAAAGCCAGGTGTATATACGATAACTCTAGAGGTTAACGGGAGTTGTGTTTTTCAAAGAATTTTAGAAATCAGAGATTTAGGTAGGTTGGTAGATTCTACAAAGATACCTAAAATTATAGCTCCTACAGTAGTTGAAGTTGGTCAGAACATTGAGTTTTATTACAAATACAGAGGGGAAGCTTTTTCTTGGGAATGGAGTTTTGGAGAAACAGGCCAATTGGATAATACATCAGAATTTCCGGTATATAGTTATAGCACTCCTGGAATAAAAAGAGTTACTTTTGTTATCAATGGAGATGTAACTCATATATCAAGTAAAGATATATTTGTAAAACCAAGAAAACTCATAAATACTAAAATTAAAGACACTGCTTATACAGTAGAAAAAGCAGCAGAACTTTTTACACTACCTAAGGGGACACCGCAAAAAGATCCTATGGAAGAATTCATGAGATATATACCAGGGGTACCACTGGAAACGCCTGTACAGAAGAAAATTAGAGAGATTGAAGAAAATAAAGCTCCCGATATATCTGAAAATCAGTTTCAATTACTTTTACTTGATGTGGCTAAACAAAGTAAAACCAAAGAGGATTTTTCTAAATATACCTGTGGTAATTATGAATTTCCGGTAATTAAAAACAATAAAACCATAATGCGTTTTTCTGAATTCTGTGAGAACATTCAAAATAAGAAAATCAAAATAGAATCGTTAAGACTTACCAGAAATAATAAAAACTGTATTGAAGGGTTTACAATTAAATACAAAGTAAAAAAAGGATTTATCTGGATTTATGACTAATTAAAATAATAACTAATTATCTATATTAATATATTATGCAGAAAGAAGCTGTATTTCATGAGGAGTTGTACCTGGCTTTGGAAATAGCAAAAAAATATGCCATCGAAAATAAAAATGTTGAATATGGAGCGGCACATTTGTTAAAAGCAATTCTACATAGAGATTTATCTTTATTGAAAGAATTGGAAGCTATGAAAAAAGATGTTTTTTTCATTGAAGAATGGGCAGAAGTCAGAATTGACGATGCTCCAAAGGCTGGAAGAGCTACTCAACCCGAACCAGATGAAAGTATTGATAAAGTTACTGCCGAAGCAGATGAAATAAGAGATATTTTAGGCAGGGAAGAAGTTGATTTATACTGTGTAATTGTTGCATTGGCAACCCCGGGAGTAGGATTTAGCTTCGATCAAATGAAAAGTTTTCCTGTGGTTAGAGATGAGCTGTTAACAGAAGTTGAAACAGCTTTACCTTCTGAAAATGATTCAGATAAAGATGGTAAACCTCCCGTATCTGTTAAATATTTATACAAATATTGTAAAGATAAATTAGTACAGGCTCGTAAAAATCCTAAAAATATAGTAGCCAGAGAACAGGAAATTAAAGAAATTGTTGAAATCATTTGTCGGTTTTCCAAACCTAATGTGCTCTTACAGGGGTACCCGGGAGTAGGAAAATCAGTATTAATAGACGGATTTGTAAATTTAATAGTCAAAAAACAAGTGCCAGACAAAATTCAGAAAACGAGAGTTTATGAATTAGATTTAGGAACTTTGATTGCCGGGGCTTCCTACAAAGGAGAAATTGAAGATAGGTTAAAAAAGATACTTCAGGAATTAAAAACATATCCCCAGGCTATTCTGGTGATTGACGGCATACATGTTCTCCTTGATAAAAATAGTGACAATGCAGGAATATCAAGTATTCTAAAAAGTGAACTTTCCGGAAACGGAGGATTAACGCTTATAGTAACTACTACAGTTGACGAATATACCAAAAAAATTGAAAAAGACGAAGGTCTTTCAGGCATGTTTGAAGTGCTGAAAGTTGAAGAGCCAGATGAAGAACAAGCATTTAGAATAATAAAATCAGCGTTGGTATCCTATCTTGCCCATCACGAAATTAAAGTAACAGATGACTCAATTACAGAATCTATACGTCTGGCTAAAAGATATCTAAAAGAAAAAAGTTTGCCTGAATCAGCATTAAATTTATTAGACAGAACTATGTCTGTAATTAAAACTGCTGGAGTATCATTTCTTAAAGAAAAAGAAGGTTTAGAATCAAAATTGGACCACATAAAAGAAAAAGAAGGAGATCATAAACAAGATTTAAAATGGTATTACGAAGACTTAAAAAGGAAATCTCAATACTTATTAATTCAGGAAAAAGAGAGTCAGGTAGAAATTGAAAATCTTTCACAAGAAGATTTATTCATGTACCTTAAAAGTACTTTAGAAAAATTGAACGAAGCAGCTCTTTCAAAAAAAGAACATATAGAACCTATTGATCTAGCAGCAGTTGTTGCTCAAAAAACAGGAATACCTTTAGGTAAGTTACATTCAGAAGAGAAAGATAAGCTTCAGAATATGGAAGAGATACTGAAGAAAAGAGTGGTTGGTCAGGATTATGCAATCCAGGTAATTACCGAGGCAGTATTAGAATCCAGATCGGGTTTAAGTAAAGCCGGTCAACCTATAGGATCATTCTTCTTTTTAGGTCCAACAGGAACTGGGAAAACAGAATTAGCCAAATCACTGGCAGACTTCCTTTTTCAGGATGAACATGCAATCATCAGATTTGATATGTCTGAATTTAAAGAAGAACATTCCGCAGCATTATTATATGGAGCTCCTCCGGGCTATGTAGGATATGAAGAAGGAGGATTGCTTGTAAATAAAATCAGGCAGAAACCCTATTCTATAGTTTTATTCGATGAGATAGAGAAAGCCCATTCTTCTGTTTTTGATGTTTTTCTTCAAATTATGGATGAGGGTAAATTGCACGATAGATTAGGAAAAGAAGGAGATTTCTCCAATGCTTTAGTATTATTTACGTCAAATATAGGGTCTCAGTTTATTGTTAAATCAGTAAATGAGGGGAATGGTTTACCCACTTCCAACCAATTACTTGAAATTATGTCCAATAACTTCAGACCAGAATTTTTAGGACGTTTAACAGAGATAGTTCCTTTTGGACCTATAAGTAAAGATAATGCAATGGGAATTTTTGAAATTCATTTGAAAAAAGAACTATTAGATTTAGTTAAAGGGATAAATATAAATTTAACCATATCCGAATCTGCAAAATCATTCTTAGTAGATAATGGTTTTAATGCAACATACGGAGCCAGACCTTTAAAGGGAATAATACGTTCCGAATTAAGGAGGCCTATGGCTAAAAAAATTATATCCAATGAAATAAAAGAAGGAGATACGGTACAAGTAGATTTAGATGATAATAATTTAAAATGGATCATCAATTAAAAAATATATTAATTTAAAATAGAAAATTCTATGTTATCAAATTTTGGAATTGGAGGAAATGAAGTGCCTCTAGACGCAAATGAGGCAATCTTGGAGATTGCACAGAACCGAACTTTAATAGCCCAGAAGTTGACAGGTCAGACTCCGGTAAGACCTGAAATTGTAGAAGGGTTATCTACCATTGAACAAGTGTTTGAACATTTTAAACCTGAAGTTAAAGTTAATTTTGAAGATGCTGATGGGGCTACCAAATTTGAAGAGTTAAAATTTAAAAACTTAGGAGATTTTGGAATAAAAGGTATCACTGCTCAAAGTAAATTTTTAACAGATTTACAAGTTGAAAAAGAACAGTATCAGAAAATAATCAAACAGTTAAAAACTAATAAAATTTTAAAAGCAGCACTTGAAGATCCTGATGCTAAAGGCGCTTTAATGGAAACAATTGAAGGATTAATTAACGAATTAAATCAAAAATAATTATGGCTAAAGAAGAAGTAAAAGCACAAATCCAGACCAGAGATGTTGCAGTAGCTGAACCCAATAAAAAAGTTAGTATTCAGAAAGGTCTTGATAAACTAGCAAAATTTGGTGGTTTTGATTTATTAGAAGCATCTATTGAAAACGTTCAGAATATGAATCCTGATCGTAAAGCAAGACGTCAGATTTTTTTAGGCGACGCTAACAAACAATCTGAAAGAGATGCTCTTAAAAAAACGTTAGAATTATGGTTAAATGTGTTGAAAAACAACAATAACCTTACGGATATGGTTGCCCAAAGTGAAGATAAAAGTAAAGTTGCAGAAAAAACTTTATTGAAAAATCTTGCTACGGCAGTAAAAGAAACTGAAGAATTAGAAAAAGCTTACAGAACTATAGCTTTATTCTATAAAAATACAGAACAAGACAAAGTCAAAAACATTTCAATCGTAAATGCTGAGCTAGATCAATTGACTGATTTGGATAATACTAGGTTTATTGATTCAATTCATGGAGAATTAGTAGATAACTACGATAGATTAGATTTAAAAAATAACTACGGACTTTTAGTAATTCCGGGATATTTAGGTACCAATAAAGTAGTTGAAAAATGGGCGAAGATAGCTCATGAGAACAAAGTAATGTTAGTTACAGACTTTGCACACTTAGATGAGCCGGACGATGTTATGGAGATGTTTGATGAAGCATACCTTACTGGAGGTGAAATTTATCGCTCCAATGTACTAATGACATGTAACTGGTTAGTAGGTAGAGGTAAATTTGATATCATTGAAGAAACAGATGATTTATATGTACCACCATCCGCAGCATTAGCAGGTAAAATATATAAAACATTAATGTCTCAGGTTACTGCGGGTAAAAAATTTGGGGGTATTAATGAAGTAGACGGAGTTAAATTTGACTTATTAAAAAGTGAAATAGCAAGTTTGGAGAACTTAGGTTTAATTCCTATGGTTAATGAATATGGCAAAGTTATGGCTTTCTCTGGAAAAACACTTTTCAACGGAGATAATTTAGGACTTCAAACTTATTCAGTAGTTCGTGTATTCGATTATGTAACTAAAGTATTGATGGACTTCTTAAACAGAAGAGCTTTCGAAAACTTTACAGCTAAAACACGTCAGGAAATCATGAAACAAATTGTAAGTTTTCTTGATGGAATTACAGGTCCGGATAAATTAATTGAAAATTTTGAAGTTAGAAGATTCGAACAAGATCCGGTTCAAAAAGATAGAATATATTTAGATATTCATATGAAACCATACTTCCCGGCTAAAAACTTCCTTATTAAAATGGATGGGCATAAAGGAGATGATGGAAATGAATGGGAGACTGAATACGAACAAAAGTAATTAAAAATTTAATAAAGGAAAGGAGGGTTTTCTCCTTTCCTTATCAAAAATTGAGTTATGAGGCATAAAAACATACTCTTTATATTATTTATATTTCTAAGTTTTAGCTATGTCTTTGGTCAGTCTGTTTCCAAAAAAGAGAATGAATCAAATGTGAAAAAAATTTCTCAGGATACTTTAATAACTAAAGTAGTAGATTGTAACGCTTTATTTACTCTAAATAACAGAAAAGTAGATTTTTTAAGAAAAAAGCCTTACGTTTATACAGAACCATATTATAAAATGGATTACAAAAGCAAGAAAAACTTTGCAGTTTTTCAGGTGGGGAAAAGAAAAGGTACAACACCATTTTTGTATATAAAAATTTTCACATTTAATACCTGTATAAAAAAAGACGAAGTGGTTGAGCTAATTATGGATAATGGATTTAGATATAGATTGAAAAATGATTTTTCACCCAATTGTGATGGTTTTATTATAAGTACACTTAAAAATAAAATCATAAAAAAATTAGAACAAGGAAATATAACAAGTATCAAAATTTTCACATTTGAAAAAGACTATGAGTTTCATATGAATGATGAAGACTCAGAACGCTTTAGAGATGAATTACAATGTTTAAAATATAACAAATTTAAGTTCAATTAAGATGCCCTTGCCTCAATTAGGTTTATCCTTATCAATTACAGACAGTGCCGGTTCTCCCATGTATGCAGGAAATGGTGAACGCGAAAAAATGTCTGAATTTGATTCAGCATTGACAAATCATACAATTACTATAACTATAACCGATGATAAAGTCAATGAAGTCGAATTGGATATACATAATGATCAATTTGACAAAATTAAACTGCCTACGTATAAAATGATGGTAACTGATGACAAAACAGAAGAAAGAACATTTTATGAGGTAACAAGAGACTCCTTTTTAATGAAAGAATTGAAAAGTAAAGAAGTAGGAGGATTTACATTTTTTGGAATAAATATGTTTAAAAAAACAGTTTATAGCCTTCCTGTTGTTACTTTTGAGCCTTTAAAATCAACAATGGAGATTTTTGAAGTTTCCAAATACAGGACTAAAAGAGAAAACTATTTATTATATACATTAAGAAGAAATTTAGATGCAGCAGTTTTGGTATCAGGAAATCTGCCTAAAGAAACTATTGAAAATATCAATACTGAACATTTTTTTTATGTAGTAGATCACAATGAAGGACAAAAATTTATAGGAGATATTTCTTATAGAGAAAAATTTATAAAAACTATACCAAAAGTAGAAATACACTTGATTAAAAGATCAGAAAAAATAAAAGAGTACGAGTTGGATAAAAAAGGTAAAGTCAATAAAATCATATACTTATAATAACCAAAAATAGAAGTATGTACGGGATATATTATAATACGCCAATTAATTTTAAAGACATTATTGAAAAAAAAGATATAGAAAAAACTAATCTTGAAAGTTCAATAGCAAGATACATTAACCTGCTGGTCACCTCTTCTTTCGGAGAATGTAAATTTGATGAAACGTATGGCTGTAAAATATGGGAAATGGATTTTGATTTATTATCTGATTCAAATACATTACGAGATAGAATTAAAAAAGATATAAAAGAAACTATTAAAATGCATGAAAGCAGATTGGAGTTATCCGAAGTTGAAATTTCAGTAGGAATAGACCAATCTTTAAATCATAATAATGCATTACGAATGAAAAAGAAGATATCAATGAAAATATTGGGAGCTGTAAAAAAAACCAATCGTCCGTTTAGATTTCATGGACATTTTTTTGTAGGACCATTATCTTATATTTAATACTATGGATACACAAGAAAGAATAAAAGATAGAATACTCAGAAGAGCTGCCCAGACATGGGGGTATACAGACAGTGAACTGGAAACTTCTTTCGATCCTATTGTAGCTTTATTACTTGAAGCTTGTTCTTCAGAACTTGAAAAGATTTCATCAGAGCTGAACAACTCAAGATCAAGAATAATTGAAAGGCTTTTGGAAATAATGTCTCCCGAAAATAATTCAGGAATTATTCCCGCACGATCAATTATGCATCTCAAACCCGTAGAAAATAACTTTACCATATCACTGGAACATCAGTTTGTTTGCAAAAAAACAATACAAAATATATACGATCCACTTAGGCCAACCATTAAAGATATATTTTTTGGAACAACTTTACCCTTTACACTAACCGAGGTTTCTTTGGAATACATGGCTTTTGGAAATACTTTTTACTCATTAAAAAGAGTAATTCACAAAGACCAGTTATCAAAAAGCAATCAGTTTTTAAAACCAGGTACATTATGGTTAGGACTTAAGTGCCCTCAGGAAATTGAGAGTATAAATAAACTAATGTTTTTTACAGATATCAGAAACGTATCACAGAGAGACATATTTTATAATTATTTAAAACAAGCTAAATTTTTTATAAAAGACAAAGAAATATCATTTAAAGAAGGATATAATGTTGAAAATTATTCAATTGATATAGATGCTATAGTTAATAAAAACTATAACAAAATCAATCAGTTGTATACAGATGTTAATAACTTTTATGCTGATAAGTTTTTTCATTTTACAGAAGATATTCTTATTGATGAGAATAGTTTTAGCATACCGGAAGAATTACTTGAAGCATTTGGTTCAGATAATTCTAAAATAAATGAATTAACTGATGTGTTGTGGATTAAAGTACAATTTCCTGAAGTTGTTATCAATGATATACTGGAAAATGTCATGTTTTATATAAACTCTATTCCTGTTATAAACAAGCAGATTTTAAGTCAGACTCAGTCGATAGATTCTTTTATCAATTATATTCCTTTAACCACAGACGATATATTTCTTGATTTAGGTAGTATATCTGATTCCAGAGGATACCATTATCACATAAAAGAATTCTCAGAAGGAAACCTTGATATCGGAGATGCTACCCTGAGACACACAGGGGTTGTTAGATTTGATGAAAGAAATGCTTCAGAGCTAATACAATATCTCATTGAACTGCTTAAAGACGAAAGTGCGTCATTTACGGTAATTGGGGGAGATTTTATTAAAGGGACTATAAGGGAAATTAATCAACTAATTGCAACATTAGAACAGCATATAAAAGAGAGGAAATTTACAAAATCCAGTTTCCCTTACGTTATAATAAGACCCAAAGCAGCTGCTACAAAAAGTGATAATGATATGTTCACAGTATCTTATTGGGTAACCAGTGGAGAAGATGCAAATGATTTAAAAGTAGGAACGCGATTAGATGGAGTTAATACCAGTGATTTTTCTCAAAATTCAATTATGCTAATAAATACTTCCGTAGGAGGAAAGTCTAGATTAAATACAAGAGAAAAAATTACTTCATATAGAGAAGCTTTACTAACAAGAGGAAGAGTAGTTACATTTGCTGATATTAAGACTTTTTGTCTCAATCATTTTAAATTTACAATTTCTGGAATTGAAATTAGAAAAGGAACCAAAATAGACTCTTCAACTAACAAAGGATTTGTTAGAACAATAGACATTATTTTAGAAAAAAATGTAAATGCCGAATATCAGGTTTCAGATTTTGAATGGCAGTATTTATGCGATAATTTATTGCATAAGTTGGATCATGTTTCATCGAATGTTTATCCTTATAGATTAATTGTAAAATGAAAAAAAATATCGTAGCAGCACTCATAATAATGCTTTTTCTAGTATTAGCGTGTAAAAGTAAATATTATAGGGAAGTTCCTTACAAATTAGTCTATAGTCAACAAGAAATTGATAATAAATTTCATATTAAAACCCGTACATTACCCATCTTGGATACTTTGGATGTAGATGAAGACACGTTGACAGACAGAGAAATATATCTTAAAGAAAAATATGCCATTGTATTAGGAATAAAGCCAAAAGAATTGAAAAACTATAAATTTTATGATTTTATAGATCAATGGATAGGCACTCCATATGCAAAAGTAGGGTTTACCGCAGACAGTTTGAATATAGCAGCATTTATAAGTGCTTTATATCAATATACATATAAAAGAAAATTGCCTACAACACCCTTAGGTATTTTCAAATCTAATGAAATCAGCCTTTTCACAGGTAGAAAATTTTTAAAAGAAGGAGATTTGCTCTTTTTCAGATATGCTAAAGATATGCCGGTGGGTGATATTGGTATCTATCTACGAAATAACAGGATATTATATAGTACTAAAAAAAATGGGCTGATGATAGGTGATTTTAATGAGAATTACTATCAATTAAGATATGTAAGTGCAGGTAGGCTTATTATAGATCAAGAGACCGAACCTAAGTAATTATAGAATATGGAAATTACTGAAATAAATACAAAGTTAGAGCAGATTAAGAATCGAATTAACTCTTTAAATTATGATTTAAAGGCCGAGGTAATTATTTCAGAAATAATGAACAAAATTGACCATGAAGATCAAACCTTTTTAGTTGATCACAAAGGACAGTTTAAAAGGCCATTTAGAAAAGATGTGCTAGATGCAGAATTAGTAGATTTTAATTACGATTCAACACAATTTGTCAAAATAAACTTATCAAGAGACGGAATTTACGATACACTTCCGGAAGGATTTTTTCATGCTCCAAGAGAAGACCGGTTGAAAAAAACGGTCGACGAAATGACCAAGGAGTATAAAGTTCATAAAAAAGAAGAAGAATATGCACGAAAATTTTTTCTTCCTTTCGAAAATGAATTTTTCCTTAAAACTATAGAAAGAGAAAACCTGGAAAAAGATATCCTTTTAGAATTAAATGGATCTCGCCCGCTAGATTTTTTCTATGAATTTTGGGGAATTGATAAAGATTTACCGGAGATTTTAGTTTCCAAACTAATACGTATTTTGCCCTATACACATCAGATAGTTGGAAATTTAGAATTAACAGTGCACTGTTTAAGTTATCTGTTGGAAGAACAGGTTCATATAGCAGAACAAACCTATAAAGAGCAATCAAGTTCTGAGCAGGAAATAAGTCTGGGAGATTGTAGATTAGGATTAAATATGATTTCAGGAAGTGCGTATATGGATTATTCATTATATCTCGAATTCAAGATAGGCCCACTGAAAAAATCATCTTTTCTTGAATATATACATCAGGGAAAATTAAAAAAATTTGTTGAACTATTTTATGAATACTTCCTGCCTATGGAAGTAGATGTAAAGACAACTATACTACTGGATGCAGAAGCTGAAGCATTTAGTTTAAAAGAAATATCAATTTTAGGTATAACAACAAGAATATGAGATTCAAGACCTTTTTTAAAGATTTAATAGATCCATCAATTATTGTCGGAATAGTAATTATTTTTGCAGTTACAATTATTCTCACTGTTTTTTTTAGCTCTAAAGTAGAAGGATTTAAGCAAAAATATAAAGGAAAATTTATTACATACATAATAATTGTATTACTTGTAACAGCACTAACCATTTTTATTGGTTCTTCAGAAGTTTTCAATAATCAGATATTCAGTATATTCATTTTTTACCAGATAGTCTTTTTTATATTAGGTATTATACATAGCTATGTATATAGAAACTACTTTGAAAAATTTGAAAAAGAATCTCCATGGATTGAAATGTTTTTCAGTTTTATTGTAACCATTTATATTTTGATTCCTTTTCTCTTAGTATATACTATTGTTAAAGGCAATACCTATGTTTACAGCATGATGTTTTCTTCCTTGGTATTTATGATACCTACAGTGATTTATTTAACTTTTGAGGCATCCATAGCAATTCCTCCCAAAATTTACAAAACTTGGCTGTTTCCCGAAGAACACGCATATCCTGATCCACCGGATAGTGAATATAGAGATATGCTGGTAGTTACCTTTGTGTTTCATAAAGAACCCGATTCGGAAGTAAGAACAGAATTTAGGGCTAAAGCTCCTATTCGTATGGATTTCGGTAGATTATTTTATCACTTTGTAAATGATTACAATTTACGTAATCCGGATGCCCCTATTAATTTAATGGATAAAAATGGAGAAAAGCAACATTGGGTATTTTATTTGAAAAACAAAAGTTTCGGATTTGCTAAATTTATCAGACCAGATTATCCGCTGTACATGAACTCTATAGAAGAAAACAGTGTTATAATCTGTCGTAGGACACCCCCGTTACTAAATTCTGAAGATGAACTGGATTATGATATGAAAGATAGTAAGATTGAAGAAAATCCTAATATAGATGAAAAACAAAAAAAAGATAATTTTTAATTTAAGATAATAAGACTTTACCATGTTAGAAAAATTAAATTATTTTCCGGTGAATTGGATAGATGGGATGAAAATTAATAAATCTCATTTTATTGCAATGCAGGATAACTTTGTAGATATGGCCAGAGATGCCATTGGTAGCCACGTAACTCCAATAAGTTATGGCTTGTTACCTGTACAGAATACAATGGAGTCTATAAAAATATCCTTGGTAATAGACAATCACAAATTACTAAGAGTTAAAATAGAAGAATGTCATGCGGTTACTCCTAACGGAGCTAGAATAGAAATAACCCCGATGAATAATTCCATAGATATGCAGATGCCATATCCTGAAGCTGTATATAATCTGGATGAAGCGCAAAATGTTGTTTTGCTTGCTAATATTGTTGTAAATCCTTTTGAGAAAGTTCCCTTTGGAGAATTGGATCCGGAAGAAAATCCTCCAAGATATCCATATTTGGTACCAACATATAAGTTACATTTAGTACAGGAAGGGCAGCTTTCACAACAATCTTCATATGCAGGCTACCAGCTCACTGTCGGTAAAATAATAATAAATAAAGAAGAAACCAGTTTACAGCCGGGTTATATTCCTCCCTGCACTACGACCAATAGTCATAAAGAACTTATTGATATGCACACGGGAATTGATAAGTTTATGGGACAGCTTGAACTGTATGCAGTACAAATTGCGCAGAAAATTAACCGTAAGCATCAAACTAACGAATTAGCGGTTATGGTACTTAAATTATCCGATTTAATAATTACCTATCTAGGAAACGAAATTAATTCATTACGATGGTTTGGTTTATACACCAGTCCAGCCTTTATGTTTGACAAAATTGTTCGTTTAGGAAGGATTATGAAAAATTTTGTAGATGCCAAATCCGGAGCAGGTAAAGAAGAATTATTAAATTATTTGGCAGAATGGTGCGGTTTATCACAAGGAGACTTTGAAGTATTGTTTACAGATTTAGTAAACGTTGGGTATAATCATTCGCAAATTGATAAAACGATGAGTCAGGTGAGTATTTTCATGAGAACAATTGACCAACTGTTCTCTGCATTAAATAAACTTGACTTTATCGGAAGAAGAAATGATACCGGAATATTTGTAAAAGAGAGAATGGAAAATGATCCGATAGAAAAAACTAAAAGAAGCAGATTTTTTGATGATTAAAAAATAACATTATGGAAGTATTAAATAAAAAAGAAAGATTAATTTCATTTCTACTCTTTATTTCACTGTTTTTAATAACTGTAGTTATCATTGTAGTATCAGTATTTTTTAATTTTCATTTGCCTTGGAGGGAAAACGAAGAACTAAAAAAAGAAAATGCCTCTATGATTAACGAATTTAGATTTCAGTCCAAATTTGAAGAGCAGATGGAATTACTAAAAAAATATATTGATTCCATTGATATGCCTAATCAGGATACATATTACTATCAGCAGAAATCAGTCGATATGGTGATCAAAATGGAACAAAATATACCCAGTCAGGATAGCGTGAGAAGAGGGCTCTTGTATAAGAATTTTTTGCTTACCAGCCGCTCCCTTATTGATTCTAAAAAGACTATTAAAACCTATGGCAAAAGTAAAGCGGAAATTGATACTCTACTTGCTAAAGTTGAGGCATATAGAAAGCAAATTGAAATTATGAAAAGGGATTTGGATATATGCAGAATGCTAAATAGAAAAGATTAAATTTAACTTTTTTTTAACATTTTAAATGAGATAAGATAAAAGAAAAGGGTTATATTTGTATTATAAGTTTTAGTTAATTAGTTAAATTTTAAATTATAATATTAATCATTAAAATCATTTTATTATGTCATTTAAAGCTAAATTAGAAGTAGCAGGAAAAAAGTACAATGTACTAAATGTTAATTATTCCTTAGCTCAGGAAACAGATCCAACCGGGCGTCCATCTTCTCAGACTAGAGGAGGTAGAATTGAAGTAACAGTAGAATCAACCGGTGAGACTGATATTTTTGAATGGATGACCAACAGTTTCGAAAGAAAAGACGGAAAAGTAATCTTTGTAAAAAGAGATTCCGATGCAACTCTTAAAGAACTTAACTTTTCAGATGGTTATGTAGTAAAATACAGAGAAAATTTCGATGCCATTGGTTCTAACCCCCTAACAGAAACTTTCACCATTTCAGCTAAAGCTATCAAAATGGGAACAGGAGAACACGTTAACGAGTGGGTATAATAACCAAAATTCGTGGTTTTCAATTAAAAGAAAAAGCTCTATAGAGCAAAAAAGGGAGTTTTATATTACTCCCTTTTTTATTACAGATTATATGAAAATTCTTATTATTAATTAAAAAAAAACAAACATGTCATCTTTTTTAGCCAAATTAGAGATGGACGGAGAAGTCCACAATGTTTTACACTGCAAATATAGTTTTAATCAAGGTGTAGATAGTACAGGGAAGCCTCAGGCTACAATTCGTGGTGGACAGGTTCATTTGAAAATTGAAAGTTCAGGAAAGTCAACTTTTATAGATTGGATGTTATCTTCCGAAAAAACAAAGGATGCAACAATTATCTTTTATAGAAGAGATGCAATGAGTCGTTTACAGGAAGTTAAATTTGAAAAAGGATACTGTATAGAGTTTACTGAAGAATTTGATTCCATAAACGATGAGCCTATGTCTATAAGTATGTTAATCGTTGCTAAAAATTTAACAGTAACCAATGTTTCCTATGAAAATACATGGAAAATCTAAATTTTCTATCGTAGGTTATTTTCTTACTAAAATATTCTAATAAAAAAGTTCGGAAATTTCCGAACTTTTTTATTAGAATATTTTGATATAAAAGTTTAAGATTATTGAGATACAGTTTCTTCAGACAAAGCCACAGTTAATTGAGGAATAATTTGTTTTTTTCGGGAAACTACTCCTTTTAAAAAACCTTCATTTTCAGTTAAATGTATATTAAAAGCACGTTCAGCACTTAAATAAGAATCCCCTAATGCAATAATCCTAGAATCACTATCAAGCACATTTGTCGCTACAAATAAAAACAAATTATAATGATTTGAGGATATCTCTTCGTTTATAGCATTTATTATTTCTTCCTTTCTAGAGAAAATATCATTGAAATCTACAGTATTGACTTGAGCTACACGAATTTTTTTATCATTTACTTCAAAAGATTTTGCATCAAGTGAAATTAATTCAACAGCACTTTTACCAGATAAATTAGTTCCGGCTTTAAGAAGTTCCATACCGTAATCGTTTAAGTCGACACCAGCAATAGTAGCTAGTTCCTGAGCAGCTTTAATATCTTCATCTGTACAGGTAGGAGATTTGAAAAGCAAAGTGTCTGAAATAATACCTGAAAGCATCAATCCAGCTATATGTGGAGGAATTTCAATACCATGCTCTTTATATAGCTTTAAAATAATTGTTTGAGTACAGCCTACAGGTTCTGCTCTATAATAAAGAGGGTTTATAGTCTGGAAATTAGCAATTCTATGATGGTCAATTACAGCAAGAACTGTCAATTCCGAAATATCGGAAACAGCTTGTTGAAATTCATTATGATCTACAAGCATTACTTCTTTAGTCTCGTCCGAGGCACGACTTATAACTCTGGGAGCTTCAGTTTTAAAATAATTTAAGGCATATTGGGTTTCTTCATTAGGTTTACCCAAAGCCACAGCTTCGGTATTTTTTCCAAGTTTATTTTGTAAATATGATAAGGATATAGCCGAAGTAATTGAGTCTGTATCAGGATTTAAATGTCCTATAATTAGTATTTTACTCATGAGGGTTATTATTAAAAATTTATTTAACATAAGATAAAACAGATAACTATTTTATAATGAGGTTGCAAATATACGCTATTTACGATTTTTTTACAAAAGAAAAGAAAGTGCATTACTGAAACACTTATTTTTTAATTAATTAAAACTTTTCTATTTTTGCAATACATTATAAAGAACGAATATGTTTCAAAATTTACAGGATAAATTAGATAAGGCTTTACATAATATTAGCGGTAGAGGAAAAATAACTGAAATTAACGTTGCCGAAACGGTAAAAGAAATTCGGAGAGCTTTGGTTGATGCCGATGTTAGCTATAAAGTGGCAAAAGATCTTACCAAAAGAATCCAGGATAAGGCTATGGGAGAGAATGTGCTTACTTCTTTAACTCCAGGTCAGTTAATGGTGAAGATTGTACATGACGAGCTAGCTGAATTGATGGGAGGAGAAAACGTAGGAATAAATCTGTCGGCAAATCCTTCAATAGTTCTGATAGCAGGTTTACAAGGATCTGGTAAAACTACATTCTCGGGGAAACTAGCTAACTATCTCAAGACAAAGAAACAGAAGAAAGTTCTTTTAGTAGCTTGTGATGTGTATCGTCCGGCTGCAATAGACCAGTTAAAAGTTTTAGGAAATCAAGTCGGAGTAGAAGTATTTTCTGAAATTGAAAACAAAAATCCTGTCGATATATCTTTACATGCAATAGATTATGCAAAGCAAAATAAGTTTTCTGTAATTATTATTGACACCGCTGGACGTTTAGCCATAGATGAAACTATGATGAATGAAATTAGAAACGTTCATCAGGCAGTTCAGCCTCAGGAGACACTTTTTGTAGTAGACTCTATGACAGGTCAGGATGCTGTTAATACAGCCAAGGCTTTTAATGAGGTTTTAGATTATGATGGAGTAGTATTGACCAAACTGGATGGAGATACCCGCGGTGGGGCTGCCTTAACTATTCGTACAGTTGTCGATAAGCCTATTAAATTTATATCTACCGGAGAAAAGATGGAAGCTTTAGATCTTTTCTATCCTGAACGTATGGCAGACCGTATATTAGGAATGGGAGACGTTGTTTCCCTGGTAGAGAGAGCTCAGGAGCAGTTTGATGAAGAAGAAGCCAGAAAATTGCAGAAAAAGATTGCAAAAAATCAGTTCGGGTTTGATGATTTCTTAAGCCAAATCAAGCAGATTAAGAAAATGGGAAATATGAAAGATTTAATGGGAATGATTCCAGGGGTGGGTAAAGCAATGAAGGATGTAAATATAGACGATGACGCTTTTAAACATATTGAAGCACTTATATATTCAATGACTCCGGATGAAAGAAGAAATCCGGCAATTATTACAACATCAAGAAAAAATCGTATAGCTAAAGGTAGCGGACGTACCGTTCAAGATATAAATCAACTACTTAAACAGTTCGAACAGATGAGCAAAATGATGAAAATGATGCAGTCGCCCCAAGGTAGAATGATGATGCAGGCAATGGCTAAACAAATGGGTAACGGAGGTAAACCATTTTAATTTAAAATATCAGAAAGCATTACTACATAAAAAAACACGGAAACCTCCGTGTTTTTTATTTACCTATATACAATAGCAATTCACCATCAGTGTAGGTGATAGTTACTGAATTTTTGTTAGCTTTATTTCTTGTACCAATTCTTTCAGAAAATGTTAATGATTCATTAGACAAAGGATATTCTAAGCCTTCAGTACAAATATTTGTTGCCGTGAAAAAAGGAATGAGAGATATTGTTTTTCCTTTAACACCACAAAGATTTACTCTTTTTTCAGAAAAGAAAAAATATGAAAAATCATCATAAAAAGTAATTTTCAATTTCTTTTTAAAGAATAGAGCAGTTGCCAAATTGCCAATAAAATGGTCACTTTCTCTACCAGTTGCACCGTAAACATCAACTTCTTTAATTCCACGCTTAATAAGAAGTTCTAAAGCCTTGTGGAAATCAGTTTTATTTTGATCAGGAGTTGGTATCACAGTTATAAGAGAAGGTACTTTCTTACGTTTAATACTATCTAAATCTCCCGAAATGAAATCAACTGTTAAATTGAATTTTTTCACATAACGGGTATAAGCACCATCGGTGCAACATATTAAAGAATAAGAGGATAAATCTTCGGGTATAGATTTAGGCTTTTTTCCGTTGATAAAAAGTAATGCTTTATTCATTGGGAGTCCATGGAGTTTCTTTATGTCCCGCCAGATGACCGAAATAACGAGCTAGGACAAATAAATAATCAGATAATCTGTTTAAATAAATATAGCACAAAGGGCGGAGCTCTTCCTGTTCATTCAGAGAAATAACAGCTCGTTCAGACCTTCTGCAAATGGTTCGTGCAATATGCGATACTGAAGTAGCCGGACATCCGGTTGGAAGTATAAATTGCGTTAATGCAGGAAGTTCAGATTCCATCGCATCAATCCATTCCTCAAGAAAACTAATTTGCTTTTCACTAATTAAGCAGGCTAATCTGGGCTTTCCATTAGCCAAAATCATTTTTTCATTGGGAGTAGCCAATTCTGCCCCTAAATCAAATAAAGAATTTTGTATTACTTGCAACTGATCATCAAGTTCTTTTTGTTTAGTATAGCTTCTAATTAAACCTAAATAAGAGTTAAGCTCATCTACATCTCCATAGGCCTGAATCCGTATAGCATTTTTCGGAACACGAGTACCACCATAAAGAGAAGTAATTCCCTTATCTCCGGTTTTTGTATATATTTTCATATAGTACTTAAATTATTTAAGCAAGTAAATTACAAAAAAAAAGTGACTGGATACAGTCACTTTTTTCATTTCTTTAAAATTGAAATTATATTTTTTCGTAAGTAATAATAAGATCTGTCTTAGTAATACCAGCAGATGGATATAAATTTTGATAATATTCTAAAGTGTTGTAATTAGTTTCTGTTATAATTAATCTATTATTTTGAATTTCGAAAGTATATGTTTCATTCTCGTTATCATTTTCATTATCATCTTTAAGATTAATTATGTTACCTGTTATAGTATAAGTAAAAGAATCTATGGTATTATCTTCAAAATGTTTAATCCAACCAGTTCCATCAGAATTAAAAGTTATATGAATTACTCCATTGGAAGCAGGAGCAGGATCCATACTATAAATAATTAATTGTTTTTGTTCCTCGGTTAAGTTAGTCCCTTCAACATTAGCTTTTATTTCAATATATTTCCAGGTTCCTACTATGGGGTGGTTGTTTGATGGAATGTCATCATCGTCACTTGAACAATTAATAAATAATAAAGGCAATAACATTAATAATAATAGTTTTTTCATCATTTTAAATTTAAATTTATTTAAGCAAATATAATAAAAAATGTTTAAAATTTAATATAAATAAATTTAAGGAAGATTTTTGTTAATAATAAATGATAAAAAGAGCTATTTGGGTATTACTTTAAAGTATACTGTCTATAAATTCTTTGGCCCTGATTTCAGCCCACGAGAACTTAGAGTTATGCAATGGAAATCCCACATGTCCTCCATATTTAGGTTTTTCAAAGTAAATATTTGGATTTGAAATTTCATATCTATCCAAGTAATTCTCTTCGGTTAAAAAAGGGTCATTTTCTGCATTAACAATTAAAGTAGGGGTTTTAATGTTGTTTAATACGAATAAAGGAGAAACTTTTAAATAATATTCTTCTTTATTTGCAAACCCATATATCGGAGCTGTAAAAAGAGAATCTAAATCGTCAAATGATTTAATAGATTTAGCCTGTTTAATATTGAAAATATCAGGAAACTGACTATGTTTAAAAATTAATTTCTTTTTAAAATCAACCATAAAATTATGAAAATAAAAAAAATTGGAAGTTTTTTTAAATGCTTTTACATTTTGTAAAACGTTGAGAGGAGTAGAAAATGTAATACAAGATTTTACTTCTTCAGGAACATTAATTTTACCAGCATAATTTAAAGTTACAATCCCTCCCATAGAATAACCAATAAGATGAATTTTTTTAAATCCCGAATATATGGCTTGATTAACTACACACTTCAGATCATCAATCAGCCCCATGTGATACAACTTTGGAAGCCGATTTATTTCGCCGCCGCAGCTTCTTTGGTTCCAGGCTAAAACCGAATAACCGAATTTGTGAAAATAATCGGCACAACTATTTATATAAGTTCTTCTTGAATGACCTTCAAGACCATGAGAAATAATTACTATGCTATCCGTACTATCGTTTATCCACCAGTCAAGGAGTAAAAAATCTCCGTCAGGAAGTTCCAGCTTTTCTCTTGAATAAGGAGGAACCGGGTATTTTTTTATAGCACCGGGAATAATAGTGGATAAATGAGCATTTTTAAATATAAAGTTATTGGGAGGTTGATAACCCGATTTTTCTATAAAATGCATAGCGAATCAAATTAATTATTAAATTTAATAATTAATAAATAAATCTGCTAAAAAACTCTAAAAAATATTAGCAGAATTAAAGAGCATCTTTATAAGCTTTCAATGCTCTATCTCTAGCAAAAGAATGTTCAACCATAGGTTGAAGGTAAGAATCTTTATCAGAAAATTCAGGGATCCATTTTTTGATATACTGGTAATCCTTATCAAATTTTTCCATTTGAATTGTAGGATTGAAAACTCTGAAATATGGAACCGAATCACAACCTGAACCACTGGCCCATTGCCAGTTACCATTATTGCTGGCAAGTTCAAAATCCAATAATTTTGAAGCAAAATAAGCTTCACCCCATCTCCAGTCAATTAACAGATGCTTGCATAAAAAACTAGCGGTAATCATTCGTACTCTATTGTGCATAGTACCACTTTCATTGAGTTCCCGCATTCCCGCATCAACTATAGGATATCCTGTTTTCCCTTCTTTCCATCGGTCGAAATCATCCTCATTATATCTCCATTTAATATTGTCATATTTAGATTTAAAACTTTGCTTTACAACTTTTGGGAAATGATAAAGTATGGAGATAAAAAATTCTCTCCATATAAGTTCATCTATAAGGCTTGTATCAACTTTTTTGAATTTTAGAAAAATTTCACGGATTGAAACTGTACCAAAACGCAGGTAAATACCTAGGTGAGTAGTGGCCGACATAGATGGATAATCTCTGTTTTTTTTATAATTAGTAATTATCGATGAAGATAAATTAAGTTCCGGAGGATTAATAGAGCTCAACTTAAATCCTAACTTATCGATATTTAATTGCTGAGTGTTATGATTAATACAGTTTTTTAACAAAGATTCACTGGAATATGTTTCAATTTTTTTTTCGGAAACTGTAGATTTCCATTGTTTTGAATAAGGAGTATAAATCGTATAAGGAGAACCATCTTTTTTAAAAACTTCATTTGGATTACAAATAACATGATCCTGAAATTTTTTAAATGAAATTTTTTTACTCTTTAAAAATTCTTCAATTTCTTTATCACGTTCAAGACCGTACGGTTCATAATCCTCGTTGCAATAGACAGATTCTATGGAATATGAATCACATAATTTTTTAAAACAATCTATAGGGCTGCCAGATAATAATGCTATAGAAGTGTTACATTTTTCAAGTTTTTTATTAAGAACAGTAAGTTGTTTATAAATAAAAGTGACCCTTGCATCATATTTGTCCGGTAATTGGTCCAAAATTTTAGAATCAAAAATAAAAATCGGAAGAGTTTTTCCTTTTTTTAAAGCTTCATACAAACCCAGATTATCCTCAAGCCGTAAATCCCTGCGAAACCAAAAAATATTAACTGTTTCCATTTTTATTAATTTGAGAAAAAAATTCACCTATTATAATTCCGGCAGACATAGCAACATTTAAACTTTCCGTTTTTTGAATATTCCCAAAACGTGGAATAGTAATAACATTTGTACATAATTGTTTTACCTGGTCCGAAATTCCGTTTCCTTCATTTCCCATTACCAACACAGCATCAGAAGCAAAAGAAGTCTCATAAAGATTATCTCCGTTCATATCTGTAGCATAAATTCTTAAATCCTCGTTTGAGGTAATAAAATTGACTAAATCCATATACACAATATTTACTCTTGCCAGAGATCCCATAGATGCTTGCACAACTTTCGGGTTAAAAATATCTACAGTACCGGGACTGCAAACTATCTGTTCAATTCCAAACCAGTCAGCTAAGCGTATGATAGTTCCCATATTTCCAGGATCCTGAACTTCATCTAAAGCTAATTGCATGCCAACAATTTTATTTAAATTAAATATTGGTATTTCAAATAAAGCCAAAGCGTTGTGTGGAGTAGTTAAAAAACTTATTTTTTTAAGTTCATCTTGTGAAATTAACTCGTACTGAGACTCATTGAGAAATGAAATAGGTTCAGTGCTGTAAATATTTTTTAAAATAAAATCACTAAAGACAAATTCTTTAATGTTTTTTATACCTTCAACAACAAATAAGTTATATTTTTGCCTATACTTTTTTTTACTAAGTGATTGAATAAGTTTAATTTTGTTGGTAGACAGCATATGATAAAATTGAAACGCAATATAACATTAAAGATACTGATTTCCGCTCAAATCTTATTAATTTTTTCATGTAAAACAAATAAGGTTCCTGAGAAACAATACCTGTTTATAGGTAATAAATACAATTACTTAGATAAAAAAGGGATGCCTTATTTAGATGCATATGGAATGCCTTTTTATGATGAGAAAGGAAAACCGGTGGTAAATGAATATAAATCTCCATTTTCCGATGAACTAGATAGTTACGTAAAGCAAAAGCCCAATAAAACTATACTTTTTTTTGTTCCTTTAGCCTTATGGATGTATGACCGTTCTGATCCGAAATTTGATTCAGTCTATTACGACTATTATAAAGTTAAACAAAAAGAAAGAAATCAGGCATTGCTGGATTCTCTCTATATTAAATACAATCTTAAAAGCTATGTGGGGCAGAATCGATGGTTTGACAGGTTTTTCTATAATAACGGAGAACCGCCTGTAATAGCTGATACTGCAATAGCAGCTTCTTCTGCTAAAAATCTTCAACAATATTTTAAAAACCGAGGCTGGAGAAAATCTTCAGTAAAAGACACCTTGTTAGCATCTGGCAAAAAAGCCAAAGTACGTTACGATATAAAATTGGGGCGACCTATGATTATGGATACCATAATTTATGACGTAGCCCAGGAACTTCAGGATAATTTATATAACGGTTATCTGCAAAGACAGACAAAAATAAAAGTTAAGAAAAATTCAGTTGAAAGAACAAAAGAAGAACTGATAAATGTATTTTTCAGTAGAGGATCTTCAATAAAAAAAGGAGACAGACTCGATGCCTATGTTATTGAAAAAGAAATTTCGCGTATTGAAAATAGATTTCAAAATATGGGATATTTTCGATTCAACGATTTAAAGGATGAAGTTATTTACTACGTTGATACTGCAAAAAATATATATAATGTTCCGGTTCGGATGTCCATAAAAAAAAGTGCTATTGCTACAGATGTAAAAAAAGACAGCGCACAACTAAAATTTAAAAAATATAAATATAATCAGTTAAGAGTAACTCTGCAGAATTTAAATAAAGAAATGCAGTATCATATTGATTCTACCTATTACGTTACTGACCGAAAGATAGTCAAATGGGAAGATGGAAAAAAACGCAAAGGAATTATAAAGGATACAATAGCTTTCATAGTTAATGAAACAGGTGGAAGATACAAAAATCGCGTATTGGGAGATATGTTGGCTATTGAAAAAGGACAATATTATCGATTAAACTCTGAAATAGAAACCCGGAGAAATATTTATAAAGTTAACAACTTTAATATCCTGGGATTTAAAACAGCACCTGAATCCGGATCTGATTCAACTTTGGTGACAAATATTATTCTTACACCTATGGATAAATATTCATACGAAATCGGGTTTGAGGCATTTGGCTCCAAAGTGGTGAATTTCGGGATAACACCTAACGTAACTTTTACTGCAAAAAATCTTTTCAAAGGAGCAGAGAATTTAAGTGTCACATTAGGTGGTTCTGTAGGAAACATAGAATCTAAAAAAAATAATAGTAGTTTATTTAACGCTTCAGAAGTTTCAGCTCAGGCAAGTTTGTCATTTCCCAAATTGCTGGTTCCTTTTAACGGTAAAAAAATCATACCTAAAAGGTGGGGACCCTCCTCAGCAATTACCCTGGGATATAATGCACAATATAATATAGGGCTGGATAGAAGGAACTATAATGCAGGATTATCGTATAATTTTACTCCTACACGTACCACCGTTCATCAGGTAACATTATGGGGGTTGCAGTACACACAGTTTCTAAATCCGGGAAATTACTATAATATTTATACCGAAGATTGGAATACTATGAAAGAACTTTATTTCAAAGTATATCCTGAACTTGAAAGTGCTTTAAACGACAAGAAAATAACAGAAAAGCAGCTTCAGGAACAAGTTATTAACGACCGGGCCTTTAGAGATGAACTTATGCATGTTTCGCCTGAAAGTATGGATTCCTATGGATTATTGGAATCAAGAAGGTATAGATTTACACAAAATGTATTAATATCTTCTTTTAAATATAATTTTACTTACGATCAAAGATTAAGTTTTTTTCCTCCCAAAAACCCATTTTACATTAAAACCCAGATTGAATTAGCAGGAAATGCCTTATCTATATTTAATAAATCTTTAAAAGATTTTACCACATCAAATGATAAAGTGGTAAAAGAAATATTTGGTGTTCCCTACTCTCAATTTGTGAAAATTGATTTGGATATCAGGAAATATTGGAATTTATC
This sequence comes from Apibacter raozihei, assembly GCF_004014855.1. Classification (NCBI taxonomy): domain Bacteria; kingdom Pseudomonadati; phylum Bacteroidota; class Flavobacteriia; order Flavobacteriales; family Weeksellaceae; genus Apibacter; species Apibacter raozihei. The sequence goes on from NZ_CP034930.1 coordinate 1,742,843, forward strand.
ATTGAAAAAATCATTCAATGTACGTTTTTTTACAGGTATAGGTATACCATACGGAAATTCTTTCGATATGCCTTTCGACAGAAGTTATTCTGTGGGAGGACCAAGTGATGTTAGGGCTTTTAAAGCGTTTGGATTTGGTCCGGGAACTTCTAAGTTTGGAAGTAAAGACGGATATGAATTAGTTGCGTTGGAAAACTTTAAACTACTTACTTCACTTGAATATCGTTTTCCGCTTCCAAGTAAAGGCTTTGAAGGAGCTTTATTCGTTGACGCTGGAAATGTATGGGGAATCCGAAAAAATTCCCTGAATAAATTTGAATTTGACAGTTTTTATAAAGAATTAGGTATCGGAGGAGGATGGGGAGTTCGTTGGAACATAAGTAATTTTATCATACGATTTGATTTTGCTTATAAATTTCACGATCCGCGAAGAGACGAAGGAGACCGCTGGTATTTCAAGCATATAAATGTATTAAAACCTCAGATTAACTTTGCCATTGATTATCCTTTTTAAACCTTTTATTTAACTTTTCAGATTTAAATAAAAGACAAATTATGACTTTCTATAAAAATATACGATTAAGCAATTGGTTCGGATATGTTGTAGCATTAACCGTTTCTGTTTTTATCGTTATATTTTCCAACAGAAAAGTCAAGGAATTAAAAAGAGAAGAATCTGTTAAAATAGCGAATTATGCCAAAACCTTAGAGCTTTTAAATACAGAAAGCGGTATCCCATCTAATACACAGGTTTTCTTAGTACAGTTTATAGAGCAAAATACTACTATTCCGGTAATTTTAGTAGATGAAAAAGGAACCTATCTTGACTCAAAAAATGTTAAGAAAGAAGTTATAACTAATCCGGTAAGATTAAAAGACGAATTGGACAATATGCAGGAATTGTATAAACCGATTCCCATAGTGTTACCATTTGGAAAGCAATATGTTTATTACAAAAACTCATTATTACTTACACAGTTAGAATATTACCCGATTATATTAATAATTTTAATAGTATTATTTGTGTGGTTTACCTACTGGTATTTCAAAACCCTGAAAAAAACAGAACAAAGTCTTTTATGGGCCGGAATGGCTAAAGAAACAGCTCATCAGATAGGAACACCATTATCCTCAATTATTGGCTGGTTGGAAATATTAAAACTAGAAGATATAGATCAGCATCCCATTCAAAATATAGAAAGAGATGTCAATCGTCTACAAAATATTACAGATAGATTTTCAAAGATAGGTTCAACACCATCATTAGAAGAAGCAGACATTATAGAAGTTTCCTATCAGGCCTTCCTATATTTAAAAAACAGAGTATCCAAGCACATCACTTTCAAATTTATATCTCCTGAACATCCTATATTTCTACAGCTCAATATATCCCTTTATAGTTGGGTTATAGAAAATTTAATAAAAAATGCTGTAGATGCTATGAAAAAAGAAGGGAATATTGTAATGGAAATACAGGAAAGCAAAAAACATGTCTATATTGATCTATCTGATGACGGTGCAGGAATACCTTTAAAAAATATTAAAACAATATTTAAACCAGGATTTACTACGAAAAAGCGTGGTTGGGGATTAGGTTTGTCTCTGGCAAGAAGAATTATAGCTGACTATCATTTTGGTAAAATATTTGTTTTAAAGACAGAGCTAAATAAAGGTACAACCTTTCGAATTATACTTAAAAAATAAATTTTGTAAAATTTAACAGATAGTACAATCTAAAACTTAGGTAATTTATTTATTTTTGACCCTATGATATTACGTGGTGAACATTTAATTAAGACTTACGGAAGCAAGAGAGTAGTAAAAGACGTATCTTTAAAAGTAGAACAAGGAGAAATTGTCGGACTTTTAGGGCCTAATGGTGCAGGAAAAACAACAACTTTTTATATGATTGTAGGCCTGATAAAACCTACACAAGGACAGGTATTTATTGATAAAATAAACATTACACACGATGCAATGTATAAAAGAGCGCAGAAAGGAATAGGATATCTGGCTCAGGAAGCATCAATTTTTAGGAAACTTTCCGTAGAAGATAATATTTTAGGAGTGTTGGAAATGACAAAGCTTTCAAAAAAAGAAAGAAGGTTAAAAACAGATTCTTTAATAGAAGAATTTGGATTGGAACACGTAAGAAAAAATAGAGGAGATTTATTATCCGGAGGAGAAAGACGTCGTTGTGAAATAGCAAGATGTCTGGCAACCGACCCAAATTTTATATTGCTTGATGAGCCTTTTGCTGGAGTAGACCCTATAGCGGTAGAAGATATTCAGAAAGTAGTCCGATCGTTAGTCAATAAAAACATAGGTATTCTTATTACAGACCACAATGTACAGCAAACCTTAGCAATTACTAACAGAACCTATATTATGTTTGAAGGTAATATACTAAAAGAAGGATATCCTGAAGATTTAGCAAACGATCCAATGGTCCGTCAGGTATACCTTGGAGAGAATTTCAGGTTTGAAAAAATTTAAATCCTAAATAATAACCATGAAATATTTTATAACAATACTATCAATATTTTTCTCTATAAGTCTTGTGGCTCAGAAAATACCTGAGATATCAAAGACTGAATTTTCGAAGGAAGCATTGTCTGAACAAGTATTAGATGTAAATGATAATAAAATAACCTTAAATACATTACTTGAAAACTACAAAGGGAAAATTATAGTTATAAAATTTTGGGCAGGGTGGTGTAAAGACTGTCTGGTAGATATGCCTTTTTCAGATCAACTAAAAGAAAATAATCCTGAGGTGAGTTTTATATATCTGTCTTTAGATCGGAATAAAGAATTCTGGTTAAAAAGTATTGTCAAATACGGATTAGATAAAAAAGGGAATAATTACTGGTTTTATACAGGTTGGAAAAATACTTTTACAGAATATATAGAATTAAATTGGATACCCAGATATATGATTATAGCTCCTGATGGAAAAATAGCTAAATATTATTCAGTAACAGCTAAAGATCCTGAGATTCAGGAAATAATAGAAAATCTTAGAAACGAAAACCAAAAATAATTATTTTTTTTCTTCCATTTCGTCCAAAATGAGTTGATTGGCTTCTTGTAACTGAAAATACCAATCTTCACCAAATTTTCGGATTAATGGTTCTTTTAAAAACTCAAAAACTTTAACTTTTAATTCTTTTCCTAAAGTACATGCATCTGAACATATATGCCATTCATCGTAATTCAAAGCAATATATTTTCTGAGTTTTTGAAGGCGTATAGGATATAAGTGGCAGGATATAGGTTTTTTATAGGAAACTTTACCTTCCTCATATGCCTTTTCAATTGCGCATTTAGCTATACCTGCATTATCAAATATTACGTAAGCACATTCTTTACCTTCAATTAAAGGAGTAACATAATCACCGTCAATATCAGTAACATATTTTCCCTGCAGCTCAATAGAACGTTTACCCTCATCTCTCAAATAAGGAGCTACCTGATCGTATATTTCTTCAAGTACAGGCAGTTCATCCTCATCAAGCGGAGCTCCTGAATCTCCTTCCACACAACAGATTCCTTTGCATTTGTTTAAATTACATACAAATTGCTTTTGAAAAATATCCAGAGAAATAATAGTATCGTCTATTTGAATCATAAATTTTAAATAACACTGCAAAAGTAAGCTTATATTTTTATTCTTAAAAAGTTTGTTAAAATATAATATGAAAAATATCACTTTTGGCTAAATGTTTGTATAATGCTTAAACACTCAGTTATACCATACACATAAAAAACAGTAAAAAAATAAAAGGAATATAATAAAAATATGAAAAAAAGAATTGTCCTTGTAGGAGGAGGTTTTGCTGGAATTAATATAATGACCCAGCTGGCCAATGATGATAACTATGAAATTATTCTGGTAGATAAGAACAACTATAATTTTTTCCCACCTCTCATATATCAAGTTAGCTCAAGCATATTAGAACCGGCCGCTATCAGTTATCCCTTCAGAAGATTTATCAGACATAAAAAAAATGTACATTTTCATTTAGGAGAACTAGTGGAGGTAAAGCCTCAGGAAAAAAAAGTGGTACTTTCCAATGGCGAAATAGATTACGATATATTAATATTTGCAACCGGAACCCAAAGTAATTATTTCGGAATGTCTAACATTGAAAAATATGCCATTCCGATGAAGACTCTCAACGATGCTCTTTTATTAAGGAATACACTTTTATTACGTATGGAGGAAGCATCCCTAGTTCAGGATCCGGTGGAACAGGAAAAATTATTATCCATAGTAATTACTGGAGGAGGACCGGCAGGAGTAGAAATTGCCGGGGTACTTTGTGAAATAGTAAATTATATTTCTCCGGTTGATTATAGAAATTTAAAATGTAAAGTAAATATATATCTGGTGGAGGGAGCTACAACTCTTTTAGGAGCAATGAGTGAAAAATCTCATGAAGAATCTTACAAAGCATTAAAAAAATTGGGGGTAAAAGTATTATTGAATACGAGAGTTAAAGACTGTGATGAAGGAGCTATTTATTTTGATGGAGGTGAAAAAATAGAGACCAGAACTATAATATGGACAGCGGGAGTAACATCAAGAGTTTTTAAAGGGTTGTCAGAAGACATTTTTGGTAAAGGGAGAAGAATGCAGGTTGACGAATTTAACGAAGTAAAAGGATATAAAGATATATATGCATTAGGAGATACCTGTATAATGACTACAGATTCAGAATTTCCTGAAGGTCACCCACAGTTGGCGCAGGTAGCCATACAACAAGGTAAAAACCTGGCAAAAAATTTAAAAAGAAAAATTAAAAATCAAAAGCTAAGTCCATTTCACTATACTGATAGAGGTTCAATGGCTGTAATTGGTAGAAATAAAGCGGTTGCAGATTTAATACATCCAACCATGTTTCTTAAAGGCTTCATAGCCTGGGCAATATGGTCATCTATTCACCTTATATCTTTAGTTTCCGTAGGAAATAAATTGAATACATTTTATAGATGGATGACAATTTATTTTTCTAGAAACACATCATTAGGCATAGCCTACAAAATAGGAGATAAAAAGTAAATTTCAACTTATAAAAAAACAGACCAATTTAAATTAATTGGTCTGTTTTTATTTTGTCTGTTTATTATGATGAGTGTCTTTATCAGCAGAAGAAGAAATTTGCGTAGCATCCATACTTACAGTTCCATGATAATTGGCTCCATTTTCAACCTGAAAACTTTTAACGTGCATATTTCCTATAATGCTTCCGGTTTCTTTAAGAGTTAGATTATCAGCAAAAACGTCTCCCTCTATTTTTCCGTAAATAATTAATTCTTTGGTTTTCACATCACCTTTAACGTAACCCTTTTTACCTAAAATAACACCACCGGCGCTGGTTATTCCACCTAAAGCCTGCCCGTCGATTTTTATAAAAGCCTTGCAATTGATGGTTCCTTCAATTTTACAATCTTCCGCTATGATTGTTGTTATATTCTCAGAACCTAGACTCGGAGAGTCATTTTTTTTCTTATTAAACATATAGTAGTTGGTTAATTATTCTGTTATTTGTAAGTATTTTTTAGGATTTTCTTTTTCCTTATTATATAATATTTCATAATGTACGTGTGGACCTGTAGAACGTCCGGTATTACCTAGTTTACCAATAATATCGCCTGCTTTTACTTTTTGCCCCAGTTTAACATTGATTGCTGACAAATGTCCGTAAAGAGTTTCATAACCATGAGAATGTTTAACCATGATACAATTGCCATATCCGCCTTTAACACTTGCATAAGTAACTGTTCCGTTAGCAGTAACCCGAATAGGATCACCAATTTTTCCAGCTAAATCCAGTCCGGGATGAAATTCTGACCCCTTGCCTGACATAGGATTTCCTCTTACACCAAAGTCGGAAGTTAATCTGCCTATATGAGGAAGGCCTACAGGTATAGATTGAATTTTATTCAATAAATCCTGAACTCTGTCTTTTCTTGATTCAATCAAATCGGGATTAAGATCTTCAATAGGATAATACTCACCTCCGACATTGTCAGTTCCTTCGGAAGTTCTGGAAGATGATAAAGTCTTTACTTCTCTTTCTTTTAAATATTTTTCAATTTTATCTAATGATTTTTCAGCTTCATCTAAATTATTCAGCATTTGGTTTAATTTTTTATTATCCAGTTTATTTTCCAAATCTGCAATTTTTCCATGAAGTTCTCTCTTCTGATAGTATCCGTATGCAATAAAGGTGGATAATCCGGTTAATAAAATACATACAGTAATTGATGAATAAAGAAGAACTTTTTTATACAAAGACATATTTTCAATATGTCTTTGATTAATACTGTATACTTTAGTTTCGTTAGAGTGCTTATCTGTTACTATTACCGTAGAATATTTTGTTTTACTCATGTTTTAAATGATTTTATTTTTTGATCATAAGGGTAACAAAGATACTCATTGCAAAATAATTGAATTAAATGAACCTGATTATTTAACAATATTTTAGCAGAACATTAAGAAATAAATTAAAATTTAAGTTGTTTAAAATCAGATTTTTATATATGTTAGAATAATAATTTATAAACATCTTCAACTTTTGAAACCAGCTCAATACGTATAGAATGATTTTTAACATCAACCTTATTATATTTGGAAATAAAAATGACATCGTAGCCCAGCTTTTCTGCTTCCGTAATTCTTTGTTCTATACGATTTACAGCTCTGATTTCACCGCTCAAACCTACTTCTCCAGCAAACAAACAATTATCAGGTAAAGAGATATCTTCATTAGAAGATAAAATAGCACAAATAACCCCTAAATCAATTGCCGGATCATCTACTCTAATCCCCCCCGTAATATTCAAAAATACATCTTTAGAACCTAAATGAAAACCAGCTCTTTTTTCTAAAACGGCAAGAAGCATATTAAGTCTCTTAACATCAAAACCAGTGGTAACTCTTTGGGGCGTACCATATACAGCAGTAGATACCAGTGCTTGTATCTCTATTAGCATTGGGCGCTGTCCCTCAAGTGTTGCAGCAATAGCATTTCCGGATAAATTTTCTTCTTTCTTTGAAATAAGAATCTCAGAAGGGTTTTTAACTTGGCGTAATCCCGATTGGAACATTTCATAAATTCCCAGCTCTGATGTGGAACCGTATCTGTTTTTATTAGCTCGTAGAAGACGGAATAGATAATTTCGGTCACCTTCAAATTGGAGAACTACATCCACCATGTGTTCCAAGATTTTAGGTCCTGCAATAGTTCCGTCTTTAGTAATATGGCCTACAAAAAATATAGGGGTAGAGGTATCTTTAGCATATTTAATTAATTCCGATGCAGATTCTCTAATTTGAGAAATACTTCCCGGCGAAGATTCAATATAAGAAGAATGTATGGTTTGAATAGAATCAATAACAAGTAATTCAGGTTGAATTTCCTGAGCTTTATTTATAATTTTTTGAGTAGATGTTTCAGTTAATATATAGCAATCAGGGTTAGATATAGATAATCTATCAGCACGCATTTTAATTTGGTTAGAACTTTCTTCACCCGAAACATATAAAACCTTCTTGGGGATTTGAAGAGAAATCTGTAATAACAAGGTAGATTTTCCTATTCCAGGTTCTCCACCGATAAGAATAACACTACCTGGGACTATTCCTCCCCCAAGCAAATTATCCAGCTCAGTATCCTGTGAAAGAATTCTGTTTTCGTCTTGGGATTCAATTTCATGAATTTTTAAAACTCGCGATTTTGAGTCATTTTTAGAAAAAGTCTGATTATTTTTAGATTCTTTTTCTATAACTTCTTCAACAATAGTATTCCATTCACCGCAAGCTTTACATTGTCCCATCCATTGAGAATATTGCGCACCACAATTCTGACAAAAAAAGGTGGTTTTGGTTTTAGCCATAATATATATTGTATTTAAATAGATAATTTATATACAAAAGTAGTCTATTTTTTTAGTAAGATAATTTTAACAAAGAAAGATAATAATCACTTAAATTATTTTATTAGTTTTGTATAAATTCAAAAAATAATATGAGAAAAATAGTAGTAACACTAGGGATTGCAGTATTCACCATAATAGGTATGCAATCTTGTAAAGAAGGATCTAAAGAAACAAAAACAACTACCGAAGCTAAAGAGGAAGTTCAGGCTAGTGAAGATGCCGCTAATTATCAAATTAATACTGTAAATAGTAATATTAAATGGTTAGGACAATCTATAGCAACGAAACATCATGGAATAATAAACTTTAAAAGCGGAGAACTAACAGTTAAAGATGGTAAACTGGAAGCAGGAAGTTTTATTGCAGATATGAACACCATCAAATCTGAAGATGAAGCGGACGAAAGCATTGCTAAAAAATTAGATGAGCATTTAAAAGCAGAAGAAATATTTGATGTCGCTAAATATCCGGACTCTAAATTTACTATTACCTCAGTAAAACCTTTAGAAGGTGATTACAATACAGAGCTTGAAGGTAACTTGGAAATTAAAGGAACTTCTAAAAATGTAAAAGTAAAAGCTAACGTAACTATTGAAGGTAATAATATTACTGTAAAAACAGAGAAATTTACAATTAATAGACAAGATTTTAATATTACGTACAGTAATGGAAATCCACAGGATAAGTTGATCAAAGATTTGTTTGATATGGAAGTAGAGCTTCACGGAACTAAATAATAAAAAAAACAATAAGCAATATTCACACCCTGATATGTTATATCAGGGTATTTTTATATAATTAGGTATATATAAAGAGTATTAAAAAAATGCGATGAGAATAATAGTAAAATAAGTATTAATAGATATAAGTAGAAACTACGGGCGGGCGTCAAATGATTTTGACGCCCGCTCGAATATAAAAACCCGTTCGTATGATTTAACCATTAATTTAAATATTAGTTTTTGTACAACTATAGATATTGCAGAACGACATCCCAATTAAAAAGGGGGGGGAGAATTAAGTATATCATAGAATAGAAGAATAAAAACAGAGGAGGAGGATAAAGAAATAACATCGTGTTAACATTGAGAAATAGAAGAAGTGAGAGAAATGGAAAAAAAAGGTAAAAAAAAGTTAATGATTTATCTAATTGTTTAATAGTGAGTTATAGGTTTGGGGTTAAAAAAAGTCAAAAAAAAGTGCAGAAATATTTGGAGGATAAGAAAAAGTCTGTATCTTTGCACTCGCAATCCGGAATTACTGAGATAACGAAAGTAGCGAAGGGGCGCAAACAAAGAAGATCGTTGACATAAAGTTTCTTTTTTAAGAATGAAAAAAGAGACACAAGATAAAAAGACAAAACAGCAAACCTGGAATAATAACAAAGTTAATTCCATTTGAGTTTTAGGGATAACTACCATGTTAAAGAAACAAAAATTTTACAATGGAGAGTTTGATCCTGGCTCAGGATGAACGCTAGCGGGAGGCCTAACACATGCAAGCCGAGGGGTATTAAGGAGCTTGCTTCTTGAGAGACCGGCGCACGGGTGCGTAACGCGTATGTAACTTGCCTCTATCACTGGGATAGCCCGGGGAAACCCGGATTAATACCGGATATACTAAGTAGTAACCTTACTATTTATTCAAAGATTTATCGGATAGAGATAGGCATGCGTAGGATTAGTTAGTTGGTAAGGTAACGGCTTACCAAGACGATGATCCTTAGGGGGCCTGAGAGGGTGATCCCCCACACTGGAACTGAGACACGGACCAGACTCCTACGGGAGGCAGCAGTGAGGAATATTGGACAATGGGTGAGAGCCTGATCCAGCCATCCCGCGTGAAGGACGACAGCCCTATGGGTTTTAAACTTCTTTTGTATGGGGATAAACCTATCTACGTGTAGATAGCTGAAGGTACCATACGAATAAGCATCGGCTAACTCCGTGCCAGCAGCCGCGGTAATACGGAGGATGCAAGCGTTATCCGGATTTATTGGGTTTAAAGGGTCCGTAGGCGGATTTGTAAGTCAGCGGTGAAATCCTACAGCTTAACTGTAGAACTGCCGTTGATACTGCAAGTCTTGAATAGTATTGAAGTAGCCGGAATGTGTAGTGTAGCGGTGAAATGCATAGATATTACACAGAACACCAATTGCGAAGGCAGGTTACTAAATACCGATTGACGCTGATGGACGAAAGCGTGGGGAGCGAACAGGATTAGATACCCTGGTAGTCCACGCCGTAAACGATGGATACTCGCTGTTGGGCTTTAGGGCTCAGCGGCTAAGCGAAAGTAATAAGTATCCCACCTGGGGAGTACGACCGCAAGGTTGAAACTCAAAGGAATTGACGGGGGCCCGCACAAGCGGTGGAGCATGTGGTTTAATTCGATGATACGCGAGGAACCTTACCAGGGCTTAAATGGGAATTGACGTACCTAGAAATAGGTATTTCTTCGGACAATTTTCAAGGTGCTGCATGGTTGTCGTCAGCTCGTGCCGTGAGGTGTCAGGTTAAGTCCTATAACGAGCGCAACCCCTGCCATTAGTTGCCAGCGATTCAAGTCGGGAACTCTAATGGGACTGCCGGTGCAAACCGCGAGGAAGGTGGGGATGACGTCAAATCATCACGGCCCTTACGCCCTGGGCCACACACGTGCTACAATGGCCGGTACAGAGGGCAGCTACACAGCGATGTGATGCGAATCTCTAAAGCCGGTCTCAGTTCGGATTGGAGTCTGCAACTCGACTCTATGAAGCTGGAATCGCTAGTAATCGCATATCAGCCATGATGCGGTGAATACGTTCCCGGGCCTTGTACACACCGCCCGTCAAGCCATGGAAGCTGGGGGTGCCTGAAGTCGGTGACCGTAAAAGGAGCTGCCTAGGGTAAAACTAGTGACTGGGGCTAAGTCGTAACAAGGTAGCCGTACCGGAAGGTGCGGCTGGAACATCTCTTTTTTAGAGTACAGGAGTTATCACAAGATAACCCAAATGGAATTATTTTATTCCAGGAGTTTGTCTGTTTATTATTTAAGCTATAAATAATTATAATGATTAATATATAGTAATAAACAATAAGATTAAAAAATATCAAGTGTCACATGAAAGCAAAGAAAAATAAAAAAAGAAACACACAATATAATAACACACCCCTGGAACCATCTACGAGCACAGGAAAGACAGAAAGAGCTTAAAGTAAGTACAGGAAAGACCAAACAGACAGAGTCTCATAGCTCAGCCGGTTAGAGCGCTACACTGATAATGTAGAGGTCGGCAGTTCGAGTCTGCCTGAGACTACAAGATGACCAAGGGGAATTAGCTCAGTTGGCTAGAGCGCCTGCCTTGCACGCAGGAGGTCAAGGGTTCGACTCCCTTATTCTCCACAAGTATTAATAAAAATAACGAAAAAGCGTTATTTTTATAAAAGATACAAGATTATAACAAGTGTTGTTATACAGATCATTGACATTACTGGGATTTTATATAAAGAAATTAAACCGAGCAGCCGTCCTGAAAGGCGGCTAAGGAAAGAAATCGTTAAGAGCGTACGGCGGATGCCTAGGCTTTGAGAGGCGAAGAAAGACGTGGTAAGCTGCGAAAAGCTGCGGGGATTGGCACACACGAAGTGATCCGCAGATGTCTGAATGGGGCAACCCACTGTACCTAAGTACAGTATCCCGCAAGGGAGGCGAACCTTCTGAACTGAAACATCTAAGTAGGAAGAGGAAAAGAAATCAACCGAGATTCCGAGAGTAGTGGCGAGCGAAATCGGAATAGCCCAAAAGTTTATCTATGCGTAACAGAATACTTTGGAAAAAGTAACCAGAGAAGGTGAAAGTCCTGTAAGTGAAATTCATAAATAAATGACAATGAGTAGGGCGGGACACGTGAAATCCTGTCTGAATATGGGGGGACCATCCTCCAAGGCTAAATACTCCTCAAAGACCGATAGCGAACTAGTACCGTGAGGGAAAGGTGAAAAGCATTTCGATAAGAAAGATGAAATAGATCCTGAAACCGTACGCTTACAAGCGGTCGGAGCATCGTAAGATGTGACGGCGTGCCTTTTGCATAATGAGCCTACGAGTTAATTTCACTAGCGAGGTTAAGTAGTTCAGCTACGGAGCCGCAGCGAAAGCGAGTCTGAATAGGGCGTTATAGTTAGTGGGATTAGACGCGAAACCTTGTGATCTATCCATGGGCAGGTTGAAGCTTTGGTAACACAAAGTGGAGGACCGAACCGGTTGACGTTGAAAAGTCTTCGGATGACCTGTGGTTAGGGGTGAAAGGCTAATCAAACTGGGAGATAGCTCGTACTCCCCGAAATGCATTTAGGTGCAGCGTTAAGACAAGTATAATAGAGGTAGAGCTACTGATTGGATGCGGGGGTTTCACCGCCTACCAAATCCTGACAAACTCCGAATGCTATTATATGTTTCTTAGCAGTGAGGGCATGGGTGCTAAGGTCCATGTCCGAGAGGGAAACAACCCAGAGCAGCAGCTAAGGTCCCGAAATGTATACTGAGTTGAAAAAACGAGGTCGGACTGCCCAGACAGCTAGGATGTTGGCTTGGAAGCAGCCACTCATTTAAAGAGTGCGTAACAGCTCACTAGTCGAGCGGTCCGGCATGGATAATACTCGGGCATAAGTATACTACCGAAGCTCTGCGAAATAATATATTTCGGTAGGGGAGCATTCTGTTGGCGTCGAAGGTGTGAGGTGACTCATGCTGGAGCAGACAGAAAAGAAAATGTAGGCATAAGTAACGATAATGGGGGTGAGAAACCCCCACGCCGTAAATCCAAGGTTTCCTCAGCTATGCTAATCAGCTGAGGGTTAGTCGGGTCCTAAGGCTAATCCGAAAGGAGATGTCGATGGCCAATCGGTTAATATTCCGATACCCGCTGTAAATTCGAAGGAGGGACAGAGTAATGAAACTACCGCGTACTGACGGAATAGTACGTTAAAGCGTGTAGGTATATCTTTGATAGTTAAATGCGTCAAGGATGCCGAATGTGATAGTACCAGGAAGCTTCGGCCGAATGGATAGTGTAGGTAAGAGCTCTCAAGAAAAACTTCTAAGGCTAGTTTACAGTGGCCCGTACCAAAACCGACACAGGTGGATGAGGAGAGTATCCTAAGGCGCTCGAGTGAATCATGGTTAAGGAACTAGGCAAAATAGACCTGTAACTTCGGGAGAAAGGTCGCTCCCCGTAAAACGGGAGCCGCAGTGAAAAGGCCCAGGCGACTGTTTATCAAAAACACAGGACTCTGCAAAATCGAAAGATGACGTATAGGGTCTGACACCTGCCCGGTGCTGGAAGGTTAAGGAAGGATGTTCGGAGCAATCCAAAGCATTTGACTGAAGCCCCAGTAAACGGCGGCCGTAACTATAACGGTCCTAAGGTAGCGAAATTCCTTGTCGGGTAAGTTCCGACCTGCACGAATGGTGTAACGATCTGGGCACTGTCTCAACCATGAGCTCGGTGAAATTGTAGTATCGGTGAAGATGCCGATTACCCGCAATGGGACGAAAAGACCCTGTGAACCTTTACTATAGCTTCGTATTGACTTCGGGTAAATGATGTGTAGGATAGGTGGGAAACTATGAAGCGGCTTCGCTAGGAGTCGTGGAGTTGACGTTGAAATACCACCCTTTATTTATCTGGAGCCTAACTTCTGCAAAAGAAGGACATTGCGTGGCGGGTAGTTTGACTGGGGTGGTCGCCTCCAAAAGAGTAACGGAGGCTTTCAAAGGTACCCTCAGCACGCTTGGCAACCGTGCGTAGAGTGTAATGGCATAAGGGTGCTTGACTGTGAGGCCAACAAGCCGAACAGGTGCGAAAGCAGGACATAGTGATCCGGTGGTTCCGCATGGAAGGGCCATCGCTCATAGGATAAAAGGTACTCCGGGGATAACAGGCTAGTCTCCCCCAAGAGCTCACATCGACGGGGAGGTTCGGCACCTCGATGTCGGCTCGTCACATCCTGGGGCTGGAGAAGGTCCCAAGGGTTGGGCTGTTCGCCCATTAAAGTGGCACGCGAGCTGGGTTCAGAACGTCGTGAGACAGTTCGGTCTCTATCTATTGCGGGCGTTAGAATTTTGAGCGGAGTTGACTCTAGTACGAGAGGACCGAGTTGAACAAACCTCTGGTGTATCAGTTGTGCCGCCAGGTGCACCGCTGAGTAGCTAAGTTTGGATGAGATAAGCACTGAAAGCATATAAGTGCGAAACTCGCCGCAAGATGAGAGTTCTTTTAAGGGTCGTGGGAGATCACCACGTTGATAGGCTGTAGGTGTAAGGGCAGCGATGTCCCAGCCGAGCAGTACTAATTACCCGTAGGTTTCGTCCAATAGTATTAAAACAAACATACAGAAAAACAAGCCGTTTTTCAGGAAGCTGGAAGGTTCAATTTATTTATATAAAATCCCATTAAGATATTTTAGGCGGTTATAGCGTCAGGGCCCACCTGTTCCCATTCCGAACACAGAAGTTAAGCCTGACTGCGCCGATGGTACTGCTACTTGCGGGAGAGTAGGACGCCGCCGGATTTTTAAACATAAAAACCCTTAATCAGAAATGATTAAGGGTTTTTTTATTTAATTTATCTTTTTTAATTCTATTTCTACTACTCAATAAAAACCATTATAGTTATATCTATAACCAATTCTATACCTAGCTCTATCGCTCTGATGGTTTTTGAATGATTCATTTTTTTTATATTCTCTCTTTAAGACTCAATATTACTGTTTTTATATTCACATCAAAATAGGATTTATTATATTTGTTTATAAAAAAATTATAATATAATGGAGCAGGTTATTAATTATCAAATAAATAATAAAAATAGATTTTTGAGTGAATTATTGGATTTATTACGAATTCCTTCTATAAGTGCGGATTCTGCTTATTCAAATGATATAATTCATTGTGCTTCTGAAATTTCAAATAATTTCAAAAGTTCAGGTTTGGAGAATGTTTGCGTCTATGAAACTAAAGGAAATCCTGTGGTATATGGAGATAAATTAATCAATAACGACTTGCCTACCGTTTTAGTTTATGGACATTATGATGTACAACCAGCAGATCCGTTAGATTTATGGGAAAGTTCTCCTTTCGATCCGGTTGTAAAAAAAACAGTTTTACATCCTGATGGAGCAATCTTTGCCAGAGGCTCTGCAGATGATAAAGGACAATTTTTTATGCATGTTAAAGCATTAGAATCTTTAATAAAATCAGATTCTTTACCCTGTAATGTCAAAGTTATCATTGAAGGAGAGGAAGAAGTAGGTTCTGTTCATTTGGAAAATTTCTTGAATACCCATAAAGAGCAATTGTCCTGTGATGTTATACTTATATCTGATACACATATTTTTTCTAATGAAGTACCAACCGTAACAACAGGTTTAAGAGGACTGAGTTATGTAGAAGTAATGGTAGAAGGACCTAATAGAGATTTACATTCAGGTTTGTATGGAGGAGCTGTCCCTAATCCCATTATAGTTTTATCAAAAATGATAAGTTCATTAATTGATGATGATGGTAAAATTCAAATACCTGGATTTTATGATAAAGTTGAAAATTTATCTCAAAGTGATCGAGCAGAAATTAACAAAGTTCCATTTGATGATTTAACATTTATGAATTCTATAGGATTAAAGGGAATTGAAGGTGAAAAAGGATATAATTCTTTAGAAAGAACGTCTATAAGACCGTGTCTAGATGTTAACGGTATTTGGGGAGGCTATACTGGTGAAGGTGCTAAAACTGTGATTCCTTCCAAAGCCCATGCTAAGATATCTATGAGATTAGTTCCTCATCAAGACCCCGAAGAAATCACTAATTTATTTACAAAATATTTTAAATCTATAGCTCCTGAAAGTGTTAAAGTTTCTGTTATACCTCATCATGGAGGAAATGGTTACGTACTTCCTTCGACAGATCCCGGATATATTGCTGCTAAAAAAGCTATGGAAAAAACTTTTGGTAAAGAAGTGTTACCTTACAGAACTGGAGGGAGTATACCCATTGTGTCGTTATTTGAAGAAGTTTTAGGAGCCAAATCTGTTCTCATGGGATTCGGATTAGATTCAGATGCAATACATTCACCTAATGAACATTATGGTTTATTCAATTTTTATAAAGGTATTGAAACTATACCTTATTTCTATAAATATTATGTAGAAATTAAAAAATAAATTTTATGAGTAAAATATAATACTTATTAGTTTGACTTTATTTGTTAAATAGAATAGTGTATAACAGTATAATTAACAAATCGTTAAGTCAATTATATTAGATTTATACTTAATTTTGTAAAAGTGATTAAAGTAAAAGGTAAATTTTGTATGAGAGATGTAAAATTCAAACTGATACTAACCTTGCTAATTATAGCAAATTTTGTTTCAGGACAACCAAAACAAACTGTAAATTCAACGGATGCTAACTTAAATAAAGAAGTAAAAGAGTTCAGAGGGGTATGGGTAGCATCTTTTTTAAATATAGATTGGCCTACAAAAACAGGATTATCAGCAGAACAGCAAAAAAAAGAATTTTTAACCATTTTAGATAACGTACAAAAATGGAATATGAATGCTATAGTACTGCAGGTAAAACCAACTTCAGATGCTTTTTATAAATCCAAATTAAGCCCATGGTCAAGATATTTGTCAGGTAAGCAGGGAGTAGATCCGGGATATGATCCATTGGAATTTATTATTACTGAAGCTCATAAACGAAATATAGAGATTCATGCATGGTTTAACCCATTCAGACTTTCAGCTAAAAATGCAGACTTAAATGTACTTTCCATAGATAACATAGCGTTTAAACATCCGAATTGGGTGGTTAGATATGCTAATCAATTATATTTGAATCCTGGAATTCCTGAAGTATCCACCCATGTAATAGAATGCATCATGGAAGTAGTTAAAAATTACAATATTGACGGTGTACATTTAGATGACTATTTTTATCCTTACAAAGTAGGTAACTTAGAATACCCAGATTATAAAGAATATGCTAAATATGGAATCACTTTCGCAAGTAAAGCAGACTGGAGAAGGAATAATATTAATACATTTGTCAAAAACCTATATAAAAGTATAAAATCAGAAAATAAAAATATTGAATTTGGAATAAGTCCTTTTGGAGTATGGAGAAACCAGACTAATGATCCCAGAGGTTCTGATACTAAAGCACTTCAAAATTATGATGATTTATATGCAGATGTTTTATATTGGATGCAAAACGGATGGATGGATTATGTAGCTCCTCAGTTATATTGGCACAGAGGAAATACTTCAGCTGATTATTCTACATTAATAGAATGGTGGAATAATGTAGCTAAATTGACACATACAAAATTATATATTGGACTGGCTGCTTATAGGGTAAACGAATGGAAAAATCCAGATGAGCTTATTGAACAAGTAAAACTAAACAAAAATTATCCGGAAGTTAAAGGTAATATTTTTTTTAGTTATAAATCTTTGGTGACAAATCCGAAAGGTGTTTTAGACAATTTAATCAGTGGTCCATTTTCTAAATAACGCAACATAATATAAAAATAAAATAAGAGTGATAATAATTATTATCACTCTTATTTTATTTTTATATAATATATTTTTGTATTTTTATTGTTTAATAATGTAGTGTTTTTTTATAATGTTTGTTTTTTATGAATCATAAAGTCTATAAAATACAAAAAGGAGATACTTTACATAGTATCGCTGAAAAATTTCAGCTTTCTGCCGAAGCTCTTCGTACCTATCATAATTCACATTGCGAATTATCAGACTTACTGTCCGGGGAAGAAAAACTGCCCAGACATATAAAAATAGTATTATTACCTTTGGGACAATTAACCAAGGATGAGAAATCTAATATAAACAATAACCTTACTTTTGGGCTTAAGGAAGAATATAAGATTGAAATTAAAAACCTGTTTTTAGTTAAGAATGATCCGATGAGTGAGAACCAAACCGAAAGTATATGGGGAATTACAGAAAATAAAAATGCTCAGGTTGACATACAAGTTAAAGATAAAAAAATACATAAGTACGATACTCAGTTAAAAACGTTAATAGAGGTTATAAATAAAATTAACGAATCATCTGACCATTTACAGATAGTTTTGAATGAAGAGGGAACTATTCAGAGTGTACTCAATAAAAATGAAATACTGGAGAGATGGGAAGAGATTAAATTTCAGGATGTGAAATTTTCTGAATTGCAGGATGATTTTGTGAAAATTATAGTAGAACAATACAATAAAGCTTTTGAGAATGTATCAAAGCTTATAAAAGAAAATATGTTATATCAGGTAGTTTTTTGTCCTAAAAATAATCTGAGGTATCCTGTTCTTTATACACAACCTTTGAAAAAGAATATCGAAGTTAATTCACTTATATTCCCTCAAAAAAATATATGCTATGACTGGTTTTATACCAGCAAAGAGGAAAAAGAATACATACAGTTTAGCTTACAGGCAGATGTTCCGTCTACTCGTTTGCAACATTTTAAAGAATTATACGAAAAAGGTTATGCTGCTATGTTGCAGTCACCTTTTAATCCCGAATTTAAGATAGAAGGACAATATATGTTCCATAAGCAAACGGGAAAATTAAAGCAGGCCTATGTATATGCGAAAGAACAAATGAGTAAAGAGTTGCTTTATATTGTACAGTATAAAATAACCCGTATATCTTCAGATAAACCCGAAAATACCGAAACAAACACAAAAGATGAAACTATTCCACTCAATGAAGAAAAACCGAAAGCTTTTACCAGTCGTTTTTTGTTTGATTAGTATCATTATGCTGTTTATTTCCTGTTTAGACCCCATTCGGGATAAAAATCGTAAAAAATATACTCCAGAATTTTGTTTTGAAGAAGCCTATTTACCTATGGGCAGGGCTATATATAAAGGAGATACCCGTGAGGCAGAACGCCTGATACGGGAAAAAAAGATCGATATAAATGCCTTGAGCAGCAAAAGCGGTTTTCGTTTTTTGTACTATGCCTGCCTGATGGAAGATTTACCTATGGTAAAAAAACTACTCCAATTAGGGGCTGATCCAAATAAAATTTCTATAGATAAAACAGGTAAAAGAAAAGGGATAAGAGAAACCAATATTTCTTTTACTGTAGCCCGAGGGAATCTAAAATTAACTAAACTCTTGTTAGAAAACGGAGCCAATCCTAATACTCCGGTAGGTTCTTTACCTTTAAATGTAGCTATGACGCATGACAATATGCAGGACTATCTCAATCTGCTTTTTAAATATGGGGCGGATGCTAATTATCCGGAATATGGAGATGGAAAGAACAGTGCTCAGATAGCCCTTTTAGGCAGGCATTTTCAGTTAATTCATTATTTTTTGGATAAAGGAGCAGATCCTCTTTTATTAGATATGGATGGAAATAGTTTAGCATTTTCAATACAAGAGGAATTAGCGGAGTTTAGAGGGACGGAAAAGGCTAAAAAAGAATTGGAATCGGTTAGAGAACGTTTACAGAATGAATATAAGATTCAATTTCCAATAAAAGCAGATTATAGAAAAGGTGCCATGTTAAATATCAAAAGATATGAACAATTGCCAAGAGAAATAAAAGATTTATCGGGAATGGAAAGTGATGCTAAGTTTATTCAAAAAATAAAGGATTCATTGGCATTAGGTAAAACTTACTGGGGAATAGACATAGAGGAAGTAGATCAAATGACAAAAGTTAAATGATAGTATGAGCCAGTTGTATGTACCCGATGGAGCATTAACTACCTGTTTAGAAGGGAAATATTAATTGGCTCATTGTTAAAAATTAAATATACAAATACTAATTTCTTACTTATGAGAACTATATCTATATTTATAAAAATAATCTTAATTATAACCGGAATGAATGTATTATTATCATGTTTAGACCCCATTCGGGATAAAAATCGTAAAAAATATACTCCAGAATTTTGTTTTGAAGAAGTCTACTTACCCTTGGGCAGGGCTATATATAAAGGAGATACCCGTGAGGCAGAACGCCTGATACGGGAAAAAAAGATCGATATAAATGCCCTGAGCAGCAAAAGCGGTTTTCGTTTTTTGTACTATGCCTGCCTGATGGAAGATTTACCTATGGTAAAAAAACTACTCCAATTAGGAGCCGATCCGAATAAAATATCTTTAGATATAACCAAAGGTAATCCGCCTATAAAAGAAACCAATATTTCTTTTGCAGTAGGGCGTGGAAATTTAAAATTAACTAAGCTATTGTTGGAAAACGGAGCCAATCCCAATACTCCGGTAGGCTTATTACCTTTAAATGTAGCTATGGGACATAATAATATGCAGGACTATCTCAATCTGCTTTTTAAATACGGGGCCGATGCTAATTATTTGGAGTACGGAAGCTGCGATAATGCCGCCCAGATAGCTTTATCCGGAAGACAATTTGCTCTGATTCATTATTTTTTGGATAAAGGATCAGATCCTCTTTCTGTAAATGCAAATGGAAATAATTTAGCATTTTCAGTTCAAAAGAAGTTGGAGGATTTTAGAGGAACGGATAAGGCTAAAAAAGAATTGGAATCGGTTAAAGAACGTTTGCGGAATGAATACCATATCCAATTTCCGGTAGAAGCACAGAGAAGAAAAGGAATGGAAAATGAGATTAAACGGTATGAACAACTTCCTCAGGAAATAAAAGAGCTTTCGGGAATGAAAAATAGTGAAAAATATTTTCAGAGGGTAAGAGATTCTTTATCAGCGGGAAAAACGCTTACCGGACAACCTTTAACAAACTAATTTTATGAGCCAGTTGTATGTACCCGATGGGGCGTTAACTACCTGCTTAGAAGGGAAAGCAAATTCGGAAATAAAAGTAACCTCCCAGTCTTCCGTTTATATCAACAATAAGCTGAAAGCAACGGAAAACGATCGGTTTAAAGATAATTTTCATTGCCAGAAAATGGTAAGCGGCTCTGCTTCCGCAGGGGGAATGATAGGTGCTGCTATAGGATCGTTGGGTGGACCGGTAGGAGCTTTTGTAGGCTATTTTGCCGGTAAGTTTGTCGGCGGATTATTGGGAAACCGTCTGGCTACCCAAACCCTGCCCAGCCTTTGTTCTTCTTTGTGCAAGCCTTCCCGTTGGACGGTCGTACACCCTAAGGTTAAAATTTCCAGGCAGAAAGCCTTATTGGAAAAAGCCAACCTTCGTTGCCTGATGGGGGGAATTATTTATATAGTACTTCCTGATATGAGTGTAGCCCTTACCCATGCCCGGCTGGCACAGGGAGCGTATACCAATGTAGATTTTGATAACCCGGAGAATAACCCGGAAATTGACGGTTTTAAACCGGTAAGTGCAGAACGAGCAGAAGAAATTCTTAAAGACGATTGGAGAAAATTATTAAATCAGGATCAGGATAATGGATTTTATGCTACGCTCTACGAAGATAAAAATGGGAATGTGGTAGTGGCTTACCGGGGAACCGACCCTGGGGCGGGAATTAATGATATTAAAGAAGACTATGTACAAGCAATGGGGCTAAGTTCTGAACAGTATGATGCTTCGGTAAAATTAGCTGAAAAAGTACAGGAAGCTAAAAATGCAGGAGATATAAAAGGCGATGTGAGTATTACCGGGCATTCCTTAGGAGGAGGGCTGGCAACTATTGCCGGTGCTACTACCGGTTACCCTACCTATACCTACAATGCCGCTGCCGTGCATGAAAAAACCTATGAAAGAAACGGGATAGATGTCAACAATACCAAGCATATACAAGCCTATGTAGGAACCAAAGATCCCTTAAACGGATTACAGGATAACCGGGAAGCGGTATTATCCGGCGGAGTATTGGCAGCACCTGCTCTTCCGGTACTGGGAGGAGTTGCCGGTTCTGCGGCGGGTACTGTGGTCGGTGGTTCGGCAGGAGCTATTGTTGGATCTACTACTCTAAATCCGGTTACTATGGGAAGTACTACTGTTGGAGGAGCACTTATAGGCAGCCAGGCAGGAGGTATGTTAGGAACGGCCGGAGGAGGGGTATTGGGCGGAGTATTAGCCTTGTCGGGGATATGGGGGAATTTTACCGGAGGTTTGCCCCGACAACAAGGAATGCAGCGCATAGTAGTTCCGCAGGACTGTTCCTGGCTGGACGGGCATATGATAGGAGATCTGATTACGGCAATGGAACAAATGCAGAAGCGTATGGGAGCAGGGAATCCTGTAAAGGCAAACATGGAAATTACTCCTTCTACCTTGAGCCGTTCCGAAATTCTGAAAGACTGGTGGAACGGATACGATTATGAAGGTTCCGGCTGGGGGCATGGTCCCCGTCAATTATTAGCAGAATGGCTGGGAGTAGACAACAAAGTGAATACTCTGTTTGATGCCGGAATGCTTTCAATGCTACAGTTTGGAGAAGGACAGATATCCGGGCAGGCTTTGGAAAAAGTGAAAAATGATCCGGCTATGGTAGCCAGGGAACAGGAATTAGTAAATCTGATAAAAAATGATCCACGATATGGTAATGAGGCTTTTTCTATAAAAGATGTTGACTTGGTATGTTTCGGAGGACAACGGGCTCCGGGGGATATGTGGGATCAGGCCAAAGGATTTTGGAAAGAAGAATACCGGGATACCTGGAAAGTTGCCGGAAATGAATTAACCTGGATGGTTCGTAATACTAATGTAACTTCAGCGGCTCAGGTAGCGGCTGATGGTACGATTACTATGAACCATAGCTTTTCCGATATATTCGATTTACGTCCGGGAGGAAGGAGCGATGCTTATGATACCATAACCGGAATTACCGGAACTGCATATCATGATGTATTAGGAGGGAACGATTTACTACACCTTAATGCCGAATGGACATCAATAATTAAACCCTGAATAAGATGAATATAAAAAAGATAATAATAACAATAATAATTACAGTTAATTTCATTTCATGTACCCAGCATGAAAGTAAAAAACTAAATAAAACCCAAATGAATAAAGATCCATTTTATACAGAAAATTCAGGATACGATTACATCCGCTTTCCTCTTATTAAGCCTTATGAAACCATATCATTAAACAAAGGGGAAGAATGGGCTATAAAGTCAGATTTTAAACCGAAAACTCCAGCTGAAATTGTAAAAGCATATGGAATACAGAAAATAAATATTCTATTAAGGAAAATAATTATTTGTTATTGTGAGAAATATCCAATTATAGGTGGAGAAGAATTCCCTAAAGCTTGGTTTATATTTATACCAGAACAAAAAATAAATAAGGGTTTTATCACAGAACAAGAGTTTTGGGCTTATTTACAAACACAAGGAATACAAAAGGAGCAAATAAATTGGAAGACACCGAAGGAATTATATGAACAATTTTCAAAGACTCATTGCCTGCCTTGGATTCCTGATTAATAAACTTATAATATGTAATATGAAAATTATAAGGATACGAATAATTAATGTCCTTATTTTATTAAAATAAATTTAAATAATATTAATGACAAATATTAAATCACAATCATGGTGCTGGATTGAAAAAGGAGAACCTGAGAAATTAATTTTAAAAGATCAGACAGTACGGCAACTTGAAGAACAAGAAGTCTTAATTGAAAATAGTTATATTGGTCTTAACCCTGTGGACTGGAAACTTATCAGTTCTGGGGGAGCCAACTGGAAAAAGAATCATATTCCTGGAGTAGATGGAGCAGGGATCGTAATAAAGACAGGAAATAAAATGAAGCATATTCAACTCGGTACTCGAGTTTGCTATCATGCAGATTTAAATAAAAACGGAAGTTTCTCAACCCATACTATTACTAATGGGAAAAATATAATTTATATACCTGAAAAAGTTAGTGATTCTACGGCAGCAGCTTTTCCTTGCCCATGTTTAACTGCATGGCAGTCATTTAAAAAAGTTCCGGATGTTGTAAATAAAAAGGTTTTGGTAAGTGGAGCAGGAGGATCAGTAGGATATTTTTTAACCCAGTTGATCATTGATGCCGGAGCAAAAGTTTACGTAACTTCAAGTAAAAAACATCATCAGAAATTTTTAAAAATGGGAGTTCTCAATGCAGTTGATTATAACTTAACTGATTGGGAAAATGTTTTACTCCAATCAATAAATCATAATTCTTTTGATATAATTTTCGACACAGTCAGTGGCATTCATGCAACAGGATTAATGAATATGATTAGTTATTATGGACATATGGTAGCTATTCAAGATAGGGTGAAAGAAAATACTTTACCAGCATTTACCACATGTATTTCTTTACATGAAATTGCCTTAGGCGCATTTCATACCTATGCTTCAGATGCTCAAATTGCAGATCTAATGATACAGGGTGAAAAGTTATTAAATGATATAGGAAATTCAAAATTTCATCTTAGAGATTTAAATATTAGTGATTTTGAACAGCTACCCAGGCATTTAGCCGAATTAAAAAATAATAATTCAGAAATTAAATATGTCATTAAAGTTTAAGATATAAAACATGAATCTTAAAATCGCAGCTAAATTCAAATTTTAAAAATTATAAAACTATTGATGTAAGCGGTCATACGCAATAAAATTAGTAAATTTGCAATATTAAACGAGATTTTAAAATGAACCCTAAGTCGTTAGTAAAAGAGCATAGCCTAAAGGCTATAAAAGACCTTTACGGTTTACATATACATAATATAGAAATACAGTCAACAAAAGAAGAATTTGAAGGAGATTACACCTTGGTAGTTTTTCCTTTAGTAAAAGAAGTTAGGAAAAAACCAGAAGAAATAGCTCAAGAATTAGGAAATGTATTAGTACAACAAGAGGTATTTATTTCTTTTAATGTTGTCAAAGGATTTCTTAATCTGGAATTAAATCCTTGCGTTTTTACTCAGTTGCTTAGGGAATCTTATTCAAATGTAAATTACGGATTATCAGAGGGAAATAAAGCCAGAATAATGGTGGAATATTCATCACCGAATACTAATAAGCCAATTCATTTAGGGCATATAAGAAATAATTTATTAGGTTACTCCATAAGCAACATTCTTAAAGCAGCAGGTAATGAAGTTTTGAAATCTCAGATTATTAATGATCGAGGTATTCATATTTGTAAATCTATGCTTGCATGGCAAAAATTTGGTAAGGGAGAAACACCATTTTCTGCAAAAGTAAAAGGAGATCATCTGGTAGGGAAGTATTATGTTATTTTTGATAAGGAATATCAAAAACAAGTAAATGAATTAGTTACTAATGGATTAGATAAAGAAGAAGCAAAAAAAAATGCTCCCATTTTATTAGAAGCACAGGTCATGCTAAGAAAATGGGAAGATGGAGATAAAGAAATAAGACAACTATGGGCAGAAATGAATAGTTGGGTGTATGAAGGTTTTGAACAAACATATAAAAGACTGGGTGTAAATTTTGATTTAATACAATATGAAAGTAATACCTACTTATTAGGTAAAGATGTAATTGAAGAAGGATTAAGCAAAGGGGTATTATTTAAAAAAGAAGACGGATCGGTTTGGGCTGATTTAACAGACGATGGGCTGGATCAAAAATTACTTTTAAGAGGAGATGGTACTTCTGTTTATATAACTCAGGATTTAGGAACTGCTGTAGAACGGTTTACCCGATTTCAATTGGGGGAATTAATTTATACTGTCGGAAATGAGCAAGACTATCATTTTCAGGTTTTATTTTTAATTTTAAAAAAATTGGGCTATGCATGGGCAGATAAATTATTTCACCTTTCTTATGGAATGGTTGATTTACCAAGCGGTAAAATGAAATCCAGAGAGGGTACCGTCGTCGATGCTGATGAGTTAATGGAAGAAATGCATAAAGAAGCGGTTAAGAAAACAGAGGAGTTAGGTAAATTAGATGGTTACACAGAAGCTGAAAAAGAACATACAAATGAAATGATAGGTCTAGGAGCATTAAAATATTATATTTTAAAAGTGGATCCTAAAAAACGTATTCTTTTTGATCCTAACGAAAGTATAGATTTTAATGGAAATACAGGACCGTTTGTACAATATACCTATGCTCGTATTCAATCTGTATTAAGAAAAGCAAATCAACAGATAATTACTATTACGGATCAGCAATTAAATGCAACTGAAAGATCGTTGATTATTTTGCTTGCTTCCTTTTCCGATAGTATTGAAAAGTCTGCTAATACTTTAAATCCGGCTATTGTAGCCAATTATATTTACGATGTAGTAAAAGAATTTAATTATTTTTATCAGAATTATTCTATTCTTAATGCTGAATATGAATCTGAAAAACAGTTAAGATTAGCTTTGGCCCAATGGACTGGGAATGTTATTAAAAGTGCTTTAAACCTTTTAGGTATTGGTGCTCCTGAAAGAATGTAGAATGGCTGAGCAACTGGAACTTATATTAAAAGAAAAAGAAATTAATCCAACAGCTATGAGGCTTTTGGTATTAGATTATTTTTTAAAACAAAGTTCTGCTATCTCCCTTTCTGACTTGGAGTCAGATTTTGATTATTCTGACCGCACAACCTTATTCAGAACTCTGAAAACATTTGAGAAAAAAGGGCTTCTGCACAGTATCAATGATGGGAACGTTACTGTTTATGCTTTGTGTTTGGATAATTGCTCAGAAGAATTTCATGCAGATAGTCATATACATTTTTGTTGTAACAGTTGTAAAAAGGTATTCTGCCTGCCTAAAGTCAAAGCCCCGGTTTTGGAAATGCCTCTGGGATTCAAGATGGAAAAATTGGATATTATAGCTCATGGAGTATGTAATGAATGTAAATAATAATTTTCATTTATCACCAAGAAAATACTAACTTTGTAAATATGGAAAATTTTGTTGTTTCTGCAAGAAAATACCGGCCACTTGAATTCGATAGTGTTGTAGGTCAAAGTCATATTACCGATACCTTGGAACATGCCATTGAAAACAATCAGTTAGCACAGGCGCTTCTTTTCTGCGGTCCCAGAGGAGTTGGAAAAACAACTTGTGCGCGAATACTTGCAAGAAAAATCAACGAAAAATTTGGTGAAACTGACGAAAATGATTTTGCATTTAATATATTCGAATTAGATGCCGCTTCAAATAATTCAGTAGATGATATACGTAATCTTATTGAACAGGTAAGGTATGCTCCTCAGGTAGGAAAATATAAAGTTTATATAATAGATGAAGTTCATATGCTTTCAAATGCTGCGTTTAATGCATTTTTGAAAACTTTGGAAGAACCACCTGCACATGCTATTTTCATTTTAGCAACTACTGAAAAGCAAAAAATCATACCAACTATTCTATCTCGCTGTCAAATATATGATTTTAAAAGAATCGAAATTAATGATATAAAAAATCATCTAAAAAAAATAGCAGATAAGGAAGCAGTTCATTACGAAGATGATGCCTTACACATTATAGCACAGAAAGCAGACGGTGGATTAAGAGATGCTTTATCCATGTTTGACAGGCTGGTTACTTTTACTCAAAAAAACTTAACTATTGCAGCAGTTACTGAAAATTTGAGTATTTTGGATTACGAATATTTTTTTAGAATTACAGATTTAGCACTTAAAAATGATATTCCCGGCTTATTAATAGCCTATAACGACATTGTAAGAAAAGGATTTGATTCCCAAATATTTATTTCCGGTTTAGGAAGTCATTTCAGGGATTTAATGGTTGCTCAGAATCCTCAGACACTACCTCTTTTAGAAGTAGGGGAGTCAACTAAACAAAAATATTTGCAACAAGCTCAAATCTGTCGCCCAAAATTTCTCATAGACGCTATTGAAATATGCCATCAGGCAGATATAAATTTTAGAAATAGTAAGAATCCTAAATTGTCTGTGGAAATAGCGCTTATGCAACTAGCTTCTTTAACAGCAGAGAATAATCTGGGAGATAAAAAAAAAAATTTAGGATAATACTTCCTGGCTTTTTTACGGCAGACATTAATCAGACCAAAAGTGAAAATGTAAAAATATCTCAATCAAAAGTCAGTACTGAAGTTAGCAATAATGAAATAAAAGAACAGGTATCAGAATCCATAGTAAATTTGGAAAAAAAACCTGTAAAATCAGTTCAAAAACCTTTAGGCGGGGTCAAAAAGAGTTCCTCTTTTTTATCAATTAAAAGTTCATTAAATTCAAAAGAAGAATCTGCTGATGAAAATGCAGGGTTAGACTCTTCGGAAAAAGATAAAGATGATTTTAAAGAACAAGACGTGAAATCATTCTGGATAAATTATTTGGAAAATCTTAAGGGAAAACAGCCCGTTTTATATAACGTTTTAAACACAACAGCGTGTAAGGTAGTTAATAATCAAGTTATTTTTTTTGAATTTCCTTCCAATTCTGCATATGATGAATTTGAAACATTAAGGGAAAATATATTTCAAAATTTAAAAAAGCATCTTAATAATTATTCAATAGAATTTGATTATAAAATTAAGGAGACAAGTAAAACCATTTTGCTTACATCTAAAGATAAATTTGAAAAAATGGTTAAAATTAATCCTCTTTTAGAAAAACTTAGAAATGATTTTCGTTTAGAAATTTAAAATTCAGGGTAAAAATTCTCATTATGAAAAAATACATAGTAATGTTATCATTTTTAATATCTGTGCTCAACTATGGGCAAAAGATTTCAAAATTGAAAACTGATGACGAAAAAGCTTCATATGCGTTAGGCGTAAAATTAGCTGCTGAATTTATTCCTAAGGGCCTGGATAAAGATATCAATTTAAATATATTGATTAGGGCAATGAGAGATAAATTTAATAATAAAAAATTATTGTTTTCTGAAGATTCAATACAATCTTTTATGGCTAATTATCAGCCAGAACACTTAAAAAAAATTGGGGAAATAAATGCAGAAAATAGTAAGAAATTCTTAGAGTTGAACAAAAATAGATCCGGAATATATTCCACCGATTCAGGTTTACAGTATAAGATTCTGAAAGAGGGTACCGGGCCTCAACCTACAGAAAAAGATATTGTATCCGTCCATTATGTTTTAAAAACAAAAGAAGGAATTATTATTGACAATTCAAAAAAATCAGCTTCTGATAAACCTGTTGATTATTCATTTTCTCAAACCATACCGGGATGGCAAGAAGGAATTAAGCTAATGAATAAAGGAAGTAAATATATTTTATATATACCTCCGGAATTAGCCTACGGAGAAAATGGTCCTTTAGGACCTTATCAGGTTTTAGTTTTTGAAGTAGAGTTAGTAGAAATTAAATCGGAAATTTAATTAATAAAAAAAATCTACTTTCTATAAAAACAGAGAACGTATACATATAGAGTAGAAATAGGAACGAAAATGTAAAGACTATTAAAAATAAACATCGCTTAAGAGTATATTTTTTTGTATAACATTAACTAAAATTTATGTTACAAATTCAATTATTTATTAGATATTTGCATCTACCTATATTAATATAATAAATATATAAGATAAATGAAAAAAAATGTTGTTATAGCTGCTTTCGTTATGTGCTCATTACCTGTATTTGCTCAGAAAGTAACTGAACTTAAAACAGATAAAGAAAAATTATCCTATTCAATAGGAACCAATATAGCACAAAGTTTAAAACAGCAGGACATGGTTAATGATGTAGATTTAAATATATTAAATCAGGCGATGAATGATGTGTTCAAAGGTCAGAAACTTCTTTATCCGGAAGATTCCATAGCATCTTTTATGAAAACGTTTGGAGAAAAGAAAATGGCTGAGATGCAAACTAAAATGAAAGAAATGGCTCAAAAGAATAAAGAAGAAGGAGCTAAATTTTTAGAACAAAACAAAAAAAAGAAAGGAGTAACAACGACAGCTTCTGGATTGCAATATGAAATACTTACTAAAAGTAAGTCAACGGAAAAACCTAAAGAAACAGATGTGGTTAAAGTTAAATACGAAGGAAAGCTACTTAACGGAACTGTTTTTGACTCCACAGATAAAAATAATAACGGAGAACCTATTGAGTTCGAACTAAACAGAGTGATAAAAGGATGGACAGAAGGAGTTAGCTTAATGACCAAAGGTTCTAAATACAGATTGTTTATTCCTTCGGAATTGGCTTATGGGGAAAGTGGAGCAGGAAGAGATATTACTCCCAATTCTGTATTGATATTTGATGTAGAATTGGTTGATTTCAAATCAGCGCCACAAACAGTAGACGTTCAGAAATAAAAAAGTAAAATAAACTATTATAATATAAATACTAAAAAAATTATATAATGATCAAAAAGACGATTTTAATGGCTTCATTAGCAGGTCTAACTCTTATTTCATGTAATAAATTGAAAGAGGCTCAGGGAGGAGGATCATCCGCATTAAAAACGGATGATGATAAAGCTTCTTATGCAATAGGATTAAGTTTAGCTCAAAATTTTAAACCTCAGGGTCTTGATAAAGATATTAATCTTGATTTAGTGATGCAGGCTATGAGAGATAAATTTGAAAATAAAAAATTATTATTTTCAGAGGATTCTATACAGTCTTTTATGGCAACTTACATGCCTAAACATTTAGAAAAAGTAGGTAAAAGAAACTCTGAAGAAAGTAAAAAGTTCTTAGAAGCAAATAAAAAGAAATCAGGAATTCAAACTACGGCTTCAGGATTACAATATAAAGTAGAAAAAGAAGGAACTGGAGCAAAACCTACGGAAGAAGATTTGGTTTCTGTTAATTATGTTTTAAAAACAATCGATGGTACGGTTATCGAAGATTCTAAAAAATCTACGGGAGGAAAACCTGCGGATATTCCATTAGCCAGAGTTGTTCCGGGATGGAAAGAAGGGGTTAAGCTTATGAACAAAGGATCTAAATATATTTTATATATACCATCTGAATTAGCTTATGGAGAAAATGGCCCGGCAGGACCTAACCAGGCCTTGATTTTCGAGGTGGAATTAGTAGACTTCAAACCTATGCCTAAACAGGATGCACAACCTCAGATTACACCTGAACAGTTACAACAAATCCAACAACAGGCACAGCAGCAGCAAGTGAAATAATACTGGATAAAGTTTAAATTTCCAAACATGATAAAACTCTTATTTATATAAGAGTTTTTTTCTTTTATATAAGCATCCGTTACATATTCATTTATTAAATTTGTAATACTAAATTGTATAGTTCATGAAAAAAATTCAAATGGTTGACCTGATCACCCAATATCAATATATAAAGCCACAAATAGAAAATGGTTTTGATGAAGTATTAAATTCAGCAGCTTTTATCAATGGACCTCAGGTGAGACAATTTTCTGAAAATCTGGAAAAATATCTGGATGTAAAACATGTAATACCTTGTGCCAATGGAACTGAAGCTCTACAAATTGCATTAATGGCTTTGGATCTACAGCCGGGAGATGAAGTGATAACCGCTGACTTTACATTTGCAGCTACCGTTGAAGTTATAAGCTTATTAAAATTAGAGTCTGTTCTGGTAGATGTGGATTATGATACCTTTATGATTAACCCAGAAGCTATAAGAAAAGCCATTACACCAAGAACTAAAGCAATTATTCCGGTTCATCTCTTTGGGCAATGTGCTAACATGGAAGAAATACTGTCTATAGCAAAAGAATTTAATTTATATGTGGTTGAAGATAATGCTCAGGCAATTGGTGCAGATTATATTTTAAAAGATGGAAGTTCCAAAAAATCAGGTACATTGGGAACTGTGGGAACCACCTCATTTTTTCCCTCAAAAAATTTAGGATGTTATGGAGACGGTGGAGCTATATTTACCAACGATGATCATTTAGCACACCGGTTGAGAGGTATTGTTAATCATGGTATGTATAAAAGATATTATCACGATGAAGTAGGTGTAAATTCTCGTTTGGATAGTCTTCAGGCAGTAGTGTTAAACACTAAATTACCATTATTGGATTCTTACAATGAAAAAAGAAGAAATACGGCAGATTTTTATGACAACCATTTTGAAAATCATCCAAATTTAATTGTTCCGGCCAGAGCCGTTAATTCAACTCACGTTTTCCATCAATATACGCTTAAAGTAGTCAATGCAGATAGAAATGCATTACAGGAATATCTTTCTCAAAATGAAATTCCGGCTATGATTTATTATCCGGTTCCTTTAAGAAAGCAAAAAGCCTATGATAACGGTAAGTACAGCGATCAGGATTTTCCTGTTACCAATCAACTGATAGATCAGGTTATTTCCCTGCCCATGCATACAGAATTAGACGAAGAACAGCT
Organism: Apibacter raozihei; assembly: GCF_004014855.1. NCBI lineage: Bacteria > Pseudomonadati > Bacteroidota > Flavobacteriia > Flavobacteriales > Weeksellaceae > Apibacter > Apibacter raozihei. The sequence goes on from NZ_CP034930.1 coordinate 1,775,029, forward strand.
AAACTATATAGTTAAAACTGTTTTAACTTTTTTTAAATAAAAATTGGTAATAAAAAAGGATTGTTATTAAACAATCCTTTTTTATATATTATTATTTTACTTTACGTATTTATAATATCTGGCTCCGAGTAAAACCGGATTTTCTTTTTCAATATGATCCAAAACAAATTCGTTCTCTGGAGTTAATATAGAATCTTTACATTCTTTTTTATGTAATGAATGATAAGTATTAAGATCTATAGCTGAGGTTTTGTCTAGAGTTTCAAATAATTCTAATTTAGCTACCTGATCTTTCCATCCGTTTTCAATATTACCTTCAAAAGCTTTGGATTTAGAACCGCTACCATAAGCAAGAAAACCTAATTTTTCATTTGTGATATCCGTATTATTCTTATAATGAAAATACAAAGTTGAAAATAAGCCCATAAAAATAGAACCAGTATACATATTACCAATATCAGAGGATGCTATTTCAGCCGGACTGAATTTCTCTTTGGCAAACGATTTGTATTCTTCTGATTTTCCAATTTCTTTAATACGTTCTGCATATTTTTCTCCGTCTTCCGGTAATGAGTTTTTCAGGTCGCTGTCCAATGCATATATTTCCGAAAACATTCTTCTCCCCTGAAAGGAGTAGGGAAGATGTACAATTATATTTCTCCAGCGATTATACAATGTAGTAGAATTGTCTGCAGAAAGTAATTTTTTCAATTGGAAATACGCTCCTTTAAGACGATCCTGATAGCAAATATTAGAGTACTGCCCATCAAATACAGGTTGTTCCTTAAATAATTCTATATCAGTTTCTAAAACTCCGAACCATTCATCATTAGATAAATTTCCAGTAATTTTACTTTTTTCAATCGATCTTTTGGGTTTAAAAAAGTCGAATACCCCCTTTGTACTGACTCCGAAATTATTGTCAATAGATAGAATTCTCGGGTTCGTACTTACCAATAATGCTACAGCACCAGCACCCTGAGTATATTCACCGGTCGATTCCAAATCATACTTAGCATAGTCTGTACAAATTACAATTGCTTTTTTATCAGAATTTACACGTACAAAATCCAAAGAATTATGCAAAGCATCTACTCCTCCAATGCAGGCAAACGTCAAATCAACAGCATCGCAATGTTCAAAAGAATTTTCACCATATAAATCTTCCATTAACGGAAGTAAAAAAGAAGCAATTGGTTTAGATGAATCAATTCCGCTTTCAGTGCCCACATATATACGGCTTATATCCGAAATATTTAATTTTTCCTGTTCTATAAGCTTTTTCAAGGCATTGGCAGCAAAAACTATAACATCCTGATGCACGTCAGGCAGAGACATTTTCAAGAGTCCCAGACCTTTTTCCAATTTTGCAGGTTCTATGTTTCTGGCGATAGCAAGTTCCTTGATAGGTAAGTAAATCTTAGGAATATCATAGGAGATAGCATCAATTCCGACTTTTATATTTTGATTCATATATTCATATTATTCTTAGGTTACAAAAATAATAAAACAATTCAAGAGTATAATTAATTTACCTTTAATTAAATTATGATATTTAAACATTAAACAAACGATAAGCATATATTAACGGGTTGTCTGTAAATTTTATTTACGTAAATGAGTTGCGTAGTAAGAAAGTACCTTTGTTTACTATATATTTAGATTATGATTTCTAAAAAGCATATTGAATTAGCGGTAAAAGAAGGACGTGTTGAAGTACATAAACATCCGGAACACGATTTGTTTATTTATAATTACACACAGAAAACTCAATTTGAAAAATTATGGGATCCTCTGACATTGGCATGTAGAGGTTTGATTTTAAATAAAAATTATCAGATAATGGCACGTCCATTTGCTAAATTTTTTAACAAAGAAGAGTTAGCTTCAGAGGAAATTCCTAAGTTAAACTATGAAGTATACGAAAAAATGGATGGTTCTCTGGGTATATTATATTGGTCTGAAGGTATACCACGTATTGCTACCCGTAAATCATTTACAAGTAAACAAGCGATCAAAGCAACACAACTCTTACATACCAAATATAAAAATTCAATAAACCATTTAAATTCATCCTATACTTATTTATTCGAAATCATTTATCCTGAAAATAGAATTGTTGTTGATTATGGTCTGAATGAAGACTTAGTTTTATTAGGAATTATTGATATTGCTACAGGAAAAGAGTACCCTCTAAAGGAATTGGGTTTTCCGATAGTAAAAAAATATGATGAGTTTACAAATTTAAATCAGATTTACAAAGAGCAGGACAAGAACCGAGAGGGATTTGTCATAAAATTTTCAAACAACTTCAGGATGAAAGTAAAATTTTCCGAATATATACGTTTACATAAATTAGTAACTCAGTTGTCTACAATTTCAATATGGGAGCATTTAAAAAATAATCGACCTTTGGAAGAATTATTATGCAATGTCCCGGATGAATTTTTTCAATGGGTTAAAAATATACGTGAAGATCTAATTTCTCAATATCAGAAAATGGAAGATCAATGTAAAAGTGAGTTCAAAATACTAGATACCCGAAAAGAAACTGCTGATTATTTTTTAACTTCACACTATGCATCTATTTTATTTGCTATGCTGGATCATAAAGATTATAGTCAGTTAATCTGGAAAAAAATACGTCCTGAGTATGAAAAACCTTTTCAATGAAATAAAAGATGAATTAACGGCTTTTATACAGAAAATTGATTAACGCAGATCCCTCATACAATCAAACGTTTGGTTCAACACATAGATATATATCTGTTTAAATAATCATAATTGTAGTGAATCCTAAATCGCCTAAACTAATTTAGGAGTAGAATTTACAAGCAGGTTTATATTTTAATGTAAAAATGTATCCGATAAAATACGTAACTTTAGCCTAATCTGAAATTAAGCTTATGGGTACGAATAAAATACTGGTAATTGGTAGCACCAATGTAGATATGGTTATTAAAATGAAGAAGCTACCGTTGCCTGGAGAAACCGTTGGAAATGGAAAATTTGAACAATCTTACGGTGGTAAAGGTGCAAATCAGGCCCTGGCAGCTGCTAAACAAAACGTGAATACAGAATTTATAACCTGTCTGGGTAATGATTCTCATGCAAAAAAGCTTGAGGAATATTTTCGTAATAATTTGCTGATTACTAATCGGATTTTGTATTCAGATAAATCTCCGACAGGTATTGCACTTATTTATGTATCAGAAGATGGAGAAAATTGTATAGCTCTTGCACCCGGAGCCAATGAGGAGCTTACTATGGAGAATTTGAGTGATTGGGAGCAACTATTTAAAAATGTTGAGTTACTGGTTTTACAAGCTGAAATACCTTTACTAACTATAGAGAATTTGATTCTCAAGGCAAAGGAAAAAAATATTAAAGTTCTCTTTAATCCGGCTCCGGTATGTAGAATAAATAAACACCTGTTAACCTGTATTGATTATCTGGTTGTAAATAAGGGAGAATTAGAAGAAATTTCAGGTGAAAAAGTGGATAGTTTAAATTTGAAAACTATAACCGGCGAATTATTAAAGAAAGGATGCAAACATGTGATAGTTACTCTTGGAAAAGAAGGAGTATTTTATCATTCCGACTATACTGAACTATCTGTTAAGGCATTTCCTGTGGAAGCTGTTGATACCACGGGTGCGGGAGATACTTTTTGCGGGGTTCTGGCTGCATGTATAGCAGAAAAAGAGACAATAACTACTGACATTCTTAAATATTGTTGTGCTGCTTCTGCTATTTCTGTTACACGTATGGGAGCTCAGCCCTCAATTCCTTCAAAAGATGAGACCAAACAATTTTTTCATTCTAAATACAATCAATAATAAGGTGTATCTTGCTTATTCGAACTGTTTTATATTTTTTTTATACTAAATTAATCTAATTAGTATTTTTTAGTCAATCATATTGAAATAATTAGTAACTTTACTTCATACTGTTTTATATTATTAGTAGTAATCTATAAATTAATACATTATGAGTCAGATGGACAAAAACTCCTTCCAGGCTCCCCAGGCATCCGAATTGGCTAAAAAAGCAGCCGATGCCGGCGGAGTCACCGACCAGGTAAACCAGAAACTTACCGAAGCTACCGCTCCTTTATTCGAAGCCGCCCAACAAGCTCAATTCGCTGCTTCGGAAATACAGCAGGGACTCTCCACCCTTAGCCAGAAATATTCCGATATACCCGATAGTGAACTATTCAAACCCTTAAATAACTTTACGGTCACTCCTCCCGAGGTCCTGGAAAAAGAACTCAGGGAAGAGGCCAGTAAATACTATGCCAAATACGGAGGAGACATAGCCTCCCAGCTGCAGAACTCCCATATCGTGTATGCAACGATCCAGATAGGCGGGCAGGATGTACTGAAAGACAGCCATTTTACCCTGGATATCCACCAGCGCATGGCCGACCATGATGAATTTATGATCAGCTGTTATGCCGAAGCCTTCGGAGATAAGAATGCCTATCCGATGACTCATTCGCGAAACCTGCTGGGGAAAAAATGCACCCTTCAATTCAAGCAGTTCGGCCAGTCAGCCTATGTCTTTACCGGAATCATCACCGAAATATCCAATAAAAAAGTAGACGGGCATAACAAACTCTTTATCCGGGGTCATGCCCCCACCATCCTGCTGGAAAACGGACAGGACTGTGAGAGCTTTGAAGAGCAAGGACTAGAGGCCATTATCCGTAAAGCCACCGGAGAATACCCGCAGGATTTGGTAGCCTGGGACTTACGCCCTAACCTGAAAGACCCGTTAAAATATACCGTACAATACCGTGAAAGCGACTGGAACTTTGTGAAAAGATTAGCGGTACGCTATGGAGAATGGCTGTATTACAACGGACAAAAGATCGTTTTTGGAGGCAGTGGAGGAAAGACCGAAGAACTGGTGGAAGAACAGGATATTTACAGCTATGAGCTGAGTATGCGACTGGTACCCCAGAAGTTTACCTATGTAGGTTACGATGCCAAGCAGGCAAAGAACCATACGGTAAACTCGGACAGTGTGCCCATTACCCACCAGCTGGTGAATCCTTTCCAGCAGCATGCCATCAAAGCCTCCGAAGAGGTCTATTCCAAGGTACCTTTGTCCCTGTATAACCAGTCCTTATTAGAAAAAGGAGAGCCGGAACTCAAAGAGGCGGTAAAAAGACAGAAGCTGAGCCGCCAGAATGTATTCTTTCTGGAAGCCAGGACCAATAACCCGAACCTGAGACTGGGGGATATTGTGAAGATGAAAGCCTGGATGCCGGGGCATGAGATATTTAAAAACGGGGAAGTACCGTTGGAATCGTATAAAGTTATAGAAATCAGCCACCATCAGGACATTACCGAAGGATATTACAACCAGCTGATAGGCGTACCGATGGACAATGAAGTGCCGGCCTACATGGATGAAAATGCCATACCGGAGTGCGAAGAACAATCCGCCATAGTGATGGATAACAACGATCCGGACGGAATGAGCCGTATACGGGTACAGTTTGCCTGGCAGAAGCCCTTTAACGGAATGACTCCGTGGATACGCTCCATTACCCCCTATGCAGGATCAGGCAAAGGAATGCATGTAGTACCCGAAATAGGTGAAGAAGTCATTGTAAGCTTTGAGAATGGGAATGCAGAGAAACCCGTAAGCCTGGGAGCTATGTTCAATGGAAAAGGAAAATCCGGACATGGAGGAGCAGGGAATTATATGAAAGGCTTGCAAACCCCTACAGGAAATAAACTTCTGTTTAACGATAAAGAAGGAAGTGCTTTGCTTACAGATAATGGAGGGGTTAATATGAAATTTGATGGTGCTGGAAATGCGACGACCAATGCGAATAAAATACATTCAGTTAATGCCGGAACGAATGCAAATACATCCGTAGGAGAAGATGCCAGCACCCTGAAAATGGATAAAGACGGTAATATAACGTTGGAAGGAAATACCAATATAACTTTAAAAGTAGGAGAAAACACCATTGTTATAGACCAGAAAGGATTAACATTTACAAATAAGGACGGTAATTCTGTCGCCATTACTCCGGAAGGTATAACGAATACGGCAAAAATAGGAAAAATGAAATCTACAGCAGAAGCGGGAACTGTTTCTATAGAAAGTACATCGGATTCAGCTACTTTTAAAGGATCAACTGATACTAATATCGGAGGGGGCAGTATGACTTATGTGACAGGAGGAGAAGTGGAAATTAATCAATCATAGAAATATTAACTATGTATTACATTAATATTCCACCTTTAGGTGAAAAATATCAATATAAAGTAACCACTGCAAACCGTACTTTGATTGGAAATAAGAATATTGAATTTGTTCAGGATAGAAAAATTGAATTATCCTTATTGAAAATAGAAAACCAACAATTAAAGTTTCGGTATAGGCTCATGAATCATAAAATGGAGGGTTCTTCTCTTATACATCAATGGGCAGATGAAATAGAAGGTATATATAAAGAACTTATTTTACTCACAAATGTTGATGGTGTTCTTGTGGATATTGAGAATTTTAAAGAAATAAATACCCGATGGATAAAACTGAAAGACACTTTGAAAAAGAAATATCCACTAGGTGTAGATTTTATGATAGAAGAGACATCCAAATTACTAAAAGATAAGAATAGATTTATGGAAACCTTTATGGGATATAGTTTTTGGAGAGCTTTTTTTCAGGGTTGGTTTCAGGAATATCAAAAAAAAGAAAAAAAAGAATGGGTAATAAAGAAATATTTTGGAACTATAGATCTTCCTTTAATTCTTAATTCCAGCATTGAAAGCGAACCGGGTAAATTTAATATATCTTCTTATGAAAACACAGCAGACTTAAATAAGAAAAAATTTAATCGGAAAGCATTTGCCCGAATGTTAAAGGATTTGACGGATGTCTATAATATAGACGCTTCATTATCGGTAGATATGGAAGAAAAATATCATTTCAGTGAAAAAGGAGTTTTGCAAAAAGCAGATATTTTTTTAGAAACCTATGTAAACGAATGGTACTCTGTGTCTAATGCTCATCAAATACAAATACTAGAGGAAAATATCAGGGAAAGAAAAGAAAAAGATACTGAAAAGTTAGTAAGCAGGCCCAGTATATTTTTAGATAATCCGGAGAAAAAAAATTCCAAAGGCTTTTTTATAGAAGAAAATCCATATAAAAAGTAAAAATGACTATAGAAGAAATAAAAACCGGAGCTGATTTACGGGAATATACCTTAGAATTATTAGCAAAAAAAGATCAGGAAGCAGCAAATGGGAAATATACTTACCCTCCTTTGTTAGATTATCTGTTGTCTTTATGGACAGTTGCAGGGCAGTATAAAGAAAATGAGCTTTTAACTTTCCGGTTAATTGCAAAAATAGTAGAACAAGCCTTTACTGCACCTAAAAAGCAGGTAAATTGGGAAGAACTGGAAAAAGAACCTTTTATACCCCCTTATAAAAGCACCGTTAATACTCCGGAATATTTTGAGGAAATAAAAAAATATAAGGCTTTTGAAAAGGAACTGCGAAACCATGTAATAAGTTTAAAGATGCTGTTGACCTACGGAGCTGAAAAATTGGGAGTGAAACCTTACGACAATATTTTTACCGGCAACCGATATTTTTGGGAAAATAAAACCACAGAAAAATTTTTAGAAAGAGGCACAGTTCATTTGAAAGACGAAATAGACTGGACGGATTACGAAGAAAAATATCCTGTGACTTGGTCTGTACTTAGAGGTATTTTAAATGGAGGAAGATTTGAAGAGTAAAAAACAAAAACGATGTCTAAAAAAAAATACATACCGGATAATAGCTGGCTTACTTGTGATAAGGGAGCCAATCCTATAAAAATAAAAGTAACTCACAACAATAATAGTTATTTATATGGGGAAAAGCTGGTAAGCGAAATGGATATGGTCCCCGGAGAGAATGTAGATTCCTTTGGCAGCTGTTCTTTATGCGGGTCTTGTGTTTTTGATCCTGTGTATTGGGATAAATGTAACCAGGGAGTAAAAGTAAACAGCTACAAGCTGGTTTTTGAAGATGCGAACCTGCTTTGCAAAAAAGGAGGTAAAATAAAAGTGGATTTTACTGTGCCTTCACAGGCTTCAGGAGCCTCTGTCGGATTGGGAATAGGTATAGGACAGGCACTAAACGGGTTTAATGTTGTAGCGCCAAATTTAATAGGAGTAGATGCCCTTATGCCTCTCGACCAAATACGTTGGAGTCAGAAAACTGTTAATCCCTTTTTTAGTGATAGAAGACCACTTTCAGGTACCAGAGATATAATTTTGAGAAATGGTTCTGCATATGGTCAAATTCCTCCTTTAGAGATTGTTAAAATGTCAGATGGGGGATTTACAACCTTAGATCATAGAAGAGGAGTAGCTTCATTAGAGGCAGGTGCAAAAGAGGTTCCGGCAAAAATAATAGAGGGGAAAACACCTCTTCCATCTGATGAAGTAGCAAGGTTTGAAATAAAATCAAAAAGTCAAGCAAAAAGATTAGGCGTTGATTTAGATTATAGACCTTCGACTTATGAAGATGCAATTCGAGTTAGAAGTGCTAACCAAGGAGCAAGTTTTCCATTAGAAGGTTCTACTACCCCACCTAGAATAACTGGAGAAGGAATAGGTTCAGCACCTAAAGCTAACAGTTTCATTCAAAATACCCGTAATAGTCTTGCTAATACTAACATGGTGAAAAGCATAAATAGTAGTTCCAAAACGTTGAAAATAAATTCTTACTTAGCGAAAAATTCAGGGACAATATCTAAAGTGGGAAAGGTTGCTGGGAGAGGAGCCATTGTAGTGGGGGTTGCCTTGGAAAGTTATAATGTTTATACTACTTATCAACAGGAAGGAGAATTTGGTACAGAGACTAAAAAAGCTACAGGAGGAGCGGTAGGAAGTTTGGCAGGAGCTTGGGCAGGAGCGGAAGCGGGAGCAGCCGTAGGTGCTTTTATTGGCTCAGTTGTTCCTGGTGCAGGAACATTAGCAGGAGGGATTGTAGGAGGTATAATAGGTGGAGCTATTGGTGGTATAGCAGGAAGCAGTGTAGGGAAATGGATTGGTAGCTGGTTTTAAATAAAAATACTAAATTTATATAAAAATAGTTTATGGGAATATTTGCTCAGTTTTTTAGTTCAGAATCTAAAGAAAATAAAAAAATCAGGGCTCAGTTTAAAAATGAAAAATATTTTAAAAAAGAAATTAATTATTTTAATAAGATAATAAATATTTTAATTGAAGATAATAAAGAATATAAACTAAAACATGGTGAAAATACAGCTTATCAGGCTATAAATTTGACTTTAAAATATAATCAAATATTGGAATGTTGTTATAGTCAGGGAGATACTGTTCAAGAAATAATACCATATTTTCATAAAGCCATTCAAAATTTCTCACATGGCTGGTCAGAGGAATATCAGGGGTATAGTTTATTATTACAAATGGTATCATTAGGTATTTTATTAGATATTCCGGAAAATGAATTTCAAAAAATTAAAGATTTTATATATAAGGCAGACAAAAGTAAAATAGAGGAAATATGGAAACCGGATTCTCTTATTTTTTATTTATTGGGAGATCAGGATAAAAAAAGAGATTCTACATTTCCAGCATATAGCAAATTATATCAGATAACTCAGCAATCTAAAACTGAAGCTGAAACTTCATTAGGAAAATATTTAGATAATTGGTATGGTATGCATAAAGAAGAGCCTTGGTATAACACCCACCTTAGAGATACAGGCTACAGCGGTTACTGGGCATGGGAAGTAGCTGCCGTAGTAAAAGTAAAAGGTCTGGATGATTCAAGATTTAAAAATAATCCATATTATCCGTATGATATGGTTCACTGGAAAGAGAAATAATAATATTGAGTATGGGGATATTTGACAAATTTTTTAGTTCAGAATCTAAAGAAAATAAAAAAATCAGGGCTCAGTTTAAAAATGAAAAATATTTTAAAAAAGAAATTGAACGTTGTAATCAATGGATAACTAACGATAAAGAAGATTTTGAAAATTATGTTAAAAAACAAGGAAGTTTAACACCTTTTCATTATATCTCATCCTCCTCCATTAGACTTGATAAATTAAGTAATATGTATTCCTTGGGAGAAGATATTCAATTTATACAAAAAGATTTTTTCGATATAATAGAATGGTTTTCAGAAGGCTGGTCAGAGGAATATCAGGGGTATAGTTTATTATTACAAATGGTATCATTAGGTATTTTATTAGATATTCCGGAAAAAGAGTTTCAAAAAATTAAAGATTTTATATATAAGGCAGACAAAAGTAAAATAGAGGAAATATGGAAACCGGATTCTCTTATTTTTTATTTATTGGGAGATCAGGATAAAAAAAGAGATTCTACATTTCCAGCATATAACAAATTATATCAGATTACTCAGCAATCTAAAGCTGAAGCTGAAACCTCATTAGGAAAATATTTAGATAATTGGTATGACATGCACAAGGAAGAACCTTGGTATAACACCCATCTTAAAGATTGGGGCTACAGCGGTTACTGGGCATGGGAAGTAGCTGCCGTAGTAAAAGTAAAAGGTCTGGATGATTCAAGATTTAAAAATAATCCATATTATCCGTATGATATGGTTCACTGGAAAGAGGAATAATAATATTGAGTATGGGGATATTTGACAAATTTTTTAGTTCAGAATCTAAAGAAAATAAAAAAATCAGGGCTCAGTTTAAAAATGAAAAATATTTTAAAAAAGAAATTGAACGTTGTAATCAATGGATAGATGATGATAAAGAAGATTTTGAAAATTATATTAAAAAACATGGGAAATTAATGGATACCCATTATTTAAGTGCTTGTAAAATTAGATTACAAAAAATTGAAAATATGTATTCATTAGGTGAATCTCCCGTTAAAATGAAAGATACTTATAAGGAAGTTTTAGATTATTTTATTAAAGGATATTCAGAAAATTATAAAGATAATTCATTGGCTTTAGAAATAGTTTCATTTTATAAATTATTGAATTTTCAGCAAAAAGAATTAAATGAAATTATCGATTTTTTAGATAAGTGGGAAAATAATTCTGCGTTAGAAGATATATATAAGCCAGCCCCGTTAATATACTTTATTTTAGGAATGAGAATTATTAAAAGGAGTTCATATAAACCCTATGAAAAATTGTATGAAATTGCAGAACAACCCACAAGCGAAGCTGACATTTCAATAGAAAAATATTTAGATAATTGGTATGACATGCACAAGGAAGAGCCTTGGTATAACACCCACCTTAAAGATTGGGGCTACAGTGGTTACTGGGCATGGGAAGTAGCTGCCGTAGTAAAAGTAAAAGGTCTGGATGATTCAAGATTTAAAAATAATCCATATTATCCGTATGATATGGTTCACTGGAAAGAGGAATAATAAATTTAAAATGAAGATAATAATTTATAATGCTCAGACAGGCCTAAAAAAAGAATGGGAAGAAGAAAATTCATGGGAAAATGCGAAACAGATTTACGATGAAATTCCGGATATATCCGGTTGCTTCCTACTTATAAACAAAAATCAGTTAGGAATTAAATTTCAAGTAATAAATAAAGACTTTTTTAAAAGTATTTTAATATATCGGGATGAACAAAAACCTGTAATAATTAACAAAGAAGAAGGACAAAAAGTTTTGAAGCTTTTATTGGACGATGAATTGGAATATGTTCGTTTATTTGATTTTCCGGAAAAATATTTTAATAATTCTTCTGCAAAATCACAAGCTAATGTTTCCATAGCGAAGGCTGATATTTCTCCCAATTCTGGCTCGGAAACTTTAGTATTTAAAACCCATAAAGGAAAAAATTATACAAAAGAAGAATGGGGAAAATTTGAACAAGAACAATTTAAACTTTATGCACAAAAAAATAAAATACCACTAGAAGAAGAAAAACCAAAAAAAGGAGGTAAATTTTTTTTAGACGAAAAAGAAAGTGATTTTTAAATTTTCAAGAATATCGTTTTAAAAAAAATATTGGAAATTTTATTCACTTGTTAAGATGAATATATTTATAACTATTATCAATAAAATCATTTACTGGATTAAATCTGTATCTTTGTTTCTACAAAATTAAACAGTAGTAATTACATGGGACAGTTACAAAATGATTTTTTTGATTATCAGGCAAAAACCACCTTATACGCCTCAGGTTTTGAAGTAGAAAAAGCGGTAGGTAATTATATCTATGGAAAAGATGGAAGAGCTTATTTAGATTTTGTTGCCGGAGTTTCTGCCAATACACTTGGGCATTCACACCCCAAAGTGATTCAGGCAATTAAAGACCAGGCAGACCGATATCTCCACGTGATGGTTTATGGAGAATATGCCTTGGAAAAACCGGTTCAGATATGCAAAATGCTGGCAGAAAATTTACCGGAACCTTTACATACCACATATTTGGTCAATTCGGGAACGGAGGCTATAGAAGCTTCCATGAAACTGGCGAAAAGATATACTGGCAGACAGGAAATTATTTCTTTTATAGATGCTTACCACGGAAATTCACAGGGCTCATTAAGTCTTGCCGGAAGAGACACCAACAAAAAGCCTTTTGAACCCTTATTACCACAAATAAATTTTATAGAATTTAATAACGAAAATGACTTTTCCAAAATAACGGAAAAAACGGCTTGTGTTATTGTAGAAACCATTCAGGGAGCAGCAGGCTTTATAACACCTGAAGAAAACTATTTTAAAAATCTTAAGAAACGCTGTGAAGACGTAGGAGCTCTGTTAATTTTAGATGAAATACAACCCGGATTTGGAAGAACAGGCAAATTATTTGCCTTTCAATGGTACGGAATAGTCCCTGATATATTGGTAATGGGAAAAGGAATGGCCGGAGGCGTACCTATTGGTGCATTTACAGCATCCGCAGAAATGATGGATTCTTTGGCAGATCATCCTAAATTAGGACATGTAACTACCTTTGGTGGAAATCCAATTCCTGCAGCAGCAGCCTGTGCTGTATTGGAAGAACTTCTTAATACCGACTTAATGGATCAGGTACATGAAAAAGAAAAAATATTCAGGGAAAATTTACAACATCCGGAAATTATTTCTATAAACGGACGGGGGTTAATGCTTGCCGTACAACTAAAATCACCGGAATTTACCCTGGCTGTTGCTAAACGATGTATGGAAAAAGGATTAATAGTTTTTTGGCAGCTTTACAGGAATGAATATATGAGAATTTCACCACCTTTAACCATTACAGAAGAAGATATAAAAAAAGGTTGTAAAATTATACTTGAATCTATTGAAGAACTTACACATTAATAAGGAGCAATGGATCATATCGAAAGATATACTTCTCAAATTCCTTTAAAAATAGTATTTTTACACGTATTAAAAAATCAAAATTATATACTATGGCAACCGCACATATACAGGCAGATCTGGGCGATATAGCGCAAACGGTACTTATGCCGGGAGATCCTCTAAGAGCAAAATATTTGGTGGAAACCTATCTGGAAAATCCGGTACAATTCAATGCTGTTAGGAACATGTTGGGCTATACCGGAATTTATAAAGGTAAAAAAATATCCATTATGGGTTCGGGCATGGGAATGCCTAGCATAGGCATCTACTCGTATGAGTTATTTTCCCGATACGGAGTTGAAAATATTATACGTATAGGTTCAGCAGGCTCCTACCAGGAGAATATAAAAGTTTATGATGTTGTTTTAGCGGATAGTTCCTATAGCGAATCTACCTACGCTAAAATTCAATCAGGGTACGAAAATGACAAAACGTATCCTTCCGAAATTATCAATAAAATAGTGCTTGAAAAATCTGTAGAATTACAAATACCGGTGGTTCAAACCTGTGTACATTCCAGTGATGTTTTTTATGTAGAAGGAGGTTCTGATTATAAAAAATTAGTTGCAGAACATAATTGCGGATGTGTTGAAATGGAAAGTTTTGCGCTTTTTCATAATGCAAACGTATTAGGTAAGCATGCTGCCTGCCTGTTAACCATATCGGATTCATTTATCACAAAGGAAGAAATTTCCTCAGAAGCACGTCAGACATCTTTTGATCAAATGATGCATCTGGCTCTTGAGTCCTCATTAAGTTTATAAAAACGATACTACTAAAAAAGCGGTTGAATAAGTCATTCAACCGCTTTTTTAGTAATATGTAGTATAACAATTATAATTCGTTAATAAAGCGGGTAAACAAGGCAACCAGCTTGTCAAATGCAAAAAGAGAAACTTCCGTGTCATAAATATCATGATATCCGCTTTTCCCCCCTAAAGTATAAACGAAAAAAGATGGAACCCCTTTTTGGTAAAAAGGGCAATGATCACTATTGCAGGCACTTCCACGTACTTTTACCTGTTTAAGATAGTTAAAATTATAACTGATGGCTTCTAATTTAGAGAAAGATTTAGGAAATTCTTTTCCGTTCACTACCTGTATTCCCTCTTCTCCTGTACCCACCATATCAAAATTGAGTAAAAACTTAATTTTTTTTAAGTCAAAAAGTGGATGATCGACAAAAAACTGGGAACCCTTCAGACCCGCCTCTTCTCCAGCAAACGCTATAAATACCAGGTCGAATTTAGGTTTTTCCTTCACATAAGCTTTTGCCATAGAAAGTAACAAAGCAACTCCGCTGGCATTATCGTTGGCTCCCGGAAAGATAACATCATTGATTTTTCCTAAATGATCGTAATGGGCTGTAAGAACAATAAGGCTATCGGAACGTTTTCCCTTTAGGTATCCAACCACATTATTGGCTTCAAAAGCAGGTTCGAATCTGGATTGTAAATCAATATCAACTTTCGTAACAGGCTCAGGTATCGACTGACTGCTTAAAAATATATCTACCGTTTGAGTTTGTACAGGACTCAATGTGTGTATAAATTTAGAAGAAGTCTGCTCAATTACCAAGGGAATTGAAATTCCTTCCAAGACGCCTTTGCTAATTAATTGTGGAATTTCATGGTAAAACTGATTGGCTGTACCATCCCGTATAATCAGATTTTCCGGAAATCGAACATCAGGAAAAACTACCGGATGATGATTAAGTCTTTCCATCTCTTTATCAAAATACGAACGGTCATTCCAATCAAAAATGCTGTCAATTACAGAAGCATTGAATTGCAAAGGTGTAAAAGTTCCTTTTATAGAAGGAGATCCTGCACCTAGTAAATAATCAGTTCCTAACGTCAGTTTTTTATTATTAATACTAACTTCACTTTTTTCAATAATGTTAACCGGATAGGAAAAAGGCTGGAAATAACTGCTGTTTAGTTGAGACAATCCTATTTTACCAAATTGAGAAGCTATTTCTTCTGAGGCTTTCTTCATTCCATCATCCACATATCCTCTACCGGACAATTCTGCGGATGTAAGCTTTTTGATTACTTGTTCCGCATAGTTTTTAGGGCTTTGAGAAAATAAAATAAATGAAATAAAACAAAAGAGACTGGAAATTATTTTTTTCATATATAAATTTTATTAAGTTGATGGATACAGCACATGAAAAATTAATTTAAATTTTCACTTTTTATATAAGGCTGAGAATGATCCGTTGGGATTTTAAATAAAATACTAAGCTGATAATAAGACCGTACACGCTTTTTATTACGCTTTGCTGAATTCCATCTTGACTGTGTTTTTTGTAAAACTCTTACCACTTCTTCGCCACAACCTCCACCAATGTCTTGTATTATTTTAATATTGCTGATTGTACCATTATTTTCCACTACAAATCTAACGATTACTTTTCCCTGAATATTTGAATTGACAGCAGCAGTCGGATATTTAAGATTAGTAGACAGAAATAATAACAGGTGCTGGTAACCTCCTTCAAACTCAGCCTTGGTACTAACTTCATTTTGTTTAAAAATTTTATCATCTGTAGTATGAGTTGACTTTTGCCCAAGTGAGTATGAGGACATAAACATAAGAAAAGCAATAAAAAATACTGTTTTGAGAGAAGAAGATCTGAGCATACGTTTAGATTTTATTTGGGGTTCAATATATTATATTTTAATCAACCGGATAATTATTTTTTTAAATTATTTATTAGTATCAGTAAAAACAAATGAATTTTTCAGAATTACATACCTAATCAGCCTGGGTAATTTGTTTCAATTTAACCATAGAAAACAAATTGCAAGCCAAATTACTTACCACCAAAGATATAAATTTAACTTAATTAACATTTAATTAAAATCAAGTAAAATGAATTTCTTATTTTTGAAGAACTTAAGAAAATGCTTAAAGTTTGCAAATGAAAAAAATAGTTATTATATCTCTTTGGTTTACGTGTCTGCTACCTGCACAGGATTATCCAAAAGATTTTATTTCCCCTTTACAAATTCCAATCACTCTTTCAGCTAATTATGCGGAATTGAGAAAAAATCATTTTCATGCAGGACTTGACATGAGAACCCAGCAGCGAACAGGTTTAAAAGTAGTTGCTCCACAAAAAGGATATATATCTAGAATCAAAATTTCTGCCTATGGTTACGGAAAAGCAGTTTATATTGATCATCCTAATGGCTATACTACGGTATACGGGCATTTGAGCTCATTAGCAGATAAAATTGAAGAAAAAGCCAGAGAAGAACAATACAAACAAAAAAGTTACTCCATAGATTTATATTTAAAACCGGGAGAATTATCTGTTGCCCAGGGGGAACTTATAGCTTTAAGCGGCAATACGGGAGGTTCCGGAGGCCCTCACCTTCATTTTGAAGTAAGAGATACTAAAACAGAAGAGGTGCTTAACCCTTTTTTATTTGGTTTTAACATTCCTGATACTGTTAAACCTAAAATTAACGGAGTATGGATATATCCTATCACAGGAGAAGTTGACGGGAATTATAGTAAACGAGCGGTTACCGAAGGAGGCACTTATTCGGCAAGCGGAGCCGTAGGGTTTGGAGTAAAAGCTTATGATCAGCAGAGCGGTTCAGCGAACCTAAACGGAATTTATTCTATAAAAACCTATGCAAATGAGGTATTGCTGTCAACATTTAAAGCAGATAAACATTCCTTTGATGAAACAAGGGCAATAAATGCTACTATAGACTATCCGGAACAAGTTTCAAAAAATAGCTGGATATACCGGACCTATCTTCTTCCGGGAAATTCTCTTCAAATGTATGAACAAAGTACAAACAGAGGAATTTTAGAATTAAAACCCGGAATTGACTATACTATTAAAATTGAAGTGGGAGATTATGCAGGAAATATAAGTACACGTAAATTTACAGTAAAAGGACTTAAATATGACGGTTTACCGGATGTAGACAATGAAAGCTCGAAAAATAACCGGGTTGACTTTACAAAATCTTTTTCAATAAAAAAGGATGGTGTGACCGCAACATTTGAAACTCATTCGTTTTATGAAAATTTTATATTTGACTTTAAAAAACTTGCGGGTAACAAATATCAATTACATAATAACTCAGTTCCTGTGCACAAAAAATACGAAATGAGCATAGTTCCGGACTGGACAGTTTTAGATCAAAATCAAGCAGAACATTACGTAATATTTAGACAACCTAATTTTGGCTCTGGCAAATCTGAATATCTTGATACCACCTATAAAAATGGTATTTACTATGCCAATCCTAAAGACTTAGGAATATTTACACTAATTTTGGATAATACTGCCCCGCAGATATCTTGTCCTTCCTTGGCAAAATCTGACAAAATAGGAAAACGGCTGGCCTTTTTTATAAAAGATAGCCAGTCGGGAATCAATACTTACGATGTTTTTATAGATGATCAGTGGATTTTGGCAGAATATGAATATAAACAAAATTCTCTATTTATACCCGATCTTTCCAAAGAAGGTATTCAACCGGGAACTCATAAGGTAAAAGTACGTGTGACAGATAATGCTAATAATGAACAAACTTATACAACCCATTTTGAAAAATTATAAATTCATTCAGGTTTTTATTCTTGTAATGCTTTCAACAATACTTGGAGCGCAAAGTATAACTATTTCCGGAATCGTAAAAGATTCGGAAGGAAAGGCCATCAACAAGGCGAAGATATCTGTAACGTCAAATAAATATACCTTGTCGGATGAGTTAGGGAATTATTCTATTTCTGTGCCCAAAAATACGCAGGTTAATTTAATTGTCAAGCACTCAGACTTTTCTCCGGATATTATTAAAGTGCCTGCATCTCCTGAGAATTTGCGTAAAGATATCATCCTGAAAACCTTTTCAGAAAAAGAACTTCCAGAAATAACCTTTACAGGTACACGAAAATCAGGAGATTTGACCTCGGTACAAATTGATAGAAAAAATATTCAAAATATGCCCAATCTGGGATCTGGTGTGGAAGGCATCTTAAACACTTTTGCCGTAAGTACAGCCAGCGAACTGAGCTCTTTATATAGAGTAAGGGGAGGAAATTATGATGAGAACCTCGTATACATAAACGGTGTGGAAATTTACAGGCCATTAACCATAAGAAACGGACAACAGGAAGGGATGAGCATTATCAATCCGGATATGGTATCCACCATAAATTTTTCTGCTGGAGGTTTTGAAGCCAGATATGGCGATAAAATGTCAAGTGTACTAGATATTAATTACAGACGGCCCAAAAAGATGGAAACTTCTTTGGAAGCAAGCCTTTTGGGAGGAAGTTTAACGTTTGGATTTGCAGATAAAAAAGATATAAAAGAGCAAAAATTTAACGGATTGGTAGGTGCACGTTATCGAAATACAAACTTAATACTGAATACTTTGAGCGGAGATACTAATTTTAACCCTCAGTATTTTGATATTCAGACTTTTTTGCAATATAAAGTATCGAAGCAATGGAATATCTCTTTTTTAGGAAATTATTCATCTAATGATTACGAGATGATACCTAAATCACGGGAGGTTGAATTCGGAACACTCAATCAGCCCATCAAGTTAAACGTAGCCTATAAAGGAAAAGAAAAGGATAAATATCGGACTATGAATGGGACTCTAGCGTTCCAGTTCAGGCCTTCTGATGCATGGACATTAAGTCTGGACGGATATGCATTTCATTCAAAAGAAGAAGAAGCTTTTGATATAGCCTCTGCTTACATATTGCATACAGTTGATCAGGAAACCGGAGGTGCTATTAGTACATTTGGTTCCGGAGGGCAGTTGGATCATGGAAGAAATAATTTAGATATGCTCGTTGCCGGTACACAGTTAAAGGCAAAATATAAACTTAATATAAATTCAACCTTTGAAGCAGGCTTGCAATATCAGGCAGAAGATATCAGAAACTTAAAAAACGAATGGCAGCTGATAGACTCTCTAGGCTACTCTATTCCAAAGCAGATTCCTGATCCGGGAAACCTTAATGAATCTGATTTGGTTCTTAATTATAGAATAGGAGCAAACAACGAGTTAAAGTCAAACAGGTTTAATGGTTATTTACAATATACTACCAAATTTATGTGGAATACTACACGTGTACTAGTTAATGCAGGTATAAGAGCCACTCATTGGGATTATAATCAGGAAACCAATTGGAGTCCAAGAGCTCAAATAGCAGTAAAACCTGACTGGAAATTAGATATGCTTTTCCGATTTGCTACCGGTTTGTATTATCAACCTCCTTTTTATAAAGAAGCTCTCAGACTGGATGGTTCTTTAAATAAAAATATAAAATCACAACGTTCCCTTCATTTTGTTTTAGGGAATGACTTTGAATTTAAAATGTTTAATAACCGCCCTTTCAAATTGACCACGGAACTATATTATAAAAAGCTGGATGATCTTATTCCATACTTTGTAGATAATGTAAGGATTATCTATACAGGAGAAAATAACTCTAAAGGATATGCCTACGGTATTGATGCTCGATTAAACGGAGAATTTGTTCCTGGAGCAGAATCATGGCTTTCCGTTTCATATGGAAAAACAGAGGAAAATATAGATGGACGGGGATATATTCCTAGACCTACTGATCCTAGATTTAAGGTAGGGCTGTATTTTCAGGATTATATGAAAAAATACCCTCAGTTAAAAGCCAGCGTCAATCTGGTTTATGCTTCGGGACTGCCCAATGGTGCCCCTTTATTTACAGATCCATACAGTTATCAAAGCACATTATCTGCTTATAAACGTGCAGACGTTGGTCTTACTTATGTGTTTGTAGATCAAAAGCTGAATAAACCCAGTAAAGGAAGCAAATGGAATAAGTGGGATGAACTGTCTTTAGGGGTGGAAATCTTTAATGTTTTTGATGTACGCAACACTATCAGCAATCAATGGATTCGGGATTTAAATACTGAAAGAACTCTCTATTATGCCGTACCCAATAAATTAACGGGGAGATTTTTTAATCTGAAATTAAATGCCCGATTTTAATCCGCTCGTTAAGCTGTGGGCATTAAATAAGATGATAAATCTCAGAAAAACCAAAACAGATAAAATCAGTATATTTGAATAGCATCATTTGAAAAAATAATGAATACAAAAGATAATAAGAACAAGATTCCCTCAGATATTGAAATAGCACGGGATACAATTTTAAAACCGGTAACTGAAATTGCAGAATCCATAAATTTACCGGTAGAGCAACTGATTTCGTATGGTAAATATATGGCAAAAGTTCCTTGGGAACTTAAGTCAGATAAAAAAATAAAACAGTCAAAATTAATATTGGTAACCTCCATTACTCCAACGAAGGCAGGCATTGGAAAAACAACAGTATCAATAGGATTAGCATTAGGTCTTTCCCAAATAGGGGAAAAGGCTGTGGTAGCATTAAGAGAACCTTCTTTGGGACCATGCTTCGGAATGAAAGGAGGAGCTGCAGGAGGAGGATATGCGCAAGTACTTCCCATGGAAAATATCAATCTTCATTTTACCGGAGATTTTCATGCGGTCACCTCTGCTCATAATATGATAACTGCTTTGCTGGATAATTATAATTATCAACACCGAGGAACTGGAGAAGTATTAAAAGAGGTGTTATGGAAAAGAGTTCTGGACGTTAACGACAGAGCTCTTAGAAATATTGTTACCGGTTTAGGAGGGGCATCAAATGGAGTTCCTCAGGAATCCGGGTTTGATATTACGCCTGCATCTGAAATTATGGCTATTTTATGTTTAGCCAACGATATCGAAGACCTTAGAAGGCGTATTGAAAACATTTTGTTAGGAT
Organism: Apibacter raozihei; assembly: GCF_004014855.1. Classification (NCBI taxonomy): domain Bacteria; kingdom Pseudomonadati; phylum Bacteroidota; class Flavobacteriia; order Flavobacteriales; family Weeksellaceae; genus Apibacter; species Apibacter raozihei. The sequence continues at coordinate 1,796,214 of NZ_CP034930.1, forward strand.
ATAGAGCAGATGGAAGGATGTTTACAGTTAAAGATTTAGGAGTTGCAGGAGCTATCACGGTACTTTTAAAAGATGCATTAAATCCTAATTTAGTACAAACTACTGAAAATACAGCTTCTTTTGTTCATGGAGGGCCATTCGCAAATATTGCTCATGGATGCAATTCTGTAATTGCTACTCAGATGGCTATGAGCTATGGAGATTATGTGATCACGGAAGCTGGTTTCGGAGCGGATTTGGGAGCAGAAAAATTTTTTGATATCAAATGCAGAAAATCCGGACTAAGTCCCAAACTCACAGTCTTGGTTGCTACAGGTCAGGGGCTGAAAATGCACGGTGGAGTCCCTCTGCAAAATATAAAAGAGGAAAATATTGTTGGCATGATCCAGGGACTGGAAAACTTAAAAAAACATATTGAAAATTTACAATTGTTCGGACAGTCTGTTATTGTGGCTTTTAACCGATATCAAACCGATACTGAACAGGAAATAGCTATTATTAAAGAATTTTGTACAAAAAGAAATATTGGCTTTGCAATTAATAATTCTTATTCAGAAGGAGGAAAAGGAGCTAAAGAGTTAGCCGAATTAGTTGTAAAAACTATCGATAAGCATCCTTCGGGAGCTATCAACTTTATGTATCCTGATGAAGATTCCATTCAGGAAAAAATAACCAAGGTAGCAAAAAATATTTATGGAGCTTCAACGGTTTCATTTCATAAAGAGGCGATGAAAAAAATTAAAAAAATTCAGGAATCAGATATGCAGACTTTTCCCGTATGTATTGCAAAGACTCAATATTCTTTTTCTTCAGATCCGCAAGCCTTCGGTGTTAGTAAAGGATTTAATTTTCAAATCAATGATATAGTAATTAATCGCGGAGCTGAATTTATTGTGGCTATAGCAGGAGATATTATGAGAATGCCGGGTCTTCCGAAAACTCCTCAAGCATTAAAAATTGATTTAATAAACGGTCAAATTGAGGGATTAAGTTAAGAGTATCATGTGGACGTTGACAAATCGAGTTTTTATAACTTTTGTTGTTAACTAAACAGGCTGCTAATTTTTTTTAGTTTCTCCTTAAATACATTGTAATGATAGTGTGCTTTTAAGTCATGCAAACAGGAAATGCACAAACAATCTTCATATAATTTTTGTATGTAATCTCTTTCATCATGATTGAGTTGTATGCGAGAACATTGACAAAGCTCTGGTGAACCGACTTTACATTCAAAAGGTTTGTTACATTTCGGACATATTTTAATTTCATGTTTAGCCATCTTTATGAATATTTCGATCAAATTATTAAATGTAGTTTTTTTATAATTAAAATGCTAGTAGAAAGAAAACGGATTAATACTGATATTATTAAATTGTTTTGAGCTAATTAATTATTTTTTATTTCATTTTCTAGGATTAAATCATGTCGTTGTTCAATAAGAGATTTACCAAAATCATTTGAAAATTTTTCTTCAGTTAATTTAAAACCAAATTTTTTATATAATTTATGAGCTGAATTCAATTCATGGGTTGTCCAAAGGTAAATTGAATTATAACCACATTTATGAGCAAAGTCAATCAGCAAATTCATCAGTTTATTACCTAAGCCTATTCCTCTCCACTCAGGTTCAAGATAAAAATAACGAAGTTGCGATGTTTTATTAGATCTGTGCATTAGTAATATGGAACCTATAATATTATTATCAGACTCGCAGAACCAAATTCGATCCAATGCCGGATCATAATTTTGAGAAAATTCATAAAGTCATGATCCAACATAAGTCTCAAATGATAAGCCATAATTATATTCTTTATTGTACAATATACCATGCCTATACATGATATAACCGTTTTATATCAGTTCTTATTAAGATATTGTTTGATTCTTTCATTACTTTATTTTTAAAAGTATATTTTGAATATTTTCCATATTTTTGGTGAGCATGCAAATATCCTGCTCATCTAAATTAGATAAGAATGACATAATTTGGAGTTCACTTGCTTGATTTAATTTAGAAAATTCTAATTTTCCTTTTTGAGTTAATGATAACTTGTAGGTTCTGCCATCTGTAATATCAATTTCTTTTTTTAAAATTCCTAATTTGTCAAACTTTAAGAGTATTCGGCTTAAGTATCCTTTGTCCATACGCAACATTTCTCTGATTTGTTTTGCAGTAATATAAGTGGTACAATTTATTTCAAACAATACACGGACCTCTTGTAATGTATAATTACTATAAATTAGATTATTATTTAGATGTCCTATGAATCCGGTATAAAATCTATTGAAACTTCTAATTTTATCTATGCTACTATTATTTTTCACTTGGTAAATATATGTATATATAGTTGATAAAGTCAACTATATATTGAATATTATTAAAGGTAATTTATCTTTAATTCATTAGCTTTTTTTATTAAAAAAATGAGTGATTAATAATTATATTAAGCTATAATATAAATATTTTATAAATTCTTACCTTTGAGCCATACTAGGATATAATGGATTTGAATAAATTATTTTCGGATAAACGTACCGGAACTCAATATAAATCAACAAATAAAAAATCTGATCCGCGAAGTGAATATCAAAGAGATTTTGACCGGGTTATATTTTCAACCTCTTTTCGCAGATTACAAAATAAAACTCAGGTTTTTCCTTTACCCGGGAGTGTTTTCGTACATAACCGATTAACGCATTCACTGGAAGTAGCCTCTGTGGGTCGTTCTTTAGGAAGTGAAATAGGAACCTATTTGTCTGAAGCCTATGCGTCAGATATGTCTAAAGAAACTCAGGAGCTTTTTAAACACAGTTTATATAATGTTATCTCTACCGGCTGCTTATGCCATGATATCGGTAATCCGGCATTCGGACATTCCGGTGAAGATGCAATAGCCAGCTATTTTTACAGAAATGAGGATGAACTGAAAACTCATTTTTCTGATCATGAATGGCAGGACTTTATTAATTTTGAAGGAAATGCGAATGCTATACGTGTCCTGACTCAGCAACAAAACGGAAAATCAGAAGGAGGAATTATGCTGACTTATTCAACACTTGCATCCATAGCCAAATATCCGTGCGAATCAACCGCTAAAAATAAAAAAATACTGCACCGAAAAAAATTCGGATTTTTTCAGACGGAAAAAAATACTTTTTTAGATATAGCCAGAGAAACCTCCATGCTGAAAGAGCAGGAAAATCCAATTATCTACCGCAGACACCCTTTTGTATGGCTGGTAGAAACGGCAGATGATATTTGTTATAATATTATAGATTTAGAAGACGCTCAAAGGCTTGGTTTCATAAATTCACAAACCTGTGAAGAGTTGCTCCAGCAAATCATTACCGAAATGCAGGGAGCTGAAAAATGGGAAAGAGTGAGCAGGAAATTATTGGGTATTGAAGATAAAAATGACCGTATTTCTTTTTTACGGGCGGTTTGTATTGGAACACTTATTGGCAGATCTATTGAACTCTATAAACATAATTTTGAGAAAATTATAGCAGGAACATTAGAAGTATCCATTTTTGATCAAATCAAGAATGAATGTCAGGCAATTAAAATTATAGAAGATTTTTCCGTTGAGCATATTTATAATCACCGTTCTGTTGTACAAATTGAAAATGCCGGTTATAATGTTATGTATGAATTATTAAATCATTTTATTCCTCCGGTTATTAAAGAGAAAGAAAGCCGTAAGGAATTTGAAAAAAAAGCTATAAAACTGATTCCCCGTCAGTATTTATATGAAGAAAAATCCGAATATGAAAGAGTCCTGGGAGTGTTGGACTTTGTTTCTGGAATGACTGATAATTACGCTACCGATTTATACCGCAAAATCAAGGGGATTGATATAGGAATGACATTATAATATTTATAAGCAGAAATTAGTTATTTTTGCATTTGAAAAAACAGTATAACACGGAGATAGGGAGACATGCAGATATCAGGTGACACATTAAAAGAATTAGAATACCAGAAAATACTAGAAGAAATAGTACCTTTTTGTCATTCGGAAAAAGCTAAAGAGGTAATTAGAAATCTTCGTCCGCTCAAAAAAGATAGTATAAAAGAAAATCTTTATTGCGTTAATGAGTATTTGGGAAGTTTTAGTAATGAAAACAGAATTCCATTCAGGGAATATGATGATATTGAAACAGAGCTTAAAATGCTTTTAATTGAAAATTTTACACTTGAGGCACGTTCTTTTCATAAAATCAGAAATTTATCTCAATTGATAAATTCACTGATTGTTCACTTCGAAAAATTTAAAGATTATTTTCCTACCTTACACAAACAACTTTCTCATGTTGAATTTACCAAAGAGATTATACTTTTGGTGAATAAGGTATTTAATCGTTTTGGGGAAGTGAAAAATGATGCAACCCTCACTCTTCAAAACCTAAGAGAGCAAATGCAGCTGGTTAGAAAGGCTATTCAGGAAAATTTTGATAAAACCGTTACTCATTTTTCTCAAACCGGTGTATTAGATGAAATAAGGGAAAGTGTTGTAGACGATCAACGGGTATTGGCTGTAAAATCCTCTTTAAAAAAATCAGTTAAAGGTAGAGTGTTAGGTTTTTCTAAAACCGGATCCATCTGTTTTATCTTGCCGGAATCTGTAATTCAGCCAAATGTAAGATTATTAGAATTGCTTAGTCAGGAAAAAAAAGAAATTGAAAAAATACTATTTGATCTTACTCAAAAAATTCTTGAATTCTACCCTTTATTGGAAAAGTATCAGGCATATATTTATGAGCTTGATGTTATTCACGCAAAAGCCAGATATGCAGATGAACTGAATGCTATATTACCGGAAATTACTACTAAGCAGGAAATTTATATTATTGATGCCTATCATCCTATTTTATACTTGACGAATAAGAGAGAGAAAAAGTCTACGATTCCTCAGACTCTTGCTTTGGATGAAAACACCCGTATTATATGTATTTCAGGCCCTAATGCCGGAGGAAAAAGTATTACATTAAAGACTGTGGGTTTGGTGCAACTTATGATTCAAAGCGGAATATTAGTCCCTGTACATCCTAAATCCAGGATAGGTTTTTTTAATAAAATTCTTACTGATATAGGGGATAATCAATCTATAGAGAATCAGTTAAGTACGTATAGTTCCCGATTAAGAAAGATGCAACAGATAATTAAGCAGTCTGATCATCAAACCTTATTATTGATTGATGAATTTGGAACAGGTTCTGATCCCGAATTGGGTGGAGCTTTGGCTGAATCTTTCCTTGAATATTTTTATGAAACACAATCCTACGGTATTATAACTACACATTACACCAATATTAAATTAAGGATCGAAGAACTGACACATACCCGCAATGCTTCCATGTTATTTAATGAGAAAAGCCTTCAGCCTATTTACAAATTGGAGATAGGACAGGTAGGAAGTTCTTTTACTTTTGAAGTGGCTGAAAAAAATAAAATTCCTAAAGAAATAATTCAGAACGCTCGTGAAAAAATTGAAAAAGATAAAGTAAATCTGGATAAAACTATTGTGCGTCTGCAACAGGAAAAATATCAGGTAGAAAAGCTGAAAGGAGATTTAAATAAACAGATTGACCATTCCGAAGAAAAAACAAAGGAACTTTCCAATACTATAAACAGCTATAAACAAAAGTTAGTGAATTTTCAGAAATTATATGACGAGGAAACACGGTATAATCAGCTGGGACAACGATTTGAAAAGTATATAGAAGGATATTCCAAAGGAAAAAGTAAAAAGGATATTATTAAAGATTTTACTAAATTTCTGGAGCAGGAAAAATACAAAAAAACACAGGTAACGGAGGTTGAAAAAATTCAGACTAAAAAACAACGGAATAAGGTAAAGTCTGAGCTGAAAAAAGAAGAAATTAAAGAACAGCTGGAAGAAACTAAGGCTGAAGAAATTCGTACTACAGTAGACAGGGCCAGCCAATGGATGAAGGAAGGTAAAAGGGTTAAAATTAAAGGAAGCTCGAGTGCTGCAACCATTGACAAGATTGAGGGTGAAACTGCTTTTCTAAATTATGGTCTGTTTACTACTAAAATCTCTGTTTATGAAATTGAAAAAATCTAATGATTTTTTATCTTTCCTATTCTGCCTAAATTTGTATACGAAAAGCCTTTAAAATATTTTAATCCGTAACCGAAAAAACGATCCATACAGGAATGTGAATATAGTACTATTCCTACAAGTTCCATCTCGGAAATATTACTATAAACTCCTCCCAGATAAATTAATATAGCAATACCTTTATGATGAAAAATATTATAAAGTACAGCTCCGGTTTTAGCATTTTTTAGATAGCCAATCATAGATAAATCAGGAAGTAAAAGTACTAAGGAAAATATCCAACCGGAATATCCGGTCAATGAAAACAAATAGATACCTAAACCGAACTGAGCAAGTTCTTCTGCTTTTAAAAGATTTTTCATTTAGATATTTTAAAACAAATCTAATAAAAACTTATAATATTTCTTAGTTCTTTAGAAAAAATGCACATAGTATATATAGGATTATTAATTTTTAAAAATTTCAAATTTAACCTCCGTAATTCTTATTTCTATAACTTAATCTTTTTAGATAAGATAAAACTGATTTTAAGCATATATTGTTTTAGTTAATTGTTTTTCGGTTTGTATAAATAGTTTTCTTTATAAAAAATATTATTTTAAATTTTATTGATAATTATTTATATAGAATATTTTAAATAAATTATTTTGGAGAAAGAGTTTATTTCTTGTTAGCTGTGCTGCTAAAAAAAATGAAACGTTCTTAAATATTTAGAAATAAAAAAGTGAAAAGCTATAGTGAGAATATGTATAGTATTTAAAATATAGAGAGATATAAACAACCGATTAATACGAAAAAAGTATTAAAAAAGTACATTACTATGGCAAAAATCTGTCTTTTGATTCCGGAGTAGGAATCATACAACTTTCTTTCTTTCCAAACCAACGATATCTGTTATTGGCTATAAGACTATATCCCCAATCTCTGATAAATGAAGGTAAGATGTATAATACTTGAGCAAGATTGAAAGGAAAGCCAAGTTTTTGGGCTATCTTTAAAGCGGCTGTGCTTTTAGTATAATAGGCTTGGTTAGGTTCGTAAAATATTATGGAATTAAATTGTTTATCTGAAAGCTCTCTCTCTTGTAAAAACTTTTGTCCGGTTTCAGATTGAAGTGATGCAAATTTAAATTGCTTATTGACATCCTGTTTTATAAGAAACTGAATAGTTGAATTGCATAAATTACAAACTCCGTCAAAAAAAATTATTGAAAAACTCATAAACGTTTCGGACTGTTTCTTTTAATTAATTTTTTATATTCGGGTACCTGTTTAAGAATAAATTCCCTGCAAAATGTCTGAAGTTGCGGATAAAATCGCATAAATTGTCTTTCTATATTTTTTTCCTGTAAGTATATTTCTTTAAGAGAATTACTCATATTAGAATGAAATTTTGATTTTTTACTCAGATTATAAAGAGTCCATTCAATACCTTCAAAAGTTCTGTATTTTTCAAACCAGTCGTCTTGAATAAGTAATTTTAAAATGTCATTAAGACGGGTAGGAAAAAGAAGTTCTTTAGACTGTACTAAATCATAGCAGGATTTTTTAAACTTTTCAAACTCAATATCACAGAATAAATGCCAGTTTTTAATTAAAAAATAGTCATAGACAACGTCAGTAATAATAGGTGCGAACTTACCGTAAGACTCATGAAAAATACTGGTAGTTTCTTTAACTATAGGGTGAAAATCAGTAAAAGAATCAATATTTCTATGAAGTAGAATTCCGGCGGATATAGTGGGAGGATAATTCTGATAATCTTTACCACGAACAATTTCACCCAAAATATTACCGACTTGTATATCCGGTATGTTATACGAAAGCAATTGATGGGCAACTATGTTCATTTTTTCTATTAATTCGACTAAGTATTTGCGTTAGATATTTAAGTTTTTATCAGGGTTTTTTGACTTTCTGCTATCTTTAAGGAAAATCGAATATTTTTCCTGCATTTCTTCTTTAATTGTCGGGTTCAATTTTAATGCCATTTTTAAAAAATGTTCACCTTTATCCAGATTTTTCATAAGGAAATAACAGTTCCCTAATTGGTAATAAAGTTCAGCTCGGTTAAAGTTTTTAAAGCTTTTATGCAATATTTCTGCAGCTTTGGAATATTCTCCTAAACTAATTAATAATTCTGAATAAGCCAGCCAGTTATGAAAATGATTGGGTTCAAGCTCAACAATGATTTCGAATGAATCTGAAGCTTCTTTGTATCTTCCGGACTGAATATTAAGATAGGCGTACTTTTTCCAGTAATTAACATCTTTGGATTCTATATCCAATGCTTTTTTTATATAAAAAAGAGCATCCTCATTGTTGCCCAAAGAATCATGAATATTCGATATTTCAAACCAAGCCTTATCAAACTGAGGGTCTTCTTTAACCGCTTTCTGAAACGAATTTAAAGCCTGAATACTTTTTCGCATTTTGTTAAATGCCTGTCCTATTTTAAAATGAGTAAAGGCAGCAGTATCGTCAAAGTCTAATGAATCCTCATAAGTTTCAATTGCTTTATTCCACTGATTTAGTTTTTCAAAACAAAATGCTTTTTGAGTATAACCGGCAATGCTTTTTTGATTGATTATGATAACATAGTCAAAAGCATAGAGAGCTTTTTCATAACGGTTCAGATTAAGATACTGCAATCCTAACTGAAACCAGGCTTCTTCTGAATATGGATTAATATCTATATATTGTTTAAGAAAAGCAATACATTCTCTGTTTTGATGAAGAACCTCGAAACAATGGATACAAGAGAATAAAGAATACTCATCTTTGCTGTTATATTCCAGAGCTTTTTTATAGGAAGATAAAGCTAGTCCGGGTTCATTGATTTCCAGATATTCATTTCCTAAACAGTTAAAAATATAATCTTCATCTTCTTCATTTTCCAAAGCAAGATTATAAAAATCGATAGCTTTATACGGAAGTTTTCTTAATGACCAGTAACGAGCTGTAGCGATGAGGTAATCAGTATCTGTATAGCAAAGATCTCTTAGCTCCTCGATAAGCGTAAAGGAATTATGTAAATCTTCAATACCTACATAATATTCCAGCTGTTTAATTTTTAAATCTATATTAGCTGGGTATAACGCAAATGCTATATCCAGTGCTTTTAGAGCATATTCATAATCATAAATATCCAGATAGAAAGATATAATTTCACAAAACTCATCAGATTCAAAATAAACCGATTCATTTTTATCAAGCATGTCTTCAAACCTGTTAACTAATTCATTGTCAAAAAAATCTTCCACGAAAAAAAGGTATTGTAATTTTAATTAAAACTATGTAAAGTTAGAAAAAAAAAAATAAATATATATTTTCTGATATTTTACTTATTCACAATAATCTAACATTTATTAATTTCGTATTAATACAAAAATTTTATTTCTTTATTTCTGAATAATTTTGTTCCCATATTTTCAATATTTACACATAATAGACCATCTTTGGTGACTTTTTCGATAATACCATTATGCTGTTTCTGGTTTATGGAAAAAGTCATCACTTTATTTCTGCCAAATAATTTTAAATTATATTTTTCTAAAAGACATTTATTTTCAAATAAAAGAGAGTAGTGTTCTTGAAAATGTAAATATAATTTTTCAGTCAAATTGACAAGGTTGTAATTCTTATTTGTCAGTAAATTAAGTGAAGTTGCACTGCTAAGCGAATCAAAAGTAGATTGCATAATGTTGATGCCTATACCTATAATAAAAGTATCCTGAGTTTTTTCTATAAGTATGCCCGATATTTTTTTCTTCCTGATAATAATGTCATTGGGCCATTTTATACTGGCAGATAATCCAGATTCTTTTTCTAAAAAATCACAGCTAATTAATCCAACCCAGAAACTAAGGTTAATTATTGAGATAAAAGGATCTGAAAGACAAAATGTCAGAGCTATGTTTTTTTCTGGTTCACATATCCATTCAGAATCTCGTTGTCCCTTTCCCCTAAGCTGATTAAAGGTAAATATACCAGAAAAATTCTCCTTAAATTTGTATATATTATTGCGTATATATTCATTTGTTGAGTTAATTTCGTCAAAATACTGTAGTGGCATAAGTTTTGAAATCTTTTTAACAGGTGTTAAAATTATTGAAATAAAATTAAACTAATATGTAAAATGATTATTTTTGCATAACTTAACATAAAAATTATATATAGTAAAAAATATAGATGGCAGAGACACAGATTGACAAAAAAGTTTTATTAGAAAATATAATAAAAGGTATAGAAGAGGTTAAAGGATATGACATAACTGTTTTAGATTTTACGAAATTAGAGAATACAATTACAGATTATTTTGTTGTCTGTACAGGAGGAACAAATACTCAGGTTTCTGCTATTGCTAATTCTGTAGAAAGATTTGTCCGAACACAATTAAGGGAAAAACCATGGCATGTTGAAGGATTAGATAATCAGCAGTGGGTGCTTATGGATTATGTATCAATTGTGGTTCATATTTTTCAGCCTGAGTTTAGAGATTATTATGATTTGGAAAACTTATGGGGGGATGTAGAAGTGACCAGGATTCCCAATGCAGACTAACTAATAAAAAATTAATCCAATAAAAATCAATTTATTAAATCTTGGAAACAAACAACAATAATAATAAAAAGAAAAAGGAAAATAAACCATTTTCATTTAACTGGTTTTACGGTATATTAATCATTTTTGCTGTTTTGTTACTTTCAAATGAATTTTTATTTTCAAGTAACGACGCCAAAATAGATTCAGCAAAATTTTTTACATATCTTGAAAAAGGATATGTAAATAAAGTTGTATTTGTAAATGAGTCCTCAGAGGTCAAAGTTTACCTTACTCCTGAGGCTATGAAAAATCCTGAAGTATATAAAAATAATAATCAGGGAATTGGTATGTTTAGTCAAATGTCTGACAGTCCGCAATATTCATTCATAGCAGGGGATAAACAACTATTTGAAAAAAGATTCAATGAAGATAAAGTCAATTTCAACTTAAAGACTAACTTGGAATTTCAGAATCCAAGTCCTTGGGGAGGAATATTTATACAGCTTTTACTTCCCATATTATTCTTTGCACTAATCTGGTTTTTTCTTTTCAGAAGAATGGCAGGAGGAGGTGCAGGTGGTGGCGGACAAATTTTTAGCATTGGCCGTTCCAAAGCAAAGCTTTTTGATGAAAATGACAATATGAGAGTTACATTTAAAGATGTGGCAGGTCTTGAAGGAGCAAAAGAGGAAGTTGAAGAAATTGTAGACTTTCTTAAAAATCCAAAAAAATACACCAAATTAGGAGGTAAAATTCCGAAAGGTGCTTTACTGGTAGGTCCTCCGGGAACAGGTAAAACCCTTTTAGCCAAAGCAGTGGCAGGAGAAGCTAAAGTTCCATTCTTTTCACTTTCAGGTTCAGATTTCGTTGAAATGTTTGTGGGAGTAGGAGCCTCCAGAGTACGAGATTTGTTCCGTCAGGCTAAAGAAAAATCACCATCAATTATTTTTATTGATGAAATTGATGCCATTGGTAGAGCTCGAGGTAAAAACAATTTTACAGGTTCAAATGATGAACGAGAAAATACTTTAAATCAGTTATTGACTGAAATGGATGGTTTTTCGACCGATGTAAGTGTTATCGTTTTAGCAGCTACTAACCGTGCAGATATATTAGATAAGGCACTGATGCGCCCGGGACGTTTTGATCGTTCAATCTATGTAGATTTGCCTGATTTAAATGAAAGAAAAGAAATTTTTCAGGTTCATTTAAAACCATTAAAACTTGAAGAAGATTTAGATATAGAGTTTTTAGCTAAGCAAACACCAGGTTTTAGTGGTGCTGATATAGCAAACGTATGTAACGAGGCAGCACTTATTGCAGCCAGAAAAGATAAGGATAATGTAGGTAAACAAGATTTCCTTGATGCTGTAGACCGAATTATTGGAGGTCTTGAGAAGAAAAATAAGGTGATAAAACCTCATGAAAAGAAAAGAGTAGCTTTTCATGAAGCCGGACATGCTACAATTAGCTGGATGGTTGAGCATGCAGCTCCGCTTTTGAAAGTTACTATAGTTCCGAGAGGAAGATCATTAGGAGCTGCCTGGTATCTTCCGGAAGAGAGACAACTGACAACTACAGAGCAAATGCAGGATGAGATATGTGCTACTTTAGGTGGAAGAGCAGCTGAAGAAGTTATTTTTGGTAATATTTCTACCGGAGCCTTATCTGATTTAGAAAGAGTGACTAAGCAAGCAAATGCTATGGTTACTATTTATGGATTAAGTGATCAGATAGGGAATATATCTTATTATGATAGTTCAGGTAATGAATATGGGTTTACCAAACCTTATTCAGAAGTAACAGCAGAAACTATAGATAAAGAAATATCAAAAATTATTGAAATTCAATATAAAAGAGCGATTCAGATATTAACAGAAAATAAAGATAAACTTACCAGCTTAGCCAATAAGCTCCTTGAAAAAGAAGTTATATTTAAAGAAGACCTGGAAGAAGTTTTTGGTAAAAGATTGTTTGGTGAAGAAACGTTTTCCGAACAAATAGTTGAGGAAGAAGAAAAAGAGGAAAAAACTGAATAAAGATAATTAAACAGCACAATTGATACTGATTGAGATTCTGTATGTAATTGTGCTGTTTTTTTTATATATTTGAATATAAAATATTTTAGTTTTTAACTTAAAATTAAAGAATGGGATTTCTTGATAAAATATTTGGAAAGAAAAAAAAAGAATATCCTGAGGAACTAGATTTTAATGAAGAAGAAGATGTTGTTTTTACTAAAAGGTTTAAAGAAGGAGGAGGAATGTTTTTTTACTGTGAAACAAAACAAGAAGCCCTTCAGCATCTGCAGGAAGTTTTAATTAATGAAGATATCAGTGAAATATTGTGCGTAGATAAACAATTAATTTCTTTGGTAAACGTATTAGACTGTAATTATACTTCACAATGTTCCGGGAAACAAGATATAGCCTTTATAAACTGTGAATTTTTAGTTGCACTTGATGGCTCAATTATGGTTTCGTCAGATCAAACCCAGTATCTGAAAAAATCCGATATGCCTCAGAAAATTATTGTTTGGGCTCACCCCAATCAAATCATTAGTTCGTCGAGCGCAGGACTTGCTAAAATCAGATTTAATAAAAAAGAAAATATACCTTCAAATATAACCTCAATTCATGGAAATCAGGTACAGGGGTTTAGTAGTTCTTCTACGGCGAAAAAAATATTTTTACTATTAGTTGAAGAAAAATTATAAATAAAATTTTGTGAAAACTTTAATTGTACGGTCTTTATCCGGTTTAGTGTATGTGTTAATAATTTTTCTTTGCACTACTAATTATTTGTCAGATTTACTTTATTTATTTTTAGATATTAAAATTCCATCCTACTATTTTTTATATGGATTGATGAGTTTTTTCTTGTTAGGATGTTTATGGGAAACTACAAGAATGCTTAAATTTTCTTCCATTTTGTATCAGATACTGTCTTTTGGCCTGGCAGGCATCATTTATTATATGTTTTCAAAAGATTTTTTTTGGAATAGTTTTAGTTTTGGTAACCTTTATCTAAAGCATGTTTTAATGTTATTGCTGTTTCTTATGTCAGTTACCACGCTTTTTCGATTTTCAAATGAACTTTCTACAGATAGTGCTAAACTCATTTTTTCAGCCATTTATATAGGTCTCCCTTTTAGTTTTAGTTTAGTTATTCCCAATAGTACCAGTCCGTTAACTCCCGAAATATTTTATGTTTTTCTTCTTATTTGGATCAGCGATACATTTGCATATTTAGTAGGAAGTAAGTTTGGTAAAACCAAGCTGGCACCGAAAATATCACCTAATAAATCAATTGAAGGTTTATTGGGAGGAATTGTTTTTACCTGTATCTCCGGATTTATTATAAATTCAATATATCCTGATTTAAGAGGAAATTGGATAATAATTAGTTTATTAATTGCTATATTTGCCCCAATAGGAGATTTAGCAGAATCAAAGTTAAAACGAATGTTTGGAGTTAAAGATTCCGGAAACCTTATGCCTGGGCATGGAGGTGTTTTAGATCGGTTAGATAGCTTTATATTTTGTATTCCCGCCATATTTGCTTATTATTTAATAATTACCATTTTATGAGATTTCACAGAGAAGGAAAAACTATAATTACTGTAAGTGTTTTATTATTTTTATTAATAAGCGGATTTTCTTACTATTTTATTCATTGCTGGGCGTTATTAATAATAATTCCTTTAGCGGTAATTTTAGGTCTTGTCATTTGGTTCTTTAGGAATCCAATAAGAGAATACGATGCCCAAACTGATGAAATTATTGCACCGGTTGATGGTAAAGTAGTCATTGTTAAAGAAGTTTATGAAAAAGAATTCTTAAAGGCTCAGTGCATACAGGTCTCGGTTTTCATGTCTCCTTTGAATGTACATGTTTGTCGATATCCTGTAACTGGTAAAGTTATATTTAAAAAATATCATCCGGGTAAATTTTTGGTAGCATGGCATGAAAAATCATCTGAATTAAATGAAAGAACTACTGTAGTGGTTGAAAACCCGGGCGGTCAAAAAGTTTTATTCAGACAAATAGCAGGGGCTTTGGCACGAAGAATTGTGATGTATTCTGAAATAGATGATTCAGCAAATGCAGGAAAAGAATTTGGTTTTATAAAATTCGGTTCAAGAATGGATGTTTTTCTTCCATTAGGTACAGAAATTTTAGTTAAAGTAGGTGATGTAATACCTGATGGAGGAAAAAGAGTTATAGCCAGATTAAAATAATAGATTTTTTTAAATAAATTTTGAATGTCGAAAAACATTCTGTTTATTAATTGCCATATTCTCACAGAACCAGCTTACAAGTAATTTTTCAGATTCCTTACGATTGTATGTTTCAGGATTTTTTCTGTTTTTTAAATAGTCTCGAGAAACGGAATATTCAATGATATCTCTAATGGTTTTCTCATTGAAATTACTCTTTATCTTATAAAAATTTTCCATTCCTATTACGCAAATAACAAAAGTAATACATGGAAAACTATAGTATAAATTTCCCAGTTTCATAAAATCGCAAGCAAACCACCAGGGAACAGCAATAAGAAAAGAAATTAATGCGGTAAAAATTAAATAGTTGTCAACAGGAGATTGTAAATGTGTAATAAATTTAATTCCTGTCGAACTTTCTATATCCTTAAGAATTGAGATTCTTTTTTTCGAAGGAATTATTTCATCCAAACACGAATTTGTTACAATAGTTTTATGTTCAATATTAAATTGTTTTGAAAGAGAATTTCTTACCTTATAAAATAAATGTTGGGTAGTGCATTCATCTGAATTTTCTAATTTTATTTTATTGATTATTGCATCTATATATTCACCAAAAGTCATTTCTATTGATAAATCCCCATCTTCAAATTCAATATTGTAACTTTTTTCAACATCTAAAATCCAAAAATGAAGATCTTCAAAATCTATGGTTTTCAACTCATTGCTAAAATCTTGTTCTTTTTGTAAAGATGGTTTGTTTAAATTCATAGTCTCTAATTTATATAAAGTTAAAATATAATTTTCAGATATTGCATTTTTTGCTCTGGTAACTTTAAGTATCTTTGCTAAACTAAACCAACATAAACAATGGCTAATATTTTAGATGGAATAAAATTATCCAAACAGATTAAACAGGAAATTAAAGAGGAAGTCTCTAAATTTGTGGAAAAAGGCAATAGAGCTCCCCATTTATCCGCTATTTTGGTGGGCGAAAACGGGGCCAGCGTAACCTATGTTGATAATAAGATTAAAGATTGTCAGGCAGTAGGATTTCGTTCATCTTTGGTAAGACTCCCCGAAACAATTTCTGAAGAAGAATTGCTTAATGAAATAAGTAAATTAAATATTGATGATTCATTAGACGGATTCATTGTACAACTACCTCTTCCCAAACATATAGATCAGGAAAAAATAATTATGGCAATAAATCCTGATAAAGATGTAGATGGATTCCATCCGGAGAATTTCGGTAAAATGGCTTTAGAGATGGATGGTTTTCTTCCCGCAACCCCATATGGAATCATGGTAATGTTGGAAAGATATAACATATCTACAGAAGGTAAAGATGTAGTTGTTATTGGAAGAAGCCGTATTGTAGGAAAACCTATGAGTATTTTAATGAGCAGAAAAGGCAATCCGGGAGATTCAACCGTTACTCTTACTCACTCAAAAACTAAAGATTTAGTAGAATATACAAAAAAAGCGGATATTGTGATCACTGCATTAGGGGTTCCTCATTTCTTAAAAGCAGAAATGATCAAAGACGGTGCTGTTATTGTAGATGTAGGTATCACAAGAGTAGATGACTCTACGAAAGAAAGAGGTTTCTATTTAGCAGGTGATGTTGATTTTTCCGAAGTTGCAGCAAAAGCTTCCTGGATTACCCCTGTTCCTGGTGGAGTAGGACCTATGACTAGAGCTATGTTGCTTAAAAATACGATGCAGTCTTACACAAATAATATACAATAATTCAATAAACAAGCCCAGTTTATTTATATAAACTGAGCTTGTTAAGTTTAGCATAACATTTGCAGGTTAATTAAGAACATCAAACTCAAATTGAGGATATCCCCGGTTATTATTGCTGTCGGTTAACTTGATAAATCTGATTTTATAAAGGGTTCCAACATGATCTTTTAATATGTAAAATCTGTCAGTGTAAGCAGTAGCTCCACCAAATGTAGTTCTCCAGCTAGCGCCGATTACTCTTTGATCATCAGTAATAAATTTAGTATAATCAACATTTTTTCTTTCAAAAGCATCATAGCTTCCTACTTCCGAAACGCTTGCCATATATACCGAAACATTATTCATCATATTTGTTGTAATAAAATCTGAGTATGAATAAGTGCCGTGTCCAGGAATTTCATTAACAAAGACAGTATAACATAAATCCCAATCCGTTTTTGGAGGTTGTACATCTGCAATTCCTTTTTCAAGGCTTAAAAAATTAAAATCATAATCTGCTTTTTTGTTAATTACAAATTCTTCATGAGTAGTATCAGAAAGATTTGCATATTGAATTTTGTACCCATTCGTACCATTCCTCAATATTCGGATCTTTTTCCATCCTCTGTGCTCTCCTTTAATATTTAAAGAAGTACTTGAACCATAATACAAATCATATCCCATGTTTATAAGATATACTTTGTTTTCATCATTATTTTGGCTTACAGCATCAATAGCAGTTCTTTGAAGATAATTGCCCTTAACATCGTCTACGTAATTAATGTTATCAGTTTGGGAAGTTCCGATGGCTATAATTGGTTTTAGCGAGGCAACATCTGTTTCTGAAACTGAATCTATATCGGTTACATCTAATTTTCCGGCAGCCATTTGCAAAGAAGTATTAATAATAACTCTGAACTCGTTTCCGCAGTAAAATCCAAAATCCCAGGCATTTCTCGGGGTGACTTTCATGTTTTTTACATCCAGGGCAACCCAGACCTGATTAGGTTCGGAAGGTCCTCCTACATTAAGGTCTAAGATTGCACCTGAAGGTTGAGGTACATCTATAGGGCTGTTATCTTCCGAACAGCTTGAAAATAAAGCGAAGGATAGAATGAATATAATAAGTGTGTTTTTCATAATTTTAAATGTTTATATTAAATCCAAGTTTAGCAAAATACGATCTGCCATAAAATAAATTGATGCTGGAAGCACTCTCCTGATGAGCTCCGGTATTGCTTAAAGTATTTTTAACCTTTTTTACATCAAAAATATTTCTGGCTCCTATAGTTAATTCAATAGCATCCTTGAATAAAGATTTACGTATTGAAGCATCCAGCAGGCTAAAGTCACTTTGTCTTCCCAGACTGTAAGTATCGCTAATATTATTAAGTACATAACCGGTTTCTTTTCCATGATATTTATAATATAAAGATAAAGTAGTACCCCATTTTTTTATTCTGTAATTCAGATTAGAATTAAGCTGAAATGTGTATCTAAAATCATTATTTGGCACTGCTTTTTCAATTCCATTAACCTTATCAGCCATAGAGCGGCTTATTCCTATGTAAGAAGCACCAAGGTTTAAATTAACATTTTTATAGGCAAATCTGCTTCCAAACATAAACCCCCAGTTTTTATATTTATCTACGTTAATATATTTATATTCTAAAGGAAGAAGATTAATAGCAAGCAATTCAATTTTATCCGTAAGGCTTGTATATAATGTGCTTAAATCTAATTCTCCTTTAAAATCACCTTTAGTAGTAAGCTTTTGATTCCAGTGTATAGAAGTAGAATATCCCTTTTCAGGAGATAAATCTTTATTACCCTGTACATTGTGGTTACTATCTACAAAATAAGTATAAAGCTCGTCATAATTTGGAGTCCTGTTGCTTGAAGCTACCTCTGCACGTATAATTGAATTTTTTGAAAGTTCATATTTCATTGCAAGGGAATAAGAATATAAGTTTTCAAATTGTGTATTAAAACTAGCTCTGAAACCTGGCTTTATAGAAAATGCAGATTGACCAAACAGTTCACTGGTTATGAAAACATCATAATTATCCATATGTTTTTTCAAATTATCATCAAATCCATAACCAGTATCAGAACCTCCGATAGCATTTGAGCCGGAAGATCTGTATCCTTCAACAAAACTGAATTCGTAACCAATTTGCAGATTGGCTATATCACTATTTATTAATCTGCTGAAAGTACCTCTGTTATACCAAACATCTGTTGATGCATATTTTGAGTAAGGTGCTTTTGAACCAAATACTTTACGGTTACCGATATCATAAGTATAGTCTCTGTAATTTCTCTCTTGCTTCTGGTAAGAAAAATCTCCTTTATAATCAATTTGATTGAATAATGTTGCATTTAAAAATAAATGATTGAGCCAACGATCCGTTTTATAATCTCTATCCTGTGATGAATATGTATAAAGACCGTTTTCAGATAGTGGTGCATACAAGATATTGCTTCTGTATAAGTTTACCATCTCGTTTAAATATTGGAATTTATAAAATGCATTAAATTTTTTAGAGCGATAGTTAACGAGCCCATTTAGATTTAATTGTTCTTTGGGAAGCCATTCGTATCCTCGGTCTGTTATGGCTCTTTTTCCATTTAAATCTCCTAAATAACCTTTAAAATCATTACGATTTGCACCAAGAGTTACTGACCATTTATCCGATATATTGTGAGAAACATTTAGTGATTGAATATGTCTGCCTTGTTCTTTCCAGTCATATTCTTTACCCACAGTTTCTTCCTGTACATATCCGGAAATTTTCCATTTTGAAGAGCTGCGTTTTTTTGTTATAATGTTAATAAGACCCGTAAGTGTATTAGAACCATAATCAACACCCATGCTTCCTCTAACAATCTCAATTTGCTCAACGTTATCCAGATTTATCTTGGATAAGTCCACGCTTCTTCCCAGTCCGTTATCACTAACCAGAGGAACATTATCAATAAGTACTTTATAATATTGATTATCAAGTCCGAATAAAGATGCTTGTGAATCACCCGACTTACTGCTTGTAGTTTCAGTGAAGTTTAAATTATAACTTAAAATATCCGCTACCGTGCTTGCAGCTCTGTTTCTTATGTCTTGTTGGGAAATTACTTCTACCTGATAGATAGATTTGTCCACACTTTGAAGAGAATATTGTCCGGTAATTACCAGATGGTCAAGGTCTTTTACCTTACTTTTTAAGCTGTCTTCTTTATTTTGAGAATAAACGCAAATGCTAAATAGAAATAAAAAAGAACTTAAAATAAATTTTTTATCAAGGTTGTTTATCATAGTTTTTTTTTGCAAATATAAAATTAATTTAGATTGGTTCTAAATATTACTTAGATTTGTTCTAAATTAATTTTATATTTGCATCTGTTAAAAATTTAAAACAATTTATTGTTTATTTTTTTATAAGCTAAAATGTTTTAAATTAGGTGCTTATGTAATTGTTGGGATATGATACTGTAAGACGAAGTTATTTAATTTGTTATTCAAAATACTATTTGATACAAATTTTACAAAAGTAATTACTGAAAGTGATAATTACTAAACAATATAAAAACTATTAATTCACTAAATAAAATATTTTTTAAAAAAATAGGATATGAAAAAAGTAAAACTAACAATTGGCATTTTAATACTCGTCATTTTGATGGCTGCCGGATGGTTGATTTGGCAAAAAACAGCATCAAAAACAAAAGTAGCACTTGTAAATTTTCAAAAATTCCAAACCACAAGTTTAATCCAATCCAATAAAGATAAATTTATTGAGTTTAAAGAAGTTTCTTTCGATAATCTAGACGAATTGAAAAACTATGATTTCGTATTAGGTTTTGCAATGGGAATGAAATTGGATGCTGAACAAAGAGAGCGTTTAAAAAAAATGATGAAAGAAGGTACACATATGTATCTTTATAGTGCAACTAATCCGGAAAATAATTTATGCAATCTGGATAGTATTCAAAAAGAAGAAATAGATTTATATCTTAAAAATGGTAATAAAAAAAATTATCAGAGTTTAGCAAGATATATACGTCAAAATATCGATCAAAAAAGGTTTTTTGTAACCCCTCCTGATAAATTAGTTGAATTAGCCGAAGATGTTTATTATCACTTAGATGAATATTTATCATTCAAAACTATCAATGAATATGAATCATATTTGAAAAAAAATAACTTTTTCAAAGAAAATGCAAATAAAATAGCAATTATTGGAGGGCTAAATGATCCTTACAGCGGTAACAGAGAAAATCTGGATAGCTTAATAGTAAAACTCCAAAATAAAGGATTTAATGTATATCCTGTTTCTTCAACTTTTGATAGATTAAAGTTTTTGAAAGAAATTCAGCCGGATGCAGTTATACATTTTGCTCATGGTAGATTGGTCGTTGGACAGGCCGATTCGGTAGTTGGATGGTTAAAAGAAAGAAATATTCCAGTTTTCGTACCTGTAACCATATTGCAGACAAAAAATGAATGGATAAAAGATCCTATGGGGTTAATGGGAGGTTTTTTATCTCAAAGTGTAGTTATGCCGGAAATAGATGGAGGAATTTATCCTTATGTTTTAAATACCCAGGAATTAGATAAAGATAATTTATATGTATTTAAAGCTGTGCCTGAGCGTTTAAATAATTTTACTCAGATTATTACAAATTTTATTAATCTGAAAAAGAAAAATAATTCAGATAAAAAAATAGCTATATACTTCTTTAAAGGTCCTGGGAAAGAATCATTAGTAGCTCAGGGATTAGAAACTATACCTTCTTTATATAATTTACTGAAAAGATTAAAAGCCGAAGGATACAAAGTAGAGGATCTGCCTGCCACAGAAAAGGAATTCGAAAAAATTGTAATGTCTCAGGGATCTGTTATGAGCACCTACGCCGAAGGTGCTTTTGATGAATTTCTAAAAAATGGAAATCCGGAATTAATTGAAAAATCTGTATATGAATCATGGGTAAATCAATCATTAACTAAAGAAAAATATAAAGAAGTTACCGATTTATATGGACAAGCGCTGGGCAATTACATGAATGTAAGTCAAAATGGCAAATCCTATATTGCTGTCTCCCGTGTTCAATTTGGAAATATTGTTTTATTGCCACAACCTATGGCGGGATTGGGAGGGGACTCATTTGCTATAGTTCATGGTG
The DNA here is from genome assembly GCF_004014855.1 of Apibacter raozihei. Classification (NCBI taxonomy): domain Bacteria; kingdom Pseudomonadati; phylum Bacteroidota; class Flavobacteriia; order Flavobacteriales; family Weeksellaceae; genus Apibacter; species Apibacter raozihei. Next base: position 1,817,978 of record NZ_CP034930.1, read on the forward strand.
CAAAGAGTCCGCCACCTCATACATATATCGGTTCTTATCTTTGGACTCAGTATGGTTTTAAAGCTGATGCATTAATACACTTCGGAACTCATGGTAGTCTCGAGTTCACGCCACAGAAACAAATTGCTCTAAGTAATGAAGACTGGCCGGATAGAATGGTTGGAACAGTTCCTCATTTTTATTATTACACAATTGCTAATATAGGCGAAAGTATGATGGCTAAGAGACGGTCTTATGCTACACTTATATCTTATCTCTCACCAGCGTTTATGGAGAGCCAGACACGTTCACAATTTAAAGATTTACAAAATAAAATTCAATATTATTATAAATCTGAAGAATCCAAACAGCCTCAGGTATCACTGGAAGTGAAAAAAATAGCTGTACAAATGGGAATTCACAGAGATTTGAGATTAGATAGTATATTAACAAAACCGTACACAACAGAAGAAGTTGAAAAAATAGAAAATTTTTCAGAAGAAATTGCTAATGAAAAAATGAACGGGCAATTATATACTTCAGGAGTTCCGTATACCTCAGATAAAATAAATTCATCAGTCCTTGCTATGAGTGCAGATCCTATTGCATATAGTCTGGCTGCACTTGATAAGCAACGAAGCAAAGTCACGGAGCAACAGTTGAAAAATAAAGTTTTCTTTTCTCAAAAATATTTAAATCCATCTAAAGAACTGGTGAAACAAATACTATCAGGAAAGGTTATAAATAATTCTACAATATGCTCAATAGCCGGAATTAATGAAAAAGAGCTGGAAGAAGCTAAAATTATAATGACCCCTGTAAAGAGAACTTTTACCAGAAGTCCTAAAAAGTCAGAAACGGGTAAAGGAAAATCACCACATTCAGAAGCAATGAAACCTTCAGGAAAAGATGTGAAACCTTCTCATCCCAAAAAAGTAGAATATACAAAAGAACAAAAAATAAAAGCCCGCTCAATACTTGAAATTGAAAGGACAATAACCAATATTTTAAACTATAAAGAAGGATTGGAGAAAAGTCCTGAATATGAATTCAGATCATTATTAAATGCTCTGTCGGGAGGATATATAGAACCTTCTTCAGGAGGGGATGCTGTTGCAAATCCAAACGCTGTTCCTACGGGAAGAAATTTATACTCAATTAATGCAGAAGCAACTCCAACAGAGATAGCCTGGGATAGAGCAAAAGAGTTAGTTAATCAGACATTAGGACAATATGTTGCGAAACATGGAAAATATCCTAAAAAAGTAAGTTATACTTTTTGGAGTGGAGAATTTATAGAAAGTGAAGGAACCACTATAGCTCAGGCTTTATACATGCTTGGAGTAGAGCCTGTGAGAGATGCTTTTGGAAGAGTATCAGATATACAGCTTATACCTTCTGAGACCCTAGGCCGGCCAAGAATAGATGTAGTCGTTCAAACGTCTGGACAGTTCAGGGATTTGGCAGCATCAAGACTGGTTTTATTATCAAGGGCTATAGAAATGGCCTCAACAGCAAAAGATACACGCTATGAAAATCTAGTTGCAAAAGGTACTCTTGATATTGAAAAAACATTAGTAGAACAAGGGGTTTCTCCTAAAGATGCAAGGCAGCTTTCCACGCAAAGAATCTTCGGAGGTATTAATGGGATGTATGGTGCTTCTATTCAGGAAATGGTAAAAAGCGGAGATAAATGGGAGGACAAAAATGAAATAGCAGATACATATATTAATAATATGGGAGCTATATATGCTAGTGATAAAGATTGGGGACAATTCCATAAAGGTCTATTACGAGCAGCATTAAAGAATACAGATATGGTAATACAGCCAAGACAAAACAATACCTGGGGAGCATTAAGCTTAGATCATGTCTACGAATTTATGGGAGGTGTTAATTTAGCTGTGAAAAGTGTTACCGGAAAAGAGCCCGATGCATTTTTTGCAGACTACCGTAACCATAATAACTTTAAAATGCAGGATTTAAAAGAAGCCATTGGGGTAGAAGCGCGAAGTACTATTTTTAATGAGGTTTATATTAAAGAAAGAATGAAAGGTGGGGCTAGTAGTGCTGCTAATTTCACAGAAATTATAACAAATACGTACGGTTGGAATGTAATGAAGCCGGAAGTAATTGATAATGAAATGTGGAATCAGATATATAGTACTTATGTGAAAGATGAAAAAAATCTGGGAACAAAAGAATTTTTCAAAAATTCCAGTCCTGCAGCTTTAGAAGAAATAACAGCAATCATGTTGGAAACAGCACGTAAAGGAATGTGGAAAGCTTCTGAAGATCAATTGAAACAAACAGCCTTACTACATACAGAAATAGTTAAGGAATTTGGTCATTCCGGATCAGGTTTTTCCGGAAGTAATACTAAGCTTCAGAATTTTATTACTACAAAAGTAAATAAGGAACAAGCAGACCAATACAAGAAAAATTTAGCAGCTATGGAAAAAGGAGTAGATGCTGGATCTAATAATAAAGATGCTATGGTTCTTAAAAAAGATGAAATAAGAAAAGGAGGTGAATCAATTACTGGAAAAAAATCATTCAATGGACTTATTATCGTCTCAATAGTAGCTGTTTTAGTCATTCTTATTATTTTGTTTATAGTTAAAAGAAGAAAAAAACATCAGGATAACCAATAATATACATTTATTAATCGAATGGAAATAGTTGTTCAGATAGTAATGGGCTTTATAGTCTTTAATAGTATAATAAAGCTTAGTTTCTGGAAATGGTGGCAAACTGGAATTTTTAGCTTAGCAGCAGGTGTTTTCATTCTGCTAAGCTATCCCTACGCCATTCAACAATCCAAAGTTCAGATTACAGAATTTCTTAATAATAACATCATGATGCAGGATACGGCTGTTTTAGTAACTATAGAGTCAGCTGTATGTATTGCTTTTTGTTTTGTATCATTGAATGGAATATTGAAAAATAAAACCAATAAATGGCAGAGAATTTTAGGAGCATACCCAAGTATTCTGTTGTTTCCTGTATTATTTTATGTAGAAACACAAGCCATTTTCATATTTACCGGAGAAAATTTTTTAATGATAACTATGGTGGTAGCGATTGCAGTATGCCTACTAATCAATATAGGAAGTTTGTTAATTAAGAAATTGATCCCTGAAAATGAATTACGATTGGAAATGCATTTTCTAATAGGATTAATTACAGCTTTTGCCGGGTTAATTGTAACAGTAAATGAAAAAGTAGTGTATCAGGCAGTAGAAGAACCTTTAAATTTAAAACATTTAGCTTATACGCTTACAGGTTTATTTTTTGCATTAATAATTGGTTTTTATGGAAATAAAATAAGCTGGATACTTAAATCAAGAAAAATAAAAAAAGAAAATTAAATAAAAAAATGGAACTAATTTCAAAAATATTATTTTGGGTAGCTAACAGTTTATTAATACCCGATATTATAATACTTTTATTCTTATTTGCCCGGGCTTTACTTTTAATAGGTAGTTTTTACAATCAATTTATAGTTAGAGGTAAAAACAACAAAAAAATTAACGGATTAATTGAAACATTTTCAAAATCAGACGTTAATAAACTTAAAGAAATATTGCCAAAAAATGATAATTCATTATACATAAAATATTTAAGAAATATTTTAAATAAACCTTTAACAGAAGCATATTCAGATTATACAATTTCAAATTTTGAAAATGAAGCAGACAAAGACTTATCCTTGTCTAAAGTATTAGCAAAATTAGGGCCGGTATTAGGATTAATAGGAACTTTAATAGCAATGAGTCCTGCATTAGTAGGCTTATCCACCGGAGATATTGCAGATATGGCTTATAATATGCAAGTGGTTTTTGCTACCACTGTTGTAGGATTAGTAGTCAGTGCGATTGGTTTAATTACTCTTCAGACTAAGCAACGATGGTACTCAAACGATCTTAATAATTTGGACTTTGTTGCTCGTGTTTTAACTGAAAATCAGACAGATTATGAGAAGACCAAGGAGAATTAATAAATTTTCAAAAGAAGAAGATACAGATCCGCTTAGTGTAGTTGTTAATTTATTTGACGTGGCTATGGTATTTGCAGTTGCTCTTATGGTGGCTATGGTAATGAATCTTAATATGACTGAGGTTTTTTCCAAAGAAGATTTCACTGTTGTAAAAAATCCGGGTAAAGATAATATGGAAATAATCACTAAAGAAGGCAATAAAATTAATAAATACACTCCCTCTCAGGAGAAATCTTCCGGTAAAAAAGGGAAAAAGGTTGGAATTGCCTATGAAATGGAAAACGGTGAAATTATTTATATTCCGGAAAATTAGTAATTATATTAAAAAAATATATATTTTGTACTAAAATAAAATAAAGTAAATTTTGTATATTGCCTGAAGTTTTAGTCCTTAAAATTTTAGAATTTTAAGGACTAAAAATTATTTTAGATGCAATACACAGCCTGTTTTCAGAGATATATATGACAGAATATCCGAATAATAAACTGGCATGATAAATGCAATTATCTTAACGGAATTATTATATTTGTATAATTCAGATAATTTAGAATATAAGAGTCATACATGAACGAGAATTTTTCACAACAAGTAAAAGATGTAATAAGCTTCAGTAATGAAGAAGTATTACGATTGGGGCATGACCATTTAGGAACCGAACATCTCATTCTTGGAATTTTGCGTGAAGGTAATAGTAAGGCAATTACTGTATTGCAAAGTCTGAATGTTGATTTGGGTGATTTGAGACAACAAATTGAAAATCTAAATACATCGAACTCAATTATAAAAGTAGATAGAAATAATATTCCTTTCACTAAAGCTGCAGAAAGAGCTTTAAAAACAAGCTTCTTGGAAGCTAAGCTTTTCAGGAGTCCTGAGATAGAAACTATACACCTGTTACTATGCATTCTTAGAATTGAAAGCGATCCGGTAACTCAGGTTTTTAAAAAGTATAACATAGATGCAAATACAGTGAGAGAAGAGTACAGATTTCAGTTTCAGGAAGATTTTACAGATCAACCGTCAGCAGAATTTGAAGAGGATTCACCATCAGAAGGTAGTCAATACGAAAGTTCAAAACCTTCAGGAAATACTGGTGGAGCTTCTGCAAAAAGCAGAACTCCGGTGCTTGATAACTTCGGAAGGGATTTAACAGTTGCTGCCATAGAAGGAAGATTAGATCCAGTAGTAGGAAGAGAAAAAGAGATTGAAAGAGTTTCTCAGATTTTAAGCCGTAGAAAAAAGAATAATCCTTTGTTAATAGGAGAACCTGGAGTGGGTAAATCCGCCATTGCTGAAGGGTTAGCTTTAAGAATTGTACAGAAAAAAGTGTCCAGGGTTTTATACAATAAAAGAGTAGTTACCTTAGACGTCGCTAGTCTGGTGGCAGGAACCAAATATAGAGGACAGTTTGAAGAAAGAATGAAGGCGATTATGAATGAATTGGAAAAAAATTCAGACATAATCTTGTTCATAGATGAAATACATACAATAGTAGGAGCAGGAGGAGCTACCGGCTCTCTTGATGCTTCAAATATGTTTAAACCGGCTTTAGCTAGAGGAGAAATTCAATGCATAGGAGCTACCACTTTAGACGAATATCGTCAATACATTGAAAAAGATGGTGCCCTTGAGCGACGTTTTCAAAAGGTAATGGTAGAGCAGACTTCTCCGGAAGAAACCGTAATTATACTGAATCAAATTAAAGATAAGTATGAAGAACATCATAATGTTACCTATACAGATGATGCAATTAAAGCATGTGTAAATTTAACCACCCGATATATAACCGATCGTTTCTTGCCGGATAAAGCTATAGATGCTTTGGACGAAGCAGGGTCGCGAGTTCATATAAAAAACATTAAGGTTCCTCAGGAAATTCTAACTTATGAAAAAGACTTGGAAAAAATTAGAGAAGAAAAAACCAAGGTAATTAAAAGTCAGAAATATGAGGAGGCAGCAAGGCTCAGAGATACAGAAAAAGAAATTGAAGCTAAGCTTGCAAATGCTCAGAGAGAATGGGAAAAATCTTCCAGAGAACACAAAGAGATTGTTACTGAAGATAATGTAGCAGAAGTTGTTTCAATGATGAGTGGAGTTCCTGTACAGAGAGTTGCTGAAGGTGAACTTCAGAAACTTGCCCAAATGAAAGATTTGATGAAAGGAAAAATCATTGGTCAGGATGAAGCTGTGAATAAAGTAGTTAAGGCAATACAAAGAAACCGAGCCGGATTAAAAGATCCAAACAGACCCATAGGTACTTTTATATTTTTAGGTTCTACAGGAGTTGGTAAAACTCAGTTGGCAAAAGTTATGGCCAAAGAATTGTTTGATTCTGATGATTCATTAATACGAATTGATATGAGTGAATATATGGAAAAATTTGCAGTATCAAGACTAGTAGGAGCGCCTCCGGGATACGTCGGTTACGAAGAAGGAGGACAACTTACTGAAGCTGTAAGAAGAAAACCATATGCCGTGATACTGTTAGATGAGATAGAAAAAGCTCATCCGGATGTATTTAATATACTTTTACAAATTTTAGACGATGGACATGTTACAGATAGTTTGGGAAGAAAAATTGATTTTAGAAATACCATCATTATCTTAACCTCTAATATCGGTACACGCGAACTAAAAGATTTTGGAGATGGAGTAGGTTTTGGTACATCTGCTAAAAAGACATCTTCCGATGCCAGAGCAAAGTCGACATTGGAAAATGCTCTGAAGAGAACTTTTGCTCCTGAATTTTTAAATAGAATTGACGATGTAATTGTATTCAATAGTCTTGAAAAAGATGACATTTCTAAAATTATAGATTTGGAATTGCAGAAAGTTTACGAAAGAATTGAAAAAATCGGATATAAAGTAACACTAACTTCTGAAGCTAAAGAATTTATTATTGATAAAGGCTGGGACAAAAGTTTTGGTGCACGTCCGTTAAAAAGAGCTATTCAAAAATACATCGAAGACTTATTGGCGGAAGAAATTATAAGTTCATCCATTCATGAAGGAGATTCTATTGAAGTAGGAGTAAATGAAGAAAAAGACAATACGGTGATTAAAATAATCGAAGGAAAAGAGACTTCTTCAAGTACTAATAATTAAAAAAATAAAATAGAATAGATGAATGTCGATATATACATATCGGCATTTTTTTTATTTATGAAAGATTTGGAACAAAAAAAAGAGGTAATACTACCTCTTTTTTATATTTCCTAAATTTTGTGTTGTAACACTAAACCCATTCATTAATGAATTCTCCTGTTCCCATTTTGATACCTTTTGCAGAAATAACAAAAGTCTCAGTTAATGGATTTCTTCCGATAGAATCAAAATTTTCACGGTATTTAACAACATAACCTTCAGAAAAGTTTAATTCTTTCAGCGTAGCATCAGAATCTCTTTTAATAAAAGTTATTTTACCGTCTTTTCTTTCGAAACTATTAGTCATCCACTCGAAGATATCAGTTTCTCCGGTAGATTCAACAGTTACTTCAATTCTTCCTCCTCTTGTCTGAGAAGAAGGACGTCCGGTTGGGTCTGTTTCTTGAGCTAGTGAATAATTAACATTCAGAATGTTATACTTTTTCCCTGCTACTTGTAAATTTGCTTTAAATGACATAAGAGCTGTATTTATGGATTAATAATTGATGTTTAAAAAAATATAATTTATATGACAAATGTACTAAAAAACATTTAATTTATCTTGTTTTTTTTTTAGTTAATTAATTTTAAATATCTAATTTTTTGATATTCAATTTTTTATAAATAAAAATTTCCTGAATGAAATTAAAAAGAAACAAGTTTTCTTTAAAGAAAAAAAGTAATACTTTTGTCATAGCTTATCGAGAAAGGCGGAGGGACAGGCCCTGAGAAACCTTGGCAACCGGTTATTTTAGTAAACAAGGTGCTAATTCCTGCCCGGTTTGGGAAAGATAACAATTTTATTACAAAAATGTTACACAGGGATATTTCGTTTTTTCTTTTCTTGAAGAGCAAGTCTCATTTTTGTATAAATTATTGAAAAATTAAAGAATGAAAATCAAATATTTTTTTACTTCAAGTGTTATTATTTTTTCCCTATTCACATTAAATGCTCAAGAGTCAGACTCATTGCAGCAAAATATAAGTAATTTGGAGAATATAGTGATAGTAGGGGGAAGAAATACTGCGCGAACAGCCATTAATTCTCCTGTAGCTATTGATGTTATCGATGTGAAAAAAATAGAAAAATTATCACCTCAGGCGACTGTTAATGATTTGTTAAACTATTTGGTACCTTCATTCAATTCCGTAAAACAATCTTCATCCGATGGTACGGAGCATATTGATCCGGCTACATTAAGAGGAATGGGGCCGGATCAGGTTCTGGTTCTTATAAATGGGAAAAGAAGACATACAACATCATTAGTCAATTATCAGAATACAGTAGGAAACGGCTCTGTAGGAACCGATTTAAGTGCTATTCCAGCTTCAGCAATAGAAAGAATTGAAGTCCTACGGGATGGTGCAGCCGCCCAGTATGGATCTGATGCAATTGCAGGAGTTATAAATATTGTCCTAAAAAAAAGCTTCGGAGGTAGTATATCTGCTACTTATGGGGTAACTAACAGAAATGATGGAGAAAACTACAGTTTAAGTAGTAACTATGGTACTAAATTAGGTAATGATGGAGGATCTATAAATTTATCATTTGTCGTTAGTCAAAGGAATGCTACAAATAGGTCATACGAAAATAATCTGGATAAATTTGGAGATAATTTTGCATATGACTTTGCTCCGGATCCAGCTCAAGCTCGTGCCAATGATGAAACGATTATGGCTGCAAGAGGTTTATCACAAAAAGATTTCAGATTTAGAATAGGAGATGCCAAAATAAAAAATCAACAATTTTTTATAAATGTAATATATCCATTATCACAGAAATTGGAGTTTTACATTTTCGGAGGAGCTAGTCTAAGGCAAGGGGAAGGAGCCGAATTCAGAAGATTACCCAGTGAAACGGATAATGTCGTATCAGAAATTTATCCTAATGGATTTCAGCCTTTGTTAAAATCGAACATCTATGATATCTCACAGGTAGCTGGGATCAAATATAAATACGATAACTGGATTATTGATTTAAGCAATACTTTTGGAGAGAATATTTTCAATTATCAGGTTGCAAATACAAACAATGCTTCTTTAGGAATACATTCTCCAACCAGATTTAATGCAGGCGGACACAGTTTTTTACAAAACACTATAAACCTTGATGTTTCAAAAAAAATAAATTCGTATTTTTCTTTGGGTTTAGGTACTGAATTCAGATATGAACAATATAAAATAACAGCAGGAGAAGAAGCTTCATGGGCCAGATATGATAAATATGGAAATATTGTATCTGAAGTAACCAAGCCTGAAGATATAATAGGAGCAGGAGGCTCACAGGGATTTGTCGGATTCTCACCATTAAATTCTATAAATAAAAACAGGACAAGTGTGGCTACTTATGCAGATTTAGCTTTTACTTTAGGGCGTCTGTCAGGAAATATAGCGGGCAGGTATGAACATTTCAGTGATTTTGGTAATTCAGTAACCGGAAAATTAGCTGTGAGATATGAATATGCTCAGGGATTTGCAATACGAGGCGCGGTTAGTACTGGTTTTAGAGCCCCTTCTCTTCAACAACAATATTTTAATAATTCATATACAGATATTTCAACTACAGGAAATAAAATTGTAGCTAAAGGTATTTTTACAAATGATAGTAATCTGGCAAAAGCTTTAGGAATAGAAAAATTAAAAGATGAAAAGTCTGTAAATGTGAGTGTAGGTTTAACTTTTCGTCCTGTAAATAAACTTTATATAACTTTAGATGGATACTATATAAGAGTAAATGACAGAATTGTTTTAACCAGTGAATTTGTAAATGACCTGATTCAATCTTACGGAGTAGAAGGGGCACGGTTTTTTACGAATGCCGTAGATACAGAAACTAAAGGTATTGATTGGGTAGCTGCTTATAGTTTTTATGTAGGGGCAGGAAAATTAGATGTCAGTTTGTCAGGTAATTATACGGAAACTAAAATCATTGATTATCATTTTCCTGAAGTTTTCGGAGGTGACAGAAATGAGTACTTTGGCCCGGATCAGGTAAACATCATTGAATCGCTGACACCTAAATCAAAAGCAAGTCTGGGATTAATATATACGCTTAATAAATGGAATTTTTTAGTGAGAAATACTTATTATGGAAAAGTTACGCGTAACGGTTATCCATATGGAGGAATACAATACCATTCCCCCAAGTACGTTACTGATTTTAGTATCAGTTATAGCTTGACTAAAAATCTGGGAATTACTTTGGGAGGTAATAATGTATTTGATATATTTCCTGATAAACAAATTTATGAAAATTCATATTATAATGTATTTAAATATGCTCCTGTCCAAATGGGGATTACAGGAGCCAACTGGTTTGCCAGGTTAAATATGAACTTTTAATTATTCACCACGAAAAAAGTAAAATGAAAAAAATTGGATGGAAAACAGCTACGGCTATTGTTGTTTCCAATATGATAGGAACAGGAGTATTTACCAGTTTAGGGTATCAGGTTCCTGAATTGCATAATACATTTACCTTACTTTTACTTTGGTTTGCAGGAGGGGTATTGGCCTTAATTGGGGCATTTGTATATGCAGAATTAGGAACACATTTTAAGCAATCCGGTGGTGATTATATTTATCTTTCCCGAACCTATCATCCGTTAGCCGGGTATTTAACCAGCTGGGTGTCTTTAATAGTCGGCTTTTCTGCTCCCGTTTCTTTAGCTGCATTGGCTATGGCTAAATATCTGGGAATAGAACAAGTTAAAACATTTGCTATTTTTGTTATTATATTTATTGCTGTTTTTCAGTGTTTTAGCCTTAAAGTAAGTAGTCATTTTCAAAACATTTTTGCCATACTGAAAGTGGTTTTTATAGTAGTTTTGATCATTATAGGTTTTATTATTTTTCCCAGTCAGCCTAATGCTTTATTGTGGGATTCAACATGGAAAAATGAATTAGTGATGCCCGCATTTGCCAGTTCTTTGGTTTTTGTTACCTATGCATATACCGGATGGAATTCAGCATCCTATATAGTCGAAGAACTGGATAAGCCAAAGGTTAACCTTCCCAAAGCATTAATTATAGGTACGTCATTTGTAACCATAAGCTATGTACTGGTCAATTTTGTATTTCTGTATCACGCCTCTATCAGTGAATTAAGCGGAAAGGAAGACGTTGCCAATATAACATTTTATAACGTATTGGGAGCTGATGGCGTAAAATGGGTAAATTATTTTATAGCATTGCAATTAGTAGCAACTATAAGCGGATATTTATGGGTAGGTTCCAGAGTTACTCAAGCTACAGCCAGAGAAAATCGTTTATGGAAATATCTTGAAAAAGAAAATAAAAATAGAATCCCTATTCGGGCAGTATTAATACATACTTTGATAAGTATAATAATTATACTTAGTGGAAAATTCGAGGAAATTTTTATCTATACCGCTTTTGTACTTCAGTTACTTGCCACTGCGGCAGTAAGCACTTCTTTATTTCTTAAGAAAAAAGACCGGACTTTATTCAAAGGTAACTGGTTTTTACTATTACCCAGTATATTTTTACTTTTTAGTTTTTACATTCTGTACTTTACTTTTGCAAATCATCCAAGAGAAAGTTTTATAGGTTTAGGTATAGTATTAGTTGGAGGTATCTTGTATTTTTTCGATAAGAATAAAATGATTAAAGAATAAAATAGTCTTTTAATTAAAATAAGATATAATAATTGGAATATTTGTAAATTTAACATTAGTGTTAAATTAGAATTAAGATGAGTAAGTATATAGCTTGCAATTATTTAAACTATGATAATCAAAATAAATTATGGAGTTTGCATGAAGACTTTATAATGGCTTTTAGATATTCTGACGGTTTTACAGAACGATTATTGTCTGCTGATTTTTTATTGATAAAAATTTTAAGCTTTTATGTTACTTAGGCTCATTTGATAAATTTAAAGATAGCACAGAACATGGTCTTCATTTTGTAATAGAAACCCATCTACCCAATGATATTAGGCAATTGGTTTCATCATTAATGAAAGAAAAATATGATACTATTAAAGAAAAATATGATTTTGAAAAGTTCGTAATGACAGATATGCCAGATGTTCAAGTTTATCTAAAATCAGGGGTAGATACAAAAACAGTATATATAAATTATATTATGCTGAGTGATACGGATGATATATTAGAATTTATGTCTGAAAAGAAATTATTTAAATTAACAAGTAAAATAGTAGGTTGGATAAATGATTGTTACGAAAGTCTTGTTAAAAAATAGCTATTTTGTATTTTTTACAAACAGTAGATAAAATTAATAAAAAACCGAAGGAATCCTTGCCTTCGGTTTTTTGTTATATATACCCAATAAATATTATTTTTTTATAAATTTAAGAGTTTGCTCCTTTATACGTAAAAAATATACATTTGAGGTTAATTCGGATACATCCAAATAAATTTCTTTATCAGGTTGAATGGCAAAAGTTTTAACAATTTTTCCATTTCTATCAATAATTGTAGCTATTATATTTTTACTTCCTTCCACTTTAATCCCTTTAATATATATAATATCTTCTACAGGATTAGGATGCAATGAAACTGAGGAAGATAGGGTGTCTCCAAAAGTTATATCACTTGTAGATGATAAATTGGTTCTAAAACTACTTTGAGCGTATCTGGATTGAACTGAAGGAGAACAATAGGTTGTTACTCTCCAATCATAAGATGCATCAGGTAATAAACCAGTTAAAGATGCATAATTGTTAGCTGTTACAGCAGCTGTGGTCCAAAAAGAAGTATTAGTAGGCTTAAATTCAACTTTGTATCTGTAGGCTCCGTTAACCGATAACCAGCTAAGTTTAGCACTATTGCTTGATATATTTGTTTCGGATAAGTCTGAAGGAGTAATGCAGGTTTCTGGTGTAATAAAATCACTTTGAGAATAAGCAGAGGTTGAAGACGTGGAACAGTATGTTTTCACTCTCCAGGTGTAAGAAGTGTTTTCTTTCAATCCTGATATGGTAAAAGCATTTGATTTTGTTCTAACCATTATCCATATAGTATCATAAGCAGCTTTATATTCAACCTTATATTTATCGACTCCGGCAATTGGATTCCAGTTAAGTGAAGCGCTGTTATTTGTGATATTAATTACCCTAAGTCCCGATGGGGCTGAGCAATCGCCAGCAGTCCTGAAAACACTTTGAGAAAATCCGGAACTGATTGAGGGAGAACAGTAAGTTATAACTCTCCAGTTATAAAAGGTATTCGGTTCAAGTCCGGTAAATGTGAAAGAATTATCCGTTGTTACTGTAGCTGTTACCCAATTGGTAAGTGTCTCATTTTTGTATTCAACTTTATACCTGAAGGCACCGGGAACTTGTTCCCAATTAACAGTAGCACTATTTTTTGATATATTATTAGTATTGAGCCCCGAAGGATTTATACAAGTCCCGGAAGTATTAAAATTACTTTGAGAATAAGCGGAGCTTGATGACGTGGTACAGTTTGCTTTTATTCTCCAGCTATATGAAGTATTCTCTTTTAATCCTGAAATTGTATAAACATTAGATGTTGTTCTGGCTGTATTCCAGTTGGTATCTGAAAGAGATCTATACTCCACTATATAATTTACTGCGCCATTTACCAAATTCCAATTAAGAGTTGCTTTATTAGTTGAAATATTGGTTGTGTTTAGTCCAGAAGGGGATATACAGCCACCGGAGGTCATAAAACTACTTTGTGAATATCCTGAATTCATTCTCATATCACAATACGTATTTACTCTCCAGTCGTACGATGTGTTAGTTTGTAGGCCCTTCAGTTCAAATGAATTGGAAGTTGTATAGGCACGTGTCCATATTGTATCAGAAGAAGCTTTAAATTCAATTGAGTATTTATTAACTCTATTACCAGGATTCCATGAAAGTAAAGCGCTCGTATCGGATATATTGGAAACGTTAAGTCCGGTAGTAAATGGACAGTTTCTTGTAGTAAAAGAATTTTGTTTGTATATAGAACTGCTTGAATTATAGCAGTTTGTTTTGATTCTACATAGATACGATGTACCTGCATTTAATTTAGATAAAGTGAAAGATGTAGCAGTGTTTTCAATAGTAGTGGCAATCCAGTTATCCTCTGATTCCATTTTGTATTCAACGGTATAGTTCTTAGCTCCGTTCACTGCTTTCCAGTTAAGTATAGCACCACTACCATTTATATAAGTAATGCTAAGATCATCTGGAGAAGAGCATGTGGGTACGGGAGGAAAAATATTGATAATTACAGCCTGATTGTTGGTAAATCCTTGAGGATTGGTTATTTGATAATATCCATTAGCCTTTCCACCCCATCCTAAATTAAAGTGAATCAGATTGTTTGAGTCGTAACCGTCAGCAACAAATGCATGTCCGCCGGAGGATGACCTTCCCATAAAATAAACAGGATAGTTTTTGGTTAGCTGATCTTTTACTAAGTTTAGCCATTCCGCATTACTGGTATAGTTTGATCTGTACTTTATTTCAGCTGAAGGACTGTATTTAAAGTAATTTTTCAATGCGGGGACAACATTAGCGTCAAAAGCTCCGGAAGCTGAAGGTCCATATATCATATTCACTGAAACTCCGGCATGATACATTAAAGTTGCCACAGCATCCACCTGTTGGGCGGATGAGGAGCTCGAAAGAAAATTAGGCATTTGATTCCATTGGTAGTTTGTATTCTGGAAATCAGCAGTTAACGTTTTACCTTTCCAGTTGTAAAAATTATTAGCTATTGTATACGTATGTGAGCCACTCCCTTTGTCAGGATAATTCCAGAATTTCATTATTTGAGCCATAGCTGTAGCTACACACCCGGTCAGAGAAGATTTTCCTTCATAAGTAACAGGTGCCAGCTTATTATAGTATGGATACTGATTCCATATGGTTTTAAGTAGAGGATCAACGTTAGAAGCTAGAGAAACCTTGGAACTTTTAGCTAGAGGAAGTGCTTTTCCTGTAAGTAAAGCTTTCCATTCTTCTTTGATTAACGAATTCTCTTGATTGATAACTTTTTGAGCTTTGTTTTTTCTTAAATATTCATTAGCCAATTGGTAATTGTTAAGAATATATAGTAATTCAGGAGAAATTGATTGGTCTAGGGGAATGGGAGAATCAAGAGAATAAGCTAAAACGGGGTGATTTTCACTTTCTGATGAAATAATAATAAAACCATTTCCATCAGTATTTTTAAAAATATAAAAACCATCGTATTTTTTATCAAGTTGGTCTGTAACATTCGTCAATCCAATATTTCCAGACTTATGCTTTTCTGATTTAAAATTTAGAAAATTTTTTGCAACATATTCCGCAGTTTCTTTGGAAACATCTTGTCCATGGAATAGATAAGGTATAAGAATACCTATAACTATAATAATGTACTTATAATTATTCATAAATGCTTATTTGTAAATTAGTAATAATAATTGGTAAAAAATAATAAGTATTCTATATAAGAGTAACAAATAGTAATGACAAAATAGAATATAAAGGTTCAGGGTCGTCTTAATTTTAAATCCGAGTATAATTAATATAAGACAGAGATTAGATATATTACATTATCATAGGCAGTAGTAATTAATGTTGGTCTATTCAAATATACTAATTTTATAATTAATATATATAAAATAAGTTTAATTTATGATATATTTTAATAATAAATATATGTAACTTATGTTTAGCTGCAATTTTTTGTAATAAAATTTATTGTTATTATTTGCTTTATAAAAAGAGAAAGAAAAAACAGCTATGATTTTTAATATTTGTAACTTTTTATATTATAAAATAAACTATGAAATACTTAAAAATTTCTTAATAATTATTTTATTAATGTTTTGTTAGTTTGGTACTTTTTCTAAGTACAACATTTAAAAATAAAAAAAACCGAGGAAAATAATTTCTTCGGTTTTTTATACAATTTTAGTAAATTTTATTTTTTTATAAATTTAAAAGTTCGATCTTTAATACGTAAGAAATATAGATTAGGTGTTAACTCTGATACATCTAAGGTTATTTCCTTGGCGGGTTTAATTGTAGCAGTTTTAATTAATTTTCCGTTTCTGTCCAGAATAGTTATTAAATAATAGTTATTAATATTAGAATCTAATCCTTTTATAAAAATTGTATTTTCAACTGGATTTGGGTATACTAAAATCGAGGAAGGGATAGCATTACTTTTATTACTATATGGATTATCCTCAATAAAGTCAGTACTGGTAGAAGATGAATTTGTTCTAAAGCTACTTTGATTATAGTCTGAACTATGAGAAGCGGCACAATTGGTTTTTACCCTCCAATAATAATCTATATTCGCTTTTAATCCTGTTAAGGAGAAAAAGGAGGAGGTAGGCATTGAAGTAGCAGTCGTCCAGTTAGTTGCTGAAGATGTTTTATATTCAACAGTGTAGCTTAGAGCTCCGGCTGTGGCGTACCATTTAAAGATAACACTGTTGTCAGAGATATCAGTGGCTAAAAGACCTGTTGGAGTAGTGCAGCTACTCAAAGTAGTAAAATTACTTTGGGTGTATTCAGAACTATTGGAAGTAGAACAGTTGGTTTTTACCCTCCAAATATAAAATGTGTTAGCTCGTAAGCCGGATAGGGTGAAAGAGGATGAGGAGGTAGAAGCAGTTGCCACTGTCCAATTAGTTTCAGTAGGTAGTTTATATTCAATACGATAGCTTTGAGCTCCGTTTACTACGTACCATTTAAGCGAAACGCTTGAATCAGATATATTAGAAGCGGATAGCCCTGTTGGGGCAGAACAATTATTCAAAGTTGAAAAACTTCCTTGAGCATATCCGGAACTTTCCGAAGCGGAACAGTTAGTTTTTACTCTCCATTGATAAGCTGTATTAGCCTTTAATCCGGAGAAGGTAAAATAAGGAGTTGTAGTAGAAGCTGTAGCTAAGGTCCAGTTGGTTGCTGAAGTCTGCTTGTATTCAACAGTGTAGCTTTTTACACCACTTGCTGCATACCATTTAAGATCGGCACTGTTGGCTGAAATATTATATAGGTAAATACCTTCAGGTGTAGAGCAACCAGGTAAAGTAGAAAAACGGCTTTGAGCATATGCGGAACTGCTGGAAGCGGAACAATTGGTTTTTACTCTCCATTGATAAGCTGTACCGGCTTTCAGTCCTGATAAGATAAAAGACGTTGAAGTAGTTGAGGCAGTTGCCACTGTCCAGTTAATGTCTGAAGAAATTTTATATTCCACCGTATAGCCTTTTGCGTCACTTATGGCATGCCATCTGAGAACAGCACTGCCAGAGGAGACGTCAAAGGCGGAGATACCTGTTGGGGTAACACAGCTGCTTAAAGTTGTGAAACCAGTTCGGGCATATCCGGAACTACTGTTAGCCGAACAATTACTTTTTACCATCCAATCATAAGCTGTATTAGCTTTTAAGCCGGATAAGGTGAAATAAGTAGAAGTTGTAGAAGCTGTGGCAACCTTCCATGTAGTTTCAGAAGATTGCTTAAACTCTACGGTATAGCTCTGAGCTCCACTCACGGCATACCAGGTAAGATCGGCACTCGTAGAAGAAATTTTAGAGGCAGTAACACCAGCTGGTGTGGAACAGCTATTTTTAGTAGTAAACATTCCTTGAGCATATCCTGAATTATCGGAGGCAGAACAATTGGTTTTTACCCTCCAATAGTAAGAAGTATTAGCCTTTAAACCGGATAAGGTGAAATAGGATGCGGTAGTTGAAGTCGTAGCGATCGTCCAGTTGGTTGATGTAGCAGGTCTGTATTCCAATGTATAGCTTTGGGCACCACTCATTGCATACCATCTAAGCACTGCACTGGTAGTGGTGATGTCATAAGCGTAAATACTGGTTGGAGTTGTGCAATTACTAAAAGTAGTAAAACCGTTTTGAACATATCCGGAACTATCGGAAGTTGAACAATTAGTTTTTATCCTCCATTGGTAAGCTGTATTGGCTTTTAGACCGGATAAGGTAAAAGAAGTTGCGGTGGTAGAAGTTGTAGCAACAGACCAGTATGCTTCTGTTGCAAGCTTATATTCTATGGTATAGCTTTTTGCACCGCTCATTGTATTCCATTTAAGGATAGCACTCGAAACAGAGACATTAGAGGTAGAAGTTCCTGTTGGAGTAAGGCAGCTGCTTAAAGTAGTAAAACCACTTTGAGCATAGCCTGAACTACTATCGGTTGGACAATTGGTTTTTACTCTACAATGATACATGGTATTTGCTTTTAAACCGGATAGGCTGAATGAGGTAGCTTTAGTAGAAACAGAAACAACGGTCCAGTTAGCAGCCGTTGCAAGCTTATATTCTACTGTATAGCTTTGAGCTCCGCTCATTGCATACCATCTGAGTATAGCACTGGTGGAAGAGATATCTGAAATAGTGAAACCAGTTGGAGTAGTGCAGGTAGGTAAGGTGGTAAAAGCATTGAGATCATATCCGGAACTATCGAAAGCCGAACAATTCGTCTTTATTCTCCAATAATATGTTGTATTAGCCGCTAATCCGGATAGAGTGAAAGAGGTAGAAGTAATAGATGTTGCTGCAACGGTCCATTGAGTTGCCGAAGCAATCTTATATTCTACCGTATAGCTTTTTGCATTATTCATGGCATGCCACCTAAGGACAGCACTTGTAGTCAAAATATTGTAGGTGGAAGCGCCGGTTGGAGTTGGGCAGCTGTTCGAAGTGGTAAAGTAGCCTTCAGTATATCCGGAACTATTAGAGGTTGAACAATTGGTTTTTACTCTCCAGTAGTAAGCAGTATTGGCCTTTAATCCGGTTAAGTTAAAATAAGGAGTGGTTATAGAAGCATTTGCAATTGTCCAGTTAGCAGTATTACCTGCTTTATATTCAAGAGTATAGCTTTGAGATCCGCTTACCGGATACCATTTAAGAACAGCACTATTGGATGAGATATTCGCTGCATAAACACCACCTTTTGGATTAGTACAACTAGATAAAGTAGTAAAACTACTTAGAGCATATCCTGAACTAACGGAAGTAGAACAATTGCTCTTTACCCTCCAATGATAAATCGTGTTGGGTTTTAATCCGGATAAGGTAAAATTGGTGGCGTTAGTAGAAGTAGCAGCAACGGTCCACGTTGAAGCAGTAGCAAGCTTATATTCTAAGGTATAGTTTTGCGCATTGTCTACGACATACCAATTAAAGGTAGCACTGTTGGCGGATAGATCGGAAGCGGAAAGTCCTGTAGGTACAGAACAGCTGGACTGAGTGGTGAAATCATTCTGAGCATATAGGGAAGTATCAGAGGCGGAACAATTGGCTTTTACTCTCCAAAGATAAACGGTAGTTGGTTTTAAACCGGATAAGGTAAATGAAGAAGCAGAAGTAGAAGCCGTAGCAACTGTCCAGCTGTTAGCAGTAGCAGGCTTATACTCTACCGTATAGCTTTTTGCCCCGTTTACCTCATACCATTTAAGGGTAGCACTATTCGCTAAAATATTTGAAACAGATAGCCCTGTTGGAGAAGTACACGTTGGAGTAAAAGGGGAAATGTTGGTAATTATAGCCTGATTATTTGAAAATCCCCCGGGATTGGTAATCTGATAGTAGCCGTTAGCATAACCTCCCCATCCTAAATTGAAGTGGACAAGATTATTAGCATCATAACCGTCAGCAACAAATGCATGTCCACTCCCCAAAGAAGAAGTTCCGGTAAAATAAACCGGATATCCTTTTGTTAATTGTTCTTTAATCAGGTTTAGCCATTCGGAGTCACTAGTGTAACGGGACTTATATATAAGACTAATATCAGAGCTATATTTAAAATAATATTTTAAAGCCGAAACAACATTTGAATTACCAGCTATAGAAGCAGTGGGGCCATACATCATATCTATGGAAATTCCGGCATGAAGCATTAAAGTGGAGACTGCATCTACTTGCTGGGTAGATGAAGAAGCTGAGAGTGAATTAGGCATGTTATTCCAGGAATAGTTAGTACTGCCAAAGTTCGCAGTTAAGGTTTTTCCTTTCCAATTATAGCTTTGGTCAGAAATGGTGTAGGTATGACTACCGTTTCCTTTAGCCGGATAATTCCAAAATTTCATAATTTGAGCCATGGCAGTAGCTACACATCCGGTCATAGATGATTTTCCTTCATACGTAACGGGGGTAAGTTTATTGTAGTAGGTTGACTGGCTCCAGTTAGTTTTTATAAGTGGTGAAACACTGGAAGCAAAAGTTACTTTAGAATTTTGAGAAGGAGGAAGGTTGCTTGCCGAAAGTAAAGCTTCCCATTCATCAAAAATTTTTGTGTCTTCTTCAGAGCTGATTTTGCTTGATTTATTTTTACTTAAATATGCATTGCATTCCTGATATCCGTTAAGTAAATACAAAAACTCAGGAGATTGAATTTTATTTTCATCTATATTAGAATCAAATGAATAAGCTAAAACAGGATGGTTTTTACGGGTAGCGGAAATGATATAGAAACCGTTTACGGTAGCGTTTTTGAACACATAAAAACCGTTGTAATTATTATTTATTCGATGAGTTATGTTGATTAATTGAATTTCAGATGATTTTCCATTTTTAGAATAAAGCGATATAAAATTTTTCGCTACTATTTGAGCTTTTTCCTCAGAAATATCCTGAGCTTTAAAAAAGCAGGAAGTAAGAATTCCTATAACAATTAAAAAATGCTTGAATTTGCACATAGTTAGTTTTTTGATTAATTACAAAATATTTAAATGAATCCGTGTCCTTAAGATTGAATTAAAAACATATCAATCAACAGGTCAGCATAAATTGGTTTAAGATTACTTAAAATAAAATAGTAAAGAGTGTGTGGGAAATAGAAAGTAAAGGTTATTTCATAAGCATATACGTTAGAATTACTAGTATTCAAATATACAGAATTCATTTTTTATTTATATAAAATATATATTTTTTATATTCTTTTAAATAGTTAATTTAAATAATTATTTTATAGTATGATAATAAATGATTGTGAAATAAATACTATTTAAATGTTGTTTATTTTCGTTTAATAGTTAATGAAAAATAAAACCGAAGAAAACTAATCCTTCGGTTTTATTTTAGATACTCCCTAAGAAGTTATTTTTTGAAAAATTTAAAATTATAATCTTGAATACGTAAAAAATATAAATTTGAAGGCAATTCGGATACATCTAAGGTGATTTCAGTACCAGACTTAACGGTTGCGGTTTTAACCACTCTTCCATTTCTGTCCGTAATAGTTATTACTTCCACTTCGTTGGAGCTATACTTAATATCTTTTATAAAAAGTGTGTTCTCTACCGGATTTGGGTACAGAGAAGGACTTATAAAAGTATTCTCAGGATTAGGATTTGCTAACTCTGATTCAGCATTTGAAGAATTCGTACTTGAAACATTGATTCTTAAATTATAACATTTTGATAAGTCAAAATTTCCTGCATGCCCATACACTAATATATAGTAGGTGCCCGGTGCTAAGTTATTCATGGCAATTGTTTCGTTGGTAGTACCGCTGAATGTACTGCTGCCAATTTGAGTTTTCGAACTGTTATAAAGTTTTAAATCATAATCTTTAGGTAAATTTTGTAATGTAATATTGATATTAGATTTTGAACCTAAAATAAATTTATAGTAATCTTTATCCGTTGCGCTGCCAATACCTGCGGAATAGGTCGTATTTGTACGTAAAGCCACTGCGGTTGCAAAAGATTCGTTAGGTTCGTAATTATTGATACATGATGAAGTTACAGGGGTAGTGCTTACTTTTAAATGATAACATTGAGACAAATCAAAATTTCCATTATAACCGTAAACAAGTACATAATAAGTACCTGCCGGGAGGTTGTTTAAAGTGATGGATTCACTGGATGTGCCGCTCTTGGTACTGCTGCCTATTTGAATAAATGAGCTGTTATAAATTTTTAAATCATAATCTTTAGGAAGATTAGCCAAAGTGGCAACGATAGTTGAAACAGCGCTTATTGTAAATTTGTAATAGTCTTTATCGGTAGCACTTCCTATTCCCGCATAATAATTGGTGTTAGTATTTATAGGAGCAGCAGTGGTAAATGATTCATTGGGCTCATAATTCTGAATACAGGAAACAACTGTCAAAGTTTTAAAGTTAGATTGGCTATAATTGGAACTTGACCCGGACGAACAATTAGCTTTAATCCGCCAGTCATACGAAGTATCAGATTGCAAGCCTGTTAAAGTGTAGGAATTGTCATTAGTTAAGGCAACGGACCATGAAGCAGAGGAAGCTTTTTTATATTCTACCGTATAATTTCCGACACCTGCAATTGCATTCCATTTTAGGATAGTGCCTGAAGAAGTAGTTCTTTCAGCTTTCAAACCTGTGGGAGCCGAGCAACTGCTTTTTATAATTCCAGTAACAATAAGAGAGTAATTTTGTTTTCCTCCGGATAAATTATTTTTATGTTTGATGGAAATCGTATAACTCCCTGACGCGCCTGGTATATCAATTCTTTCAAAAGGATCTACTTTGTTATCCCCCTTACTACTGGTAGTTGCTGAGGTAAGTAAATAAGGATAGTAGGTGGTTCCGTTTTTTGTAATTCTTATATCAAGATCATTAACTAACACAGCGGTTGATAAGTTTATTGTACCACTATTTACAACATTACCTGCCGGATCTGTCCAGGAAATGGAAGCAATTAAAGGATTGATGCCGTCTGAATTTACGGTTATGCTGTATGAAGAACCGCTGGTTAGGATATTTTCTTCAATGAGGGAATTGCTGTTTTTTTTAGAGATCGTCTCAGCGGCAAATTTAGCATTCAGCAGCCCCCATCCAAATTTGGCGTCCGGGCCAGGCGTTCCTGCGTCGTCTGCTGTATGTAGCGCGAGTCCTTTCAGGGTAGCAGCTTTCATAAGGGTTCCGTATAAATTTTTATAGTGCTGTTGAAGTAATATAAGCGTACCTGTAACATTAGGAGATGCCATGGAAGTTCCGGTATAGGTAGCATAACTTACATCGCTTGAAGCAACGGAAGAATAAATTTCAGTACCATTTCCGGCAATATCAGGTTTTATACGTAAATCATCCGTAGGTCCCTGACTACTGGAACCATTGATGCTTGCTTGTGCTAATTTTCCATTCGCATCAATAACAATATTTTCTGCGTTGGCAACGACAAGGTTATTTTTAGAAGTTTTAAAACCGGATAGTTTATCATACCCTGTAGCCAGAGGATTAGGATTGGTAGCATATCCGTCGTTACCGGCTGAACATACCATAAGATAAAAAGGGGCGTTAAACATGATTTCATCCCAGCTTTTTGATTCATTTGAGTAGGCTCCAAACATCCAGGGAGTAATAGACGAAAACCGGAAACCATACGAATGATTGGATAGGGTCATACCGTTTGTGGCAGCAGTAGCAGCCTTTGAAGCATCCGAGTTCCAGTTGTTGCTTATCACTTTTGCCTGAGAAGCCATTCCTTTGGCTTTAGGATCTTTTCCGGAAGCAATCATAGTTCCGGCCACATGGGTGGCATGGTTGCTCATTCCCGTGGAACCATCTCCTATGGAAACTCGTCCTTTTAATTCCTGATGTGTAGATCTCACTGCATTTTCATCCCAAATGTAGGCAGTCATATTCTGACCGTCTAAATTTAGTCGTAAACCTCCTCCTGAATTTAAGTAATTGGCTCTTGTTGATTTCGCGGCTTTGATATTTTCCGTTATATAATATATAGGACGCATATCTGCAGTTACACCAATTAATTCCGACACATTTCCGTCTTCATGATAAATTTTTTCCTGAAGCTTTCGGGTTTTCATTAATTGTAAAGCTCTTTCTTTATTAGCTTTTGCCTCCACATCAAACAGCTTGGATATTGCTTCCAAATGATTGGTGTTGCTTTCTTTTTGAATGACTGCAATATCTTCCTTAGTTTGTGAAATAATTGATAAGGGAAGAAAACTAAGATATAAACATATCAGGTGTAATTTTCTCATAATTTTTTTTTTGTAGGGTTAATTTTTTGTTTTTTAATGTATACAAGTTATATGTCTAATCTATGACAAGAGAGGGTTCGTAAACGATAGATAGAGTAGTTAATGGGCTTAAATGTAAGAAGATAATTGAATGTATCTTATTTTTAGTGTTTATATAAATTTGAAAAATTTATATTTGAAAATGAGTACTTTTAATTCATAGGCTATTAGGATTAATTATTTAAACCAAATATAAGATAAAATTTAATTCTTTGCAACATAAAAGTATAATTAAGTTATTATTTATTTTAAAAACTTTGTTAATTGTTTGTTTTTTTTATTTTATTATTATTTTATATTAATTTTTTATTTGTTTTAATGGTGTGATTTTAATAGGAAATGATATAAGTAAAGTCAATGATTTCGTTTTTTGATAGTGTAAATTTTACTATCTGATTGATTGCGTAGTTGTATTGCGCATTTTTATTTTAGTTTTGCATGGTAAAATAAATAAATCATGATTCTAAAGATAAAGAGTGCTAATAAGTATTTATTAGATATATTACATAAAAATCCTGAAACCGATGCCGGGTTATATTTTAAACCACTTAAAAAAGGTATTATAGTAGGGAATATAGTGAGTAGTTATGAATATGAAGTAATCTTTCAGGATACCAAATACAGCTATTTACCTGAAGATTCCAATCAGATAGATTTTCAGAGTTACTGCAATCCTTTAGTAATATTACACATATCTAATGAATTGTTTAATCATATACTCAAAGAAAAATCAGAATATGTTCAAAAAGAAATTTCCTGGTTAGGAATTACACAAGGAGAAGCAGATACGCAAGAATGTACTATTGAAATTCCCTCATTTTTTATACATTCCAACTGGTATAGAGACGAAGAATTTCTGTTAAGCAAATACTTTGAAGGGATTAAGTTAACACAGGTACAGGGTAAAGTATTTAATCTTAAAATTAAAGGTAAATCTATATTTGAAGCAATAAATCTTTTAAACCTAGTAGCGCTTTTAACTCATATAACTAATGATTACGGCTTATTTACCTTTATTGATGATCAGTTTGCACAAAAATATGCACGAATTTTAACGAATATTGACCATGTGCCGTACTTTGTGTTTTATTTATTTATTAAAAGGGCAACCAAATCAGAGAAGCAGTTTAAAAATATAAAACCGGTTTTTGAAGAATATTTAAGAAAATACGGGATGGAAGCAGAACTAAGCTGGTTGGGAACACATGCTGACAGGGTTCGGTTTATAACGGATAAGCTTGAGTTGGACCGGCCAATTGTGGATATAGGCTGTGGTGAGTTTATTTATTATAAAAAAATGATGAATAAAGGATTTAGATCCCATTATATAGCTGTGGATGAAAATGAAAATTTTGCAAGTATGGCAGAATATCTTCCCCAGCGTTATCAAGCAGAAAACCTTGAATTTTATACGCGTTTAGAACAAGTTCGAACCGATGAATTCGTGAATGTGATTATGACTGAAGTCATTGAACATAATACTTTAGAAGAAGCAAAAAAATTAATTAAACAAGCATTACAGTTTAATATAAACGAAATGATTATAACTACTCCGAATTCAGATTTTAATGTTTACTATTCGGAAAGTTTGGATAAAAGACATGAGGATCATGATTTTGAACTCAGTGAAAAAGAATTTAAAGAGTTGATAGAAGAATGTGCAAGTTCAATTCCTGGTATTATAACAAAATATAGCGGAATAGGAGACTCTATAAACGGAATACAACCCACACAAGCAGTAATAATTTCAAAACATTAGAAAAATGCAGCAAAACAGTGAATTAAGGAAATTAAAAAGCAGAATCGATTGGTTTTGTAAAAGTAAAGTAAATGCATTTTCTCCAACTATTTCTCCAGCACCCAAATCAGCTGAAAGAAAAGAAATTGAAAGTATTTATGAAGCCGTATATTATTTTTTACGAAATGGTGTCTCACAACTGGTGGTTCAGAGAAAATATATGGGTTCCTATTGTGATATATATTTACATAAAAATATAGAGGACACCTATTTTGTGAGTCGCAATGGATTCAGAATAGAGCATATAAGCAAGGAAGAAGCGCTAAATGCCTGTAAAGAGATATATAAAAAGCTCGATTGGAGTACTATGGAGCTTGCAATTATACAATCTGAACTCATGCCTTGGAGTACTTTAGGTAAAGGTTTAATTGAAAATGAGTTTAGAGGCTATCTAACCGTGCATAAAAATCATTTCAATGAATTAAAAAATTCAGAATTATATCATAAAATTGAACAGGTTAAAAAGTCTGAAGAATATAAAAATTTCATAAGCTTTACATCCAGCCATTCCGAGAAAGAAGTAGCTAAAAAGTATCCTGCTCATATAATACGTCAATACGCATCGGTAGAAAATTTTACAATTAAAAATCTTGAAGCTTATAAACAGGGAATTGACATTTATGAAGAACAGATTGCTCACTTTGGAAAAACCGAAAAAATGTTTTTTAAACCCTTTAACATTCTTAAAAAAGTATATGAGGACGGAACGGAAATTTTGGTAAATGACAATCTGAGCTATCAGGAAGTAAACGACGACGGGTTATTATATCTGGAAGAAATTAATGAAAAGAATGTAGACATTATCATTGAAGAAATTTATGCATGGTATAAAACATTAAATGCGGAAAACGAAGAAGGAATTGTAATTAAACCACGGAAAGCATTTATTAAAAATATTCCCCCCGCATTTAAAATAAGGAATGATCAATACCTTACCATGATATATGGAGTTAACTTTTTAGAAGATTATGACTATTACTTGAGAAAAAGAAAAATAGAAAGAAAGTTACAATGCTCTATCAACGATTGGATGATTAACTGGGAATTACTTAAAGTGCCTTATGCTGAAATTAAGTCCGATAATTATTATCTTAAAAATTTAGTATATGATCGTATTATGGGGGAAAAAGCAGAAATAAATTTAGATAGAAGGTTGTAATAAACAAATTGTGTATTAATTAAAATAAATGAGACTGATTTAAAATGAAAAAAAACATACAGATATTACTCTTGATAGGGCCACCCGGAAGCGGAAAATCGACATTTGCCAAATATTTTTTGAGAACGGAAGAAAATTGGATGAGAGTTTGTCGGGATGACTTTAGGCATATGAACTTTTCCCAGGAAAATCTTTCAGGAGAAAAAGAACATCTGATAACAAAATTGGTAGATGCTTCCATACAGGAATTAATTAAAAAAAAGACTAATGTGCTTATAGATGCTACCCATTGTAAAAAAGAGTATATTACCGAATACATTAAGAAATTTAACTCTTATGCAGACATATCTTTTAAACTTTTTGACCTTAGCCTTGAAGAACTCCGTAAAAGATGTATAAACAGAGAAGAACAAACCGGAAAACATATCCCGGTTAGAGTTTTAGAACGAATGTTTGAACAGTTTCAGAATTTAAAACAAAATTTTGATTTTTCTACAAGACCAAAAATATTAACTCAACCGGCAAATGCAGATAAGGTTCAGGATATGAATCTGCCTAAAGCTTTAATTTGTGATCTAGACGGGACATTAGCACTGATGAAGGGAAGGAATCCTTTCGATGCAGGAAAATCAAATGAAGATGAATTAAATTTACCAGTAGGAAATGTCCTCAAAAATTATTTTAAATTAGGATATAAAATATTACTGGTTTCCGGGAGAGAAGAAAAGCATAGAGAACCTACGTTAGAATTTCTTGAAAAATATGAAATTCCATACGATAATTTATGGATGAGAAAATCTGACGATTACAGAAAAGATTCAATAGTGAAAACGGAAATTTATAAAGAATATATTGAAAATCAATATTACATTGAATTTATATTAGACGACAGAAATCAAGTCGTTGATATGTGGAGAAAAGAGTTGAAGCTATCTTGTTTTCAGGTAAATTATGGTGATTTTTAAAGTGGTTTTATAAGTATTTTAATCATGTAACATCTGGTTCGTAAGCTAAAACAAAGTAAGTTCTAAAAAAATACGAAATGAAATAGTACAATTATAAAAGCGTATTAAACAACTAAATAAATGTAAATTTTAATTTAAATATTAATGAAAATATTTTTACGTAAAGTGAAGGTATTAAAACTTCCGGCATATATAATTTTATGATAGCCTGAAAAAACGTAAATTTGAGGCTGTATTTTTTTTAAATATGAATTCACTTTTTCGGTTGGATATTTTAAAAAAGGATGAAATATTATTAGTCATAGCAATAATTTTTGTCCTTTTAATAGTTGCTTCACTATTATTTTTTATAATAGGACTGATAAAACCTACGCCCATATTAAAAGAGTTAAAGTCAAGAACCAATTCATGGTGGATTATCGTTTTTATATTTATAATTGTTATTTTTTTAGATAAAAGAATTTCCTTTGTAGGAATTGCTTTTCTTTCTTTTTTATCTTTCCGTGAATTATATTCAATACTGGATTTCAGAGATTCTGACCGAAGAGCTGTTTTTTGGTCATTTTTAGCAATACCCATCAATTATTATCTGGCGTATGCAGGTTGGTATAGTGCATTTATAGTATTTATACCTGTATGGATGTTTTTATTTTTACCTGTAAGGCTTATCATCAAAGGTGATACTAAAGGTATTGTTAAGTCCATGGCTTCATTACAATGGATTACTGTTTTATCCATATTTTGCCTCAGCCATACTGCATTTCTATTATCCTTACCAGAAATTCATGGTTTTTTGAACGGAGGCAGAGGTCTTCTTTTATTTTTAGTATTTATGACAGAAATAAATGATATTTCGCAGTATGTGTGGGGCAAGATACTGGGAGAACATAAAATAATACCCACAATCAGCGAAAATAAAACCTGGGAAGGCTTAATAGGAGGAATTATAAGTACAACAATTATTGGATATTTTTTAGGATTTCTGACTCCTTTGTCATTGTGGCCCTTGCTATTGGTAAGCTTTATGATTTCGGTATCTGGTTTTTTTGGATCGTTGGTGATAACTGCTATAAAAAAAGATATTGGAATATTAGAAGAGAATAATGCTGTTTCCGGACAGAAAAGTATACTGGATAGAGTAGATTCTTTATTTTATACAGCACCCGTATTTTTTCATCTGGTATATTATTTTGCATATTAAGAATGAGAAAGCTTATACTGATTTTTGTATATACCATTTGTATTAAAAATTTTCTCAAGTGGGTAATAGGAGTCAAATTTGATTCATCATCTTTTCTTTTAAAAGAAAAGAGCTTTATAATAGTGGCTAATCACAACAGTCATTTGGATGCACTTTCCATTATGGCTTCTCTACCGCCTTCACTTATAGACAAAGTTAAACCTGTAGCAGCAAAAGATTATTTTGGTAAAACAAGGTTGCAAGAAAAATTAAGTAATTATTTCGTTAACACCCTCTTAATAGATAGAAAAAAAGTTTTATTAAATAATAATTCTCAAGGTGACCCTATACATTTAATGGATAATGCTTTAAAAGAAGGATATTCGCTTATAATATTTCCTGAAGGGAGCAGAGGGAATCCAGATGTTTCTCAGCCACTTAAGAAAGGTGTGGCATACGTATTGCTATCAAATAAGCAGGTCAATTATATTCCGGTTTATCTTGAAGGATTAGGAAAAGCTTTACCCAAGGGGGATCATTTAATTTTACCTCATAAAGCTTCGCTTACCTTCGGAACTCCTAAAATGATTAGTTCAGATGATCCTCAGGAAATAGTAGATCAGATTCAAAGAGAAATTTTTGAATTAAAAGAAAAATGAAAATGATAATGTAAATTATTATGATTAATTCGGGTGAAAAATTATCATTTCATTTTTGCAAATTCACATTAACAGTAGTTTAACTTAAGTAGAAAATTATTATTATCAGCTAAAATCAGCAGATACGATATGATTATAAGTTTTTTTAAATAAATTTTCCGAATCTAATGAGTTTACTGTATTTAGTAATTAAATTTTGTTTTTGTATAATTTGAAATAATAATGGTTGAAGAAATTTAGCGATGAATTAAAATCATTTACAATGAATAAATCCGAACCCGATTGGTCTATTTCCGAAAACCATTTTGCAACAGCAGATGGGGTCTCTATATATTACAGACATTGGCAGCCTAATCAGGTTAATCAATATGTTCGTACTATTGTTATATTGCATCGAGGACATGAGCATTCTGGCAGGGTAGCTCATATAGTTGAGGAATTAGGATTTAAAGATACTTCATTTTTTGCCTGGGATGCACGTGGAAACGGAAAGTCGGAAGGAGAGAGAGGATATAGTCCTGATTTTGCAACTCTTGTCAATGATTTGGAATTATTTATAAGACATATATCTGAAAAGTACCAGATACCTATAAGCAGTATTATAATTATTGCACAAAGTTTAGGTGCAGTAATAGCAACAACCTGGGTTCATGATTATGCCCCAAAAATTAAAGCTTTAATTTTAACTTCACCAGCATTTAAATTACATTTAAGATATCCCGGTGCTCTAATTGCTGTTAAAATATGGCAAAAAATTAAAGGCAATTTTTATTTAAAATCATATATCAAAGGTAAAGAACTTTCCCATGATTTAAACAGGGCTACTTCTTATCATAATGATCCCTTAGTATCCTTGCAGATATCGTCTAATTTGTTAATTGGTATATTTGATACATCTGCTCGAATTGTATCTGATGCACAAGCAATACAAGTACCTACATTGTTGCTCATTTCTGAAGAGGATAAAATAGTTCACAAAAAAGTTCAAGAAGAATTTTATCTCGCATTAGGTTCTTCCATTAAAGAAAAACATAATTTCAGTGGCTTTTTTCACGATACATTAGGAGAAAAAGAAAGATACAAAGCATTTAAAGCGATTAAAAATTTTATTGAAAAAGTAGAGTTTATTTATGTTCCGATAAATTTAAAAAATTCAGATCAAAAGGGGGTAACGTATGATGAATACGTTCAATCAATTCTTCCTATCCCTTTTTATAGTATAAAAAATATTTATTATTTTTTCTTAAAGTCATACATAAAGATGGTTGGAAAAAGAATTTCCAAAGGCTTGAAATTAAGTCACCAATTCGGTTTAAATTCTCCTATTTCTTTAGAGTACATATATAATAATCAACCAGAGGCTATAGGGGTTATGAAAAATGTAGGTATAGGTAAATATTTAGATAAAAAATATTTAGATCGGCTAATATGGAAAGGATTGAGAATTAGGAAAAGTAACTTGGAAAATCTTGTAGGTAAATACGTTAAAAAATTAAATAAATCTGAAGTTTCCGTAAGTATTTTAGATGTAGCTACCGGGCACGGAGGGTGCATACTGAATATCGTTGACCTGTATAAAGATAAAATTGACAGTATCCTGTTATGTGATGTAAATGAATCGAATGTTAGAGCAGGAGAAAAATATATCAAACAAAATAAATTACAAAATAAAGCTCAATGTTTAAAATCTGATTTTTTTAGCGAATCTCTTTTTTCAAATATTAAATTCCTACCCACTTTAAGCATTATTTCAGGTTTTTGTGAATTGTTCCCTGATAATAATAAATTAAATCACGCTTTAGAGCTTCTTACCGGAATTATACCTAAGGGAGGTTACTTAATCTATACTAATCAATCCGGTCATACGCATAATGAAATATTAAACAGAATATTGAATAAAAGTTCTTTAAAAAACAAAACTCCTCAAATTATAAGAAGAAGAATACAAGCAGAAATGGATCAGCTAATTGAAAATTTTGGTTTTGAAAAAGTAGAACAGCTTATTGATCCCTGGGGTATTTATACTGTTTCTGTGGCTAAAAAATTTAAATAGTTATTTTCAAGTTTTCTTATTTGTAAAATTTATGTTTTATATAATCATAATTTGATTTTATAAAACTTGTTGTTTTATAAACATTAAAAAAAATACTATTATTACATTCTTTATATAAGCTGTATTTTTTTATCTATTTCAAATTCATGAATATTTTAGTTAAAAATCTGTACTTAGTCTATGAAATTATTGTCTTTTCCAATTTGAAAAAGATAGCAATAAAATAAAGCCACTATAAATTAAATATCAGTACTGAACAAAAAGAAAATTCGTAAATTAAAATTTAATTATATATTACGTATGTTAATGTATATTGTGTTTATATGGAAATTTATTTATTTTTTAAGCTTTAATTAATGAAATTTCCAAAAAATTAACGTTTTTTTTATTTTATATATGTATAGCTTATTGTTTTTAAGATTATTGAATAAATGATAAATTAAAATATAAAATACTTATTTTCTAATGTTATTTTAAAATTGATTGTGAAAAACTAACTTATTAGAAATAAGTTTTTACCTAAATAAGGATTATTAGATATGAAAAGGTTTAATATGAAGGATTTTTTATAAAAAAGTTTAAATATATTTATATAAAAAGATAAAAAAATAACTATATTTATACTTAAAAAATAATGATGGAAATTTTGTTGTAACATTTTTTGTTTAAAAAGTTAATGAGGAAGCATGAAAAAGAAAATATGTTAAAAAATATAGGATATGTATTATGTTATTAAAGATGATTCTGAGACAGGAAAAAGGCTCAAAGAATTGTTGGAAAAAAGAAAGGAAGTTTATAATCAAATTAAAAAGTTGTCAGAAAAATATGGATTCAAAAGATGGATACCTGATTACAATTGCTCAACAGAGATATCAGCTGTCTGGTTTGATACCAATCCTAATCCAAAAGTTTGGAAAAAGTATAGAAACGGATATTACCCGAAGGCTAATACAATTGATGGAAGAAATATTATTTCTGAATTTAAAGGTATTTCGGTAGTAGATTTTAGAGATTTTAACGACTATATCGGATACGATGAAAATGAATGTTTTTATGCCGGTTTTGGATTAACTGATGGGTATGTAGGGCTAGATACTGGAGAACTGGATGTGAAAATGCCTAAGGATTGCCAGGAAGTAAGCTATTCTGAATATATTAATGTTTTCAAGACTAAAGTCTACGAAAAGCAATAGGCAACTTTCAGATATAATTAATCAGTTGATGTAATTAATACTTGATTTTATATTTCCGTTTTTAATGATTTTGATTATTAGCGGCAAGGTTTTTACATATAATTAAAGCCCTACTTAGAGGGCTTTAAAACTAATTAATCAATTGTTTGGAATTATTAACAATTAAGTTCTGATTTGAAGAATATAAATATACTCTCTATTAGTTAAAAATTATTGAGGAAAACCGTAAAAAGGTTTCTTAAAATAAAAAAGGTGATTTATCAATTGATAAATCACCTTTTTTGTTAGGGTGGCCAATGGGTCTCGAACCCACGACCTTCGGAACCACAATCCGACGCTCTAACCAACTGAGCTATGGCCACCGTTTTGGGAATGCAAATATATAAATAGATTTCTTAATATCAAATAAAATTTTCAAAATCTTTTAATCCAATCCATTTTTGAGTAGTAAAACCTTCTCCTGAATCAGTTCCGATAAGTCTTCCCAGATTTTCTGCCCTGTAAATAATACTTTTCTTAAAATTAGAAGAAGTTATAGGTGTAGTGGGTTCTTTGGAGTCTGGATCATAAAACTGGGTCTTATAAGCCATACAAGCTTCTACTTTCTGATTTAAAAATTCAGAAATATCTATAATAAAGTCTGGCTTAGCTTCATTCCATTGTATGTAATTAAAAACATACTTAGGTCTCCATACCGGTTGAGGCTTATCATCATAAAATGTTTCTACTTTGACTAGACCTGATAAGAAACAGGCATCATAAACTAATTTAGAAGCCTTGCCATGATCTGGGTGTCTATCATCAACAGCATTAGCTAAAACATATTCAGGTTGATATTTCCGTATTATTTTTATAACCTCCAATTGGTTTGTTTCATTATTTAGAAAAAAACCATCTCTCATGTTTAAATTCTTTCTAACTGAAACTCCTAAAATTTTAGAAGCTTCGCTGGCTTCGTATTTACGGGTTTCAGCAGTTCCACGGGTACCAAGTTCTCCTTGAGTTAAGTCTATAATTCCTACTTTTTTATCAAAAGAAATCATCTTGGCTAATGTTCCGCCACAGCCAAGCTCTACATCATCAGGATGAGCTCCTATAGCTAAAATATCTAATTTCATTTTATCGGTTTTTATATAGTTACAAAAAACTTCAGTAAAATTACTGAAGTTTCATTTAGTATGTTAAGATTTACTAGATTTTCACAAAGAAGGTTTGATCTTAGCCATAAGCCTTTCCACTCTGGCTTTAATATCCGATTTATCGGAAATCTGCCAAGCACTGATAGAAAAGGTATTACCTTTAGTTCTAACCATCAGTCCATAATCAGCATTGTCAGATGTCCATATTCCTGGAGATGACGGATTGCCGAATTCTTCCTTAACTATTGACTCTACGCTTTGTACTTTATCTGCTGTAGATTGGATATCTTCTCTGTATTTATATTTTTCCTGAGAAAATCCAATTACTGAAAATAAGCTCAAAAACAAAATTAAAAGTTTATTTTTCATAGTTATGTATTTAGTATCTGCAAGGTATAAAAAAATCAGGTTAGTATTTGAAATAATTAATTTATACTTGCAATATTCTGTTTATAATTGTATTTAAATGCCCAATATTCGTGCCAAATACATGTTAACGAAAATAACCCATTGTAAATGAATACAATGGGTTGAGTATTTTAATAAGTAATAAAATTACTTTTTGTAATTCTTGTATTTATTAAAGAACTTGTCAACTCTTCCGGCAGTGTCAACTAACTTAACTTTTCCGGTATAGAATGGGTGAGAAGTACTTGAAATCTCCATTTTAACCAATGGGTATTCTGTTCCTTCATACTCAATAGTGTCTTTTGTTTCTGCTGTCGAACGGCAAATAAACACCTCGTCGTTACTCATGTCTTTGAAAACAACTAATCTATAATTATCCGGATGAATGTCTTTTTTCATTTTGCTAAAAATTTGAGTGGCAAATCTACAATTTTTTTTACTAACAGACAAGAAGTTTGAATAAAAAAAAGAAGATTTAAAAATTAATATATTTTTAAAGAAAAGACTACCTGTTAATTTTTACTAATTTCATGTAAATGAAAAGATTATTTATTAAAATAAATGACCTTTTTCAGTCTATTTACATTAAAAAATTATAGTTAAAAAATGAACAGGCAATAATTATTCTTAATTTAATTTTGTTTGTAAACCTTGATCAATAGCGTCCAAAAACTCTTCCGTGTTTAAGTAATCTGCTCTGGTCAGTTTATCTCCTTTAACTAAAAGAGCTAAATCTTTAGTCATTTTTCCATTTTCAACAGTTTCTATACAAACTTTTTCAAGAGTTTCAGCAAAATTTACCAGCTCAGGAGTATTGTCTAGTTTTCCTCTATGTATTAATCCTCTTGTCCAGGCAAAGATAGAAGCAATAGGGTTAGTAGATGTTTCTTTTCCTTCCTGATGAAGTCTGTAATGGCGGGTAACTGTTCCGTGAGCAGCCTCTGCTTCTACAGTTTTACCATCCGGTGTAACCAATACGGAAGCCATCAGTCCTAAAGAGCCAAAACCTTGTGCTACAGTATCAGATTGTACATCACCATCATAATTTTTACATGCCCATACAAATCCACCATTCCATTTCATTGCTGATGCTACCATATCATCAATTAATCTGTGTTCATAAGTAATACCTAGCTCTTTAAATTTATTCTGATACTCATTCTCATAAATTTCCTGAAATATATCTTTAAATCTTCCATCGTATGCTTTCAGAATAGTATTTTTTGTAGATAAATATAATGGCCATTTTTTAGTTAATGCCATTTGGAAAGACGAATGGGCAAAGCCTCTGATGGATTCATCGGTATTATACATTGATAAGGCAACACCGCTATCTTTAAAATCATAAACATCCCAGGTCTGAGGCTCTCCGTTTTCTGGTGTAAAAGTCATGGTTAATTTACCAGGACCTTTCGTGACAACGTCTGTGGCTTTATATTGATCACCAAACGCATGTCTTCCTATAACAATAGGTTGTGTCCATCCCTGTACATAACGAGGAACATTATTCATGATTATGGGTTCTCTGAATACAGTTCCACCAACAATATTACGAATAGTACCATTGGGAGATTTCCACATTTTTTTAAGATTAAATTCTTTTACGCGGGCTTCATCAGGAGTGATTGTTGCACACTTTACTGCAACATTATATTTTTTTGTAGCTTCTGCCGAATCAATAGTTACCTGATCATTTGTTTTATCCCTATTTTCAATTCCTAAATCAAAATATTTTAAGTCGATATCTAAATAAGGAAGAATTAATTTATCCTTGATAAATTTCCAGATTATTCTGGTCATTTCATCCCCATCCATTTCAACTACCGGGTTAAGTACTTTTATTTTTTGCATAATAAATATTGATTGGTTTTTCCAAATATAATAAGTCTTAAGCTAGTAATGCAAATATTTATCTTATAATTTTTGCTTATCTTTATAGAATGTTTTTTTTATAAATATCCAGAATTTATCTCTCACTTTTATTTTAGAATTAAATTTTTTTTATTTCAATTTTGCCAATATATTAAGATTATAAAAACTGCTTTTTTATTTTATATTTAGCTATTTTTAATAGAATTTTAAGTGTTAGTTCAATATCGGTTTATCTTAAAATTCTGCAATAACTAAAATGCTAAATCTTTTATGCTTTGCCACTTCCAGATGTAAGCAAGTGATGCCATTTTTGTGCAGTACCTTTGATTTTAAAAATAAATTTAATAATATAAATATGATTTTTCTTAAAGTGTACACATCAAATTACAATATATCTTCTAACCCTGTTACCTTTTGCTGTAAACGCAAAATTCATTTACTAAATATAAATTTTTAAAACTATATTCTTTAGAAAGGCAGATGTTTGTAAATTCGTTGAGATTTTTATAATAAAGTTTGGTATAGAATTTTCATTTGATTCTATAACAGTATAAATAAATAATTAAATGAAAAAAACGTTGGTTATAGGCGCTTCGGAAAATCCAGAAAGATATAGTTACAAAGCGGTTAAACTTTTAAGACAATATGAGCATCCGGTTGTAGCTATAGGAAATAAAGAGGGCTCAATAGGAGATGTCTCTTTTTCCAAAGAATTGCCTGATATCATTGATTTGGATACCATAACTTTATATTTAAATCCTGATAGGCAAAAAGAGTATTATGAATATATTATTTCTTTGAAGCCTAAAAGAATTATATTTAATCCGGGAACAGAAAATAATGAGTTAGTAAACTTGGCACAGGATAACAATATTGTTTCAGAAGAGGCCTGTACATTGGTATTATTAAGAACCAATCAATATTAGCAAAATTTTTTTACTATCAGTAATATATAAATAAGATTTTATCCGAAAATTTAATAAAAAAGTATGCTTCAAAAAGCTTAAGTTTTGAAGCATAATTTGTTTTAAATTATTTTAGAATCTTAGAACATAGGGTGTTGGTTTTTAGATTCTTTAGGTACATTTTGATGTACATCCCAATGCTCAACTATTTTTCCATTGATTACCTTAAAAATATCTATAGTAGAAGTAAGTGTTCCATCAGGATTTGAATTTTTAATGTGTAAAAAAACTAGATCTCCTTCAGCTGCTGCGTGCTGCACGTCAATACTAGTTTTTCCCTGACCTTTAAACCATATTTCAGCTTCTTTTTTTAATGCTTCTGCTCCGTCTGCAACTGTAGGATTATGTTGAATATAGTCTTCAGCAACATACTTGTCGATTGCAGATAAGTCTTTATCTCCAAAAAGTTTCTGATAAAAATCTAATACTAGTTTTTTGTTATTTTCTGCCGAATTATTTATTGTTTCAAAACGTTCAGTTGAAGTCTTGTTTTCCGTTTCATTTTTTTTCTTTTCACAACTTGATATCATTCCTAAAATTAAAACGACAATGCTTAAGATTACTTTTTTCATTTTCTTATTTTTTTCAAATATATAAATTATTCTGTAATATTTAAAGTTACAGTTTTAAATTTGATTAAAAACTTTATATTAGTGAAAAAATATTTATATTCATTAATGTAACAGCTTAGAGAAAAATTAATAAATTCATTTATATGTAAATAAATGAGTATAAATCTTTTAAATGTTTAAGGGAAAAAGTAATATTATTTTGCTAAGACTCTCTTTTTTTGATTAAATTACAATTGCTGATAAATTTATTATAAAAGTTATTATTTTTTAACATTAAAAAAGCATTGATTGCAGTTTCTAAGGATAATCTCACTGTTTATAATTGTATGGATACAGCTAATCAAATCAAATCAAATAGTCTTATGTATCAATTATTTAAGCAATTGATACGCCATCAAAGCAAATAAATATGCGATGCCAGTCATTGCAAATAATTGAATTGTGGGCCACTTCCATGAATTAGTTTCTTTTTTCACAATGGCAAGAGTGCTAATGCATTGCATAGCAAAGGCATAGAAAAGTAATATAGAGACACCTGTTGCAAAGTTAAAAGTAGGTTCTCCTGTATTATGGTTAATATCTTTGCGCATAAGCTCTTTTAATTTTAGGTTTTCTTCACCATCATCTTCCATACTGTAAATAGACGCTAAGGTTCCAACAAATACTTCTCTGGCGGCAAATGAAGATAAAATACCTATATCAATTTTCCAATCGTAACCTAACGGTTCAAAAATGGGTTCAATGCTTTTACCAAATCTTCCCAAATAAGAATCTTCTAAAGAAGTTTCTTTTAAAAAGTATAATTTTTGATCTTCTTCATTTTTAGCAAAGCCATAAGTACCCAGAGCCCATAGTATAACGCTGACGGCTAAAATTATTTTACCAGCATTAGCAACAAAACTCCACGAATTTTCAAATAAACCATAAAATACATTTCTCCAGAATGGTACCTTATAATTAGGCATATCAAGAATCAGATAACTCTTAT
The DNA here is from genome assembly GCF_004014855.1 of Apibacter raozihei. Lineage (NCBI taxonomy): Bacteria > Pseudomonadati > Bacteroidota > Flavobacteriia > Flavobacteriales > Weeksellaceae > Apibacter > Apibacter raozihei. The sequence continues at coordinate 1,857,045 of NZ_CP034930.1, forward strand.
ATTTAGATTTTATAAATTTATTGGCAATAGCTGCTCCAATGAATGCCATAATTACGCCTAGAAGATACATAAGCATCATTGTTAATCCTTGATAATTGAAGAAACCTTTACCTTTTGGAATAATTAATGCGATAATTATAGAGTATACTGGTAACCTTGCTGAACAAGTAATGAAAGGGGTTACTAATATGGTAATGAGTCTTTCTTTAGCATTTTCAATGTTTCTGGCAGACATAACAGCGGGAATTGCACAGGCTGCACCCGACAATAGTGGAACTACACTTTTACCGTTTAAGCCTACTGGCCTAAACCATCGATCCATAAGAAAAACCACACGCGACATATAACCACTTTCCTCCATTAACATAAGGAAAAAAAACAAAATGGCTATTTGAGGTACAAAAACGGCAACTCCGCTAATACCTGGTAATATACCATCAGCAACAAGCTCCATAAGAGGTCCACTTGGTAAATGTTCTTTCAGTAGGTTGCTAGAATAAGCAAATATTTCTTCAATCCAATCCTGAGGAAAGCTGGATAGATAAAAAAGAGATTGAAATATGAGGAATAAAATACCAAAAAATAAAATATAGCCCCAAAAAGGATGAGTTGCTATTTTATCTATTTTATTGGTCAAAGTCTGAAACGTAGGATCTTTATGAATTATTTTTTCTACTAAGCTATCAATTTTCTGATGTCTTGAAATAGTTTCTTTTAATTGGAGCCTTTTAGGAACTAATTTATATTCTTTTATAATTTCAGCAGCCTTTTCTCTAAATTGGTTAGGAATAATTTCGTTTTTAGACTGCGATAATAACAACCATGCTAAATAATCATTTAATTTAAAATTTTCTTTAAATTCTTGTACAGCTTTTTCATACTCGCTAGGATATTTAAAAGATGGAGAAGATGAAGCAGTAGTCCCTTTAAAAATAGCTTCTTTCAGTTCTGTAATTCCTTTGCCTTTTCTTGAGCTGATTAGGACAACAGGAGTATCAAAAAATTCAGGAATATTATTTTCTTTTATAATAATTCCTTCTTTTTCAATATCATCAATCTGATTAATGGCTAATATTACCGGAAGTTCTAAATCTTTAACTTGTTCATAAAGAAATAAACTTCTTTTCATATTGTGAACATCTGCCACTACAACTATACAATCAGGATAATCTGGATTGTTGGGAGATGTTAAAATATTTAAAACCAGTTCCTCATCTGCTGAAGAAGGACATAAGCTATAAGTTCCCGGAAGATCCAGCAGATTGTATTCAATATTTTTAAATATAAATTTGCCTTTCTTTTTTTCAACAGTTATTCCAGGGTAGTTACCGGTTTTTTGATGTAAACCACTTAATTGATTAAATAGGGTAGTTTTTCCTGAATTAGGATTACCAATAAGAGCGATATTTTTTTTGTTCATTTTCCTTTTCTTACACCAATTCAATCAAAATGCTCTTGGCTTCTTCCTTTCTTAGCATTATAGTACTTTTTTCTTTACCATACTCCAGATATAGCGGACCGTTCCATGGGGCTTGTCTTTTAAGTTTCACCACAACTCCAGGTACAATTCCCATTTCTAATATTTTTGCGGGAACCTCTTCTTCAGAAAATCCGATAACCTTTGCTGATTGAGTAGGTTTAAGTATAGATAAAGAAACACTGCTAAGCATAATTTTAGATATTATGATTTTCGCAAATATATGAATTATTTGTATTTAATCTAAATAAATTTAAAAAATGTTTAATGTATTTATAATCAGTTGTATTATTGGTTTTTAGCTCAATTAAAAACTTAATATACATTATTATATTACGAAATAAAAAATGCTGACATTAGAAATATATTAAAATTCATATAGTTTTGTTTTTCTATTGAAAATTATAATTATGAAGAAAAAAGTATTATTTTTCACCTTTTTTATTACCACAATCCTTGTGCAGGCCGGAGGTTTCAGGGTTTCATTGCAAGGAGTTCGCCAGGCAGCTATGGCGCATACAAGTGCCCATACCCGAGATGCCAGCGTTGCTTTTTTTAATCCTGCCGGAATAGCCTTTATTCCTTCCAAACTTAGTATTTCAGCCGGAGGTTTCGGTGTTTTTGGAAAAGCAGAATATCAGAATAGAGAAATTTTATACAAATCTCATACCGATAATCCTGTAAGTACTCCTATGGCTTTCAATATTGCATACAAGGCAACGGATAAATTATCTGTAGGTTTCAGTTTAACTACTCCCTTTGGAAGTGGTGTTGATTGGGGGAGAAATTGGGCAGGTCAGGATCTGATTACAAAAATTGAATTACGTTCATTTTTCTTACAGCCAACTATCGCATACCGTTTTAACGATTGGTTTAGTGCAGGTGTAGGATTTATTCATGCAGTGGGAAGTGTAAATTTACAACGTTCTCTTTCAGCCGTAAACGGCAGGATGAAATTGGAAGATAAAAATGCTTCAGGTAATGGTTTTAATCTGGGAATGTATTTTAAGCCTACCAAAGATTTGGATATTAGTATTGCCTACCGTTCAAAAGTAGATATGGATGCTGTAAACGGAAAAGCTGATTTCGATTTACCTTCATCATTAGTGGGAACGGATTTATTTGTTACAGCACATGATAAATTTCATGCAACTTTACCATTAGCTTCTGAATTTACTTTAGGAGTGACCTATAGAGTGATTCCCAAATTATCTGTTTCTGCAGATTGGAATGTATCCGGATGGGAAAGATACGAATATCTGACTTTTGAATTTGAAAAAAATAAAATAGGAAATGATCCTTTACATCCAAATATTTCAACATCACCTAAATTTTACAAATCAACAAGTACGTTTAGGGTAGGAGCAGAATATTTAGCAACTGATGTTTTAGCTTTACGTTTGGGGTATTATCACGATCAATCGCCTGTAAAAGATGTTTACTGGAATCCGGAAACACCAAGTACTGATAATAATGCTTTAACAGGAGGGGTAGGATATAGTTTTTTTGATAAAAAATTAATGTTGGATTTGACGGGTATTTACTATGTAGGTCAACAAAGAAGAGTTGCCAATGAATTCTATAATTTTTATGGAGATGCAAAACTTAACAGTTTCATTTTAGGATTTGGAATTACATGGAATCCGTTTTAATCAATTACACAAAATTTTAAAAATGAAAAAAATGAAAAAATATAATATAATAACTGTAATATTAATTTTTTTAACGCTGGTAGTATCCTGTAACAATAATGATGTATCAGACGTTAAAGTAGAATCTGGAACTGCTGATTTTTCCAAGTATGTAGCTTTAGGAAATTCACTTACTTCCGGTTATAGAGATAATGCTTTATACATATCAGGACAAAGAGAATCGTATCCGGCAATTATTGCAGAGCAAATGAAACGAGCTGGAGGAGGAGATTTTAAAATTCCTTATATGTCTGATGAGCTAGGAGGTATACCATCAGTCGGAGTTAATAACAAATTAATTTTATCTGTGGTAGGCAGTAGCTTAGCTCCGGTTCTGGTAACTGGTACAGCAACCACTACATTAGATAATATTTATTCACAAGGACCTTTCCAAAACTTAGGAGTTCCAGGTGCTAAATCTTTTCATTTGATAGCTCCAGGATATGGAAATCCGGCTAATTTAGCCTCAGGTAATGCAAATCCTTATTTCGTAAGATTTGCTTCCAGTGCGAATGCTACAGTTTTAGAAGATGCCGTTTCTCAAAATCCTACATTTTTTTCATTATGGATTGGAAATAACGATGTCTTGGGATATGCGACTTCAGGTGGAGACGGTTCTAATTCAATCACTGCAACCTCGCAATTTCAGTCTGCTTATTTACAATTAGTTCAGGCATTAGTAGCCAAAGGAGCCAAAGGTGTAGTAGCAAACCTTCCTAATGTAACCAGTATTCCGTTTTTTACAACGGTACCCTATAATCCATTAACTCCGGCTACTCTAACCGCCAGTGATCCTAATCAGATTGAAAAGTTAAATCAGGCTTTTTCACAATTAAATCAAGTTTTTGATTATTTAAATCATCCGGAAAGAAAAGTAAGTTACTCTTCCACATCATCAAATCCAGTACTGATTAAAGATAAAGCTCTAACAGATCTTGGTGCACAGATTACCCAGGTATTGGTTTCTCAGGGAATTTCTTCTACGCAGGCAGCGTTATATGGTTCATTATACGGTCAATCCAGACAGGCAACAAAGTCTGATTACTTATTATTAACTATATCAGGTGTTTTAGGGAAACCGAATTCTGAGGCAATAAATTCTGGTGTTCCGGCTGAATTAGCAGTTAATGGAATTACATATCCGCTTGCAGACAAATGGGTGTTAACTTCTGATGAAATTGCGAATATTAATACAGCAACTACCCAGTTTAATTCTATCATAAAGAGTACAGCAGATCAATACGGTTTAGCTTTTGCTGATGTAAACAGCTTAATGGTAGATTTAAGCGGAAAATCCGGAATAATTTACGATGGAGTGAGCTATACAAGCAAGTTTGTAACCGGAGGAGCTTTTTCCCTGGATGGAGTACACCCAACAAGCAGAGGGTATGCTTTCATAGCTAATGAATTTATAAAAGCAATTAATAAGAAATATTTATCCAATTTACCACAGGTAAACCCTAATATATATCAGGGAATAACATTCCCTTAACATGATTAAATATTTAATGTGATTAAACTGAGCAAAATTTTTGTTCAGTTTTTTTATAAATAGTGTGTGAAAAAATTATAAATTTGCAGCAATCGTTTCGAAACTAATTTAACTAATTATAAATGAGTCAACCTGTTCATATTTTCTCAACCAGAGAAAATGTAGCTTTAGCAGAAAAAATATCACAAAATTATGGGATGCCTTTAGGAAAAATGAGCTTCTTTGATTTTAGTGATGGAGAATATCAACCTTGTTTAGAAGAGTCGGTAAGAGGATCCAGAGTTTTTATTATCGGATCAACTTTTCCACCGGCAGATAATTTAATGGAAATGTTGTTGATGATTGATGCTGCTAAAAGAGCATCTGCAGATAAAATTACAGCAGTAATTCCTTATTTTGGTCTGGCAAGACAGGATAGAAAAGATAAACCACGGGTTCCGATAGGAGCCAAGCTAGTGGCCAATTTATTGAGTGCAGCAGGAGCTACACGAGTGATGACAATGGATTTACATGCTGACCAGATTCAGGGATTTTTTGAAATACCTGTAGATCACCTGTTTGCATCCAGTATTTTTGTTAAATATGTACAATCGTTAAATTTAGATAATCTTACAATAGCATCTCCGGATATGGGAGGAGCTAAAAGAGCTAGAACTTACGCCAGTCATTTAAATGCAGATGTGGTTATTTGCTATAAAGAGCGTAAAAAAGCTAATAATGTAGATTATATGACTTTGATTGGAGATGTTAATGGAAGGAATGTTATTCTGGTTGATGATATGATTGATACTGCCGGAACTTTGACTAAAGCGGCAGATATTATAATGGATGCCGGAGCTTTAAGTGTTAGGGCTATGGCTACTCACCCTGTATTTTCGGGTGGAGCTTATGAACGAATCAACGATTCCAAATTAGAAGAAGTTATTGTAACTGATTCTATTCCATTAAGAAATACTTTTATAAGTAAAATAAAAGTGTTATCTTGCGCCCCTCTGTTCGGCGAGATAATGAATCTGGTACATAACAGAGAATCAATAAGTAAGAAATTTATAATATAAATATATTTTATGAAATCAATTACAATTCAAGGAGAAAAAAGAGAAAGCGTAGGTAAAAATTCATCAAAAGCCTTACGTAATGCTGAAAAAGTTCCTTGTGTTGTTTATGGAGAAAAAGAAGTTTTACACTTCTCAACAGATGAAAAAAGTTTTAAAAACTTGGTTTATACTCCCGAAGCACACACAGTTACTTTAGAAGTTGAAGGTAAAAAAATAGAAGCTATTTTACAAGACTTACAATTTCACCCGGTTTCAGATAAAATCATACATGCTGATTTTTATGAATTAAACCCACAGAAGCCAGTAACTATGGAAGTTCCGGTTGTTATTACCGGTAGAGCTAAAGGGGTAGTAAGAGGAGGAGCTTTACGTATTAATTTGAGAAAATTAAAAGTAAGAGCTATACCTGCTGATTTACCAGATGAAATAGTTGTTGATATAACTTCATTAGACGTTGGAAATAAATTTGAAGTGTCTAAAGTTGAAAAGAAAAATTTCCAGATTCTACACCCGGATAGTACTGTTATTGCAGCAGTTAAAACATCTCGTAATGTTAAAGCCGGACCAGTTGATGATGAAGAATCTGCTGGAGAATAACAAAAATAAAATCAATAAAAAAAGCTGCCGATATTCGACAGCTTTTTTTTATTTCTTCAAAGTTTCAATAAATTTGGGTAAATATTCCGGTAAGTCAGGAGGTCTTCTACTGGATATGATATGCCCGTCTGTTATTACAGCCGCATCATGCCAGATAGCGCCAGCATTAGTCATATCATCTTTTATACCCGGTGTGCTTGTGACGTTAATCCCTTTAAGTATTCCTGCGGAAATAAGTACCCACCCGGCATGACAGATTTGTCCGATAGGCTTTTTTTCTTCATGGAAATATTGAATCATTTCCAGTATGCGAGGTACTCTTCTTAAATAATCCGGAGACCATCCTCCAGGAACCAAAATACCATCATAGTCCTTATAATTAATACTTAAGTAAGAATCGTCAGAAATGGCAGGAACACCATATTTACCTATATATTTTTCTTTGCTTTTCTCTCCGGTAAGTATAACCTCAATACCTTCTTCTCTTAGTCTTAAAACCGGATACCAAAGCTCTAAATCTTCAAAATCATTACTGATTAAAGCTATTACTTTTTTTGTTTTCATTATTTACAGGATTTCTTAAAAACAAAAATAAGTATAAATTTAAAATTTAACGAATACCTTTTTTAAAACTATGATATTAGTATATTGTTTCCTTTCTAACAATCTTTTTTTTGTTTTTAGCAAGCATAATGATTGATATCAAGCCCATAAAAATCATAATTACCATTTGCAAACCGTGAGATAGTAATGCATAAGAATAGCCGATATCTTTACCTTCAACAGCAGAATTTCCAAGACTTAAAAATAAAGCAGAAAACCCAATCATCATTGCTCCGTGATAAGCTCCTATTCCACCAGAAGCTGGAACCAACATGCCTAAAGTTCCTACAGCAAGAATATAAAAACCAGTTTGCAATGGTATGGAAGAGGTCTCAGGTAAAGCAAAAATGACCAGATAAGAAGCAAAAAAGTAACATATCCATATTCCAAAGGAAAGTAATATGAACTTAATTCGTTGTTTTAATTTAAAAACAGAAATCAATCCTGTTGCTATACCTTTTAATAATTTAATAATTTTTTTAGATATTGATAATTGTAAAATTTTTCTTCTGAAAATAATAAAGATTAGTCCAATTATTACGACTAAAAATCCCGCAAAGTAATATAATGTATAATCTTTAACAGCTTCAGGGTGTTCTGATTTTCCTAATAGATCAAAAAAGGCCAAAAGTGCATTGTAATTGAAGATAAGAGCAAGTAAAAGAAATATCAGCATAAAGCATAAATCAATGATGCGCTCAGTTACAATGGTTCCGAAGGATTCGGTAAAGGGTACATCTTCAACAGTCTGTAATGCGCTGGCTCGACCGATTTCTCCCATCCTTGGAATTCCAAGATTTAAGAAATAACCAAAGGATAAGGACCATAGTGAATTTGAGTTGCTGATTTTGTATCCCATAGGTTCCAAAAGTAGGTTCCATCGGATAGCTCTGATCCAATAAGCACCAAGACCAAATACAGCAGCAATTCCTATCCAAAAATAATCGGCCTTTTTAACTACAGCAATTGTTTTTTCTACAAAATCTCCACCAAGACTTCTGGAAACTAGGTACATTAATCCTCCTGCGATTAATATAGAAACACCAATAGTTAAAGTGTTTTTTAAATTTTTATTCATAAATAGTAATCATAGTTAGACTTTCAGATAAATTTTAATCTAAAAGATTTGTTTTTTCATTCGGGAAAATTATACTTGGCTGAAAATTTTTAGCTTCTTCAGGATCCATTAAGGCATAAGCAATAATTATAATAATATCTCCTTTTTGAACTTTTCGGGCAGCAGGCCCATTCAAGGTTATTTCACCCGAGTTTTCAGCTCCTTTGATAACGTAAGTTTCAAATCTTTCTCCATTGTTTACGTTAACAATACTCACTTTTTCACCTGCAATCAGTCCTGAAGCATTGATAAGAGTTTCATCAATAGTTATACTTCCTATATAATCCAATTCAGCACCTGTAACCGTAACCCGGTGAATTTTTGATTTTAATACTTCAATCAACATTTTTTATATTTTAAAAATACAGATAACAAATATATTGTTTTTAAATTATTTTAATTGCAGGTTGTCAATTAAACGAACATCTTTGGCGTAAGCAGATACGAAAGCCCTATAGCTTTTTCCTTCTTCAAAATTAACTGCTGGTAACAGGGTATCTTCTTCTGCTATAATGAAATATTCCAGTTCTAATTTAGATTCTGAATATATTTTTTCAACCTTGGAAATTATCTCATTAGGTGAGGAATTTTCTGCCAGTTCTTCAGCTTTTTTCAAGCTCAGGTAAATAATTGCTGCATTATTTCTAAATTCAGGTTCCAGTCTCATGTTTCTCGAGCTCATTGCTAAACCGTCAGTTTCTCGAACGATAGGGATTCCTACAATTTTCACAGGTAATTTTTCTGCATCCACTAAAGTTCGGATAATTTGGAGTTGTTGAAAATCTTTTTCACCAAAATAGGCGTGTGTAGGCTGTATCTGTAAAAACAGTCTTTTTACAACAGTAGCTACTCCTTGGAAATGACCAGGCCTGAAAGTACCTTCCATAACCTTATCTAATCCGTTTAAATAAATATTTTCACTTACAGGTCCCTCCGGATAGATATCGTCTATACTGGGGAAATATACAGCATCACAACCTGTTATTTCCAGTTTTTTTATATCTTCAGTCTCAGTTCTGGGATACTTTTGTAAATCGTCCGGATTATTAAATTGTGTAGGATTAACAAAAATACTGCACAACGTATATTGATTTTCTTCGATTGATTTTTTTATAAGTGTAAGGTGTCCTTGATGTAAAGCTCCCATGGTCGGAACAAAACCCAGGGTTAGTCCTTTAGAGCGTATTGACTGAACAAAATCAACTACTTCTTCTCTCGTTTTTAGTATAAGCATTCCGTTTTATTTAGTGACAAATATCATACTTTAAAGTGCAAACTTACTACATTTGATTAATTTTTTGTAACTTTGCAATTAAATTTTAGTAATCAGTTTATACTTCGAGCAATGAGTTCAAAAAGAATACTTCATGTTACTTCTGAATTAGTCCCCTATTTTAATGAGAATCCTATATCTTCAGGAGTATACAATTTAGCCAAACAAATGTTTGCCCAAGGAAATGACGTCAGGATTTTTATGCCAAGATTTGGATTAATTAATGAGAGAAGGTTTCAGCTTCACGAAGTAATCAGACTATCAGGAATGAATCTGATCATCAATGATTTGGATCAACCTTTAGTTATAAAAGTAGCTTCTCTTCCGGGAGAACGTATGCAGGTTTATTTTATAGAAAATCAGGAATATTTTCAAAGAAAAGCTACATATCAGGACGATTCAAACCAGTGGTTTGGTGATAATGATGAACGAGCAGTTTTTTTTATAAAAGGTGTTTTAGAAACTATTAAAAAATTAAATTGGGTTCCTGATGTAATACATGTTCATGGATGGATGGCCAGTTTTTTGCCTATTTATTTGAGAACCAATTACTCTTCAGATGCTTTTTTTAGCGATATCAAAATTGTTACTTCTGTTTACAATCATGGTAAAGATGCATTGTTCAGTGATAATTTGAAAGATATTCTTGAATTTGATAATATAAATACCGGTAATCTTACATACTTAACAGACAATTCTTACGTTAGTGTTGTAAAACAGGCCATGCAGGATTCCGATACAGTAATCAAAGGTGAAGAAATTCTTTTGGATGAGCTGGAAGATATGTTTACTAATTTAGAAAACCCAAAATTTGATTTTCTTCAAAATGACGATATTACTATCGTTTATCAGGAGGCTAACGAAATTAAGATTCAAGAGTAACTTAGATATATGAAAATATTTAAATATGAGTTAAAGTTATTGGTATTAAGTTTTATATCAATAACTTTTTTATTAAGTTGTGAAAATGATACGACAGATATCGGATCCAATTTAATTCCTGATAAATCTACAGGGAAAGTAGCTTATGTAGATGCAGTTGCTTATAACGTAACAAATAACGATTCTATTCGTGCTGACTACAAAACTTTAACCAATGGTTTGGTAGGTATTTTCGAAGATAATGTTTTTGGTACTTCTACAGCAGCTTTCAATACTCAAGTCAGGCTGGCTTCAACCAATGAAATATCAGGAACTGTACAGGTTGTTGATTCTGTGGTTTTAGCAATTTTTCCAACTTACAACTCTTCATCATCAAAAACAAAAGAAGTTTCTTTAAGTGGTGATAGAATAAAAACTGTAACAACTTATCCACTTTCTTATTTTTTGGGAAAAACAGGAACAAGTATGAATTTGAACGTACATAGAATTGAAACTTTTTTAGAATCATCAGAATCTCAGTTTTATTCTAATAAAGAAGTTTCAGTTGGAGATTTACTAGGTACGTTAACGGTTAATGATTCAGTTTTTAGTACAGGGATAAAGAAAACTGATGGCACGGTTGTACAAGAAACGAATACACCAGGTTATAGAGTTAAGCTTAATACTTCTTATTTTAAACAAAACTTTTTTGATAAAAAAGGATCTTCAGATCTAAGTGATAATTCAAGATTCATTCAATACTTTAAAGGTATAAGAATTTCAGCTTCGGATATTACATCAAAATTCATGTTTAATTTTCCTACAAGTACTATCACTTTGATTGCTTATTACAGATATAAAGATGCCAGTACGGATACTGAATATAAAAGTGCACAATATGCTTTCACCATGGGGTCTTCTTATAATTCATCCTTGGGTGAATATAGATTCGATAGGACAAAAGCAAGTAATCAATTCAATCAGCAAATGTCTGCTCCTGACAAAACTTCTGGAGAAGAACAATTATTTTTACAAGGAATGGGTGGCCCTTCAATTAACATAAAGTTAGACGATACTCAGCTAGCAGCAATAAAAGATTCTGTTGAAAATAAAGGTTGGGCTGTTATTGATGCTAAATTAAAATTTTATATAGCGCAAGAACCTGTATCAAAACCTAACCGTATTTATGGATATAATTTCACTCAGAAAAAACAAATGGTTGATTTAACCAGTTTTGGAAGTTTAACAGGATATGCTTTTAACCCAGTCTATGATTTTACAAATAATCCGGGTTATTATGTTTTAAATGTGACGCAGTCCATTAAAAACATAGTTGAAAAAAATGAAGCTAACGATGAGCTACAGGTTGGTATAGGAAATTTCTTAGTCAATAGTAGTAGCGTAGCTATAGGATATTACAGAACATCGAGACCTTACGAACCATTTAGACTCGTATTTTATGGTAATAAAACTACCGGGGATAAAAAATTGCGATTAGAAGTAACTTATACTAAAAATTAAAATTATATTTAATACTAAATTTAAATTTGTATGTGTGGAATAACAGGGTATATAGGTAGTAAAGAAGCTTATCCCATCATAATAAACGGGTTAAAAAGACTGGAATACAGAGGGTACGATAGTGCGGGTATAGTACTGATTGAAAATGGTAACTTTGAGTTAAGAAAAACTAAAGGTAAGGTTTCTGATTTAGAAGAAAGATGTACAGATTTAAATTCAAAGGCTACTATCGGAATTGGTCATACTCGTTGGGCAACACACGGTGTACCAAGTGATACCAATTCTCATCCTCATTTATCAAACAATGGAAAAATAGCACTTATACATAACGGAATCATTGAAAACTATGATACACTGAAAATAATGCTTACTTCCAAAGGTTTTACATTCAAAAGTGAAACAGATACAGAAGTCTTAGTTAACCTTATTCAGTTTATGCAGGATTCTCAGCAAGTAGATTTATCCACAGCAGTTAGATATGCATTAAATGAAGTTATCGGAGCTTATGCAATTGCAGTAATGGAAGTTGACAAACCGGAAGAAATTGTTGTAGCCAGATTAAGTAGTCCTTTAGCAATAGGAATAGGGGAAAATGAATATTTTATTGCTTCAGATGCATCGCCTTTTATAGAATTTACTAAAGAAGCTATGTACCTTGAAGATGGTGAGATGGCACGCATTACTTTAAAAGGAGTTGATGTATATAAAATTAAAGATAATACCAAAGTAAGTCCTATTATTCAGGAATTAAAACTTAGCTTGGAAGAAATAGAAAAAGGCGGGTATGAGCATTTCATGCTAAAAGAAATACACGAACAGCCTAAATCTATCATGGATACCATGAGAGGAAGATTATTGGTTGAAGAAGGTATTATTCAGATGGCAGGTATATGGGATTATCAGGAAAAATTTTTAAATGCTGAAAGAATCATTATAATATCATGTGGAACGTCGTGGCATGCAGGATTGGTTGGAGAGTATTTAATTGAAGATTTGGCAAGAATACCGGTAGAAGTTGAATATGCATCTGAATTTAGATATAGAAATCCAATTATAACAGATAAGGATATAGTAATAGCTATTTCTCAATCTGGTGAAACTGCAGATTCTTTAGCCGCATTAAAACTTGCCAAGGAAAAAGGAGCGTTTATTTATGGTATTTGTAATGTTGTAGATTCATCCATAGCACGGTTAACCGATGCTGGATCATATACACATGCAGGTCCTGAGATAGGAGTTGCTTCAACAAAGGCTTTCACTGCTCAGCTTGCAGTTCTCGCAATGATTGCAATTAAATTAGCTAAACACAAAGGTACGATTAGCAAAGAAAAATTTAATTCATTAATTACCGAGCTGGAAACTATACCGGAAAAAGTAGAGGAAGTAATTAAAGTAACTGAAGAACAGATTAAAAAGATTGCTGAACAATATGCTGGCGTTAGTAATTGTTTATACTTAGGACGTGGGTATAACTATCCGATAGCTTTGGAAGGTGCTCTTAAATTGAAAGAAATTTCTTATATACATGCAGAAGGTTATCCTGCTGCAGAAATGAAGCATGGGCCTATTGCATTAATTGATGAAAACATGCCTGTAGTTGTTATTGCTCCAAAAACAGAACATTACGAAAAAATTGTAAGTAATATTCAGGAGATTAACTCCAGAAGAGGAAAAGTAATAGCCATTGTTACTGAAGGTGATACCCAAGTTAAAGGAATGGTTACAGAATCTATCGAAGTACCAGATGTTTCCGAATGTTTTACTCCAATTTTAACATCAATTCCCTTACAGTTGTTAGCTTATTATATAGCTGTTTTAAGAGGTGTTAATGTAGATCAGCCACGAAATTTAGCAAAATCTGTTACTGTTGAATAATACTTAACATTACATAAAATAAAAAAAGACCTGAATATTCAGGTCTTTTTTTATTTTGGGTAGTAAATATCATAGAAATTACCACTTAAAAATCGTAAAATACATAAAGAAATAGAGTAATTTTGTAAAAAATAAATAAACAATGAATAAAAAAGTAATCTTGATGATTTTAGATGGGTGGGGTATAGCTACAGATAAAAGTGTCTCAGCTATAGATCAGGCTCATACACCATTTATGGATAGTTGTTTTCAAAAATATTCAAATACTACTTTGGTTACTTACGGTCTGGATGTAGGACTGCCTAAAGGACAGATGGGAAACTCTGAAGTTGGGCATATGAATTTAGGAGCCGGAAGAGTTGTTTACCAAAATTTAACAAAAATAAATTTGGCTGTAGAAAATGGAACACTTGGAAATGAGGAAGAATTAAAAAAAGCTTTTGAATTTGCAAAGTCAAACAATAAACCTGTACATTTCATAGGATTAGTATCTGATGGAGGTGTACATTCTCATATTACTCATTTAAAGGCTTTAGTTGAGTCAGCAAACGCTTCGGATGTGAAAAATGTCTATGTTCATGCTTTTACAGACGGAAGAGACTGTGATCCGCAAAGCGGTAAAAAGTTCATTAGTGAAACTATTGATTTTTGTAAAGAAAACAATGCTAAATTAGCATCAGTGGTTGGTAGATATTATGCGATGGATAGAGATAAACGATGGGAAAGAGTGAAAATTGCCTATGATGTTATGATTAATGCAGAAGGAAATTTAACAGATCAACCATTAGAAGCTATTCAACAATCTTATAATGAAGGAATAACCGATGAATTTTTAATGCCGATTGTTGTCTCTGAAAATGGAAATCCAGTTGCAAAAATTCAGGAAGGAGATGTAGTTATCTGTTTTAATTTTAGAACTGATCGTCCAAGAGAAATTGTTGATGTTTTATCTCAGCATGATCATCCAGAAGTAGGAATAAAAAAACTGGATTTATATTTTGTTACTATGACTGAGTATGATGAAACATTTTCCAATATTCACGTTATATTTAAAGAAGATACAATTAAAAATACTCTAGGAGAAGTTATAGCAAATGCTGCTATGAAACAAATACGTATTGCTGAAACTGAAAAATATCCCCATGTTACTTTCTTTTTCTCGGGTGGGGAAGAAAAAGTTTTTGCCAATGAACAAAGAATTTTAGCTCCTTCGCCTAAAGATGTTCCTACCTATGACCTTAAGCCTCAAATGGCAGCCTATGACATAAGAGATGCAATTATTCCGGAATTAGAAAAACAAGAAGTTAATTTTGTTTGTCTGAATTTTGCTAATACTGATATGGTAGGTCATACAGGAGTTTTTGAAGCAGCTGTAAAAGCAGCGGAAGTTGTGGATGAATGTGCTAGTGATATTTGTCAGACTGCATTGAAAAATGGATATACTACATTGATCATTGCAGATCATGGTAATTCTGATAAAATGAAAAACGAAGATGGATCTCCAAACACTCAACATACAACCAATCTGGTACCTTTGGTTGTTGTAGATGAACAGCAATATAAATTGAAACAGGGAAAATTAGGAGATATAGCTCCTACAATTTTAACTTTAATGGGATTACCTATCCCTGTTGAAATGACAGGTGATATTTTAATACAAGATTAGATAAAACTTTCTGATTATCAGATTATATGCATTTTGATATAATTATTTTTATTTCATTATTCGTAGGTTTAACATTTAAAATTAAAAATATTTGTATGTTTTATCTTTGATTTTTGTTATTTATTTAACATATTTTTAACAATTTTGAAATATTGTCAGATAGGGTATAATAACTATTTTTGTACAAAGTCTCAAAAAGCGATTGTTAACACAGAAATTTATTTTTTTTAACTAAATAATATTATTAAAATTCTTATTATGTCATTTAAAGCCAAACTAGAAGTAGCAGGTAAAAAGTATAATATTTTAAATATTAATTACTCGCTTGCTCAAGAAACAGATCCAACAGGACGACCGTCTTCTCAAACAAGAGGAGGTAGAATAGAAATTACTGTAGAATCTACGGGAGAAACAGATATTTTTGAATGGATGACCAACAGTTTTGAGAGAAAGGACGGAAAAGTTGTCTTTGTAAAAAGAGACTCTGACGCAACTCTCAAAGAACTTAATTTTTTTGACGGATACGTTGTAAAGTACAAAGAAAATTTTGATGCTATTGGTAGAAATCCTTTAACTGAGACTTTTACCATATCAGCAAAGGGGATCAAAATGGGTACTGGAGAACATATTAATGAATGGGTATAACCCTTTTTTAGTACATTCACCTAGATAAGTACACATAGGAAATTAAAAATAAAAGGGGGTTTTTGACTCCCTTTTTTCATAGCGTATTAATTATAAAATTACAATTATGTCATCTTTTTTAGCTAAAATAGAAATCGACGGAGAAAGTTATAATGTTTTAAATTGTAGATACAGTTTTGTTCAAGGTGTTGATAGTACCGGAAAACCTCAGGCAACTATAAGAGGTGGACAAATTGAATTGACTGTTGAATCTAATGGGAAATCAAATTTTATAGATTGGATGTTATCTTCTGAAAAAACAAAAGATGCCTCAATAATATTTTATCGTAGAGATGCTATGAGTCGTTTGCAGGAAGTAAAATTTGAAAAAGGATATTGTATAGAATTTTCTGAAGAATTTAATTCAGTAAATTCAGATCCCATGTCAATAAAAATGTTAATTGTTGCTAAAACAATTACGATTGCCAATGTAGCTTTTGAAAATAGTTGGAAAATAGGTAGTTGAAAAAAGCCTCTTTAAGAGGCTTTTTTCTATTTTATAATTTTTAGTTCATTAATCAGTCTTTGCGCATTTGCGTATTTATCCATAATAAAAAGAACATAGCGCATATCTACCATAATATTTCTACAGATTTTAGGATCATAATTAAGGTCGCTCATCGTTCCTTCCCATACTCTGTCAAAATTTAGTCCTACTAAGTTTCCGTCAGCATCTAAAGCAGGACTTCCGGAATTTCCACCAGTCGTATGATTCGTAGCAATATAATTGACAGGTAATTCACCATTTTGCGCATAAGAACCATATTCTTTTTTATTATATAAATCTAATAGTTTATCAGATACATCAAACTCATAATCTCCGGGTACATATTTTTCTACAACACCCTTTAATGTTGAAAACGGCTCGTAATATACAGCATCCTTGGGCTGATATCCATCAATTTTACCATAAGTTACACGTAAAGTCGAGTTAGCATCGGGAAAGAATTTTTTATTAGGAAAAGCTCTTAGTTGAGCTTCCATATACTGTCTTTGTAAGCTGTCCAGTTTGTCCTGATAAAAATAATAATCAGGAGCAATACCATTCCTGTATATATCTAAATAAGAAGATACAAAATTAATAACCGGATCGTTTTTTAACACTTTAACTATTTCATCTTGTTTTGAATCTTTAAGAAATTGTATCAGATTACCTTTTTTTCCAGTTACCAATGAATGATCCCAAAGCTGAGACATATAATTTTCTGTATACTCTTTCGATTGAAATTCAATATAATTTTGAGGTTGAAATTTAGGTTCTATATTTTGAGAATACAAAGAAACTAATTGTGCCGAAACTTGCTTATCTAATTCTGCATCATAGTTTTTTAAAATTCCGCTTATAGTACCTATTGTTTTTTCTTTAGAAACACTAAAAGAGCTTAAAGTTTTTAGTAGATCTGATAACAAAATGGCCATTTTAAAGGTTTCTGAATTATAGTAGAAAACCTCATTAAAATAAACAAAACCTTTTACATAAGTATTGTTTTTAGAGTAGATCTGATTAAAAGAATTTAATAAATCACCATATTTATTTTTTTCATCCTGGTGGGCATTTAAGAAAGAGGAAAACTCTTTTTCATAAGCTAACTTTTTAGCTACTGCTTGAGATTGTACCAATCCTT
This sequence comes from Apibacter raozihei, assembly GCF_004014855.1. NCBI lineage: Bacteria > Pseudomonadati > Bacteroidota > Flavobacteriia > Flavobacteriales > Weeksellaceae > Apibacter > Apibacter raozihei. The sequence continues at coordinate 1,874,585 of NZ_CP034930.1, forward strand.
GTTTTTCTCCTATCCATTTTTTCCATCCATTTGCAATAGAAGCATATTTTGAAGAATATTTAATTTTAATTTCTTTGTCTTCCCTCATTTTTTTATCCAAAATTTTAAGAGTAGCATCTCTTAATGAAATTCTCGCAGGGTTAATAGTTTCAATTCTCTGTATCAATGCATAGGAAGGTAAGTATTCCTGAGTATTTCCAGGAAACCCGTAGACAAAAGAAAAATCTCCTGATTTTTTTTCTTTAATTGATATAGGTAAAAAATATTTGGGTTTATAAGGAACATTATCTTTTGAGAATTTAGCTGGCTTATTATTTTTATCAGCGTAAATTCTGAATAATGAAAAATCACCGGTATGTCTTGGCCATACCCAATTATCAGTATCAGAACCGAATTTACCAATAGAAGACGGAGGAGCTCCAACTAATCGTACGTCTTCAAAAGTTTCTGTTAAAAATAAGTAATACTGATTTCCATTGTAAAAAGGTATAATTTTAATACCTTGATAGTCTTCTTTTTTAAAACTTTGAGCAAGGGCGGCAATATTTGAATCAATTATAGAACTGCGTTCTGTTTCAGACAAATTTAGTTTAATACCATTTAAAACAGATGTAGTAACGTCCTTTATATCCACAATAAACGTAACATTTAATCCATCATTGGGGAGTTCACTCTCTAAGCTGTTTGCCCAAAAACCATTGGAAAGTAAATTGTTATTTACCGTGGAATGAGATTGTATTTGAGAATATCCACAGTGATGATTGGTCAATAATAAACCCTGAGGCGAAATTATTTCCGATGTACAACCTCCTCCAAAGTGAGCAATTGCATCTTTAATACTTGTTTTATCAGGATCGAAAATTTGTTTTGCAGAAATTTTCATTCCCATTTGTTTCATTTCCTTTTCATTTAATTGATTAGGAATCCACATTCCTCCACCTTGCTGAGCATTAAACCCTTGTTGGTTAACAAGTAAGATCAGAGTAATCAGAATTAATTTCGTATTTATTTTCATATAAAAAAACGTATTTTTCAAATATAAAAAAATTGAAGTGATTTTAATTAGAGATACTAACAAATTGAATGTATTTTAAATTAATTAATTAAATTTGTTATAAGCAGATAAAGTTTTTGTATATTAACCTATGAAAGACTTTTATCACAAAGAGTTTTCTATACGCTAAAATAATAAAGAACAAGTTTATGTACCAGGTTGATCTAGATAAAGAAGAAGAAGAAATAGCCAGACGTTATAAGGATATGCTTCGTAATACCTATAGGGTATTGACTGACGAAAATAAAATTCTTATAAGAAAAGCTTTTGAAATAGCCAAAGAAGCTCATAAAGACCAAAGAAGAAAAACTGGAGAACCTTATATATATCACCCTTTGGCTGTTGCTAAAATTGTAGCAGATGAAATAGGTTTAGGTGCTACAAGCATCGTTTGTGCATTATTACATGATGTCGTAGAAGATACCGATTATACTGTAGAAGATATTAGTCGATTATTTAACCCCAAAATAGCTAAAATTATAGATGGGTTGACTAAAATATCCAATATAGATCATCAGAACCTGTCTATGCAGTCTGAAAATTACAGGAAACTTCTCTTAACGTTATCTGAAGATGTACGGGTAATTCTGGTTAAGATAGCGGACAGACTTCATAATATGAGGACTTTGGACAGTATGAAAGTCTCCAAGCAAAAGAAAATTGCTGCAGAAACTACTTATATTTATGCCCCTTTAGCTCATCGTATGGGGTTATATACAATTAAATCCGAATTAGAGGATTTAAGTCTTAAATATACAGATCCGGAAAATTACATATTAATCGTAAAAAAATTAGAGGAAACAGAAATTCATCGTCAAAGATATGTTGACGAATTTACTAAGATTATAAGTGAGAGACTGAAAGATGAAAATTTAAATTTTTATATAAAAGGAAGACACAAATCTATATTTTCCATTTATAAAAAAATGAAAAAGCAGAATGTGTCTTTTGAAGAAGTTTATGATTTATTTGCTATAAGGATCATCTATAAATCGGATGTAAAAAATGAAAAATTTCTGGCATGGAAAATATATTCAATAGTTACTGATGAATTTATACCCAATCCAAGCAGGATGAGAGATTGGATAACTACACCTAGGTCTACAGGGTATGAAAGTCTTCACGTTACCGTTATAGGACCGGAATCCAAATGGGTAGAAGTACAGATTCGTTCAGAAAGAATGGATGAAATAGCCGAAAAAGGTATAGCTGCTCATTATAAATATAAAGAAGGATATAAAATAGAAGAAGATAATCAGATTGAAAACTGGATAACTCAGGTTCGTGAAATGCTCGAAAATCAGGATTCAACTAGTACTAAAGAACTTCTAGATGATTTTAAGCTTAATTTATATACAAAAGATATATTTATTTTTACGCCTAAAGGAGACTTAAAAGTTTTGTCAATTGGAGCTACAGCCTTAGATTTTGCATATTCTATTCACTCAAGTATAGGAGATCATTGTTTGGGAGCTAAAGTCAATAATAAACTCGTTCCTTTAAGCCATAAACTTAAAAGTGGGGATCAGGTTGAGATATTAACATCTATAAATCAGAAACCAAAACCTGATTGGCTGGATTTTGTAACTACTTCCAAGGCAAGATCAAGAATAAAGGCAGCATTAAATACAGAGAAGAGAAAATATACGGAAGAAGGAAAAGAACTTTTAATTAGAAAATTAAGACATCTTAAAATAAACTTTACAGAAGCAGAACTTAATTCAATACAAAAATATTTTGGAGCTAAGACAAGTCATGATATTTTTTATCAGGTAGCTACAGGAGTAATAGATAGTAAAGAATTAAAAAAATATGCAGATAGTAAAGGAGTACTAAATAATTTTCTTTCACGATTTAGAAAGCGTCCCATATTAGTAGACCCTAAAGAAACCTCAGAGACCAAAGAAGAAGGTAAATTAGATATGATTGTCTTTGGTGATGACGAAAAAAAACTGGACTATCAATTGGCTCAGTGTTGTAATCCTATTCCCGGAGACAGAATTTTCGGATTTGTAACCATTAATAAAGGAATTAAAGTTCACAAAGAAACCTGCCCTAATGCAGTAGATATGCGGGCTAATTATGATTATAGAGTTATTCCTGCCAAGTGGGTTAATAGCGCCAATAGAAATTTTTTAATTGAAGTAGCATTAGAGGGGATTGACAGGACGGGAATACTTAATGATATAACAACTACTGTATCTAATATGTTGAAAGTAGATATTAAGAAAATTAATATAAACTCAGATGATGGAATTTTTAAAGGAAATCTAACATTATTTGTTAAAAATACGGTACAGTTGGAAGAAATACTTCAGGCACTTCACAGTTTAGAAGGAATAACGAAAGTTAAAAGAATTGAAAAAAAATAATTTCAAGTTATCATTAAATTAAGTTTACATAGTTATGTAAATAAGTTTTTTAAATGTATAATGATTTTTCATAATTAAAATACTGTTATACTTCTTATTATATAAATTTATAAAAATATAATTATTACAAATTTATAATTTAGAATACATATAATGTAAACTAAAAGTAAAAGACTTTGTAATATTTTTTGTAATTTGCAAGTCAGATAATATTTATTAGTTAATTTATTAGATAATACTTCTCGGTTTAGAATATTTTGCAGATTTGGTATTCAATTTTAGCACCTAAAAATCATTTATTTAAATTCATAAAACCTACAAAAAGTAGAATATAGATTAACTATGGGAAACCCGTTTAATGAAGCTTTGATTTCTTATATAAGAAATCATGTCCCTAAAAATGACGTAGTAAACATACTGATGGATACTTTATGTATTGGAAAAGAAGCGGCTTATAGAAGAATGAGAGGAGAGGTTATATTTACTCTTGATGAAGCTGCTAAAATTTCGTATCAGTTAGGAATATCGCTTGATAATATTATTGGTATTTATCACAATAAAAAAGCCGTTTTTGATGTTCAATTGTTTAATAATGAAAGTATTCATATTTTTATGAATAGTTATTGTACAACAATAAAAGAATATATTCAGGTTTTTAATAAAATTGAAAATATAAAAAAGTCTAAAGCAATATTAGCGTATAATTCGTTACCGTTTGTACTTTATACCCCCTATTCACATATACTTAAATTTAGATTATTTCGATGGATTCATCAGTCAGTAAGTTTACAAACTCCCGTTTTTTATTCAACAATAAATTTATCTAAAGAACTACTCACTACGCAAACAAAATACGCTCAAAATTTAGAAACATTAGCATCCACGCATATAATACTAGACAAAAATACCTTTACATCTTTTATCATAGAAATTGAATACTTCTATAAACTTAATCTCATAACAGATGAAGAGCTTCTTAGTTTAAAAAAGGAGCTAAAACAGATGCTTGAAGATATGGAAGAACTTGCAAGGATTGGGAAAAATAAAAAAGGCAACGAGGTTTTAATTTATATATCCAATATTAATTTTGAAGCCTGTTATTCATATTATGAATTTGAACAATTTCAAGTTAGCCATATGAGAGTGTTTAGTATCAATAGTATTAGCTATCAGGATCCGAAAGTATGTGAAGCACAGAAAGAATGGATTGAATCATTAAAAAGATATGCAGTATTGATTTCTCAAAGTGGTGAAATTCAAAGAATAGAATTTTTCAAGAGTCAATATGAGCACGTTGAAAATTTAGGAAAGAAAAAATCTTAAATCTGCTAAAATTTTTTTAAAATTAATACGATAGCTTAACTTATCTTCCAATAAATGAAGATACTTGCTGAAATTTTCATAAAACGAAAAAATAATCAGTTATAATTCTATAATTAGAAATAAAAAACAAACTATTACACTCATAACGAATCTAATAATTTGATAAATTAAGCTATCTTTACATTAATAATATTTACGGCATAATTAACACTAAAAAGCTTTAAATTAAACTATTAATTTTTTTCATTTAATAATTCCTGATACGCATTTTTTAAAGCTTCTTCTTCAGAAGGATTAACTTTAGGGAATTTCGGATTCATTTTTTGTAAAGTTTCCTTAATAACAGTTGCCATAATAAGCTGTCCATACGATTTATTGTCACAAGGAATCACATACCAAGGACTCTGAGAGGTTGAAGTATTTTCCAATGCTGAAGTAAAGGCTTCCTGATATTTATCCCAGAACTTTCTTTCCTTTAAATCTGAAGAAGAAAATTTCCAGTTTTTTTCTTTATTTTCAATTCTTTTAATAAATCTTTTCTTTTGTTCCTCTTTACTGATATTAAGGAAAAATTTAATCACCTTAGTACCATTATTACACATATATTTTTCAAAATTTTTAATCTCTTTGTAACGAGTAGCAAAAAATTCGTCATTTATATCTTCAACGCTGCTAACAGAGGGCAAATTTTCATTTAAAATAAATTCAGGATGAACTTTACAAACAAGAACATTTTCATAATGAGAACGGTTAAATATTCCAATTTTACCTTTTTCAGGAAGTTTTAAGATATGTCTCCATAAATAATCATGCTCATATTCCAGTGATGAAGGTGTTTTAAATGCAGAAACCTCAACACCCTGAGGATTTACCCCTGTCATTATAGCCCTAATCGAACTATCTTTACCTGCAGCATCAATTCCTTGAAAAATAACAAGTAATGACTGTTTGTTTTCAGCATACAGAATATTCTGTAATTCATCTATTTGTTCAACAATTTTACTTAGTTCTTTTTTATTTGATTCTTTATCCTGAAACTTATCGGAAGCTTCAGTACCTATTTTTTTTATATTCAGCTTATCTCCTTCTTTTACAAGGAATTTTTCTATGTCAATTTCCATATTATTTTTTTGTTTTCAGTTAATTCTTTATATAAATTTATATATTGTTTTGCTTGGCTAAGCCATGAAAAATCAAGTTTCATCATCCTTTTTCTAAGGACGTGCAATAATCCTTTATCCTGAAAAATTTTTTCAGCTTTGGATATGGAAAATAAAATATCATCTAACGAAAAATAAGAAAATTTTATACCATAGCCGTCAGTATCTTCAAAATTTTTTACAGTGTCTTCAAGACCACCTTTATTGCTTACAATAGGGACAGTTCCATATTTTAAAGAATAAAGCTGCCCTAAACCACAAGGTTCTTCACGTGAAGGCATTAGATAAAAATCTGCACCGGCAAATACTTGATGAACTATGCTTTCCTCAAGGGAAGGAATAAAATATAGTCTTTCTTTATTGGATATGTTTAACAACTCTAAACTTCTGGTTATTTCGTAGCCACCTTTTCCCATAACTATAAAATTTGATTGTAGACCAGTATCAATAACCTTTTCAATCAGATTTTCAAGTACATCTCCACCTTTAGCATTATTCAATTTTCCGATAAAAGCAATTAATGGTTTTTTATCATCCAGATTAAATTGTTTACAGAGAGATTTTTTATTTAAAGTTTTGCCTTTCTCAACTTTATTTAGTGAATAATTTTCAAAAATCATAGGATCCGTTTCAGGATTCCAGATTGAATCATCAATTCCATTTAATAAGCCGATGCATTTATATCGGTTTATTTGAAAAATATATTCCAAACCATTTGAATCTAAACATAGTTGATCCATATAATTAGGTGAAACTGTTGTAACCTTATCTGCACAAGATATTCCGGAAGCCATTGAGTTAATCGAATTGTTCCATAAAATAAACTTTGTCTGAACCGGATCAAAGGAAGGAAGTTTATTTATTATCTCCAAAGGCATAATTCCTTGAAAAAAAGTATTATGAACCGTAAATACAACAGGAATATCTTTAAAACAATCGTAAGGCTGAGTATGTTTAATAAAAAATGGAATTAAACCGGTATTATGATCATGACAATGCAGGATATCAATTTTTCTGTTCCAGGTAATTAACCATTCTAATACACCTAATTGAAAAGCCAGAAATCGAATAGGATCATCATCATATCCATAAACATTTGGACGATCCAGCAGACTAGGTATATAAATAAAATATAAGTCATGATTTAAACTTACATTTTTATAGACCGAAAAACTTATCTTTTCTTCTTCTAAAAAAAAGCTTCCCTCATATACGGTGGTCAATTCTTCCGATTGTGTAAAACTATTATCGACAAAAGGAATAACAGTTTGAGTGTCTATATTATATTTTGACTGATATTTTGGTAATGCACCAATTACATCAGCTAGACCCCCGTTTTTAATAACCGGATAACATTCAGTACTAATATGTATAACCAGCATACCCTATTTATTCATACATTTATGCTAATATAGATAAAAAAATAATTAGAATTTAGATAACATAAACAATTTATAAATTTTTAACATTTATATAAATTTATGAAAAAACAATTCTGATATTTGTGCCAATATCAAGTCCCATTAAAGAACTTGCACCTCCTACAGTTCGTAAATTGCTTTTATACATAGATATTTGTAAATAATCTGAAGAATTGAAAATGGCCAGAGCTTTCCCGTGGTATCTGTTTTCTTCCGATTCAGCATCTAGGATATCCGTATATTTATTTACAATTTCAGTAAATTCAACATTTCTTGCAAATAAAGTAAATTTTCTGTTCTTTCCGAACTGTCTGAATTGTTCCTTAGAAATATTTGTAATAGCATTGCCATAATTGTCAATATAAATAACCATACCTGATAATGAAGAATCTTCACTTTTTTCTACAGGTTTAGGTTGAGTCAGTTTTTTATATTCAGCAATCTTTCTACCCACTAAATCTAGCGTTCCTCCTCTAGCCAGATGACAGGCAACAGGAACAAAAATATCTTTTATAAGAAAACGAATTTCCTCATATTTGTTAATTGTTATTTCTACCAATTGATCCGGTATGAACTCACTATCAAGCAATGAAAGTATTCCATTGTCATTACAGATAAAAAAGTGACCATTCATCTCCGCAGCAATAGGTTTAACAAAAGGAGAAGGCAAAGCATCAACACCTATAATATGTATGGTTCCTTCCGGAAAATCTTTATATGAGTTTTTTAGAATATAAGCGGTTTGAATAAGATCAAAAGGCATAATCTGATGAGATATATCCACTAAGGTAACCTCAGAAAGCTGACTATATACGGCCCCTTTAATTGAAGGCACATGAAAGTCGTCTAATCCAAAATCGGTTGTGAGTGTTATTATTCCCATATTTTTATCTCTAACACAAAGTTATTGCTTATTTTTGTTTTGTAAAATTTTAAAACCGGTAAAATTTGAATCAATTACAAATCATATTAGAAGGAGTAGATCTGAAAATATTCTATGGTGAGTATAATCAGAATTTTAAGTTATTAGTAAACCATTTTCCAAAATTGAAAATAACGGGAAGAGATCAAATAATTTCAGTTTCTGGAAGTGATGAAGATATCGCTATTTTTGAAAGAAAAGTTAAAGAAATTACAGATTATATTAATAAATATAATAAGTTAAATGACTTTGCTATGGAAGGAATATTAAACAGATCCGATTTAATTAAAATAGCTGATAATGAAGATGATGTAATTGTTCATGGAATAGGAGGTAAATTAATACGTGCTAAATCAGAAAATTTAAAGAAACTGGTAGATTTAGTTGATAAAAATGACATGGTTTTTGCTGTTGGCCCTGCCGGGACAGGAAAGACTTATACTAGCGTGGCACTTGCAGTAAGAGCTTTAAAAAATAAAGAAGTAAAAAGATTAATTCTTACTCGTCCGGCTGTAGAAGCAGGTGAAAGTCTGGGATTTCTTCCCGGAGATTTAAAAGAAAAATTAGATCCCTATCTTCAACCACTATATGATGCCCTTAAAGATATGATAAGCCACGAAAAGCTCGCATCATACCTTGATAAAGGTATCATTGAAATAGCACCTCTGGCATTTATGAGAGGAAGAACTCTGGACGATGCATTTGTTATATTAGATGAAGCTCAGAATACAACACATTTACAGATGAAAATGTTTTTAACTCGTATGGGAGAAAATGCAAAGTTTATCATTACTGGAGATCCGGGTCAAATAGATTTGCTTAAACAACAAAAATCAGGATTGAAAGAAGCTATAGTTTTACTAAAAAATGTTAAAGGTATAGGATTTATTAAGCTCACTGAAATGGATGTGGTAAGGCATAAACTCGTAAAGAAAATATTGGAAGCTTATCATAAGCAGGAAGAAATTAACGAATAAAAATAGTGTAAATAATAAATTTGATTTTTTACCTACATTAGGTAACAATTTTCACTTTCATCTGTATTGCCTAAAAATGATTTTTATTAAATAAAATAATAAAAATTACAACTCCCCTTTTATTAATCCATATAAGTAATTAAAAAAATAGTACACGTTATTTTAGTACTAATTTTAAAATATGATTATATTTAGTTTATATAAAAGCTAAAAAAATGGGAGAGTCTTTAAATGCAATTCGTAATCGGCCCCGTTTTAAAATTAAAACAACATTAACTCCGGAAGAGTTTACAGAGCAGTTAAAAAAATATAAGGAAAGCAGAATTTGTGAAGTGGAAAGTGAAGGGCAAAAATTTTCATTCAAAATAACTTCTCAGGAAACTTATATTGAAGTTTTAACTCCAGATGATCCTGTCTGGAAACCAAGACTGACTTTAAGGGCAGAAGAAGAACCCGGAGAATGTACGTATATTAGGGGGATATTTGGTCCAAGGCCGTCTGTCTGGACACTTTTTATGTTTTTATATATAGGTTTAGGAACAACATTAATAACTTTAGGATGTCTTTATTACTCTATGCATTTAGCAAAAAGTAAAAATGATGAAGATTTTAACTGGGTTGGAATTGCCTCAATATTTTGCATTATCGGTTTAATTATTACCTATGCTGCTGTTAAATTAGGACAAATTAAATCCAGAAAACAAATGCAGCAATTAAGGAAATTTGCTGAAAATGTTGTGCTTAAGTTTGAACAAGAAGAAGATATAAAAAATTAAATATTCAATTTTTCATGAATGATGTCTACAATTTTAGAATAAGTTTCTTGCTTACTTAATTCTGAATTGTCTATCAAATAAGCATCAAAAGCTTTTTTTAAGGGTGCAATGTCTCTGTTTTCATCAATAAAATCCCTTTGTTTTAGATTTTCAGTAACCTCTTCAAGAGTAATGGAGCTTTTTTTGTTTTGAAATTCTAAAAAGCGTCTTGCAGCCCGGACCTCAACACTGGCTGTAATAAAAAATTTTAGATCTGCGTTAGGAAAAACTACAGTTCCAATATCTCTTCCATCCATAACAATACCTCCAACATTACCTATTTTTCTTTGTTGATCAACTAAAAAAGTACGTATTTCGGCAACTTTAGCAACAGATGAAACCTGTTCGGAAACTTGCATATCACGAATTTCTGATTCAACATTCTTCTGATTCAGATAGGTTTCGTTTTCTTTTGTTTCCGGATTAAATTTGAAGTTTATCTGAATTAAATTTAAATGTTTAATTAATTCACTTACATCAATAGAGTTTCCTTTATAATAATTTTCAATACCATAAAGAGTTACCGCCCTGTACATGGCACCGGTATCAATATGTTTCCATCCAAATTCTTTAGCAAGCATTTTGGCGTAAGTACTCTTTCCTGTAGAAGAATAACCATCAATAGCAATAATATATTTGTCTATATCTTTTTTCATATTATAGTAAGTTACCAGTCGTATCTGGGAGCAAGTAAATTTTCTATGTCTATACGAAGACCAAAAGTATGAGTATTCCCAGCAGCATTGTACCTGCCCCAGGCATAATCTAAACGGAAATAAGAAAATTTTATTCCAAAACCAGCAGTAATACCAGCAAAGGATCTTTGATCAGCGATAGCTAATTCATTTCCTCTTTTAAAATTGTATCCTGCTCTTAAATTAAATCCAGCTTCAGGGAACAATTCTGCCCCTATAGAAACGTGATCTATAATTTTACGTCCAACTCCTACTTTCTGTCCATTTTTATCTGTAGGAGAAGATATATTGAATTTTTGTAAATCATGTAACGTAACGTTTAGTTCCAGAGGAATTCTTTCAAATCTCTGAGAAATTCCCAGATTAGCCTGAATAGGTAATTTTTCCCTTCTATCGTTATAATACGTTAATTGCTTACCAAAGTTACGCACTACGGCAGAAACGGTTGTGTAATAATCAATATCATGAAAAACAACTCCAATGTCAGCTAAAATAGCAGAAGAACTATATCTTTCAATTTTGCTGGTTACATAAGAAAGATTACCTCCAACTGTAAAAAAATCAGAAATTCGATAAGCATAGCCCAATGTTACAGCAGCATCGTTAGCGGAAAAATTTCCGGTTGCAATTCCTGATTCATCAGCTCCTTTTAAATCACCATAATCTATATATCTACCATGAACAGCAAAAAAATGTTCGCTTTCCTCTGGATTAAATACATAAGAAAGTGAGCCTGATTTTACTCCTGCTAAATATGAAGAATAATTAAGTCCGGCCTGATTATGCATGCGTTCGTTCATCATTGCAGGATTAAACATGGCCATATTAGGATCGTTATCCCATGACGAATTAGCATTACCACCTAAAGCAGATTGTCTTGCAGATACAGTCATATTCATAAATGTATAAATTTCCTCTCCCATCTGAGCATAAGAATATGAGTAGAAGCTAATAAATATGAATAAGGTTAATCTTTTCATTTATCTGATATAACTACAGAAATAATGCAGTATATAAGTTATAAACTAATTTTTTTTTAAGTTATTATTCATTAAAATATCAATATCCTAAAAGATTTAGAATTTCCTTATAAGTTTGCTCTTCTCGGAATACTTCATAGGTAAACTCTCCATCTTTATTTCTGTTTATAAGAATATGTTTCGGTTGAGGTACCAAGCAATGGTGAACACCACCAAAACCGCTGATAGCATCTTGATAAGCCCCTGTATTAAAGAAACCAATATATAATGGTTTATCTTCACTATAAATAGGAAGATATATGGCGTTAACATGTTGTTCAGAATTGTAATAATCATCACTATCACAAGTGAGCCCTCCAAGAAAAACTCTCTCATACGAATCTTCCCATCGGTTGACAGGGAGCATCAAAAATCTTCTCGAAATAGCCCAGGAGTCTGGAAGAGTGGTCATGAAAGAACTATTGATCATGTTCCATTTTTCTCTGTCATTCTGCCTTTTCTGGTTCAGTATTTTATAAACGATTCCACCGCTTTCACCGACTGTATAGGAACCGAATTCAGTATAAATAGTAGGTTCTTCAACACCTTCTTCCTCACAAAATTTCTTAATTTGATAAACAATTTCATTAATCATATAATAATAATCGTATTCAAAATTTAATGACGTTTTAATAGGAAAACCACCACCTATATTTAAAGAATCTACTTCCGGAGCAATTTTTTTCAAACGTGCATACACTCGTAGACATTTATACAATTCATTCCAGTAATACGAAGTATCTTTAATTCCCGTATTAATGAAAAAATGCAGCATTTTTAATCGCGCATGCGGATGATTTTGAATTTTTTGCGCATAAAAAGGAACAATATCTTTATAACCAATTCCTAAACGTGAAGTATAAAACTCAAATTTAGGTTCTTCTTCAGAAGCAATTCTGATTCCTACATTAAAATTAGTATCAATACTGTCTGAAAGAAGATCAAGTTCACGGAAATTATCTAATACAGGAATAATATGGGAAAATCCATTATTAATCATTTCAGAAATAATCTGCAAATATTCATCGGTTTTAAAACCATTACATATAACTTCTATATCTTGTGTAACCTTTCCTTTTTCATACATACGACGTATGATTTCCATGTCATTAGAAAAAGAAGTTTCTATGCTTATTTTATTTTTTAAAGCTTCATCCAGTATAAATGAAAAATGGCTGGATTTGGTGCAATAACAATATCGATAATCGTTTTTATAATCGTTCTCTTTGAAAGCCTTTTTAAACCAACGTTTAGTTTGTTGTATATTTTGTGATATCTTGGGGAGATATGTAAACTTAAAAGGAGTTCCGAATTTTTCAATTAGTTCCATTAAAGGGATTTCATGAAAGAATAAATTTCCATCTTCGACTTTGAACTCTGGCTGAGGAAAATCAAAAGTCTGCTGGATTAAATCATGGTATTTTATTTTCATTTTATAATTGCAAAAAAGTTCAAAGCACAAATATCTTTAAAAATATTAGTAAAATGGATAGTTTTTTGTTAAAATAAATCATAGCCTAAAAAAAAGTTTTTATCGCTTAAGTAATTGCGGGTTTCAGGCTTTTTACAAAATCCTTTCATACCTTTAATAAAGGCTGAAATCTTAAAAAACTAACCAGTTAATCTTGTTTTTACTATTAGAAACTATTCAGAAGATTATGATATAGAAAATAATAATAATTATAGAAGTAAATCCTGTATTAATTCCGGGTGAAATGTTCCTTCACAAATTTGTCTGACTTCACCCGTCATACGAACCTCCCAATTATTTTTAACCTCAAGTTTGAGTTCTCCTCCAAGCATTTTTATAGTCACATTGGTATCAATAAGATTCTTTTTTCTTAAAACACTCGCAACAGCACATGAAGAGCTACCGGATGCAAGAGTAAATCCGGCCCCTCTTTCCCATATTAAAATTTGAACCTCATTTCTGGATATTATTTTAGCAAACTGTACATTTATTCGATTGGGAAACATAAAATAATTTTCTATTTTCGGACCCCATTCTTTAATCTCTTCAACAACCAAATCGTCTTTAATAATTACGCAATGAGGGTTTCCCATAGAAACACAATTGATGGTGAAATTATGATTATCTATTGAAATAATTTTATCTTGAACTTCCTCATCTTTAAACTGAGTAGGAATTAAATGAGAAGTAAAAATAGCTTTTCCCATATCGACAGTTATTATTTTCGCTCTTTCGTTTTCAGTTTCAATAATATCAGCCGTTACAATTCCTCCTTTAGTTTCAACAGTAAATTGTTTTTTAGTAACAATATGATAATCGTAAACATATTTACAAAAAATTCGTAAACCATTTCCGCTTTTTTCAGCCTCTGAACCATCAGGGTTGTATATTTTTAAACCAATATCGGCTCGTGAAGATGATGTTTTTAATAAAATACCATCCGAACCAATACCGAAATTAACATTACATATTCGGGATATAGACTTTGGATTTAGTTCAAAGGATATAGCATTTTCATCCAGAACAATATATTCATTTCCTAGTCCGTGGGTTTTTACAAAGCTATTTAGATTCATCATGGGCAATTTTAGATACAATTCATTCATTGAAAATAAAAAAAGCAAATCAATAAGCCGGATTCTGTCAGTTTTCATTGCTGAAAAAAGCCCTGTTATTTATCTAGAATAAGAATTACTCCTTATTTCAAACTGCTTACCCCCCGGCATTGGACGGATAGCCCTTAATTCGCCGGTATACATAGCATTGCACCTCATAGAGTTTACCTGATTTCACTACAGCCGAACTGTACATTCTTTCTGTTGCACTGGTCCTCATCTTACGATGGACGGGCGTTACCCGCTATGATATCCTATGGTGTCCGGACTTTCCTCTTCTACCATTAAATAGAAGCAACAAGGTTGATTTGCTTTGTGCAAAAATACAACTATTTATAAATAATACTAAAAATGCAGCTTTATTTAATATATTTGCCCATATCATTAACTCTATGTATTCATTAGAAGAACTTCAGGAAGGCAAAATATTTTCAATTAATAAACCATTAGATTGGACTTCTTTCGATATTGTAAATAAAATAAAATGGAGAATCCGCAAACATTTTAATATAAAAAAAATTAAAGTAGGGCATGCAGGAACTTTGGATCCTAAGGCTACAGGCCTATTAATTGTGTGTGTAGGAAAGGCAACCAAGCAAATTCAGCAGATTCAGGATGCCTCAAAAATATATACGGGCACAATAAAATTAGGAGTTCAAACCCCATCGTACGATACAGAGACAGAGGAAATCAATTCAAAAAATTACGAATTTTTGACAGAAAAAATGATTAACAAAGCGGTTCATGAATTTATCGGAGAAGAAATTCAACAAATACCACCTGTTTTCTCAGCATTAAAAAAAGAGGGTAAACGACTGTATGAATTAGCCAGAAAAGGAGAGCAGGTAGACGTTCCTGCTAGAATGATTTCTATTTACGATTTTAAAATTACTCAAATAGCATTACCCTATGTAGACTTTGAAGTACATTGCAGTAAAGGAACTTATATTCGTTCTTTAGCCCACGATTTTGGAAATCAATTAGGTACTGGCGGATATCTTACATCTTTACATAGAGCAAAAATAGGTGAATATGAAGTTGAAAAGGCAGATAACTCCATAATTTTGAATGAAAATTTCTTTTCGACCGGCGTCTAACGGGCAATTACAACCTCAATGCCAAGATCTTCAAGTTTTTCAACGTCTTTGGAAGAAATGCCCTCATCTGTAATCAAGACATGTATTTTGTCCAGGTCTATAATTTTACCAAATCCACGTTTTCCTATTTTAGTTGAATCAGCCAAAACAATAATTTTTTCTGAATTATTAATCATAAGTTGATTCATTTTAGCTTCCATAGTGCTTGATGTAGATAATCCGAATTCATAATCTAATCCATCACCTCCAATGAAAAGCTTATTACAGGCATAGTTGCTAATCATTAGTTCTGCATACGGCCCCATTACAGATCCGGATTTGGTTCTTACGTCACCTCCCAGTTGTATCACATCAAAATTAGGATTTCCGTAAAGTAGCATTGCAGGTTTCAGAGAAGAAGTAAGAATGGTTAATTTTTCATAATTATTACTGATCACCTGAGCAATCATTTGTGTTGTCGTGCCCGATGAAATAATTATAAAATCATTATCTTCAATAAAGTTGAGCGCAGCTTTGGCTATTTTTGTTTTTTCTTCTACCTGTATAGTTTCTTTTTTGTTAATATGACGCTCTTCAACAATAAAAGATTCTCTTGTGGCTCCGCCGTGGGTTCGATATAATTTGCCTATTTTTTCCAGATGAGTTAAATCTTTCCGAATCGTAACAGCAGATACGTTTAGCTTTTTACAAAGTTCAGTTACGGAAACGTAATGATTTAAATTTAATTCATCTAATATTTCTTGTTGTCTTATATTGTTTATATTATTATTTTTCATTAATTATACTGTTCTTATTTTGTTTATAGGTTAAAGAGAAAAAATAAAAGCTTTTAGATTAACGCAAAATTATATATTTTATATCAATGAAAAAAATTAAAGTTATTTTTTCTTACATGAAAAATAAGTAAGCTTTCGAAATAGAAAATATGTTTTTTTGGTGTTAAATTATTGTTTATTAATGTTTTGTTTGTATTTTTGTATTATATGTTCGAAATTAAACACTTACGTAATTATGTCAACTGTCATGAAAAAAATTGCGATTTATCATTGTTTAGTTTCGATTTAGTAAATATATTTGTTGTGTCTAAAATTAAGTATTAATCATTTAATAAAAAAGAAAATTTAACTAAACCCAAAAATTTGAAATTATGGATCAAGTATTAACAACAAAATTCGTAGGGGAGCTTATAGGTTCCTTTTCACTAATAGCCTTCGGATGTGGAATAAACATGAATCTCAGTTTAAATAAAAGTTACGGAGCCGGAAATAAAGCTGCTTTGAGTGGGCCTCTTGCCTGGGGTTTCGCAGTTGCAATGTCTGTAATTATATCTTCACCTTTTAACAGTGGTGGTCATTTTAACCCTGCAGTGAGTTTAGGTCTGGCAGTAGCCGGATTATTCAATTGGGCTTATGTATTGCCATACGTAGTAGCTCAGTTTATAGGATGTTTTCTTGGAGCAATAACCGTTTGGTTCGTTTATCGTGGTCATTTTAAAGCCACTAAAGATCAGCCGGGTACTCTTTTAGGGGTATTTGCAACCAGCTCATCAATACGCGAGAATAATTCAGTAAACAATTTTAGTTCAGAGATGCTTGCAACATTTTTCCTTGTGCTAATAGTTTCATGTATGTCATCTCTACCTTTAGGTGCTGCAAGTGTAGGAGAAGCAGCCGGAACCGTTGGTTTTGGAGCTATCGGAGCATTGCCTGCTGGTTTCATGATATTTACCATAGGTATGGCATTTGGTGGGATTACAGGATGGTCTTTAAATCCAGCCAGAGATTTGATGCCTCGTTTGGCGCATCAGATTTTGCCAATTGAAGGTAAAGGAGGAAGTGATTGGGGCTATGGATTTTTGTATGCTTCAATAGCTCCGCTTATCGGAGCATCTATCGCTGGAGTTTTGTATGGCGTTATCGGTGGATATTTTGATGAATCCATCCGTGAATTCGTTATCAGCACATTTTCACTAACTAATTTTTAGATATAAAAAGATTACCTGATAAGTAATCGTATAAAATAAAATTATAAACCTATAAGTATTTAATCAGATGAAATTTTTTATTGACACAGCAGACTTAGAGCAAATAAAAAAAGCTCAGGAATTAGGGGTATTAGATGGTGTAACAACTAATCCTTCAATTATGGCTAAAGTAGGAATTACAGGGAAAGAAAATATTCATGCGCATTATAAAGCAATATGCGAGATAGTAGACGGTGATGTAAGCGCAGAAGTATTATCCACAGATTATGAAGGAATGATTAGGGAAGGTGAAGAATTGGCTAAAATTGATAATCAGATTACGGTTAAAATTCCCATGATTTATGATGGAATAAGAGCTATTAAATATTTTTCAGGAAAAGGTATTAAAACGAATTGTACGCTGGTATTTTCAGCTGGACAAGCAATCCTTGCAGCTAAAGCAGGAGCAACTTACGTTTCTCCTTTTATAGGTCGTCTGGATGATATATCAACCGATGGATTGAATCTCATAGAAGACATACGAACTATCTATGATAATTATGGCTATAGAACTGAAATACTTGCTGCATCAGTGCGATCTCCTATGCATATTATCAATTGTGCGAAAATAGGAGCGGACGTAATAACAGCTCCATTAGCTCCAATAGTAGGGTTATTAAAGCACCCTTTAACCGATAATGGACTAGCACAATTTATAGAAGACGCCAAAAAACTTTAATAGACCTTTAAATATATTAACCTTAAAAAAAACAAAATGTCAAAAGAAAGTATAGCCTCAGCCCTGAAGCAGGCAACCGAAACTAAGTTTTTAGAAATTGGCTCAGATATAATTAATAAAGTTCCTGAAATATTTGCTGCACAGTTTCCAGGAAAAAAGGCCATAGTGATAGCAGATCCTAATACTTATAAAGTAGCGGGTGAAAAAGTCCACAAAGCTCTAAAAGAAGCTGGTTTAGAAGGAGAGGAGCCTTATATATTAGATGATCCTAATTTATATGCAGACTATGTGTTTGTAGAAAAAATAAGAGATTATCTGAAAGATAAAGATGTAACGCCAGTAGCCGTAGGTTCAGGAGTAATAAACGACTTGGCAAAAAGAGCAAGTTCAGAACTTAAAAGGTCTTATATGTGTGTAGCAACAGCTGCATCTATGGATGGTTATTCCTCTGCAGGAGCTTCCATAACTAACAAAGGGGCTAAAATTACTCATGCTTGTGAAGCACCAAAAGCTTTGCTTGCGGATATTGATATTATTGCAGATGCTCCACCATTAATGACTGCTTCAGGATATGCAGATTTATACGCTAAAGTTGTTTCCGGTGCAGATTGGTTATTAGCAGCAGAATTGGCAGATCCACAAAATCCTAAAAAAGGAATTGAACCCATGACCAGTGCATGGAATATAGTACAGGATGGATTAGCTGAAGCATTACAAGATCCGGAAGGAGCTAAAAAGGGAGAGCATAAAGCAATCGAATTATTAACTGAAGGTTTAATGTTAGGAGGTTTTGCAATGCAATCTATGGAATCGTGGGGCGCAGGAGTAAGTAGACCTGCCTCTGGATCTGAACATCAGTTCAGTCATTTATGGGATATGGAACATCATACTTTCAAAGGTGAAATGGCAAAAAAATTCGGTTTATATCCCAATCAGGATGAACAAGCTCCTTCTCATGGGTTTAAAGTTGGTATAGGTACGTTGGCAATTACGGCCATGTATGAACTGATGTTAAAAACTCCTGTAGAAGAATTGGATATTGATGCTGCAGTAGAAAAATGGCCTTCGCTGGAAGAGCAGTTAAAAGAGATAGATGAAATGTTTGGAGGTTCGGACATTCATCCTTTTGCTACAACTCAGACTACAGATAAATATGTATCCAAAGAAGAATTAAAAGAACAGCTGACTAAAATCAAAAATAACTGGCCTGCGTTAAAAGAAAGTATTAGGAAACAAGTAATACCTTATAATGAAACTAAAAAACGCTTGGCAGCTGTAGGAGCACCAGTTGAGCCCGAAGAAATAGGAATAGACAGAAACAGGCTTAGAGAAAGTTTCTATAGAGCGCATAAAATAAGGAGCAGATATACAATTCTTGATTTTGCTTACAGAGCCGGATATTTTGACCAATGGGTAAATGAATTATTCGGTGAAAACGGAGTTTTAAAAGGTTAATATTTTAAAGTAAACCGCATCCCGTAATTTAAACAATTACGGATGTGGTTTAAATAAAGTCCAGATTATCAAATGAAAAATTATATAACAGATATAAAACAATTAACTCCCGAATTACAGGAAAAAATAAAAAAACTAAAACATGTTGCTTTGGATATGGATGGTACCATTTATAACGGAACAACACTTTTTCCTTATACGATAAGTTTTTTGGAAAGATTAAAAAAAATAGGAGTCAGTCATTCTTTTCTTACCAATAATCCATCAAGAAGTATTTCGGATTACTTAAAAAAACTTGAAAAATTAGGTATACCTGCAACAGAAGAAGAAATGTATTCTTCAGCTGTAGCTACAATTGATTACCTTAAAAATGAACATCCGGAAGTAAAAAAACTTTTCATTCTGGGAACTCCCAGTATGGTAGAACAATTTGAAAATTCAGGCTATATATCCACCTCAGATTCAGCGGAAGACGTGCCAGATGCCTTAGTCGTGGCCTTTGACATGACTTTAACCTACGATAGATTATGCAGGGCTGCCTGGTGGGCTAAACAAGGTGTACTCTATGTAGCAACTAATCCGGATAGGGTATGTCCAACCGATCAACCTAATGTATTAGTGGATTGTGCCTCTATTTATGCTTGTATCGAAACAGCTACAGGCAGAACTCCTGATTTGGTTTTAGGAAAACCTCAAAAAGAGATGTTAGACGGGATCTTGAATAGTAAAAAGTTGAAACCTGAGCAGATAGCTATGGTAGGAGATCGAATTTATACCGATATGATGATGGCTCACAATGCAGGAGCATTTGGAGTCTTGGTTCTGACAGGAGAGGCAACTTTGGAAGACGCACAAAATGCAGAACCTGAATTGGATCTAATTGTACCTAGTATTGAAGTACTTGGAGAATTAATTGAATACACCAGAGATAAATAAATAAAATGGGAAAATATAGTTATATAAAAGAAGAAGCTTACGAAGGAAACCTTAAATTACCAAAATTAAATTTAGTATTATTTACTTGGGGAAACGTAAGTGCAGCAGATCATAATGAAGGAGTTTTTGCCATAAAACCTAGTGGAGTACCCTATGAAAAATTAACTATTGAAAGTATGGTAATCGTAGATTTTGAAGGAAATGTGGTTGAAGGCAAATTAAAACCATCATCCGATACTCCTACGCATGCCGTATTGTATAAGCATTGGAAAGATGTAAATGGAATAGCTCATACACATAGTACCTATGCTACTTCCTGGGCTCAGGCTCAATTAGATATTCCGATTTTCGGGACTACGCATGCAGATCATAACACCTCAGATATACCTTGTGCTCCTCCAATGAGTGATGAAATGATAGAAGGTAACTATGAATATCAGACAGGATTTCAAATTCTGGACATATTGAAAAACAAAGGACTTAAACATCAGGAGATGGAAATGGTTCTAGTGGGAAACCATGCACCTTTTACATGGGGAGAATCTGCAGAAAAAGCAGTATATAATAGTGCCGTGTTGGAAAATGTTGCGAAAATGGCCTATCTAACCAGACAGATTAATCCTGAATCTCCAAGATTAAAAGACGCTCTCATTAACAAGCACTACGACAGAAAGCATGGTTATCATGCTTATTACGGACAATAAGATCCGATACAATACAAAAATAAAACTAAACAAATCAAAAAAATGGAATTATCAGATAATTTAGTGATAGGGATAGATTATGGTTCAGATTCAGCAAGAGCGATGCTTATGGATGCAGAAACAGGAAATGAACTAGCTCTTTCAGTTAAAGAATATCCCCGGTGGAAACAAGGATTATATTGCGATGCGGTGAATTACCAGTTTAGGCAACATCCTTTAGATTATATAGAAGTACTTGAGTTTATTGTAAATGACGTAATAAATAAAGTTCCAGGCTCTAAAAATAAGGTAAAAGCCTTATCCATAGATGTGACCTGTTCCACACCCATAGTTGTTGATAAAGAAGGAACACCACTTGCTTTAAGAAATGATTTCTCAGAAAATCCGAACGGAATGTTTATTCTCTGGAAAGATCACACAGGAATCAAAGACTGTGATGACATTAATGAGTTTTCAAAAAAATGGCATATTGATTATACACGTTATGCCGGAGGAGGAGGAAACTACTCGGCAGAACATTTTTGGGCAAAATGCCTCCATGTTTTCCGGACTGATGCTCAGGTAAAAGAAGTAGGTCATTCTTTCGTAGATGCATGTGATTGGCTTTCCAATGTTGTAGTGGGAATAAATAAGCCCGAAGAATTAAAAAGAAATATATGCACCGCTGGATTTAAGGTGCTTTGGAATAAAGAGTGGGGAGGATACCCGCCAAATGAATTCTTTAAATCTTTGGATCCTGCATTGGATGGTATTGTAGATACATTTTCAAAAGATGTGTACACTTGCGTTGAAACTATAGGTACACTAACAGAAGAATGGGCGGAAAGGCTAGGACTTACAACTCATGTTAAAGTTACTGCCGGAAATATAGATGCTCACGCAGGAGGTATTGGTGCCGGAGTTAAAAACAAAGCGATTGTACAAATTATAGGCACTTCAACCTGTGATATAATAGTAGGGCCAAAAAAATCTGATAATCAGTTGATTCCCGGAATTTCAGGACAGGCAGATGATTCCGTAATACCGGGAATGGTAGGATATGAAGCAGGTCAATCTGTGTATGGAGATTATTATGCCTGGTTTAAAAAAGTTTTAATGTGGCCCTTACGTGAAATTTTTGCTAAAACAGAATCAATAGATGAAGCTACAAAGCAAAAAGTAATCCAGGAAGTATATGACAAGATGATTCCTGAACTAGCCCGTCAGGCAAAAGCAATTCCGGCAAAAGACAGTCACATTATAGCAACAGACTGGATAAACGGAAGACGTACTCCCGATGTAGATTATACATTAAAAGGAACAATTACAGGTATAACACTTTCCAGTTCGGCACCTTTACTATATAAGTCTATTGTTGAAGCTACAGCTTATGGATCTCGTGCTATTGTAGAACAATTTATAACCAATGGAATTGAAATTGAAGAAATCATAGCTGTAGGAGGTATTTCTCAAAAATCTCCCTATGTAATGCAGGTGCTCTCAGATGTTTTAGGTATGCCAATAAAAGTAATTGCAACGAGAGAAGCTTGTGCGTTGGGAGTTGCCATGTGTGCAGCTGTAGCAGCCGGAATTTACAATCGTTTGGAAGATGCTCAGGAGAAAATGGGAATGGGTATTTCAACAATTTACTATCCAGATGAAGAAAACCATAAGCATTATAATAATGAATATAAAAAATACAGACAACTTGAAAAGGTGAAAGAATTAACATAATAACTATACTGATGAAAAGCGGCAGGTAGTTATCAAACAAACTATATTAGTTGCTTTTTAAGCACAAAAATAGAAACTAAAATAACAAAAATGGAATTATCAAATAATTTAGTAATCGGTTTGGACTATGGTACTGATTCAGGGAGGGCAATTCTTATGGATGCCGAAACCGGAAAAGAATTAGCATTATCTATAAAAGAATATCCAAGATGGAAAAAGGGAATGTATTGCAATGCAGTGAAATCTCAATTCAGACAACATCCTAAAGATTATATTGAAGTATTAGAGTTTATAGTTAAAGATGTTTTAAATAGAGTTCCCGGTGCAGCCAGCAAAGTAAAAGCTATAAGTGTTGATATAACAGGTTCCACACCTGTAGCCGTTGATAAGGAAGGGACACCCTTATCTCTGCTTCCGGAATTTGAAGAAAATCCCGATGCTATGTTTGTACTCTGGAAAGATCACACAGGACAAAAAGACAACGATTATTTGAATAGTTTTTCTAAAAAATGGCATATTGACTATACAAAATCTGCAGGTTGTGGAGATTATTCAACCGAGCATTTCTGGACCAAAGCATTGCATATATTTAAAAAGCCTGAAATTCGTCAAAAAGCTCATTCTTTTGTAGAAGCAAGTGACTGGCTTCCTGCAGTATTATGTGGTAATACCCGACCGGAAGATATGAAGAGAGGAATGGGAATTGCCGGTTCAAGAGTAATGTGGAATAAAGAATGGGGTGGATATCCGCCTAATGAATTTTTCAAAGCTATGGATCCTGCTTTAGACGGTTTAGTAGATACATTTCATAAAGAAGCATATACCTGTGATCAACCAGCGGGAACTATTACGGAAGAGTGGGCTGATAAGTTAGGGTTACCCAAGTCGGTTTTGATTGCTGTAGGTAATTTAGACTGCCATGCAGGAGCTATCGGTGCAGGTGTAAAAGATAAAGCAATGGTTGAAATTGTAGGTACTTCGACATGTGCTATAACTGTTGGACCTAAAAGTTCCGGAAATAAGTTAGTTCCCGGTATACCCCAACAAGCCGATGATATTATTTTACCAGGTATGGTAGGCTATGAAGCAGGTCAATCAGCATTTGGAGATTTATATGCCTGGTTTAAAAAGCTCTTAATGTGGCCTCTGGATAATATTATGCTAAAGTCTAATATCAGTGATCCCGAAACTCGTCAGAAATTAAGAGATGAGGTATATGCTGAAATGATACCTAATCTGGCCAGACAGGCAAAAGTTATTCCGCCTAAAGATAGCCATATCATAGCTACAGACTGGATAAACGGAAGACGTTCACCTAATGTGGATTATGATTTAAAGGGAACTATAACAGGGTTAGCACTATCAAGTGTTGCTCCCCTGGTATATAAATCTTTAGTTGAAGCTACGGCTTATGGAGCGAGAAATATTATTGATCGTTTTGTAAATAATGGAGTTGAATTAAAGGAAATTATTGCTGTTGGAGGAATTTCTCAAAAATCACCTTATGTGATGCAGGTAATGGCTGACGTTATAGGTATGCCTATAAAAGTAATTGCAACAAGAGAAGCATGTGCTTTAGGAGTAGCCATGTGTGCAGCTGTTGTCGCCGGAGTGTATGAATCTGTACAGGAAGCTCAGGAAAAAATGGGAATGGAAATATCAACCATATATTATCCTAATCAGGAACACCATGAACATTACAATATTGAATTCCAGAAATACTTACAATTAGAAAAAGTAAAAGATTTAACACCTTATTAAAATATTCAATCTATTATATATAAACGTGTGAAAACAAAAAACCATCATTTATAATGTTGGTTTTTTGTTTTAAAAACAGAGAAAAAATTTAAATAGTAATGATTAAATAAACAAACCTTAAAAACAGAGATAATGATAAACTATAAAAATTTAGGCGTTATAAATACGCGTCAAATGTTGTCAAAAGCTTTGGCAGGTGGCTATGCAGTTCCTGGATTTAATTTTTCCCATTTAGAGCAAGCTCAGGCAATCATTCAGGCGATTGTTGAAACCAGATCTCCGCTAATATTACAGATTTTAAAAAGTGATAGAGAATATATCGGTGCTAAATTAGTTCCCAACATGGTTCAGGGTCTGGTAAAATATGCAATGGATTTAGGGCTGGAATCACCTCAAATCGCAATGCATTTGGATCATGGAGACTCTTTCGAGTTATGTAAAAATTGTATAGATGATGGTTTTTCTTCAGTAATGATTGACGGTTCTCATTTACCTTTCGAAAAAAATATAGAGTTAACTCAAAAAGTTACGGAATATGCGCATAAATATGATGTAACGGTAGAAGGTGAATTAGGAGTAATAGCAGGAGCTGAAGGGTATTTAAATTCAAAACTTTCATTATACACAGAGCCGGATGATGTTATAGATTTTGTCAGAAGAACAGGTTGTGATTCATTAGCTATTTCTATAGGAACGGCTCACGGTTCGTTTAAATTTACTGCAGAGCAATGTGTCAAAAATGAAAACGGAATACTGGAACCTCCTCCATTAGCATTTTCAGTCTTAGAAGAGATTGAAAAAAAGCTGACCGGTTTTCCCATAGTACTTCATGGTTCATCCACAGTTCCGCAAGAAAAAGTAAAATTAATTAACAAATACGGAGGGAAACTAAACGATGCTGTGGGAATTCCGGAAAATCAACTTAAAAAAGCATCTAAACAAGCGGTTTGTAAAATAAACATAGATTCTGATAGTAGGTTAACAATGACGGCAACTTTACGAGAATTTTTTGAACAAAAGCCTCAGGAATACGATCCTAGATTATACTTGGCTAAAGCAAGAGAAGATATGAAAGCAGTTTATATTCATTTAATTAAAGATGTATTAGGCTCAGCAAACAAGTTGTAGTAATAAACATGAAAATTTAAAACAAGCTTGATATGTTGCCATGTACCAAGCTTGTTTTAAATTTTTCGTTCAAGTTTATTTTTTTGAATAAAATAAAGGGATAACATTTCTGATAATGGTGTTAAAATTATTAGCATCCCACGCACTTCTACCAATAAAAAGACCATCAATGTCTGGCATTTGAATTAAATCATTTGCATTTTCTAAGTTAACACTTCCACCATAAAGGATAGGTATAGATTTTCCCTTATCAGAACCGAAAAGTTCTTTTAAAGTATCCCTAATAATTGAATGTTTTTCAGCGGCATATTCTTTAGTCGCTGGAATTCCGTTTACACCAATAGCCCAAACGGGTTCGTATGCAATCCATAAATTAGTAATTTGCTCTTCCTTAATTCCATGTAAACCTATTTTTAATTGAATTCTTAATATTTCATTGCTAGTATGAAAATTTTTTTGTTCCAAAGTTTCTCCAATGCATAAAAGAGCCTTAAAAGAATGATTTAAAGCACTTAAAACTTTTTTATTAATCTCCTGATCTGTTTCCTTTAAAATATGTCTTCTTTCCGAATGTCCGATCTCAATTAAGTTAACACCCACTTCTTTCAGCATCAGAGGCGAAATTTCACCGGTAAACTGTCCTTCATCTTCCCAGTTCATATTTTGGGCACCAATCAGAATTTTATCTTCAGGGACACAGTTTCTTGCATTAGCTAAAGCTGTGAAAGAAGGAATTACAAATAATTCCAGTTTTTCCCTGCCTATATCTGAAGTAAGTTGATTCAGTTCTCTCAAAAAACTTTCTGTCTGCGATATATTTTTATACATTTTTGTATTGGTACCTAAATATATCTTTTTTTGTTCTGTCATGTTTGTGGATGATTTTTAATTAATTTTTATTAATCATTTTCAATAAATTCACGCATAGATTTAAATATTATCCATACTGATGTTGCTCCAGCATCCTGATAACCAATAGCCCTTTCCATCAGTGATTTTGCCCGACCATATTTGGCTATATAATTTTTTGTATTTTCAACACCTTCCTGAGCCGCTGATTCAGCTAGTTTAAACATCTCTAAAAGATTGTTATCCTCGTACGATTTCATTGCTTTTACAGCAGGTTCAAGAGCATCCACCATGGTTTTATCACCAACTTCGGCTTTCCCTCTTTCTTTAATTGCCTGTAAGCCTTTGTCAAACATTTCTGTCACATCACGGGTATTTAGTTCTTCTTTAGGAGAAACATTTTTAGCTCCTGCAAGAAATAAGCTTCCAAAAATGACTCCGGAAGCTCCCCCCATAGACATCAGCATGGTTTTACCGGTTAAACTGAAAACATCGTACACATTAGAAGTTTCTTCATAGGCCATTAATTTCTCTTTTGCTTTTTTTAATCCTCCCGACATGCCGATACCATGATCCCCATCTCCAATCTTACTATCAATTTCAGTTAATAATGGCTTACTATCAATAATCTCATTAGCAACATATATAAGCATTTCTTTAGCTTTTTTTGTATTTATAACATTTAACGACATAGTATAAAAAATTTAAGATTATAATCTATATTCAATAATTAAATCATTCGTATTCAGTTGATAAATTTGATTAATCTCAAAAAACAACTAAATATTTATCTTTGTTGTTTAGCGTAATAAGGGCAATAACAAGGAGAATTATAATATTTTTTCAATTCACTGTCTAATTTAAGTATGCTGATTGAAAATCCTCCCATTCCCAAAGAAGTGCAATAGCTGTTAATATCAGCATCGTGAATCTGAATACCATCAGATTCTAATAATTGTCTAACCTTTCTAAAAACAATACTCATTTCGATGATGGTAGTTGAACCTAATCCATTAACAAGTATGCATACATTATCGCCTGAGATAAGAGGCATATCTTTAGTTATATGACCGTAAAGTATCTCTACCAGTTCATCAGCAGGTTTCATTTGGGTTCTTTGGATACCGGGTTCTCCGTGAAGTCCCATTCCGAACTCCATTTCATTATCTTTTAATTCAAAAGTTGGTTTTTCTAAACCGGGTATTTTTCCGGGTTTAGTAGCAATACCTATACTTCTAAGGTTATTTCTTGCATTCTCCAAAACCAGTACAACTTCTTCAAGAGAAAGACCGGCATCACAGGCAGCACCTGCAATTTTTACCATAAACACATCTCCGGCAATACCTCTCCTGTCTTCTATACGTTCTATAGGAGCAGAAGCACAATCGTCCCAGACTCTTATATGAGCAGTTTTTATGCCCTCATCCTGAAGCATTTCTTCGGCCATATCAAAATTCAGATTATCTCCGGCATAACATCCATAAAGAAATAATACTCCTTTACCGGCATGTGCAGATTTTGCAGTTTCATAAATGGTGTTGGGATCCGGTGAAGCAAAAATATTCCCACATGCAGCAGCATCAGCAAGTCCTTCACCTACAAATCCCCCAAACATAGGTTCGTGTCCGCTTCCCCCGCCAATAACAAGCGTTACCTTATCTTTACGTCTTTCTTTTAATAAAATACCGTTGACTTCAGGAACCTTCTCGTAGAGGTAGCTATAAGCACTAATAAAGCCATCCATTACTTCGCTTATTATATTTTCCGGATCATTAATTATCTCTTTCATATTTATCGGATTACTAAGTTTTTATTACTTACAAATATTACTAAAATAAATTACAAATCATAAGTAAATGAAATGATTGTTGTCATTTCGAAAGTAATCAAAACTTTTGTGTTTTTATTAATTAATTAGATATTTTTTTTTAAATACTTTAAAAATAGCTTTTTAAGCTTATTATGTATTTTTTGATTAATTTTGTTATCAAAAATATTTTTTAAATATGCTTTCAATAAATGAAATATCAAAAATAGCTCTTAAAACCGAGAAAGTGCGCTTGAGGTTACTTGAGGTTATATATAATTCCAGGTCGGGTCATGTAGGTGGTGATTTGTCTGTCCTAAATATGATCGCGGCCTTATACTATCATACATTAAAATTTGATATACAAAATCCGGATCATGAAAACAGGGATCGTTTCATTTTAAGTAAGGGGCACTGTGTTGAAGCTCTTTATTGTGTACTGGAATCCCTTGGATTTATTGATTCAGATACGCTAAATTCCTATGGGAAATTTAATTCTTTATTGGCAGGTCATCCTTCCAATAAAATACCAGGAATTGAATTTAGCGGAGGATCTTTAGGGCATGGATTATCCTTAGGAGTGGGTGTTGCTATAGGGGCGAAAATGGACAATAAAGATTTTAAAACCTTTGTTGTCATGGGGGATGGAGAACTAAATGAAGGTGCAGTTTTTGAAGCAGCCATGTCTGGAGGACACTTTAAGTTAAATAACCTGGTTGCAATTGTTGATAGAAATGGATTGCAGATTAGTAATTCAACGGAAAAAGTAATGACTCTTGAGCCATTAAAAGAACGTTGGGAAACAATGGGATGGGAGGTTTTAGAAGTTAACGGAGATAAGATAGAAGATTGTATTAAGGTTTTAGATTCAATTAATTATACAATCCAAAAGCCGCATTTTATCATATCCCGAACCACTAAAGGAAAAGGGGTGTCTTATATGGAGAATGCTTTGCACTGGCATCATGGAGTACCGGATGAAGTTCAGTATAAACAGGCAGTCAGAGAGATATCCAGAAGTATTGAAGAATGGGAAGGGAAAATCAGTTAATTATCTATAAGCTTTACAATTAATCATGAATAAGACAATGAAATCAAATCGCCAAAGTTTTACACAAACTATCTTAGAGTTGGCTAAACAAAATAAAGATATCATTATAGTTACTTCTGATGCTGCGGGTACCGTAACTCTCAATCAGTTTGCTGAAGAATTACCGGATCAGTTAGTAGATGTAGGTATTGCTGAGCAAAATGCAATTGGAGTAGCGGCAGGTATAGCATCTGTCGGGAAAAAGGTTTTTGTTTGTGGACCTGCCTGTTTTTATTCTTCCCGGAGTTTAGAGCAAATTAAAGTTGATGTTGCTTACTCAAATTCCAGGATTAAAATAATTGGTGTTAATGGTGGAGTTAGTTATGGGCCTTTTGGCGCTACTCATCATTGTTTGCATGATATAGCTGCAATTCGGGCTTTTCCGGGTATACATATATTGTCTCCGAGTGATCCGGTGCAGATGAGGTGGATGACAGAAAATTTGATAAATTATGATTTTCCGGTATATGTTCGGATGGGGAGGAATCCTGTACCGGTAATTTATGATCAAGGCTTTGAAAAATTTACGATAGGGAAGGCTTCAGTTTTAAAAAAAGGAACAGACTTAACGTTGGTAGGTACAGGTGAAACCGTATATCATTGCTTAGAAGCTTCGGAAATGCTCGGACAAGCTGGTTTTTCTGTTAAAGTTGTAGATATACACACACTAAAACCTATAGATAAAGAAATGATAATTCAATCTGCTATAGAAACCGGTAAAATTATTACGGTAGAGGAGCATAGCATTTATGGGGGATTAGGGGCAATTGTTTCTGAAATCGTTTGTCAAAATTATCCCGTACCGATGAAGATTTTAGGGATTCCGGATGAAAATGTTATTAATGCTCAGCCTCAGGATATTTATAAATATTACGGAATAGATTATAAAGGTATTTATGATACGGCATTAGCATTTTTGAAAGATTAAGGAATGTATTAAGTTTATTGAGTTTATCAAGAAGAGGTGCATGGATGAGATTTTAGAATTATATAAATAAAATTAATTATTCAATCACCAGATAAATGAAAATTTTCAGCAGGAGATATTAAACATCTCCTGCTGAATAAATTCAATCATTTATCTTTCCAAAGAGGATAAATTTGATTCATATATTTTTTATATTTTTCGTATGCAGGAATGATACTTTCCTGAATCTTTGGATCTGGTTCTATGGTAATAGATTTAGAACCCATAGCTTTAGCTGCTTCGTCAAGGTTTTTATATTGACCAATACCAACAGCAACAATCATAGCGGTACCTAATGCGCCTCCTTCGGAAACTTCCGGTATTAAGATAGGGCGGTTTAAAACGCTGGCAAGCATTTTAGGCCAGATGCTACTGCGTGTAACGCCTCCAACTACTCTTATTTCATCAACTTTGAAATTTTCAATTAAAGGATCTATATGGTATTTATGATTAAAGGCAATGCCTTGATATATAGCTTTAAGCAGATGGCCTCTTTTATGCCATGCTCTCATTCCCATAAAACAGGAATCTGCATCTACATCGAGTGGATTTCCATATAAAAAAGGAAAGAATAAAATGTCGGAAGGATCATTTATAATTTCCGAAATTTCTTTATCTACAAATCCATAAGGATCTACTCCGGCTCTTCTGGCAAGATCTAGTTCCTGCTGACACAAAGTTTGTACAAACCATTCAAGATTGGAAGATGAAGCCGGTGATATAGCCATATTCATCCATAATCCTTTTTTTATAAAGCTTCTGCAAAACCAGTCTTCAGAAACCTTGGGTTCATCGGAAATAACTTCATTAATACTGTAAGTACCAGCCATTACAGCTAATTGTCCCGGATGGGTTGCTCCGGCACCAATAGCACCTGCATCTACATCGTGAAGACCGGCAACAACAGGGATTCCTTCGGGTAAACCGGTATGAATGTGCGTATCATATCCGATTTTTCCTACAATATCAGTAGGTTGATTTACAATGGGAGCTATCGCTTCCAGCTCTTCCAGATCATAAAGTTTAAAGGCTTCACTATCCCAGTCCTGATTTTTATAATTAAAAAACGATGTACTTGCTTCAGTAAGATCTGTTCCTATAGTTCTTGACAAGCGAAAGCGAATGTAGTCTTTTGCCCACATAAATGATCGGGCTTTTGCTAACGTTTCCGGTTCATTTTCCTTTAACCATGCCAGTAGAGTTGCCGGGGAAGAGGGTGAAGCACCTTGTCCGGTTACCGATAACAAATCCTTTATTTTTTTTGAATATTTTAAAGAAGTTTCAAAAGCACGGGTATCCAAAGATAATATACCGGGTCTTAAAGGACGGTTGTTTTCATCTAAAATCCAGATTCCATCCCCATGAGCACTGCATCCTACACCTGTAACTTCATACATTTCCAGTTTACCCATAAGATGTCTTAAAGTTTTACTGACTGCAGCCCAAAAATCTTCTCCGTTTCTTTCAGACCAGTGTGGTTTGGGCATGTCATGTGGTGAAGAATCAGATTGCGAGGCTATAATTTTGCCTTGATAATCAAAAGCAACCGCTTTCATGCCGGTTAAACCGATGTCTATTCCTATTACAACTTTTGTTTTCATAATTTTGACTTATTTTTTGTGATTTATGTTTGATTTTAGTTTTAATTGATTTTTACTTCACCTGAAGTCTTTTAATATAATTTTTGTAACTATTTATTTCTTCCTGTCTTCTATTTTCATCCCAGTTTAAAAGGTTAGCACAAATTACGGATACGGCCTCAAGAGAATTGAGACCTAAATCATCCTCTAATCCTGTCATGATACGTCTGGCAACTACATCTGAAAGTCTGTACGCTTCTTCGTTAGTTACCGCCCATTCAACTTCTCCGTGGGTTAATCCAAATGATTCGTCAATTATTTCTTGTCTCTCAGGTTTTTCCATAATAAATTCGGCCAGCTTAATGCCTAGTTTTCCATATTGGTCTGCTATACGATTGACTAAAGAATCTGGAATACCTGTATTTTCAATTTCTTTTTTTAGTTCATACATAGATGAAATAGAACCTCCCGGTAATTTCATTTTTCTGGTTCTGCTTTTTGTATTTTTATGAAATCGTTCAGATAAAATGTTTCCGAAATCTTCTCCTACCTGCCTGAAGGTTGTTAATTTTCCTCCAACAAGTGTATACAGGCCGTCTAATTGATTTTGTTTATGGTCGACAATTTTGTGTCTACGGGTAATATCAGAAACCTTAGCTCCTTCGCTGTAAGGTAGAGGTCTTACGCCGGTATAAGCATAGATTACGTCATTTTTGGTCAAATGTGCTTCAGGAAGAACTTTATTGGTTTCGTGTAAAATATAATCGTATTCGTCCTGAGTAGCTGATGCTGTGTCAAGATTTCCTGTAAATGGAATATCAGTTGAGCCTATGAGATATCTGTTTTTCCAAGGTATAACCATCATGGGGCGAGCGTCATCTGATTCATAATAAAATGCATCGGTAGGAGCTCCCGGAAAAGAATTTACAACTAAGTGAGTGCCTTTAGTGCCTCCATTCATGCGGGGTAGCGAAATATGATCTTTAGGCCAGACTTCGTCTATCCATGGTCCTGCATTGTTAATTATTACTTGGGTTGGGACCCTCACTTCTTCACCGCTTATTTCATCTCTGATTTTAATCGCCTTTATTTTTCCTTGTTTAACTTCAAGATCGGTCGCTTTAACATGCGTTAATATTTCTGCACCTGCTTGTCTGGCCGATAAAGCTATCTCATAACAAAGTCTTTCTGAGTAATTAACCTGAGCATCAGAATATGCACAACCGCCGGTTAGTTGATCGGGGTTAAGTCCTGGTTCTTTCTCCAGTATCTTTTTTTTCGAAAAAAAATCAAAGCTTTTTAATGATTTATCAAATGAAAGAATATCATAGGCTATCATTCCTAATCTGAGAATAAAAGGTGAATTTTGATTTTGTTTATAAAAGGGAATAATGAATCGTAATTCACGAACCAGATGAGGTGCAGATTTGACTAACCATTCTCTTTCTCTTAAAGACTCACGAACTAGAGGAATATCGTATTTTTCCAAATATTTTAATCCGCCATGAATCATTCGGCTTGACCATGATGAGGTGCCGGATCCAATGTCTCCTTTTTCAACTAAAAGAACTTTCATTCCTCTTAAAGCACTGTCCCAGGCTGTGCCTAGTCCATTTACACCTCCTCCTACAATAACTACATCATACCCTTGCTGGGTATCATTAAAGCGTTGTTTTCGTTTTAGTGATAAATCGAAAGTATTTCTTTCCATTTTTTTTGTTTTTTATTTATAATTAGCTCAAATTTAGAAACATTTTTCAATATAAAACATGATATATTACTATATATCTTAGATATATGTTTTTTTTGTTTAGATGTATGTGATATTTCAATATCGTAAAATAATTTAATTTAATTTCGAATTAGTAATGATTTTGGTTATTGATTTTTTTTTTATTTCAAATTTTATGTTTATGTATATATAAAAAATAAGCTTTTTTTATAATATTAATTTATTATGTTTTTTATAACATTAATTATTAATGTTTTATAAATAAAAGTACAGTTAAATTTATCTTAAATTAGTAAATTGTTTTTACGAATAAATACTTACATTTTATTTAAATAATAAACAAGATTTAAATTAGTGTATTTAAATCATTTTTTAATTAAAAAATTGATTTATAGTAAGTTATATTATTTTTTTCTTAGTGCATGATTTATTTCACAAATTTTGCTTTTATTTCTAAATCATAACTATTATATGCTTTTTATTATTTATTTTTGTTGTAAATAATACATAAAACTTATTTATTATTTGTAATTGATTGTAAATCAATAGTTAATTAAAAATTTAAAAAGATTTTGAAATGAAAGAAAATGAAATATCAGTTGAAACTGAAAAATATAAAATAGCTATTTTAGGTGCAGGTATAATGGCTACTGCTTTAACGTTTCCGTTGGCTGAAAACGGACATGAAGTTCATTTAGTTGGGACACATTTAGATAAAGATATTATTGATACTATTAGAAAAACGGGGATTCATCCAAATCTGGAATTGAAAATTCCTGAATCAGTTAAAGTATATCAATTAGAAGAAGTTGAAAAAGCTTTTGAAGGAGCAGATGTAGCTATGTCAGGAGTGAATTCGTTTGGAGTTGACTGGGTAGGAGAGCAATTGGCAAAAGTAGTTAAGCCTGGAATGATGGTGTTTTCTATTACTAAAGGAATGCAGGCCGATCAGGAAGGTAATCTTTTTATTCTTCCTGATATCATAAAAAAATACTTTACAAAAGAATTAGTTGAATCAGTTACCTGGTCTGCAGTCGTGGGTCCTTCAATAGCAGGGGAAGTTGCTGTACATCGTGATACATGTGTAGTCTTTTGTGGAGAAGATCAGGATTCTCTAAATAAGTTAGCTGCGTTATTTCGTACAGATTACTATCATGTTTGGACATCCACAGATTTTGTAGGTATGGAAGTAGCTGCAGCAACTAAAAATATTTACGCATTTGCAGCAGGATTTAACGAAGGTATCAGAGATAAAAACAATGAGCAGGGAGAAAAATATGTTCGTTTCAATTATGGTTCAGCAGTATTTGCCCAAGGACAGGTTGAACTTACCCAGTTTATGGAGTTATTGTCAGATAATAATGTTTTAAGTCCTAAGCATTTGTTAGTAGGATCTGGTGATATGTTTGTAACCTCAATGGGCGGCAGAAATGTAAAAGCAGGCAGATATGTTGGAGCAGGAATACCCTTTTCCGAAGTAAGAGATCATTATATGAAAGGGGTAACTATGGAAGGTGTTGCGGCAATAAGGGTTATAGGGGCAGCGATGGAACCTTTAACCAGACGAGGCATTATTAAAGACACAGATTTTCCTTTATTAAGACATTTATACGATATTATTGTTAATGACCAACCTTTACAGATGCCTTGGAATAAATTTTTTGGAGGAGAGAAATAAATGTAGAAAATAGATTAAACAAACAACAACTATAAACCACAAAAATGTCAGATCAATATATTTTAGGAGTAGATTTCGGAACACTTTCCGTGCGTTCTACCGTTGTAAGAGTCAGTGATGGTTTCGAAAAAGGAACAGCTGCGGTAAGATATAAGCACGGAGTAATGGATACTCATCTTACAGTAAGTAAAAATGAATTATTACCCCCGGATTTTGCCTTACAGGTTCCTTCTGATTATCTCGAATCCTTTCAAAAATCAGCGCAGGAGGCAATACTTAATTCCGGAGTAGTGGTTAGGCATATAATTGGAATAGGTATAGATTTTACCTCAGCCACAGTTTTGGCTACCGATGATCAAGGAAAACCGTTATGTGAATATCCTGAATTTTCAGATCGGCCTCATGCTTATGCCAAATTATGGAAACATCATGGAGCTAATGAACAAGCACAACGTTTACTGGAGGTTGCTAAGCAAAGGAAGGAACCCTGGTTACCCCGATATGGAGGGTTATTATCTTCAGAATTACTTTTACCTAAAGTTTTGGAAACCTTTGAAAAAGACCCTGAAATTTATAAAAACACGGTTCATTTTGTAGATGCATTAGACTGGATGAGTTGGCTTTTAACAGGTAATTTAGTATATGCCAGTGCAGATTCCGGATTTAAAAGACATTATCAGGATGGAAAATATCCGGATCCAGAATATCTAGAAAAGGTATCCCCAGGTTTTGGAAGAGTTTACATCGATAAAATGTCAGCACCCATACAACCATTGGGATCGAAAAGTGGAAATCTTACTCAGGAATGGGCTCAAAGACTCGGGCTTGAACCCGGTATATCCGTTTCCGTTGGAAATATCGATGCGCACGTAACCGCCGCAGCAATTAAAGCGGTAGAACCTGGAATTATGACTGCAATTTTGGGAACCTCTGCGTGTTATATTGTTTCCGGACCTGAATTTAAAGAAGTTCCCGGTATGCTGGGTATAACCTACGGAGGTGTTTCCGATGGCACCTGGTGTTTTGAAGCCGGTCAATCAGCTTTTGGCGATATACTTGCGTGGTATATTCAAAATTGTGTACCGGAAGAATACGCAGAATCGGCAAAAAATGAAAACTTAAATCTTCATG
Source organism: Apibacter raozihei (assembly GCF_004014855.1). Lineage (NCBI taxonomy): Bacteria > Pseudomonadati > Bacteroidota > Flavobacteriia > Flavobacteriales > Weeksellaceae > Apibacter > Apibacter raozihei. The sequence continues at coordinate 1,911,259 of NZ_CP034930.1, forward strand.
ATTATTTAACAAAAAAAGCATCAACACAAGAAATTGGTGAGCACGGATTGTTGGCATTAGACTGGCATAACGGGAATCGTTCAATTCTTTGTGATCATAATTTATCCGGTATGGTTTTAGGGTTATCACTTACTACCCGTGCAGAGGATATTTATCGTGCTCTGATGGAATCTTGTGCTTTTGGTGCCCGTAAGATTATTGAAACAATGAAACAACACGGAGTTGTTATTAAAGAGATCGTGGCAGCAGGTGGATTGCTTAAAAATAAATGGTTGATGCAGTTAATCAGTGATGTAACCCGTATACCATTATCTATTACGGAAGCTACTATGGTAGGAGCATTGGGTTCAGCAATTTATGGTTCTGTTGCAGCGGGTTGCTATGAAACATTGCAGCAAGCCTCGGACGCTATGGGAAGCAAAATACCTAATGTTTATAAACCTCACGAAGATAGGTCGGTCCGATATGATGAGCTATATAATGAATACTTAACCCTGCATGATTATTTTGGAGAAGGAACCAATCAGGTAATGAGCAGGTTAAAGAAAATAAAAGAGAATGCAATTCAGGGAAAAGTATAAAAAAAATAAATTAAGTTAAAAGAAAAAAATAATATTTGTTGTATAATTCACTATATATAATTAATATTAAGGATAATTAAAATGTAAATTTGTATATTCAAAATAATAAAAGACGAAAAATGGCTGACATTCAAACATTAAACAGAGCAGCAGACAATATCAGAATATTAGCTGCATCAATGGTAGAAAAAGCAAAATCTGGACACCCCGGAGGTGCCATGGGTGGAGCTGATTTTATTAATGTATTGTATTCTGAATTTTTAGAATATGATCCTAAAAATCCGAAATGGGAAGAAAGGGATCGCTTTTTTATGGATCCTGGACATATGTCTCCAATGCTATATTCAACACTGGCTCTTACCGGAAAGTTTGCCATGGATGATCTTAAACAATTCCGTCAGTGGGGAAGTATCACTCCCGGACATCCGGAACTGGATGTAGAACGCGGTATCGAAAATACTTCCGGTCCTTTAGGGCAAGGGCATGCGTATGCTGTTGGAGCCGCTATTGCTGCTAAATTTCTGAAAGCCCGTTTGGGTGAGCAGATGAATCAGACAATTTATGCATTTATCTCTGATGGCGGAATTCAGGAAGAAGTTTCCCAGGGTGCAGGAAGAATTGCTGGACATTTAGGACTTGACAATTTGATTATGTTCTATGATTCAAACGGAATACAGCTTTCAACTAAAGTGAAAGATGTAGATAATGAGGATGTCGCTGCCAAATACCAAGCATGGGGTTGGAAGGTTATTTCCATTGAAGGTAATAATCCGGAACAAATTCGTAAGGCATTAACCGAAGCTAAAGCAGAAAAATCAAAACCTACATTAATTATCGGTCATACCATTATGGGTAAAGGAGCTGTAGATGCTAATGGAAATTCTTTTGAAAATAAAGTTTCAACACACGGACAACCTTTAGGGGAAGCAGGTGCATGTTTAGAAAATACAATTCAGCATTTGGGAGGAGATCCGGCCAATCCGTTTACAATTTTCCCTGAAGTTAAAGAATTATATGCTAAACGAGCAGAAGAACTTGAAAAAATTGTAGCAGTTAAAAAATCAGAGCAGGAACAATGGGCTAAATCAAACCCTGAATTGGCTGAGAAAATGAAATTCTGGTTCTCAGGTCAAACACCAGAAATTGATTGGGCGAAAATTGAGCAGAAACCTAATGCAGCAACCCGTGCAGCTTCAGCAACGGTGCTGGAAACATTGGCTCAGCAAGTTGAAAATATGGTAGTTTCATCTGCCGATTTATCAAACTCGGATAAAACTGACGGATTTTTAAAACATACGCACGCATTAACCAAAGGAGATTTTTCCGGTGCTTTTTTACAAGCAGGAGTTGCTGAATTTACAATGGCCTGTTTATGCGTGGGGATGAGTCTTCATGGTGGCGTAATTCCTGCATGTGCAACCTTCTTCGTTTTTTCTGATTATATGAAGCCAGTAGTCAGAGTTGCAGCCTTGATGGAGCAACCGGTTAAATTTATCTGGACTCACGATGCTTTCCGTGTTGGAGAAGACGGGCCTACACATGAGCCTGTAGAACAGGAAGCTCAAATCCGTTTAATGGAAAAACTTCAAAATCATAAAGGACATAATTCCATGTTAGTGCTTCGTCCAGCAGATGTTCAGGAAACTACTGTAGCCTGGAAACTTGCAATGGAAAACACTCATACACCTACCGGATTAATTTTTTCCCGTCAGAATATAAAAGATTTACCAGCTAAGCAAAACCGATATGATGAAGCATTACAGTCATCTAAAGGTGCTTATGTCGTTCAGGAAGATGCTGGTTATGATGTAATTTTATTAGCTTCCGGTTCTGAAGTGTCCACTTTGGTAGAAGGTGCTGAATTACTTAAAAATGACGGTATAAAAACAAGAATAGTATCTGTTCCTTCCGAAGGATTATTCAGAAGTCAGCCGAAAGAATATCAGGATTCTGTATTACCAAAAGACAAGAAAAAGTTTGGTTTAACTGCAGGACTTCCGGTTAATCTACAAGGTTTGGTGGGAGACAGCGGAAAAATATGGGGATTGGAATCTTTTGGATTTTCAGCACCTGCAGCTGTTTTGGATGAAAAATTAGGCTTTACTGCTGAAAATGTTTATAAGCAGGTTAAAGAATTTTTAGGCTAAATATTTTACATATATAGATCCATAATTGTGGTTATTTATGGATAAGGTAAGGAAAGAAGAATTAATAACTTTAATTCTTCTTTCTTATTTAAAATTTAAAGAATGAAATTATGGCAAAAATCAAAGCAATTTTACTTGATATGGATGGAGTGGTTACAGATACAGAATCACAATATGAAATTTTTTGGGATCAATTAAAAGATAAATACGGTCTTGTAATGGATGACTTTAAGGATAAAGTAAAAGGAAAACGACTTAAGGATATCGTTGCTCAGTTTTTTTCATTTTTATCCTCAGAGCAGCAGCAACAGGTTGCCGATGATATAAAATACTATGAATTAAATGAGATGGTTTATACTCCGATTGAAGGTGTTGTTGATTTTGTAAATTCATTAAAACAATATCCGTTTAAACTGGCATTAGTCACAGGAGCATTGAAAATAAGAGCGGAAAAAGCTATGAAAGATATTGGTCTGGATAAAAGTTTTGATATCCTTATGACGGCTGATGATGTAACGATAGGAAAACCTAATCCCGAATGTTTCCAAAAAGCTGCAGATAAACTTCATGTGTTACCTTCCGAATGTATAGTTTTTGAAGATGCATTCAATGGGATTGAATCAGCAAAATCAGCCGGTGTAAATTTAATTGTGGGTATTATGACTAATTATTCGAAAGAACAGTTGGAAGAAGTTGCTACGATTGCTATACCTGATTTTAAAAATTTGTCAGTTAATTCGTTATTTCAACTTTTAAAACTTGAAGTATAATGACTCATTTAAGTAACATTTACAATATAAACATCTGTAACTAATTTAAATTATATTTGTAAGTAAGTTAAGGATATAAAAATATCTTTAAAAAGAAAAAAATGAAAAACCATATAAAAACTATCGCATTTGATGCAGATGATACATTGTGGGTAAATGAACCTTATTTTCAGGAAGCTGAAAAGCAATTTTGTACCTTACTTGAAAATTATCTTCCTAAGCACTTAATATCGAAGGAACTTTTTAAAACCGAAATGAAAAATCTACATCTTTATGGCTATGGTGTAAAAGGCTTTGTTTTATGTATGATTGAGACGGCAAATAGAATTTCAAATCAATCTGTTTCATCAGATATTATTGATAAAATACTATTTATAGGAAAGGAACTTCTGCAAAAGCCTATAAAATTATTACCTGGTGTAAACAAGATTTTAGAGAAGTTAAATGGGAAATACCGATTAATAGTTGCTACCAAAGGAGATTTGTTAGATCAGGAAAGGAAACTTAAAAAATCAGGATTGGAAATCTATTTTCACCACATCGAAATAATGAGCGATAAAAAAGTCCATGATTATCAGAAGTTATTGAAACATCTGGATTGTAAACCCGAAAACTTTCTAATGTTAGGTAATTCTATTAAATCGGATATTTTACCTGTATTAGAGTTGGGCGGTTATGGTGGATACATTCCATACCATGTGACCTGGGTACATGAGCAACAAGAGATCAATCTGCAAAATGATAATTTTATAAAATTAAAAAGTATTGACAATATTTTGAATTACTTGTAGAAATGAAGACATTAATTGATATGGAACAATGGGATAGAAAAGAACATTTTCTTTTTTTTTCTCAATTTGAAGAACCGTTTTTTGGAGTTACAGTCACTATTGATTGTACGCAAGCGTATAGAATGGCAAAGGACAATGATAATTCGTTTTTTCTCAGTTATTTATTCAGAGCATTAAAAGCAGCTAATAGTATAGAAAATTTTAGATACCGTATCATAGACAAACAAATATATTTATTTGATAGCATAAGTGCTTCACCAACCATTAACCGTCCTAATGGTACTTTTGGATTTGCTTATATAAATTATTTCCGGGATGAAAATATTTTTTATGCTGAGGCTTTAAAAGAGATTCAAAGAGTACAGCAGTCAAATGATTTAATGCCTGCAGTATCTGGAGAAAGTGTGATTCATTTTTCAGCTATTCCCTGGATTGATTTTACAGCTTTCTCGCATGCACGAAGTTTTACTTACCCCGACAGCTCACCCAAAATTACATTTGGTAAAGTAACAGAAAAGGAAGGGATAAAAACCATGCCTGTATCTATTCACGTACATCACGGACTTATGGATGGTTATCATGTAGGATTGTTTACAGATAAATTTCAGAAACTCATGAATGAAGAATAAACTTGTTGAAAACAGTATAATTTAAAGAATTTAAATTCAGTTATAACTACAGGCAATAAAGATGTTCAATTGTTTTTGAGAAGTATAAAATTTGTACATTTGTTGTAAGCTGATTACTTAGAGAAATAGATATGCGAAATCAGAATTGCTGGTTTAAACACTACCTTATAAAAATTGATTATACGTGGTAAAGCCAGTTTTTTTACCCAATGGCTTTTTCCTTAAATATTAAATTTAAAATTTTAAAAAACATTATAATTATGGCAATAAAAGCAGTCCTGTTTGATATGGATGGTGTGGTTACAGATACAGAAACGCAATACGATACTTTTTTTCATTCGTTTATTCCTAAATATAATTTACCTTCTGATTTTATGAGTAAAATCAAAGGAGTTCGATGGCCGGATATTGTTTCGAATTACTTTTCACATATGTCAGAAAAAGAAATTACTGATCTAGCGACTATAGTATCGGATTTTGAAAAAAACGATTTAGAATATAGACCTATTCCAGGAATTCATGATTTCATAAAGGAATTGAAGGCTGAGGGATTTAAAATAGCACTTGTAACAAGTTCCATGAAGTTCAAAGCAAATATAGCTTTGGAAAAATTGGGTTTAAAAAATACATTTGATGCAGAAGTAACAGGGGATGATATACAAAAAGGAAAACCTGCACCCGATTGTTACTTGCTGGCTGCTGAATTGGTTGGCTGTAAACCCGATGAATGTGTTGTTTTTGAAGATTCTTTTGCGGGTATAGAAGCAGGTAAAAAAGCGGGAATGAAAGTGATAGCGCTATCTACGACAAATTCGGAAGAAAGCTTACAATCTCATACGGAAAAGATTATTCCGGATTTTGAAAATTTTCATTCTAACCAATTATAAAAAAAGTTTCAGCGTATACGCTGAAACTTTTTTTTTATGAATTATATTAGCACTTATTTACATAAAGATTTTAAAATTTTAGCTATTAGGCTGTTAGGATGGGAAAGCTCAAATTCTTCAATAGCATTTATGTTATTTTTAATCCGGTTATTAAGTAATCGGCTAATGATTGGATTTAAATTGCTGTATACATTAAGGATTCCGGGAATAATCGTACGTTTTATATGTTTATCTGAAAATAACAATACCAGAATTTTAGCATTTTGACTCTTAAAATTATTTATTTTAAGTACCTCAGTGATTAAGTTAAATTCATCTTTAGGGAGACTATTAAAAAAAGTTGATAGTAATTCATCTATTTCTCTGGATAAAATAAAATTTTTATTTTGTGTTTCTGAATAAAGGGTATTTACGATAGAAGTATTAGAGTTTAGTGTATTTTCTTTCATAAGAATATCAATATTTAATTTATATTTCAAACACAAATTAAAAACTGTATTTAAAATTAAAAGTATTTGAGTTTGAACTTTTATTTCCTTTAAATCTTTAAGTATTTTCCATATTTCATGACCATAATCTGATAATTGACTGTATTTTGCTAAGGATACCCTCATAGAATCCGTATAAGAGTTATATAAAGTGTATTTTTCTAAAGTTTCACGTATCAGTATAATTTCTTTTTTTAAATGAATATGAGAATAAATATTCGTATTATTATCTTTTACAAAATCAGAAATTAGATGATCTTTTTTAAAACGAAGAACTGCAATCTTTTCATCATACATACTTTTGTACATATTTTCCATATGATTTAATAAAACATCAGTATATCCTTCAATAATTATTCCTGAATTAATTAATCTTATTATCTCAGTAATCTCATTCTTAAGCTTGTAAAAATCATTTATCCAAAGATAATTCGTATCAATGCATATTTTAAGTTTATAGCAGTCACCGGTGTTTTGAATTTCTTCCGACTTGGATATCATTTTAAGAGATTCGAATGAATTTATTTCTTTTAACTGTTTTTTTTGCTTTAATAATATTAATATAAATAAAGAATATATTGAGTTGATTTGTTTAGTAAAAAAAATTTTTTGATTTTTTGGTTTTTTCTTGTCAGTTATTGATAAATTTTGTTGTATGTTCCAATAAATATCTAAGATTTCTAAATCAGAATTTTTTATTAAGTCAGGTAAATCAATAATAAGATCTTTTAATTTTTGAACTCTACATTCAAGTTTTATATTTTTTAAATAAACAGTTTTATAAATTGTATAAAAAATAAAACAAAAGAAAAAACAAAAGGTGATAAAAAGAGACCAATAATTTATTTTATTAAGATGTATTTCTTCATATTTTTTTAAATTGTCAGAATTTATCTTTAAAACTCCGGATTCCGTACATAAAAGAATATCGTTCGATTGAACCAGTGAATTATAGATGCTTAAGTTTTGAAAGCCGGGTGATTTAATTTGAAAACTATCCTGATGTATATAAAAAGGGTAAATACCCTTATTAGAAATCGCTAAAAACATACTGTCGTTAACAGGCTTCAGCTTATTTATGTTCAATGAATAGACAGGAAATTTAAATTTTTTATAAATGATGTGCTTATTAGTGAGAATGATAAATTCTTTATTATTTATATTTGTTAATATAAAATCTTTGATTGATGGATAATCTCTAGTATGGCTTATTTTTTTTAAAGTATCGGAGTAAAGATAAATTCCGTTGTTCAATGTTGAAAAATAAACATTTTTATTCAGCTTATAAAAAGCCGTAATATATAATGATTCGGCTGAGTATTGTTTTTCAATTTGAAAGTCTTTATTTAAGTAATACAAACCGGATTGAGTTCCTATGAGATAGGTGAAATCAGTTAAATTCTCTGAACTTGAAAATGTTGAAATAATACGTGATGGACACTTAAATATAAATTCAGATTTAGCTAAGGGGTAAAAAGATTTTAATTTAATTTTTATTCTGTAAACCTCATTCTTGTCTGTATAATAATACAAATAATTACCAATAACATCTATTCCTGCTATGCTCTGATTTTGATCTAAAGTGCAAACCCAATAAGCTTTTAATGAGTTATTTTTCAAACAATATAAATCATTCTGCGAAGTCAGGAAATAAGAGAAACTGCTGTTTTGAAAGGAAGTAATGATCCTTTTATTCTCATTTTTATATTTAAGATTGTAATTAAAAGGAATCTTCCACAGAGCATTCTTACTTATGACATAGATAAGTTTTTGCAAAGAATCGGAAACACAAATATTTCTCCCTTCGAAACTTAACGGAAATCCATCCAAATTTTGTATGGAAAATTTTTCGGATCTATAAGTAAGCGTGAAATGATGGGAAGATAGTAGAGTTGAAAGTGTATCAGTATTTTTTATAAATACTTTTGAGTTTTCTTTAACCTGCTTTTTTTTCCAATTTTTCTGATCATAAGATTTACTATACAAATAGTTTCCACTTAAAGCATATAAAGTATCTCTGAAAACAGAAACATACTCAATAGTTTTATTTTTAATCAAATACGTATATGAATTTTTATTTCTATTGTATGAAACCAGTCCTTGAGAAGTGGAACCCAGAATTAAACTGTCCTGATAAATGCAAATATTATGTGTTATCAGCAAATGGTTATTTTTATTTCGTGTTCCGTCAGTAAGTGTGATAACCGGTTTCATATCAATAAAGTCTGATTTTAAAGAAGTTTTATATAATCCAAACGAAGTAGCTACAAAAAGAGAATCTTTATCCATAATATAATCATATGGGGAATATTGATAACCCTTATTGTGAATCGTGTAGGTTTTTATTTTTACTAAATTTTTGCTTTTAGTATTTTTCCAGACTTCTAATCCATTATTTCTGGAAGCAACAAGAAGTAACGTATCAGATTTATAACTAATAGAAGAAACTTTATATATTCTGTCATCAGCTAAATTAAATTTTTTCACCTCGTAATTGGAAAATTTAAAAACTTTTCCATTCTCAGAACCTATCCAAATAGAGTGTGTAAAATCTGTTGAAATGGATGACAGCTGATCATCAAAAAAAAATTCTGCCTGATTCAGTGGAAGCAAAGAATGATTTTTTTTACAAGAAAATAAACATAATAGAGTAAGAACCTTAAATAAGTAAAGATAATTTTTCATATAATTTTAATGTGGAGTTATTTTATATCTAATATCCATATATAAAATCGGAACTTTTGGTTTTTATTAAAATAAACCAGTTGGAAATCATTTTTAATTTTTTTGTCATTTTTTCAGATAAAATAATTTTTTCAGATTGTTTATTGAAAAAAAAATAATCATATCAAAGCAAAAAATACGATCTGATAAAATGCTTTTCTATTGTAAATAGTTGTAAGCAAATAAAGCAACAAATACAACCCATCAAAAAGCCTTTATATACTTAGGTTTATCCGAAATATTTATCGAAAAGATTATGAAAATTAAAAAATGTACTCTTGCTTTATTGAGCTTTTTGATGTTATGCTCATTAGTCAAAGCACAGAAAAAGAAACAGGAAAGTCATCCAAAATTAGTCGTTGGAATTATTGTAGATCAAATGAGATGGGATTATCTATATCGTTTGTACGATCGATATGGAGACAATGGTTTTAAAAGATTATTAAATGAAGGATTTTCATTTGAAAATTGTATGGTTAATTACATACCGTCATTTACAGCCATTGGTCATAGTACAGTTTATACAGGTTCCGTACCATCCATACATGGAATTGCCGGCAATGATTTTACCGAACAGGCAACCGGTAGAAATATTTATTGTACTGAAGATCCTAAAGTAAAAACAGTAGGTATTGATGATCCGGAAAATAAAGTAGGAAAAATGTCACCGTATAACCTTAAAGTGACAACAGTAACAGATCAATTGAAATACGCCACTAATTTTCGTTCTAAAGTAATAGGAGTGTCATTAAAAGATAGAGGTAGCATACTTCCTGCAGGCCATGCCGCAGATGCGGCATATTGGTTTGATGCTAAATCAGGAAATTGGATAAGCAGTACATATTATATGCAGAGTCTTCCAGCCTGGTTATCTCAATACAATGCCAAAAAAATGCCTGAAAAATATCTTTCAAGAGATTGGAATCCCGAATACCCAATATCTACCTATATCCAAAGTCCGGATATTAAATTATTAGGTAGATATGAAACAGGATTTAAAAATTATGAAACTCCCTCATTTCCTATGAAAACTTCTGAAATGATAAAAACTTTAGGAGTTGGTTTGATTCAATATACACCATATGGTAATACAACAACTACAGATATAGCCAAACTGGCAATTGACAATGAAAAATTGGGAAATAACTCTTCAGGAGATACCGATTTTCTTGCAGTTAGTTATTCATCTCCAGATAAGATGGCCCACCATTATTCCATAAATTCAATTTTAACAGAGGACTCTTATATCAAGCTGGATAAAGAAATAGCAGATTTATTGAATCATTTGGATTCTAAAATAGGAAAAGGTAATTATCTTGTATTTCTAAGTGCAGATCATGCCGGAAATCCAAATGCAAAATTCCTTAATGATCATAAAATGCCCGCAGATGTTTGGGTATTCTCACCCTATGCAAAAAAACTAAATGATCACTTAAAATCCAAATTCGGGAAAGATAATTTGGTAAGAAGCTTTATGAATTATCAGGTAAATTTAAACTATGATGCTATCAAAGAAAGTGGTTTAAACATAGAGGAGTTAAAACAAAGTTGTATAGATTATCTGCAAACTATGGATGGAGTTTTGTATGCCGTAGATATGAAGAAAGCATCTCAGGCTACGGTACCTCATTATATTAAAGAAAAAATTATTAATGGTTATAACAAAGACCTTTCAGGAGAAATACAAATTATTTTAAAGGCAGGTTGGTATGACTGGGACTATCCGGATCCTACTAAAGGAGGAACGCATGGGACCTGGGGACCCGATGATGCGCATATTCCTTTTATCTTAATGGGGTGGAGGATTCCACATGGCCGGACTACTGAAGAAGTGTATATGACAGATATTGCACCCACGATTTCGGCTTTATTAAAAATACAAATGCCGAGTGGAGCCATTGGAAAGCCGGTAGATTATAAAATGAAATAAAAGTCAATTACATAGCTTCTTTCAGGATTATGTATGGGTCCTGAAGAAGCTAAACTTAATCTTATGCCATAAAAAATGAACATAGTAAAAATTAAAAATTTTTCTTTAGGTCTTTTCTTATTCTGTATTATGGGAAATGGTCAGTCACTAAATGTTAAAACCGGTGAAGGTGAAGATGATAAAATATCTGTGACCATGGGGGGACGGATAGTTTTCGACGGAGCTTTATATTTCGATGATAAAACTCCTTTGGGAAACGGGACAACTATCACTGATACAAGGTTAACAGCTAAAATGACCTATAAAAAATGGGACGTAAAGATTGATATGGGGTTTAACGATAAAAAAGTAAACACAAAAGATTTACATCTCAAATACAATATTAATGATAGATCTTGGGTCAAGCTGGGGTATTATGGAGAACAATTTGGGCTCGAAAACTGGGAAGGATCTGCCTGGCAAAAGTTCATGACAGCTTCTGTAAGTACACAGGTATTTGGAACTAGTCGTCAGTTAGGCATAACTTATGTAAATTGGAATGATAAAGTTTATTATAGCGGGGGAATCTTTTCAGATAATGACGCCATATCCGATGTAAAAGAAGGAAATCAGGGTTATGCTTTTATAGGAAAATTATCTTATGCACCATTGAACAGCAAAAAGAATTTAATTCATTTAGGTATATCTGCCGAGTATCGCACCGGAAATAGAAATGGAGTTGATGAAAATAATAATACTCAGAGATTTATGAATTATTCAAGTAATTTAGATACCAGAGTTGAAAAAAAGAAACCCATAAATTTTACCCTTGATCAGGTTAAAAATCAGCTGCGATTTGTTGCGGAATTTATAACTGCTTCAGGACCTTTTTTCTTACAGGGAGAATATTACAATCTCCATGTAAATAGGAGAAAAGAGTATCACTCGTATGATGCTTACGGTTTTTATGCACAATCAGGTTTATTGCTGCTGGGAGATCAATTATATAAATATAATCTGGAAGATCGTCGGTTAAAAAGACCTAAAGATAAAACTCTGGAACTTGTCGTAAGATATGATTATACTGATCTTAACGATGGCTTTTTTTCAAATGAAAGTTTAAAAGGAGGTAGAATTAATGATTTTTCTGCGGGTATAAATTATTACCTGAATAAGTATATCGGATTTAAAATTAACTATTCCTATCTATCTTTAGGAAATAACAATAATTTTGGTACGAAAGAGAATATAAATTTATTGCAAGGAAGGGTTTTAGTTGTTTTTTAAAACAAAGTTGTTAGTTAGTTGTAAAGTCATTCTTGATGACCAAAAGTAAAATTTTAAAATAATTTGAACTTTTATTCCATTAATAAATGCAACAATTGAAATTAAAAAATAAATTTGAAAATAATCTTATTGAGAAAGCATGAGGTACTGTAACTCGTAAATAGGCAAACTCTGTGGATGTGTAGGATCATAATAGATAACAACACTGTCACCAATCTGGTTTTTATATTCCGGTTGCTTTTTAATAATGGTAGAGCGAAGATTGCCTTGATCATCTTTATATAGAATAGTCCAGGCATCAGGTTTTTCAGTGCCTATCTCAACTTTATTTCTTTCACCTGTAATCTTAGCCTTAGTCTTTTTGGCTGTTATAGGATTTATTACATTTTCCGCAGGAATCACAGTTGAATCTCCTGCGGTTTTATTTTTATGACTACAGCCGGTTACAATTAATATAAACAAGCATATAAACAAGTATCGGATATTCATAGCGGGGAGATTATTCAATATCATAAGTTGTACCTTCTTTTCCGTCTTTAAGAATAATCCCCGATTCTGATAATCGATCTCTGATTTCATCGGACAAAGGCCAGTCTTTCTCTAATCGGGCCTTGTTTCTTAAATCTATAAGTACTTTCATAGCACTATCCAGTTTACTGGTATCATTAAAACTATCGGAAAGAAGTTCCAGTCCTAATATATCGTAAAAATAAGAATGAACAGCCTTTTGAAATAATTCCAAATCCTGCGCTGATAAAGTTTCATTCTTTAAATCCAGATTATTAATAAGCTTAGCCGCATCAAATAAATGAGAAATTAAAATAGGTGTATTAAAATCATCATTCAGAGCCTCATAGCAATTATCTATCCATTCTTGAATATTAAAGCTGGAAGTAGAGCCGGGAGTAATTAAAGGAAGTTTTTCAATTGCAGAAGCTAAGCGGAAAAAACCTTTTTCAGCAGCCATAACAGCCTCATTAGATAAGTCCAGAATACTGCGGTAGTGAGCCTGTAAAAAGAAAAATCGAACAACAATAGGATGGATGGGTTTTTCAAAAAAAGAATTATTTCCGGAAATCAGTTCTTCTGGAAGAATGGTATTACCCGTAGATTTACTCATTTTCTGACCGTTTAAAGTAAGCATATTAGCATGAAGCCAATATTTTACAGGTTCCTCACCATAACTTCCTTTGGCTTGTGCTATTTCACATTCGTGATGAGGAAATTTTAAATCCATACCTCCACCATGAATATCAAATTGTTTTCCTAAATATTTAGTGCTCATAGCAGTACATTCAAGATGCCATCCGGGGAAGCCATCGCTCCAGGGAGAAGGCCATCTCATAATATGTTCGGGGGACGCCTTTTTCCAAAGAGCAAAATCCTGCGGATTTTTCTTTTCACCCTGTCCGTCCAAATCCCTTGTATTAGCAATCATATCTTCAATTCGTCTGCCACTTAACTCTCCATAGTTTCCTCCTTCATCATTATATTTCGTAACATCAAAATAAACCGATCCGTTAGCAACGTAAGCAAGACCTTTGGTAAGAAGTTCTTTAATCAGTTCAATTTGTTCAACAATATGTCCGGTTGCAGTAGGCTCTATATCCGGAGGTAATAAATTAAGCTGTTCAAGAACTCTATGAAAATTTAAAGTATATTTTTGAACCACCTCCATAGGTTCAATCCGTTCAAGACGGGCACGGGTTGAAATTTTATCTTCAGAATTATCATCCGTCAAATGACCGGCATCGGTTATATTACGAACATAACGTACTTTATAACCTAAATGGCGAAAATAGCGGTTTATCACATCAAAAGACAAAAATGTGCGGCAATTACCTAAATGTACATTATTGTACACGGTAGGACCGCAGACATACATACCGATAAAACCTTCATGTAGCGGAATAAAGTCTTCTTTTTTTCCGTGTAAAGAATTATAAAGTTTAATCTGATTGTCTTTAAATGTACGCATTTTCTAAATTTTAAAATGGGAGTCGATTCCTATATAATGTAAAAATTCTTTTCTTGTTGTCGGGTTGTTTCTAAACATACCGCTTAGCTCAGCAGTTACAGTACTGCTATTATAATCCTGAATACCTCTGGAGTTAACACACAAATGCTTAGCATCGATAACGCAGGCAACATCTTTTGTATTTAGAGCTTCCTTGATAGCTTCTACTATTTGTCTTGTAAGACGCTCCTGAACCTGAGGGCGGCGGGCATAATAATTAACAATACGGTTAATTTTAGATAATCCTATGACAGTGCCGTTAGAAATGTAAGCAACATGTGCTTTCCCAATTATAGGCAGGAAATGATGCTCGCAGGTAGAATATACGGTAATGTCTTTTTCTATAAGCATTTGTCTGTACTTATAGTTATTTTCAAAAGTTGAAACAGAAGGTTTATTTTCAGGAAGTAACCCTCCGAATATTTCATTAACGTACATTTTAGCCACACGCTTAGGAGTATCCCTTAAACTGTCATCATTCATATCCAGTCCAAGGATATTCATAATTTCAGCAAAATGTTTCTGAATCAGTTCTTGTTTTTTTTCCGGTGAAATTGCAAAAGCATCCTCTCTAATAGGAGTATACTCCGTATGAGAAGGATGATCTAGTTCTTCGTCTTCTTTACTAAACATTATAAAACCTCTAAATTTCTACAAAAATAAGTTTTTTTTTATAGAGGAAGAACACAAGATGCATTTGTTGTTTAAAAATTTTTCAATGTGTGTAAATTGAGTAATTACAATGATAATATGAAAAAAGCAAGCGTTATTAAATTAATGTTAAAAATATTTCAATAGTAATGTATGGGATAAAATTTTGTATTTTTGATCATCTAAAATTTGAATTAAAAATGAGATGGGAGAATAAAATTATTCAATTATTAGGTATTGATTATCCGATTATTCAAGCACCCATGTTTGGAGTAGCTACTCCTGAAATGGTAGTGGCTTCAGCAAAAGCAAATATATTAGGCGTACTACCTTTGGGAGATTTATCAGCAGAAAAGTGTGTGGAAATAATCCGAAAAACCAAGAAAATGACTAATAAGCCTTTTGCGGTTAATATTTTCGTTAATAATATACCTCCGATTACTGATGAATTAAAAATCAAATATAAAAATGCAAAACAGTTTATTCAAAAATTGGCATATCAACATTCAATTGATTTTGTATTACCGGAATTAGAAGATCTTCAATTTACAGATTATCAGGATCAAATAGATGCAATAATTGGTGAAAATTGTAAAATTTTAAGTTTTACATTTGGTAAGCTGGATAAACAAAGTATAGAAAAACTAAAAGTTAACGAAACTTTTTTAATAGGTACCTGTACCTCAGTTGAGGAAGCAAAAATACTAGAAAATTTAGGTATTGACATAATTTGTGTTCAAGGAATAGAAGCAGGTGGACATAGAGGGAGTTTTGTTAATGAAGATATTCTAGATGATATTCCAAAAATAGGAGGGTTATCTTTGCTTTCACAAGTATATGATCATGTGAATGTTCCTCTTATTTATGCTGGAGGTATTTATAATGCAAATACTTTATTAGCCTCGAAGATTCTTGGAGCACAAGGTTTTCAGATTGGAAGTTTACTTTTAGGTTCAGTTGAAAGTTCATTAAATGAAGCTGAAAAAGCAAGATTAAGAAGTGTTAAAGAAAAGGATGTTATCTTGACGAAAAGTTTTTCTGGAAAATATGCGAGAGGTATAAGAAATATTTTTATTGATACAATAGAAAATACGGAGTTTATATTACCTTATCCGTATCAATATAAATTGACCTCCGAGTTGAAAAAAATTGCGAAATCCTATAAAAACACCGACTTTGTAAGTATTTGGACAGGACAATCACTTAATTCTTTCTCAGGGAATTCTACCACGCAAATTATTGAAGAATTGATTCAGCAAACAGAAAATATTAAAAAGTCAATTATTAATAATGAATAAAAAACAGAATTTTTTTCTAACAAAATCAATAAATTTACAAAGTATAAATGGAAGTTTTAATATTACTATTTACCCAGAGCTATTCAACTTAATCAGCATTGAGGAACAAAAGATTAAATAAAAGAACCCTACCAACGCACATTATTTTACATACAAATGATTTACAATATTTTATAAATAAAATTTAGGAAAAAAGGTACATGAAATATACATTTAGTTTACGTAACTATTTTTTTATAAATAGATATTTTTTTCAAAGGAAAAGTCTTTATATTTAATTAGATATAAAAATAAAAATTTTTGTAATTAATTTGGATTTATCCGTATTCTAAAAGCTTTAAGTTATGACTTTAAAATAGTTAGAAGTGGAAATAAAGATGTATCTTTGCATAGAATATTTCTAAATAAATTAAGTCATGAGTAAGTACACACAGTATATACATGATACTTTTAACCAATATGCATATCCCGTTTTTCAATATGCATTTATTGCTTTGTCTCTGATCTTAGCTGTATGGTATATTGTAAAATTATTCAGAGAAACCTTTTTAACGAAAAAAAATGGATGTGGAGGCACTAATTGTAAATGTGGAAGAGACTAAAATTTATAAAACAAAAAATAATAAAACTTAAGTAGATGAAAGTAAAAATGTTGTTGGGAATTCTTATGGGTAATAAAAAATTTGTATCAAAATTCCCTGATTTATTCAGGATGTTAAAAACTTCATTATCCGGGAATTATAAGCCGGGAATAAAGAACATATTTATCTTTACGTTTCTAATCTTTTATATAATTTCACCTATAGATTTAATCCCTGGTTTTTTTGTTGGTATAGGAATACTTGATGACATTACGATTGCTTTTTTTGCTATGTCAAAGCTTTTCAAAGAAGTAGATAAGTTCCGGGAATGGGAAAAACAAAAGAATGCAGTCTTCGTTATCAAATAGTGACAAATCTAAAATTTTATTTTCAGTTATAGGTCCTACCGCTATCGGTAAGACTCGTCTTTCTATTGACATAGCACAACATTTAAATACTGAAATTATTTCTTGTGACAGTCGTCAGTTTTATAAAGAAATGAAAATAGGTACAGCCTTTCCCACCAAAGAAGAATTAAACGCAGTGCCTCATCATTTCATAGGTAACTTATCAATTTTGCAGGAGTATTCAGTAGGAGAATACGAAAAAGAAGCAATAACAAAAATCACAAACCTTTTCCAGAATTATAATCAAGTTGTTATGGTAGGAGGTTCCGGACTTTATGAAAAAGCTGTTAATGAAGGTCTGGATGAATTTCCGGATGCAGATTCTAAGATCAAAGCTTCGCTGATTGAGGAGCTAGAGTCAAAAGGTATAGAATATCTTCAGGAAAAATTGCTTAAGGTAGATCCTGAATATTACTATCAGGTTGATGTACATAATCCTTCCCGTATTGTAAGAGCTTTAGAAGTATACGAACAGACTGGAAAACCTTATAGTGCCTTTCGGAAAAACAACAAAAAATCCCGGAATTTTACAAGTATAAAAATAGGTTTGACAGCTCCCAGAGAAATTATATATGATAGAATTAATCAAAGGGTAGATAAAATGATGCAACAAGGATTACTTGAAGAGGTGCGAGAATTGTTGCCGTACAGAAATACCAACGCTTTGTTAACGGTTGGATATAGAGAATTATTTGATTTTCTTGACGGAGTATTGTCACTGGAAAAAGCAATTGAGGAAATCAAAAAAAATTCGCGGAGATATGCTAAAAGACAGCTAACATGGTACAGAAGAGACAATTCGGTACATTGGTTTGAATATGACGAAACCGAATCGATTATAGATTTTGTTTTAGAGCAATGTAAGCTGTAACTACAAAAATTTATACTTACTCTTAGCATTTATCAAAATAGAAATTAATAATTTATAAGTTCATTTTTCAGATTTATACGTGCTTGAATTTCATATTTCAACTTAAAATGTTCAGTTTTAAATATGGAACTCATTTCAAGAAAGTGGGTAATGACTTTTTTTCTACCTGAATTATAAACAATGTCAGGATAAATAAAATATTCCTTTCTGATACTTTTTGCATAATCAAGGTAGAGATGTTCATTAGATCCTAAAATGGCAAGATCAGCATCTGTAAAATAATTTATTTCATTATTACCTTTATCATTATGATGTTGAGTGGCTAAAATCAAATTATAGCAGTTAATTATTTTCTCAGGAGAGCAACCTAACAGAATAAGTTTTTTCCGTGCAGCATTGGCACTCTTCTCTTCATTATTTTTTCGAAGAGTGTCATAGATGAAATCGTAATAAAAAGCAGAAAGTACAACTATAGGCCAGTCTGAAAATTGATTTTTTACCTCTGAGAGTTCTTTTATTAAATGATTAACATGGGTTAAAGTATGATAATGCCTTTTGGGGGAAGAGTATTTTGTTATAATTTCTACCCAAAGAGTAGTAACTAATTTATCATTCTTAGTAAAAGTATGACAGGTATCAAAAAAAAGCGTTTTTAAATATTCCATATTTATCAAAATCAAAGACTAAATACTTAATAAATATCTATAATAACTTCAGATTTATTATTTAAAACAAAAGTATCATTCTTAATCTTACCCAACATAGCCTTAGCTAAAGGAGATGTAATTGAAATTCCGATGATTCTTTTATCTCTCATTTCGAATACACCTATTCCGCATGAAATATAAAACAATCCGAGAGAAGTATAAACCAAAGCACCCAATGATACTTTAGAATTAGTAGCATCAGTAAGCTTACGAATTATTTCCTGTTGACCTAAAACCTCAGATAACTGTTTCTGTAATAAATTTATTTCTTGTTGAAGCATTTCACGAGATGTTTCATACTTATCACCCATACTGCTCTTAGTATCAGTATTAGATTCACGGGTTTCGAAAATAAGTTTTTGAAATTTAATTACTTTGTTGTCAATAATATCTTTTAACAAGGAAATAATTTCCTGTTTGTTTATCATAATACAAAATTAAGACGCTAAATTACTAAATAAGAATAATACACAAGAAACTGTTTCATTTATAAGTTATGAGAAATAAAAAGTAAATAATAAGATATGAAGATTTTTAATTTTTGAAATTCAATGAATTAGATTTATTATTTTACCTATTACATAAATAATTAATCCTGTTGTTAAATAACTAAAAACAGGAGATTAGAAAAATATAATTTAAAATACTGCTAATTTTTTTGTAAATTTTATAAAAAGTTATACTTTTGCACCGGCAAGTCCTGCACAACCAGCTCCTGTGAATCCTCCAGGGCGGGAACGCAGCAAAGGTAAACGGTTGTAGCGGTGTGATGCAGGTAGCTTGCCATTTTTTATTGGTGCTGACTGAATTGACCCGAACTAAAATTGAACTAATATATTCTAAATTTATAATAATACTATGTCTGACCAATCTTCTCCCAAATATATTTTTGTTACCGGAGGTGTAACGTCTTCTCTCGGAAAAGGAATTGTAGCTGCTTCTTTAGGAATGCTTTTAAAAGCAAGGGGATATAGAGTGACTATTCAAAAATTAGATCCCTATATTAATATTGATCCGGGTACATTAAATCCTTATGAGCATGGAGAATGTTATGTTACTGAAGACGGTGCGGAAACAGACCTTGATTTAGGGCATTATGAACGTTTCCTGAATAGCCCTACAAGTAAAAATAATAACGTTACTACAGGTAAAATATATCAGACCGTTATTGAAAAAGAGCGGAAAGGTGATTTTTTGGGTAAAACAGTTCAGGTTATTCCTCATATCACAAATGAAATTAAAAGAAGAATTAAAATTCTTGGGAAAAAAGGAGATTTTGATATCATAATAACTGAAATTGGAGGAACTGTCGGAGATATTGAATCATTACCTTATATAGAAACAGTACGTCAGTTAAGATGGGAGTTAGGATATCAGAATTCAATTGTAATCCACTTAACTTTAGTTCCTTATTTGGCAGCAAGTGGAGAGCTTAAAACCAAGCCTTCTCAACATTCGGTTCGACAACTCATGGAAAATGGAGTACAAACTAATTTTTTAGTATGTCGTACCGAACATCATATACCGAAAGCAGTACGTTCTAAACTTGCTCTTTTCTGTAACCTCAACATAGATAATGTCATTGAGAGTAAAGATCTTCCAACTATCTATGAAGTGCCCCTATATCTTCAGAAACAAAATTTTGACGCCTTAGTTTTAAAAGAATTAGGGTTACCTTCAGAAGATAACAAACCTGATTTAACACAATGGAATGACTTCCTGAAAAAATATAAAAATCCTAAGAATACTATAGAAATAGCTTTAGTGGGCAAATACGTTTCTTTACAAGATTC
Source organism: Apibacter raozihei (assembly GCF_004014855.1). Classification (NCBI taxonomy): domain Bacteria; kingdom Pseudomonadati; phylum Bacteroidota; class Flavobacteriia; order Flavobacteriales; family Weeksellaceae; genus Apibacter; species Apibacter raozihei. The sequence goes on from NZ_CP034930.1 coordinate 1,931,797, forward strand.
TTATAAATCCATAGTTGAAGCATTAATACATGCAGGAGCCAATACGGAAACAAAAGTGAATATTCGCTGGGTATACAGCGGAGATGTTACAAGCGAAAACGTTTCAGAGTATTTGAAAGGAGTAGATGGAGTAATTGTAGCACCAGGTTTTGGTGACAGAGCAATCGAAGGGAAAATATCCGCTTGTCAATACGTTAGAGTAAATAAAATTCCGTTATTGGGAATTTGTTTAGGAATGCAGATAGCAGTAATAGAATTTGCAAGAAATGTGTTAGGATATAAAGATGCAGATAGTGTCGAATTCAATTCTCAAACTTCATATCCGGTTATTTGTCTTATGGAAGAGCAAAAAAATATTACAACCAAGGGAGGTACTATGAGATTAGGCGCTTGGGCTTGTAAATTAAAAGAAGGTTCTGCCATCGAAAAAATATATCACACCAACGAAATAAAAGAAAGACATCGTCACAGATACGAATTCAACAGTGAATATCTGGAAGACTTTGAAAAAAATGGTCTGGAAGCTATAGGGTTTAACCCTGACACCGGTCTTGTAGAAGTAATTCAGGTAAAAGATCATCCTTTTTACATAGGGGTTCAATACCATCCGGAATACAAAAGTACGGTAGCAACACCGCATCCGTTATTCATAGCTCTTGTAAATGCAGCACAAAACTATCAAATAAAAAATAAGATTAAGAATGCAACAAAATAAATTTGACAAAAACCAGCTTATTGGTTTTATTCTGATAGGAGTAATTTTAATAGGTTTTTTAGTATATTCAAATAAACAGCAAAAAAATCAAATTGCTACAGCACAAAAAGAAGAACAGATAGCCGAAAAAGCTGAAAAAACAGCTTCTGATACAAAAACAGTTACCCCTCAACCTGTAAAATTCGATTCAACTTCTCAATCAAAAATCGAACTAATTCCTTTTACTAATAAAGATTTAGAAGTTAAAGTAAGTACTCAGGGAGCTCAGTTAAGAGAGGTAAAGCTTACTAAATGGACATCTTACGATAAAGACAGTAAATCCCATAAAAAAGATCTGATTCTGGTAAATTCTGAAAATTCAGATTTTAACATTTCATTTAAAGATAAAGCAGGAAAAATAATTAATACCAGAGATCTGATATTTGCACCTGAAAAAAATGATACGGCAACCGTATTTGCAGCAAATTTAGAAAATGGAGCCTTTATAAAGTTTATATATCAGCTGAAAGGGAAATACTCACTTGATTTTTCAGTTGAAACTAAAGACCTTACAAAGATTACTTCAGCTAAGCACGTATCTTTAAATTGGCAGCAAAATGCCTTGGCACTTGAAAAAGGAAAATCACAGGAAACTATATATACCGAATACAGGTATAGTTTAAATAATCATTCACAAACTGATTATGATACCAACGGATTTGAAGAAGCAAAGGACAAATTGGACTGGATAAGTGTAAAACAACAGTTTTTTGCAACCATATTAGAATCCCAACAAGGATTTAAAAACTCCAAAGGAACTCAGGAATCAGAAAAAGACGATCCTGTTTATTTGAAAAATTTTGTATTTTCAAGTATAATTCCTGTTGAGAAAGGAGAAATAAATCAAAATTATACGTGGAATTTCCTTCCTTTGGATTATGATTTATTAAAGTCCTATAAAACGGATTCCGGACAAAGTAAACAATTCGAATATAACATACCCTTCGGATGGATGAAATGGTTATGTATATTCTATTTGTGGATATATAAATTCTTAGCCCAATTTGGAATAGCTGCAGGGTGGATTATATTCCTGATGACCATAGTTGTAAAATTAGTAACCTCCCCTATAATGTATAAGCAATACATACAGGGAGCTAAAATGAGGATACTAAAACCGGATATTGACGAATTAAATGAAAAAAACAAAAATGCAGATCCATTAAAAAAGCAAAAAGAAACCATGGATCTCTATAGAAAAGCAGGAGTTAATCCGTTAGCCGGATGTTTGCCCGCTTTAATTCAGATACCAATATTTTATTCATTATTCAGGTTTTTCCCGAACAATATAGCACTTAGAGGTCAATCGTTCCTATGGGCAGATGATTTAACAGCATACGATTCTATATACGAATGGACAACTCATATTCCTCTTTTATCCAGTTTTTACGGAAATCACATCAGTTTGTTCACTATTTTGTATTGTGTAGTATTACTTATATATACCAAAATGTCTACATCAACTATGCAGGCTCCGACTCAGGAAGGAATGCCGGATATGAGATTTATGATGTACTTAATGCCTGTAATGTTTATTTTCTGGTTAAATTCATATGCTTCAGGTTTGTCTTGGTATTATTTGGTGTCCAATGCAATTAATATACTTTTAATTCTTCTCATTAAAAACTTTATGATCAATGAAGATAAAATTCATGCAAAAATGCAGGAGAATAAAACAAAGCCTGTTAAGAAAAAAAGTAGATGGCAGCAGAAAATGCAGGACATGATGGAACAGGCACAACAACAGCAAAAACAAATACAGGAACAGAAAAACAAGCAAAGCAAAAACAAGAAATAAAAAACATATTATAAATTTAATTAGAAGCAGTCTAAATTAGACTGCTTTGTTTTTTGTATTAACTTAAAAAATACGTAACTTTCAATAGTGAATTTTAAAAAATATTAAAACTATGGAATATCGTATTGAAAAAGATACAATGGGGGAAGTAAAAGTTCCTGCAGATAAATATTGGGGTGCACAAACAGAAAGATCCAGAAACAATTTTAAAATTGGTCCCGAAGGTTCAATGCCTCATGAAATTATTGAAGCATTTGCATATTTAAAAAAAGCAGCAGCTTTTACCAATGCAGAATTAGGAGTACTTCCGGTAGAAAAAAGGGATTTGATAGCTACAGTTTGTGATGAGATATTATTAGGTCAGCTTGCTGATCAATTTCCTTTAGTAATATGGCAAACAGGATCAGGAACACAATCCAATATGAATGTTAATGAAGTTATATCTAATAGAGCGTTAGTACTTAAAGGTGGAAAATTAGGAGATAAAAGTCCTATACACCCCAATGACGATGTTAACAAATCGCAATCATCCAACGATACTTACCCGACTGCTATGCATATAGCAGCCTATAAAAAAGTAGTATCTCATACACTTCCAGCGGTAGAAGAATTGAGAAATACTCTTCACGAAAAATCATTAAAATTTAAAAATGTTGTTAAAATTGGTCGTACACACCTGATGGATGCTACTCCTTTAACTTTAGGGCAGGAATTTTCAGGTTATGTGGCGCAACTTGATTATGCGATAAAGGCAATCAAGCATACATTGTCACATTTATCGGAATTAGCATTAGGAGGAACAGCTGTTGGTACAGGATTAAATACTCCGCAGGGATACGATACTAAAGTAGCGGAATATATTTCTTCATTTATAGGATTACCCTTTGTAACTGCTCCAAATAAATTTGAAGCTTTGGCATCACACGATGCTATTGTCGAAACACATGGTGCATTAAAACAATTAGCAGTAAGTCTATTTAAAATAGCACAGGATATACGTCTGATGGCATCTGGCCCGCGAAGTGGTATTGGTGAAATATTCATACCTGAAAATGAACCTGGATCTTCAATTATGCCTGGAAAAGTAAATCCAACTCAAAACGAAGCTATGACTATGGTTTGTGCACAGGTTTTAGGAAATGATACAGCAATTTCTTTTTCAGGTACCCAAGGAAATTACGAGCTAAATGTTTTCAAACCAGTAATGGCCTATAATTTTCTTCAGTCAGCCCAACTTTTAGGAGACGCATGTTTATCATTTAATGAACATTGCGCTGTTGGAATAGAACCTAATGATTCAAGAATAAAAGAATTAGTAAATAATTCATTAATGTTGGTTACAGCATTAAATACCCATATAGGATATGAAAATGCAGCTAAAATTGCTAAAACTGCACATAAAAATGGTACAACGTTAAAAGAAGAAGCCGTCAATCTGGGGCTGGTAACAGCAGAACAATTTGACGAATGGGTAAGACCGGAAGATATGGTAGGAAGTATGAAATAAAATAAAAAGGGGAATTAATTCCTCTTTTTACTTTTTGAATTATTAATTTAATGTTAATGTTCGTGTAATCTATTATTCATGATAAGTATTGGTATTGTTTTTGAAATATTATATCAGATTCAAGAAAAAAATATTTTTTATCTTAAAATATAAAAGATAAATAAGTATACAATTAAAAATTTAAATTAACTGCAATAAAAAGCTTGAAATATTTGAAATTCAGTTTTATAAAATCAAGGATTGAACACAGGAAGTTTTAACTACAAAATTAAAAAAATTAAATTTAGTAATAAAACTAAAAAATATGATATATGTTTTAACAGGAATGCCGTATTTAGTACTGTTAAATCCATAAATGATTAGTATATTTGCATGGAAAAATTGATATAAAATATGTCTAACAACACTAGCAAAATAAAGAAAATAGGAGTGTTAACTTCAGGAGGAGATTCTCCGGGAATGAATGCCGCTATCAGATCAGTGGTAAGAACTTGTAATTACTACGAAATTCAATGTAGTGGAATAAGAATGGGATATGATGGATTAATAAATGGGCATGTTGTTGATTTAGGACCACGCTCAGTAAGAAACTTAATCAACAGAGGAGGTACCGAATTAAAATCGGCACGTTCCGATGAATTCAGAACTCCCGAAGGTAGAGCAAAGGCAGCTCAAACAGTGAAAAAATATAATATTGATGCTTTGGTTGTTATCGGAGGTGATGGTTCCTTTACTGGAGGTATGACTTTACAGAAAGAACAAGGAATACCATTCATAGGAATACCAGGAACTATTGATAACGATATTTTTGGTACTGATTTCACCTTAGGTTACGATACCGCATTAAATACTGTAGTTGAAGCTATAGATAAAATAAGAGATACAGCAACATCTCATAATCGGGTTTTCTTTGTAGAAGTAATGGGTAGAGATGCAGGTTTTATAGCATTAAATAGTGGTATTGCGACCGGAGCTCTTGATATTCTGATACCAGAAGAAAAAGATAGCATCGAAGATTTATTTTCTGCCTTTGATAATGCTAAAAAAAAGGGCAAAATCTCAAGCATCATTGTAGTAGCTGAAGGGGAAAAATTAGGTGGAGTTTATGATCTTGCTAAGTTTACTAAAATGAAATATCCGGAATTTGATGTCAGAGTAACCGTCTTAGGACATATACAGAGAGGTGGTTCCCCTACGGTAGCAGACAGGGTATTAGCATCTAGGTTAGGAGTTGCTGCTGTTGAAGGTTTAATGGCAGGTAAATCCAATGTTATGGCAGGAATGCAATCAAATAAAGTAGTATTTACCCCTATCGAAGAAGCAATAAAAAAACATAATGAAATAGATAAAGAGCTGATTAAAGTAGCTAACATCTTATCTATGTAATCATTTTTTAAAATAATTTAAATAACAATTAAAAATAAGTATTATGTCAAAAATTAAAGTTGGTATTAATGGTTTCGGTCGTATTGGCCGATTAGTATTTCGTGCAGCACAAGACAATGATAATATTGAAATAGTTGGAATTAATGACCTTATAGACGTTGAGTATATGGCTTATATGCTAAAATACGATACAATACACGGACAATTTAAAGGAAGCGTTGAAGTTAAAGACGGTAAATTAGTTGTTAACGGTAAAGCTATAAGAGTAACTGCAGAAAGAAATCCTGCGGATTTAAAATGGAATGAAGTAGAAGCTGAGTATGTTGTTGAATCTACAGGGCTATTTTTATCTAAAGATAAAGCACAAGGTCACATTGATGCAGGTGCAAAATACGTAGTTATGTCTGCTCCTTCTAAAGATGATACTCCTATGTTTGTTTGTGGAGTTAATGATAGCTCATACGTAAAAGGAACTCAATTCGTATCTAATGCATCTTGTACAACAAACTGTTTAGCTCCTGTAGCTAAAGTTTTAAATGATAAATTTGGTATCGTTGAAGGTTTAATGACAACTGTGCATGCAACAACTGCAACTCAAAAAACAGTTGACGGACCTTCAGTTAAAGACTGGAGAGGTGGACGTGCAGCTGCCGGAAATATTATCCCTTCATCAACAGGAGCTGCAAAAGCAGTAGGAAAAGTAATTCCTGAGTTAAACGGTAAACTTACAGGTATGGCTTTCAGAGTTCCAACTTTAGATGTATCTGTAGTTGATATAACTGTACGTTTAGCTAAAGAAACTTCTTACGAAGATATTTGCAAAGCAATGAAAGAAGCTTCAGAAGGTGAATTAAAAGGAATTTTAGGTTATACAGAAGATGAAGTAGTTTCTTCAGACTTTATTTCTGATCCTAGAACTTCCATCTTTGACGTTAAAGCAGGTATTCAGTTAAGCCCTACTTTTGTTAAAGTGGTTAGCTGGTACGATAATGAATGGGGATACTCAACTAAAGTGGTTGAATTAATTTCCAGAATGGCTAAAATAAACGGATAGTCAATTTATTAAATCGTTGATATTTGTTAAAGCCGTCTTTAAAAGATGGCTTTAACTGTTTTATATCTTCAGCTAGTTCGTCACTGTTTATAATAAGTTCTTAAATATGAGTTAAAAAATGAATTCTTAGTGTTTTTGAGCTAAGCTTATTTTATCACCCATAAAATATTGTATTAATTCAATAATAAAAAAACAATTTAAAGTAGGATTATAAAAAATAAATACTATCTTTGCACCCTCAAAGAGAATATAACTGAAATTAAAGATATAAGATAATATAACAATGAAACGTACATTTCAACCTTCAGAACGTAAGAGAAGAAACAAACACGGCTTCCGTGAAAGAATGGCGACAGCTAATGGAAGAAAAGTCTTAGCAAGACGAAGATCAAAGGGCAGAAAGCAATTAACTGTTAGCGCTATTAGAGCTAAAAGATAACTTGCTTAGAACATATCTAATAAGTAAAATCGCTAAATTAATTTTTAGCGATTTTTTTTGTTTTAATATTTTTGAGTTGTTTCATTGCTTACGCGTTATAAAGATAATTACACTTTTTATGTATGTTTTACAAAATATTTTCTTAGTTGAATTTTTATTTTATTTATTAAATATAAATTTATTTTTTTAATATCTTTTATTGAGTATTTTATGATACATTATTTATATAAATAATATATATATAAATATTTAATTCCCATTAAAATAATTGGATATATTTGTAGGCGTAAAATTAATTTACTAATATGCAGATATCATCACGTTTATTCTTTCTCATACTACTTTTAGCGCTCTTAACTTCTAAACAATTATATTCTCAAAGAGATATATCTTTAGTAAATGGAGGATTTGAAAGTCCGTCTTTCAATTCATTAGACGTTCATTTTCTACATCAGAATTCAGTTCCTGGTTGGTTGACGACAGCTGGAGATAAAATGATAGAGATATGGACATTAGGAGGTGTCTCAAGTGAAGTTGTTTATTCAGTTGAGGGAAAGCAACATGCAGAGCTTAACGCTAATATGGTTTCTACCTTATATCAGGTGTTAAATACAGAACCCGGAAAAAAAATGCGATGGTCATTATATCACAGAGGAAGAAGAGGAACTGATGAAATGGAATTGCGAATAGGAAGTTCTTTAAATTCTTATGTGATCGTGCAAGATAAAATATCAACAGGAAGATCTTGGAAATTGTATAAAGGAACTTATACAGTTCCTTTCGGACAAACCAATTCATATTTTATGTTTGCAAGTATAAGTGCTGCTGGAGGTAATCCTACTGTTGGTAATTTTTTAGATGATGTTCGTTTTTCATATACTTCGGAGTTAACATTAACAAAGAGTGCATCATCCACAGTCGTTACCAACGGAGATGTGATTACAATTACAATTGATGTGAAAAATGTAGGTGGAACTTCGACAGAACAAACATTAGTTACTGATAAAATACCAGAAGGGACAGTGTATCAGGCTGGTTCCCTAATTGTAGATGGATTGGCCCAAACAGATGCTAACGACAATGATAAAGCTTATATTACAGGAACAAACTTGAACTATAAATTAGATAAAATTGCAAAAGGAGGAAACACTGTAATTTCTTTTAAAGTCAAAATACTGAATTGCGAAAAACTGGTAACCTCTCCAGAAGCTGTGGCAACTTATTTTGATGAATTTTTTACAGATGAACAATATACAAGTAAATCTAATCAGGTAACTATTCAACCAGTAATGAAGCCTATCAGTTTAGAAATTATATATCCTTCATGTCCCAATGGTTCAGCTACATTAAATATAGGTATTCAGCCAAAAGATTATACTATAATTTGGACAATGCCTGATGGCAGTACAATGTCTGGTTCAAATAGCAGTATTATTGTTAATGAATCAGGAATTTATAAAGTATTGGTTAAGTTCCCTCAAAATTGTGAATCATCGGTGAGTAAACAGGTAACTATACAGAAAGGTTTAATAGTCAACTTAGGATCCGACCGAAGTATCTGCCAAGGAAGTACAACTACTCTGGATGCCGGCAATACAGGCAGCACCTACCTTTGGAGTACCGGAGCCACTACCCAAAGCATAGAAGTAAACCAGGCAGGAACCTACAGTGTGGTGGTAACCGATGCCAACGGCTGTCAGGGAAGCGGTTCAGTAAAAGTAACAGTTAATGCGTTACCGGTAGTCAACTTAGGAGCCGACCGAAGCATTTGCCAGGGAAGCTCTACCACTTTAGATGCCGGCAATGCAGGCAGCACCTACCTTTGGAGTACCGGTGCCACTACCCGGAGCATAGAAGTCACCCAGGCAGGAACCTACAGTGTGGTGGTAACCGATGCCAACGGCTGTCAGGGAAGCGGTTCAGTAAAAGTAACAGTTAATGCGTTACCGGTAGTCAACTTAGGAGCTGACCGAAGCATTTGCCAAGGAAGTACAACGGTATTAGATGCCGGCAATCCAGGCAGCACCTACCTTTGGAGTACCGGAGCCACTACCCAGAGCATAGAAGTTACCCAGGCAGGAACCTACAGTGTGGTGGTAACCGATACCAACGGCTGTCAGGGAAGCGGTTCAGTAAAAGTAACAGTTAATGCGTTACCGGTAGTGAACTTAGGAGCCGACCGAAGTATTTGCCAAGGAAGTACAACGGTATTAGATGCCGGCAATGCAGGCAGCACCTACCTTTGGAGTACCGGAGCCACTACCCAAAGCATAGAAGTTACCCAGGCAGGAACCTACAGTGTGGTGGTTACCGATGCCAACGGCTGTCAGGGAAAAGGTTCAATAAAAATAACAGTTAATGCGTTACCGGTAGTGAACTTAGGAGCTGACCGAAGCATTTGCCAAGGAAGTACAACGGTATTAGATGCCGGCAATACAGGCAGCACCTACCTTTGGAGTACCGGAGCCACTACCCGGAGCATAGAAGTTACCCAGGCAGGAACCTACAGTGTGGTGGTAACCGATGCCAACGGCTGTCAGGGAAGCGGTTCAGTAAAAGTAACAGTTAATGCGTTACCGGTAGTCAACTTAGGAGCCGACCGAAGCATTTGCCAGGGAAGCTCTACCACTTTAGATGCCGGCAATGCAGGCAGCACCTACCTTTGGAGTACCGGTGCCACTACCCGGAGCATAGAAGTCACCCAGGCAGGAACCTACAGTGTGGTGGTAACCGATGCCAACGGCTGTCAGGGAAGCGGTTCAGTAAAAGTAACAGTTAATGCGTTACCGGTAGTCAACTTAGGAGCTGACCGAAGCATTTGCCAAGGAAGTACAACGGTATTAGATGCCGGCAATACAGGCAGCACCTACCTTTGGAGTACCGGAGCCACTACCCAGAGCATAGAAGTTACCCAGGCAGGAACCTACAGTGTGGTGGTAACCGATACCAACGGCTGTCAGGGAAGCGGTTCAGTAAAAGTAACAGTTAATGCGTTACCGGTAGTGAACTTAGGAGCCGACCGAAGTATTTGCCAAGGAAGTACAACGGTATTAGATGCCGGCAATGCAGGCAGCACCTACCTTTGGAGTACCGGAGCCACTACCCAAAGCATAGAAGTTACCCAGGCAGGAACCTACAGTGTGGTGGTTACCGATGCCAACGGCTGTCAGGGAAAAGGTTCAATAAAAATAACAGTTAATGCGTTACCGGTAGTGAACTTAGGAGCTGACCGAAGCATTTGCCAAGGAAGTACAACGGTATTAGATGCCGGCAATACAGGCAGCACCTACCTTTGGAGTACCGGAGCCACTACCCGGAGCATAGAAGTTACCCAGGCAGGAACCTACAGTGTGGTGGTAACCGATACCAACGGCTGTCAGGGAAGCGGTTCAGTAAAAGTAACAGTTAATGCGTTACCGGTAGTGAACTTAGGAGCCGACCGAAGCATTTGCCAGGGAAATACAACGGTATTAGATGCCGGCAATCCAGGCAGCACCTACCTTTGGAGTACCGGAGCCACTACCCAAAGCATAGAAGTTACCCAGGCAGGAACCTACAGTGTGGTGGTTACCGATGCCAACGGCTGTCAGGGAAAAGGTTCAATAAAAATAACAGTTAATGCGTTACCGGTAGTGAACTTAGGAGCTGACCGAAGCATTTGCCAGGGAAGCTCTACCACTTTAGATGCCGGCAATACAGGCAGCAGCTACCTTTGGAGTACCGGAGCCACTACCCGGAGCATAGAAGTTACCCAGGCAGGAACCTACAGTGTGGTGGTAACCGATACCAACGGCTGTCAGGGAAGCGGTTCAGTAAAAGTAACAGTTAATGCGTTACCTTTAGTGAACTTAGGAGCCGACCGAAGTATCTGCCAGGGAAGCTCTACCACTTTAGATGCCGGAAATGCAGGCAGCACCTACCTTTGGAGTACCGGAGCCACTACCCGGAGCATAGAAGTTACCCAGGCAGGAACCTACAGTGTGGTGGTTACCGATGCCAACGGCTGTCAGGGAAGCGGTTCAGTAAAAGTAACAGTTAATGCGTTACCGGTAGTCAACTTAGGAGCCGACCGAAGCATTTGCCAGGGAAGCTCTACCACTTTAGATGCCGGCAATGCAGGCAGCACCTACCTTTGGATTACCGGAGCCACTACCCGGAGCATAGAAGTCACCCAGGCAGGAACCTACAGTGTGGTGGTAACCGATGCCAACGGCTGTCAGGGAAGCGATGAAATTAAAATAAGTATAAATCCACTTCCGGTAGTCAACTTAGGAGCCGACCGAAGCATTTGTCAGGGAAGCTCAACCACTTTAGATGCCGGCAATACAGGCAGCAGCTACCTTTGGAGTACCGGAGCCACTACCCAAAGCATAGAAGTTACCCAGGCAGGAACCTACAGTGTGGTAGTTACCGATGTCAACGGCTGTCAGGGAAGCGATGAAATTAAAATAAGTATAAATCCACTTCCGGTAGTCAACTTAGGAGCCGACCGAAGCATTTGTCAGGGAAGCTCAACTACTCTGGATGCCGGCAATACAGGCAGCAGCTACCTTTGGAGTACCGGAGCCACTACCCAAAGCATAGAAGTTACCCAGGCAGCAACCTACAGTGTGGTGGTAACCGATGCCAACGGCTGTCAGGGAAGCGATGAAATTAAAATTACAGTAAATCCACTTCCGGTCGTCAACTTAGGAGCCGACCGAAGCATCTGCCAGGGAAGCTCAACTACTCTGGATGCCGGCAATACAGGCAGCAGCTACCTTTGGAGTACCGGAGCCACTACCCAAAGCATAGAAGTTACCCAGGCAGGAATTTATAAGGTTACCGTTACTAATAAAAACGGTTGCTCTTCCTCTTCTTCAATTCAGATCAACTACTATGAAACTCCACAAATCAAAGAAATTAAGATTAACGGAAATGATGTAGAAGTATATGCCATAGGAAAAGCCCCATTGGAATATAGTCTGGATTTAATTAATTGGCAAAGTTCTCCGTTTTTTACAGGATTAAAGCCTAAAATATACCATGCATACGTAAGAAATGCTTTAGGTTGTATAAATGGCCCATTAGTTTTCAGTATACTGGATATCCCCAATATCATTACACCGAATGGAGATGGAATCAATGATGTCTGGCACATTAAAGGACTAGAAATATATTCAGGTAGCAGTATCACTATTTTTGACAGATACGGAAAACTTCTTTTAAAACAGAAAATTGATAAAGAATTCATCTGGGATGGCAAATATTTAGGCAGGAACCTTCCGAGTTCCAGTTACTGGTATATTTTAGATCTTACTGATGGAAGAAGACTGACCGGGTGGATTGCTATTAGAAACCATGATTCAATTAGATAATTATAGTGTGCTTTAAAAACAATAAGCAATATTTACACCCTGATATGTTATATCAGGGTATTTTTATATAATTAGGTATATATATAAAGAGTATTTAAAAAATGCGATGAGAATACTAGAGTAAGATTTGGCAGTACATATAATGTATATAATAATAAAAAAGTTTTTAAAGAAATAATTTATACTAATGATAGAAAGTAGAAACAAGAGCTATCAAGTAAAGAAACAAAGACCAAAGAAAATAGTAGAGCAGGACATCCCAATTAAAAAGGAGGGGGGAGAATTAAGTATATCATAGAATAGAAGAATAAAAATAGAGTAGGATAAGAAGTAAATAACATCGTGTTAACATTGGGAAATAGAAGAAGTGAGAGAAATGGAAAAAAAAGGTAAAAAAAAGTTAATAATTTATCTAATTGTTTAATAGCGAGTTATAGGTTTAGGGTTAAAAAAAGTCAAAAAAAAGTGCAGAAATATTTGGAGGATAAGAAAAAGTCTGTATCTTTGCACTCGCAATCCGGAATTACTGAGATAACGAAAGTAGCGAAGGGGCGCAAACAAAGAAGATCGTTGACATAAAGTTTCTTTTTTAAGAATGAAAAAAGAGACACAAGATAAAAAGACAAAACAGCAAACCTGGAATAATAACAAAGTTAATTCCATTTGAGTTTTAGGGATAACTACCATGTTAAAGAAACAAAAATTTTACAATGGAGAGTTTGATCCTGGCTCAGGATGAACGCTAGCGGGAGGCCTAACACATGCAAGCCGAGGGGTATTAAGGAGCTTGCTTCTTGAGAGACCGGCGCACGGGTGCGTAACGCGTATGTAACTTGCCTCTATCACTGGGATAGCCCGGGGAAACCCGGATTAATACCGGATATACTAAGTAGTAACCTTACTATTTATTCAAAGATTTATCGGATAGAGATAGGCATGCGTAGGATTAGTTAGTTGGTAAGGTAACGGCTTACCAAGACGATGATCCTTAGGGGGCCTGAGAGGGTGATCCCCCACACTGGAACTGAGACACGGACCAGACTCCTACGGGAGGCAGCAGTGAGGAATATTGGACAATGGGTGAGAGCCTGATCCAGCCATCCCGCGTGAAGGACGACAGCCCTATGGGTTTTAAACTTCTTTTGTATGGGGATAAACCTATCTACGTGTAGATAGCTGAAGGTACCATACGAATAAGCATCGGCTAACTCCGTGCCAGCAGCCGCGGTAATACGGAGGATGCAAGCGTTATCCGGATTTATTGGGTTTAAAGGGTCCGTAGGCGGATTTGTAAGTCAGCGGTGAAATCCTACAGCTTAACTGTAGAACTGCCGTTGATACTGCAAGTCTTGAATAGTATTGAAGTAGCCGGAATGTGTAGTGTAGCGGTGAAATGCATAGATATTACACAGAACACCAATTGCGAAGGCAGGTTACTAAATACCGATTGACGCTGATGGACGAAAGCGTGGGGAGCGAACAGGATTAGATACCCTGGTAGTCCACGCCGTAAACGATGGATACTCGCTGTTGGGCTTTAGGGCTCAGCGGCTAAGCGAAAGTAATAAGTATCCCACCTGGGGAGTACGACCGCAAGGTTGAAACTCAAAGGAATTGACGGGGGCCCGCACAAGCGGTGGAGCATGTGGTTTAATTCGATGATACGCGAGGAACCTTACCAGGGCTTAAATGGGAATTGACGTACCTAGAAATAGGTATTTCTTCGGACAATTTTCAAGGTGCTGCATGGTTGTCGTCAGCTCGTGCCGTGAGGTGTCAGGTTAAGTCCTATAACGAGCGCAACCCCTGCCATTAGTTGCCAGCGATTCAAGTCGGGAACTCTAATGGGACTGCCGGTGCAAACCGCGAGGAAGGTGGGGATGACGTCAAATCATCACGGCCCTTACGCCCTGGGCCACACACGTGCTACAATGGCCGGTACAGAGGGCAGCTACACAGCGATGTGATGCGAATCTCTAAAGCCGGTCTCAGTTCGGATTGGAGTCTGCAACTCGACTCTATGAAGCTGGAATCGCTAGTAATCGCATATCAGCCATGATGCGGTGAATACGTTCCCGGGCCTTGTACACACCGCCCGTCAAGCCATGGAAGCTGGGGGTGCCTGAAGTCGGTGACCGTAAAAGGAGCTGCCTAGGGTAAAACTAGTGACTGGGGCTAAGTCGTAACAAGGTAGCCGTACCGGAAGGTGCGGCTGGAACATCTCTTTTTTAGAGTACAGGAGTTATCACAAGATAACCCAAATGGAATTATTTTATTCCAGGAGTTTGTCTGTTTATTATTTAAGCTATAAATAATTATAATGATTAATATATAGTAATAAACAATAAGATTAAAAAATATCAAGTGTCACATGAAAGCAAAGAAAAATAAAAAAAGAAACACACAATATAATAACACACCCCTGGAACCATCTACGAGCACAGGAAAGACAGAAAGAGCTTAAAGTAAGTACAGGAAAGACCAAACAGACAGAGTCTCATAGCTCAGCCGGTTAGAGCGCTACACTGATAATGTAGAGGTCGGCAGTTCGAGTCTGCCTGAGACTACAAGATGACCAAGGGGAATTAGCTCAGTTGGCTAGAGCGCCTGCCTTGCACGCAGGAGGTCAAGGGTTCGACTCCCTTATTCTCCACAAGTATTAATAAAAATAACGAAAAAGCGTTATTTTTATAAAAGATACAAGATTATAACAAGTGTTGTTATACAGATCATTGACATTACTGGGATTTTATATAAAGAAATTAAACCGAGCAGCCGTCCTGAAAGGCGGCTAAGGAAAGAAATCGTTAAGAGCGTACGGCGGATGCCTAGGCTTTGAGAGGCGAAGAAAGACGTGGTAAGCTGCGAAAAGCTGCGGGGATTGGCACACACGAAGTGATCCGCAGATGTCTGAATGGGGCAACCCACTGTACCTAAGTACAGTATCCCGCAAGGGAGGCGAACCTTCTGAACTGAAACATCTAAGTAGGAAGAGGAAAAGAAATCAACCGAGATTCCGAGAGTAGTGGCGAGCGAAATCGGAATAGCCCAAAAGTTTATCTATGCGTAACAGAATACTTTGGAAAAAGTAACCAGAGAAGGTGAAAGTCCTGTAAGTGAAATTCATAAATAAATGACAATGAGTAGGGCGGGACACGTGAAATCCTGTCTGAATATGGGGGGACCATCCTCCAAGGCTAAATACTCCTCAAAGACCGATAGCGAACTAGTACCGTGAGGGAAAGGTGAAAAGCATTTCGATAAGAAAGATGAAATAGATCCTGAAACCGTACGCTTACAAGCGGTCGGAGCATCGTAAGATGTGACGGCGTGCCTTTTGCATAATGAGCCTACGAGTTAATTTCACTAGCGAGGTTAAGTAGTTCAGCTACGGAGCCGCAGCGAAAGCGAGTCTGAATAGGGCGTTATAGTTAGTGGGATTAGACGCGAAACCTTGTGATCTATCCATGGGCAGGTTGAAGCTTTGGTAACACAAAGTGGAGGACCGAACCGGTTGACGTTGAAAAGTCTTCGGATGACCTGTGGTTAGGGGTGAAAGGCTAATCAAACTGGGAGATAGCTCGTACTCCCCGAAATGCATTTAGGTGCAGCGTTAAGACAAGTATAATAGAGGTAGAGCTACTGATTGGATGCGGGGGTTTCACCGCCTACCAAATCCTGACAAACTCCGAATGCTATTATATGTTTCTTAGCAGTGAGGGCATGGGTGCTAAGGTCCATGTCCGAGAGGGAAACAACCCAGAGCAGCAGCTAAGGTCCCGAAATGTATACTGAGTTGAAAAAACGAGGTCGGACTGCCCAGACAGCTAGGATGTTGGCTTGGAAGCAGCCACTCATTTAAAGAGTGCGTAACAGCTCACTAGTCGAGCGGTCCGGCATGGATAATACTCGGGCATAAGTATACTACCGAAGCTCTGCGAAATAATATATTTCGGTAGGGGAGCATTCTGTTGGCGTCGAAGGTGTGAGGTGACTCATGCTGGAGCAGACAGAAAAGAAAATGTAGGCATAAGTAACGATAATGGGGGTGAGAAACCCCCACGCCGTAAATCCAAGGTTTCCTCAGCTATGCTAATCAGCTGAGGGTTAGTCGGGTCCTAAGGCTAATCCGAAAGGAGATGTCGATGGCCAATCGGTTAATATTCCGATACCCGCTGTAAATTCGAAGGAGGGACAGAGTAATGAAACTACCGCGTACTGACGGAATAGTACGTTAAAGCGTGTAGGTATATCTTTGATAGTTAAATGCGTCAAGGATGCCGAATGTGATAGTACCAGGAAGCTTCGGCCGAATGGATAGTGTAGGTAAGAGCTCTCAAGAAAAACTTCTAAGGCTAGTTTACAGTGGCCCGTACCAAAACCGACACAGGTGGATGAGGAGAGTATCCTAAGGCGCTCGAGTGAATCATGGTTAAGGAACTAGGCAAAATAGACCTGTAACTTCGGGAGAAAGGTCGCTCCCCGTAAAACGGGAGCCGCAGTGAAAAGGCCCAGGCGACTGTTTATCAAAAACACAGGACTCTGCAAAATCGAAAGATGACGTATAGGGTCTGACACCTGCCCGGTGCTGGAAGGTTAAGGAAGGATGTTCGGAGCAATCCAAAGCATTTGACTGAAGCCCCAGTAAACGGCGGCCGTAACTATAACGGTCCTAAGGTAGCGAAATTCCTTGTCGGGTAAGTTCCGACCTGCACGAATGGTGTAACGATCTGGGCACTGTCTCAACCATGAGCTCGGTGAAATTGTAGTATCGGTGAAGATGCCGATTACCCGCAATGGGACGAAAAGACCCTGTGAACCTTTACTATAGCTTCGTATTGACTTCGGGTAAATGATGTGTAGGATAGGTGGGAAACTATGAAGCGGCTTCGCTAGGAGTCGTGGAGTTGACGTTGAAATACCACCCTTTATTTATCTGGAGCCTAACTTCTGCAAAAGAAGGACATTGCGTGGCGGGTAGTTTGACTGGGGTGGTCGCCTCCAAAAGAGTAACGGAGGCTTTCAAAGGTACCCTCAGCACGCTTGGCAACCGTGCGTAGAGTGTAATGGCATAAGGGTGCTTGACTGTGAGGCCAACAAGCCGAACAGGTGCGAAAGCAGGACATAGTGATCCGGTGGTTCCGCATGGAAGGGCCATCGCTCATAGGATAAAAGGTACTCCGGGGATAACAGGCTAGTCTCCCCCAAGAGCTCACATCGACGGGGAGGTTCGGCACCTCGATGTCGGCTCGTCACATCCTGGGGCTGGAGAAGGTCCCAAGGGTTGGGCTGTTCGCCCATTAAAGTGGCACGCGAGCTGGGTTCAGAACGTCGTGAGACAGTTCGGTCTCTATCTATTGCGGGCGTTAGAATTTTGAGCGGAGTTGACTCTAGTACGAGAGGACCGAGTTGAACAAACCTCTGGTGTATCAGTTGTGCCGCCAGGTGCACCGCTGAGTAGCTAAGTTTGGATGAGATAAGCACTGAAAGCATATAAGTGCGAAACTCGCCGCAAGATGAGAGTTCTTTTAAGGGTCGTGGGAGATCACCACGTTGATAGGCTGTAGGTGTAAGGGCAGCGATGTCCCAGCCGAGCAGTACTAATTACCCGTAGGTTTCGTCCAATAGTATTAAAACAAACATACAGAAAAACAAGCCGTTTTTCAGGAAGCTGGAAGGTTCAATTTATTTATATAAAATCCCATTAAGATATTTTAGGCGGTTATAGCGTCAGGGCCCACCTGTTCCCATTCCGAACACAGAAGTTAAGCCTGACTGCGCCGATGGTACTGCTACTTGCGGGAGAGTAGGACGCCGCCGGATTTTTAAACATGAAAACCCTTAATCAGAAATGATTAAGGGTTTTTTTATTTAATTTATCTTTTTTAATTCTATTTCTACTACTCAATAAAAACCATTATAGTTATATCTATAACCAATTCTATACCTAGCTCTATCGCTCTGATTGTTTTTGATTAATTCAATTTTTTTTATATTCTCTCTTTAAAACTCAATATTACTGTTTTTATATTCACATCAAAATAGGATTTATTATATTTGTTTATAAAAAAAATATAATGGAGCAGGTTATTAATTATCAAATAAATAATAAAAATAGATTAAATCCCATAATGTGTTATATTTTATTTTATTAAATTTTTATTGCTCACCAACACTGACATATGTGTATCTCTGGTTTTTAATTCAAAATTAATTTTTTAATATGACAATATATTTATTTAGTGGTTTAGGTGCAGATTATCGAGTATTTTCTCAATTAGATTTATCTGTTTTAAGTGATAAAATTATCCATATAAATTGGATTCATCCATTATACAAAGAAAAAATAAGTGATTATGCTTTACGAATTATACAATCACAAATAACAGATAATTCATGTATATTTATAGGTGTTTCTTTTGGAGGTATAATGGCAATTGAAGTAGCCAAACATAAAAAACCTTTAAAGATTATTTTACTATCAACCATAAAAACTAAAAATGAATTACCTTTTTACTACAGGTGGTTTGGTAAATTAAAAATACAAAATTTAATACCTGATATGTATTTTCTTAAAGCTCATTCTTTATTGTTTTACTTTTTTGGAATAACTGAGAAGAAAGATAAAATTATAATGTCTCAGATATTAAATGATACAGATATAAAATTTACCCGTTGGGCAATTGATCAGGTTATTGGATGGGACAATAAAAAAATTCCTGATAATTTAGTTCATATACATGGTTCTAAAGATAAAATTTTCCCTGCAAGATATATTAAAGTTGACCATATGATTACTAATCAAGGGCATTTTATGATACTCTCTGATAGTACTTCAATACAAAATATATTAATTCAAACTATAAATTAATTTTAAATTATTTATCTTGAAATTCAGGCTTAAGTTTATAGTAAAATTTAGATTTAAATTTTTGAATTTTTGGAGATATTACCGATTTGCAGTAGGGTAAAAATTGATTTTGTTTAAAGTATTGCTGGTGATAATCTTCAGCCGGATAAAAATTAGCAAAAGGGCTTATTTGAGTTACATATTTACCAGACCACAAATCCGTTTTTTCTGATTTTTTAAGTGATTCTTGTGCTAGTATTTTTTGTTCTTCAGATCTGAAAAATATAACGGATCTGTATTGAGTTCCTACATCTTCAAACTGTTTATTTAATTGAGTAGGGTCATGTAAAAACCAAAAAACGTCCAATATTTCTAAAAAAGAAATTTCTTCTGGATCATATTCAATTTGTACTACTTCAGCGTGGCCGGTTGTTCCACTGGATACCTCTTGATAAGTAGGATATTCATTGTTTCCTCCAGAATATCCGGATGTTACTTTATAAACCCCTTTTAACATTTCAAAGCACGGACTTAAACACCAGAAACATCCACCACCTAAGGTGGTTTTCTCCAGTTTTTTTCCACTGTTTTCTGAGTTTTTATCTTGTGGTTGATTAGTTTGGCAACTAACGAAAAACAAGAATATAACAAAGAAAAATTTAATAAACTTTTTCATCTCGGAATGCATTATTTAAGAGCATTTATAGGACAACTTACTCTAGATTAATAATTATGCTCATAGGTTTAATCAAAAATTATACTAAAAATGATTTTTTAAGTTTTTTTTTTAATTTATTACTATTTTTTTTAATTAACTATAATAATAATCTATAAAAGTATTTATTAAATGGTATTGTATACAAATATTCATATTTTATTTATTGCTATATTTGCAGTAATAACCAGTTTAGTTATGAATACAGAAACTATCAATAAAAATATACAGACAGTCAAAGAAGTTTTTCGTAAATATTTGGAAGACAAAGGTCATAGAAAAACTCCTGAAAGATTTGCAATAGTTGAAGAAATATATTCAACAGATGAGCATTTTAATATAGATTGGTTGTATATGAGAATGAAAGAAAAAAATTATCGTGTAAGTAGAGCTACAATTTATAATACTATAGAAATTCTTCTTGATGCCAAGCTTGTTAAAAAACATCAGTTTGGTGATGGATTGCAAGCTTTGTATGAGAAATCTTATTTTGCCAAACAACATGATCATATTCTGATGTTAGATTCCGGTGAAGTTATAGAGTTTTGTGATCCTAGAATACAAACGATTAAAGATTCTTTAGAAGAAATATTTGGAATTGATATAGAAAGTCACTCGTTGTATTTTTATGCAAAAAAGAAAGCTTAAATTAATGAGAGTTATATTTCTCTTTTTTTTATTTATACATAGCTCTTTGCTAATTTCTCAGGTAAAATTACCAGTTAGTAAAAAAAATTCTAAAGCTGAAAAAATTCGTTTGGTTAATGCTGATTTGGAAGAAGTTAATGAAAAGGTTTTTAACGGAAATATGATATATTCCGGAAATGTTGTTGCAGAGCATGAAACTTCAAAATTAAAAGCAGATTCTGTTATTTATTTTCAGGATAAAGAGACAATAGAGGCAAGAGGAAATATACATTTTGTTGATAAGGGATCTTCATTAGTATGTGAGAGATTAACTTATGATGCTACGACTCGATTGGTAACAGCTTACGATAATGTCAAATTAGTAACTCCTGATCAAACGGTTGAAACGGATAAAATGTTTTATGATGCAAACGCAGATATTGCTTATTTTGATAACTGGGGAACTATTTATAAAGGAAAAGATGTTACCAGAACTAAAGTGGGAATATACTACGTTAAACAAAATAGGATAGAATTAGGTGAAAGCTCCATACTGGAATCTCCTGATTACAGAATTGAAGGTTCATCAATTAAATATGATTCTAATACGGGGCTTGCTGTCTTTGATCAATTTACTCGTATTAATAATAAAAAAGATTTTTCCGTTTACGTGACAGGTAGCAATGGAACGTATAATACCAAAACAAAGGAATCATTTTTAAAGAAAGACGGGAGAGTTAATTATCAGGGTAAAGTTTTAACTGGTGATGAGTTATATTTTAATGAGATAACGGGATTTGGTAAAGGAATTAAAAATGTTAAAATTGAAGAACCTAAAGAAAAACGTTTTATAATAGGAAATTACGGAGAAGTATACCAGTTTAAAGATTCAGCTATAATTACCGGCAGACCTTACATGGTCAAAGCATTTACCAATGATTCCCTTTATTTGCATTCAGATACTTTAATAGCTACACAGGATATCAATAAAAAATCCATAATCAGAGGATATCATAATGGACGAATCTTTAAATCTAACCTTTCAGGTAAAAGTGATTCATTAGTGTATCATGAGTCTATAGGTAGGATAGATTTTTATAAAAAACCTATTTTTTGGTCTTCAGGTGGTCGACAATTAGTAGCAGATACCTTATCCGCATATATGAATATTAAAACCCAGGCAATTGATTCTATTTATGGTAGAAATCATGCATTTGTAATTAGCAAAGTAGACTCACTTTCGCCTAAGTTTGAATTTAATCAGGCAAAAGGAAGGATGTTACATGCCTACTTTGAAAATGAAGAATTGCATTTTGTTGATTTGCAAGGAAATGCTGAATCAATAACCTACGTTGAGGAGGAAAACTCAAAAACCCATGAAAAGGTAAGGACAGGAATTTCACGCTCCATATGTGGAATATTGCAAGGTGAATTTATAAATAGAAAAATGGATATCGTTTCTTGTCAGATTAATGCCGAATCAAAAATTTATCCGGAAAGTAAAGTACCTAAACGGCAAAGGTATTTAGAGGAATTTGACTGGAGGGAAGAAGAACAGTTACATAAATGGCAGGATATTTTTCCAGACGTATTAATTTATGATAAGAATAAACCTAAAAAAACAATTGAAGAAATATTAACAGAAAAAGAACAGGAGTCAGAAACAAAAGTAAATAAATAAATACAATTTTGTAAATTGTAACCAGGCAAAAAATAACTAATAAAGATGAAACAAAGATGTGCTTGGGTAGGTTCAGATGAAATCTATAAAAATTACCATGATTATGAATGGGGGGTTCCGGTTCATGATGATAAATTAATGTTTGAATTTCTTATACTTGAAGGATTCCAGGCTGGTTTAAGCTGGATAACCATATTGAAAAAAAGAGAAAACTTTCGTAAAGCTTTTGATGGATTTAACTTTAATCTAATTGCTGAATATACACAGGAAAAGCTTGATTTACTTATGCAAGATGAGGGAATCATACGTAATCGGCTAAAAATAAATTCTACTGTTATCAATGCTCAGAAATATTTAAAAGTACAAGAAGAATTTGGAACATTTTGCAATTATATTTGGGGTTTTGTAGGTCACAAACCAATTATTAACCATTGGAAAAATAGTTGCGATGTGCCAGCATCCACTGAATTATCGGATAAAATATCTAAAGATTTAAAAAAACGTGGATTTAAATTTGTCGGAAGTACCATTATATATGCACATATGCAGGCAGTTGGAATAGTTATGGATCATACAACAGATTGTTGTTGTTATCCAAAGGCTTTGTAATATTTATATATATTTTAGCTAATATTTTTATTGCATAGTTTTTGAAATTGTTTAATCAAACCTTATAAAATGTAAAATAAAACTTTCACACGTTTAATTAATGATTTATTTAAGATAGAATAAATTTTAATAAATTGACTGCATTAAAAAAATAAAAAAAGTAGAAAAACATTTATGTTAGAAAAAAAAGAAAACGTTTATGAAAAAGCTATTCTTGTTGGTTTAATAACTCCTAGTCAGGACGAAGAAAAACTTTCAGAATATATGGATGAACTTGAATTTTTAGCGAATACAGCAGGGGCTGAAGTTTTTAAAAGATTTACACAAAAATTAGATAAACCCAATCCGCGTACATTCGTTGGAACAGGAAAGCTTGAAGAAATACAGCAATTTGTTTCTGAAAACGAAATAGATACAATTATTTTTGATGATGAATTATCACCTTCACAATTAAAAAATCTGGAAAAAGAATTAGATAAAAAAATTATTGATAGAACTAATCTAATTTTGGATATTTTTGCTCAGAGAGCTCAGACGTCTTACGCCAGAACTCAGGTTGAGCTGGCCCAATACGAATATTTACTTCCTCGTTTGACCAGAATGTGGACACACTTGGAAAGACAGAAAGGAGGTATTGGAATGAGAGGTCCAGGAGAAACGGAAATAGAGACAGACCGTAGAATTATCAGAGATAGGATATCTTTACTCAAGGAAAAGCTTAAGGCTATTGATAAGCAAATGGCTACACAGAGAAATAACAGAGGAAAGCTGGTACGAGTAGCATTAGTTGGATATACCAATGTTGGTAAATCAACAATTATGAATGTACTGAGTAAGTCAGAAGTTTTTGCGGAAAATAAACTTTTTGCGACTTTGGATACAACCGTGAGAAAGGTAGTAATTGGCAATCTGCCATTTTTGTTGACAGACACCGTAGGATTTATTAGAAAATTGCCGACTCAGTTAGTTGAGTCTTTTAAATCAACTCTGGATGAAGTCAGAGAAGCGGATTTACTTGTTCATGTAGTGGACATATCCCACGGTAGTTTTGAAGATCATATCAATTCAGTTAATATAATTTTAGCGGAAATTGAATGTGCGGATAAACCAACCATTATGTTATTTAATAAAATAGATAATTTCACTTATGAAAAGAAAGATGAAGATGATTTAACTCCTGTAACCAGAAGAAATTATTCTTTACAAGACTGGAAAAAAACATGGATGGCTAAATCACAATATCCTACAGTTTTCATTTCAGCTTTAACTAAAGAGAATTATGAAGATATGAAAAAGCTTATTTATGAAAAGGTTAAAGAAATTCATACTAAGCGATTCCCATATAATGATTTCTTATTTGAATATTATGATAATGAAGGGAAAGAAGTGAATTAAAATAAAAAAAGAGATTGATTTTCAATCTCTTTTTTTATTTATTTTGCCCGGTTACAGTAAATTCGCCAATTAATTAACATAGCTGTAGGAAAACTTTTCCTGATTCTTTTCAAATCAGCCTGACCAGATTCCTTTTTAAAATAATCACCTGCTAAGAGTCTCCAGTCTGGACGAAGATAACTTTTTTCAACGCGCAATTCAGGAAATTCATTTCTAAACTTAGACATTAAATCATTAAAATCCTGTTCGGTCTTAGCTTCTCCTACTTTTATCATAAATCCCGGTATATCGTTTCTCTTTCCACAAACACTTTTAGGAGTAGTCGGTCTGGTAGGAGTTTTTTTACCGGTTCCTGTTCCTGCATTAGAGTTATTGGAAGAATCGGAATCTGAAGAATGAGCCATTGAGGCTAAATTTTTACAGATTTGGCCGTCATCAATCATTTTTAAAATATCTTGTTCCCCACTTATAGAAAGTCTTCCTCCTGTAGCAGAATCAATTTTAATTATAGTTTCCTGAGCATTACAAAAATAAACACAGGCAAAGAATAATGTTAAAAAGAAAATTTTTTTCATGATTATTTATAATAATGCAAAAATAATGTTTTCTATCTAATTATTATATTAAAGGAGTATTTATTTAAATAAGTTAAAAGTTAATTTCATGTATAAGTTATTACTAAACTCTTTTTCACTATAAGCACCTAGTCTGTAATAAAATCCTAATCCAAAATTAGAAATTAATCGATTTACTTCAATTCCTGATTCGTGATAATAATTATCAGGAACACGTAAATATGTAAATGCATGAATATCTTTATGTTCTAATCTTCCCAAAAGCGCATTATAAACAATAGCAATAGATATTTTTTTTGTTTCCCAAAGTTTTATATCAGGAAAAGTATGCGTTAAAAAAACTGTAAAATACTGAGTTGCAAAAAAATTATCGGCAGGTAAAGTTTCAAGAGAACGTACTCCTTTCGCTGAAAATCTATCAAATATATTTTTACCCGATTTTGCATTTCCAAAACTTCCGTAAGAGTTCCAAAGTGTTGTTTCACCTTTGATTATTCCACCATTAATAAATATATTACTTAATCCCCATTTATTTTTAAAAGATATATCAGTTGAAAAATCTAATTTATGATAATCAAAATCAGAATTTATGATTTTCCAGGTTTTAGAATAAGTCAGGTAAAAATATATAGGCTTATCATCTAGTACTTTTTTTCCTTCAGGTGTTTGCATATAAGTAGCAAAAGGTGCATATTTAATATTTAATGAAGTAGATAATTGGTTAAACCAATGGGTACTTTTATATGTTTTATAATTATAATTAAATTCGCTTTTTTGTAATTGATAATTAATATTTATGGAAGTGGTAAAGTGTTTTAGTATGTCTTGTTCATAAGAAATTTCTGCTTTTCTATAATCATAAAATACTGGATTTTGTAAAAAGTTTAATTGATCTTTAATCTGATTCATCGACCGTGGATATCTTAAAATATTTTTGGAAAAGGGATTTACATCTGATGCTAATTTAAATTTTAATTTTCCATCATATTGCTTGTTAATAAAGAAAGTAATTCCAGCACCTCCTTTAAGATTATTATTTTTAGTTCCCAAAGCTGTATAACCGTATAAACTGTAATTTTTATTAAAATTATAATTGGTTCTTCCACCTAATTGAAACCTGAAACCTTCAAAATCATTATAGGATAAGGCATTTTCAATATCCAAATTAATTTTACCCAAGGAAAATTCTCCTTTTTTCAAAGTGTTCATCATTTTCATATTTTTTTCAATTGGAAAAATATCAAAAAGTGAATGTGTTGAGCTATAGGTATTACTTTCTCTTTTAGTAAGAGAATCTTTTCTATAAATTGAAATTTTACTTTCTGTATCTTGATCAAAATTCTTGTCAAGTTCATATGAATACCCGCTAAAATCTTTTTTTGTAAATTTATTTTTATCAGTAAAATCATGTACAGTTGATTCAACAACTATCCAGGGAGTAATGATTATTTTTTGATTTATACCTTTCATAAATTTAGACAGATCAAAAGAATACAGCTTAAATTTATTAATTTTATTTTTCAGATACCAGACGCTTTGATAATTTTCCCATGTATAATCAAAATATCTTGTAAACTCATCTGAATATTCAATTCCTGAATAATGAACAAGAGCATAACTAGATTTATCAATAAATAATTTACCTCTGCTTCCATTAATTAGAAGCTTTTTTTTAGAATTAAAAGAAATCACGTAGGTATCTCTGTTGTTTAACAACAAACTATCAGTGAGATAAAAATTATATAAATAAAAATTTTTTGTCAATACATCTGGATAATTTTCTTGATTAATTATTTGTTCTGGTATATCATAAAATGGCTCTTTAAATCCAGATAATTTATTAGCAATTATATTACTTTTCTTTCCGTATTTTTTATCAAATTTATGTTCTGAAATTCTTTCACCTAGAATATATAATTCATCAAATTTAGGATCGGGTAAAGAAATTGAATCTATATGTGAAGAAAAATTATAATTAAATTCATCAATATAAAACTTATCATAGGCAAAATATTGATAGGAACTCAAATAATCCGTAGAATTTAGTTTGTGTTGATCACGGGTTTTTTCCAAAAGCTTATATACGTTGATTTGAGCTTCAAGAAAAGAAAAATTACTCATTAAAATTACAAAAAACAATAACTTAAAAAGCAGTAATTTACAGATATACATTTTACCAATATTAGTTAGGCAAATATATAAAATTACTAATAACGGTAATTTTTCATAATGTAGGGAACTTTTTAGTAATTTTGAAAGACTAATTATATAAAAAATTAATGGATTACTTTATTCAGGCTAAAAATATTACACGTGCTTATGAAGATAAAATAGCCTTAAACAATTTCAGTATAAATATACCTAAAGGTTGTATTTATGGAATATTAGGTCCCAATGGTGCAGGAAAGACTACTTTTATAAGAATTATAAATCAGATTACGAAACCGGATAGCGGAGAAATATTATTTAATGGAGAACCGTTGCAAGAAAAACATATCTCACAGATAGGTTATATGCCGGAAGAACGTGGGTTATACAAAAATATGAAAATTGGGGAGCAGGCAATATATCTGGCTCAATTAAAGGGAATGAGCAAGAAGACTGCTAAAATGAAATTAGAATATTGGTTTGATAAATTACATATTGAAAAGTGGTGGGATAAAAAATTGAGTGAGTTATCCAAAGGAATGGCTCAAAAAATACAATTTGTAGTTACGGTTTTGCATGAGCCTGAATTATTGATTTTTGATGAGCCTTTTAGTGGTTTTGATCCTGTTAATGCTAATTTGATAAGGGATGAAATTTTAGAACTTAAAGAAAAAGGTACTACCATTTTATTTTCTTCTCACAGAATGGAATCGGTAGAAGAATTATGCGATAATGTTGCTTTATTGAACAATTCTGAAAAAATTTTAGATGGTTCTGTTAAAGACATAAGGCATAAATTTAAAGAAGGAAAATTCAAAGTATCTCTTGCAAATATTGTTTCTGATAAAATTAATAATTTCAGGCTTCTAAGAAGCTTAGAAAATATATCTCAGGATGAAGATACGTATTCTTTTACAGTTAAAATCTCAGACCGTGAAGACTCAAAAACTTTGATCAATGAATTATCAGAGATAGGAGATATTATTTCATATTATGAAGAAATACCGAGTATGAATCAAGTATTTATAGATGCAGTTAAAACTAACAAATATATATGAAAAATATACTTTTGGTAATGAATAGGGAGTTTTTGACTCAAGCCAGAAAAAAATCCTTTATAATAATAACTATTTTAGCTCCTATTTTAATTTTATTGGCTGGAATAATAGTTGCTTATATGGTTAAAATTAATGAAACTAATTCCAAAGTAGCAATTATAGACGTGACAAATCAATTCTATCCAGAATTTAAAAGTGACGAAAAACATACATATAATTTTTATGAACAAAAGGATTTAAAAGCATTAAAAGATTCTTTAATAAAAGGTAAATCTATTGATGCGCTCCTTTATATTCCGGATGTACATGATTCTCTTTTCAATAATCTGGAAACTCATATTCAGTTTTACACCAATAAAAATCTTAATAAATCATTATTATTTTCCATTGAGTCTAATATCAATAAAGTTATTGAAAATAAAAGAAGAATTCAATTAGGACTTAAAAAAGAAGATATTCAGAAATTATCTTCAAACATTTCCTTAAAAATAATGAATTTAAAGGATGGTAAGTCAGATATAAATTCATCAGTTAAAGACATATTGGCTCTTTCACTGATGTATGTTATATTAATGTTTATAATCATATATGGTACTCGAGTTATGAGAAGCGTGATGGAAGAAAAAAATAACCGGGTGGTAGAAATAATTATTTCATCAGTAAAGCCTTTTGAACTTATGATGGGTAAAATACTAGGAACTACACTGGTAGCACTTACCCAGTTTAGTATTTGGATTATGATGACCATGGTTTTACTTTTTGCCGGACAGATATTTTTAGGAAAAGAATTAATGATGAATCCTCATCAAAACGGAATAAACGAATTAATTAATTATGATGCTCAGGTTCAGGTAAAAAATACAATAGATGGTCTTTTAGGTTTAAACTATCCATTAATAATTTTTGTTTTTTTATTTTTCTTTTTAGCAGGATATCTGTTTTATAGCTCTTTTTTTGCAGCAATAGGTGCTGCCGTAGACAATGACACGGAAACACAACAATTTATGCCGATAATTGTAGTTCCACTAATGCTAGGAGCTTACGGGTGTATTACTATTATAAATAATCCCGAAGGTCCTGTAGCTTTCTGGTTAAGTATGATTCCTTTTACATCTCCGATGGTCATGGTAACCCGTGCTTTTTATGGAATTCCGGCATGGCAACTTATTCTTTCAATTATAATTATGATAATTTCTGTTTTTGCAATGATATATTCTGCAGCAAAAATTTATAGAATAGGAATATTAATGTACGGTAAGAAAATCAGTTTTAAAGAATTGATCAAATGGGTAAGACAATCTTAATGAAACCTTGAATAAATCATAAATATTTGTAATCTTTACCTGTAAAATATTTATATATTAGCAAAATTAGAAATAAGATTATTTGCATATAATTAAAAACAGCTAAAATGAGTATAAAACTTCGTTTGATTATTTTGGTTTTCCTTCAGTTTTTTATTTGGGGAGCATGGATGATTACCATTGGAAATTATTGGTTTGAGACCAAACACTGGGGAAATATTGAATTCGGAGCCATATTTTCAACCATGGGTATAGCCTCTATTTTTATGCCTACTTTATGTGGTATTGTTGCAGACCGCTGGATTAACGCTGAAAGATTATATGCAATCCTTCATACACTTGGAGGAATTACATTTCTGGCAATTCCATTTATAGAGACCTCATCTACATTTTTCTGGGCAATTTTAGTAGCAATGATATTTTACATGCCAACCATAGCATTAACTTATTCTATATCTTATAATGCTCTGGAAAAAAATAACCTGGATATTGTAAAGGATTATCCCCCTATACGGGTATGGGGTACTATAGGATTCATTGTAGCTATGTGGGTTACTAACCTATCAGGGAATAAAGCATCAGGAAATCAATTTATAATAGCAGGAACAGTTGCCATATTATTAGGTATTTATTCTTTATCATTACCAAAATGTCCCCCACAAAATAATACATCTCAAAATAAATCACTGGTTCAGATTCTGGGACTAGATGCTTTTTCATTGTTTAAAAACTATAAGATGATGTTGTTTTTCCTGTTTAGTATGTTTTTAGGCGCAGCATTGCAGCTAACCAATGCATATGGAGATACATTTTTGTCTGATTTTGGATTAATAGGAGAATACCAAAACTCTTTGATAGTAAGATATTCTACACTTATTATGTCAATATCTCAGATTTCAGAAACCATGTTCATACTAGCCATTCCTTTTTTTCTTAAAAAATTCGGGATTAAAAATGTTATGCTTATTAGTATGGTGGCCTGGGTTTTTCGTTTTGGATTATTTGCATTTGGTGATCCTACTCAGGGACTGTGGATGCTACTATTGTCGTGTATAGTCTATGGTATGGCATTTGATTTCTTTAATGTTTCAGGTTCACTTTTTGTTGAATCAACGACTAATGCTAAGATAAGATCTAGTGCTCAAGGTTTATTTATGATGATGACTAATGGATTTGGTGCGATATTCGGAAGTTTGATTAGTGGATTTATAATTCAAAAGTTTTTTACTTTAGAATTTACACAGGTAAATGATTTGCTTTCATACTTACATACAGATTTGAACAATCCAGCTATTAAAAATCTCTTATCAGGAAATGAATTCGGAGAAAATGGTATTTTGAAAAATCCCGTTGAAATAAAAGAATGGAAAAATATATGGATTACGTTTGCCTCTTATTCTCTAATTGTAGCCGTATTGTTTGCTGTACTCTTTAAGCATAAGCATAAACCGCAGGATCAATAAACAAAATAATTGGTTAAGGTTTTATAATAAATTTTTGTGATTTACTAAATAACCATCCGATAAGGATTCCTACCAATATACCTGTTATAATATCCAATGGGAAGTGCACTCCCACATAAATTCTGCTGTATGAAACTAATGCAGCCCACGAGAAAAATAAATAAGTAGAATATTTGTGTTGCTTCTTAAATAAAGATGAAAGATAAACTGCTAAACCAAATGAATTTGCTGCATGGGCAGAAAAAAAACAATAATTACCTCTGCATCTATCAATAACTAATCGGAAAAGTCCATCAATTTCCTGATTTTTACATGGTCTTGGACGTTTTATCCAATGTTTAATTAATGAAGCAAAATTATCTGTAATTAAAATCATTAAGCCAATACTTAAGCCAATTAAGAGTGCCTTTTTCCATCCAAATTTTTCTATTACTATAATAAAAATCATTAGATAGACTGGTATCCAATAGTATTCATTGGTCATAAATAACCAGAATTGATCAAAGTTGGAACTTCCCAGATTATTTAAGAATAGGAATAGCTCAGTATCCCAACGTACAAATGTATTCATAGTTATCTTTTTACCGGGCCGTCAAAAGAATCATCCAGCATGTCATCAACGGTATTTTTGGAATCCTGTATAGTTTCTTCCATTGTATTTTTCGCCTCTTGTATTTCATCCTCAATTTCTTTAACAGCACCGCTCTCTTCAATTTGAGACATCACTTCTCTTTTTATATTATCAGTAGCATCTTTCATGGCTCTAACACCTTGGCCTAAGCCACGGGCAATTTCTGGAATTTTATCTGGACCGAATAACAATACGGCTACAAAAATAATGACAATAATTTCTCCGAAACTCACAATTTGAATTTTATTTTTACAAAGTTACATTTTCTAAATTATATATAAATGCACATAGTTTAAAATTATTAACTAGCTATAAATAAAAAAGGACTCAATATCAATTGAGTCCTTTGTTTATAATCTAGTATTAATATTAGTTTTTTGCTAATTTAGGTTCCGTTTCTTTATCATAACTATATTTAGTTAAATCATAAGAAAGAGCCGAAGCTATATAAATGGAAGAATACATACCAAATGTAAATCCTAAAAATAAAGCAAACATAAATCCTTGTAAGCTTTCACCTCCAAAGAAGAAAATTATTACAGTTACCATAATGGTGGAAACCCCCGTGTTAATAGTTCTTCCTAAAGTATGATTAATAGCATCATTATACAATTCTTCCAGAGTCATCAGGTGATGAACGTTATTTCTTTTATTTTCTCGGATCCTATCAAATACAATTACTGTATCATTAATAGAGTAACCAATAATAGTAAGAATAGCAGCTATAAAAGATTGATCTATTTCTACAGAAAACGGTATAATTTTAACCCAGCTAAGTACTGAGAATACACCCATTACTATTACAGAGTCGTGTAGTAAAGATATAACAGCACCTGTAGACATTTGCCAGTTTCTAAATCTGACAAGAATATAAATAAATATACCTCCTAAAGCTATGGATACAGCAATAATTCCACTTCTGACTATTCCGCTGGCAACAGTTGGTCCAACCTCAGAAGCTGATTGAATACCATACGGAGATCCTTTAACAAAATTATCTTTAGAATAGTTGGCAGGTAAAAAACTTTTAAGACCTTCATATAATTTTTCTCTTATTACAACATCTATATTCGGATCGTTACTATCCATACCGTATTTAGTTGTAATTCTTACCTGATTACTTTCCCCGTATTGTTTTGCATTAATATTATTAGATTCTCCGTTCTTTACAAAAAGTTTTTCTAAAGAATTTGAAATTTCTTCAGGATGAATATTTTTTTCCAGCTTGATTACATATGTTCTACCTCCCGTATAATCTACCCCTTTGTCAAAACCTTTAGTAAAGATTGATGCAATAGCAATTATCATTAAAATGAATGAAAAAATGTAAGCAAATTTTCTTTTTTCCATCCATTTGAAATGAACATTAGTAAACCAGTTTTTTGTTATGTTAGTAGTTAAAGAGAAAGTTTTCCCTTTATCCATAGCGCCATAAATAAGCATTCCGGTTATAAATATTGCAGTAAATAAAGTACAGAATATACCGATAACTAAAGTAACAGCAAATCCTTTGATAGGACCGGTGCTGAACAGCAAAACTATACCAACGATAAGGGTAGTAAGGTTTCCGTCAATGATGGCAGCCAGCGCATGCTTTTGACCTTCCATGAAGGCTTGTTTTAACGGTTTACCCAATCGTAATTCTTCCTTGACCCTTTCAAATATAATAATGTTCGCATCTACTGCCATGGCCATAGATAGAACGATACCTGCAATACCCGGAAGAGTGAGGACAGCTCCTGTAGAAGCCATAATTCCGATTAAGAAAAATAAATTTATTATTAAGGCAATATTTGCGTATAAACCAGCTTTACCATAGTAAAATAGCATCCATGCTAAAATAAATACATAAGAAACAACAATAGATAATAAACCATTGTTAATGGATTGTTGACCTAAAGTTGGACCTACGATTTCAGATTGAATAATTTTAGCTTTGGCTGGTAAGTTTCCGGATTTTAGTACGTCTACTAAGTCATTTGCTTCCTGTTCACTAAAATTACCGCTGATTATGGACTGCCCGTTAGGAATTTCAGTATTGACATTTGGTGCGGTATATACAACTTCATCTAATACTACTGCTATAGGTTTTCCAATATTTCTTTTAGTAAGATCTTTCCAGGTTACTGCACTTTCTGGACTCATCTGCATACTGATTTGTATACGGTTAAATTGGTCGAAAGTTATATGAGCTTCCGTTACAGCTCCAACTAAAGGTGCTTTGTTATTTTTTGTACCTCTTATAGCATATAATTCTAATTCGTTAGGAAAACGAGAATCCGGTTTTGAAGCCCATAGGAATTTAGAATATTTTAATGATACAGGTAATAATTTTTTAGCTTTATCTGAGAAAATTATTTGATTAACAGCAGCTGTATCCTGAATTTTAGCAACAGCTACAGCATTTGAACGGTTAGATGGAGCTAATAACGCAGATAATTTATTATTTGCAATTTTTTGATTAGCATCCATTAAATAAGCCCAGACTGAAGCTTGATCAAAAACTTCCCAAAACTCAAGTCTTGCTGAAGTTTGTAAAAGTTTTTTAACACGATCTGCATCTGTTACTCCGGGTAGTTCAACTAAAATTCTACCGGTTCCGGGAACCCTTGCAATGTTAGGCTCATCAATATTTAGTTTTTTTATACGAGCTCTAATTACATCAATAGCTTTATTGACTTTAGACTCGACAACACCGGAAATATATTTTTCTACATTAGCATCAGAAGTGTTATACTGAATTTGTCCGGATAAATCTTTTGTCCCGAAAACATCAGGAGAAGATAATTTTAAATCAGGTTGCCCTAATTCTTTTTTAGCCGATTCAAAAGCCTTGAAAAAGTTAGATGTATAGGTTGCATTAGATTTGACTTCCTGAGAAGTTGCAATATCCAGTGCTTTTCTGAATACAGGATTTTCAGAATTGTCTGCTAAATCTAAAAGTAAATCTTTTTCAGAAATTTCAAGCAATAAATTTAAACCTCCTTTAAGGTCTAATCCAAGCTTCATTTCTTTCTTTTTAGCATCGAAATAATTTAATTTAACAATTCCTAGATTCAGTGTGTCTTTAGCTAATTTCTCAAGCTCTGTTCTTTTACTGGCCTCAGTTCCGTTAGATAAACTATTTGCTTTAGATTCAATACGGTTAACATAAAATGTCGGAAATAATTCCGCCAGACAAATTAACGAAAGAACAATAGCAAAAAATTTAACAAATCCTTTTCCTTTCATTGTGAAATTTTAATATGTATAATATTTTTATTTTAGTCTGCAAATATAGCAGACTATTTCATGTCAGCCAATTATTTATAAGTTTTTTTTATACTGCTTTATAAATAAATAAGGAGGAATATTAACTCAATGTTAAATGAATTAAAAAAAATAATATTTGTATTTGAAAAATCATATCCATTTATATATTTGCATTTTTAATTTTATAATGAAGGAAGAAATAGAAAGAGCAGTTGAAGTCTTAAAACAAGGAGGAATTATTCTTTACCCTACAGATACAATATGGGGTATAGGCTGCGATGCTACTAATGAGGAAGCTGTAAATAAAATATATAAATTAAAAAATCGGGAGAAGGGTAAAAACTTAATACTATTGGTTGAGAATGAAAGACGGTTGCAAAACATTGTTGAAGTACCTACATTAGCCTGGGATTTAATTGATATGTCCGAAAAACCGTTAACTATTGTTTATGATAACCCTAAAAATTTACCTCCAAACTTAATATCTGAGAATAATACAATAGGAATAAGACTCACTAAAGATGAATTTTGTAAGAAATTAATATCTAAGTTAAATAAACCGTTAGTGTCTACTTCAGCTAACTTAAGTGGACAGCCATCTCCGGAAAAATTTGACTCAATTTCAAGTAAAATTTTGGAAGGTGTGGATTATATAATAAATTTGCGCCGTGAAGAAAAAAGTTTGTACCCGGGATCTTCGGTAATACAACTTTCTGTAGATGGAAAAATTAAGATAATAAGAGAATAAGAGAATAAATATTTCATGGATTTAACTCAGGCTATACAAGCACCTATATTTAAACAGCTATCAAAAATTGCAAGTGAAAAAAAGCAAAGAACTTTTGTCATTGGTGGTTTTGTTCGTGATTATTTATTAGGTAATACTGAGGCTGAAGATATTGATATAGTTACTGAAGGAAGTGGAATAGAATTAGCTACTATTTTAGCTGAAACTTATAAGCCTAGACCTAAGGTTTCCTATTTTAAGCGTTTCGGTACCGCTATGGTCAATATAAAAAATTGCGATATTGAATTTGTAGGTGCCCGTAAGGAAAGTTATACTCCCGACAGTCGTAAGCCTTTTGTGGAAAACGGAACTATAGAAGATGATCAAAAAAGAAGAGATTTTACAATAAATGCCTTAGCAATAAGTCTAAATGAAGATGATTACGGAATGCTTATTGATCCGTTTAATGGATTAAATGATTTAAATAACAAGATTATTCGTACACCCCTAGATTCTGATATAACTTATTCTGACGATCCTCTTCGTATGATTAGAGCTATTCGTTTTGCTACAAGATTAGGTTTCCAAATTGAAGAAAAATCATTCGAAGCTATAAGAAGGAATGCCGTACGTTTTGATATTCTTTCCAAAGAAAGAGTTGCAGATGAATTTAATAAGATAATGATGACTCCTCAGCCAGGTATAGGACTTAAATTGTTATTCGAAGCAGGGCTTCTGGAAAGATTTTTGCCGGAACTTACCGATTTGCAGGGAATTGAAGAGATTGAAGGACAGAAGCATAAAGATAATTTTTTTCATACATTGGAGGTAGTGGATAATATAAGTCAAACAACTGATAATTTATGGTTACGTTGGGCGGCATTACTTCATGACATTGGTAAAGCAAGAACTAAGCGTTTTGATAAAAAAATAGGTTGGACTTTTCATTCCCATGAATTTGTTGGTAGCAAAATGGTAGTTACTATATTTAAAAGATTAAAGTTACCTCTGGGCGATTCTCTCAAATATGTCCAGAAACTAGTACAATATAGTTCCAGACCAATATCGTTAATTACCGATGATGCCACTGATAGCGCATTAAGACGTTTACTTTTTGATTCCGGGGATGATATGGAAGATTTGTTTCTTTTGTGTAAAGCAGATATCACGACAAAGAATGAAAAAAAACAGGCTCAATTTAAAAAGAACTTTGAATACGTAGAGCGAAAGATTAAGGAAGTAGAAGAAAAAGATAAAATACGAAATTTTCAACCTCCTATCTCAGGAAATGACATAATGAATACATTTGAAATTTTAGAAGGAAAACAAATAGGAATAATCAAAGAAGCGATAAAAGAAGCAATATTAGAAGGAGTTATAAAAAATGAGTATAAAAATTCATTCGATTATATGTTAGAATTAGGAAAAAAATTAAATTTGAAACAAAAAAACTAAACTCAGTATGATTTATAAAATTAGAGTAATCCTTGAAACCGAAGATGACGTTTTTCGGGATATTGAGATTAAAGAATTACAAACTTTGTGGAATTTGTATGAAGGTATTAAAAGCGCTTTCAGTTTACAAGGAGATGAGTTAGCTTCATTTTATAAATCTGACGGAAACTGGAACCAGGGGCAAGAGGTTCCTTTAGAGGATATGTCAGATGAAGGTGATGGGGAAACAATGTCTGATGTTTATATCAAAGAAGCTTTTTCAAAAGTAGGAGACCGAATGCTTTTCGTTTACGACTTTATGAAAATGTGGTCATTTTATGTAGAATTACTGGATATAGTTGATAAAAAAGCTATAGGGAATTACCCTCTGACTGTATACAGATTTGGGAAAATGCCATTGAAAGCTCCAGATAAAAAATTCTCTTTATCTCCAGATATAGATGATTTTGGAGGAGTGGATGATGTAGATCTTGATATCAAATTTGAAGATGAAACAGAAACGTTTGATGATGAAGAAGAAGATACTTACGAAAATCATGATGCTGAAGCCATTTCTGATGAAGATGATGAAGATTAAAAAATAGAAATAACTTTTATTATAAAAGTTATTAAATCAAATAAAAAAGCTGCTAATTGATTAGCAGCTTTTTTATTTTAAATATATTTTTAAATTTAATGATTGTTATAATTTTCATCAAGTATAAAATCTTCCATAAATTTAGTCGTGTAATTACCGTCAATAAAATTAGAATCTTCCATTAATTGTTTATGAAGAGGTATAGTTGTTTTAACACCCTCAATATAAAATTCATCAAGAGCTCTTTTCATTTTAAGTATTGCCTCATCTCTGGTTGGAGCAGTAACAATAAGCTTAGCAATCATAGAGTCGTAAAATGGAGGTATTTTATAACCGGAGTATACATGAGTATCTATACGTACACCATTTCCTCCAGGAATATTCAGTCCGGTAATGGCTCCTGGGGAAGGTCTGAAGTCATTATAAGGATCTTCAGCATTTATTCTGCATTCAATAGAGTGAAGTTTAGGGTAAAAACTATGTTTCGGAACTTTTGTTCCCCCTGCTAATTCAATTTGAAGTCTTATAAGATCCAGATCGGTTATTTGTTCAGTAATTGGATGTTCCACCTGAATACGGGTATTCATTTCCATAAAATAGAAATTACGGTGTTTATCAACTAAAAATTCAATAGTACCTACACCTTCATAACCGATATATTCAGCTGCTTTTATAGCCGCTTTACCCATCTCTTCACGAAGTTCATCAGTCATGAAAGGGGAAGGAGTTTCTTCGGTTAATTTTTGATGCCTTCTTTGTACAGAACAATCTCTTTCAGATAAGTGAATAGCTTTTCCATATTTATCTCCGGCAATTTGAATTTCTATATGTCTGGGTTCTTCAATAAGTTTTTCCATGTACATACCACCGTTACCAAAAGCAGCTTCGGCTTCCTGAACAGCAGATTCCCATGATTTAGTAAGGTCTTCCTCTTTCCAGATAGCACGCATACCTTTTCCACCACCACCTGCTGTTGCTTTAATCATCACAGGATAACCAATTTCTTTCGCTATCTTTTTAGCTTCTTCGTAAGACCCGATAAGTCCTTCAGAACCAGGAACGGTAGGAACTCCAGCTTCTTTCATTGTTGCTTTTGCTGAAGCTTTATCACCCATTCTATCAATATTTTCAGGTGTAGCACCTATAAATTTAATTCCCATTTTTTGGCAGGATCTGGAAAAATTTGCATTTTCAGATAAGAATCCATACCCAGGATGTATTGCATCTGCATTGGTTATTTCAGCTGCAGCCAAAATATTTAATGGGTTTAAATAAGAATTTTTACTGGCCGCAGGACCAATACAAACTACTTCATCTGCAAATCGAAGATGCAGACTTTGAGCATCAGCAGTAGAATAAACAGCAACAGTTTTTATTCCCATTTCTTTAGCAGTCCTGAGAATTCGCATAGCAATTTCCCCTCTGTTTGCAATCAGAATTTTCTTAAACATAAATCAATAATTTTAAGATGGGTCTACTAAAAATAAAGGTTGATCGAATTCTACTGGAGAAGCATCATCTACTAAGATTTTAACAATCTTACCAGACACTTCTGATTCTATTTCGTTAAATAATTTCATTGCTTCTATAACACAAACCACACTTCCTATGCTTACCGTATCTCCAACATTTGTAAAAACGCTTTTATCCGGTGATGGCTTTCTGTAGAAAGTTCCGATCATGGGTGATTTAATTGTTATATATTTAGAAGTATCTTCTGTAGAAGCAGGGACAGTGGCAGGAGCAGAAGGCTGTTCAGCCGGTGCAGAAACCTGTGGTAAAGATTGTATCTGTTGTTGAGAAACCGATGGGGTATAGACTACTGAACCATTATTGGTTTTTATTGAAATCTCAAAATCCTCAGTTTTATAAGTTACTTCTGCAACATCAGATTTAGATACAAATCTTATTAAATTTTGAATGTCTTTAATGTCCATGAGCTAAAGCTTTTATTATTGTTTCAAATATAAAGTAAATTTGTTAATACACAAAAAAACCATTTAACATATTAATTAAATGGTTATATTTCTCAAATTGAATCAGTTAGATATTATTAATCTTCTACTTCTTCAACATTTTTTTCCATTACTACTTTACCTCTGTAATAAAGTTTACCTTCATGCCAGTATGCTCTGTGAAATAGATGTAATTCACCGGTAGCAGAACATTTTGCTAATTGAGGAACTGATGCTTTGTAATGAGTTCTTCTTTTATCTCTTCTTGTAGATGACTGACGTCTTTTAGGATGTGCCATAATTCCTTAAGTATATTTTTTATTTTTATTCTGTTTCTGTGTCACCTTCATCAGGTAGACTGTATTTTTCAATTAGGTCTGTATATTCATCTTTATAGCCTTCGGCATATCTGGGATGAATACGCTTCATAGGTATGGATAAAAGTACGCTTTCAAATATAAACTGGGCAATATTAACGCTATAAGCCCCCATAGGAATGATTAAAACCTCTTCGTTACTGTCATCAAATTCTTCACCGAATTTGACCAAAATTTTAATTATGTTATGAACAGATTCAACATAAACTTCGTCGGAAATATCACATTCTAATTGAACTTTTCCTTCTGTTTTAATTTCAAGCTCTAAAAATGAAGAATGTTTAGTAAGCGTTGCATCTACTTCAATTTTAGGCTCTTTGAATTCCTGCTCAAAAGTAAATAAATCAAAAAACTTTTGATCAGCAAACATCTTAAAGCTATGTTTACCAAGCTTTAATGATGAAAATAGGATATCATAATTGCGTAACTTTTCCATAAAAATGGATTGCAAATTTAAGCATTTGTTCGGGAACTGCAAATTTTTTTTGTTTTTACTTTAAAGGTAACTTTCTTGTACGTAAAAAATTGTATTATTAAACAGGCTTTGTAAAGCCATATTTATATATTAATATTTTTTGATTCTGATAAGTTAATATCTACCTTTGCTTATTATATTAAATAATAAATGAAAGATTATGCGTTTTATTCTGGATTAGGAATGCAACTTTTAGTTACGATTTTACTTTTTGCAGGAGCAGGTTTTTATATGGATAAAAAATACAATAATAATAATCCTTTGTTTATTATCATATTCAGTCTATTAGGAATAGGGTTAGGCTTGTTCAGTGTAATAAGACAAATAATAAAAAAACAAAAATGAAAAAAAATACGTTCTTATATTTATTTATAAACATTCTTTTAGCTATTATCTTTTATATATTGATAAATACATATAATTGGGCTAATGCATCTTTAAAGAATTTTACTTCCAATTCCTATATTATTATAAGTTTTTCCTCTGTTTTTGTCTATTTTGGAGCTTTAACAGCCGCTATTATAGATAAAGGTAAAATACTATTTATGTATTTATTCTGTTCATTACTGAAGAATGCGATATTATTATATGGTTGTTACAAATATCCGCAAATTGTAAAGGAATTGATTGTTATAATTTGTCTTATTTATATAATATTGATGATTATAGAGATTATATTTATTTTAAAATTAAATAAATACGGAAAGTCTACAGCTTAACTGTATGATTAAAATCATATATATTGGAATTTTGCTAAAAATAATTATATTTGCAAACCTACGAATGAGAAATATGAAAAGATTTATATTAAGTATTTTAACTCTACTTTTTACAGTAAATTTAGCTTTAGCTTCGGGTGGCGAAAAACATTCAGAAGAATTCAATCCTACAGAAACTGCCATGCACCATGTTAAAGATTCACATCAGTTTGATATCTGGGGACATGATTTAACCATTCATTTGCCTATAATTTTATGGACAGAAAATGGGCTGGTAACTTTTTCATCAAAAGAATTTCATGGAGATGATAGTGGTGAAGTTATTGTAGAAAAAAATGGAATGAAATTTACCAAATTCCATGAAAAAATTTATTATGCTAATTCCAAGAAAAATGATCAGGGTGATTATATTACCGAATCAGCTAAAATTGTTCATTTAGATGATCAGCATCATCCAATAAATAAAAAGCCATGGGATTTTTCAATAACTAAAAATGTATTTTCAATGTGGTTATCATTAATACTTTTATTAGTTGTAGCCATCTCTGCAGGTAGGTTTTACAAAACAAGTAAGTATAAAGGAGTGCCTAAGGGAGCAGCAAAAGTAATTGAGCCGCTTGTAGTTTTTGTTAGAGATGATATAGCAATTCCAAATATAGGAGAAAAAAAATATAAAAAATATATGCCTTATTTATTAACCGTATTTTTCTTTGTATGGTTAAATAATGTAATGGGGCTTATACCTTTTTTTCCTTTTGGAGCTAACTTAACCGGAAATATTGCTGTAACATGTACATTAGCTGTATTTACTTTTATAATAACAACCTTCAGTGGGAATAAAAATTACTGGAAGCATATATTCTGGGCTCCGGGAGTACCCGTACCTATGAAAATATTTTTGGCTCCAATCGAACTGATAGGAATGTTTACAAAACCATTTTCTTTGATGGTTCGTCTATTTGCTAATATTACAGCTGGACATATCATTATTTTAAGTTTGGTTTCTCTGATATTTGTATTTAAATCTTATTTAGTTGCACCTGCATCAATTATAGCAGTTGTATTTATAAGTGTAATTGAAATATTAGTTACAGCTTTACAAGCCTACATATTTACAACCTTATCAGCCTTGTATTTTGGAATGGCTACAGAAGAGCATCACGAAGAACATTAATTTAAATTATATAAATATAAACACATCGAAATTATGGGAATTTCAGTAATTGGAGCAGGTTTAGCTGCTATTGGAGCAGGTTTAGGAATTGGTTTAATTGGCGGTAAAGCTATGGAAGCAATTGCAAGACAACCGGAAGCTCAAGGAAAAATCCAGTCTTCAGCTTTAATTTTAGCTGCATTAATCGAGGCGGTTGCATTATTTGCAATAGTTGTTTCTTTGATTAAGTAAGACAA
Source organism: Apibacter raozihei (assembly GCF_004014855.1). Taxonomy (NCBI): domain Bacteria; kingdom Pseudomonadati; phylum Bacteroidota; class Flavobacteriia; order Flavobacteriales; family Weeksellaceae; genus Apibacter; species Apibacter raozihei. Next base: position 1,974,095 of record NZ_CP034930.1, read on the forward strand.
AAAAAATGAAAACCCGAATTTAACGGTTGGTTATTCGGGTTTTTCTTATAAGAAAAAATTAATTATTATATAAAGAGTAAAATAAATAGATATGGATTTATTAACACCTGAAATTGGATTAGTATTTTGGATGACAATATCCTTCATTGTCTTATTGATATTATTAGGAAAATTTGCCTGGAAACCTATTCTAAAAGCTTTAGAAGACAGAGAAAATACAATTCAAAAATCTTTAGATGAGGCTAAAAATGCCAGAGAAGAAATGGCTAAGCTAACATCCGAAAACGAGAAAATACTTAAAGAGGCTCGATTAGAGAGGGAAAGTATTTTAAAAGAGGCTCGTGAAATTAAAGATAAAATTATCAGTGATGCTAAAGAAGCTGCATCTGATGAAGGAGATAAAATAATAAGAGCAGCCAAAGAAAGTATTAATAACGAAAGAATTTCTGCAATCAACCAGATCAAAAGTGAAGTGGCAGACTTATCTGTAGATATAGCTAAACAGGTTCTTCAAAAAGAATTATCTTCAGAAGAAGAACAGAAAAAGTTAGTTGAATCGTTGGTTAATAAAGCTAAACTTAACTAACATGGCTGTATCAAGAGTTGCAAGAAGATATGCTTCAGGGCTTTGGGATTATGCGCTTTCAGTTAACGAAACTGAAGTAGTTGTTCAAGAAGTGCAGTCAATTATAGAGAATATTCAGGAAAACAAGCATTTTCAATTGTTTTTAAAATCTCCTATCATTGAAACCTGGAAAAAAATTCAGATTACCGATGAAATATTTAAATCATTTTCTGCCACCACCCGTCATTTCATAACTTTAGTATTAAAGCATAAAAGAGAAAATATCTTACTTGAAATATCTAAAGATGTTTTAAAACTAAATGACGAATATAAAGGCATACAAAGGGTAGAGATAACTTCCTCAGTACCTTTGGATGATGAATTCTTGAATAAAATTATTGCATCAGATCCGAATATTAACCCGGAAAAGGCTATCATTGAAAATATTGTAGATCCATCTCTTATAGGCGGTTACATATTACGAATGGAAGATCAACAAATAGATGCAAGCGTTAAAACTAAACTAAATAATATTAAGAAAAAATTAGGTGAAAAAGTATTTTAAGAATATTTTTTGAATTAATTATTAAATAAGAACCACTATGGCAGATATAAAACCAGCAGAAGTTTCTGCAATATTAAAACAACAATTATCAAATTTTGATCAAAATGTTTCTTTAGATGAAATAGGAACTGTATTACAGGTAGGTGATGGTATTGCTCGTATTTACGGATTGAGTAAAGCAGAACAAGGAGAATTGGTTCGTTTTTCTAACGGATTAGAAGGAATGGTTCAGAACTTGGAAGAAGATAATGTTGGGGTTATGCTATTTGGAAAATCCAGCGGTATAAAAGAAGGAGATATAGTTAAAAGAACTAAAACCATAGCGTCAATAAATGTTGGGGATGGAATGATAGGCCGTGTGGTTGATACCTTAGGTATTCCTATTGATGGTAAAGGTCCGATAACAGGAGAATTGCTTGAAATGCCATTAGAAAGAAAAGCTCCGGGAGTAATATATCGTCAACCTGTAAATGAGCCATTACAAACAGGGATTGTTGCTATAGATTCTATGATTCCGATCGGAAGAGGACAAAGAGAGTTAATTATTGGTGACCGTCAGACAGGAAAGTCAACAGTAGCTATTGATACTATATTAAATCAAAGAGAATTTTACGACAGAGGAGAACCTGTATTTTGTATTTATGTTGCAATAGCACAAAAAGCATCTACAGTAGCACAAATAGTAAAAACATTAGAAGACAAAGGAGCCATGGCATACACAGTAGTAGTAGCTGCCAATGCTTCAGATCCTGCTCCAATGCAGGTATATGCTCCATTTGCCGGAGCCTCTATAGGAGAATTTTTCAGAGATACCGGAAGATCTGCATTAATTATTTATGATGATTTATCTAAACAGGCAGTAGCATATCGGGAAGTATCTCTTTTATTAAAAAGACCTCCGGGACGAGAAGCTTATCCAGGAGATGTTTTTTACTTACATTCAAGATTATTGGAAAGGGCAGCTAAAATAATAGCTAACGATGAAGTAGCATCAAGCATGAACGATTTACCTGAATCTTTAAAAGGAAGAGTAAAAGGAGGTGGATCTTTAACAGCGTTACCAATTATTGAAACGCAGGCGGGAGACGTTTCTGCCTATATTCCTACCAATGTGATATCGATTACAGATGGTCAGATTTTTCTTGAATCTGATTTGTTTAACTCAGGAGTAAGACCAGCTATCAACGTTGGTATTTCCGTATCCAGAGTAGGAGGTGCAGCACAAATTAAATCAATGAAAAAAGTTTCCGGAACACTAAAGATCGATCAGGCACAATACCGGGAACTTGAAGCTTTTGCTAAATTTGGTTCCGATTTAGATGCAGCTACAGCTGCTGTGATTGCTAAAGGAGAAAGAAACGTTGAAATTTTAAAACAATCTGTTAATTCACCTATGCCGGTGGAAGAGCAGGTAGCAATAATATATGCAGGGACTCAAAATTTATTAAAATCAGTACCCGTTAATAAGGTAAGTGATTTTAAAGCCAATCTAACAGATACATTAAGAACTAAGCATGCCGATTTATTGAAAGATATTAAGGCCGGAAAAATAGATAAATCTATAACTGATGCTTTAGATACAATAATAGCTGAAGTAGTTAAAAATTATTCTTAATAATCAGTTCGATAAATAAACAGATAAGAGAAAAATGGCAACATTAAAAGAAATACGAAACCGGATTACCTCAGTAAACTCTACGATGCAGATAACGAGTGCTATGATGATGGTTTCTTCAGCCAAATTAAAAAGAGCACAAGATGCTATCCAACGTTTACGTCCATATTCTGAAAAAATGCAGGAGCTCTTGTCAAATGTTAGTTCTGCTTCTGACAGTGATGTAGGGGAAGAATATATGAGAACTGGTGAAGTTAAAAAAGTTTTACTTGTAGCTATAACATCTAACAGAGGGTTAGCAGGAGCTTTTAATTCAACGGTTGTTAAAGCCGTAAAAAATTTACTTGAAAATAAATACAAAAATGTTCAGGTAGATATTTTGACTGTAGGAAAAAAAGCCCATGATATTTTAAGTAAAATAGCACCTATCTATAAAAATTGTAGTAATCTTTGGGATTCTTTATCTTATGATAATGCAACCGAAATTACTGACGACATAATCGAAAGATTTATATCCGGAGATTATGATAAAATTGAATTGGTATATAACCGATTTAAAAATGTTGTAGTTCAGTTATTGCAGGTAGAACAATTTCTTCCTATCAAATTAAATACTGAAACATCTTCTCAGGCTAACGAACATTCTTTAAATACAGACTATATATTTGAACCTTCTAAAGAGCAAATATTGAAAGAGTTAATTCCAAAAACTTTAAAAGTCCAGTTTTTTAAAGCTATTTTAGATTCTAATGCTGCAGAACACGGAGCCAGAATGTCTGCGATGCAGTCTGCTACTGACAATGCAACCACTTTGAAGCAAGATCTTATAATTTCATACAATAAAGCCAGACAGGCTTCTATAACCAACGAGCTTATCGAGATTGTAAGTGGTGCACAAGCACTTGAAAATTAAAAATTAATTTTAAATTTATAAAAAAGCCTGTTAGTTTCTAACAGGCTTTTTCTATTTGTTAAATATTAAAATGATTCACTCATTTATTTTAGTATTGTTTAAGAAAATCAAATAAAGCTTAAATTTTAATTTATTTAAGAGACATAAAATAAGAATTTTTTTTTAGATAAAAAATAAACAAAATAAAAAATAAAATAATATATTTGTGTCTATACAACACATCATTGTATGTTACATCAGCAATGATTGGTTGTAAAACTAAAACCAAACCAACAACTATCTTTTTATAAATACTTTTTTTAAAATATTCTTCTGATAAATATATTAACATTTAGTATTCATAAGAAATAGTCGGAACTACAGAGTAGCAGTAAAAATGAGAATGTTTAACACAATAACATCCGAATATTCAGATTTAAAAGTCGAATATAATATTCAAAAATTACATTTTTGGATTAAGCTACTTAACTACACCCATATCTTAAAAAAATACAAATTCTATAATTATTTCTCGGTTTATCAAGTATTATTTAACTTAGATAAATCTAAAAACTTGTATTTAATATTCAATCAAGGCACTTGTAACTGTATGATTAATTATACAGTAAATGTAAATAATGTATCACCAAAAAAATGAAATAATGAAAGTAATAACAAAATCAAAAATGAAAGTTTTTTCAGCGCTTCTATTGAGTGTTGGAATAGGAACTTCATTTCTTTCAGGACAGGAATCTGGTTCTATGCAAAAAATAATTGTTGACGGAATAGAATTCTTAGATTTAAACAAGAATGGTAAACTTGATAAATACGAAGATACCCGATTACCTGAGAGTAAAAGAATTGACGATTTAATGTCCAGACTTACTCTTAACGAAAAAATAGACCTGGTTATGGGGACGGGGATGAAAGGATTTGAAGGATTGATTAAAGATATGGTTGTAGGAGGTACGGAATATTTAGTTCCGGGAGCTGCGGGTACCACTTTTCCTTTAGAAAAATATGGGATTCCGGCAGTTGTTATGACCGATGGACCAGCAGGTGTAAGGATTAGTCCTACCAGAAAAAATACAAATAAAACTTTTTATGCTACAGGGTTTCCCGTTGGAATAGCTTTAGCATCAACCTGGAACTCTCCATTAGTTCAAAGTGTTGGAGAAGCTATGGGGAACGAAGTTTTGGAATATGGGTCTGATATACAGCTGGCTCCAGCAATTAATATTATGAGAAACCCGCTTTGTGGAAGAAATTATGAATATTATTCAGAAGATCCATTAATTTCCGGGAAGATAGCAGCCTCAATGATCAATGGTATTCAAAAAAACGGTTCTGGTGTATCTTTAAAACATTATGCAGCCAATAACAGTGAAAAAAACAGAATGGAATTAAATGTCCATGTTTCACAAAGATCACTAAGAGAAATATATCTCAGAGGTTTTGAAATTGCTGTAAAAGAATCTAATCCGGCAACTATAATGTCTTCATACAATAAAATCAATGGAGTATATACTTCTGCTGATTACGATTTATTAACTACAATTCTTAGAAATGAATGGGGTTTTAAAGGTTTAGTAATGACAGATTGGTTAGGAGGGTATAGTAAAGGCTTGGAAGCTTTAAAAGGAAATGCTTCTGAACATTATACTTCTCAACAGCTTAAAGCAGGTAATGATTTATTAATGCCTGGTATTGCTTTACAAAAACAAGATATACTTAATGACTTAAAATCAGGTACATTAAAAGAAAAAGATTTAAATGTATGTGTGAAAAGAATTTTAGAAATGGTTTTTGCTTCACAGAAAATGAAAAATTATCAATTTTCTAACAATCCGGATTTAAAAGCTCATGCTTCTATTGCCAGATTAGCTGCTACAGAAGCCATGGTATTATTAGAAAATAAACAACAAGCTTTGCCTATCACTTCAAGCTCTAATAAATTAGCAGTTTTTGGAAGTTATTCTTATAATTTTGTTGCCGGAGGTACAGGAAGTGGAGATGTAAATAAAGCTTATGTGGTTTCATTAACTGATGGTCTTTTAAATGCAGGATTTAAGATTGATTCTGATTTAAGTGCAATCTATAAATCTTTCGTAAACCAGGAAGTACTTAAAATTAAAGAAAAGCTTAAAGCAGATCCAATGAATTTGGTTCCGTTGATACCACAACCTCAGGTTGATATTGCAACTATTAGAAAAAGTGCTTTACAAAATGATTTAGCTATTTTGACAATAGGCAGAAGTTCAGGTGAGATGGATGACAGAAAAATACAGGATGATTTTTATTTAACTAAAGATGAAATAGGCTTGATAGATAATGTATCCAGAGAGTTTCATTCATTGAATAAAAAAGTTATAGTAGTTATTAATGTAGGAGGTCCCGTAGATATAGCGAGCTGGAGTAACAAGGTTGACGGGATTTTACAAGCTTGGTTGCCAGGACAGGAAGGAGGAAACGCTGTAGCTGATGTACTTACTGGAAAAGTTTCTCCGTCTGGTAAATTGACAATTACCTTCCCTATAAAATATGAAGATGTTTCTACCGCAAGAAATTTCCAAGGTTTTCCAGCAGACAACCCTACAGACGTTGTTTATGAAGAAGGAGTTTATGTTGGATATAGATACTTCAACACATTTAATGTAAAACCTGCTTATGAATTCGGTTATGGACTTTCATATACTCAGTTTGAGTATTCTAACCTGAAAATAAATAATTCAGATTTTACGAAAGAAGTATCAGTAAGTATAGATATCAAAAATATTGGTAAAACATCAGGAAAAGAAGCTGCGCAGTTATATCTTTCTGCCCCTGCTGGAAAAATAGACAAACCAGTTAAGGAATTAAAAGCATTTGCTAAAACCAAATTATTATTACCAGGAGAAACTCAGACACTAACAATGGTTATAAATCCTAAAGATTTGGCTTCTTTTTATACAGATAAAAGCTCTTGGATAGCAGACAAAGGTACTTATAAAATCGAAGTCGGAGCTTCTGCTCTTGACTCAAGACAGACTACCACTTTTAATTTAGAAAAAGATATCGTAGTTGAAAAAGTAAATAATGTAATGAATCCTAAAGAAAAAATTACTGAGCTTAAACCAAGGTAGTCAGTACTAAAATATACAAATTAAGCATAAAATAATTATGCATTTTTGTGGTTTTGTTGGGAGAATTAAGAACAAAGTTCTTAATTCTCTTTTTTATTTATAAAAAAATTAAAATTTAAAAGGCTGTCAAAAAACAGCCTTTTAAGTATAATAACAAGAAAAAAGAAAAATGTTTATTAGCGGTTAAGATTAACGAATAATCTCAAGCCCGTTATTAAGGTTCTTTCCTTTAGGAAGATACAAATAATAATTCAATAAATTAGAGTTTGATGTATTTTCATAATTACTGCTTAAATATTTATCGGCTACGGAGTCCTTATCTTTTCTTTCCAGTCGAACTAATTTACCATTTCCATAAAATGAAATCTTATACTTGTCTAATGATTGAGTTGAGAAAGAGGTATTATTTAAAAGTTTTGAATAAGATTTTAAAATTAAATCAATATGCTTTTTACTGTTATACTCACAAATGATTCTTTCTTTCTCTTTCTTATAAAAAAGAGAAAATATCTCATCTTTTTTGTGATGTTTAAAATTTTCCCACTGGCTTTTATAGAAATCTATTACCGCCTGCCTTAAAGCTAAAGAATCATAACTCTTAAGATATTGACCGTTGCTCCAACCTTTAATCTTATAAGGTACCTCAGCATGAAACATAAGATTATTTTTATAAATTTTATGTCCACTGGCTTCAGATATTTGTTTATTATTTTGCCCGCTTTTTATAATTTCAATTTTAGGACTAGGAAATGACATAAAAACTTCATGAGATTCATTCTTATTGGCTTGATGTTTGCATATACTTATTTGCAGTTCACTGGAATCAACTAAACATTTTTCACCTTTCTCAGGGTAAAGATAATAGGAAATTTTTTGTAATCCTGTTTGTAGTATAGCTTGATTAATATAAATAATTCTGGTTTTGTTGCTTTTCTGACTGTTATAAATGGGGAAATCATTGATAAGTATTTCGTAATCACATTTTACAGGAACAATATGTAGATAATATAAAGGCTCTTCAGAATATTTTTTTACATCATTGAGAAGTGTAGGGACTAAATTATCTTCGGTTATTAAAAAATTTTCTTTCCCCATGAGCATAGCCTCTTTTTTTTGCCCACATGAAATTAAGTTACATAAAAACCAAATAGTAAAAAGAATTTTAGTTGTTTTTGTTATCATGATAAATAATAATTAGTTGGTTTCAATTTATCTAAATAAATTGAATATGGGATAAATCATGTTTAAACGTTAAATCATGTAAACCCAAAAAATTAAAAGTTTTAGTGTTATAATTACTATTTTCTTAGTAATTATGTTATTTTTTAATGTTAATTAAAATATTGTTTCTTAAAAAGAATGTCTAATAATATATATTTATTGTAAATTGAGAAATAAAATTATAATTAATTTTTTTACTGACAAAGTAAAAAGTTAATTTTTTTAACAAATTTTATTTTATTTTATTAAAATTGTAAAATTTATACTGTATTTAAGTTAATAAGATATTTTAATAATAAGATTTAAGCTTGAAATTTATTAAGATTTAATTATTTGAGTGATTAAAATTGATATTTTTTTAGCTGCTTGATTTTCTAAATAACAATTTATAAATATTTTATGGGGTATATGAAATAAAGGCTCTAAAGTAAAACAGGCTGTATATTTATTATTATCCGGTACAAGATAATTTTCTGATTTAGCATAATTTTCGATTTCCGAAACAATATAATTTTCCTTTTCAGAATAATTTATAATTTTTTGTTTAACAAGTAAAGATGTAAATGAAGAACTGGATATAGGAATATTAATTGTTTTAGTGATTTCCCATTCCTTATTGTAATTTGTAAAGATTCCAAAAAAATAGGAATTCAAAAACCAATCATTTTTTAATCGTTGAAGCAGACTTTCTTTATTTAGATAAATACCATCATTTTGATTTAAAAAATTAAGAATTGACGGAATAGAATATTTTTTTTTAATTTCATTCTTAAGTTTAAACCAACGATTTTTTATTCTGGAAAAGTTATGAATATCATGTATGGTACCATCCATATTAATAATTAACATTAATGGATAAATGTTAGAATATATTTTTTCTTTTATCTCAGATAGAGGATCTGAACTTTTTGATTGTGAAAGATTATAATTTATTTCCACGTAAAAATATTCATCCGATTTATGAAAATATTGAAGAGAATAATGGTTTATAAAATCAATAACATTGTTATCTGACGTTACAGTTACTTTACATTTAAAATGTAACAATTGAGATGTGTAATGCTGACTAAATAAATTGTCAACTGATGAAACTATTGTGTTTACCGAATGGTTATTTACAAAAGTATTGTTATTACTCTTTACTGCAGGATAATATATTTCTTTTACATGTCTGGGAATTTTGTTTCCACCAATTAAATGTTTTAAATCACAATTATAATTATGAAAATGTCTTAATTCTTCGACTTTCATATTAAGATTTATAGCGATAGACTCCAAAGTTTCCTTGCGCTTAACTATGTATCGTTTAAAACCCTTCATAAATTCTAAAAGTGAATATATAATAAACTATGAAATTAAGTTTAAATGTACAAATAAAAAATGTTTAATTTATGTTATTATATAGGTGTAATAAATGATAATTTCATTATGAATTAATAATTATACTGAGCAGAATACATGTAAATAGTAAATACTATTTATCTTTTTAATTAGATAAGTAAGCAAATGTATCACCTTGGCTGATATCTCCTGTAGTAAATCCTTTTTTAAACCAATACATTCTTTGTTTAGAAGTACCATGGGTAAAAGAATCGGGTATTATCTGACCCTGAGTTTTTTTCTGTATTTCATCGTCACCTACAGCATTAGCTGCACTAAGAGCATCCTCAATGTCACCATCTTCAAGTACATGATTTATTTTATCGTCGTAATGAGCCCATACACCGGCATAGAAATCTGCTTGCAATTCAAGAGCTACAGACAGTTTGTTTGCTTCTTTTTCACTTTTACCCATCTGAGCTCTCTGCATTTTTTCAGAAGTTCCAAGTAAATTTTGTACATGGTGTCCTATTTCATGAGCTATCACATAAGCAACGGCAAAATCACCTCCTTTAGCTCCATATTTATCTTTTAATTCTTTAAAAAAAGACATATCCATGTAAACTTTTTGGTCAGCTGGGCAATAGAAAGGCCCTACAGCGGAACTTGCTCCACCGCACGCAGTTTGTACTGCATTTGTAAACAATACAAGTTTAGGTTGTTTATAAGTTAAACCATTTTCTTTAAAAATTCTATCCCAGACTTCCTCTGTGTCTGCTAAAATAGTAGATACAAACTCACCGGTTTTAACCTCTTCAGGTGTTAGTTCTTGAGAAGTACTATCAACAGTTGTAATTTGTGAATTGTCACTAATTAAACTAAGAAGTTGAGAAGGATCTTTGCCTGTAAACAGACTAAAAATAATAACTCCTATAATTAAAATTCCACTGCCGCCTAAAACGGCTTTACCACCACCTGATAAACCTCTTCTATCTTCTAAATTAGAACTTTGCCGACGGCCTTCCCATTTCATATCTTTTCTTATTAATTTGTTTTATTTTCAAATTTATAATTTTTTTATTAAACTCATTAAAATTGGAAAACAATGAATTAAAACAAATGGAGTGATTGTAAAACAAAATTATTAGATTTGTTACTTAGGCTAGCATGATATGAAATAATAGAAGTTATGAAATCAATCAGTATTTTTGAAATTATAAAAATAGGGATTGGCCCTTCCAGTTCTCATACTATGGGACCATGGAATGCCGCTGAACTTTTTATTAAATTAATTGTAGATAAATATTCTTTAGATAACGTAAAAGAAATTTCTGTGGATTTATATGGCTCTCTTGCTAAAACAGGTATAGGACATGGTACTGACATAGCTGTTTTAATGGGGCTCAGTGGTCAAAACTTTAAAACTATTAATACAGCAAGTATACCTGAACTTGTTGATTTAATTAAAAATGAAAATAAAATTAACCTGGCAGGAAAAGTAAATGTAGATTTTCTGTATAAAAGAGATATTCGTTTTCATTATAAGGAATCGTTGCCATTTCACCCTAATGGAATGACATTTCATGTAACTTTTAATAATCAAGAAAAAATTGAAAAGAGTTATTACTCAGTTGGAGGAGGCTTTATCTCTACAGAAGATGAAAATACTATCGAAGAACATGCAATAAAAACTCCGTATCCGTGCCATTGTGCAAAGGATATTATTAAAAATTGTAATAAACTTAGTCTGAGATTAAGCGAGTTGGTACTCTGGAATGAACAAGCATGGAATCCTTTAGAGCAAATTGTGAGTAATGCACTTGAAATTTGGAGAAACATTAAAGAATGTATTTATGAGGGTGTGAACAAAGAAGGTATTTTACCTGGAGGTTTAAAGGTGAAAAGAAGAGCCTTTGATTTGAATAATAAACTATTGGATGGAAAAGATTACTCAAATATTGACGAATGGATGAGGTTAGTGAAATCTTCAGGAACAAACTTTACTAAGATAAATAAATGGATCAGTTGTTTTGCTTTGGCAGTAAATGAAGAAAATGCTTCGTTCGGAAGAATTATAACGGCTCCAACCAATGGAGCGTCAGGAGTTATACCTGCCGTATTGTTGTATGCACACTTATTTACCAGAAGAAGAACGGAAAAACATATAATTGATTTTTTACTAACAGCAGGTGAAATAGGAACGCTATTTAAAAAAAATGCCACCATTTCTGCTGCTATGGGTGGGTGCCAGGCAGAAATAGGAGTTTCTTCAGCAATGGCTGCTGCAGGGCTTACTGAGATCATGGGAGGAAGTCCCGAACAGGTTTTAATGGCTGCAGAAATAGCAATGGAGCATCATTTAGGGCTTACCTGTGATCCTATCGGTGGGCTGGTGCAGATTCCCTGTATTGAACGCAATGCAATGGGAGCCATAAAAGCTATTACAGCATCCAATATAGCAATGGAAAGCAATCCTGAAAATGCAAGGGTTAGTTTGGATGAAGTTATACAAAGTATGTGGCAGACAGCTTTAGATATGAATTCTAAATATAAAGAAACTTCAGAAGGAGGTTTAGCAGTTAGTATACCAGTTACCATTGCCGAATGCTAAACTAAACGATATTAATTTCTATGAAATTTTTCATATTAATAAAAAAAACAGTAAATTTGCTCGGCAAAAGCATATATGTCACTTAAAAGCAAAATTGTAGAGGAGGCCATTACTTTTGACGATGTACTTCTCGTTCCTTCTTATTCAGAAGTTCTACCTTCTCAGGTTTCTCTGGAAACACAACTCACTCAAAAAATTAAACTAAGTATTCCTATTGTTTCTGCAGCAATGGATACCGTATCTGAATCTGTTTTGGCTATTGCTTTAGCAAGAGAAGGAGGTATTGGTTTTATACATAAAAATATGACAATCGAGCAGCAGGCTGCAGAGGTTAATAAAGTTAAAAGGTCTGAAAATGGTATGATATCCAATCCTGTTACATTAAGCAGGAACCATACATTGCAGGATGCTTTAAACCTGATGCAGGAATATCATATTTCCGGATTACCTGTTATAGAGAATGATAATACCCTTGTAGGAATAATAACGAACAGGGATATCAAATATCAGTCAAATTTGGATAGAAAAGTTGAAGACATAATGACAAAAGAAAATATAATTACGTCTTCAAGAGATACTTCATTAGAACAGGCAAAAGAAATTCTATTGGATAATAGAATTGAAAAATTACCTATTATTGATAAAAATAATAAATTAATAGGTTTAATAACCATCAAAGATATAGATAATTTATTAGAATATCCAACCGCATGTAAAGATACAGACGGACGTTTACGAGTAGGAGCAGGAGTAGGGGTAGGCAATGACACGTTAGATAGAGTAGCTGCTTTAGTAAAAGCAGGTGTTGATATAGTAGCAGTAGATTCAGCTCATGGGCATTCTATAAATGTTTTAAATAAAATAAAAGAAATAAGAAGTTCTTTCCCGGAACTTGACATTGTAGGAGGAAATATTGTGACTGCCGAAGCAGCGAAAGATTTGATCGATGCTGGTGCAAATGCACTAAAAGTGGGAGTAGGTCCGGGTTCTATCTGTACAACCAGAGTCGTGGCAGGAGTAGGAGTACCTCAATTATCTGCAATATATAATGTTTTTGAATATGCTACCAGTAAAAACATTCCCGTAATAGCTGATGGTGGAATTAAATTATCAGGAGATATTGTTAAAGCTATAGCTAGCGGAGCTTCTTGTGTTATGCTAGGATCTCTTTTTGCAGGAACTGAAGAAGCTCCGGGAGAAGAAATCATATTTCAGGGAAGAAAGTTCAAAAGCTATCAGGGAATGGGATCTTTATCAGCTATGAAGAGAGGAAGTAAAGACAGGTATTTTCAATCTGAAGCTAAAAAATTAGTCCCTGAAGGGATAGAAGGAAGAGTGCCATACAAAGGAAAATTATCAGATGTTGTCTATCAATTATGTGGAGGTATTCGTGCCGGAATGGGATATTGCGGTACCAACAACATAACAGCTTTGCAAAGAGATAGTAAGATGGTTAAAATTTCCTCAGCAGGTCTTAAAGAAAGCCATCCTCATGATGTAATTATTACTCAGGAAGCACCAAACTATTCAAATTAATATTTGCTTATTAAATTTTTTTGTCAAATCTTTGCAGCCTTAAATATTAACAAACATATGAAAAAATTATTTTTGTCAATTGCTTTAGCATTAGGAGCAACGTTTACACTTTCAGCACAGGAAGGGTTACGTGCAGGTGTACATTTGGGATTACCAGTAGGAGATGCTGCTGATATTTCATCTTTCAATCTAGGTTTAGATGTAGCTTATTTCTTCTGGAAACCTATTGATAAGTTAGAAGTTGGGGTTGCTACAGGGTATACTCATTACATTGGTAAAGATAAAACTACCACAGTAACTATTCCTTCTCCTTTTCCAACATTAATTCCTGATCAAACTATTACAACTAAAGTAGGTGTTGGGGATTTCGGATTTATCCCTGTAGCGGTAACTGGTGAATATGCTTTAGGAAAACAATTTGTAGTAGGTACTGACTTAGGTGTAGCTATTTCAACAAAAAGCGGAATTGATACGGGCTTTTATTTTCAGCCAAAAGTAGGTTGGAATATCAGTGATTTCCAGGTTCAAGGATTTGTTAAAGGAATTTCTTCTAAAGTAAGAGGAACTTCTAATTCAACATTTGTTACCTTAGGAATTGGTGGGCAATACAAGTTTTAAGTTCAGCTTAATATAATGAATATTAAAAGAGCCGTTTATCATAACGGCTCTTTTTTTGTAGTTAATTGAAATTAGTATTACATAAAAAGTTTTTAATTTTTTATGATACATGTAAAAAAATACAGAAGTATAAATAGTAATACATTAATTCTTAATATATAATTTATAAAAAAATGAAGTTTATCTGTTTTTAGATTAATTTATATTAAGTTGGTAGGGTTTGTATGATTTGTTATATTTGTTTCTGAATTTAAAAGTTTAAGTCGAGTCATTCAACATATAATATATACATAATAGAAACATTATTTTTTACATTTCTCATTTATGAGGACTAAAAATTAAGCGCTCTTTAAAATACTGATTATAATATAATATATATTTCCTATTAATGTTTCACTTTATGTGTTTAAGGAATTTTAATTATTTACATAATTAAAATTCCTTTTATTTTTTTAAAGAAATCCAGTGGCACACAAGCATTAAAAGTGTTATTCCTCCCCCGGTGTATACTACACCGTTCCAATTAAAATACTGAAAAGCATGAGCTGAAATATAAGTTCCTAAAGCACCACCAATAAAATAAGAAGTCATATAAATAGTATTTACCCTATTGGCAACATTAGGATTACCTGAAAATATTATTGATTGATTAGTTATATGTGCAGCCTGCACTCCTATATCTATAAATATAACTCCTAAAATTAGTCCCCAGAAAGAATATCCGCTAAAGTAAAAAATTACCCAGGATGAAAGAATTAACAAAATAGAATTAGTTAAAAAATTATTTTTATTACTTTTTGCAATAATCTTACCCATAAAAGCAGCTGTAATAGCTCCACAGGCTCCAACAAGGCCAAATTTGCCCGCAATATTGCTGGCCATATGTTCATCTAAATGAAAATTTGCTTGTAGATGAAAAACTAGCGGAGTCCAAAAGGCACTTAAAGCTGCAAAGCTTAATCCTCCTCTTAAAGCAGCAAGTCGCAGCGAAGAATCAGTTTTAAAAAGTTGAATAAGTGATAACATTAATTCTTTATAAGTTCCTTTAAATCGGGGATAAACTTCAGGTAATTTAAAATAAATAAGAACAAACAAAATAATCATAATCACTGTAGCAATATAGTACATTTCTCTCCAGCCAAAAAAATCTCCGACATAACCGCTTAGCACTCTTGAACCTAATATTCCTACTAACAAACCGCTCATTACAATTCCCACAGCTTTGGGCTTTTCTTCTGGTGTAGCTAGAGTTGCTGCCATAGGAATGAATAGCTGAGGAATAACTGAAGTAAAACCTATAATAAAGCTGATAGGAAGCAACAATTTAACTGATTTACTTAAAGACATAGCTATTAATGCCATAATAATAAAAATGAAATCAATAAGAATCATTCTTTTTCTTTTGAACATATCGCCAAGTGGGATAAAGAAAAATAAACCACATGCATATCCTATTTGGGTAAACATAGGAATACCACTAATTTCAGATTCACTAACCTGAAAATCTTCAGCCATTAAACCTAGTAAAGGCTGATTATAGTAATTGTTGGCAACGATTAAACCCGAACTTATAGCCATTAGCCATAATACGCCCGATGTTAGTTTGGGCTGTGATAAAGATGAATTCAAATTTTTAATATTTAGAATTTCAAAATTATTAAATATTTACGAATTATAATTCTTATACAATTAGTAATGCAGTTTAAATTAAAAACTTTACTATACTAAGAATTTATACCTTTGTGTATATAAAATAAAGTTTATGGAATTAACTTATGGAGTTATAGGAACAGGTGCAATAGGAGGATTTTATGGAGGAATTTTATCAGATACTGGTAAAAATGTAAATTTCCTGATAAACAGTGATTATGATTTTGTAAAGCAAAATGGACTATACATAGACTCAGCTGTTTTCGGTAAAATAAAATGCAAAGGGAATTATTACGATACGGTTGAAAAAATGCCTAAATGTGATATACTTTTAGTTGGTTTGAAAACAAATAAAAACTACCTTTTGCAAAAATTATTACCTTCTGTACTTAAAAATGATAGTTTGGTTATACTAATACAAAATGGTCTTGGAGCAGAGCAGGATTTGGAGAAGGTATTTCCTGATATTAAAATAGCTGGAGGTGTAGCTCAGATATTATCCCATAAAAGTTCACCGGGAATAATAAGACATCAGCAATTAGGCAATTTAAGTCTCGGATCATTTAACGATAAAGATGATAGTAAATTAGAGCAGGTGATTAAAGATTTTAATGAAACATCTAAGATTATATGTACAAAGAAAAATTTGAATTACAGTCGATGGAATAAACTTCTTTGGAATATTCCTTTTAATGGCCTGTCAGTAATTTTGAATGCTCAAACAGATAAATTAATAAATAACAAAAGCATGCTCAATCTGATTGAGGAAATAATGGGAGAGGTAGTTTCCGGCGCAAAAGCATGTGGAGTAGAAATTTCTGAAAAATTAATTAAGGAACAAATTGAAATTACAAAAAAAATGCCCTCATATTCTCCAAGTATGAAATTAGATTTTGATAATCATAGAAAAATGGAAATTCATTATATGTATGAAAAGCCGATAAAAATGGCACTTGAAAAAGGGTATTATATGTCTAAGGTAGATATGATTGCTAAATTATTGCATTTTGCAGAAGATGAACATTCATGTTAGTAATTTTAATTTAAACACTGTTAAAATCTAATAATCATTTATTAGGAGTAAATTAATTACTATTTTTGCATTCGCATTCATAAAATCATGGGAAAAGATAAATTAAGAAAATTTGCAGAAAATAAAACTTTTGCTAGTGTAATTCAGCCAACAAGAGAAGAAGTAATCAATGGGTTTTCATTAAAAGGAAAATGGAAAAAAGAATTTTTCAAAAATGATCATCCGATAGTATTAGAATTAGGATGTGGGAAAGGAGAATATTCAGTAGGTTTAGCTCAGCATTTTCCTGAAAAAAATTTTCTGGGTTTGGATATTAAAGGAGCCAGATTTTGGAGAGGAGCAAAAACTGCAGAGCAGTTAGGGCTGTCCAATGTGGGTTTTCTTCGTACTCAAATAGAACTTATTGATTACATTTTTTCAGCGGAGGAAGTGGATGAAATTTGGATTACTTTTCCTGATCCTCAAATAAAATATAAAAGAGCAAAACATCGGTTAATGCATCCTATATTTTTAGATAAATACAAAAAAATAATGACATCTGAAGGAAGTGTACATTTAAAAACAGATAGTGAGTTTTTACATGGATATGCAAATGGTCTTTTACAAGGATTAGGATATGAAATTTTATCTTCACATCATGATATTTACGGGGCACCGGAATATAATTTACCTTCTTATGTAAGAGATATAAAGACACATTATGAAAAGCTTTTTTTAAATGAAGATAAAAGAATTACTTATCTTAATTTTAAAATACATTGATAAAATAAAAAACGGTTTAATTTTTACATTAAACCGTTTTTTTATAATTGTTAGTAGAATTTAGTCGCAAAGGATAATACCTTTATTATTATTAAATTCTAATAATCCGCCTTTTATATTATGAGTTTTAAATTTACCCTCATCAGATAATTTTTGTTCATTAATTGTTACTGATGAAATTACAGAGTCTAACTTAATTTTACCTTCAATAAGGGTAGAAACAATAGCTGAGTGATTTTCCAGCATTTGAAATTCTCCTTTAGAACCGGGAAGTATTATAGACTTAACTTCACCATCAAAAATTATTTCTTCCGGGGTTAATATTTGTATTTTCATGGTTATATATCAGATAAGTTTATAAAATTAGTTTTTTAACTCAGCTAACATTTTTTCACCATGTTCAATAACTTCTTCAATTGTTCCCTTAAGGTTGAAAGCTGCTTCCGGATACTGATCTAACTCACCGTTAAGAATCATATTAAATCCTTTGATGGTGTCTTTAATATCAACTAACGAGCCCGGAGTACCTGTAAACTGTTCAGCAACATGGAAAGGTTGGGAAAGGAATCTCTGAACTCTTCTTGCTCTGTGAACAACCAGTTTATCTTCCTCACTTAATTCCTCCATACCCAATATGGCTATAATATCTTGTAAAGCTTTATATCTTTGTAGAATTTCTTTTACGTTTTGAGCACATTGATAATGTTCATTTCCTAATACTTCAGGAGTAAGTATTCGCGAAGTTGACTGTAATGGATCAACTGCAGGATATATACCTAAAGAAGCAATTTTTCTATCTAATACCGTAGTTGCATCCAAATATGCAAAAGTTGTTGCCGGAGCCGGGTCAGTCAGGTCATCTGCAGGAACGTATACTGCCTGTACGGAAGTAATGGAACCATTTTTAGTAGAAGTAATTCTTTCCTGAAGTGCACCCATCTCACTGGCTAACGTAGGTTGGTATCCTACGGCTGATGGCATACGGCCTAAAAGTGCAGACACTTCAGAACCAGCCTGAGTAAATCTAAATATATTATCGATAAAGAAAAGAACATCACGTCCTTTACCTTCTCCTAAACCATCACGGTAATATTCTGCTAAGGTTAGTCCGGATAAAGCAACTCTTGCACGAGCTCCCGGAGGTTCATTCATTTGCCCGAATACGAAAGCAACTTTGGAAGTTTTCAATGCTTCATGATCTACTTTAGAAAGATCCCATCCACCTTCTTCCATAGATTTCATAAATTCATCACCGTAAGAAATGATTTTAGACTCAAGCATTTCTCTAAGAAGGTCATTTCCTTCACGAGTTCTTTCTCCCACTCCTGCAAAAACGGAAAGTCCTCCGTGACCTTTTGCTATATTATTAATCAATTCCTGAATTAATACTGTTTTACCAACACCAGCACCTCCAAATAAACCGATTTTACCTCCTTTAGAATATGGCTCAACCAGGTCAATTACTTTAATACCAGTATAAAGTACTTCAGCGGAAGTAGATAAATCTTCAAATCTTGGAGCTGATCTATGTATAGGCAATTCGTTGGTTTTAGGAACCTCTCCGATTCCGTCGATTGCTTTTCCGATCACATTAAATAACCGACCGTTAACTTCTTCTCCAATCGGAACTGTAATAGGTTTTTCAGTGGTTATAACAGTTTGACCACGAAATAGACCATCAGTTGCATCCATAGCTATACAACGAACTATATCTTGTCCAATATGCTGTTCTACTTCAAGAACCAAAGGGGGTTCTCCGTTTTCTCTTAGTACTTCTAAAGCGTCATAAATGTTAGGCAGTTGTGCCACTTCATCAAAAACAACATCTATAACTGGTCCTATAACCTGAGATATTTTACCTTTTTTTTCAGTTGCCATATAATTTAAAATTCAAATAACTATACTTTTTCTTGTGATCATGCAAATATAATATTTTATTCGTATCTATTTGAAAAAAATACAAAATTTATCATCTTTGCATTTAATTATATCTTATAAAAATACGTGAAAATTCAGAGAGAAAAATATAGTCTGCCCCAGGATAAGAAAATCATTTTTACATTAGGTATGTTTGATGGGGTTCACTTAGGGCACAGGTTTATTTTAAATTATTTAGACGAAATTGCAAAAAAAGAAGATGGAGAAACGGCAATTATGACCTTTAACCCTCATCCAAGGTTCGTATTACAACCAGATACCGATTTTCGTTTACTTACTACATTACAGGAAAAAATTAATTTATTAAGTGAATTGTCAATTCAACATTTATTTATACAGGAATTTTCTAAAGAATTCAGCAGGCTTTCATCCCTAGAATTTGTACGGGATATTTTAGTTGCTAAACTTAATATACATTCTTTGGTAGTAGGATATGATCATCAGTTTGGAAGAAATAGAGATGGTAATTTTGAGCAATTACAAACTTTTTCAGAAATGTTTGAATTTAAATTGTATCAGCTTCCTCCAATCAGTGAAAACGAAATGGTTATCAGTTCTACTAAAATAAGAAATAAAATTTTAGAAGGCGACATATCTACAGCTAATTCATGGCTGGGTTATAAATTTATTATGACGGGAAAAGTGGTGGAAGGTAATAAATTAGGTAGACAATTAGGGTTTCCAACAGCTAATATAGATATAGATGCTCAAAAAATATGTCCTAAAAACGGGGTTTATTTTGTGAAAGTTTCTTTAAAGAATAAATTTTATCACGGAATGATGAATATTGGAATGAGACCGACTGTAAACGGATTGAAGAAACAAATTGAAGTTAATATATTAGATTTTGATCAGGATATTTACGGAGAACAGCTAGAAATTCATTTTTATGATAGAGAAAGAGATGAGCAAAAATTCTCATCAATCGAGGATTTGAAAAAGCAGCTTCACACCGACAGAGAAAATACGAGAGATTATTTTAGAGAAATCAGTTAATATAAAAAATATTTGTACAAAAATTTTTTGATATTACTAAAGAATATGGTAATTATGATTAAAATTATAATGTATAAATAATATATTTCAATCTCAAAAAATCCTACATGAGTATTTTATTAGAGAGACTAAAAATTAATAGCTCATGTAGAAAATTTGTTTTAAATATAAAAATATTACCCTTAGTATACTAACTAAGACCAACAATAATAATAATTTAGTGTAACCAAGCCATTTGCTTCTAATTAATATTAAAAATAAAGCTTTATTTTATATTATAATTGAGGTTTTCCGTACTAATTTATTTTTTAATATGCCTAACTTTAAAAGTGTTGTTTAAGCTAATAAAATAAATTTATAGCTAGTAATTATTTTGTTGAATAATTAAAGATGGATTGTTTATTTATTTAAATTGCGACAGGATTTTTTAAATTTCAGAAGAAATCTTTAAGCCTTCACGTTTGTTCATATCTTCCATCATTTTTTCCATATTCTCATTTGTCCATCGATCGTATTGTTCTTTGCTTAGAGTTTTAAAACTATTTACAGGTTCTTTTAATGATGTGTTGTTTTTAAGAATCTTTATTTCAGTTAGTTCAAATTTTTTATCAGGTAATAGTAACTCAACTATCAAGCCCGGTAATCCGGTATAATTTTCAGGGCCATCTAAAACCGGTATGGATTTATCAACACAAGCATGGACTGTTTGAACTTTATTCCACATATCCTTAATTTGGGTATGATAAAGAGAACATTTCATTTGGTTAACTTGTTTGCTCTGATTTAAATTTATCCAATCTAAGCTCGCTAAATCTTCTTTAATGTTTATACCCTCACCAAAAAAAGAAGTTTGAGTTATTTTTATATTTTGGTCGAAATTTTTAAATACGATTCTGGGTATTTCTGCTTTTGCAGGATTATTTTCAAGTTGTTCATAAACAGATTTGTTATCGGAAAAAATTAGAACTGAAAAATTTTCTGATTGTTTTTTTTTTCCTGATCAGTAATATTTAATTGGGAAATTTTATAAACAGCTTTATACGTTTGACTAAAAATAAAACTACTGGTAAAAATTATTATGTTTAAAAAAAAATATTTCATTATCTGAAATCTTATTTAGTAGAATTAAAATTGTTTGAATTTTCTACTTTATTAATCTGTAATTCTACTAATAAAGGAACATTGGAACCTATTTTATTTTCGTCGCCATATAATCCGTATGCGGAAAAAGAAGGAATTAAAATTTCAGCTTTATCACCCTGACTCAATAAAAATAAAGCACTTTCAATACCCCTGATTTCTTTAAACTTACCCACTATACCTTCTTTTTTACCAATATCTGCAAAAGAATAAATAATTTCATTATTAATGGTTTTTATTTCCGCAGTGTATGACACATAATCTTTGTTTTTAATCTTAGGAAGATTGTTGGTTTTAATATATCTAATCCATATTCCTGAAGAAGTAGGTATAAAGATTTGATTAAGAGAATCTTTTTGTTTTTCAATCCAATGTGTTAGAAATTTCCGTTCGCTTTCTTCCCTGGACTTTGAATATTCACGAGAATCTTTTAAATAGTCAGAAGTAGTCTGGCTTACCGGACGAAAAACTTCTTTTTTTTGACACCCGATTAAACAAAGCAGGACTAAAATTAAATTAAATCTTTGAAATATTTTCACTTTCTAAAATATCTTTAAATTTTATAATAGTTTCAGTTATTGACATATCACTTCTGCCACCGGCAGCATTAATATGACCACCGCCATTAAAGTATTTTCTTGCAAATTGGTTTACATCAAAATTTCCTTTAGACCGAAAAGAAATTTTAATAAAGTTATTCTGCATATCTTCCATGAAAAATGCTACAAATTTGATACCGATAATAGAAAGTCCGTAGTTAACAAAGCCTTCAGTATCTCCTTTTTGATATCCAAACGACTTTAGTTGTTCTCTTGTCAATGAAAGTATAGCCGTGTTTTGTTCAGGTAAAATTTCAATGGAGTCAAGAACAGTACCTAAAAGTTTAATTCTTTCCGGTGTATTGCTATCCAACACATTAGATGCTACTATATCAGGATAGACGCCTGCTTCAATAAGATTTGAAATTATCTTATGTGTTTCAGCAGTTGTATTCCTGAACCTGAAACTTCCTGTATCTGTTAGTATTCCGGTATATAGGCAGTACGCAATGTCTTCATTAATTAATGAAGTTTTACCCAGACTTTCGATAAACTTATAAATCATCTGGCAGGTTGCCGGCTGTGAGGTGTCGGAATAAACATAGTCAAAAGGATCGGGTTCCTGATGATGATCTATCAATATCTTTACGGCCTTGGAAGAACGTAGTTTTTGATCGAGCTGATTAATTCTTGAAGCGGTGTTAAAGTCAAGACAAAAAATAATTTCAGCATTATTAAACGCAATTTCCGTGAATTTCGTTCTGTAATCTGCTATAACTATATTTTTAGCTTCAGGTAACCATTTTAGGAATTTAGGAAATTCATTGGGAACGATAATTGTTGATTCTATACCCAAAGCCTGTAAGAAATGATACAACCCCAGAGAGGAACCTATAGCATCTCCATCCGGATTCTGATGGGAAAGTATGAGTATATTTTTTTTTGTTGTCAGTAATTGTTTTATTTCAATTAACTCCTGGGATGAGAACATATAAAAAAGTTTTAGTAAAAATAGAAAAAATCACTCATTGAAGAGTGATTTTAATTTTGAATTATGAAAAAATTAGATTTTTAATAGTAATCAGAATTGGATGTTTCTCCTCCAAAATCCCATGTGAGTCCAAATCTGAGTGTATTATCTAACGCGTTATTAATTTTAGATGTGGTTATCAAATACGAAAAGTCAATTCCAAATGATTGATATTTAAGTCCTGCACCTAAAGTAACGTATTGTCTGGCTCCTCTATCTGGATTTTCATGAAAATATCCGGCTCTGAAAGCAAAAGCATTATTGAAAACATATTCTCCGGAAACGCTATAAGTAATTTCTTTACCAGCATCTTTATTTCCAAAAGAGCTAAACATACCTGAGATAAAACTCTTATCAGGAACCTGATAAGTTGAGCTACCGTCTTCGTTTGTTATTTTTTCAGGCCCGGGAACCAATAATTTTGTAGCCTCAAGGGTTAATCCGACTTTATTTTCTTCATCAATAAAAAGATCATATCCTACCCCTAAACGTAAGTTCGTAGGTAAATAACTTGAATTTTGACTATTATCTGAGTAATCCAGTTTAGGACCCATGTTAAATATTCCCCATCCAGCTCTCCATCTGCCTTCAAAATCGTTGAATGAATCAGACTTTTCAGATTGAAAATATCCGGTAACATCTACAGCAAAAGTATTAGCAGCTTTTGTTTGCGCAGAAGAGTTATCCACGTTGTTAAATAGATCAGAGCGAATATATCTTGCAGTTACAGCCATAGAGTAAACATCGGCAAGTTTTAAACCATAGGATACGTCAATGGCAAATTCATTAGGTTTAGAAATTCCTTTTCCAACAATATCGTTACCCATCAATTCATTTAATTGAATTTCTCCCATATTAAAATAGTAGACACTGGCAGCTAGAGTACTTCTTTCTTCTTCACCTAAAAAAGTATAAAAAGTACCATTCAATAAGAAAACATCATTTGTCAGTTTATTCATATATGGAGTATAAGAAACTCCGACTCCGGAATAACTTGTGCCAAAAACATATTTGGAAGGGTTCCAGTACTGAGAAAAAGCATCGGGTGAAGTAGCAACCCCCTGATCACCTAAACCACCGGAACGTGCATCTGGAGAAATCCTCAAAAAAGGAGCTCCTGTTACAATAGCTTGATATCTATTCTGAGCATTATAAAAGACAGAGCTTAGTAATCCCAGAAATAAAAAATATTTTTTCATTTAAAAAAATTTGTATTAGTAATAGTTTATAATATAATTGAATAATGCAAAATTAAATTTTATTTCAAAATAACCAATTTTTCTACTTGAGAAACTGATCCTTTACACATGTCAGATGTTCCTTTGACTTTGACCCGATAAATATATACACCTTTACCTATTTTGTCGCCAAAATCATCTAAACCGTTCCATTCTAATCCATATTTATCAGTTCGATAACCTTCATGGAAAGGTTCTGATGTAACCGTTTGATTTATGGTTTTAACCAGTTTTCCGGAAACTGTAAAAATCTGAACCTGAACTTCCAGAATATCCGGGCAATTGTGTTCGAAATGGAAGAATGTTTTAGTTGTAAAAGGATTGGGCCAGTTCAATAATCTTTTTATGATTAAACCCTGTTCACCATTTTCCATTACTATAAAGTCTAACGACGCAGTTGAAGAATTATTGTTTATATCCCAAACTTTAAATTTAATTGTATGATTTCCTGGTTCTAAATCATATAATCTATACCACACTTTCCCCTTTTGAAAATCCTTTAAATCTGGATTCAGGCAGGGAGATATTTCTCCACCTGTATAAAATTCATTTAGTATTATTGTATTATTTACATTATTATCCAAAATACCCGTTATATCGTGACCAACGCCTAGTCCCGTTGAATTTATTCCAGAGTCATCGGTTACACAAGCTAATAGATAAGGAGATCTGTCTGTAATTCCACCGTTGGCGAAATTAAGGTTGTTCATATGTAATCTTATTTTTGGACCTTCATTATCGTTAATTCCTTCAGGATTTATATCTCCTACTTTGATGTCATTTTTAAAATTAAAAGCGTCAATCAAAGAATTATCCGCATACAAGATTAATTTGCCGTTTCCTACTTCGTAATTAATATCTTTTGGTATATAGAATTCAATTTTAAATATTCCGTTTTTAACTTGTGATCCTCCTCTATAAATGGCATTGATTTGTTCTTTATATTGCATTGGAGGATTTAAATAACTATAGTTAAAGTTATTCAGTGTCTTTTTGTCAACAGGTTTATCAAATAATGTAGTTTGTATATTTCCTGAAAATGATGTATCAATAGCACCGCTTTCATTAAGAACTTCTCCCTCGAGAGTAATAAAATCCAATGCCCTTAAAGTCCCCGAAAAAGAATCGGCTTCAATACCATTTATTTTTGTTAATTTAATTTCTCTCTTTGGTTTAGCAAGCGATTGTGCAGGATCTCCTAAAAAAGCTACTTTACGATTATCTCCATCAAGAACTTCTGCTTTTGAAAGTCTTAAAGCTTCAGCCATAGAGACGTAATTTTTACCTGAATTGTCTTTGGATAAAATATTTTTCATAATTACCGGGTTCATATTGATACCGTAGTCAATATATATAGCCCGGTTTGTAGTAATTAAAGATCCGGCTCCTCCATTTTCTTTTAAATATAACATATCTCCTATAGAATTAATTCCGGGGTTATCCCAGACGGAAATATCGCAGGATACAGTAATAAACAACGGAAGTCTGGAATAATCATTTGTGAAATTTGATAAATTGAAAAGATCATCTTTAGCAAGAAGGCGATATTGAGAAATAGAAGAGGGGCCTCCATGTCCGAAATAGTTGATAATTAAGTTTCCGTTATTTAAGGCATTTTTAATAGCTTCGGTTACTTGTGGAAATCTAGCCCCTCCGGAAGTATAATCAGCTGTAAAAGCATCAATATATAATTTTCTTAATGTAAATTCGGTATGTTCTGCTTCAAAAATATTTTTAGAAATACTATTTTCAATGGTCTCGTGAAAATTATAACTGGAACGGTCAATATCAACAATGAGAGAGGTTTTCAATCTCCAGTCTCCAAAAGGGGTTCCCTGAGGAGCATTTCCATTATCGTATTTAATCGCTTTATCAATACATAAAGTTGCTTCAGAAACGTTTTTGGCTATCATTCTTCCAACAGCAATATCCAGTTGATTGGCAGATAGGTTAGCATCTTCACCAACCATGATGGCTTCATTATCATCAAGAATACTTATAAAATCATCTGAAGCAAACGAGAATTCCAGATTTCGGCTATTGTAACTTTGATAAGTGGGAATCAGATTATAACCTGTTTTTGTTTTATTTTTGAAATCATAAGATGCTGAGCCTAATAAAAGTGCATATTTAAGCTTACCGTCATCTTTATTATATAAATAACGTAAAAAATCTCGTATTCCGGCTAAGTCCTGTCCTCCCGAACTAAATTCATTATATATCTGATTAACTGTTACTACATCAACCTGAAGATTGTTCCTCGTTTTATGGAAAGTTTTTAAACGATTGGCCTGAGTAATAAATTCCGGGACTGTTATTATGATGTAATCGGAATCGGATAGGGAATGAAGTGCCTGATTAGGCATTCTTCCTACAGTTTCAGGAGTGTAGGCATGATCCGGATTGAATGCGATAAATTCGTTTTTAAAAGTAGCAGAGGAAAATTGATAAGAATACTTGTTTCCTTCTTGCGATTTTTCGAGTTTTCTGGCATTTACATAGTCAGATACATCCCATACTTCAAAAGTATTTCCGGAACTGAAATTAAAACCATAAATATTTCCGTTTTCAATATTGTCAAGAGTTCTGAAATTCATCTGGCTGCCGTTGAACTGTAATTTTTGTTTATAAATAACTTCAAAGTAATCAGGATACAACTGAGCGGAAGGATTTAAAGAATTATCAAAATTGAGTGTGAACTTTAAAAGATTATTAGTGGGTTCTAACATTTGACTTACATTTCTTAAGGAAAAGTCCAATTCATTACTAGCAGGAGTTAAGGTAGTTGAATAAACCTGAGAATCATTATACAAAATATTCACCTTGCCATTTGTGCCATTTCTGGATACCCAGTAAAATCTCCAATTGATTGTACTTTGAGCTAATGCATGCACAGGAAAATTCAGTTCCAGATTATTGCGTACTCCTAAATTTTCGCCCAGCCACATTTTGCCGACTTCATTTAGGTTCAGAGCATCTTCTTCATAAAATTGATAATCGTCATATTCTGTATATTGTGTGGAATTAGGAGTTTGATAAGAAGTTGATGAGATTCTTTTCCCCTGGGTCTGATTAATATTTATGAAATAATATGCATAATCTTCATATATATTTTTTTTATGCTTTATATTCTTTCCATTAGAACGATCCCAATAGTCAGGTCCTTGCGCATAAAAAAGAATATAATCATCATTGTTAAATACTCCGTCTTCTTCTCCAGCTACAAAAATGGCGTTTTCCTGGATGTTATCATATCTGAAGCTTGAAGTGGGTTCCGGAAGCATTTTACCACCATTCCCGAAAATTCTGATTGTTTTAGGATTTACGGAATTTACATTTATACCCAACGATTGTAAAAAATTCCGGTTAATTTTAAAAATTCCTGTTTTGTTTACTTTAATTTTAAACCAATCACCATTTTCAAAAATACTCTCAGTGCTCCCTGTTATTTTATAGTTAGTGCTTGATGTTGATAGACGTGTTGCTTTAGAGATAGTAAAGCTTTTTAACTGATAAATGGTATTCCCTGTTTTTTTAAATGTTCTAATAGATACCGAAAGTACTCGTTTTGAACGTGCTGAATTAAAGCCTGCTGCAAACTCATCATTATTAGGGAGCGAAGATATAGGCATATCCCCCAATTCAGAAAGGTTCACAGGAACCCATTGCAAATCAGTAAGAGTAATTTCACCAACATAATTTGTAGATTCAGAATAATTTAAAGTGGGTATTCCTCCCTCTAAGGAATAGTGATGATTGGAAAAGTAGGGGAACTTGCTTGATTTATTTTCTGTATCGTACGC
Organism: Apibacter raozihei; assembly: GCF_004014855.1. Lineage (NCBI taxonomy): Bacteria > Pseudomonadati > Bacteroidota > Flavobacteriia > Flavobacteriales > Weeksellaceae > Apibacter > Apibacter raozihei. The sequence continues at coordinate 2,002,289 of NZ_CP034930.1, forward strand.
CTCTTTAAGTCCTTCCCATTGTAAATAAATGGTTTGCGCTTTTAAAAACATACTGCAAAAAAACACTAGAATAAATATGGAGAGAAAATGTTTGTATTTTTTCATAAGAATTATTCAAATAAACGGAAAAATAATAAAAAAATTTTAATACCTGATACAATATTTTTCTTTTTGTTTGCGTTTAAGGCTACATAATAATCTATATTAGAACATAAAAATTTTTAATTTCACAATAATATATTATTTTTGCATGTTTAAAATAATGAAAATAAATACAATGAAAATAGGGAAATTCATTTTATTATTAGCAATTGTATCTTCCGTTTCTCTTACTATGGTAAGTTGTGGAGGCGGTGGAGGAAGGACCAAGCCGGGTGGTGGTACCAAAAATAGTACAAGTCTAACCGGATGGAAAGCTAATGATAGAAACGGTTGGTTTTTCAGCAACAAAAAGAAGAATGAAAAAGGATGGACAGGAATGGTTTTTGTTGAAGGAGGAACTTTCACTATGGGACTTGTTAAAGATGACGTAATGCACGATTGGAATAATACTCCTACCCGTATGCAGGTACGATCCTTTTTTATAGGCGAAACGGAGATTACTAATTATGAATACCGAATGTATGTTACCTGGTTGAAATATGTATATTCTCCAACCGAGCAGAATTATAAAGATATATACTTTGGTGCGCTTCCCGATACATTGGTCTGGAAAAATAAGTTGTCAAGAAATGATGTGTATTCGGAAGATTATTTCAGAGCACCTCAGTTTGATAATTATCCTGTTGTAGGAGTTAGCTGGCTACAGGCACAAAGATACTGTGACTGGCTTACAGACCGTGCAAACGAAAGAGAACTGATGAATAAGGGTATTATTTCTAAAGATTTCTATAATGATGCTTCCAACAACGTCGGATCTAATTCATTTAATGTAGAAAAATATAAATATAATGACCCAGGTTTAGAAGGAATTATTAATGAAGATAAAGTTGCTAAACAAAACGGTATTACAAGTAAAAATGAACGGGTAATTGCTGTAAATAAAAGTGCACAGGGTAATTTAGTTCAAAAGTTCAGACTACCTACCGAAGCTGAATGGGAATATGCTGCGCTTGCAGAAGCTGACAACCGACAGTACAATTTGGTTGAAGGTAAAGATGTTATGATTAACAAAATGCGTGGTAAAAAAGGAAGAAACAGAGGTCAGTTCCTAGATAATTTCAAATACGGACAAGGAGACTATTCCGGTATTGGTGGTTGGGGTAATGATGGAAATGCGATTACTTCAGATGTAAGGGCTTATCCTTCAAATCCTTTCGGAATTTACGGAATGTACGGGAATGTAGCTGAGTGGACACAGGATGTATACAGACCTCTTATTGATACAGATTACAATGATTTTAACTATTATAGAGGAAATGTTTATCAGCAATTTATAAACGAAGAAGGTAGTGCCGGAAGATTTAAAAAGGTAGAAGATGATAATATTCAATACGATACTTTATCTGATGGAAGAAGAATATATAAAAGTTTATCCGGTAAATTTGAAACGGAGGTTGTTGATGACTCAAGAAATTTCAGAGACGGAGATTTACAATCATCTTTAGAGGCAGGAGATGGAAGAGTAGATTCAACAGGTTCATATAATTTTTATAACTCTCCTATAAGAAACTGGACAGTAGATAAAAAAGGAAGAGTTGTACTTGAAAAAGACTCTAAAATGAGAACATCGCAAATCAGCAATGATTTAAGAGTTATTAAAGGAGGTTCTTGGAATGACACTGCATATTGGTTAGATCCGGGACAAAGAAGATATATGTTGGAAAATGAATCAGCTGTATGGGTAGGATTCAGAGTAGCTCAGGATCATAAAGGTAAAGAATCATCTTCATCTAAGACGAAAAGAGGAACCAATAATAAAATTCCTAAATAAATAGATTTTAAATAAAATTATAAATAAAAAGGCTATCCTGACAGATAGCCTTTTTTAGTAAGGACTCTGACATGTTCAAATCAGGAGATAAAGTTAAGGTAGTAGACGAAGAAGGTGTATTTGTTATTAAGCAATTACACAAAGGAACAGCTGTCCTGGAAGATCAGTATGGATTTGAAACGGAATATAGTTTGAGTAAAATATTGCCTTATATATCAGTAGATGAAACTGTAATAGGTGTTGAAATTCGTTTAGCTAAAAATAAAACGGATAAAGCTAAAAATAAATTAGTCAACAGTAAAGAAGAATGTAGAGAAATAGATCTACATATTGGTCATTTAATGGATTCTATAAAAAATGTTCAACCTCATCAAATGCTTCAAAAACAACTAAATACTGCAAAATATGAAATTGATAGAGCAAGAAAAGATCAGCTTAAAAAATTAATTCTTATTCATGGAAAGGGAAAAGGAGTTTTAAAAGAAGAAATTTATAAAATGCTTAAAACTATGGATAGAATTGAATTTTTTGAAGCAGATATTATGAAGTATCGTTTTGGAGCCGTTGAAATCAGATTTTATTAATCAGAATAATTATAAAAATGAAAAAGATTTTATTTTTTCTGTTTGTACCGATATTATGCTTTGCACAGAAGGATTATAGTTCAATACAGGCAAGTTTAGATACTATTTCCAATAGTTTAGGTGTAAATCAGAAAATCATTTTTATTAATAATACAGGTACTATTTTAAATTCAATATACCTTCATGCAGTAGCTAATTCATATTCCGGAAATAACACAGTTTTAGGAAAAAGAAAACTGGAAGACAGAAATAAATCACTGTATTTTTCTAAATTTAAGGACAGAGGAAAAATAAACGATTTACAAATAAATTTTGCAGAAAAACCAGCCCCTTTTATTCTTCGTGATTTGGAATTTTACGAAATATACCTTTTGGAGCCTTTGTTACCTAATGATTCTGTACAATTAGATCTAAAATATACAATTAAAATTCCAAGTGATAAAATATCAGGATATGGATATTCTCCAGAAAATAATTATTTGTTAAAATATTTTTTTCTCCAACCTTTGGATTTTGTTAAAGGTAAACCTCTCTTAGAAGCATATACTGACACTGAGTTTAATCCTTACAGAAATACAAAATATGAAGTTTCTATTTTATTTCCTGAGGGATTCACTATAAATTCTGACTTAATTAAGACATCAGATAATCACTTAGCTGGAGAAAATAATACGGCTATTACCCTATTCATTTCCAAAATACCTCCGGTTTCATTCAACTTTGAGATTAAGGGGAAAAAAACTGAAGTTGTTCTGGGGTATAAAGTAGAGGAAAAATTATATTCAATATATAAAAAGAATATAGAAAGAGAACTTAATTTTTTAAATGATAATCTGGGACAATTACCTTCAAAAATATTCATATCTTCAAAAGTTAAAAAAAATCAAAATTTTATAGGAATCGATGATGTTGATTTATTTGGAATAAAAGAATGGGCTTTGTTTTCGGATGAAATTAAAAGTGATTTAAAATTGTTTCAGCAAATAGCTTACGAAGTAATAAATTCTAAAATAAATGTAGATAAAAATTTAAATCATTGGATACCTAATGGGCTACTTACCTATTATCAACTTCAATATTTAAAAACATATTATAATGACACTAAATTATTAGGAGATTTACCTGATAAGTTTAAAATATTTAGCATAAAACCATTAAAATATTTTTTTATTTCTAAAGTACCATTAACTGACAGGTATAAGTTAGGTTATCGATACATAGCTACTCAAAATTATGATCAGCCTATCAATGAAAAATACCTTGAACTTAGTAACATAAATCAGTTTATCATTAGTGGTTTTAAGACAGGGCTAAGTTTTAATTTTTTATCTGAGTATTTAAATGATGATAATTTTCAAAGTTCAGTAAGACAATTAATAGATGAAAAAATCGGACAAAAGTGGCAACCTGAAGATTTAAGGAATACGTTAGAAAAGAATTCAGGAGTAGATTTAAACTGGTTTTTTCAAAATTATATTAATACAAATGACAGGATAAATTTCAAAATCTTAAAATTTCATTCCAAGAATGAAGATAGTATTGATATAAAAATTAAAAATAAAACAGCATTGCCTGTGCCTATTTTAATTAGTGGAGAAAAAAAAGGAGAAGTTGTGAATCAGAAATGGATTTTTTCTACCCAAAAAGATTCATTATATACTTTTCCTAAAGGAAATTACAATCAGTTATCTATAAACAGGAACTATTTATTCCCCGAAATTAATGACAATGATAATATTTTGAATACGGAAGGAGTTTTCAAAAACCGAAAACGGATACAAATGAAATTCTATGCTGATGTTGATAACCCAAATTATAATCAAATATTTTACGAGCCGAAACTTAAATGGAATGATTATGATAAATTTATAATTGGGTTACGTTTTTACAATCGCTCTCCTTTTTCCAGACCTTTTGAGTATTCAATTGCTCCTACCTATTCAACAGGAACCAATAGCTTAACAGGGAGCGCTGTATTTAATTATAATTATGACATGGAAAAAGGTTTGTTCCGTAGAATTGCACTAAGTTCGGGATATAATTATTATCATTACGATAAAAATTTATCATATAAAAAATATTCTGCAGGTTTAGGACTGATATTTAAAAAAAGGCCCCGTTCTGAAATTAATCAGGTAATAGGTTTATCTTTTAATAGTGTTGATAGAGAAAGAAATCCCAATAAATTTACAAATTCTAACGATTATTCACAATATAATTTACTAGATATTTCGTATACTTATTCAGATAAAAAAGTAATAAATGAATGGTCTGGTAAATTAGATTTTCAACATTCGAATTTATTTAATAAAGTTAGTTCAGAGATTTATTACCGTCATGAATATGCACCCAATAAAAAAATAACTCTAAGATTTTTCGGAGGATATTTTTTAAATAACAAATCCAATTCAACTTATTTTGATTTTGGTATTGACCATATAACAGATTATAGTTTTAATTATGTAGACTATTTGGGAAGGTCAGCTACCAGTGGTTTGCTATATCAGCAATATATTATGGCTGAAGGAGGATTTAAATCAATGGTCGATAAATCTGCCAGTAAATGGATAACAGCTATAAACGGTGAAATACATCTATGGAAACCTTTTGATTTATATGCTGATGTAGGTGTATATCAAGGGATGGGAAAATCCAATCGTTTTGTATATGATACAGGTGTTAAATTAAAAATTATACCTGATTTTCTTGAGTTATATTTCCCAATACAATCAACATTAGGATTTGAACCTGGTAAAGATAAATATTTATCTCATATCAGATTTACATTTAACCTTAACTTACAGGCAGCTATCAGCCATTTTAGAAGAGGTTGGTATTAAGAAGTAACCGTTGATTTTTCGTATATATCTACTAAAACAGCTATTAATTCATCAATTTCTTCTTTCGTGTTGTAATGACTAAAAGAAATTCTTAATGTGGTTGTATCCTTTAAGTCTTCCAAAGAATATAACTGAAGCATAGTATTGGACGGTTTGGCTGCTCCTGAGGCACAGGCACTGCCTTGAGAGACCGCTATACCTTTCATGTCAAGTTGAAATCCGACCATAGTATTCGGAAATGGTAATAAAACACTAATTAAAGTATATATGCTTTTGTCCATGACATTGCTGTAACCGTTGAATTTAACACCGGGTATTTTTTTTGATAGGGACTCCAGAGTATATACTTTTAGATCTTCAATAATTTTTCTTCTCTCATTAAGTTCATTAAGTGCTAGTTCTAAAGATTTTCCAAGACCGATAATACCATAGATATTCTCTGTTCCTGCACGCATATTTCTTTCCTGAGCACCACCTGTAGTTATTCCCTTTAAATGAGAGGCTTTTCTTATAAAAGCAAAACCAGCACCTTTAGGACCGTGAAATTTATGCGCACTGCAAGAGGCAAAATCGATAGGTATTTCAGAAAAATTTAACGGATAATGTCCAACAGTTTGTACAGTATCAGAATGAAATAAAGCATTGTTATTTTTGCATAAAACAGCTACTTCTTTTAAGTCAATTAAATTACCTACTTCATTATTTGCATGCATTATGGAGACTAAAGTCGGTACAGAGTCTTGTAAAAGTTCTTCCAAAAAGTCTAAATCTAAATCACCTTGAGCATTTTTTACAGGAATAAATAGTATTTCCAGTTCCGGGTGTTTTTCTTTAATATCACGTACTGTTTCTGTAACACACTTGTGTTCTAGAGGAGAAGTTATGATTCTTTTAATACCCAAATTTTCAACACTTGAACGTATAATAAGATTATTGGATTCTGTTCCGCAGGATGTAAAAATAATTTCACCTGAAGATACTCCTAAACTTCTGGCTATAAATTTTCGTACTGATTCAATTTTGGATTTACCTTCCTGCCCAAAGCTGTGAATGGATGATGGGTTTCCAAAATCATCTTTGAGAGATTCTGTCATAGCATCAATTACACGATGATCTATAATAGTTGAGGCGGCACTATCCAAATATATCTTTTTCATCTGATTAAGTCTTATTACTGTTTTAAAATAAGCAACTCAGTGCTTAGTGTTTTATTAATTTCTATGACCATATAAGGAAGGGCAATGGCCATAGTACTTATAGTAGGTCCATTAAAACTTTTAGAATGCAAAGTTACTACAATTTTACCCTCTTTAGGTTCTACTTTTTCAAGTTGAAAATCTAGTCCTCCGCTATTCTGCTTACCGAAGGTGATAAAAATATAACTTTTATCAGGATTAAATTCAGGATATTCAATAGGGTATTGATTTTGTTTTAATCGCGTAAATAGAGCGTCATATTTGCTTTTATCACTGATTACAGTTTCTGAATATTCAGAAATATCTCCATAATCTCCGGAATCAATTATTGTGTATTCAAATTTAGGTTCCGAGTTCATATTATTGGATTTACAGTTACTTACAAAAATAACGGTAAAAAAAGTTAAAAATAAAAAAACTACCTTTTTCATTGTAAAGATTTCCACATCACAAAGATAAAAAATATCTTTAAATGAATGTGGAAATCTAAATAATGGTATAACTGTTTTAAAAATGTAACTTTTATTAAAAGTCTTTATAATCAATTAAAAAGTAAATGATTGATTTAATTTATTTTTAATTATAAGCTTATAAAAGCGTTTATCTGCAGGATCTTTTTTATTGACAGCTCTGACAATCTCTATTTTTTGTTCTTGCGGGTCAATATAATCAGAAACTTTTATAGGTTTTAAATCTTCAATGATTGCAGGATCATTAATCCATGCCTGTAATTCTTTTGGAGCAATTAGAAGAGTCATAGCCCATCCTTTATCTGTTGTCTGTACATCCTTAATTTCTAATATTTCGTAACTACCAACAAAAAACATACTGGATGTCTTTTCATCATGTAGACGTTTTCCTGCTTTGGTAAGGTAGTAAATAGTATCATTTTTTTCCATAATACCCATTTTGATTAAAGCATCAAACATTTTTTTATTTTTCTTGATGCTAAAAATACTGTCTTTCACAGAAGCGGGAAATTTTTTAAAAATATCACTACTTACAAATGCCTTTTTTTGGAGTTCATCTTTTAATATAATAGTAAGATCTTTTTTATCAGGAGCTTTTGAGCAGCTGGATAAAGTTAGAACAGACAGAATAATAGTAAATATAAGTATGGTTAATTTTTTCATTTTTTTTAATTTAAATTTTCAGTAATTATTTTACCGTCTAAGACATCATGAGCCCGTTCCAGATCAATTTCTTTTTCCCACTTGGCAACTACAATAGTGGCAGCGGAGTTTCCAATTAGATTAGTGATAGCTCTGGCTTCACTCATAAATCGGTCAATTCCAAAAATAAGAGCAACAGCCTCAACAGGAACATGGCCTACTACCGGAAGGGTTGCAGCTAATGTAATAAAGCCTCCTCCGGTAACAGCAGCAGCACCTTTAGATGTTAACAACAGGACAAGTAACAAGGTAATTTCCTGTTCTATGCCTAAATGCATATCCAGAGCCTGAGAAATAAATACAGCTGCCATAGTCAAATAAATACAGGTTCCATCAAGATTAAAAGAATATCCGGTAGGGATTACTAAGCCAACAACTGATTTGGAACATCCCATATTTTCAAGCTTTTTCATAACCCCGGGCAGGGCAGATTCAGAAGAAGAAGTACCTAATACTATTAATAATTCTTCTTTGATATATTTTAAAAGTTTAAATATGCTGAATTTATTATAATATAAGACTCCGCCGATAACTAAAAATATAAAAATTATACAGGTTGCATAAAAGCTGACCATTAGCATGCCGAGATTCACCAGAGAACTTAATCCATATCTGCCAATAGTATATCCCATAGCTCCCATGGCACCTAAAGGAGCTAAATACATTATGATTTTAATAATAGTAAATAATCCATCAAGAAAAGACTGCATAACATTCAAAACGGGCTGAGATGCCTTAGGACCAATTTTAGTAAGGGCAATTCCAAATAATACAGCAAATACCAAAACCTGTAACAGATTATTGGAGGCTATGGAAGCGATAACATTTTCCGGTATCATGTCGAGCAAAAAATTAATGGTACTATTATCTTCACTTTTACTTTGCTCAATGTATTTACCAACGGAAGAAGAGTCAAGTGAGGCAGCATTTACATGCATTCCGTCTCCGGGCTTAAGAATGTTTACAAAAACAAGACCTATAATTAGGGCTATAGTGGTTAATACTTCAAAGTAAATAATAGCAGTAGCACCAACTTTGCCCACTTTCTTGATATCTTCCATTCCTGCAATACCTAAAACTATAGTACAGAAAATTAAAGGACCGACTACCATTTTAATTAGTTTGATAAATCCTTGTGCTAAAGGATTTAATTTTTCAGCAAGTCCAGGTATATGGGCATTTACATCGTTAATAGGATCAATCTGAACAGTATAGCTGGGATAATAATACCCTAATACTATACCAATGATAATAGCAACGATTACCTGGACATAGAGGCTTTTAAATATTTTCATTCCTGTGTTATTTTATTTCGTTGGAATGTATAAATTTTTAGGATACTTTAATTAAAATTTATTACATTTTAATTAAAAAAAACTTCATTGTTTTTTAAATTATTGATTTATAGTTTATTATTTATAGCTATGATTAGGCTATGAAAGAATATTTTTTGTTATTAGCTATAAAAATGCAATCAATTTTCAACCATATTACCATTAAAATAAGTAAGCTAAAGTAGAATAAAGGTCAAAAATGAAAAAAATAATGTAAATTTATAAGTTGATAAAATCATTTAATAATTTTGATTATAAATAATTAACCATGAAACTTACTATATTGGGATTTAATTCAGCAATTCCGACTGTTCGTTCGCATCCCACATCGCAATTATTAGTTACCCGTAACCGACATTTTTTAATTGATTGTGGAGAAGGAACTCAGGTCCAGTTAAGGAAAGCTCAAGCTAAGTTTTCAAAAATAGACCATATTTTCATATCCCATCTTCATGGAGATCATGTATTTGGACTCATAGGACTTATTTCATCTTTTAATTTACTTGGAAGAAAAAAAGCGATGAATATTTATGGTCCTAAAGGAATTAAAGAATTAATTGAAACGCAGTTAAGATTAACCGAAAGCCATAAGAGCTATTCTTTAAATTTTATAGAATTAACTTCAACACAAAGTGAATTGATATATGAGGATGAGAAGGTCATGATTTATACCATACCTTTATATCACAGAATTTATACTAATGGATTCTTATTCAAAGAAAAAACTCGTTTGAGAAGACTTAACATGGAAGTTATAGAACAGTATCCGGAAATTCAAATTTGTGATTATCAAAACCTGAAGATGGGTAAAGATTTTGTTTCTGAAGAAGGAAAAGTAATTAAAAACGAAAATTTGACATTACCTCCAAAGCATTCGTACAGTTATGCTTATTGTTCAGATACTATGTTTAATATGAACGTTGTTCCAATAATTGAAGGAACAGATGTTCTGTATCATGAATCTACTTTTTTAGGAGATTTGGAAGATTTAGCATATAAAACTGGTCATAGCACCTCTTTACAGGCGGCGACAATAGCTAAAAATGCTCATGTTAAAAATTTGATTTTAGGTCATTTCTCAAACAGGTATACTGAACTTTCCGTTTTTAGAGATGAAGCTTGCTCTGTTTTTCCAAATACATGGTTGCCTGAAGAACTGAAAACATTTGATTTTAAAGATATATGTAACATATTAGAATAATGCAAAAAAGTTTATTGTAGATAGTATATAAATAAAAATTCAGGAATATAAATTTTATATCTCCCTGAATTTTTATTAGTTATATGTGTATAATCAAAATTATGATGTTTTAGTTGGAATTTGATTTTTTAGTTTTGTATTTCCTGTATAAAAAATAACCGGACAGAAGTAGAAGCCATAAAGGCCATAAACTGCATAAAAATGTCACCATTTTTTCAAACATGTAACTACCCCTGAGAAAAGAGGTTTTTAATTGATATCCGAAGTTTGAATCTGAATTAGTCTTATAATTTTTAGTGTTTGGGATAAGAGTATTTTTTATACTTTCTTTTTCTTGCAAAGTTATAGTTACTGTAGCAAATTTTATTTTGTTATTTAATAATTCTTTTTTAATGTCTTGATACTTTGATGCTTTGTTAGAAGTTGTTTTATTGTTAGTTAAATCGTTTATGCTAGAGACAGAATCTATGTTTTGATCATTTAATAACTTATTATTAATCGAAACATCAAATATCTCGAGATTACGGGAGGTTATAAAACCAATTTCTTGATTTAAAGTGAGAAGAAAAGAGTTCAGATTCTTTTGAGGTACTCTTATTTCCATATAACTTACTACAGAATATACTTTGGTTTCTCGGGCACTATCTTTTGATATTGGAGTTATACTTTCAGAAATAATATCTGATTTTAGCTCACTTTTACCCATATACCCCTCTAGTGCAATTACATTTTTTTCGATAGCTAATGTTGATTTTAAAGCATCTTTTACTTCAATTATTATATTGGATTCGTGAATAAATTTTTTATTCGGATCTTTTACGCCTGTAGTTGAAGAGATGCTATCAAATGCTATAATCTCATTTTCGACAATTCGTTCTTTCTTCTCTTGTTTACTACATCGTATAAATAGGATAGAACTCAATAAGATTACTACTAAAAAAGAAATTGTTTTCATAATGTTTACTTTTTATTTATGCCAAAGATAAAGGAGACGTAGTGGTAAATATTTTTCAAATAAGGATAAAATAGTTGTAGTTTTATTTACAAAATACAGTTACTGAAAATCAGTAATTTAAAACTCTTTTGTAAAATAAAAAGTTGGAAATCTATATATTTTTTAGCATAAAGAATACAATTTTTGAATTTTTACAAAATTAAATGTAAAAATATTAAGATAAAATATTTAAAAATAATAAACATTTAATTTTATCTTTGAACATTAATTTTAATTCTAATTAATAAATGAAAAAAATTCTAGAAAAAGTAATAACAATTTGTATTTTAATTCTCATTTTTTCAATGTGTCGTACATGTGCAATAAGTTATATTGAGGGAGGTGATAATGAGGCAATAGCCAATTATGAAAAATTACTTAGGGACAATTCTATAGTTTCTGCAGAATATTACCCCGAATACAAAGAAACGACGATCAAAATAATGAAAATTCCGACTAAAGTGTATGATTTTAATTACTTTTTCACGGTAAATAATACCAAATATGAAGGGAAAAGGACTTTATATCAGCTTCCTGAATCTCTTCATTTAAAAGTTTATTATTTAAAAACAGACCCAAAATTTAATACAGCAACACCTGAAGAAGATTTGAAAGCAGAAAAAGAAAAAAACTCATCAAATAAAGATTTATATTGGGCTATCGGCTGGGGTATTTTTGGAATGCTAACATTAATCGGCGTGATAAGAGAAATTGCAAAAGAACTTAAAGACAGAAAATTAAAGAATATTTCATAGAATTATAAAAGAAAATACTATTAACTTATTCATCAGTTCTGAGTATAGAATTGTATAAAAAATAAAATTTTATTATAAGCTATAACAAAGTCATCAAATTTTTGATGACTTTGTTTGAGTATAAATATGTCAGCTGATTTTTGATTTTACTTGGTAAAAACATGTTTGACAAAATCAAGAGCCCCTTTGGCATCTTTATCCAAAGAATTTTCACTTACATCATCAACAAGATTTCTCCATACTTTAATTTCTGAACCAATAGTGCCGCCCGGCATTACGAAAGGTTCCATGACTACAGAGCCGCTAAAATCAATGTCCCTTAGTGCACTGCCGATTTCATACCAGGGCAGACTTCCTTTTCCTGGAACTTTTCGGTTTTGTTCACCGATATGTAAATGAGATAATTTATTTCCAGCCATACGTATGGCATCACCAATGTTGTCCTCTTCAATATTCATATGGAATGTATCCAGCATAATTTTTACATTGGGACTATTTACCTGCTCTACAAATTCCAAAGCCTCTGCACAAGTATTAAGAAGATAGCCTTCAAAACGATTTAGAACTTCCATGCCTAAAATTACATTATTATCGGCGGCAATAGATGCAATTTCTTTGACTTCTGAAACCGATCTTTTCCAGTCCCCGGGCTTATCAATAGGGTTTGAATAATCTACCGGCCAATATGAATATAAACCTCCACCTAAGTGCTTTACATCTAATTTATTGAGTTTAATTAATGTGTTTTTGAAAAACTCTTTTGCATTTGCAACTATGGAAGGATTTGAAGAACTAAGGTTTTGTTCTTTTGTAGGGCCGTATCCGGCTGTTAAAATAATTCCTTTGTCTTTTGCATAATCTCTTAACTCGTAAAGTTCATTATCAGTGGTATATTGACTACCAAAAGCCGCGCAGGATATTTCCAGTACGTCAAATCCCATAGCTGAAACTTTATCTATATAATATTTATAATCTGCTTTCCATTCTTTAGTCCAGTACGCAAAATAGATACCGTAAGTCATTGAGTTTGTTTTCATGATTTTAATTTTTTAAGTTTTAATATCTAAGTTTAGAAATTCAATTTTTAATTCACTGCTTTTTTTTCTTCGGACGTTTCTTTTTCCATGGCTTTAAAATACCATAGGAATAAAAAGGAATATAGAATTAAAGCTCCTGCAATCATAATAAGTGATAAATATGTAGGTTGTGCAGCCGTTCGACCTATCCATAGAGCTATTAATTTTTCAATAGGGATAGCTTCAATAGAAGTGAATAAAGAATTATCTGGCAGTCCGGATGGATAGGTTCCTAAAGAGAGAGAGGTCTGTGTAGTGAATTCAGCAATTTCTGTAGCGGCCCATAAATACAAAGGAATAGAAATTATACCAATCAGAGTCATTCTAATAATTTTCCCTTGTGTAATAAGTAATAAAGATGGAACCAGGCAGGTCATAATGATTCCCCCCAGAGGTAGTGTCTGGTTACCTCGCAAAAATAAAGCAATAACAATTAAAAAAGGAGCTAAAATATTAGCTGTGGCCCATATTTCAGCACGGGTTCCTACAATGGCCCAATCAATACCAATATATAATTTTCTTCCTCCGAACTTTTGTGTCATTGTACGGGTAACACCTTGCGAAAGAGGCTCAATAGCAGGTCCGAACCAGCTGCCTACAATACCGAATAATTCTATGCAAACCCCGCCGATAAAAGACAAAGCTAACATTTCTTGTAAAGAAGAGTTACTAAGTAAGCCAACGAAGATACCAAGATAAGTACCTATAGCAAATTTACTTCCCCAAAAACCTATCTTTTGATTTAGAGTATCTGCATTAAAATCAAGTTTATCAATAGATGGTAAAAGTCTATCAATTATTTTGTTAAAGATTAAAACGATAGGGTTAAATAAAAATGCCGGATGAGCAGTAGTAGTGATGTTTTTGGAATCGTAATTCAATACTGAATTGAGTCTAGGCTTCATAACATCGGCATTTTTTAGCATGAGTACATAAATGAACGCAACAAATAGTATAGAAATAAAAATATAACCCGAATAAAAGTCAATAATAAGTCCCAAAATGGATAAATGCCAGATATTAAATAAATCAACATTCAATGTATTGGTTTTTTTTAATAGAATCATGACCAAATTAACAATCAGGCAGACAAAAACAAATAACAATGTATATACTGAACTCCAGGTAATAAGTGCTAAAACAGCCCACCCTAAATCATTGATAACAAGGCTGGAACCTGTTCGTTCCACAAACAAATTTAAAGCAGGGCCAAATTGACTGGTTAAAAGTGATATAATAGCTCCCATACCCGTCAAAGCAATAGCCATTCTTAAGCCCCCTTCTAAAGATTTTGATAAATTTACTTTCATCACTAAAGACAGAAGAGTAATAATAAAAAACATCATGGCAGATGCACCAAGTCCTATAAAAAAAACAAAACTCCGGTTTATATAATCAATAAAAAGTTCCATAGATATAAAGGTTTTAAATTTTATTTATGTAAAAAATAATTTTTCACTAATCCGTATCTGAATATGAGACTTATTGGTCAAAAGCAGTTATTAGTCATATTTGGAATTTTCAGAAAGAGTACTCATAAATTCATAATCACTAATTTTTATTATACCTGATTTTATACCTGCATGTATAGCAGCACCAACCGCTGCCTCTTCATTATAGGACGTGAGGTGCAAAGGATATTCAAATACAGTTTCAATAATTTTACAATACAGTTCATTTTTTTTAAGGCCGTTACCACTCCCACATATATAGTTTATTTCATTTTTAAATTCAGGAAAAAATCCTGTTTTATAATATAAAGCCATACCTTCCAAAAAACCATAAATTAAATGTGGAGCATCAAAATTGTTAGAACGTAAATTTGAAATAGAGGCTCCTATATCTGGATTTTTACGTTGACCTTCTAAAAAAGGAGATACTTGTACCGGACAAGATGAATTAATAACAGATGTTCCAGCCTTCATCATGTTGTTCCAGATAGATAAATCATCAAAATTTTCAATACCCAATAAAGTATAGCCAACATTTTTAAAAAAATTGAAAAGAGATTTATAAACGTTTCCACCATTCACAAAACTTGTGGCTAGCAGATAAAATTTTTCACTGTAAGGTCTTAGCTGGGTTTCCAGGCCATCAATATATTTTTTATAAAGTACATGATCTTTTTTTTCTACTAAAAATGAAAGTTGGGCACCGGTTCCCACATTCAGCAGAACTGTTTTATTCTTATCGATTATGCTGCCAGAAAAACTGGCTTGATTATCTCCTATCGGACAAACTACCGGAGCTGAATTCATATATCCAATAATTGATTCGGTTTCTTCTATAATTGGAAAACTTAAATTTTCTAAACCTGCTTTTTCAATTAATATCTTATTCCATTCGTTTGTTTCAATATTAAATAAACCAATACTATGAGCCATACTAGGTGACATTCGTACACTCTTTTTATTGCCGGTTAATTTTTTAGCGAAATAATCCGGAAGCGTGCAAAAACTTTCAATATCAACACGGTGTTCATATTTTAGCCATTTAAATAAGGTAACTATTCCATATCCGCAAACTAAAGTATTATCACCGGTAAGAAATCGTATTCTCTCAAGTATATTTTGATTATTTACTGTAAGTTTTTCACAAGACTTATCTTGCCAGGTGACCAAATTTGTAACAGCATTACCATTACTATCCAGTCCGATTATACCGTGCATTTGTCCGGTAAAGCCAAAAGCAACAATTTTATATTCAGGTTTGGATTGTATGATATTAATAACTTTATCAAACCAAAAAGCAATTTTTTCAAGTGATTGTTCTTTAATTGAAGAATCTTCATACTTAATATATGCATCTGTATTGTAGTTATATACTTTTTCAATTTTAACAGAAACTACATTAAGAAGAACAATAGAGAGAGAAGTTGTTCCAAAATCTATACCTAAGATACATTCTTTTTGATTCATGAGATAAGGTATTTTATTTAAATTGATGTTTACATGATCCTCTTGTATTTTTACATAATAAAGATGTATGTAAATCAAATGTAATATTATTTTTATCTTAAATCAATATTTTTCTCTATATATTTTTTATTTATTACTCTATATGAATATTTTTATTCTTTAATGATAAAAAATAAAATATTTTTCGGTTAATATAATAATGTATTTGTATATTAATAGGTTTAAATTATTGTTTACCGGATAGCAATATCTTTTATATCTTCAGATGCAAAGTGTAGGTTGTTTAAGAAATCTAAATAAAAATTATGGTGTTATGGTATCTTTTTTAATAAATATACTCGAATTTCGTATGATCAATTCTCCGGATAAAGAAACAGTAACAGGAGGGCAATTTTTATTTTTCAATCGTCTCATCATTAGTTCAATACTGACGTTAGCTATATCTTCACTGGGTTGAGAGTAAGTAGTCAAAGGATATTTAAGCTGACTGGAATATTTCATATCATCAAATCCGCAAATTACAAGATCTTTAGTGATAACTAAATGTAATTGTTCAAGACTAGACATTAGCGCGGCAGCAGTAACATCGTTTGCGCAGATTACTCCTGTTTTTCCATTTGTAATTTTAATTTGTTCAATAATTTTTAAATCAAAAGGATTTGCACAAAGAATCTGCTCTTCGCAAAAAAATATTTTATGATCAGATAAAGCTTTTTGAACACCGGCAATTCTTAGTTTAACAGAGGTTGCAGAATGAGGAAGGTGAAAGAAGTACACATTTTCACAGCCGGAATCAATAAGATGCTGTGCCATTAAATATCCGGCTTCAAAATTATTTAAACCGACTAAATCAAAGTCATTTTTTTGTGAATAGCTATGAATACTTCGGTCAATAAGGACAAGAGGAATATTTGCTTTTTGTATATCTTTACATATAAGCTGGTTGATTAACACAGCATCAGCTGTGCGTTCTAAAGGAGCAAAAAAAATACCATCTACTTTCTTATTTATGTAAAGTTCGCAACAAGTGAAAATATGTTTTTTTCTAGTATCAGCACTGCTGGCAGTTGCTCCTTCCCAAAGTAAATTAAATTCTCCTTTTTCAGATACCCGTAACAGCTGATCATTAATGGCTGAAAAAATTTCGGATTCGCCGCTACCTGGTAATAATAATCCGAAAGAGTATATTTTTTTAGATTCGTATAAAACCGTGCTGCCAATACCTTTCTTTTTCTCAATGTAACCTTCTTTTTGTAGCCTGTTATATGCTTTAGCAATGGTGGGTCTGGATACTGAAAAATTTAATGCCAGAGTCGTTTCTGTAGGTAATAAGGAATCTTTCGAAAAGATGCCGTTTAAAATTCTTTCCTTTATATATGAATATATTTCGGCAGATGTATGTTTATTATGCATATAAAAAACAAGTTTAATCTATGGTTAGATATATTGTGTTTTATTAATGTAGTTACATTTTTAAATATATGTAATATAAATGTAATAAATTAATTTAATGTTATTTTAATTTTTCCTAAAATATTTAACAGTGAAAATGTAATCTATAATGTAAATACTATGTAAACTTTATAAACCATATAAAAAAAATCCTTTCAGTTACCTGTTAGAGAATTGTGCTGATTGCGGTTTAAGTAACCAGTATTTTATCCAATATTATAGTGTAAAAAGAAAATAAACAAAAATATATTTATTTCTTTTATTTTCTATTGTTGAATATAAAATATGTACTTTTGTAAAAAACAATAATTTTCAACATGTTACCGAATCAACGAAGAGATAAAATTCTTGAACTTATACAGGAAGATGGGCAAGCCAAGGTACAGGATCTAAGTCGTATTTTTAAAGTTACTGAAGTTACTATACGTCAGGATTTAGACAGATTGGAAAAAGAAGGATTCATAATAAAAGAGCACGGAGGAGCCGTGTTAAAAGATATAAGTGTTCATGTCAAAAATTTTGCACTTCAAAATCAGCATAAAAAAGTTGCAGAAAAAATGGCCATTGCTAAAACAGCTCAATCGTTTATTAAAAATGGAGACACAATCATTCTTGATTCAGGTTCCACAACTTCCGAAATAGCAAAGTTACTAGTTAATTATAATGACTTAACGGTTATTACCAATGCATTAAACATTGCGCTGATTCTGGGTGTAAACCCTAATATATCATTAGTGGTGACCGGAGGAGAATTTAAAGCGCCTACACTATCTTTAACAGGACAAAAGGCAGCAGATTTTTTTAGTAACCTCAATGTAGACAAGCTGTTTCTGGCCACAGCAGGAATAACTCTTAAATCAGGTATTACCTATCCAAGCATTAATGATATTTGTGTCAAAAGAGCCATGATAGAATCAGCTAATGAGGTTTTTTTAGTCGCAGACTCATCAAAAATAGGATTAAGTTCTTTTGCGAGTCTTGGAGCTTTGTCGTTAATAGATTTGCTTATAACAGACTCTAACATATCAGCAGATCATGTAAAATTCCTTGAGGAATATGAGATCAAATACACATTAGCAGAGCTTTCTGAGGCTATATAAAAGATATTAAAAGATATATAAATTAAAAAAAGAACCAAAATATTATTTTGGTTCTTTTTTTTTTTTTTTTTTTGAAATATTTTGTTTTAAAGTTTTTAATGTCTTTACTAATTGATTTAATATTTTTTTTGAATTAAAATTATGATTTTTAATACTTTATATTTATTTATTCTCTAAATTATTATCTATTAAGTGGTCGATTCTGAAAAAGTATTTTTTTTAATAAGACAAATATCATTTATTTTTTATTTCGATTTATTTGTTTTTATCTTTTTATTTTTTACTTTTACAATCATAAACAAAAACTATAATAAGTAAAAAGAAAAATCATACCCGGCTTAAAAAACTATGGATTTGTTCAAAAGCAGGGAATTATAAAGTAGAATTAAACGAATAATAATGATAAAAAACTTACAATTAAAATCAGAACAAGTACGGCTAAGGCTTTTAAATGTAATATATAAAGCTAAGGCGGGGCACATTGGCGGAGGGCTTTCTTCGGCAAATATACTCACAGCATTGTATTTTCACGTATTAAATGTGGACTCCAGAGAACCAAAGAAAAAAGATCGGGATCGATTTATTATGAGTAAAGGCCATAGTGTAGAAATTCTTTATTCAGTATTGGAAGCTGCCGGATTTATATCAAAAGAAACTCTTGATAGTTATGGAGATTATGCTTCTGCATTAGCGGGACATCCGACCATTAAGATTCCAGGAGTAGAAGTCAGCAGTGGAGCGTTAGGGCATGGATTGTCTGTTGGAGTTGGTATGGCTATTTCAGCCAAAATGAATCAAGAGGCTTATAAAACATTTGTTTTAATGGGCGATGGTGAACAGGCAGAAGGCTCAATTTATGAAGCTGCTATGTCAGGAAGTCATTACAAATTAGATAATTTAGTAGGAATTATTGATCGAAACGGCCTTCAGATAAGCGATAAAACGGAAGAAGTAATGACTTTAGAGCCTATGAGAGAAAGATGGGAAGCCTTTGGCTGGGAAGTGTTAGAAATGAATGGAAACGATATGGAAAATATTATTAAAACATTTGAATCCATTAATTATCAAAATAAAAAACCACATTTAATCATTTCAAAATCGACCAAAGGACAAGGAATATCTTATATGGAAAATGTTCTTAAGTGGCATCACGGAGTACCATCTCAAGAAGAATTTATTCAAGCTTCAGATGAAATTGAGCAACGTATAGCACAATTAGAAAAGTAACTCAAGTAACTCACCTTAAACTATAAAAAAATGATAGAAAATAAAATTCCATGCAGGCAAAGTTTTACCTCCACTTTACTTGAATTAGGGAAAAAAGATAAAGATATTGTTGTGGTAACTTCAGACGCAAGAGGTTCGGTAACTTTAAATAATTTTGCTAAAGAATTACCCGGGCAATTTGTTGAAGTAGGTATAGCAGAACAAAATGCAGTAGGCGTAGGAGCAGGGCTTTCATCAACAGGGAAAAAAGTTTTTGTTTGTGGTCCGGCATGTTTTTATGTAGCCAGAAGCTTAGAGCAGATAAAAGTGGATATTGCTTATTCTCAAAATAATGTAAGCATTATTGGTGTTAGCGGTGGCGTAAGTTACGGAGCTCTGGGTTTCACACATCACAGCTTACATGATATTGCTGCTATAAGAACTTTCCCGGGTATTCAGGTTATTTTTCCAAGTGATATTTACCAAACTAAAAAGCTTACAGAAATATTAGTAGATCACGAATATCCGGTGTACGTGCGTATGGGAAGAAATGCAGTGCCTAATGTATATGATAATGAAAATTTTGATTTTCAGATTGGAAAAGCAAACACCCTGATGGAGGGTAACGATATTACTCTTATAGGAACTGGAGAAACGGTTTATCATTGTTTACAGGCAGGCAAAAAATTAAAAGAAAAAGGTATTTATGCACGAGTAATTGATATGCATACCCTAAAACCGGCAGATACGGAAATTATAAAAAAAGCAGCCAGGGAAACAGGTAAAATTATTACGGTTGAAGAACACAGTATTTATGGTGGCTTAGGAGCAATTGTGACAGAAACTTTATCTGAAAATCCAGTGCCTGTAAAAATTTTGGGTATACCGGACGAAAATACCATACATGCCAACGCTTTAGAAATTTTCCATCATTATGGAATTGATTCAGAAGGAATTTATCAATCAACCCTTGAATTTTTAAAGTAGTTAAAGCAAGATAATATGAAATACTTCATAGCCATAGATCAAAGTACGTCTGCTACTAAAGCAATACTTTTTAATAAAAAAGGACAGGTGGTGCATAGGGAAAATGTACCGCACCAGCAATACTATCCAAAAGCAGGCTGGGTAGAACACGATGCAGAAGAAATTTTTGAAAACACACTATTAGCCGTAAGGCTTTTGCTTGAAAATAACGAGATTAAACAGCAGGATATACTCTCAGTATCTATTACAAATCAAAGAGAAACGGTAGTAGTTTGGGATAAAAACACAGGAAAGCCTGTTTATCATGCTATAGTCTGGCAATGTCAGAGAGGAGCTTCAATATGTGAAAAGTTAAAAAACGGAGGATATGAAAATACGATTAAAGAGAAAGCAGGTCTGTTAGTAGACCCTTATTTTTCGGCAAGTGGAGTTCAATGGATTTTAGAAGAAGTTAAAGAAGCCAGGCTATTGGCCGATAAGGGAGAACTTTTGATGGGGACTATGGACTCCTGGTTGATATGGAAGTTAACGCAGGGTAAAGTGCATGCTACCGATTATACCAATGCTTCACGAACATTACTTTTTAATATCCATACATGTAACTGGGATGAAATTTTGCTTGAGCTTTTCTCTGTACCACCCACCATGCTTCCTGAACCTAGACCCAGTGATTCCGTGTATGGGAATACTACATTCTTGGGATATTTTACACATGAAATACCCATTGCTGGCGTGATTGGAGATTCTCATGGGGCGTTGGTAGGTCAGATGTGTTATGATAAAGGAATGGGAAAAGCTACCTACGGTACAGGTTCTTCCGTTATGATCAACATAGGGGAAACTCCTCAGTTAGCCCCGGAGGGTTTGGTAACTTCCGTAGGTTTTGCAGCCTGCAATAAAGTCTATTATGTATACGAAGGGAACATTCATTGTACGGGAGCTACATTAAACTGGTTAAAAGAGGAAGTGAAGCTTATAGAGCATCGATATGCTACCGATGAAATAGCTTATAGTATTCCGGATAATGGAGGCGTCTATCTGGTACCGGCTTTTGCAGGACTGGGAGCTCCCTGGTGGAATTCTAGAGCCAAAGCGATCATTTCCGGATTAACTTTAGGAACGGGAAAAGCTCACATTGTAAGAGCCGCTCTGGAAGCTATTGCTTATCAAATAAAAGATCTGATAGATGTTATAACTCAAAAAGCAGCTATAGAATTAAAAGAACTTAGAGTAGACGGTGGACCTACAAAAAATAAATTTTTAATGCAATTTCAGTCAGACATGATTAATGCTCCTATCAACAAGCTGTCCATTGAAGAAGCTTCAGCATTTGGGGCAGTTATTATGGGGGGATTAGGATTAAAAGTTTGGAAAGACTTGGAAGAAGTTTCAAAATTAAGAGGTATCGATAACTTTTATTATCCAACAATGGAAAATGCACAAAGAGAAAATCTATATAACGGTTGGAAAGAAGCTGTAGAGCTTATCAATAAATAAAAAATAAACAATTAAAATCTTAGATTATGTTAAAATATTATGGGGCAGATGCCGATTTTTCACTGGAAGGACAAGTAGCAATTATTACCGGAGGAGCCAATGGAATTGGAAAAGCAACCACCAGTCTTTTTATTAAAAAAGGAGTGAAAGTGGTTATAGGAGATTTCAAACAAGATGTCTATAAAACGGCAGAAGAATTCGGAGAAAACTGTTTAGGAGTTCAAATAGACGTGACTAAAGACTCAGACAGAAAAAATCTTATAAAGAAAGCGTTAGAAAAGTTTGGGAAAATAGATATCCTGGTTAACTGTGCCGGAATGGTAGCTTTAGATGCAGCCTTAGATGTACAGGATAAAGACTGGGAGGATTTAATAGCGGTTAATATCATGGGAACCTTTAAAATGAATCAGGAAGTAGCCCGCTACATGGTAGATAATAATGTTTGCGGTTCCATAGTAAACATAGCTTCACAGGCTGGAACCATAGCTTTGGACAGACACGTAGCATATAGCGTGACTAAGGCAGGTGTAATCTCCATGACTAAAATACTAGCATATGAATGGGGGAAATACGGCATCAGAGTCAATTCCGTTTCACCAACGGTGGTTTTAACCGAAATGGGACATAAAGCATGGGACGGTCCGGCAGGAGATGCTTTTAAGAAAGAAATACCATCCGGACGTTTTGCAGAGACAGATGAAATAGCGGCACCTATAGCTTTTTTGTGTTCCGGTGGTGCAGGAATGATTACAGGACACGATTTATTGGTTGATGGAGGATATACCATCAAATAAACAAAAAAACAAAAACTAAAATCACAGCTTAGCTTAAATAATACTACTTGCTATTGTTTAATCATACTAATTACAAACCATGAAATTATGAGAAATAAAACAAGAACTTCTGACGAATTTAAAGGCAAAACCATTGTTATAACCGGAGCCGATCGAGGTATCGGTGAAGGAATAGCACAACGATTTGCTGAAGACGGAGCCAACCTGGTAATGGCTTCGATAGATAAAAAGGTCTATGAAACTTCAGAAAAAATGGCTCAAAAATATAATGTGCAAACACTTCCCGTTCTAGTGGATGTAACCCAAGAGGATGAGGTGAAAAATTTATATGCAGAAGCTGCAAAACATTTCAAAACCATTGACATATCTGTACAAAATGCCGGAATCATTACCATTGAACATTTTGATAAAATGACAAGAGATGAATTCGATAAAGTGCTGGCAGTAAATACGACAGGAGTATGGCTTTGCTGTAGAGAAGCCGCCAAATATATGGTTAAGCAGGGGACTGGTGGACGATTAATCAATTCTTCTTCCGGGCAGGGAAGAAAAGGATTTATTTATACTCCGCATTATGCCGCCAGTAAAATGGGAGTAATAGGAATAACACAAAGCTTAGCTTTAGAGTTGGCTCCACATAGCATAACTGTAAATGCGTTTTGTCCGGGAATTATCGTTACAGATATGTGGGAATATAACGACAGAGTTTGGGGGCAAATCTTAAGCACAGAAAAAAAGAAATATCAAAAAGGAGAGCTGATGGCCGAATGGGTGGAAGGGATACCTTTAGGAAGAGCAGGACAGCCAGAAGACGTATCCGGGTTAATCGCATTTTTAGCCTCTGAAGATGCATCGTATATTACAGGTCAAACCATAAACATAGATGGAGGAATGTTTTTCTCATAAAACAAAAAAAAAAGAATTTGAATCCAGTTAATTTATAAGATTTAATTAACTATTAAACTTATTATTATCAGTGAGATATGAATCTTGCTTAGGATTCCTATTCACTAATATTTAACAAAAAAGAAGATCTTATGGAAAAAAATAGTTCATATACGACAGTTCAGAGTTCAGGTAAAACAGTGTTAGGGCTAAATGTAGATTTAATCTGGGGATTAGTAGGTGTTTTATTCTTTATTGTAGGGGACGGACTGGAGCAGGCTTGGATATCGCCGTTTCTTATAGATAAAGGTATGGTGGTAGAAGAAACAGCTACTTTAATTTCAATTTATGGAATAGCTGTGGCGATAGGTGCTTGGTTTTCAGGTGTTTTAGCGGAAGCCTGGGGGCCGCGGAAAACCATGCTGGTAGGTGCTTTACTTTGGATTGTCGGCCAGTTGTTATTTTTACTGGTTGCCCTGCCTACGATGAGTTTTGCCATTATGATACCTACCTATTGCGTTCGTGGGTTTGGATATCCGTTATTTTGTTACTCCTATCTGGTTTGGATAACCTATAAAAATAAACCCGAAACACTTGCCACAGCTGTAGGATGGTTCTTTGTAGCCTTTACCGGAGGCTTATATGTAGTATCCAATCTATTCGCTTCTTTTATGATGCCAATCATAGGAAGCATAGGGTTACTATGGAGCGCTTTGATATGGGTTTTGATAGGAGTGGTCATTATTTGTGTGGCAGTTAAAGGAAGTATTCACGGAAATATAGGATACAAAGAACAACTCAAAATATTACTTAGCGGAATTACCATAATTAAAAAGAATCCTAGAGTAGGAGTGGGGGGATTAGTTCGTCTAATTAATGGAACTTCACAGTTTGCAATGCCGGTATTTTATCCTCTTTTTTTGTCACAGTATGGAATAAGTACCGAACAATGGCTTCAGATATGGGCCTTAGTATTCTTTGTCAATATATTTTTCAATATTTTTTGGGGGATAGTAGGCGATAAAATCGGTTGGGGTAAAGCTGTTCAGATTTTTGGAGGTTTCGGATGTGGAACTGTATTACTTCTTATGGCTTTTGCTCCTCCGTTTTTTGAGGGTAATTTTATAGCAATGATGGTGGTAGGAGCATTATACGGGGCCTTCATCGCAGGATTTGCCCCGCTCACTGCATTAGTTCCTTCCTTAGAACCTGAATATAAAGGAGCTACGATAACCATGATCAATTTAGGTGCAGGATTATCCAGTTTTGTAGGTCCGTTAATTGTAGCGTTGGGTATTGCTCAGCTTAAAGCACAGGGAATTCTTATATTTCTAGCAGTTCTGTACTATCTGAGTATAATATTAATGAATTATGTTAAAAAACCTGAAGTTGAGCGAAGAAGAGCTGCTAAATTAAATCAAGTGAATGTAAAAATATAAATGACATGTACTGAGTACATACTACTTATTTTTAAAGAAAAAGATGGAATTTTCCATCTTTTTCTTTATTTAAATACGCAATTACTAAAAACGATTAATTTTTTGTTCTTACTTTTGCCACAAAAAACTAAACTAAATTTTAACTAATTATCATGCGTACCTTAATAAGTAGCTATTTTCAGCTAAAAGAGAACAATACTACCATAAAAAAAGAACTGACGGCTGGTTTAATAACCTTTCTTACCATGTCGTATATTCTCATAGTAAATCCCAGTATATTATCGGAAACAGGGATGGATAAAGAAGCCTTATTTACAACTACAGCAATAGCAACTATTTTTGCTACCTTGCTAATGGGTATATTTGCCAAACTTCCGATTGCACAAGGACCAGGTATGGGGTTGAACAGTTTTTTTGCCTTTTCCGTGGTTTTAGGTTTGGGATATTCCTGGCAGTTTGCCCTTACAGCGGTATTTATAGAAGGAATTATATTTATTCTTTTAACATTTTTTAATATCAGGGAGTTAATTGTTAAGAGCATACCGAAAGTTTTGAAAGAAGCCATACCTGCCGGTATTGGGTTGTTCATTACTCTAATTGGTTTAAAAGGAGCAGGAATTATTGTATCTAATCCAAATACCTTAGTAAGTTTGGGAGATTTTTCCCAGCATTCAGTATGGATGGCATTTACCGGATTATTAATAACGGCTGTTTTGTTTGCAAGAAACATCAACGGAGCCATATTAGTGGGAATCGTAGTAGCAAGTCTATTCGGTTTTATTCTGGGTGATGTTGCTTTGCCTGAAACTTCTCTAATCAGTTTACCACCGTCAATCGAACCTATTTTTGGTAAAGCCATAGAGCCTATGATGACTGCCCAGGGATGGAAACAGATTTTTTCAATTGATATGTTGTTAGTGGTTTTTACTTTTTTGTTTGTCAATTTATTCGACACGGTAGGTACCTTAATCGGAGTAGTATCTAAAATAGGATTAACCGATGAAGAAGGAAACTTTCCGCAAATGAAAAAAGCATTGTTTTCCGATGCATTAGGAACCACTGTGGGAGCCATTTTAGGAACCAGTACCATAACTTCTTATGTAGAAAGTGCTTCCGGAGTTGCTTCCGGTGGAAGAACAGGATTGACAGCCGTAGGAACTGCATTAATGTTTATTTTAGCTTTATTTCTGGCTCCTTTGTTTTTAATGGTTCCCGCAGCTGCTACAGCACCCGCATTGATTATTGTAGGGCTGTTTATGATATCTTCGGTAGTTAAAATAAACTTTACGGATATTACCGAAGGATTACCTGCATTTTTAACTATAGCCTTTATGCCTTTTACATACAGCATAGCAGAAGGTATCGTATACGGAATGCTTAGTTATATGTTACTCAAAGTATTTACAGGAAAATACAAAGAAGTAACTCCGACTGTTTATGTAGTTTCTATTTTATTTTTTGTGAAAATAGTAATGGATGCTTCACATATATTGGGATGAAAAATAATTAGTGTATATGTAAGGGACTAATCATATTCCGTCATACCAATTACCACCGTGCCAATTTCGTTGGGAATGGTCTATATTTGAAGGCTAATCACAACAGAAAAACCTTGAATTTGTTTTAATTCAGAGTTGGGAATGGTCTATATTTGAAGGCTAATCACAACTGTATGTTTGTAGTCATAATAGGATACATTGTTGGGAATGGTCTATATTTGAAGGCTAATCACAACCAAAACTAGAAACTCCATAATGCCTTAGTCGTTGGGAATGGTCTATATTTGAAGGCTACTCACAACTACCTATTTCTATATATTTTGCTCTTTTTAAATTGGTTTTTATAATAGATATACCAGAAAATAGAATCTCAAAAAAGTCTATACAGGGGAATAAAAATGTAATTTTACCCCTGTTTTCTTATTCAATGCTGAAATTTTTTATAATCTCTAATCTGTTTTACGATAAAATATTTTATCTTAGCTCATCGCTTGAAAATCTGTTTTTATGAAAACTTTAGGGGCTTTATCTTCACATAATTACAATAATAAAAAGTATTATTTTTCCGGATTACTAAATACGGCACAGTATAATTTTAATTTAGCCTTGCAGGAGGTCAATGACCGGTTAGGGAAAAAGGGAAAAAATCCGGGGAAAACTATGATTAAAAATATTTTTGATCAGAAAGATTCTTTTTCAACCCAAGAACGTGCAATGTATTATTTGGAAGAATTTTTTCCCTGGATTTTTTTAGTAATGAAACAATCAGGTATAAACATACCTACGGAAGAGCAGGAAACGAAATTGCATAAAGAGGAAATTCAGCTAATACAGGAACATCTTATTTCTTTATATGAATTGCTCGATGATTTACGCAATGAACAAACCCATTATATGCACGATCCGGTTATTATTCCGGAAGAAGTTTCGAAAATGCTGGATGCTCTTTTATTGCAGATTCTTAAAAATACCCGAAAAAAGTGTAAGGACGACGAATACCGTACATTTATAGTTAAAAAGTATCAGGAAGAATTTCAGAAAGAGATTAAAGTGCAGGTAAAAGATAGATTTGGTAAAGAAAAAGAAAAGATAGTAACCGGAGAGGTAAAAGAAAACTATGTAATTAACCGATGTTTCAGGAAATGGATTCAAAAAGAAGGAGAAGAAGAAACACTCAGGTATTCTACCGTACAGGAAGAACAAGGAAAGTATGTTTGGTCTTCCTCAGGATTTGTTTTCTTTTTATCCTTGTTTCTACGGCGTAAAGAGCTGGAAGATGTAATGAACCATGTACCGTATTTTAAAGACAGTCGAAAGTTACTGTTTTACCTAACAAGAAAAACCTTTTCTTCTTATTGTTTCCGGGATCTAAGAAAATCCCTAAGGAGCGATTATTCCAATGACTCCCTGCTTATGCAGATGATTGAGGAATTATATAAATGTCCCGGAGAATTATACGAAGTATTGCTTAAAGAACAAAAGCAGGAATTTATTGAAGATATAAATGAATATTATAAAGATAATCCGGAGTTTGAAGGCTCTGCAAATGAGGCGCAGGTAATTCATCCCGTAATACGGAAACGGTACCAGGATAAGTTTCCCTATTTCGCGCTTAGGTTTATAGATGAGTATTTTAATTTTCCTACACTTCGTTTTCAGCTGGTGCTGGGGGAATATGTCACAGACCGTAGAACAAAAGAATTACAGGGGACTGCTTTGTTTACAGATAGGGTAATTTCTCAAAGAATTAGTTATGTCGGAAAACTGTCTGAAGCGGAAATGAACAAGAAGAGAGAAGGATATACAGAAACCGGATGGAAAGAATATCCCAATCCTTATTATAAGATTGAAAATAATCGGATACCTCTTTATATTGAGTTTTCAAAAAATGAAGAACTCATTTTTAAAGAAAAGAAATTTAAATATAACACTCTTGCTAAATGGGAAAATAGAGAGATAGATAAGAGGACAGGAGAATTTAATCAGGTAAACAAGCAAAGAAGAATAACTCAGTTGGAGGAATTTAAAATCGATAATCCTAAGAAAATGAAAACACCGAATGTTTTCCTGAGTATATACGAACTACCGGCTCTTTTACACGCATTGCTTATTGAGAAGAAAACAGAAGCAGAAATAGAAGACATTATTAAGGCAAAAATAAAAAAGCAACTGACGGAAATTGCCGAAGGAAGACGGAATTTGTCAGGATTACCTAAAGGGATAAAAAAAATGCGTAATTGTAATTCCGATTTTGAAAAAAAGAAATTAATTAGTGATATAGATAACGAAATAAAAAAAGGAGAAAAAATACTAGAAGAAGTACAGCAGTGGCTCAACCCGGTTATTAATAAAAAAGGAACAGGTAAACAGGAAAATAACAAACCTTTTTTCTCTAATACGTATAGGGGGAAATACGCCACCTGGCTGGCATACGATATCAAACGGTTTACAGGAAAAGATCATATACAAAACTGGAAAGGCTATCAGTTTAGCGAATTACAAACCCTATTATCTTTATATACGTTGCGTAAAGAAGAGCTGAAAAACTTTTTAGAAAAAGACCTTCAGCTTACATCCCATCCTTTTTTAAAAGAAGCGTTAAAGGCAGTTAATCTGGAAGATTTTATGGGTGCTTATTTGCGTGGCAGGCAGTTTTTTTTAGAAAAAGCAAAAAAACAAATAGGCATAAAAGGAGTAAAGAAAAGTATTTTTCAGTATTTTGAAGAACGTAAATACAAGATTTATTCTTCTAATTTGGACTATTGGGAAGAATTGTGGAAACATCCGGTAAATCTGGATAGAGGACTTTTTGATGAGCGGGGTACAGTTTACAATAAAAACAAAGAATTAAATGATCTTCAAAACCGGGCAGCTTGGTTTTCTTTTGCAGAAACAAACCCTAAACAGCAGTTTTATCATTTCCCAAGAATATATTCAGATGAGGATATAACAAAACCGGTCACCGATAGATATGGGAAAACAAAAGAAAAACTAATACTATTTAAATTATCTCCACAAAAAGGTTTTATGGAGCAGATTCCTTCGGATTTGAAAAAGAAGTATCAGGAAGATAAAGGAAAGGTAGAGCATCCGGAAGTGCAAAAGGAAAAAAAGTACGAAGAAAAAAAACATCCCGGCATTAATGCTTTTATAAAAAATGCATATAAAAACGAACAGAAAATACGCAGGATTTCCCGGAATGATATTTTTCTTTATGAAATGGTAAAATACATGTTAAATAAAATTTCTCCTGCTACAGAATTTTCTTCTTTGGATAAGGTATGGCTAACCCGGATAGAAAGAGAAAAACAAGCTACAGAAGCCCGTGAACAATCTTTTAAGGAAAAGGGAGATACTTCAGAAAATAAAATAAGACAAGATTACCTCTTGTCTTTTCCCATTACTCTCACTCTTTTTAACGATATAATTAAAGAAAAGGTTAAAATAAAAGATATAGGACGTTTCCGTAAGCTGGAAAAAGATGAAAGGGTACAGACGATGATTAGCTATTATACTTCCGGTTTGTGGAAGAATGACCAACCCAGCCTAACTATAAAAGAATTGGAAGCTGAGCTTGAAAGTTATCATAAAATCAGGCTTCAGGAAATATTCAAAGAAGTACATAAGCTGGAAAAAGAAATTTATGAATTTACACCCGAAGAGGATAAAAGTAAGTTATTAGCCCGAGAGAGTTTTCCTAAATTTAAATATTATATTTCTTTTTATTTTATACCTAAAGAAGATCAGGAGGTTTTTAACGAAATTCAATTCGATAAGTATAAAAATTTGGAACAGATACCAGGAAGAAAGCCGGAATACGATCCGTATTATTTGTTAATCTTTATTCGCAATAAATTTGCCCATAATCAGCTTCCGGCAGAGCCAATATATAAAACAGCTCTTACTTTTTTGCCTAATAATTTTAATACTTTAGCAGAATATTATCACAAATTATTTATTCTTCTGAATAATAAAAATTATAACAACTAATTGTATATTAAATTTTAGTAATTTAACAGGTGGCTTTATAAATTAAAAATGGTTGTATGTATAAATGATTAAAAATTAAATAATAATCGTTTATCATCGTCTCTAAATTCCTCAAAATAAAGAATTAATTAACACAAGAGTTGTAATAAATTTGTAAAAATCATAGTATTTGATAAATTAATTCAGATTTTATTGTTTAATTTCACATAAAATACTATATTTGTTCAGGGTTAAAAAATACCTTGCTTTTCTGAATAAGAAAAAGATGATGTATCGTCATCGGTGAGCTATTGCTAGACATTCGGCACTACCTGCAATCTTTATGGGGAGAGTAACTACTATACGTATGGTTACGGTTCTCCTCTCCACGAGTTTAACCATACGTATAGTAGTTACTCTCTGGAGTTGATTGATATAGTCCTTAGAAAATACGAAGGTTTTTTAACCTGAAAGCCCTATTTTATTGATAAATAAAACAGGGCTTTTATTTTTATGATCATTAATTATAGAAAAGGCTTATGTCTGAAAAACTAACGAAACAGCAAATTTACGACCGAATCAGAGCTACATCCAAAGATAGTTATATTTTAGAGGAAATGCAGCGATTAGGATTTTGGGAAAAAGCAGATAGTCCTCAAATTCCGGAAATCTTCATTGAAAATGAAACCAGATTACTTCAGGAGCTCAACCAATTACTGGATAAAAATAAACAATACAGTGATCAGCTGAGCATGCTTAAGTCCATGCGAAAGGTCCGCATGAAAAATGCAAAAGAAAAAAGAGAAGTTACCCGGCAGAATAATAAATTAAAAGCGTTGGAAAAGGCCGAACGATGGCTGAAACTTCAACAGGAACAGGTTCTCTTTTTAGGAAAAGAAGTATCTAAAGGCTTAAATAATACAGAGCCGAATGTTAATTCCTTAAAAAAATTTAATTTACCCGTATTTCATTCAGTAGTTGAATTTGCTGGATATATGGAAACTGATTTACCGTCATTACGATATTTATTATATCAGCGAAAGGTTTCTACCATAAACCACTATCATACATTTGAATTACCTAAAAAATCGGGAGGAAAAAGAAAAATTTCAGCTCCTAAATCAAGGATTAAAGCACTTCAGCTTCAGGTGCTTGATAAAATTTTAAAAAATATTCCTGTAAATGATTACGTACATGGATTTATTCAGGGAAAATCCATAGTATCAAATGCTCAACCGCATGTAAATAAAGATATTGTAATCAACATGGATCTAAAAGATTTTTTTCCATCAATAGAATACAAAAGAGTTAAAGGACTATTTTATAAACTGGGATATTCTGAACAAATTTCAACAATGTTGGCACTGGTATGTACGCAATCAGATACCTATGAGGTGAACATGGACGGAGTTACTTATCATGTTCAGAAAGGAGCCCGATTTCTGCCTCAGGGTTCACCTGCAAGTCCTGCAATCAGTAATTTGATAGCCTACAAGCTTGATAAACGAATTAAAGGATTAGCAGAGCGACTGAATTTTACTTACACCCGTTATGCAGATGATTTAAGTTTTTCTACAACCAATGAAAATCAAAAAAATATCCGTCAATTACTATTTTTTGTAAATCAAATAGTTGTAGAAGAAGGGTTTAAGGTTCATCCGGAAAAAACTCATATCATGAGAAAAGGGAATTTACAAATGGTTACCGGAATAGTGGTCAATCGAAAATTAAATATAGAGAGAAAAAAATTAAGAAATTTCAGAGCCTTATTACACAACTTAAATTTAAATGGATGGAAAGATCAGAAGTGGGGAAATGCTGTCCATCTTATTCATGCAGTGGAAGGATATATTCGTTTTGTTAAAATGGTTAATCCGGAAAAAGGTAAAGAATTTGCAGAAAAATTAGCAACCATAATAAAGAAACAGGGATATCCGGAAATATCGTGTCAAAAATATAACTCAAATGATACTACGGAAAAAACAACAGCTTCTATAACAAAACCAGAGACTAATCAAAAAGAAGAAAATGACAGCCAGGACTGGTGGGATATTTTTTAATTATAAATAGTAGATAAATGAAACTAGTTAAGATAAGTAAATTATATTTCAATGAAGGAAATTCTAATAAAGTTTATGAAATTGAACTGTTAGAATTAACCGCATCAGAATGCCTGGTGAATTTTCGGTATGGAAAAAGAGGAAGCAGACTCAAAGAAGGAACTAAAACGCCGGAAGTTGTTTCTCACAATGAGGCGGAAAAAATATTTCTTGCAGTAGAAAAAGAAAAATTAAATAAGGGGTACCTTCCGGAAAAAGAACATAAAACAGAGCTATCTATTTCTGAAAGAGTATTTCCGGATTCAAAAGAAGGAATTATACTGCATAGGTTACAAGATGCTGTTAACGGAACTCAGAGTTTCAATACACCATGGAAAACCAGTCGGGTGATATGGAAAGCAGGCTGTTATAATATAAAGCAGGCAATACCTTTTATCATTAAGCTTGTTTTTAAAGGAGATGAGATGCAGACCTATGCTTCATTATGGGCATTAAATAAATTAAAATCAGTAGAAGCCAAAGAGTTATTCTATCAATATTCTTTTTCGAATAAAAAGGAATATATCAGAAATATAGCCATCGAAGGGTTTTTAACTATCGCAGGTGAAAATGAACTCTTGGAGATGGAGGAAAAACTATTACAGAGAGTTTCGGCAGAAATAAAATATTACTGGCAGATTAAAGATTATGAAGCTCTTTATCAGGAGCTTTTAAAGGATTATGAAAAAGATAAATTAACTTATATAACAGTCCTTTATCAACTTAATAAGATAAGGCCGGTATTAACCGATTATTTTTTGAAATTTTTTACAATCTGCAAGTTTCAGCCTCCCTGTTTTAAACAAATCCGTTCTGTATATAAACTGGCACAGGCTAGGAATGATTATCCGGTAGTAGCAGTATTATCATATCGGATAGAAAAAGAGCAAGGCAGTTTTAACGCATCTTACAATGATGGCTTTGATTCAGTCAAAACAGAATATCTGCCTAGTATAGACGAGGGGGAAGAAGAAATTGCAAAACAGGCATTTTCAAAACAAACCCAAGCTTATTTTCGGAAAAATGCTCTGTATTTTCTCAAAAATACAGCCAAAGATGGAAAGAACGAATACTTAAAATTAGCAGTAAATCTTTTGTTGCAGTATAAAGAATCGGATTATTCTCCAGAACAAGAAATACCGGTATCTAATTATGGTACTTATGATTATGATAAAGAAATTTATCGTTATACTTTGATTGATTATCCGGAGTGTTCAGAATCCGTTTTATTATTTACCATTTTATTTGGTCATTCGCCTCAGGTGTATTTAAATAATCATTCAAGGTTTATAAAAGGTAAAAGAGAAGTATATAGTCGCAGTTATTATTTTACATCCCAGATTTCAGAACATGAGGAAGATTTTTTAGAAAATACAATGGAAAGTTCAGAAGAAGAAGAAGAGGAGTTTGTTCTGCAGGAAAGTTTAAACAATGATTCTGACAAAGGAATAGTTGGAACAATCAAAAACTTTTTTAAAAATATATTAGGAGGTGAAAAAGAATTAAGACCAGAAAATAATTTACTTTCGGAACATGATGACGAACCGGAAGATAGGGATGAGAATATTACAGAATCCTTTGAAGTTGAGCCTGTAGAAAATATAAGTGATGATGAATTTGAAGAACCGGTTTTATCAGCTGTATGGGTAAGAAATGAACTTTATCCGGAATACTGGGATCAGTATCCTCAGGCTTACATACAATTATTATTCAAAGCAAAGATGACTCTTATCCATCAATTTGCCTTAAATAATTTGTCAGCTCATCCGCAGTATCATGATCTCTTACAGCGATTAAGTAAAGATGACATATTAGATTTATTAAACAGTGATTTCTATATACCTAATAATTTTGGACAAAGAATTATTGAAAATAAAGAAAATGATTTTAAAGAAGACAGAGAATTTATTGCTAAAGTTTTAAATTCTAAATCAGCCATTTCAAGGAGCTGGGCATATGAAAATGTACAGTCCAACACAAAATACTATTTCGAATCGATTGAGTTTACATTACTGGTATTGTTTAATTCAGTAAAAGATTTTAAAGAAGAGATCAACATTCTGCTTCATAGTACATCATTTGAGACAGAACGAAAAAAAGCACTGATAGGTAAGACTATTGCCGAATTACTCATTTTGTCAGATAGTAAAGAAAATAATGATATTGCTGAAGAAGTAATATCCAGGCTTAATTGTTTAGCTTCCACTGAATACGATTGTATTAACTGGCAGATTTTAGAGCAGTTGTTTTCATCAACGTTGAAAGCTAACCATATATTAGCCAGTTCAATCATCATGAAAAAATATGAAAATAAATCAATAATTGATTTACCATTATCTTTAATTGATTCATTTCTCAAGTATGAAAATAAAGACATAAGATCTAATGGCCTCTTATTATTGAAAAAATATTCGGATACTTATCTCGTTAATAATATTAATTTTATTTTAAGTCACACGGAGTCTCAATATGAAGAAGTAGTAAAAGAAATGGTATCTCGTTTGGTTCAACTGATACGTTATAGCAAAACAACCGCTAATACAGCCTTGCGTTATTTAGTTTATGTACTTATGAGAAAGGAGAAGTTTTCCGGAGCACATGCATATATTAACTCATTTGTTACTAATGAGTTAAAATCTAATTGGAACGAAGGATTAGCTCCAAATGATATTACTAAACTTATTCATTCGCAATATCGTAAAAGTCAAATAACTGGATATGAAATTCTTTTAAATTATAAAAAGTCAGATGATTTTACACTGAAACAGATTATTTCATTCGGAAATCATGAAATTCTAGCTTTAAGACAATGGTGTTGGAATTATTATAAAGAAAATATAAGCCGTATAAAAACCGAAAAAACAAAAGCGCTTAATTTGCTTAATTCCAGATGGGAGGATACCCGAAATTATGCTTTTGAGTTTTTCAGATCTGAATTCAATGAATCTGACTGGGACATGGATACTCTTTTGAGTATTATAGATTCAATTCGCCCGGATGTTGAAAATTTTGGAAAAGAGTTAATAAAGATATATTCCGGGTCCAATTGGGATATAAAGTTTTTAACCCGTTTAAGTGAGCATCCGAGTGTACAGGTGCAGGCGTTTATAACTGGTTATTTAAATCAATACGTAGCCGGCAGGCCGGAAATAATCGGTCAGCTAACTAATTATTTTCAGACAACGCTTTCACAGGTAAATAAAGCAAGAGTTGCTAAAAACAGAATATTTAAATTTTTGCATCAGGAATCAATAAAAGATTATGAAACAGCTAAAATAGTCACTCCGCTCTTAGATTTTTTATCTGCTCAGTCAACCATACAGGATAGAGCCACATGCATCGATATTTTGACAAATATTAAAAGCTTGTATCCTCACATAGAAATGAATCTGGAAGTTAAAAATTAGAAATTATGATAGTAGATTATAAATATACAGACAATACATACATAGATAACTCTTCTGCCGGAACAAAAATGAGCTTTGCTCCGGATTTACTTCGTGAACCTACTTTTTTTACAGGTAAATTAAATAAAAAAGTAGCTTTTAGAGAAGCTATTTCTGCATTGCATGACGTAGTGGTTTCAGATTTACGATTCAAGCCTAAAGACAAAACAGAATATAAAGCCTGGGTAGCGGAGCAGGAAAAGATTTGGTTAGGGGAATATATGGCTGAGTTTGAAATTGAAGAAGTTCGGTTTCGTATAAATGAAATTAAAAAAGAACTTTCAGAATTATACGAAGAAAAAAATAAAGTCTTGGCTCCTTTCAATCAGGCTAAACAGAAGTACTTTGATTATTTGTATCAAAATGATCCCGATGCATGGTATGTTTTAGATCCCGTTATAACCGTACATCCCGATGAAGTTTTTTTTGAATGTTTCAGTCAGGATGAATCTTCCTATGGAAAATTAAGCTGTAATTATAATGTTTTTAATGAAATAAACGAATTTAAATGCGGTACAACGAATATTGATTATTCCGCAGAATTATATGGTGAATTTCAAAAAATAAGAGGATATAAAGATACACAGTTTAGTATAGATTCTTCCGGTTTTGAAATGAAAACGACTTATGAAGAGGTTTACAAGGAAATTAAAATAGATTTGCCCGATTCCTGGGTGAGAGGTTTTTTGCAGGTAAGCACAGCCATGACATTACCTTCAGCCGTTTTCAATTTGCATCCTATGGATATTTATAGCATTTGCCAGTATCTGAGAAGGTTCAAAGAAAAAGAAGGTCCGAGAGCTTTACGTTTTTTATTAGAACCTGATAAGCCTGTTAGATTGGTAATAGAACCCTGGGGTAAAATTTTGACATTTTACAGATCGGTTTACCATGGGGACAGTAAAAAAGATATACGTGTATGGGGCCGAAGACGGTTATTTATTTTAGAACGATTGATACCTATAGCTAAGAGTTTTAAGGTTTTTTTACTGGGGTCGGGAATGCCTTCGTTTTATGTGGCGGATTTAGGGGATATGTCTTTTACGTTAGGACTTTCAGGCTGGACGGCTAATGATTGGAGCAGGTTAGGAAATTTCGATTTAATGGCTCCAAGAAACGAAGTGGATATACTGACAAAAAAAAGAGTTTTCAATAGACTTAAAGAAAGTTGGTTTGACACATCTCAGCACTTAGCTGAAAAACTAAATTTACATTCT
The DNA here is from genome assembly GCF_004014855.1 of Apibacter raozihei. NCBI lineage: Bacteria > Pseudomonadati > Bacteroidota > Flavobacteriia > Flavobacteriales > Weeksellaceae > Apibacter > Apibacter raozihei. Next base: position 2,039,882 of record NZ_CP034930.1, read on the forward strand.
TCCGTAGTTCAATCAGTATTGACTTCTTATACACAAACGGGAAATGTAATTTATGATTTAAACTCGGGCGTGTACAGAATTCGTGAATTATCCAACAAGCCACTAGATATAGAGGATTTACGCTTTACCTCGGAGCAGGAAAAATTAGCTGAAGAATTGGTGAATGAAGGAAGAGTTAAAAATCTAAAATTTAAAATACAAGACAAAAAATTATTTTTAACCGCAGAAGTATATGATAAAAACTCAGTATTTCATACCTCAGCTGTAATAGATAATGATCAGCGATTAATTGATGCTCAATGTGATTGTGATCATTTTAAAAGGAATCGTCTAAGAAAAGGACCCTGTGAGCACATATTGGCAATTCGTTTACAATATCAAAAAAATAAAATTTACGCTAATAAAATGTAAATATTAAGTAAATATAAAATGTGATTTTTATACAATGAATTTAATATTTTATCGTTCAATTTTTTAACTGAATTAATTTTAGTAAAATTAATGTGTATTAATAAAATAAAGGGACAAGTCTGATAATTTAAAAAAAAAATATTAGATGAATAAAGGATTTAATTCAGATTCATTTATTATGTAATAAAATAAAAATTATGCTAAAATTATTATATTTGATAAATAAAGAGCGAAAAATAAATATTTTAAAAAAAGTTAAATTTGTTAGTAGATAATATTTTTGTTAATTGGTTCAATATTTGACAATAAACTTTAAAATTTGTAGTTTATTATTAAGAAAATGCTAAAAATCGAATGAAAAAATTTTTTTTAACCCTCTCAAGTATTTTTATCATAAGCTTTTTGCCGGCACAGGTGAGAGGTTATGGACAAAAATACAAAAAACCAAAAATTTCAAATTCCACGAATAATTCAAATAAAAAGGATAATATAAATGATCCCTTCGCTGCTGAAGATTGGGCAGATGCTAAAAAATTTGCTGATAAAGTGGCAGGTGCTTCAGGAAAATATGTATTCCTTCAAAAAAAAGAATCGTCTACTCCAGGAGTCATAGTTTTAAGGTATATTCCGACAAGTATCAGCAATAAAGATTTCTATATAAATAAACCTTGTGCTGAATGTATGGACATAGAATTCAAAAAGAATAATTCTTCTAAATATAATTATGCATTTAGCCATGTCTGGGGAAACTTTGCAGACTTATTCCCTGTTTGGAAATCTATATTTAGTCCTAATGCTCAAATGTCTGATTATTCAGTGAGCGATCAAAACGTATTGGTTCAATGGCGAACGTCTTACGGTCAAAATCAGGTAACTTTTGGAAGGCTGGGTACCGCCTGGTTTATTAAAATATAACGTTAGATATAATAGTTAAAATTATAAAAATACCCGATTGAAAATTTATACATAAATTTTCAATCGGGTATTTTTATATTCGTATCTGACCATTGCCTTCAATGATCCATTTATAAGTGCACAGTTCATCTAAGGCCATAGGGCCACGGGCATGCATTTTTTGAGTACTGATACCGATTTCAGCTCCCAGACCGAATTGGGCTCCGTCTGTGAAAGCAGTAGAGGTGTTTGAATATATGCAGGCAGCATCAATCAGTCTTTCAAATTTATGTATTATTACTACATTTTCACTAATTATGGCTTCACTATGTTTGGAACTGTAAGAAGATATGTGTTGAATAGCCTCGTCAAAACAAGTAACGGTCTTAATTGCCATTTTATAATCCAAAAATTCCGTCCCATAACTTTCCGCATTTGCTTCTTTTAATAAATCAGCTGGATAGCTATCATATAAAGCCTTGTGAGAAAGCTTATCCGCATAAATAATGACATTCTTTTCCTGAAGTTTTTTACATAATGTAGGTAAATCTTTAATTCGTTCTTCATCTATGACCAAACAATCCAATGAATTGCAAACACTAACTTTTCGTGTTTTGGCATTGAAAATTATATTTTCACCTTTTTCAATATCTCCATCTTTATGAAAATAGGTATGGCACACACCTGCGCCGGTTTCAATAATTGGAATTTTTGAATTTTCTCGAACGAAATTTATGAGTTCTTTACCTCCTCTGGGAATAATCAGATCCACATAGTTTCTGGCATTCATTAATTCCTGAGTAGCATAGCGTTCATTAGGTAGCAGCGTACATATATCAGAATTATAACCTTCATCTGCAATGACTCTTCGTATTATATTTACGATAGCTGTATTAGAATTTATGGCATCGGAACCTCCTTTTAATATGCAGGCATTTCCAGATTTAAGGCATAAAGAGAAAACATCAAAGGATACGTTGGGCCTGGCTTCATAAATGATTCCGATTACTCCGAAAGGAACTGAAATTTTTGAAATTGTTAAGCCGTTAGCCAACTTTTTTCCCATAAGTTTTTTATTAGAAGGAGTTGGTAGTGAGACTACGTTTTCAATATCTTTAATGATATTAAAAATTCGTTCTTCAGTAAGTAAAAGCCGGTCATATTTTGGATTAGAACGAGACATTCTATCCAAATCTTTTTGATTTTCAATTAGTAAATAAGAAATATTTTTTTTGGTTTCCTCAATGAGTTTGTTAAGGATGCCATTAATCTGAGTATCACTCAGGAGATTTACCTGCCTGCTTGCCAGCAATGAATCTTCGAACAGGTTATTTAGTCTGGAAATCATAGGTTATTTTCTATATAAAGATAATCGTAGTGTACAATAGGTTTTTTATTAGCCAGACCTATTAGTTCAGTGGCTTTCACATTGTCATAGGAAGATCTGCCCAAACCGATTTGTTTTCCATGATCATCTATAATGAGTACAATATCATCTGCTTCAAAGTTTCCTGATATTTGAGTTACTCCTACAGGTAGTATACTTACAGCTTTATCACTCAGTAAAGCTTGTTTTGCTCCAGAATTAATATGAACTTCTCCTTTTGCAAATCCCTGGGAATGAGCAATCCATTTTTTTACACTGGAAGTTTCTTTTTTTGAAGGAATAAATCGGGTTGATGTAACTTTTTTACCTTGTATCAGGTCTGTAATTATATTTTTTGTTTTTCCATTAGCTATAATAACCTCAATACCTTCTTCAGCTACTCTTCGGGCTATATTGTATTTGGTTATCATTCCTCCTCGTCCCGTTTTAGAACGTGAAGGTTGAATATACGCTCCCATATCATCTTTCAAAGTGTCTATTTCTTGAATAAGTCTGGACTCCGGATGAGAAGGATCTCCTGTAAAAATTCCGTCAATATTACTTAAAATTAATAGCTTGTCACAATGCATCATTGCTGCCACCAAACCTGAAAGTTCATCATTATCTGTAAACATCAGTTCATTAACGGAAATAGCATCATTTTCATTAACAATGGGGATCACTCTGTTTTCCAGCATGACAGACATGCAATTTCGCTGATTCAAATAATGACGTCGGGTAGAAAAATCTTCTTTAGTGGCAAGTATCTGACCGCAGACAATTCCATGATGACGAAATAAATCATAATAGCGATTGATTAGTTTTACCTGACCGATAGCAGAATATAACTGTCGGGAAGATACGCTGTCCAGTTTGGAAATAGTTTCTAGCTCACTTTTTCCGGAAGCCACTGCACCGGAAGATACAAGAATTATTTCCTTGTTTTTTTTATGAAGATCAGCAACTTGATCAACAATGCAGGACATTTGAGTAATATCCAATGATCCATCCGGACGTGTGAGTACCTGGCTTCCAATCTTTATGACTATACGATCTTTCATAAATTTAAATATGAATAGAAACAAATATACTATTATAATTATGAATATTTAATATAGAAAATAAAATTTATTTTAAAAATATAATGTTAAAAATAGTATATGTATTACTTTTTAAGAACCACCTATATGTTATGACAGTTCGTTTGAACCGGCAGTTGTAAAGGCTGGATAAATTATCTATCTTTGCAGCCTTAATTTAATATACTAATAATTAAAAAAAATATAATGACAGATGTTTTAACGTGCCCGAAATGTTCCATGGAAAATGTGTATTTTGACGGTACTTCTTATGTTTGTCCGGATTGTTTTTATGAGTGGTCCGGAGATGAAGCAGAAAATAATACTACTCCAAAGGATAGTAATGGTACGGAATTACAGGATGGGGATGCAGTAACGGTTATAAAAGATTTAAAAGTAAAAGGTTCATCTATGGTAATTAAGAGAGGTACTAAAGTGAAAAGTATCCGTTTGACCGATAATCCTGAAGAAGTGGATTGTAAAATTGACGGATCAAGCATTGTGCTGAAAACCTGTTTTCTAAAGAAATAATTATACACATATAGTATTGAAAAAAGAGTTAATGAATTAGCTCTTTTTTCAATATTTAAAGTTACCCATTAAAAATAAATAGAGTGCCTGAATAACTATATTAATTATAAAAAGGCCTAAAATCCACGTAAGTGTAAAACCACTTAAAAAAGTTTGCTTGATATACGAATCCACTTCTGAATAGAATAATTCATTAAACTCTCCTTTCGAATAATTCCCCGAATCAAATTTGACTTTACTTTGGTTTAATATAGAAACAAAAGGGATTTTATTTATTAAGTATGAAATAATAGCCTTTAATATCCAGGGAGTCTTATCCTGATAAGTCTGGTTAAGTGAATTTTTCCAATCAATAGTTTTTTTTACATTGGTGTTGGTCAGCAATTTCTTAGATGAAGCATTGTAAGTCTTGGAGATAACAGAATTGCATATTTTTCTGAAAAAAGGCTCTAAATAGGGATATGCGGTATTTAAACCCAGATTGATAGCGTATCTGTAATAAATAATCATGGCAAGAGCAATAAAAATGATTGCAATACAAAGACAGCCTAAGCACGAAAAAATTAGTGATTTGTAGGTTAAATTTAAAAATAACAAAGGATAGCATAAGGCTAAGATATTTAATGAAATAAATAACAAAAGCATTATTATAAATGTAAAGATGACGCGTATGCCTAACATTTTTAAATCATTAAATGCTTTGGATATTTTTGATTTCATAGAATTACCATTTTGTATTTAATGCAAACATATATATTTTAGTTACAATTTTATAAAAATTATTCCAGAAATCATATAATTTATGTTCAATGCGAATAGATAAGCTTATCGCAAATTTCTTAGATAGAGATAACTATCCCTAAATAATCAGTAGTTAGATAAAATAAACTAAAATTAAATTTTCATATAGCATTAAATTACAGCTCTGACCCTGCTAAGAGTTTCGGGTGTCATCAGCAAATACGAAGCAATATGTGCAATAGATACTCTTTTTGAAACAATAGGAAATTCTTTACAAAAGCGTTTATATCGATCATGTGAGTTTTCAAATCTCCATGAATCTGCTTTTTTTTGTGACACAATTAATTTGTATTCTAATATTGCCTGATATAAACAATTGATTTCAGGGTATTTGTTAGATAAAATTTTAAATTTCTCATAATTAATACGATAAATGATAGAGGTTTCAATAGCTTCGATGTTAATATGTGTAGGTTCTTTTAGAAATAGACTTTCAAGACAAGTGGCAATATCTCCCTCACACGAAAAATGTTCCGTGATGTCTCTTCCCTCTTTAAAATAGAATTGGCGAATAATTCCCTGTTCTATAAAATACATATAACGACTTGTTAGCCCCTGCTTTAAAATGATTTCATCTTTCTGATACTTTTTTCTTTCTACTATAGATATAAACTGATTAACTGATTGGGGAGAAAGAGTGACCTTATATTTATCTATGAGTTTATGTATTGCATTCATAATTGCAGTTTATAAAGTTCTTAAAAGTAGTGTATTTTATTTAACCTTCAGGATATTTTCGAAATTGACGAAGATCATTTATTGATTATTGACAAGGGATTATATTTGTATTATAACTTAAGATAATATACTGTAATGAAAATTGAACATTTAGCAATTTGGGTTGATGATATAGAATTAATTCGAAAATTTTATATGAAATATTTTAAAGTTACTTGCAGCGAAAGGTATAATAATCCTAAAAGAAATTTTACGTCATATTTTTTATCTTTTGGAGAAGATAAAACTCGAATTGAGTTAATGCATATTCCTGATATGAAAAATTCTGTAAATAGACAAAACTTAAAAGGATTAGCTCATTTTGCAATATCGGTAAGAAATAAAGATAAGGTAGATGCTTTTACTGAACGATTGAGAGCAGACGGTTTTACAATTGCAAGTGAACCAAGAACTACAGGTGATGGATATTACGAGAGCGCTGTTTTAGATCCGGAAGGCAACTACATAGAGATAACGGTATAATATACGACATGTAATTAACTAAAAAGACTATATCTTTGTCTACATGTTTGCCAATCGTACAAAAAATTCATTAATTCTGTTATTTTTATTCTTTTTCTCTGTTTTTGCTGCAAGAGGACTGGAAGGGTTCAGATATTCAAATTATCGATGGATTTATACCTGGGGAACTATGTTTTCTTTTTTTGTTCATTTTACTTCTGTTTTACTATCAATAATCAACTCAGTTGAAATTGTAATTAGTAAAAAAAAAATTAAATTTAAATGGGGAGTTTTACTCATAAGCCTTTTTCCTTTATTATACTGGATATTGGGATTAGTATATATTTCAATGAAAAATTTGTCAGTTTAAAAAATATATGTAAATTTGAACTGTAATTTAATTTGTTACAGTAATGAATGACAGACATTTTATACTATCCATGCATATTTTAACTCTTATGGCTAAAAATTCAGATGAATGGCTTTCTTCTGAATTTATATCTGGAAGTATTAATGTTAACCCGGTTTTAGTAAGAAAAGAGTTATCCAACTTAAGTAAGCATGGTTTTATCCAAACCAAAGAAGGAAAAAACGGAGGGAGTAGATTAAACAAGCCGGCGGAAAAGATTATGTTGTCCGAAGTTTATGCTAGCGTGTACAATCAGACCTTATTAGGAAAGCTTCTGGCGGATCCTAATCCCAAATGTTGTGTAGGAAAGAAAATAAACGAAAATATTAATGAACTCAGCAGTTCCATTGAAGAAGTAGTACTTAAACAGCTACACACACAAAGTCTGATGGAATTCAGTGAAAAATTTTAATTTTTTTTTGACCTATACTGTAACATATAAAGTTTCAGTTTTAAATTTAAATAATATATACATATAGTTATGAAAAAAATAGTATTGATAGGAGCCACCGGATTTATTGGCTCTGAATTAGTAAACGAGTTACTTAACAGAGGATTTGAAGTAACAGCCATCGCTAGATCCGTTGAAAAAGTTAAAGTGAAAAGTGAACATTTAAAGGTAGTTAGCGTTGATATATTTGATAAAGAAAAGCTGGCAGAAGTTTTAAAAGGTAATGATGCCGTAATTAGTGCCTATAACCCCGGATGGACTAACCCGGAAATTTATGAAGATACAATAAAAGGATACCGTTCTATAATTGCCGCAGTAAAACTGGCAGGAATTAAGAGATTGCAAGTAGTAGGAGGTGCCGGTAGTTTATTGGTAGCACCAGGAAAAACAGTGGTAGATACCGGGGTAATTCCAGAGGAGATTCTTCCCGGAGTAAAATCATTGGCCTTGGTTTTAAAGGAGCAGTTTCTTCCGGAAAAAGATCTGGACTGGGTATTTTTCTCTCCGGCAGGAGTTATAGAACCGGGAGAACGGACCGAGAAATACCGTTTAGGCTTAGATGACCTGATTACAGATGAGCAAGGAAACAGTAAAATATCAGTACAGGACTATGCTAAAGCTATGGTAGATGAGCTAGAAACTCCTCAGCATCACCAGCAGAGAATGACAATCGGATATTAAAAAAAGGAGCTGTTTAGCTCCTTTTTTTTATCAAAAAAGCGGTAGATATAATTTCATAAAATAATTTTTTAACAGATGAAGAATGATATTTTATTCTGCTGTTGATTAAATTAATAGCTGTTAAAAATTTTAAAATATGACCCAAATATCTTTATTCAATATACTATTTATGAGTAAAATATTTGGAAATATGAACGTTGTTCATTAATTTTGTTTTAGAAATTTTCCATGGGAACAGCAGAACGAAGACAAAAAGAAAAAGAAGACCTTAAAAATTCCATACTCGAAGCAGCCAAAGAACTTTTTATTGAAAAAGGATTGGAACATACGACGATTCGCAATATTGCGGAAAAAATAGATTACAGCGTAGGTACTGTATATCTTTATTTTAAAGACAAGGATTCTATACTATTTGAGATCAATAAGTCCGGATTCGGCCTTTTGAAGCAGTATATGGCAGAAGCTGTTTCCAATACGGAAGATGCATTTCAACAATTGACAGACATAGCACATGCGTATGTTAAATTTGCTTTAGAAAACAGAGAGCTTTACGATCTCATGTTTATTATGACAGCACCTATAGATCATGTTTATAAGCACTGCGATGGAGAAGGGTGGGAAGGTCAGGATGCATTTGGATTTTTGCAGACTATCATTCAACGATGTTTGGACAATGAAATGATTCAGGATGGAGAACCAGATGTACTTGCAGTTTTATTTTGGAGTACAGTACACGGAATGAGTTCTTTATATATTAGAAATCGATTAAATGTAATTGAAGAGGCTAATATTAAAAATATCATGAATTATGAAGTGTTAGACGCTTTTATAAAACTGATAAAAAAATAAAATTTTTTGCCTAATGACTAAACATTGTTCAATAAAAAATCAACGTTTATTTTCGTATTATTATAATAATTAATTTCAAAACTATGATAATGAAAAATTTTTTTTACTACCTATATGAACAAGGTTCATATTATAAACATAGATTATCTATGTGGATTTTAGCAATTTCAAGTTGTATTATTTCATTAAATGCTAATTACTTGAAAGGTCAGGTATTTTTGGAAGAATACCTGAAAGAAGGGCTTAATAATAATGAAAGTATAAAGCAGCAAACTTTTCTTTTAAAAAAAAATATGTATTCGCTAAAAGAAGCTCGTGCTCTATTTTTTCCAACTTTATCACTTGAAGGAAATTATTCTTACGCGAAAGGAGGCAGAGCTATAGAACTACCCATAGGAGATTTACTAAATCCTATTTATTCTACGTTAAATGAACTCTCTACCAGTGCGCAATTTTCAGAGGTAAATAATATTAGTGAACAACTCAATCCAAAAAACTATTATGACAGTAAAATCAGATGGTCTCTTCCCATAATTAATTCGGAAATCTACTACAATCAAAAGATTCAAAAATCAGCTTTTAACATGCAACAACTAGAATTACAAATATATAAGAGAGAGCTGGTAAAAGATATTAAAATAGCTTATTACCAATTTTGTCAGATGACAGAAGAAATAAATATATATGAGAATGGAGTAAAACTAGCAAAAGAGGGATCACGAATAAATGAATCTATGTTCAAAAATGGTAAAGTAAATAGATCAGTAGTGTTGAGATCAGAAAATGAAGTAAGCAAAAATGAAGAAAATTTATTTTCAGCAAAACTAAAATTAAAAAATACTCAGGCTTATTTTAACTTTTTACTAAACAAACCTTTTGATAGTCATATTAGCTTCATTGATTTCGAAATTTCAGATATAAATAAGGATGAAATTAATGAAGATAGCTTAGGAGAAAGAGAAGAACTTCAAAAACTTGATTTTGCCAGTAAAATATACAACTATGAGAACCAGAGTGCAAAAAGCTATTATCTACCTAAAATGAACGCTTTTTTTGATATAGGTTCGCAAGGTATCGATTGGAGATTTAATCAAAATACTCGCTATTATATGGTGGGAGTATCACTAATTTGGAAATTGTCATTAGGAGGAGAAGAACTATATAAAATAAAAAAGTCCAAAGCAAATTTGGAAATAATAAAATCAAAGCAAGATGAAGCAGAAAGGCAGCTTAAGCTACAACTATTGACAGCTATAAACTCATATAAAGAAGTCGTCAACAGTTTTTATGCTATACAAAAACGACTATCAGCAGCTCAAAAGTACTATAAAGAAGTTGAAAAGCAATTTAAAGAAGGAATGGCATTATATATAGAATTTCTTGATGCACAAAATCAATTTATCAATACGAATCTGTTATACAATATCTCGTATTACGATATAAAAATAAAATACGCTGAAGTAGAGAGAGCTAGTGCCAGTATTAACTTATCAAACTATTAAAAAATGAAAAAAATAGAAATTATAATATTTCCTGTTATTATGCTTTTATTTACTGCATGCGCCAGAAATAAAGATCAACACAAAGCAGATTTTAAGGAAAATATGGAAACAATTCCTGTTAAAATTATAGGTATAGAGAAGAAAAGTATAATTCCTGAAATTAAAGCTTATGGAATAATAAAAACACAAGAAGATGTAAAGATGTCTTTTAATATGAATGGAAGAATAAAGCGGATGTATGCAAGACAAGGAGAGTATGTACGAAAAGGACAACTCTTGGCAGAGTTGGAGCTTACAGAATTAATGGCACAAGTTGATCAGGCAACTGAAAGTTATAACAAGGCGGTCAGAGATTTCAAACGACTTCAGAATTTAAGAACAGATTCAGCAGCTACTCTTGAACAGATACAAAATGCTGAAACAACCATGAATATAGCTCGCGAATCTTTAAAAATATTAGCATATAATAAAGCGTATACAGTGATAAAAGCACCGGAAAATGGAGTTGTTTTACAAAAGATGAATAATGAAGGAGAGTTTGTTAATGCTGGGAGTCCAGTTTATATGGTGAGCTCTGAAAAAAATAATGAATTTATTATAAAAGTTTCCTTAACAGCCAACGAACGTTTGTTAGTAGCAGTTGGAGATTATGCAGAGATAGAATTGGAAGGAAAATTGAATAATAAATTTAAGGGTAAAGTTAAACATATTGCCCATAATGCAGATTATTCCACAGGTTTATATACTGTAGATATTCAAATAAACCAAAATTCCGAAAGCATATCCGTAGGGTTGTTTGCTACAGTAAATATTATTCCGGAAAGATCAATTGCCTATTACACTTTACCCCTTGAATGTTTAATAGAGGGTAACAATAAGAAAGGTTTTGTATATGTACCCAAAGAAAACAAAAGGGTTGAAAAAGTAGAACTGGATATAGACTTCATTGATAAAGGCTTATTTTATTTCAAAAAAAAGCCGGAGTATATTAATACAGTAATAAAAGAAGGTGCAGGATTTTTATCCTCCGGTTCCAGGGTGTCAATTAACCAATAAGAAATACAAACTATTATTCACTATGAATTCATTTTTAAAATTTTTCTTAGAAAGAAGTTCTCTGACTTTGCTTATTGTTTTAGGAATCTTAGCTTTAGGATGGACAACGTTGAACAACATGCCCAGAAGTGAAGATCCTGAAATCAAATATGCTTATTATGTTATAGTTACAGCAATGCCGGGAGCAATGCCTAATGAAATTCAGGAACGAATTGTAAAACCGATAGAAGATCGTTTTTACGAACTGGAGGATGTGAAAGAAATTAAAGCTCAGATATGGAGTGATATTGCAGTTACTACTATAGAATATAAATACGGAGTTGATGGAGATAGTAAATATCAGGAAGTTGTAAGAGAAATGGAGATTGTTAGAAATCAAAAACTTCCGAATAATGCATACATCCTTAGCATCGAACATTTTAAAAACAGTGATGTCAATATTTTTCAACTGGCCTTACAATCCAAAGGAGCAGATTATAAAGAATTAGAAAAATATGCTGTAAAGTTAAAAGATGTTTTAAGAACAGTAGAGGGTCTTAAAAATATAAAAACTCACGGTTATCCTGAGCAGGAAATAAGAGTTGAGCTTGATATTAATAAAATTGCCAATTATCATATTCCGGTCTCTCAAATTATTAATTATTTAAAACGTGAAAGTTTTAATATATCAGCAGGTAACGTAGTATCGGGAAATTCAGTTTTTAGTGTAAAAGCAGGTAATAAATATCAATCAGTAGAGCAGATAGCCAATACCATAGTTTATACTAAAAATAAGACAAACCTAAAGCTTAAAGATATTGCAACCGTAAAAAGAACATATAAAGAAGAAGACCACATAATCAGGCTTAATGGTCTGCAATCGGCTTTGGTTACAGCATCATTAAAAGAAGGGTATAATATAGTATCAGTCGCAGATGAAGCAAAAGATAAAATATCCTCCTTTGAAAAAAACTTACCAGATACCATTAAACTTGAAACAAACTTTGATCAATCGAGTAGTGTGGAAAAAAGATTAAAACAGTTGGGTGGTGATTTTATAATTGCTCTTTTTTTGGTAATAATAACTCTTCTGCCTTTAGGCTTCAGATCTACGTTGGTTGTTATTATATCCATTCCTCTGTCATTAGCAATAGCTTTAGTAGCTTTAAACCTGTTAGGATACAATCTTAATCAATTAAGTATTGTAGGATTGATTATTTCACTGGGTATATTGGTAGATGATTCCATTGTTGTTAACGAGAATATTGAAAGGACGGTACGTTCTGGTCTACCTTTAAAAAAAGCTATTTTAACCAGTACCCATCAAATATCTTTTGCTGTGATAGGAGTTACGGCTACCTTGATTATAGCATTTATGCCTATAGTTTTTTTACCCGAAGGCACCGGTGAATTTATAAGATCATTGCCTATGGCAGTAATCCTGGCGGTGTCAGCTTCCTTATTTGTATCCCTGGCCATTGTCCCGTTTCTTTCAAGTAAAATATTAACAGATAAAACTAATCCTCAAGGCAACATATTTTTGAGAGCCGTAAAAAAAGGAATAGATTTAACCTATAGTAAAATCATCAGAATTTCTTTAAAATATCCCGTACGGGCAGCTCTTTCAGTCATGCTTATTACTCTTTTAGGTTTTTCTGTTGTTCCCATGATGGGATTTTCACTATTCCCTAAATCGGATAAACCCCAATTTTATATGGAAATTGAAACAACTCCAAATTCATCATTGGAATACACAAATTTAAAAGCCAAAGAAGTTGAAAAAGCCTTAGCAACAGAAAAAGACATTCAATATTTTACCACTAATGTAGGAAAGGGTAATCCCAGAGTTTATTACAATGTCAATCCTATGCAGACTATGAATAATTATGCTGAGATATTTGTTCAATGCTATGAAGATATTTCCGTAGAGGAAAAAACTGAAATTATAAAAAGACTGCGAAAGAAATTAGAAAATGTATCAGATAGTAAAATCAGAATAAAAGAATATGAACAAGGACCCGCATTAGAAGCACCAACTGCTATACGGCTATATGGAGAGAATATAGATACACTACAGGCATATTCGGTTAAAATTGAAGATATAATAAAAAAGGTTGAAGGTACTAACTATGTTCAAAATCCAATACTGATAACAAAGACAGGCTTACAAATTATTATAAACAAAGAAAAAGCAGCTCTGTTGGGAGTTAACCCTACCAATATAGATCTTGCGGTACAAATGGCAATTGCCGGAATTGATGCCGGAGAAATTGAGTTGGAATATGTAGAAAATAAATCAGGTATAAGATTGACTTTACCCCGAAACAAACAACAAACTGCCGAAGTATTTGACAAAATATACATCCAATCTGATACTGGAGAATCAATTCCCTTTCAATCTGTAGCAACTATAGTTTTTGAAAAAACTCCAAGTACACTTACACGTATCAACAAAGAACAATATACCCTTATTACAGCTTCTGCTATAGAAGGATACTTATATGATAATATAAACAATGAAATTATTGAAAAACTAAATACGTTAGATTTACCAAACGGTTATAGATGGTCAGCTGCAGGAGAAAAAGAAAATCAACAAAGAGCATTTAACGGTTTTGGCATAGTGTTGATTATTTCTTTTATAGCTTTTATATCAGCCTTGATTTTAGAATTTAAAAATTTTAAATCCATTCTTATTGTATTATCTGTTATTCCTTTAGGAATTATGGGAGGAATATGGGCACTATTTATTACGGGACACCCGCTCTCATTTATTTCAATGGTAGGTTTTATAGCTTTAATAGGTATTGAGATAAAAAACTCGATCCTTCTGGTTGATTATACCCACTACTTGAGAAAAGAAGAAAAAATGTCCGTCACAGATGCTGTTGCACATGCCGGTGAAGTTAGGTTTATACCTATATTTTTAACCACTATGACTGCTGTAGCCGGTATGATACCGCTTGTGATACAATACTCTCCATTATACAGTCCATTGGCATTAGTCATTATAGGGGGATTGATAAGCTCCTTATTATTATCACGCATTCTAACTCCAGTTTTGTATAAACTATTATCACCTGCCCTGGAAAAAGAATAAGATTTTACTTTATTATTCGGGTAGAAATATTCTACCCGAATAATTATCCGTTAAAATTTAATTCATATACCTTATTTACACTGAAAACATTAAAAATAGGTTTTATAATTACCAGGCAAAAATATTATATAAATAATAACCGAAATTATATAAAACGTAATATGCCCTGATCCTTTAGTTTTGTAAAATGCTTCTGATTAAGAAACCATTTCCAATAATTTTGTTTCTGCTATTCCTGTTTTCAGTGAATATTGTACAGTCAGTCTATAGGGGTAACGAACTCTACACACAGAAGCACCAGTCAAGAGAATGCTGTAAGAAAGAAAAAGATACTCATTGCAAAACAACAGATACCAAAAACCGGCTATGCATAAACAATTCTTGCCATGCCACAGGTTTATTTGTTACAAAAGCACCAGTCTACACACTTTTCATCAATACTTTAAAAAAGTATACGTTAAAAATAAATAAATTACAATTTTTTCAATTGCAGCAGGTATATTTTGTTGCCTGGCAGCCTCCGGAATTCTAGATTTTTTCAATTTCGTTTTTGTATTCGTGAAGCTTAAGATAAAACATGGTTTACTATTTGATAGTAAATTAAATACAAAAACACTTATAAACTTTTTTTAATTATACAATCAGATTTATGATATCCAAAATATATAAAATTATTCCGCTGTTTTTTTTCATGAGCATCTACCAGCTTACTGCACAAAAAACAGTACGTTACGACTTAACCATTACAGATACCCTGGTTAATTATACAGGGAAAAATAAAAAAGCCTTTGCCGTTAACGGGCAAATACCTATGCCTACACTTAGATTTACGGAAGGAGATACTGCAGTTATATACATACATAACAACCTGAAAGGAAAAACTACCTCGTTGCACTGGCATGGTATATTGCTACCCAACCAATACGATGGTGTAGACTATCTGACATCAGCTCCTATTAAAGCAGGAGAAACGGTTGTTTATAAATTCCCGATTATTCAGAACGGTACTTATTGGTATCACTCTCATACCGGATTACAGGAGCAGGACGGAATGTATGGCGCTTTTATCATTGATAAAAAGGATGAAAAAATTACCTATCCGGAACATACGGTTCTTGTTACTGACTGGACCAATGCTAATTCCAATGATGTTTTACGCAGGTTGTATTTTCACGATGACTGGGCTGAAATACAGAAAAATAAAATACAAAAAGGAGTTACTCAAAGTTATCTGGAAGCTATTCAACAAGGGCATTTGGGAACAAAAATAAAAAATGAGTGGAAAAGAATGAGTGCAATGGATGTTAGCGATGTTTATTATGACCAGATACAAATCAATGGAAAACAAGAAGATACTATCAAAGTAAATCATAATAAAAGAGTTAAATTACGAATTATTAACGGAGGCTCCTCTTCCTATTTCTGGGTTACGTATTCCGGAGGTAAAATGCAGGTGGTTGCTGCCGACGGTAAAGATGTGGAACCGGTAACGGTAGACCGTTTTATTATGGGAAATGGAGAAACTTATGATGTATGGGTAGAAGTTCCGGATGATTCTATGTCGTATGAACTATTAGCTACTACTGAAGATCGTACCCGTACAGCTTCTCTTTGGGTTGGTAACGGAGGCCATAAAATGCCGGCTGAACGATTGAAACCGCTCAAATATTTTGAAGGAATGAAAATGATGAACGGTATGATGAAAATGAATGGAAACCTGGATCCTATGGGAATGAAAATGGGAATGCAAAAGATGGATATGAATCAGGTGATGTATCCCGAAATTAAAAATAACTCAGGCGGACATTCCGGTCATGGCGATCATGCTATGGGGATGAACATGAATATGGAGGGTGAAGATTCAAAAAATGAGCATTCAGGGCATACTATGAATCATGAATCTATGCATACCACTACTCAAAAAAATACTAATCCGGTTACATTAAACTATTCAATGCTTAAATCTCCTGTAGTTACTACACTGCCTGAAGGTCCTGTAAAAGAATTGCGTTTTGAACTCACCGGTAACATGGATCGGTATGTGTGGTCGCTAAACAATAAAACCATATCTGAAGCTGATAAAATAGTTATAAAGAAAGGAGAGAAGGTAAGAATTGTATTATATAATAATACCATGATGAGGCATCCGCTTCATTTGCATGGGCACTTCTTCCGGATTTTAAATGGTCAGGGTGAATATTCTCCCTTAAAACATACGCTGGATATTATGCCCATGGAAACCGATACGATTGAATTTGAAGCTAATGAATCCGGAGACTGGATTTTCCACTGTCATATATTATATCATATGATGAGTGGAATGGGTAGGGTATTCAGCTATGAAAATTCACCGCAAAACCCTCAGCTTCCTGATTCTGCCATGTCCTGGAAAATGTTTTCCATGATGGATAAAATGAAACGGTTCAGCATACAAAATGAATTTAGCAGCGGAGGTAATACAGGGAAATTAATGCTGGAAAATAAAAGATGGGCTTTACAATCGGAATGGAAACTTGCCTATCAATCCGATCCAGGCTATGAAGCAGAAGTTCGTTTAGGGAGGTATATAGGCAAAATGCAATGGTTTATGCCGTATATAGGATACAATTGGAATCATACAAGTTCCGAAAGAGAAAAAAATATATTCGGACAGAGGCAAAACAGACAAACCATCAATGACCTGACCATAGGTTTTCGTTATCTTCTTCCGATGCTGGTGCGTTTAGATGCCAGCGTTTCACCAACCAGCGGGCAGGTTAGAGTTAAGCTGGAAAAAGAAGATGTGGTAGTAAGTCCCCGGCTGCGTATGGACTTGTCTTTAGATGATCACCTTGAATTTACCACGCGTATGCGTTATTTACTAACCAAATATATTTCAGTTTCCGGTTACTATGACAGTGAATGGAAATGGGGAGCAGGGTTGCAGTTCAGATATTAATCATAACATTTATAATAAAAAAAGACAGCCCAATCATTGGGCTGTCTTTATCTTAAAAGGGCTATTTAGAAAACAAAGTTCTTAATTGTTCCAATGTATTTCCACCACCGGAAAGGCTGATTTCACCAATCTTATCTGCTATCTTTTCCATGTATTCCATTTCTTTCAACTTCCATAACATACTATTTTCTTCCATTAGTTTGGCAGTATTCAACAAACTACGTGTAGAAGCAGTTTCTTCTCTTCGGGTAATGCTATTTGCCTGCGCCTTCTTTTCAGCAATTAAAACCTGATTCATTATCTCCTTGATCTCTCCGGGAAGGATAATATCTTTTAAACCACAATCCATAAGTTCAACACCAAGTTTTTTAGCTTTATCGGCGCAAAGGGCAAGTATAACAGAGGCAATTTCCGTCTTAGTATCCATTAACTCGTCAAAAGTCAATTTCCCCACGTACTCTCTTAACGCAAACTGAACACAAGTATATAATTGTTTATCAAAATCCTTATTTTCTACCAGGGCTTTAACAAAATCTATTACTTGATAAGTAATTGTAAAATTGATTCTAAGCTGAGCTTTATCACGGGTAAGGATTTCCTGTCCCGGTATTTCCATTGAAATTTTTCGTACATCCGATTTAACTACATGTATGGTTGTATTGTTTTTCCACCAGTAATAGGAACCGGCTTCCAGTAAACCTTCAAATTTACCGTCAATAAAAAGCAACCCTTTTTCGTAGGACTGGATCTGATAAGTTCTTATATATTTAAAGAAAATATCTCTGGTAAATAAATTTTTATCAATAGATTCATCCATTTCAAGAGAATTTAGATCAACCGTAGTAAAAGAAAAAACCTCATTACTTTTCCAGAAAGCGTGTTTCCCGGCTTCTAGTATAGTATAAAAATTTTTATCTTTATATACTAAACCTATTTCATTATCCGCAAGGGCAAAAACTTGTAACTTTTCCTTTAATTTTTCATTTAAAAGTAAAGTTTCTAAATTAATATAAGGATTAAAAGGTTGCTCCATGTCGTAAATTTCCAGTATTTCTTTCCAAAAAATCCAATGAGAACCTTTTTCCAAAATTCGTATCAATTCACCATTTTTAAATACCAATCCAATCGTGTTGGTAATAATTCGTACTTTTTTCATAAGTATAAAATTTACATTATAATTATTATTTTATAAATTAAAAAGGTGTATTGAAAAGAAATTCCTTTCCTTATACGGAAACAAAAGAGGTTTAAAAATGTTTGATATAATCATTTTTGTTTTTAATCACTAAAATTTAATGGTTTAATATTTTAGTGAATTCACAAAATGTTTATAAAAATTATAAGTAAACCTGGTTATGTTTTCAGAGTATTCGGTAAAGTGCCGTTTAATTATCCAACGATAATAAGCCGAATCTCCTTTCAATAAACCTAAGTCGAGAAATTTTTTAAGGTATCTCATCCTTCCTACTAATAGATTTACAGTCTATTAAACAAACCGATGTCCAATTAAGAGTTGGATGCTGGAATCGAACCAGCCAGATTTATACTGTGCTCTACCCATTGAGCTATGCTTTAAAAAACAACAGGACTCGAACCTGTAACCCCAGCGTCCATGGTTAGCAGACACACGTTTTGTTTCCAGTATGGTAACAGCCAAAGGCTTATACCACTTCCATGCTATACAGAAACATGAGATTCAGACAACGAACCGGTGTTACTCGTACTCAGGCAGGGAATTGAACCCTAATCTCCAGATTGAAAATCTGATGCACTTGCCATTATGCTACTTGAGCGAATCATTGAAAGTAGCTA
Source organism: Apibacter raozihei (assembly GCF_004014855.1). Taxonomy (NCBI): domain Bacteria; kingdom Pseudomonadati; phylum Bacteroidota; class Flavobacteriia; order Flavobacteriales; family Weeksellaceae; genus Apibacter; species Apibacter raozihei. Next base: position 2,058,920 of record NZ_CP034930.1, read on the forward strand.
TTAACTATTTCAATACTGCAAATATGCATGCCTAAGTGTGTTATAGAATTGCGTAATTAAATAATTTTATATAATTTTTTTTATATAACTGTAAATCATTATTTTATTTATGATTTAATTTTTTTAATTAGAGAGATAATTCTCAGTTACGCAATTATATTGCGTCTTTTAAATTAAAATGAATTATATTTGAAAAGATAAGAACAATATGGCGACTAACAAATCTGCATTAATACGTTACAGAACTATAGATAATTGTTTACGAAACCCATATCGGAAATGGACACTTGAAGATTTGATCGATAAGGTTTCCGACGCATTATATGAATATGAAGGCATAACCACGGGTGTAAGTAAGAGAACAATTCAGGCCGATATTCAGTTAATGAGAAGCGATAAATTAGGATATAATGCACCTATTATTGTTAAAGAAAGAAAATATTATGTTTATGATGATCCTGAATATAGTATAACCAACTCACCAATCACCGATGCCGATATGGGGAAAATGAAGGAAATTGTAGCTGTATTAAAGCAGCTTAACGGTTTTCAGTATTTTGATGAAATGAGTGAAATGATAGCCAGATTAGAGAATAGTTTATATAAAACAGAAGATAAAAAACAGGAATTTATACAATTTGAAGGAAATCAACGATTAAGAGGTATTAAATATATTACTCCTATTTATCATGCAATAGTTCATAAAAAACCATTACTTATTAATTATAAATCTTTTAAAGCCATACAGGCTAGGCAATCTGTTTACTATCCTTATCTACTCAAAGAATATCGTAATCGCTGGTTTCTGGTATCTAAGCAGAAAAGCGGAAAATTTCTTTATAATCTTGCCTTGGATCGTATGGAAGAAGTCTACGAATTGGCAGCAGAACCTTATGTTGAGTATGAAGGGGTTGACTTTAACCGTTATTTTGACGATGTAATAGGAGTTTCCAAAACAGAAAAAGATAGGGCACAAAAAGTTATTTTATGGTTTAATAAAGATAATGCTCCCTATGTAATTACTAAGCCTTTGCATAGCTCTCAGCAGATTGTAAAGAACGAAGAGGATGGAGGTATAGTAATACGAATTGATGTAGTACTTAATTTTGAACTGGAAAGAGAAATATTAGGTTTTGGAGATACAGTAAAGGTGTTAAGTCCCAGATTATTGCAGAAAAAAATAAGAAAAAAGTTATTCAGTGCATCCCAATTATACACCGAAGCAGAAACAGAATCTGAAGATTAGTAAAAAAACAATTTATCTTTCACTTTTAAGTCTTGGGATTTGTAAATCCCATTTCACAGCTATATAACGTAGTAGTACAACTACTCCAACAGTGATAATGCTTATAAAAGGAAGTTGAAAATTAAACAGTTGTAAAAATACAAAACAGCTACCTCCTAAAATACAAGGAAAGGCATATATTTCACGTTTAAATATCTGAGGAATTTTATTTAGAAAAACATCCCTGAGAATTCCGCCAATAATACCTGTAATAGTTGCCATAGAAATAATAACCCATGAGTTATAGCCTAGAAGCATGGCCTTTTCTGCACCGACGACTACAAATAAGCCCAGCCCGATACTGTCACTCCAGAAGAAAAATCTGTTGAGATGGTTAAGATGTTCCCTTAGAAAAATATAAAATAAAAGAGCCAGAAGTGTACACCATAAATAGATACTGTTTAGCATCCAAAAAGGAGTTATATCTAAAAGAAGATCCCGTAAAGTTCCCCCGCCCACAGCAGTTACGAAGCCCAGAACAAACGCTCCGAACCAGTCGCAATTTTTAGTAGCAGCTCCTCGTATACCGTTAATAGCAAAAGCAAAAGTTCCTATAAATTCAATGATTTCCACATATCGGATTTGTAGGAGTAAATCAATTACAGATTCTTTCATTTTTCTGACTAAATTTTAAAAATTTTGCAATATTACAATATTTATTAAAAATTTTAGAAAAGGATAACCATAATTTATTAATCCGAGTTTGTAATTATTTTATGGCAAGAATGGCTTCAGCTAATAAAGTACAATATTCTAAATTTTCCGGAAGATTTAATATGTCTCGTTCAATTTGATAAATCCGGTTGGTAATAGATGTTATATCAGCACCTGTCTTTTTGAGAATGAAAATATCCGGAATGTAATTCTTAAATTTATTGCTACCATTAATAATACCTTCAAAATTAGAGTGCCAGTTTATCCATAAAATATCATTGATTTTTTTGAAGAGAATAAAATCCTGACTTGTCTTTAGCGTATTCTTAAGGCCATTGCTTCGATTAAATAAAAGAAGTAATGATTCGGTTTCTTCAATCAAAGTTTTATCTTCAAAATAGTTAGCAGTATTAATAGCCAGATAAGGAAAATCCAATTCATTATTTTTATCAAAAGCAGAAGCATAGGAATGTCCGGAATTATTGTAAGTAATTTGGGCTGTAAGTTCCGCTAATAATAAATAAGTATTAGGTGCAAAATCAGTGTTTAACGTTGAAAAATCTTTTAATTTCTGATAAATTTCATAAGCAAACCGCCACTGTTCAATATCCGGGATAATAGTGTATAATTCTCTAACCGGATCAGGTAAGGTATCTATGTAGACATCAAATAATGAGAGTATAGAACAAGCCCATCCCGGTTTAACCTGATCCGGAATATTATCTAAAATCAAAGGGCTTGAATTATTTATTAGATACTCTTGCTTTTTATCCATATTCTTATTGAGGGGGCAAAGGTACAAAAATGACTTATATAAGTTTTAATTCAGTAATTAATTTTTGCTTGTGTAAATAACAATCTGTTTATGAATTTATGAGGTAATATAATCTTTAAAAAGTTTCAATTTTCGTACCTTTGCATTTGTCTTAAAAATATCTGTAAATCTATAATTTTAAGACAATTAAATTTATGAATCAGGATTATATAAAAATATACGGAGCCAGAGAACATAATTTGAAAGATTTGTCTTTGGAAATTCCCAGAAATAAGTTGGTGGTAATTACAGGATTGAGTGGTAGTGGTAAATCATCATTGGCATTTGATACTATTTTTGCAGAAGGTCAGCGAAGATACATTGAAACTTTTTCAGCCTATGCCCGCCAATTTTTAGGTACTTTGGAACGTCCGGATGTTGATAAAATTGACGGACTTTCTCCTGTTATAGCAATAGAGCAGAAAACTACGTCTAAAAATCCTCGTTCGACTGTAGGAACAGTTACAGAATTATATGATTTTTTCCGTTTATTGTATGCGCGTGCATCTGATGCCTACTCCTATAATACAGGAGAAAAAATGATTAAATACTCGGAAGATCAGATTATCGATTTGATTTATAAGGATTTTTTAGGAGAAAAAGTACTGTTACTGGCGCCATTAATCCGTTCAAGGAAAGGACATTACCGAGAATTATTTGCAGGTCTGGCAAAAAAGGGTTTTTTACAGGTTAGAGTTGATGGAGAGCTTAGAGAGATTGGAAAAGACATGAAGCTGGATAGATATAAAATACATGATATAGAAGTGGTTGTGGATAAGTTAGCTATCGATGAAAATGAATACAATCAGCGCATTTTATCTTCTGTCCGTTTAGCTATGCAGCATGGTGAGGGTACAATCATGTTGCTTAAACAGGGTGAAGAACAAGGGAAATATTTTAGTAAAAATCTCATGTGTCCTACTACGGGAATTTCTTATCAGGTACCTGAACCCAATACGTTTTCATTTAATTCTCCCAAAGGGGCATGTGAGCACTGCAATGGTATAGGAAGAGTGAAAGAAATTAATATATCTAAACTTATACCTAACACCAAACTGTCTTTTAATAAAAATGTTTTTCCAGTCTTTGAAGAATTAAAACATACCGGGTGGATTATGTCGCAGATAGAAATTATTTTGAAAAAAAATGGTTTTGACATGAGTACTCCTTGGGAAAAACTTTCTGAGCAGGCGCAAAATGAGGTGTTATATGGTGCTAATGAAAAAATTACCATGGATTTGGATTATGCTCAGATCAAGAAGACCTATAAGATAAGTTTTGAGGGTGTGCTGGAACATCTGACCCGTTTAACGGAAGGTAATGAAGAGGGAGATACTCAAAAATTTAAGACCCAGATATTTGAAGATAATATTTGTCCGGTTTGTCAGGGAGCACGTTTAAAAAAAGAAAGTTTATTTTTCAGGCTTGATGAGAAAAACATTTCAGAAATATCAAATTATTCGTTAAAACAATTAGATGTCTGGATTAAAGAACTTCCCGCAAAAATTTCCGAAAATCAAAATATAATAGCCAAAGAGTTGTTGCAGGAGATAACCAAAAGGTTAAGTTTTCTGTTAGATGTTGGGTTGGAATACTTAAGTTTAAACCGTCCTTCTCAAACGCTTTCCGGAGGTGAATCCCAAAGGATACGTCTGGCTACGCAAATTGGTTCTCAGCTGGTAAATGTACTGTATATTTTAGATGAGCCTAGTATTGGTCTACATCAAAGAGATAATGTAAAATTAATAGAATCACTTAAAAAACTAAGAGATTTAGGAAATTCGGTAATAGTTGTAGAGCATGATAAAGATATGATTTTACATGCAGACTATGTGATTGATTTAGGGCCTTTTGCTGGCAAAAGGGGAGGGGAAATAGTATGGCAGGGTGAACCTAAAGATATATCAGAAGCTAATACGTTAACATCTCAATATATAAACGGTCAGCTAAAAATTAATGTTCCGGATGAAAGAAGAGCAGGAAATGGTCATCATTTAAAATTATCAGGTTGTACCGGAAATAATTTAAAAAATGTAACCTTGGATATTCCGTTAGGAAGTTTAGTATGCATCACCGGAGTTTCAGGTAGTGGTAAATCTTCTTTGATAACCAATACTTTATACTCCATTTTAAACAAGCATTTTTATCGCGCTGAAAAGCTGCCTTTACCATACAAAAAAATTGAAGGAATAGAATTTTTGGATAAAATTGTAGATGTTGATCAATCTCCTATTGGCAGAACTCCACGTTCTAATCCAGCTACCTATACCGGAGTTTTTACCGAAATAAGAAATCTTTTTGCTCAACTTCCAGAATCTAAAATAAGAGGATATAAATTAGGACGTTTTTCATTCAACGTTAAAGGAGGAAGATGTGAAGTTTGTCAGGGTTCCGGACTAAAGCTTATCGAAATGAATTTTTTACCGGATATCTATGTTCATTGTGAAACCTGTCATGGGAAACGATTTAATAGAGAAACCTTAGAAGTTCGGTATAAAGGAAAATCTATTTCCGATGTTTTGGATATGACTATCGATGAAGCGGTTGAATTTTTTCAACCCATACCTAAGATTTATCAAAAGATTAAAACTTTACAAGAAGTAGGATTAGGGTATATAACTTTGGGACAACAGTCTACTACTTTATCGGGAGGCGAAGCACAAAGAGTAAAATTAGCTACTGAACTAAGTAAAAAACAAACCGGAAATACTATTTACATATTAGATGAACCTACTACTGGCTTGCATTTTGAAGATATTCGTATACTAATGGATGTTATTAATAGGCTGGTTGATTTAGGTAACTCTGTACTTATAATTGAACATAACCTGGATGTTATCAAAGCTTCTGATTATATTGTGGATATAGGATTGGAAGGAGGAGATAAAGGAGGTAAAATTGTGGTGCAAGGAACTCCGGAAGAAATAATAAAAAATAAAGTAAGTTATACAGCAAAATATTTAAAAGAGGAAATGCTTTAAAATATTAAATACGTGTAAAGTATAAAATGTATTAAAATAAAGGTCTTTTTTAGCGGGATTTTTATATTTTTGCATCGATTTTTAAATTACTATAAAGTTAGATTATGCCTAAGCAAAGAGATTCTTTTTTCGATTCTATAAAATTTATATTAATTTTTTTAGTGGTTCTTGGTCATTTGCTGGAAGCAGTAGCAGGCATAAATCATTTGAATCGAGTAGCTTTCGATTTTATATATACCTTTCATATGCCTCTTTTTATTTTTATTTCAGGCTATTTTTCTAAAAATATTACTTGGAATAAATTTGTGAAAAGCTTTAAATCATTATTTTCAACTTATGTTGTTTTCCAGTTTTTATTTATTTTATTTCAGTTCTTTTTTTCAGGGAAATTTGATTGGTTTAAGTTTCTCTTTTTTCCTCAAAGCGTTTTATGGTACATAGCAGGGTTGATGATTTGGCGCTTTTTATTCTATTTTATTGAAAAATTTAAAATTTCATTTATACTGGTATTTACTATTTCATTAGTAATTACTTTTGCTTTAGGTTTTACGAAAGATGTAATTCCTTTTTCAAGAATATTAACTTTCTTCCCTTATTTTATTTTAGGATATTTTTGCAGTGAAAAGTTTATAAAAAAAATAAGATCTATAAATAAAATATATTTTACGGCCTTCTTAATTTTATTTTTTTTAGCACTGTATTTTACAACAAGTAATTTATATAGATACAATCTTTTTGGAGAATCTACTTACAACGCTTATCCAACTATATTGGAAGGAATTGTTTACAGAGGAGTATGGTTTTTGATTACCATTATTGTTTCCATAGCTTTTATAAATGTGATGCCTGTTATATTTCCTAATTTAGGATTAAATACAATGGAGATTTATTTGCTTCATCCACTCTTTGTTTATTACATATTTAATATTATTGTAGGTTATTATCATTTAAACCCACCTTTTATCTTGGTTTTTTTGTCAGCTGTGCTTATTGTTATAATTTGTTTATATTTAGGAAAGTTGAAATTTATTAAATACCTAATAAATCCTATGGATTTATGGAAAAAACGGTCCTGATTATATTAAATAACAAATAATATAAATATTTATATTCATTTATTAAATTATTCTTATTTAATATTATATTTTGTTTTTGTAAGATTTTCAGTATAAATTTTTATACTTATAAATATTTTATATAAGTAAAAGTATGTATCTTAGTTGATAATTTATAATAATATAAAAATCTTATGAAAAGAATTTTTCTTATATTAACTCTTTTTGTGATTAGTAGTTCTTTTTCGCAAACAATAGACCTCGAAACAGTTAAAAAAGAAGTAATAAATAAAAACTCTTCATTTTATTATGAAGATTTGGTAAAGCAATTTATTGAACATCCTGAAACTTTTCGAGCTGATACAGTAAAATCTGAATATTTATATTACGGTAAATTATTTTCTACCTACTATAAGAAATCATCTGAGGTTAAGTCGCAAAATATGCGGTTGATAAAATTAACCGGAGATAAAAAATATTCTAAAGCTATTGCTTTAGGAGAGAATTTGATCGAAAAAGATCCTGTAAATTTAGTTATTATAATGAATTTAATTAATTCGTATAAAAACCAAAATAAGGATGAAAACAAAGATAAAATAAATAAATTATCTCTACAGGCAGAGATTTTGCTAACTGCTATAGCCAAGTATGGTGATGGTAAATCTAAGGAAACTGCGTTTAAAGTTATTGCTTTAGGGGATGAATATATTCTGCTAAATTATTTAGGGATTAATTTGGCTAAATATACTCGAAAATCGGAAAATTCGAAAACAAAAGAAATTTTAGATATCTGGACGAAAGATAATAACTTCGCAGATGATCATAGAGAGAAAATTTATACAGTTGTATACTCAAATGTAGATTAAATTTTTTGAATATTTATCGTACTAAATAAGTTTTATTTTTGGTTAGTTAAAATTTTAACATAAAAACCGATAGTTTTTGACATAATTTTTAATTTTATTAAATTCTGTGCAATATCAGTTGAAGATGATTGGATATTCATAATACAAATACTTATATTTACAAAAAATATTATTTATGATTGTTCACGATTTTAGTCAAACTAAATCTATATTAAATCATTTTGTAGCAGAGTTAAGAGACGTTGAAGTACAAAAAGACCGAATGCGTTTCAGAAGGAATTTAGAAAGAATAGGTGAAATATTAGGGTATGAATTAAGTAAATCATTAAATTACCATACTGAAAATATTAAAACCCCACTTGGAATTAAGCCTACAGACTTATTGGATCAACAACCTGTTCTATGCACCATATTGCGTGCAGGGTTACCTTTACATCAGGGAATGATGAACTTTTTTGATCAGGCAGAAACTACGTTTGTGTCTGCTTTTCGTCATCATCCAAATGGTGAAAAGGAATTTGAAATTGTGGTTGAATATCTGGCTACTCCTTCTCTACAGGATAAAACTTTAATCATTTCTGATCCTATGTTAGCTACGGGTGAATCATTGGCTAATGTGTATGAAGTATTATTAAGTCAGGGAGTTCCTAAAAAAGTTCATATTGTTGCAGCTATAGGTTCAAAACCTGGAATTGATTATATAACTAAAAAACTTCCCGAAAATTCTGAACTATGGATTGCTTCTGTTGATGAAAGGCTTGATGATAATCAATATATTATACCAGGATTAGGTGACGCAGGAGATCTTGCTTTTGGTAAAAAATTGTCAAAATAAACTGAATTTTTTAAATTCAATTAAAAAGCTGAAGTTTAAACTTCAGCTTTTTGTGTTTAATAAAATTACTAATGATTTTAAGAGTAAAAGGTTATACTAACTTGGTTGTACAAATTTATTTTTTTGAATATTCTTCTTCATAATCACAGATGCGTTGAACTTTAGGAGTGGAACCTCCTCCGCTAAATTCAGATTCAAGCCATGTGTTTAGTAAGCTTTTAGCAAGTTCATGTCCAATAACTCGTTCCCCAAAGCAAATAATTTGAGCATTATTACTTTTTCTCGCTCTTTCAGCAGAAAACGGGTCATGACATACGGCTGCTCTTACACCAGGTATTTTATTAGCAGTTATAGCCATACCTATGCCAGTTCCACATGTTAATACAGCTCGTTCAAATTCTCCTGAAGCAACAGCTTTGGCTACATTTGCTGCAACATCCGGGTAAAGAACCACTTCACCTTTTTCTGCTCCAAAATCCTTTACTTCATATCCTAGCTTTTCCAAATATTCTTTTAATACTATTTTTAATGCATAAGCCGCTTCATCACAACCTATTGCTATTTTTTTCTTTTCCATGATATACTATTATATTTTCTGAATTAGTAAATGACTTAATTTCAATAACACAAATATACTTACTAAAACAAAACTAAACAATACTATTACGAAATAATTTTTATGATAATTAACAGTTTTTATCATAGATGTATAATATATTAATTGATAATCAGTTAATTAATTAATTATTAAATATTTCGATAGTGAAACTTTTGTTTCAATAAAATATTGATGGGTAAATTAACAAGATTAAAAAACAGATTAATATATAATTTTTACTTATTATTGCTAATTGACTGATTGATATATGTCTTTATTAAATATTATTCTATTTTAGAATGAATTTTGAGTATAAATTTTTTATCAAAGATGAAAATGAATAAGATAATAATTATATTTGAAAGTATGGTAGAAATTCCTACTACAGAACTATACAGTTCGTTTCCATTAGAGATGTAAAGAGGAAATAGGATGCCTATAGAATTGATCATTCCATGAAATAAACAAGGAGCCAATATTGAGTTTGTTTTATATGTTAAATAACTAAAAATAGGACTAATTGTTATAGTAAACAGACACATAATTAAAATTCCTACAATTAGTGATGATGGATAATTATGCCCCATAATAATTAGCGGAATATGCCATAAGCCCCAAATGGTTCCTATAAATATTGATGATCTAAAGAAACCCAATGATTTTGTTTCATTAAGTAAAAAATTTCTCCATCCGAATTCTTCTCCAAATGTTGCAAATAAGTTTACAATTCCTCCAAAGATTGTACACTGTATGAAGAATGCAAAAAATAATATAATAGGTGAAATAGATGATATATTATAAGATGTTGAAGATGTAGGAATTAATTTTTGAGTTAATTTTGTTAAACGAAAAGAAAAACCTTCACTTGAGAAGTCAACTTGTCCAAAATTTTCATTCAAATGATTATTTCCAAATATCCAAATAATTGTAAAAGATAATAATATTAAACAAACAAATACCAAGGGTGTTAATAAAAGCTTATTATAAGGCTTAAAATTTAATTTTAAGGAAAACTTATTTTTTTTTAATTTAATTAATAAAAGAGCTGCGGATGTAGGTCCATACATATATACGATAACAAGTAATAAATATGTTATGGAATTGGATTTACAGCCAATCAGATTAATTAAATAGGCAATTGTCCAGCTAAAAGAAAAGATAAAATAATAAATAATGTAATATTTTTTTTATCAATTTTTTTCATAGATGTTAAATTGTTGACTGATAACAAAAGCTTCGCTCCAACATGCCTGAAAATTAAACCCTCCGGTAATTGCATCTATGTCAATAACTTCACCAGCAAAATAAAGATTTTGAACTAGTTTTGACTGCATTGTCCGGAAATCTATTTCTTTACGATTAACTCCTCCGGCAGTAACAAATTCATCTTTAAATGTACTTTTGCCATTTATTGTTAGCCTGGTATTTGTTAATGTTTCTGTAATTCTATTTATATCAGTTTTACTCAATTCAGCAAGCACTTTTTCTTTTATATCTAAAACATTTAGCATATTTTGCCAGAATCTTTGTGTAAGATTATAGGGTTTAAGAGAATAAATGGATTTTTTAGGATTTTGAACTTTGTAACCGTTAAGTGTATTTTTAACTTCGTCAAAACTCTCAGAAACCCAATTAATTTTAAGAATAAAGTTATATTTTAATTCAGCAAGTTCTCTGGCCTTCCAGGCAGAAAGTTTAAGTATTGATGGGCCACTCAGTCCCCAGTGGGTTATTAATAAAGGTCCGTATTCAGTATGTTTTAACAAAGGAATTGATATTTCAGCTTCAGTAAAAGAAGTTCCCTGAAGATTCTGGATTAAAGGAGATTTACAATTAAATGTAAATAGACTGGGAACAGGAGAAATTATTGAATGGCCTAATTTAGATATAATTTTCCACATTTTGGGAGAGCTTCCTGTTGCTATGATTAATGCATCAGCTTCATAAACGAATTTCGAAGTTATAATTTTAAACAATTGATTTTCATTCATTATATCAGAAACAACAGTTTCGTAATGTACTTGTATATTGTTTTTTTCAGTATGTTTAAGTAATGTGTCAATGATTGTTTGCGATGTATTAGTGTCAGGAAATACCCTGTTATCAGCTTCTATATTTAAATTAACTTTTCTTCTTTCAAACCAGTCAAAAGTATCAGAAGGTTGAAAATGAGAAAAAATACTAGTTAATTCTTTGGAACCTCTAGGATAGAATTTAACAAGTTCTTTAGGATTAAAACATGCATGTGTTACATTACACCTCCCTCCACCAGATATTTTAACCTTTTGTAAAGGATGTTTGGATTGTTCTAATATGGTAACTTTCCAATTAGTTTTATTAAGATTTGCTGCTAAGAAAAAGCCGGAAGCTCCTCCACCTATGATAACTAATTTTTTCAAAGAGTTATAAATTTATTTAGATTGTATTAGTCCTAATTTTATATAAATGAATAGGACTGGTTTAACCAGTCCTATTTGAATTTATGATTTTTTAAATAATCTTTTTATTCTGGATATTAAGGAATTGTCGTAATTTTCATCTTCTTCAAAATATCCGTATCCATATCCGTATCCATATCCGTATCCATAACCATACCCATAACCGTATCCATAGCCTCCAGGATTTGTAAAGTCATTAAAAATTATTCCTATATGATTTACTTCTCCTGCTTTGTATTTTTCATTTATGCTTCGTAATAATTGTTTATATGTATAGTTACATCTTGTTACATATAATCTAGCATCTGAAAGTCCCATTAAATCGTAAGCATCAATTACTAAACCTACTGGTGGTGAATCAATAATTATATAGTCGTATAAATTTCTTAACTTTTCAATTAATTCCCGATTCTCATCACTAATTAAAAGTTCTCCCGGGTTAGGTGGAATTGGTCCTGCAGGTATAATATCAAAATTATCATAACCTGTAGGTTTAATAATTTCTTCAAGAGTATTATTTCCAGACAAATAACCGGATAAACCTACTTTATTACTTATATTAAAGTCATCAAAAATTCTAGGCTTTCTTAAATCCATGCCTACCAGTACGGTTTTCTTACCGCTTAGAGCGATTACTGATGCTAAGTTGATAGCTATAAAAGTTTTACCTTCGCCCCCAATAGAGGATGTGATAAGAAATACTTTACCGTTTTTAACAGTTTTTTCGTTAAATAAAAATCTAAGATTTGAACGTATAGCTCTAAAGCTTTCTGAAATACTTGATTTAGGTCTTGTTAAAACAACTAAATTATTTTCTGCATTTTTTGGACCTATAGTACCAATTAAAGGAATTTTAGTGGTAGACTTAAGATCAGAAATTAATTTTATCTTATTATCTAATAATTCAATTAAGAAAAATACTATAAAAGGAATTAAAGTAAAAATACTTATATATATAATTTTATTTTTTCTTACATCAGGTGTTATCGGTCCCTGACCTATATTTTTAGCTTTATCTAATATGACTATATCAGATACCGTAGTTGCTTTTCTCATCTCAGCTTCCGATAATTTATCTAATAAATTATTATAAATTCCATCATTCAACAAATAGCCACGTTGTGCGTTTATGAATTCACGTTCTTTTTCTGGAAGTGTTGCAAATTCAGCTTCTATTTCCCTAATTTTTTCAGATACACTATTTATATCATTAGATAAATTTTTTCCTGAATTAGCTAAGATAGAAATGGCTTTATTCTTAGCTATATTTATCTTATAATCGAGATCTTTAATTGGTTCTGAAGTAACTCTATACAAAATAAGTTTTTCTCTTTTTTCCTGTTCTAAAGCTTGAATATTTTGTATTACCGATGAAAAAGTAGGATCAACCCCAGTAACGTTGCTGTCGATAATGATAGATCCATTGAATACAGAGTTCCTTAATAGTGAGACAGCTTGGAGTTTTGACTGAAGTTCTGCTTTTTGTTGATCTAAATTTTGAATTTTGGATAAAGCAACACTGGTACCTAAATCTGATTGTGAAAATGTTTTATTTTTTATCTGAACTCTTTGAAATTCAGCTGAAGCGCTATCTAATTTCTTTTTAGTAATGACTATTTGATCTTTTATAAAATCAATAGTATTTTGATTAACAATGTTTTTGTCATCTAGTCTTTTGATTATTAACTGTTCTATGGATTTATTTAAAAAATTAATTGTTCCATTCAGACTTAAACCTTTTTTAGAAACAATCATAACAGATGGTAATTCATTATCAAAATTGACATTAATCATAGACTGAATAGAGGATACAGCTTGATTAACAGTAACTAAATTAAAATAAAATTGTGATCCTATAGCATTACCATTTCCTTCAAATTCGTCATTTTTTACTATCTTAAATTTAAGATTATTTGAATTTAACCAAGTATTTATAGGAACAATAACTTCACTTTTATTGGGAACATTTCTATTAACATATTTTTCAGAAGAATAAAAGTAACAAGTTTCGTTCGGAGTTTCAGGGAAAGTAATTTTAAACTTGTTATTTTTTAGAATTTCAATTTTTGTATTATAATTTAAAGCTTGTGCATAAGTTGTATCAATAATTACCCTGTAAGGTAAATCAATATAATCTATTTCAGTTGTTTTTATATTTCCTTTTTGAAAATAAGTAACATAGAGACTTAACTTTTTGACTAAAGCCTCGTTATGCGTTCTAGAAGATAATAGTTTTTTGTAGTAGATTCCTTGAGTAGCACCGGAATTTCCACCCCAGATAAAATTAATTGACTGGCTTGGAGCTAATACACTTGAAGTTCCTGTTGAGATACTTGTAGTGATTGAAGATTGATAAAATCTATCAGAAAATCTATTGACTACAAAAGATACTATCCAACCAATTATAAAAGCTATTATAAACCAATACCAGTTACTAATAAGCCTTCTTATAAATCTTTCGATACTAAAAAAATTATTTTCAAGAATATCCGAAGCTTTATTTTTGGAAGATGCAGAATTTGGGTTGGAATTAGAATTAGTTTCGTTAGACATAAAATAATTTTATAAATTTTTAAAGAATAGATATGTAGTTATAGCTGACATTCCTAACGACATGAACTGTGTTACGTCTCCTATAGTTGTTCCTCCGCCAAGACCAGATATTTTTTCTTTCAATGGATCAATTATAATTTGATCTCCAGGTTGTAAATAGTAATAGGGAGAGTTCATTATATCATCTCGAGTAATATCTAAAACTATATTTTTTTTCCCTTCCGGATATTCTCTTATAATTCTGATATGCCTCCTATCCGCATATCTCGTTAAATCTCCTGCTTTAGCGATAGCTTGGAGTAAATCAAGTCTATTGGAATCTTCTGTTTTTTCCCCAGGAGAAGAAACTTCTCCAACCATGTAATATTTGATAGTTCCTAAATTTATTCTTACTTCTGCTTTTCCTTCATTATATAAAACCTGATTTAATTTGGTCTGAACTAAATTAGTTATTTCGCTTAAAGTCAAACCGTATACATAAAATTCTCCAAGCCCGTAGATTGATATGAAACCATCAGGATCAACAGGTAAGCCTCCACTTTTTAATCGACTCATAGATGAACCTGTAGCGTTTTTAAATACTTCAGTGTTCTCAGATGTCAAAAATTTAGAAGCATTCTCATCGGTAGTAATTAATACCATTGTTAAAATATCATCTTTTTTAACTCTATAATTTTCATAGGAAACAGGAATCAAACCGTATTGGTTTAATTGAATGTTATCACTAGGTTGTAAATATTTTAAATCCTTCACACCAATACATGAAGTTAAAAATATTGAAAATAAAAGTATTAATATATAAAATTTAGAATTCATCATGATAAAATTAATTTTTCAAAAATAGTTATTTTTTTATAATGTTATTATCTATAAATCATATTTTAAAAAAGTGATTCGACCTCACAATTTATATTTATTTAGTTTTAAAATTAATATAGGCAGAAAAGAAAAAATTAGACCCAAAGATATTATAATTATAAGTAAAAAATGTATATTAATATGCCTAAATAAATAAGCGACAGTAATAACAAAAGCATTTTCTAAAACCATAATTAGAGATACTTGTTTATGATTCAAGTTTAAATGTAAATATCTATGGTGCATATGATTTCTATCTGCAGCAAAAGGGGATTTTCTTTTATAGATTCTAATTGAAAAAACGCATAAGGTATCTATAATAGGTATAATTAATATAGCAATAACAATCACAGGTGCAGATTGTAAATGATATATAGGTATTCCTGACGAAGATAATAATAAAAATAAATTTAAAAATTTTATACCCATAAATGAAAGCAAGAAACCTATAATCATAGAACCTGTATCACCCATAAATATTTTATATTTTTTGGAAAAATTAAAAATAAGAAATGCACTTAAACTCCCAATAATTGTTAAGCACAAAACAATCATAGGATAATTTATTTCTCCAAGTCTCCAAAAAGTCCAGATAAAAGCAATACTTACTAAAATAGCTACACCAGATGCAAGGCCGTCAATACCATCAATAAGATTATATGCATTGATTAGTAAAATAAATACAAAAACTGTAAAGA
The DNA here is from genome assembly GCF_004014855.1 of Apibacter raozihei. Classification (NCBI taxonomy): domain Bacteria; kingdom Pseudomonadati; phylum Bacteroidota; class Flavobacteriia; order Flavobacteriales; family Weeksellaceae; genus Apibacter; species Apibacter raozihei. The sequence continues at coordinate 2,074,555 of NZ_CP034930.1, forward strand.
GTATACTAAACCAATAGGGTAAAAGTTCAATTCCAAGTATTCCAAAAAAATTACCTATTCTAACATTAGAACCAATAGAAATCATGAGAGCAGTGGCTATTTGTGCATAAAATTTTTTGTCAGGAGCTACTACCAGAATATCATCCATTAGTCCTATAAAAAACAATATAATTATAGCAGAAAATAAAAATATATATGCTGAAAATAATTCATATGCACATATTGAAGACATTATAGTTATAGAGTAAAAGATTGAAATTCCCCCAAGATTAGGTGTTCTTTTAATATGAGAACTTCTATCACCTGGAAGAGCCATTAAGTTTTTTTTATAAGATACTCGTATTATTTTAGGAATTGTTAAAAAAGTCAATAAAAACGAGCCTACAAAACCTACTATACACTTTAGGTAAAAACTATCAACACCTAAAACTGTTTTAATTAATCTAATATCAAAATTTTCCATATTTTTTTAAACCGTTGAGGCCCCATTTTAATGTGTAATAAATTGATTTAGGCAAAGATAGTTTTAAAAATTTATAATAAACTAAAAACTGATAATATGTGATTTTAAATTTATTTCTAGAGTAAGAATCATTTCTTATTCTATATATTGCTAAAGGCTTGGTAATAGCTTTAGCACTTGGAATTTTTTTTAATACATTTATCCACATTGCATAATCTTCTCTTTTAGGTACATCTTCTGGAATAAATATTTTACCTATTCTTTGACTATCATACATTGTGGTTAGCATAGGCATAGGACAATTATTTAATAATCTTTTATATGTTATGTTGTCTTCGGCTATAAAATCAGGTAATAAAGGATTCAAATCTTCATCATATCTTTTATAAGAACTATATACTAATTCTTCATTATTATTTACTAAAAAATTTTTAGCAGTTATTAAGAAATCCGGGAACCAAATATCATCGCTGTCAATAAAGGTTATAAAACGTCCTTTCGCTAATTTTAATCCTATATTTCTTGCTTTTGCAGCTCCATGATTAAAATCCAATTTTAATAATTTAATTCTTTTATCAGTTACAGATTTTATCAAGTTTACCGAATTATCAGAACTATTGTCATCAACAATAAACCATTCCCAGTTAGTATATTCTTGTGCTAAAACTGATTCAATCGTTTTCATAATATAATTATCCGAGTTATAACAGGCTGTAATAATAGAAATTTCAGGATTAGAGTTCATCACGTTTACAGGTATTATTGGACAATACTAACTGACATAATAATAAAGGAATAAATAGACGTATTTCCCATAATATACCCGCATATAAAATAATCAGTATATAAGGAGAAGAAAAAAGTATATATAAGAAAATATTGATTTTTTGAGATTTTTTATGACATAATGAAATAGATAAATAAGTGAATATAATATAAAATATAATGCCAAGAATGTTTTTAAATTCTGTAAAATTTAATTTTAAAAAGTTAGCCATAATCACAGAATTAGAATAACCTTCATTGTCATATTTGATTCTAATAATTATATAAGGAATAAGAAAACACAATATAGGGAAAAATAATTGTTTTGATATCTTAATTAAATGATCAATTTTGTAGTTATGATTTAAAATAATTACTAAATAAAATGATAAGCTTAGTGCTGATGTTTCTCTATTCAATGTTGAAATGACAATTATTATTAATAGTAAAATATATTTTAATAATGAATATTTATAATTTAAATCAATAATTAATAACATTGATAATGATAATAAAAATAAAGAGGATAAATCATATGGAGTTACAACATATTGGGATAATCCAATAATGAAAACTGATATTATAAGTATTAAATTTTCTATTATTGAGTTGTGACTTTTAGATCTGTAGTTAAGTATAAAGAAAAATATTATACTTGTTAAAATGTAAAAAACAGTGTTATAAGCAAATATTAATAAATAAAATTCTGAGGCTCCTAATTTCACAAGAACTTTATTTATAAAAGAAGAGTCGTTTTTGATATAAAAAATGTATTTTTTAACATAATATTGTAGCCATATAATAATATCCCTTGATAAAAATCTATATTTATAAACATTTTCAAAGTAATTATCAGGCATTTTTTCAACATAATAATAATTATTATATCTAGAAAAGTAGCCAAAATAAGTAGCAAAAGAAATTATAGAAGGTAATAATATTGTATATAAAATAAAGTCAAATTTTTTTCTAATCGATAAATTCATTGGGTGTGTTATAAAATAAGTTGTAATTCGTGTTAAAAATGTTAGAGAAATTGTTAAATCCTAAAGCTTGAGCATTTCCCCAAAAGCGCCAGCTAATTAAAAAGATATATATGATTATATAACTATATAGTAATCGTCTATAGGTTAATTTAGAATACTTTATTATCATAGGTATTAACAAAATTGCAAAGTCTCCATAAACACCCGGAAGTCTAACTGAAAAAATTGCATTACCTCTAAATGAATAAAAAATAAAATAATAAAATATAACTAAATTTCTTACTTTTAAATAATTAGTATCTTTCGTATTTTCTAAAATGTATTTATCGTTAAATAGTATAATTCCTATAAAAATAATTTTTACTATATCATTGATGGACAAACCAAGTTCATCAAGGTTTTTATAAGAATTAAAAGCTCCTGAAACGGTATCTATTGTTAAGCTTTCGAACAAGTTTCCAAACCAGTTATATGGTTCTAAAGGCCATAAAATAAGAGATGAAATTAATATTAAATAACATTGTCTTGTAGATATATTTGCGTTAGCTATCCAATAAGCTGGAAGAAATACAACTGCAGTTTTGTGACTGTAATAACCTATTAAAATACAAAATAAAAATTTTAATAATTTTTTGTCTGCAATAAATTTATATGAATATATGCAACAAGCGATAGCAGCCGATTGCCTAACGTGTCCACAGTCCTCAAAAAAATAAACTGGCATAAAATAAAAGGCTAAAGACAACATAGGTAGCGGAGAATATTTGTAAAAAATATAACTTTTTAATGAAATAGAAAAAGTCGCAAATACGGTTAATAATGCAAAAAAAGGTAAATGAAGTTTACCTAAAATTTTTGATACAATTATATAACTAGGTTCAATATCAGCTTTAAAAACTTCATCCCATTTGATGTATTTGTTAGAACCCTTATATAATTCAAGATAAGGCCAATAATCAGCACCTTGAGCTACTCTTAAACCAGACATTAAAATTAATATAATTACAGAGAATATGTAAATACCCTTTAGATTACCTTTTTGATTAGATTGTTCTATATAGGTTAAAAAAACAAAAACAAATAAGATTATATAATATATAGGGTGTAACATAAGTTATAGTCTGATAATATTTAAAGTGTAAAAAATGATTTTTAAGTAGCTTAATGAGAATAAATATAATTTATTATATCTTTTTAAATATAAAATTTCTGATTTACTTAAATTTTCTTCTTTTAATAAATTTTTAAGGTAACTAATCATAATTTTTTTTATCAAACGGTCTTTTATATAAGCATAATAAGCTAAAAAACTATAAAATCCCTGTAAAATTACAAATTTTTTCCAATCTTCTGTGTTGTTTTTGTAAATACTGATTGAAAAATCTTCTTTCACAAGTCCTATAGCCTTAAACATGTCTAAACCTTTAGAAGTGTAATTTCTGGTTATAGATCCCTTACGAACAAAATAATTATATAAATACTTATTACTTTTAGCAATAACCTTAGATTTCAAAAATAAACGAGGTATAGTGGCAATATCTTCAAAATGTAAGCCAGATGGGAATTCGATATAATTAAACAGTTCACGTTTAAAAATTTTGTTACATGCAAAACAGGACATCTCACCAAATACAGTAAAATCTTCTTCTAAAATTATTTTTTCCGAAAGTTGTGGTAATTGAGGTAGCAATTTGAAAATTCCCCCCTTTTCATCAACATTTTGAAGATTACAAAAAACAATATCAGCATTATGTTTTTTACCAAGAAAGTATAATTCTGACATCATTTCTTGTTCAACCCAATCGTCACTATCTACAAAAGCTATGTATTCACCAGTAGCTTTTTTTATACCCAAATTTCTGGCTTCACTCAAACCTCCGTTAGTTTTACAAATGCTGACAATATTTGTGTTTTTTTGTGTGTAACTATCAATGATAATCTGGGAACCGTCTGTAGAACCATCATTAATCAGGACAATTTCTATTTCCTGCAATGTTTGATTTATTAAAGAATCAATGCATTTAGAAAGATATTTTTCTACGTTATATACGGGGACAATTATAGATACTTTATAAGCCATGTATTAAAAAAGTGTTGCAAAGTTACTTTTTTAACCCGAATTTTTAATTATTTAATTTAAAATAATTTAGGATTTACTTCATGTATATTTGTGTAATTTTTATTTAGGATATAAATTAAATAATTAAATATTAAAAACATATAGTAAAGATAATTTTGTAATTAATTATATAATCATAGTAAATCAGTGTTAAAATATATAAAATATTTTAACAATCAGGATACAAAATCATACTTTACACGTAACCGAAAGTCATGTAATACCATAGCATTTCATATCATCCCAAAATTCAACATATGATTTTTCAACTACAGATGGGTTATCTATTGTTATAGGGAAAAGTAATTTTAAGGGAGTAAAACACATCGCCATGCGATGATCATTATAAGTTAATATTTTTTGTTTTTCGATAAATTGGTCGAATTTTTTTAATTCAAATGTAGAATCTGTAATTTCAACTTTGCCACCACATTTTTCAATTTCTTTCTTTAGAGCAAATAAACGGTCAGTTTCCTTAATTTTTAATGTTTCCAAACCTGTTATTTTAATGGGTATTTTTAAACCAAAAGCTGTGACAGAAACAGTCTGGGCAATATCCGGACAATCATTCATATCAAGTTCAATAAATTCAGGATAGTCAAATTGCTCTATTTTTGATAAAGTAATTTCTCCAGCATTAAATTCAGTATGTACACCAAAAAAATCTTTATAAATTGAGACAATTCGTTTATCAGCTTGTAAAGAGTCCTCAAATAAATAAGAAAGAGTTATTTTTTTATTTTTTCCTAAAGCACATAATGAATAATGATAAGATGCTGATGACCAATCGCTTTCAATAATATAACTTTGTTTGTTAATATCTTTTTTAAAAGGAATATTAATAGTATTATTTGAAAATGAAGCATCAATACCTAAAGAATTTAAAATAGACAAGGTCATATTGATATAGGGTAATGAAGTAATTTTTCCTTTCAAACTTATTTTAAGCCCATTTTCAATCTGAGTACCTATAAGACAAAGTGCAGTAATATATTGGCTACTAATTCCTGCTGATAAATTCACTGAATTAGTATTTATATTTTTACCGTTTATTTCAATAGGCGGATATCCGGTATTTTCAAGATAAGATATATCTGCTCCCAAATCTACTAAAGCATTTACTAATATTTCAATTGGGCGCTCTTTCATACGTTGAGATCCTGTTAAAATAATTTTTTTATTCGGTTGTATAGAATAAAAAGCAGTTAAAAAACGCATGGCTGTACCTGCATGATGAATGTCTATTAATTCCTCTTTTGAAGAAAGAGCTTTTTGAAGTAAATCTGAATCTTGACTATGAGACAAATTTTTTAATGAAATGGAGCCATTATATAATGCATTTAGAATTAAAAGACGATTCGTTATACTTTTGGAACCTGATAGTTTGATGGAAATATTAGTCATACTAGTTTTTCATTATTTTTGTGTCTGTCTTTATCTCTTTTTGTTTTCTTATTCATTTGATTTTGAAAAGCTTCTTCAAGATTAATTCCGGTTTGATTTGCCAGGCAGGTAACTACAAAAATAACATCAGCTAATTCTGCTCCTAAATCTTTATTTTTATCGGATTCTTTTTCGGATTGCTCACCATATCTTCTGCTAATAATTCGTGCAACCTCTCCAACCTCTTCTGTTAGCTGGGCCATGTTAGTGAGTTCATTAAAATATCTAACACCATAATCCTGTATCCATTGATCAACCTGTTCCTGAATCAGTTTTAAACTCATAATAAATAATCTGTTATATAGTTTCGAATTTTCTTATGGTAGTTTTTATTATTTCAAGACACTCCTGTAATTGATTTTCGTTAATAACTAGAGGAGGAGCAAAGCGTATTATATTAGTATGAGTAGGTTTGGCAAGTAATCCATTTTCTTTTAATTTAAGGCAAATTTCCCAAGCTAAATTTTTATAGGTAGAATTATTAATTACTAATGCATTCAATAGCCCTTTGCCTCTTACAAATTCTGCAATTTTAGAATCTTTACAGAATTTTGTTAATTCATCTCTAAAAATCTTACCCAATTCGTATGCATTAGATGCCAGATTTTCTTCTTCAATAACTTTTAATGCAGCAATTGCTATAGCAGCAGCTAGTGGATTACCACCAAACGTAGAACCATGTTGTCCCGGTTTTATTACATCCATAATTTCAGAATTTGAAAGTACGGCAGAAACCGGATATGCACCTCCGGACAAAGCTTTACCTAAAATTAAAATATCTGGCTGAACTTCATCATAATTACAGGCTAGTAATTTTCCGGTTCTGGCAATGCCCGTTTGAACTTCATCCGCAATAAAGAGTACGTTTTTTTCTTTACATAAATCATAACAGGCTTTTAAATATCCATCATCGGGAACATAAGCACCAGCTTCACCCTGTATGGGCTCAACTAAAAAGCCGGCAATATTAGAATTTTGTTCCAGTACAGATTGTAATGCATGTACATCATTGTATGGAATTTTTATGAAGCCAGGAGTAAAGGGCCCGTAATGAGTATAAGCATCGGCATCAACAGAAAAGGATACAATAGTAGTAGTTCTTCCATGAAAATTGTTTTTACATACAACAATATGAGCCAGATCTTCTTTAATACCTTTCTTTTCATATCCCCATTTTCTACACAGTTTGAGTGCTGTCTCTACCGCTTCTGCACCCGTGTTCATAGGAAGAACTTTTTCAAAGCCAAAATATTTTGTTATAAATTCTTCATATTTCCCCAATTCACTGTTATAAAAAGCACGAGAAGTTAGCGTAAGTTTTTTAGCCTGCTCAATTAATGTATTGATAATTTTAGGATGACAATGACCTTGATTAACAGCGGAATAAGCTGAAAGGAAATCGTAATATTTTTTCCCCTCCACATCCCATACATACACTCCTTCACCTTTCTCTAAAACGACAGGAAGAGGGTGGTAATTATGGGCACCATACTGATTTTCTAACTCCATTAAATGTAGTGAGGATAATTTTGATTCCATATATTTTTTATTTTTTTGCAATTTAGGTAATTTAGTTCTTTTTGTAAATTATTAAAACAAATTTAATAATATTTACTAGGAGTTTGTTTTTTCAAAAGACTAATTTTGCATTATGGAATGGATTTCTGCAATAGAAAATTTTCAGGAATATTTATGGTTAGAGAAAGGATTGTCTGAAAATACACGAAAAGCGTATGTTAGGGACTTAGCTAAATTAAAATTATTTGCGGCTGAAAATCATGCGTTAGATCCATCAATAATTACCAAAGAAGCTATTCAGGATTTTGTTTATGATTTTTCTAAAAAAACAAAAGCAGCAAAATCTCAGGCACGATTAATTTCATCATTAAAATCTTTTTTTAATTTTTTGCAGGAAGATGAAATCAGAAAAGACAATCCGGCAGAATTACTCGAAAGTCCTAAAATCGGATTTAGATTACCTGATACGCTTAATCATCAGGAAGTTCAGAAAATAATTGAGTCTGTTGATTTATCAAATTCTGAAGGAGAAAGAAATAGAACAATTCTAGAAACACTTTACGGATGTGGACTTAGAGTATCAGAATTAACAAACTTAAGGCTCTCTGATTTATTTTTCGAAGAGAATTTTATAAGAGTTATAGGTAAGGGAGAGAAGCAAAGACTAGTTCCTGTTTCAGACTGGACAATAAAATATATTTCCATATATATTCAATCTATCAGGAATTATCAGGTAATAAAGCCTCAATATAAAGATTTTTTGTTTTTAAATAGAAGAGGAGCAAAATTGACAAGAGAAATGATTTTTATAATTGTCAAGAATGCAGTGGCAAATTCTGGAATAAAAAAAAATGTATCTCCGCATACATTTAGACATTCATATGCAACAGTACTTTTAAAAAATGGTGCTGATTTGCGTTCAATTCAGCAGATGCTGGGACACGAAAGTATCACAACAACTGAAATATATACTCATTTGGATAAACAACAATTACGGGATGCTATTGAAAAGTTTCACCCGTTCTATAAATCGGATCAATAATTTACAAAAAGACCGATAAAGAATATGGATATAGAAAAAAATAAAGAAGAAGCTATTAAACGGCAGGATATTCATTCTAAATATTTATCAAAATTAAAAAACAAAAAAGTAAAAAATCTGGATCAAAAAGTTTTAGAAATACACCATTCTGTATTTAATAAAATTGATTGTCTCGAATGTGCTAACTGTTGCAAAACAACGGGTCCTTTATTTACAGAAAAAGATATAGAAAGAATTTCCAAACATTTAAAAATGAAAGTTTCTGCTTTTATAGATAAATATTTGCATAAAGACGAAGATAATGACTGGGTTTTTAATGGTTTACCTTGTCCTTTTCTGGATTCTGAAAATTATTGTCTTATCTACGACGTTCGTCCCAAAGCTTGCAGGGAATATCCGCATACCGATCGGAAAAAGATATATCAGATCAATAAAATTACATTGAAAAATACTTTGATTTGTCCAGCAGCTTTCAAAGTAGTCGAAGAGATGATAAAAAAAATTCCAATGTAGAATTTTATACTGAATCCTTTTTTGATTTGGCTTCTTTTTTATTTTGTAACCATTCCACAAGTTGTGCACCTAACCACGAAAACGGAAAAAAAATAAAAAACATGCTTACGATGTACCAGGTAGGATGGCCAGGGAAAATAAATACAGTAGCAATAGCTGTTAATAACAAAATAAAACCAATCAACATAGCATAAGCCTTTTTAGCAGTTTTGACAATCAAGGCACAAACGATACCTCCAAGTAAAGAGCCAATACCAGATGAAATGAGCAAAGCTATGAAAAACTCACCCTTAGCCGTTTTTATGATAGGAGTCCAGTACTCTATTGCAAGACCTTTATACTCATAAGGTATCCAATAAGGATTAATCATAACCGACGAAGTAATTATTGCTACGGCTACAAACAGTCCCGATAAAACTGCAATTGTATTTCTAATCATTTTATAGTAAACTATTTATTCTGCAGCAATTACTGATATTTCTATGGATACGTTTTTAGGCAAAGCAGATACCTGTACACATTCTCTTGCAGGATAAGAATCTGCAAAATAGGATGCATAAATATCATTAACTATAGCAAAATTGTTTAAATCAGTTAAAAAAATAGAAGATTTAACAATATGATTAAAAGACAACCCTGCCTCTGTAAGAATAGCCTGAATATTTTTCATCACTTGATGAGTCTGCTCTGTTATTTCGTCTGAAAATTCATTCGTTGCCGGATTAACCGGGATTTGACCTGAAATAAATAATAAATTATTTACTTTAACAGCCTGTGAGTAAGGACCAATAGCTGCAGGAGCTTGAGAAGTAGATATAATTTCTTTTTTCATTTTCTTGTAATTGTACGATTAAATTTAATTCATAAAGGTATTAATTTTTTAAAGATCAGTGCTTGTATCATTGAAATTTCTTGCTTCATATTTCACAGCATCTTTAAGAATTGCAGCCTTTATTCCTATGTAGAAATTCCATGTTTTATTATAACCGGAAGAAATAGGAACCCAGTTAAAATTGATATTAAAGCTTCGTAAATCCCTCATAAATCCTAGTCGGGTATAACCAAACTCTTTACTTTCAAGGTCATAATTGGTAGAAGCTGTAATTTTCCAATACGGAGAAGGCGATATTTCTCCTGTTAAATTTACAGTAGCTGATGTATTTGCCGTACGGTTATATTCTTTGGTTCTGGCATAATTAAGTCCCACATCCAATTTCCATGGAATTTCAAAATGAGCATAATTTTCTTCATCAAAATTATATTTTTCATATCGTATTGAGCCTTGTTTTGAATATTTTTTTTCTTTTTTACCACCAAACATAGAAGGTTCCAGAGAAAAGTTCAATCCCATTGTATAACTGGCTATAGAGAAATATCCTAATTTATCAACATTATATCCCACAGTAGAAGTTGGAGAATCAAATACAATTTTATAAGGATTAATCCTCAAAGCATAGTTAACTCTCAGTTTAGAATTGAATAGAGAGCTGGAACCAGTAGCCGTTATAGGACTTAATCGTAAAGAGTCAGCAGCAAAATTATAAGAGGTGGAAATATTTAGACTCTCAAAGATTTTTATCTTTTTTATACCGGTTTTTTCTTTTTTATTCCGCACTTTCATTTCCAGATTATTAGCCAGGGAAATATTTACAGAACTATTCTCTGTATTTGAAGGATCACCTAAAACGCCGCCGTTAAAATAGGAATATTTAACCTTTTTACCATTTTCATCTATATAAGTACCATAGTACCCCCATGAATCAGAAGAAAAATTAGGAGAATAACTATAACTTAGAGTAGGGGATATCATATGTCGGATAGCTTTTATCATTTTATCCTGCCCCTCTTTTTCAAAGTTAGCCATTCCATAAAGTGTTGTAGTTAAATTTAAAGCAGTTCCAAAAGTTCTGTAAGACCTGAATCCGTCTTTATTTAGAGTTACAACTTCATTTGTAACAGAATTATAGTCTCTGCGTATTGTTTTGGTTGTCCATGCTTCCTTGTAATTTCCGGTTAATCCTAATTGGAAGTAGTTAAATATAGTAGTAGTAGTTCCCAGATTTGTCTCGTTTTTTATTCCGTTTTTGGAATTATCAAACATTTTGAATGAAAACATATCCTCAGTGGTCGTAGTAACGGAGTTTTGAAGATTCATTTTATAATCCATGTAAATATTTTGAAACAAACCTTTTTTTGAGCCGCTTTTAGGAGCAAAAGGATAAATTTGAGGCATTGTAACGGATAAGCTGGGAAGCACAAGCGCAACTGTTCCATCAGAAATATTTTGGGAAGCCGAAGTATTTAATGAAACTGTTAACGGATTATTGTTAAATCGCTTAACCAGTGAAATGGATGATGAGGTTTGATTATTATTTACATTACCAGATAATGCGTTTTGATTATATATACTATTATTATAATAATTTTGACTAACAAAATTAACAGAAGAATTAAACGATAAATTTGGATTAGCTTTAGCATCCTGAGAATGAGTCCATACGACACGATAATTTTCTGTTTCCGAGTAATCACTCAGACCTTTAGTACTATTTATATTCTTTTCATATACCAGGTTGAAATTACCTGAATATCTATATCTTTTAGTATATCTGAAACGATTATCAATAGTCCAGCTCCCTTTAGTGTAAATACCAAACCGGGTTTCTAAATCAAGATATTCCCCTATAGGAACATACACTCCCCATCTTTCCAGATAAAAACCTTTAGATTGTCTTTCACCGAAAGTACCTATAAGAAGTCCGGCTTCTCTTTTACGACCTGATGATGGAAGATATAAAAAAGGGAGTATAAATGGAGTAGGAACCTGTTCAATATACATGGTTGTAGGTCCCGCAATTAAAGTCTTTTGGTTTTTTCCCGTAATCATTTTCATACGGGTGGTTGATAAATGATAATCGGGCACAGAATCTTTTTTTGATTTAAAGTATTCATCCGTTGTAATCATCCCGTTTCTCATGTAATACTCCTCTTCATTCATCCTTTTTGCTTTTTGAGCAATTATCACCATTTCATCCTCTTCAGTACGTACATTAAAAGCTGTACCCTGTTTTGTATTCATGTTGAACTTGGCTTCAGTATATTCGAATTCTCTGTTTCCTTGTTTAAAAGTAATATTTTCAATAATTCTTCCTAAACTGTCAACTTTGCCCCGAGCAAAAATATCCCCTGTATTCCAGTCCATAACAATATAATCCGCCTTTATCGTCATGTCCTGATAGGAAACGGAAGCATTATGTATCAGATAGGTCATTTTTTTAGAAAATATATTGCGGATTTCATCCCCTCTGGAATCTACCACATCTTCTAATTTTTCTTTTTTTGAAGGTATTATTTTTGTCGAATCAGAAGGCGTTTCAGTCTTTTTAACTTGTGCTAACAGAATGTTAAAAATTAGAAAAAACAAACAAAGTACACTATATTTGAAGCTTGAATTAATCAAAGTATATAAATTCAAAAAATTTGTGTCCAAAATTAATCAAAAAAAAGAATTAATGAGAGTTTTAACAATTTTTAACTTAAAAAATATATTATTTGCGTTTACAGCCCTATGTATAAATTTTTCTTATTCACAAAAGTTTAAACTGGTTCTGGATGCGGGACATGGAGGACATGATTATGGAGCCAAAGGACCGTATGCTAATGAAAAAGATGTTAATCTATCGTTGGCATTGAAGGTGGGTTCAATGATTGAAAAGAACAATAAAGATGTAGAAGTTATTTATACCCGTACTATCGATGAGTTTATTCCATTAATGACCCGGGCAGGTATTGCTAATAAAAACAAAGCAGATTTATTTATATCCATTCACTGTAACTCCAGTTCTAAGAGCGCACCCTACGGAACCGAAACTTTTGTCTTAGGATCTCATAGAAACAGAGATAACTTTGATGTAGCAAAAAGAGAAAACTCTGTGGTATATATGGAAAAAGATTATCAGACCACCTATGAGGGGTTTGATATCAACTCACCTGAGTCTCTTATCGGATTAACACTTATGCAGAACGTTTATCTTGAAAACAGCTTAAAACTTGCCTCTTATGTAGAAGAAAATTTCAAAAAAGAAAGTAGATTATCCAGAGGAGTAAAACAGGCAGGTTTTTTAGTATTAGTTCAGACAGCTATGCCTGCAGTTCTTATAGAAACCGGGTTTATATCCAATTATCAGGAAGGAGAATATTTAGCTTCTGCGGAAGGTCAAAATACAATAGCAAAAAATATTTATGAAGCCTTTTTGGCATATAAAAAGGAATTTGATAAAAGATCAGGTAGAACTGAAATACAAAAAGTCGAAGTTAAAGAAGCCGAAATACCTTTAAAAAATACAACGCTTAAAATACAGTTTTTAGCATCATTTAACAAGTATCCACAAGGAGCTGCTCAATTTAGAGGTATAAAAGATGTCGAAATTATAAAATCTAATGGGAAATATGTTTATTATGCAGGAGCTACTAATTTAAAATCAGAGGCAGACACAAATCTCAAAATTGTTAAAGAAGCTGGTTTTAAAGATGCTGCAGTCGTTGAATTTAAAGATAGTGAATCATTAAAAAATGAGTATTATACTATTGAAATTTTATTATCCACAAAAAAATACAGGGAAAAAGATCCTATTTTTAAAGGATTGAACAATGTTGTAAGAGATAAAATCAATAATATCTATATATATACATCCGGCAAAGTAACTAATTACGAATCGGCAAAAAGATTATTAGATAATATTAAAAAATTAGGATTTAACGATGCAGTTATATCCAAAATATCTGCATAAAAAATCTGAAAATTTTTGTAGAAAAATTAGTTAGTTTTATAGCCTGTTTATATTATTTATAAACAGGCTATTTTTTTGCTAAATTATGTTTTGGTAAATTAAACTCTATTTAATCTTTTCAAATTCTTCGAAGAAACTTTTTTCAATAATATCTTGGAAAAAATAAGATTTTTTTAAAACAATTAAGAGTCATGTTATCATATTAATTTTTTGTTTCTTTTAGTTATAAATTAAGAGATACATAAACATTCAGTATAAATGTAAATAGTATTTAAATGTAAAATAAAAAGCCTTTGGAGTAATCATCCAAAGGCTACTATTTAGTTATAGTATATATATTGATGTATTTTTATATTGCATCAGTATGTACTGTCTTCACAGCGCGTCCGGATGGATCCGGATTGTTTTTAAAAGCTTCATCCCATTCAAGAGCTACAGCTGAGCTACATGCAACAGAAGGTACGGAAGGAACTGTCTGTGCTGCTGCCTGAGATGGAAAATGTTCTTCGAATATAGAACGGAACCAGTATTCTTCTTTAGACATAGGTGGATTGATAGGAAAACGTTCTGCTGCTCTTTCCATCTGCTTATCAGTGATCTTTTCATCAGCAACTTTTTTAAGAGTGTCAATCCAAGAGTATCCTACACCATCAGAAAACTGTTCTTTTTGTCTCCAGGCAACTTCAGCAGGAAGGTAGTCTTCAAAAGCTTCCCGTAAGATATGTTTTTCAATTTTTCCACCTCCACACATTTTATCTTTAGGGTTAAGAGTCATTGCAATATCCATAAATTCTCTATCTAGAAAAGGAACACGGCCTTCAACTCCCCAAGCCATTAAAGATTTATTAGCCCTTAAACAATCATATAAATGAAGTTTATCTAGTTTTCGTACAGTTTCTTCATGAAATGCCTGGGCATCCGGAGCTTTATGAAAATACAAATATCCTCCAAACAGTTCATCAGATCCTTCACCAGATAAAACCATTTTAACCCCCATAGATTTAATATATCTAGCAAGAAGATACATGGGCGTTGAAGCCCTTACAGTAGTCACATCATACGTTTCAATGTGATAAATTACATCGCTTAAAGAATCTAAGGCTTCTTCAATAGTGAAATGTATTTCGTGGTGAACAGTTCCTATATGATCGGCTACTTTTTTAGCAGCAATTAAATCAGGAGCACCTTTAAGACCTACTGCAAAAGAGTGTAGTTGTGGCCACCAGGCATCTGTTTGTCCATCTTCTTCAATTCTTTTGCTCGCATATTTTTTTGCAATAGCAGAAATAATTGAAGAATCTAAACCTCCGGATAATAATACACCATAAGGTACGTCCGACATAAGTTGTCTGTGTACTGAATCTTCCAATCCTTTTCTTAATTTCTGAATATCAGAAGTATTATCTTTTACAGAGTCAAACTTCATCCAGTCTCTATGATACCATTCTTTTATTTCTCCATCGGGACTATAAAAATATTTTCCAGGCTCAAATTCTTTGATATCAGGACATACACCCTCTAATGATTTTAATTCACTAGCTACAAAAAACTGACCTTTTTTATCATAACCCATATATAAAGGTATAATTCCCATATGGTCTCTACCTACCAGATAAACATCTTTTTCTTTATCATAAAGTACAAAAGCGTAAATACCGGAAATATCTTCAAAAAGTTTTATACCTTTTTCTTTATATAAAGCAAGAATTACTTCACAGTCAGATTGTGTCTGAAAATTATATTTACCTTCAAATTGTTTACGTATTTCCTTGTGATTATAGATTTCTCCATTAACAGCTAATATTAAATTTTTGTCTTCACTGAATAGAGGCTGCCCTCCTGAAGCAATATCGACTATAGATAATCTTTCATGGGCCAGTACAGCATGATCATCACAATATATACCAGACCAGTCCGGTCCTCTGTGACGAATTTTTTTAGCCATTTTCAGCGCTTCCGGCCTTACTATTTCACTTGTTTCTTTCAGTTCGAAAACTCCTACAAATCCACACATACAATTTATTGTTTTAAATTCGAATACAAAAGTACATTAAAAGTTATTTAATTTAATTTTAAATACAAAATAAGTTTAAATTATAAACGTATTTAGTTGTTTTGGTTTTTAATTTAATTTTTTTTGGCTTTATTTAGTCAATTTAATTTATTCTATATAGCCTTATATAATAGTTAAAATTGATTACAAGTTCAATATCAGTTTGTGTATGCTAGGCACTGGCCATATCTAAAACAATTCTTCCGTCGATCTGGGCTTTTTTCATTTTATCAAAAACATCATTTATTGAATCGAGCTTAGCAGTACTTACAGTAGCTTTGATTTTACCTTCATGTGCAAATTCTATAGCCTCCTGCAGGTCCTTTCTTGTTCCCACAATTGAGCCTCTTACGGTTATACGGTTTAAAACAGTTTCAAAAATGGGAAGATCAAAATTGCCGGGAGGTAGCCCGTTCAGAGCTATGGTTCCCTTTTTACGTAAGGTTTCAAGTCCCTGCTTAAATGCTATTGGGGATACTGCTGTGATTAAAGCCCCGTGCATACCGCCGGTTTCTTTTTTTAAATATTCTCCGGGATTGGTATTTAATGCATTTACCACTAAATCTGCTCCCAGTTTTTTTGCCAGATTAAGTTTATCGTCAGCAACATCTATAGCAGCAACGTGCATCCCCATTGCTTTAGCATACTGAACGGCAATATGTCCAAGTCCTCCGATTCCTGAAATTGCAACCCATTCTCCTGGTTTAGTTTCCGTTTCTTTTAACCCCTTATATACGGTTACACCTGCACACAAAATGGGAGCCATTTCTAAAAAATTAACATTTGAAGGTAAAATTCCCACATAACGGGCATCAGCAATTACGTATTCAGCAAAGCTGCCATCAACGCTGTATCCTCCGTTCTCTTGTATATCGCATAATGTTTCCCATCCGGAAATGCAAAATTCGCAACAGCCACAGGCACTATATAACCAGGGTACACCAACAGCATCTCCTTCCTTTACCCTTGTTACTTCTGCACCAGTAGCAACAACATAGCCAACTCCTTCATGTCCGGGAATTAAAGGCATTTTAGGTTTTACAGGCCAATCTCCTTCAATAGCATGCAAATCGGTATGGCATACTCCACAAGCAATAATTTTTACCAGAATCTGGTTTTTACCCGGTCTTTTAACTTCTACTTCTTCAATTTGTAAAGGTTGTCCAAATTCACGAACAACTGCAGCTTTCATTTTTTGTGGTAACATAAAATTTTAGTTTTGATAATGGTTGTTTGTGAATATAACTAAAATTTAAATGCTTAAAGCTGACAGATTTTTTTTTATTAGTATATATTAATATAAATATTTTTATAAAATCTAGGTTTCTATCTAAGGTATTGTATTATTGATGTTTATACTCTATAATTTCAGTTCTGAATAGGATTATTTTCGTTAATAAATTTTTTAAATTGATCTAATGCTAACGCTCTATGGCTTATTCTATTTTTTTCATCAGCAGAAATTTCTGCAAAACTATTTGAGTAACCCTCCGGAACAAAAATAGGATCATAGCCGAAACCGTGTTTTCCCAGGATTGTATTTGAAATAGTACCGTAAACTCTTCCTTCAAAATAGCGAACTTCTTTATTATTAACCCAGCAAATTACACTTATAAAATAAGCTTTTCTATCAGTAATATTTTTCATATTAGAAAGTACTTTTGCTATGTTATCATCAAAAGAGCCGGTTCCGGCATAACGAGCTGAATAAATTCCAGGTTCTCCGTTTAATGCTTCTATCACAAGTCCGCTGTCATCAGCAAAGCAAGGTATTCCCGATAGATCGTATCCAAATTTTGCTTTTATAAATGCATTTTCTTCAAAAGTGAGTCCGGTTTCTTCAATATCTCCCTCAAAATTGTAATCATTAAATGTTTTTAGATTTAAATTAGAAGGAAGCATGGCTAAAATTTCATCTTTTTTATGAGTATTTTGAGTTGCTAATAATATTTCCATGAGTATTTTTTTGTGATTTTATTAAGAAAATAACCTGATATAATGATGATTATAAGACCAATGATAGGATAAACATAATTGCTAAATCCGATTTCAGGCGAATCAAAATTTCCATTTTTGTAATATAGATAAAAGCCTAACAAATTGTTTAAAAAATGAAGTAATGTGCTTACTGCAAGTGAACCGGTTTTGTAAAAAGATATTCCTAAGACTATGCCGGCCAAGATACCTGCTAAAACCTGCCAGGGGAATATGTGTATGCCGCCGAAAATTATAGAAGATATAATAATGGCTTTATAAGGAGGAACTTTATTATTAAGCATTCCTTTTAATATAAAACCTCTGAAGAATATTTCTTCAAATATCGGGGCTATAATACATATAGAAATAAAAACGGCAACCGGTTGTTTGTTAAGCGAGCCTACTAAAGCTTGGGTCATTAAATTGTGCAGATAACCAAAAAAGGGTCCTTGGGTGGGTATTAATCCTGTTAAAAATTCGGACAATAAAAACTGTCCGATGAATAAGCATAAGCAAATTGGGAATAGTTGAAATTTTTTTAAATTATAACTTAATCTAAATTTTTGTTCTCTTGGTTTTAAACAAATAAAATAAAAAATGAGAAACAGCATTAAATAATTAAAAACAGTATTTATAGGAGTTAGTAAAGCTGTGTCTAGGTGTAAAAAGTTCGCAAGATAGAAAAATAGTTGTCCTGAAATACCCGCTATGGTTATGAATAAAACAATAGCAAATATAATGTCGTACCAATAGATTTTTAAGTAGTTATTCATTGTGATATGGTTTACCCTGTAATATACTAAATGCACGGTAAAGTTGTTCCGTAAAAAATAATCGTATCATTTGATGTGTAAAAGTCATGGAAGATAATGAAATTTTTTGATGAGGTAAGTTATAGATTTTATCTGAAAATCCCCAGGCTCCACCTATACAAAAAACAATGTGTTTAGTTGAATTGTTCATTTGATTATCAATAAATTTTGAAAATTCAATAGATGTGTATTGCTTGCCTTTTTCATCTAATAATATGAGTGAATCACTAGCATGTAATTGAGAAATAAAAGATTCAGCTTCCGCATTTTTCAAATCAGATTCCGGAAGATTTTTAGCATTTTTTATATCCGAAAGTTCTTTTCTTTCATATTTAATAAAGGAAGGTAAACGTTTTTCAAGCTGCTCAATCAAAGTCAGCAGCTCTTTCGAATTTGTTTTGCCTATCGAGAGTAATGTAATTTTCATAATACGTAAAGAGTACAAAAGTAAGAGAATATTTTTAATGATAATAGTCTCTATCCTGCCTTTTAAAGGTTTGAATAAGTTAATTATACATTTAAATCTGCTTATTTTAATTAATAAGTAGAAATTAATCTTTGTTACTACTTTAGATTAATCAAGATAAAATATACTAAATATGAAAATATTTTTATTTATAGGATGCAGATAATGCTTAAGTTATCTTAAAATGTTGTATTCTTTTAACAAAATAGTAGATGAGAAACTAATAAAACATGTATATTTAAAAATTATTCTTTATAACTGTTTTTTTAATTTATATACATCATTAAATCTTGTAAAAGATAATCTTTTTAAATACGATTTATAATTTTTAATACGTAATTAATAATCATAAATTGAACTTAGTTTTACAATAAAATCAGGAAAATATAAAAAATAGCTATTTATAATCTAAAAAATACATATAAAAACAGAAAATTTATTTATTTCATAATATTATAAGTGAAATATTTTTTAAAATATGAATTTGATTTATGAAGTGTTTTTATATTAATAATAATTAAACTAATCTATATAATGATTAAAGTAAATAAAATATAAAATTGTGTTTGTTAAATATTTTTTATTGGGTAAAAAATATTGTATTGAGGTATATTATTTTATTTTTATTATATTTGTCCCAGTAATTTATGGATTAATTAATATAAAGCGCTAGCTTTTATTCTGTCTATGGGAATCTGGTAAATTCAAAAGAGACACAGAATAAGTAAGTTGGGCTCACACCATATAGCGTGGGTTCTTATCTTATTTGTGTTTCTTGGCTTACCAGAGCCCCTATAGGCAAGTAAAGATTTTTAACCCGCGCTTTTAATTCCTTCATACATCCATTAAAGTATATTTGCGCATATTTTTATCTTTCATTTTCTATAAAAATCCTTTTAATTTCATGGTTTATTAATCAACAATTATTAAATAAGAATACGAAGTTTATTTTTATTAATTTTGATGAGTATATAATCATTTCAAAATATGAAATTAAATGTTTTAACAGCTATTATAGCTTCCTCGGTTATGCTGGTCTCTTGCGATACTAAATTTTCAAATACTATAGGTAAGACAGATCCTGAAAATTTTGAATATAAAGTTGATCGTTTTGCGGATATAGAAGTATTGAAATATCAGATTCCTGGTTGGGAAAAACTTTCCCTGAAAGAAAAAAAGTTGGTTTACTATTTAGCTCAGGCAGGTATGTCCGGAAGAGATATAATATGGGATCAGAATTATAAATATAACTTAAAAATTCGTAAAGCATTAGAAAGTATTTATAAAAACTATAAAGGAGATAAATCAGCACAAAGCTGGAAAAACTATGAAATATATTTAAAAAGGGTATGGTTTTCTAATGGAATACACCACCATTACTCTAATGACAAAATTATGCCGGAATTTTCACAGAATTATTTTCAGCAATTATTAAATGATACTAGTACAGAATTGGAACCATTCATTGTAGATATACTTTTTAATGAAGAGGATAATAAAAAAGTTAATCTGGATGAGTCTAAGGGATTTATATCTGGTTCTGCAATAAATTTTTATGGGAAAGGTATTACGGATAAAGAAGTAGAGAAATATTATTCAGGGAAAACAAATCAGGATTCAGACAGACCTGTCTCATGGGGGCTCAATTCCAAATTAATCAAAAATGAACAGGGAAATTTAGAAGAAAAAATATGGAAAAGCGGGGGTATGTATGGAGCTGCAATAGATCAAATTATATTTTGGTTGGAAAAAGCAGTTTCAGTAGCTGAAAATAAACCGCAGGCGGAAGCTTTAAAACTGCTAATCAGTTATTATAAAACAGGTAGCCTGAAGACCTGGGATGAATACAATATAGCTTGGTTGAAGGCTACTGAGGGAAATATTGATTACATCAATGGATTTATAGAGGTGTATAATGATCCTTTAGGACATAAAGGCTCTTATGAAAGTATTGTTCAAATCAAAGATTTTGATATGTCTGCAAAAATGGAAGTAATTTCCAAAAATGCACAATGGTTTGAAGATAATTCTCCTTTAATGCCAGAGCATAAAAAGAAAAATGTTGTAGGTATATCATATAAAACGGTAATAGCAGCTTCGGAATCGGGTGATTCATCCCCAAGTACACCTATAGGTGTAAACTTGCCCAACGCCGATTGGATTAGAGCAGAGTATGGTTCAAAATCTGTATCTCTAGGTAATATCATAGATGCTTATGGTCAGGCAGGCGGAACGGAGAAATTAAAAGAATTTGCTTACGACTCGCAAGAAGTTGAATTATCCGAAAAATACGGAGAACTTGCAGATAAGTTACATACAGCACTACATGAAGTGGTGGGACATGCTTCCGGGCAAATAAATAAAGGAGTGGGTACTCCAAAGGAAACATTAAAAAGTTATGCTTCAACACTTGAGGAAGGGAGAGCTGATCTTGTAGGTCTTTATTATTTATATAGCCCTAAATTACAGGAGTTAGGTTTAGTCGAAGATTGGAAAAAGGTAGGTATGGCTGCTTACAATGATTATATTCGTAACGGTTTGATGACGCAGTTAGTACGTATAGAACCCGGAAGGGACATTGAAGAAGCACATATGAGAAACCGTCAGTGGGTAAGTGCATGGGTTTATGAAAAAGGTCAGAAAGATAAGGTTATTGAAAAAATAGAGAAAAATGGTAAAACTTATTTTAAAATAAATAATTATGAAAAATTACATAATTTATTTGGAGAATTATTAAAAGAAACTCAGAGAATTAAATCAGAAGGTGATTATCAGGCTGCAAAAGACCTGGTTGAAACATATGGTGTTAAAGTAGATCCAAAGCTTCATAAAGAAGTTCTTGAAAGAAATTCAAAATTTAATCTAGCTCCATATAAAGGCTTTCTAAACCCTGTTTTAGTTCCTAAAGTTAATAGTAAAGGAGATATTACTGATATTGAGGTTACTTATCCTAAATCATTTGCTGAAGAGATGCTGTATTATTCTGAAAAATACAGTTTTTTACCTTTAGAAAATTAATACAATAAATTAAAAAGCGGTTTAATAACCGCTTTTTTACATTAGTATAATAATAACTTCAATATAAATTTTTATAATTAAATTATGGAATCAGTTATAGAATATTATATAATAGATGCATTTGCATCACAAATTTTTTCAGGTAATCAGGCAGGTGTTTGTTATTTAAAGCAAAAAATTGATGATCAAATTATGCAGCAAATAGCAGCTGAAAATAATTTATCTGAAACGGCTTTTATTTTAAAAAGAGATGAGGGAGCAAATTATGATTTGAGGTGGTTTACGCCTAAATCTGAAGTTGATTTGTGCGGACACGCCACTTTAGCTTCTGCATATGTACTATCCAATTTTGTAGATAGTACTTTAAAAAAAATACAGTTTTATACTCAAAGCGGGATTCTTACTGTGAACTGTAAATCAGATAAATATGAAATGGAATTTCCTTCCAGAGAACCGAAACGGTTACAGATATTACCTTTATTTAAAGAAATGATAGATTGTGAAATTCTGGAAGCCTGGGCTTCCAGGGACTTAATTTTGGTGGTTGAAAATGAAGATGAAGTACGGAGAGTGAATCCTGATTTAAATAAAATTGCTCAAGCATCTGAATATTTAGGTGTTATAATTACTTCCAAAGGAAAAACTACTGACTTTGTATCTCGTTTTTTTGCTCCTTCAGTAGGAGTAGCGGAAGATCCGGTTACCGGATCTGCTCATACTTCTTTAATTCCCCTGTGGAATCAAAAATTAGGGAAAAAGAAGATGATAGCCTATCAATGCTCACAAAGAGGCGGTTATATTTATTGTGATATTATTGAAAATAAAGTTTTAATTTCAGGTTATGCAAAATTATATTTAAAAGGTTCTATTTACCTATCATAAGTTCATATAAAATAAGGAAGTTAAAACAATAACATGGTATTATTTTTGAGTGTTATAGGGATAAATTTGATAATACAAAAAAAATGATTAAGAAAGTCTTTTTATTATTTGCTGTAGCAGCTTTAGTAGTTAGCTGTGATAAAAAACAAGCCCAAAAAGCAGAAGAAATCAAAGACAGTACTTCAGCTATAGCTGATACTCTGGTACAAAAAGCAGACTCTTTGGTAAATGCACATACCTCTGAAAATTCGCTGGATGTGGAAGGTGTTTATAAAGGAGTGATACCATGTGCCGATTGTGAAGGTATCGAAACTATATTGAAGCTGGAAAAAAATAATATGTATACTCTTTCATCCAGGTATTTAGGAAAAGGAGATCAAAAACCATTTGAATCAAAAGGTAAGTATGTTTGGAGTAAAGAGGGAAACAAAATTACCTTAGAAGGAGATAAAGAAAAGCAACAATTTAAAGTAGCTGAAAATCAATTAATCCAACTGGATACTGAAGGTAATGTAATTAGTGGGGAGTTAGCATCCAAATATACATTACTTAAACAAAAATAATTAAATCAATTAATATGTAAAAACGCCGGCTTTTAAGCCGGCGTTTTTTTTAACTAAATACTTAATCTTATGGATAAAGCTTCTGTTTTATAGGATAAATCTTTACATTTGAAACTTTTTAAATAATATAGGTAAGCTGTGTTATTGATTTAAAAATAACATTTATCCATTTTAATAAGCCAGATTAAATACTATGTCTTCAAACTCTAAGAAAACCTTTCCGGCTATACCTGCTGTACTTTTATCTATGATTAGTGTTCAGGGAGGAGCTTCAATTGCTAAAAGCCTATTTCCGGTTTTAGGAGCCGGTGGAACAGCCTCTTTAAGAATTGGTCTTTCAGCAGTACTGCTTGTTCTTTTTTTTAGACCCAATATTCGAAAACTCACAGCAGAACAGTGGTTATACTGCTCGGGGTATGGAATTTGTTTAGCGGCTATGAATCTTATCTTTTATTATGCAATTCAACGTATTCCATTAGGGCTGGGTGTTGCTTTGGAGTTTGTAGGACCTTTAACGTTGGCTCTATTCAGTTCAAGAAAAATACTTGATTTATTTTGGGCTCTTTTAGCTTGCATCGGAATAGCATTACTTGTTCCATGGAATAATGCAGGGGTTGATATTATTGGTTTAATTTTAGCCTTGGTTGCGGGTGCATTTTGGGCTTTTTATATACTTATCGGTGGAAAAATTTTAAAAAAAGTAAAAAGAGGTGAAGCAGTAAGTGTAGGAATGTGTATCGCTACTCTTTTTATACTGCCCTTTGGAATTTTTTCCGGAGATCTGGATGTTTTAAATGGTAAATGGCTTTTAGTGGGATTGGGAGTTGCCCTCTTATCCAGTGCAGTTCCATTTTCATTGGATTTGATTGCTTTAGGAAAGATTCCCTCTAAAACATTCAGTATCCTTATGAGTTTGCAACCCGCTTTTGGAGCTTTATCAGGCTTGGTTTTTCTAAACGAAATTCTAAGTATCAGTCAATGCTTATCCATACTTTGTGTTATTGTTGCCAGCATAGGAGCTACTATTTTTAGAAAAAAATAAATTTAGAATATTTGGTTAACTATCATTTTTTTTTTAATATATTTTGTGTTAATATAAAATAATAGCATTGTATTTTATAAAATATAGGAAAAAAATAAATTGTTATTTATTAGTAAAAAATTAATAACTTAATATTTATTAAGATCAAATTATGTAATGTTTTTTTATTTATTCGTAATTTAATTTAATATATTTAATATTTTTTTGAATTTATTTTATTATTTGTTAAATTGCATTGCTAATAATTTAATTGTCATGAACAAAAAGATCTTTTTATTAGGAGCAAATTTAATGCTCATTAATTTTTTAAACGCTCAAGTTGGCATTAATACTAATGAACCTCATGCAACTTTTCATGTATCTCCGATAACGAGTGTAAACAATTCTCCCGAAGGAATAATAGCTCCTGTATTAACACGTGCAAGCCTTATCAGTAAAAACGATAGCTATGGAGATAATCAAAAAGGAGCAATCGTTTATGTTTCCGATTTATCAGGTACTTTAACCACAAAAACAGCTAAGGTTACTTATGTTGGGTATTATTATTTTGATGGTGTCCTTTGGCAGCATATGGTATCCAGTGCTGCAGGTATTCCTGCAGAGCCCTGGCAAGTTCAGGGAAGTACTGTTCAGGCGACAGATAATACACAAAATATCTATCAATCGGGAAGTGTAAATGTAGGAGGACAGTCTGTAGTTTCCAGTAATTACAAATTTCAGGTCTCCGGTAACGAATATATAACCGGAACAAGTAAAATTGGAGGAACTTCTGTCAATAATTCATCAGCCCAACTAGAATTAGGAGATTCTAATAAGGGATTTTTACCAAACAGAGTAGCTTTGGTAGGTGCTACAAATATGAGTCCTATGAGCACAGTAGTCGATGGGCTTTTAGTTTATAATACTACCAGTTCTGCGGCCAGCGATTTATATCCAGGATATTACTTTTGGATGAATAAACAATGGAACCGTCTGCAAAATGAAAGACCAAAAAGTACCGTCAACCTTTTGAATCTGGCAACCTCTGTTACAACTAATGCAGGAACTCTTGCAAATTTAGCAACTTCAGGAACAGTTTTACCTTTTGGTGCTGTTGATGCAACTACCAAAGTATATTCAATTACGCTAACTGAAGATGGAGCATATGCATTTAATTTCCGATTATACGGTGCTGTAAAAGAAACTACGGGAACAAGTGTCAAAGCAGCACGTACTGTTGTTTACTATATTGGATTATTAAAAAATAATACTTTAGTAGATGCTGCTGAGTTGGATATTAATATTATACCTACTACAGGCATTTCAACTGTTGCAACCTATTCAGTAGTTTTGGCTTGTGATGCTAAAGCAGGGGATAAAATAACATTTAGAATGAATCACTTTACTAATACGGTGTACCCTTGGACTTTAAGTTCCAGAACTACCAATACATCCGCTGATCGTACTTCCCTGGTATGGTGGAAGCTTTAAGGTGAAATCGTATATTTTTTCTTATATATTTTTATAAAATTGAAAAAAAGTAACCTTTTCAAATAAAGGTTACTTTTTTTGTTGAATATTTTTTATAGATGATATGCTCGGAATTCCAGATTGAAAACAGAATTCGTCGAATAAATAATAATTTTGCAGACCTTTAAATTAAAATTATTGGGTAATTAGAGCTGAAACTATAAATTATATGTTTGGGAAATTTGAATAAAGTACGTTGTAAAATTAAATATAAGTAAAAGATATTTTTTATATTTTATTTAAAAAATTGAGGCTGTAAAATAAAAAAGTGGATAAAATGCTTAAAAAAGCGATCCGGACGGGACTCGAACCCGCGACCACCTGCGTGACAGGCAGGTATTCTAACCAACTGAACTACCGGATCGGATAGATTTTTATTTGTGTTTTTAAAAGAATGGAAACTAAATTCCTTATTGCGATCCGGACGGGACTCGAACCCGCGACCACCTGCGTGACAGGCAGGTATTCTAACCAACTGAACTACCGGATCTTTTACCAATACTTGTTACAAGTATTTTTCAGTGGTGCAAAGATAGAATCATTTTTTTATTCTGCAAACTTTTTACATTAAAAAATTACTTTTTTTCAGCCCAAGCAGACATCTTTTTTTCTAATACATTGAGAGGCAGGCAGCCCGAACTTAATAATTCATCATGAAACTCTGAAATCGAAAACTTATTTCCCAGAATTTTACGATACTTGTTTTTTAATTCTTGAATTTTCATAGAGCCCGCCTTATAACTTAAAGCCTGTGCAGGATAAGATATGTACCTTTCCACTTCCGCAACAGCCTCATTTCTGTTATATGCAACATGATCCAGAAAATATTCAATAGCTTGCTCCCGGCTCATATTTCGGGTGTGTATTCCCGTATCAATAACCAGTCGTACGGCACGAAGCATATCATCACTCAAGGAACCTAATTTTTGATAAGGATCTGTATAAAGCCCCAGTTCAGGTCCCAATGATTCACAATATAAGGCCCAGCCTTCTCCGTATGAACCTATCCAGCCAAACCGCATAAATTTGGGAAGTGATGTATTTTCTTGTTGCAACGAAACCTGATAATGATGACCGGGTATAGCTTCATGAAGAAATAAGGATTCCATACCCGAAGTTACATTGAATTGCGTTGCATCGGGAATAGGCATATAAAAAACTCCGGGTCTGCTTCCATCAGCAGTACCCTGATAATATTCCGCGCTGGCTGTATTTTCTCTGAATTTTTCTGTTTGCCTTATTTCAAAAGCGGTTTTGGGAGTTTTATTAAATAATAATTTTAGCTGAGGTTCAATTTTGAATAAAATAGAATTAAATTCATCTAAAATCTGTTTTGGCGTTGTATAGGGGCGAGCTTTCGGATCTGTTTTAACATACAGTAAAAAATCCTTCAAAGATCCCTCAAAACCTATTTGCAGTCGTACTTTATTCATTTCATTTTTAAGGCTGTCTACCTGCTTTAGACCTGCCTGATAAAATTCTTCCGGTGTTTTGTTTGTTGTGGTCCAATATTTTACCCAGTACAAATACATGGTATTGCCAGCAGGTAACGAATTATACCCTATGCTTTTACGACTGTGAGGTAAATACTCTTCTTTAAGATAAGTTCCCAATTGAGTATAGGTAGGGATAATTTTACCTATAATCATCTGTTGATATTTTTGAGTTATATCTTTTTTTTGTGCTAAAGTAAAGTCTGAAGGTAAATTTTTAATAGGACCGTAAAAAATATTTTTTTCAGAATCGGCGCTTATAATATCTTCATTAAGCATCTGCTTAATCATTTTAGAAACTAATACATCCGGCAGAACCATTCCGGTATCAATTCCTTTTTTAAAATTTTTAACAGCTGTATCTGCCCATCCGCTAAAAGCATCTACACGTTTGAGCCAGTCAGAATAATCCTTTTCGGTTTTAAAAGGTTGAATACCCTGTCCACTCCCCATAACGGGCATTTGCAGGGGAAGTCCCTCAAATTGGGTAAAAGGAATTCTCTCAAAATGATAAGGGAATTTTTCTAAACTAAGTTCAATTTCATTTTTTAATACATCGTAAACGATTTTGGAATTTTCGTTTAGCTGGCTGTAATTAATTTTGTTTAATTTTTGTAGATAAATCTGAAAAAAATCTTCATATTCAGATAAGAATTCATCGGAAATATCATTGGTTAATAAATCATTATACCTGTAATCTCCCTGCATTGTGGCTTGTATGGGATTTAATTTTAAGAAATCTTCATAATAATTATCAGCCAGATCATACAGAGATTTATTTTCATCAGATTGAGAAAAAATAAAATTAGAAAACAGGCAGGAAGTCAGAATTACAAGTATTTTTTTCATGAACTAAATTTTAGAATCTGTATCGTTAACAAATAGGTCTTAGGTATAAAAAAAGAATAAGGGATTTCCTTATTCTTAACTTTTATAGTACTTTACTAAGATTATTTTGAAATTTTAATAACCAAATCTACATTTGTCCATGTTTTACCCTCATGTAAATCATAACAAGCTCTATGAAGACTGGTAAATGGTTTTTGCGCATTGAAATCGTTTAGTATATCAACACTGCCTTTGATAATAATTTGATTTCCTTTCAATTCATAAGGAAACTCTTTTGTTACCGATTTTCCGTTTAACTGAATAACTATATAAGCGGTATTATTTTCAAATTTCTGAAAATATCCGGATATTTCAGGGTTAGAAAGTCTTTTAAAGAAGAAAGTAGTTAAAGTTCCATCTCTGGCTGTATCTCCGGTAGAAGTTGTAGTTCCGTCACAAATAAAGCGGGCATTAACCAAAGATTCGGGAATAGCTAAATCTTCCTTAACACCTGTAAGTGATATTTTTAGAAAAGTTCCGGCTACTGGAACTTTTTTATCAGTTTTAAATGCCGTCCACTGAAGTTCTTTTTTATAAGTAGATTCTTTTCCTACCGGCTGTATAGGAGCTTCTACAGAACTGCCAGTTTCGACAGCAGCCGAAGTCGTATCCACCTGATGTTTGGAATTATCGTTGCAGGAAAACAGGAGCAATGCTCCGGCTGCAAAAGATAAGAAAAGTTTTTTCATGGTATAATTCGGTTTTATTAAGTAATAAAAAGGCTGAAACAGGTTAATATTAATGCCCCTGATGTACCGAAATGGAATCTTTGGCCGGTTGTTGTTTTTCTGTATGAGTAGAATCCGTATTTTTTTCAGTACCGTGAGCTTCATGGTTTTGAGCAGAATGATTGGCATGTGCACTGTCAGCAGACTGTGTTGAAGGATCTACAGGAATTATATTTTTATTACCTCCCGAAGCATTGTCACAAGAATAAAGCGTCAGGGTAAGAATTGCGATTGCTAAAATATTTTTTTTCATATCTGTATATTTTTTTCAAATATAAAAATTTTTCAATGATTTTTCCCTGCTAAATGTAGGACGGTTTATCAATGTTTGATACAGAAAATAAAGTATCTTTTTTTCGGATAATTAAATGATAATATGAGCTTCAAACAAAGTTTGGTTTTTTATACTGAAAAATAATTCAATATCCTGAATGTCTGCCAGTTGTTTTGAAATCCATAGTCCCAGTCCGGAACCTTCTCCTTTCATAGGTTTTGAATGATAAAATTTATTTTTGATATCCGTAATTTGAGGATTAATATCTTCACGTATGCTATTGCTGATGAGGATACTGACAATATTATCTTTTTTAGAAATTGTAAGGTCAATTGAGGTATTCTGTTGGGAATATTTAACAGCGTTGCTAATTAAATTGGATAGAATAACGGTTAGTTTTTCCTCATCTGCCCATACACGAAAGTCTTCTTCAATGGGTAGAAAAGAAAGTTTAAATGGTGTATTTCTTTCAGCAGAGCGAAGAGAAAATTTTTCGATCAGCTGAAGAAATATATCAGTAAGGTCGCAATGATTCCGTTGAAGTTGTAAGTTTTGGTTATTAATTTCTCCCATTAACAGAAAGTCGTTAACAATATGAATCAATTGTTGGATTTCCTTAATTTGTGTTTTATATAATTCCTGGGTTGCATAAGAAACATCAGGTTCTTTTATCATAATTTGCAGCCGGGTAAGCATCACAGCCAATGGAGTTCTCAATTCATGAGAGGCAGAGGCAAAAAAAGCATTCTGATGTTCCGATTGTTCTTTTATCCGTAAAAGCATATGATTAAATGAGCGGATTAAATCGGTCAGTTCGCTTTGATCTTTAGGTTCTGCAAGCAGTTCGGCATTTTTATAAATATTTATTTCATTTGCTTTATCTATAACAGTTCGCAAAGGTTGAAAGGCATATAAAGTAATCCGGTAAGAAGTAATAAAAGTAAATAAGCTTCCTAAAAATAAAATGCAGCTAAAAAAAAACAATACTTCTTTTTTAGTAATATTTGAATGTAGGTTAAAAGGAGTAAAAAAATGGAAAAAGAGCCCCAGTAAAAGCCATAAAAGCATAAATACTAAGGTATTCACACAGGCGATCCGAGTGTAAAGATTTAAATATGTGAATAGTTTTTTGATAATAAGTTGCTTTTTACGATTTTTCGCCTTTTAAAGAATATCCCAAACCAACAATAGTTTCAATAAGAGGATTAGGAAAGTCTTTATCAATTTTTTTTCTCAGTTGATACATGTGAACTTCTACAATGTTACTTCCCGGATCAAAATCCAAATCCCAGGCATGTTCCATAATCTGGTTCTTACTTACAATACGGTTTGCATTTCTTGCCAGATATTCCAATAAAATATATTCTTTAGCCGTAAGTTTAATTTCTTTGCCTGCACGAAAAACTTTTCTGCCTACCACGTCTATCGTTAGATCCTGAATTACTAAATTATTGGAAGTTTGATTGGAAATCTTTTTTTGAACGACGCGTATTCTAGCCAGTAACTCCTCCCATTCAAAAGGTTTTTTTATATAATCTACGGCTCCTAGATCCAATCCCTGAACTACCTGTTGAGTGCTGGAAAGTGCACTGGTAATAATTACAGGAGTTGTAATCTGAAAAGTTCGTAAATTGGATAATATGTCAAACCCGTTAATTCCCGGAAGCATTAGATCCAGAAGAATGAGATCAAAATTTTCCATGGCTGCCATTTTCTGACCTTCAGTTCCCTCTTGTATAAGTGTTACAGAATGTCCTGCCTGTTGAAGACCTTTTTTCATAAATGTCCCCAGGCTGTCTTCATCCTCTATAATTAAAATTTTCATAATAAATAATCGGTTTCGTTAGTACTTATAGAATAAGGTCGAATAATATCATAACCGCTGTTATTTATAAAATCAGTATTTTTATTTCTTTTGTAACCACGAACATTAATTTTTTCATCTTTTTTTAAAAAAGGAGTTATCGTTTCACCGAAATGCGGAGGAATGTCAACAAGAAAGTTATTCAGGATAAATCCGGATATAGAATGGCTCTTATTATATACAAAATCAGAAATATAGCCGTCCAGTTGAATCGGGATTCCCGTAGGTGGTACAGGCTTTATATCGTCTATATAAATCCATTCGGACGATCTTTTAATAGCGGTAAGATTGTATAAAGGGAAGTTTTCATACATTTTTTTTCTGGATGGATGAACCTTGAATTTCAGATTTTTGCCTTTAGAAATCAGATGCGTAACAGGTTTACCTAAATGTGGCGGAAAATGAATTGCCAGAGTTTCATTCTGTGAATTTATGATAAGCATATCTACATCGCCAACGTGATTGTTTTTTAAATCAATCAATTCTCCTTCAATCAGTATTTCACCATGATTAGACTCAATTTCTTTTTTAGACAGGGAATTAGAATGAATTGAATGAAGGCGATTTACTGTTTCGTTCCGTTTGGGTTTCATTCCCAGCACGTTTTTTAATTTGTGAATTGTAAAATGCATGTGTTTGGATTTTAAAATTAATAAGGCTAAAAGTAAAATCAGCAATAAAAATATAACACTATATAGCAGAAACGATTCAGACATATTAATTTTATTGTTTGCTTATAATTTTTGCATTTAAAAACAAATATATGAAATTTTGTTTCTGTACAGTGTATAACATAAACAAAGCACTTACTTAGTGCTTTGTTTATTTAACTATCTAAAGGCTTATTTAATAAGATATTGTTCACCGTCAACGGTCAGAGTTTCAAGTTTAATTACTGAATAATTATCAGCTACAGCCTCATCTTCGTTTTTTGGTTTTTCAAAACCTGTAAACTGGATGGTTTTTCCGGTTTGTAATAAAGAGCTTAACAAAGAAAATTTATGAGCAGGTATACGAAGCAGGGTTTTGTTATCAAGAAATATTCCATGAGTATCTCCGCGTTCGTTTTGTTGAAATTTCAAAACTTTTCCACTTCCGTTTACAAATTTTTCAACAGGTGGTTGTTCAGGTCTTTCTTTAGGAATATCGTAAATGTTTTTCCCGTTTGTAACAATGCTTACCCATTTTAATTCTTTATTTCCTTCCGGAGAATACTTAACAACACCATTGACAGTTATATTGTTTTTTGCGATGGAATTGCGGAGAACTTTACCCATGTGTTTAGGTATTTTTACAAATAGTTCTTCATTTCCGCTTTGCAAAGTAAAACCGTCGTAAATAAAGTCATCGTTATATATCCATTCATTTACTACACCGTTTACAGCCGTTACTTTTTCTACAGCTTCCTCTCTGTGCATAGGTTTTGGATTTCTTTTCTGAGCAGACATATAAGTGGAAAAACTTATCATGAGAGCCGCTAAAATCAGGGATTTTGAAATAATTGTTTTCATCTTTTTATAATTTATAGGTTATTATTATTTAATTAAATATTCGTTAGTATTTACAGCTAAAGTCTGAGTGTTTATAATAATGTAGTCTTTTACTTTAACTTCACCTTCCTTGTCGGATTTAGCCATACCGGTAAATTCAACCCTGACATCTATCTGCATTTGTTCTTTTAATTTTTCAGCTATATGCGGAGGTATTTTCAGCAGGTATGTATCATTAATGAAATATCCACAGATATTGTTTTTTGAATCATGTTGATAATCAGTAACTTTGCCTTCTTTTCTGATCATAGTATCTGGTACAGGTGGATGAGCAGGAGGAACAATATCAACAGTATTACCTTCGGATTGAAAATTGATCAGGTGAACTGTTTTAACTTTCTCCGGAGAGTTATGAACTACACCTTTTAAAGAAATTTCAGGATGGTTCTCAACAGCTGTTCGGATTAATTTAGCCGAATGAGGAGGGAATTTTATTTTTATCTCTTCATTTTCTGTTTCGAGAATAAAACCATCGTAAATAAAATCCTTGTTAGATAGCCATTCTTTAACTGTTCCCTGAAAACATTGTAAAGGTTTCATGTCAATTAAATGTTTTTTTTCATCTTTTTCAGGTTTAGGTTTTTTCAAATCATTCGCAGGTGTTTTTTTTGTTTCGTTACTATTTTCTGTTAATTGAGTTGGATTTGTTTTTGTTTCCATGATATTATGTTTTTTGTTATTATTATTTGATAGTGTAAAGGTGCAATTCCGAGATAAATTTGATATGAACAGGAAATTAAGTTTTCTTCATATCTTGTTTTTTTATGTTTCGTACGTTTATTTTTTAAATATAAAATAGACGGCACCAATTAAAAGTAAAAACCCGATCAGGTGATTAACTGTAAACTGTACATTTTGAAAAACGATTTTAGAGAAAATCATAAATACTATTAGAGTAATGGCTTCCTGCATAACTTTCAGCTGTACCAGAGAGAAAGGGCCTCCATTTTCCTGAAACCCGATTCGGTTTGCGGGTACCTGAAAACAATATTCAAATAATGCCAGTCCCCAGCTTAAGAGTATAATGATCCATATTGAAGTATGATTGTCTTTTCCGAAAAATTTTAAATGTCCGTACCATGCAATATTCATAAATGCATTGGATAATATTAGAAATCCTATGGTTGATGCTATTTTCATTTGTTCTTTTATTTATAATTATTATTTGAAACAAAATTGAGAGTTGAAAATAAAATTGATATGAATAAAACATTAAGATTTCTTCATGTATGTTTACCTGCAAAGAATATCAAATGATAAATGAGAGAAATAACCGGATATATACATGAATATTTAAAGTCGGCTTTTTAAAAATCCTTACTTTTGTATATATAAAATACAGTCAAATGAAAAAAATTATTTATTTCTTTATGGTTTTAGGACTTTTTTTTTCCTGTAAAGAAAAGGCAAAAGAAACACCTGTAGCAAAGGATTCGTTGTCGGTAAATTCTTCGGAGCCGGAAATTCCCGCTGATAATGAAACCGCTGAAGAGGTTACTATTATAAGTTCCGATTTTGATAAAATTCAAGCATTGGCAAATACCCAAAGTGATACACTATACATTACAAATTACTGGGCAACCTGGTGCGGACCTTGTGTTGAAGAAATTCCTGATTTTGTAGCGCTTCATAATGAATATAAAGATAAAAAGGTTAAATTCCTGTTTGTGAATGTAGACGATGCACGCACACAGGCTCAGGTAGCACCTTTTGTCTTGAAAAATAAAATGCAGAATGTGTATCAGATACCTGTAAGTGAATTAAGCTCACGAATCGGATCTATAGATCCGAATCTTCAGGGCGGTATTCCGGTAACCGTACTACAAAAAGGTGAGGTGAAAGAAGGATTTGCAGGGGCCATGCCCAGAGCATTTATAGAAGAAAAAATAAATGATTTTTTAAATAAAAGTAAATAATACGATCTATGTCATTAATTAAAAGTATTTCCGGAATCAGAGGAACTATAGGCGGTAAAACCGGAGATAATCTTACTCCGCTGGATACCGTTAAATTTGCTTCGGCCTATGGTACCTGGTTAAAAAGAAAATTATCTAAAGAACAGGTAAAAGTGGTCATAGGAAGAGATGCCCGTATTTCCGGACAAATGGTTTCCGCACTGGTTTCTTCTACCTTACAGGGAGTGGGAATCGATATTATTGATTTGGGTTTATCCACCACACCCACTGTGGAAATGATGGTTCCTTATCTTGAAGCTGATGGAGGAATTATTCTTACCGCCAGTCATAATCCTAAACAATGGAATGCTTTAAAGCTCCTTAATTCCAAGGGAGAATTCATTTCCGGCAAAGATGGAGAAGAGTTGCTGGAAATTGCTGAAAATGAAGATTTTGATTATGTAGAGGTAGACCAGTTAGGAACCTATATACAAGATAATACAGCCATCGATTATCACATCGGCGAAATATTAAAATTGCCTTTGGTAGATGCCGAAGCCGTTAAAAAAGCAGGTTTTAGGGTTGTCTTAGACGCTGTGAATTCCACCGGAGGAATTTCTGTACCCCCGTTATTAAAAAAACTGGGTGTGGAAGTGGTGGAAATGTACTGTGAGCCCAATGGAGATTTTCCTCATAATCCGGAACCTCTGGAAGTAAATCTGGAAGATATTATGAAAAAAGTTCCGGAAGAAAAAGCAGATTTCGGTATCGTAGTGGATCCTGATGTAGACAGGCTGGCACTTATCTCAGAGGACGGTTCCATGTTCGGAGAGGAATATACTTTGGTAGCTGTTGCTGATTATGTTCTCTCTCAGACTCCTTCCGCTACAGTATCCAATCTATCCTCTTCCCGTGCTTTAAGCGATATTTCCCGTCAGTATGGCCAGAAATACGAGGCTTCTGCCGTTGGTGAGGTAAATGTGGTTACCAAAATGAAAGAAACCGCAGCGAAAATCGGAGGAGAAGGCAACGGAGGTATCATTTATCCGGAACTTCATTACGGAAGAGATTCACTTGTGGGAATTGCTCTCTTTTTAACGCATCTGGCAAAAAAGGGAATTACCTGCAAGCAATTACGGGAAACCTATCCGTCTTATTTTATGGGAAAGAAAAAAATTGATTTAAAACCGGAAATTGATACGGATCAGATATTACGAAAACTGACTGAAAAATATTCCGGTGAAACCATTACAACTATTGACGGATTAAAAATAGATTTTCCTTCCACCTGGGTACACTTAAGAAAGTCTAATACAGAACCGATTATACGTATATATACGGAAGCTCCTACTCAGCAGGAAGCTGATCAGCTGGCCGATCGTTTTATCGAAGAAATAAAGAATTTGGCGTAAGTGGAAGTGAATTTTAAAGAAACCCTGGAGAAAATTAAGCATAGAAATCAGGTTGTATCATCTTCTTCAGGTTGGATAGTCAAAGAAAAAAAATCTAACCTGAAATTTGAAGGAGTAAACAAACCATTGCTTCTCAGGCTCTCTCATACATTAACGTTATTGTCAAGATATGACAAGGGTGAATAATCTTTTCTATTTGGATATTTCCGATTTTGAGCTGGTTTTTAATCAGTTATTGGATGAAGAGCAGGAATATTCAACAGATATTCCCGCATTCAAGAATCGGTATGAAGGGAAATTAGAAAGTATATTGGCACAGATTAAAGCGGTTTATTTTGGTGTGGAAGTGTATGATACTATTGAAAAAAAGGCCGCCTGGTTATTTTATTCAATAATTAAAAACCATCCGTTAGCCAACGGAAACAAAAGGCTGGCTTTGGTTATTTATTTTACCTTTTTGCTTGAAAATGTTCATCGGTTATATCTGGATGAGATCAGTCTTGAAACTGAATTGTTTGAAATGACAGTTTTAGTTGCTGAAAGTACTGAAGAGCATAGGCAAGAAATTCTGGATATGCTGGAAACTAAAACCTTGCAATATATCGGACCATTTTCAGATTCATAGTTTTTGACCATGAATTTATACGATTCGAAGAGATAATTCAATACGTACCTGTCAGCTGGAGTGTTTTGCTTTTCTTACAGGCAATTATTAGTATCTGTATAAAATAGAAAAAGAGAAACAGAACTTCTGTTTCTCTTTTTTGCATCCTAAATCTAAAGATAAATTATCAAACATATTTATGGTGGGTCTATCTTATATTTTTACCGATGAGGTAGGGTACCGGATTTATAAGATTTATAACATTGGCTCAGATGACAGCTCCTTGAAGCGGTTTGAAAAGTAAAGTGACGGGTAATCTACTTTATAGAATACGGATATCTGCATTCGCTGATAGTTTCAATACAGGAATTACTTTATACATCATCGGAAAAGGTTTACACTTCCGTTTTTAATTTTAAAATCTTTGAAATAACCCAAAGGTTTCCTTATTTATAATCAATTTAAATTAATAAATTTGTATACTATTTAAAATAAAAAAAGAATGTCTGCTAAAATAACGAAAGAGTTTAAACTGCATATTGAAGAGGCGGCAGCACGTATCAAAGAAGTAGTTAAAAGATCTCCACTAGAATATAATCATACCTTATCCAATCGTTTTCATGCCCAGGTCTATCTGAAAAGAGAAGACGTACAGGTAGTAAGATCCTACAAGCTGAGGGGGGCTTATAACATGATGAGCAGTCTGGACCCGGCTCTTTTGAGCAAAGGAGTCACCTGTGCCAGTGCAGGGAATCATGCCCAGGGAGTAGCTTATTGCTGTAATAAAATGAAAGTGCGCGGTGTGATTTTCATGCCTAAAATTACTCCCAAGCAAAAAGTGAAACAAACAAAAATGTTTGGAAAAGACTTTGTAGAAATTGTGCTGGTGGGAGATACGTTTGACGAAAGTGCAGAAGCTGCCAAGCAGTATACCAAGGAACATGATATGACTTTTATTCCTCCCTTCGACGATAGGCGGATTATTGAAGGGCAGGGTACGATAGGCATGGAAATACTGAAGGATTTTAAGGATAAAAAAATTGATTATATTTTTATTCCTAACGGAGGCGGAGGACTGTGCTCGGGAGTAGGAGCCTATATTAAAGATTATTCGCCGGATACCCAGATTATCGGGGTGGAACCTACCGGGGCTGCAAGCATGAAGAAAGCTTTAAAAGAAGGACATCCGGTAACTCTGGAACAAATCGATCGTTTTGTAGACGGTGCGGCGGTTAAAAGGGTAGGAGATATCACGTACCAGATATGCAGTAAGGTTCTGGATAAAATCTGCCTGATACCCGAAGGCGAAGTATGTTCTACGATTCTGAAACTTTATAACGAAGATGCTATTGTTGCAGAACCGGCAGGAGCCCTTTCCATTTCGGCGCTGAATCATTATGCTTCAGAAATTAAAGGAAAAAATGTAATATGCATTGTAAGCGGAAGTAATAACGATATTAACCGGATGCAGGAAATAAAGGAAAGATCCCTCATTTTTGAAGGGTTAAAACATTATTTTATTGTTCGTTTTCCGCAACGGCCCAGTGCTTTACGAGATTTCGTAAATCAGGTACTAAACGAGCATGTAGATATTGTCAGATTTGAATATATGAAGAAAAATGAAAGAGAAACCGGCCCTGCTTTGGTAGGAATAGAGCTGGATTCTTATCTGGAGTATGAAAAACTTTGGGAGAGAATGACGGAGTACGGCCTGGATTTTATGCCCTTGGATCCTAATAGCGATATCGGAAGATTCATGCTTTAATACATCTTTTCGTAGCAATTTTCGCCAGTTTTTACAGGTGGAGATAAAGGCAGTATTCTTTTTCTCATTATTTTCAGATACTTTTGTATACTGGTTTTCGTTTTTAATTAAAAATAGTTATTTCTTCTTATGAAAAGAATATTTACATTTGCTGCCATTATTTTTATTTACTTTTTAGCTAATTATTACGTTTTCAGACACATAAATATTTTAATTGAATATTCCTCAGGTTGGGTGAAAAATGTATTTTTTCTTCTGTATTTGTTTCTTCCTACTTCATTTATCGTGTTTTTTCTATTTGTCAAAAAATTACCCGTTTACCCGGCAACCCTTTTATATAAAATATCTACGGGCTGGATGATTATTTTAGTATATTCATTTTTGCTGTTTTTCCTGTTGGATATTGTAGTGTATGGCATTCGGCAGTTACAAATCCTTCCTTCAAGCTTTTTAATTGAGGAAACAGGAGTGAAGATCGTATTAGTTCTGCTGCTATTCATTGGAATATACGGACATTTGAATTATTTGCAGAAGCGTCGCATCAAACTGAAAATAAAGACCTCCAAGAAATTGGATACTCCGCTGAAGATAGTGATGATTAGCGATTTGCATCTCGGGTTTGCCATCCGCAAAAAAGAACTTAAAGAATGGATTAGAAAAATTAATGAGGAGAAGCCTGATCTTCTTCTTATTGCCGGAGATATTATAGATAACAGTGTCCGGCCGTTGAATTATTATCATCTGGAAAAGTATTTTAAAGAAATTAAAGCACCACTGGGTACCTATGCCTGCCTGGGGAATCACGAGTATTTAAGCAATATCGGAGAAAGTATCTCATTTATTAATAAAACCGGCATTCAGTTGCTCAGGGATTCCTCGGTTCTGGTAAACCAACGTTTTTATATTGTGGGGAGAGATGATCGAACGAATCCGGCCCGTAAAAGTTTATCCGAACTTTGTGAAGGACTGGACAGAAGTAAACCGGTAATACTATTGGATCATCAGCCGTATCATCTGGAAGAGGCACAGGAAAACGGAATAGACCTTCAACTTTCCGGACATACCCACCGGGGGCAGGTATGGCCCTTATCGTTAATTGCAGATGCTATATACGAAGATTCTCACGGTTATCTTAAAAAGAGGAATACTCATATTTATGTGAGCTCCGGAATCGGCATCTGGGGAGGAAGATACCGGATAGGAACCCAGTCGGAATATGTGGTTATAGAGTTTAGTTCCAAAAATGAAGCTTAGATCGTATTTTTGTAATCGCTATGAATAAAAAACAAAGAATCGCAGTTATTTCCTACGATTATCCAACTCGTAAAACCCAGGAAGTTTTATTGCGTTTAAAAGGTAAAGGATATTCACAGGTAGATGTTTATGCCTTGCCTTTTGTCTACAGGAAGCCTTTGCAGCCGTTGGTGGTTCACCGTCCTGCGGAGCTTTTGCTTGCTTTGGATAATGAGGAATTAAGCCATCATTTACAGTATCGATATATACGAGCCACGCTGGAGTCTATGGCTTCGGCCTTTTATTCCGAGTCTTATGAGGCTATTTTAATTGCCGGGGCAGGGCTGCTGCCCGAAAACATAGTCACTGATTTCCGGATTATAAATTCACACCCGGGGTATCTTCCCTACGTGCGCGGGCTGGATGCGGTAAAATGGGCGGTGTATGAAAAACTTCCGCTGGGTGTTACCGTTCATTGGGTAAACAAGGAAGCAGATGCAGGTTTTCTGATTATTCAGCAAAAGCTGGAATTGTCTTTACAGGATACTTTCCATACGATGTGTTTCAGACTTTGGAATATGGAAATGCAGCTTTTGGTAGATTCTGTTGAAATTATTCCGACACTTACGGAACCCGTGGCTTTATCCACAGATTTTGGAGAATCTCATCGGCGAATGCCTAAAGAAAAAGAACAGGAATTATATACTCGTTTTGAAGAGTATAAAAAAATATTTGCCAAGGGTGAAAGCCTATAAGATTTATGGGGCTTAAAATTATAAATAGTCCCTATTAAGAGAATTTAGGCTTTACTCTTACATATCTCTGTAAAATTACGCAAACGGCACTTTTAGCGGAACTATCGTTTCCTAATTATACGGAACACAACCAATGGGATCTTTACAATATCCTGCAACTCCTACGCTCTCTTATCCCCGAGGATGAACTGGAACTCTTAGATAAACTGAACACTTAAAAAAAGAAAAAAGCCAACTCTAGGGTTGGCTTTTGGTTATTTTACTAAATTATAAATATTAGGTTTAAATTAAAGACTCAATCCTGTCTTTAATAATTATCTCATTTTTTATAATTTCAACTGATTCTAAAATTGAGTTTTTATTAATACCTATAATAATTAGAAACTTATTCCTTAAATAATAATATCTAGTAATATTATCTAAAATTGAGTCTTTATACTGATACTCGTTATTTAAATATTCTGAATAAAAAAATTTATCACCTATTTTTTGTTCAATAGATAAATATTCAAGTATTTCGTTAGATTTATTTAATAATATAGGAACATCAACTACATCCTCAATACATAAAGCTTCAATATTTTCTACAAAAAAAAAGATAATTTGATACCCAATTATTTTTGCATATCCATCTATTTCACCATAATTAAAATCAGATTTTATAGAATATTCATCAGGTAAAAAAAAATTATTTATGTCTATAGAATTAAATTTTTTAATATTCATGTTTATCATTTATTTATATACTTTTCCTGATCCAACAATATCTCCCTTTTCTACTAATTTACCTTTATTGTCGTAGACATCTACCTTAACATCATCTTTAATTTTCCAATCCATAACACCTCCTTTTGTTTTTCCTTTTAATTCTACATTTTTACCAGTTGTATTAATATCTACATAATAATCAGCTCCTAAAGCTCCCGTGCTTCTCTTTATTCCATCTGGATTTTTAGGATCAACTTTAGTGGATGTTACGCTAATTCCTCCTCTTGAATCATTTGGATCAAATTTAAAACCATTTTTTTTAAATTTTTTATATTCAGACTTGGACATAAATCTTCTGACTACACCTGGGTTTTGAGGAATACCATTAATTAAGCTTAACCCAAATGGATCCATTTCTACATTACTATCATCAACATATGCATACAAATTCGGGTTATTTCCGGCGAGTCCGATAGGGTCTTTAGAGAGGTATAAGCCGGTTTGAGGGTTATAGTAACGGAAACGGTTATAATATAAGCCGATTTCTACATCTTCATACTGACCTGCCTGTCTAAACGGAATAAATCCTTTTCCTCCTTCTATATTTCTAAGACCTCCATAAATATCATAGCCTGCTTCACAGGTGCATTTGCCTTGTCCGTTGTATGCCTGTACTGATCGGCCCAGATAATGATTATTTCAAAAAACAATTTATTTATCATTCAAAGATATAAAATTTATCTTATTTATGATTTTGAAAAACTTAAAACCATTCCCGATTACGAGAATTTAGGCTTTACTCTTACATATCTCTGTAAAATTACGCAAACGGCACTTTTAGCGGAACTATCGTTTCCTAATTATACGGAACACAACCAATGGGATCTTTACAATATCCTGAAACTCTTGCGCTCTCTTATCCCTGAGGATGAACTCGAATTGTTGGATAAATTGAATAGCTGAAAGAAAAACCAAAAGGCTGTCATTTAAGACAGCCTTTTGGTTTTCTACTTTAATCTATTATTTTTATAATATGATATGATATAAAATCACCTACATCTTTTTCATCCATTGAGACCTTTTTAATTTCATTATTTTTTGTTATAAGGATGGAATAATATGGGTCAATATTAGAATTGTCAGAAATAAGAATATCTGTATTTAATTCTAAACTTAAATTTTTCAAAAAATCAATCTCATTATATTCAATAGATTTATCTAAAATATTATATGTTAGCTGCATAGAAAAATCTCCCTTAACTAAATTAACAAAACCAAAAATTTTCAATTTTAAATTATTATTTCCATCCAAAAAATCAAAATCTTGTATATCAATTTCATTATATTTGATATTAAATAATTTTGCAAATGATTCTCGTAAAAAATTTGTAGTAAAATTATTTTGTAACAATATATCTGTCATTCTTTTACTTATATATTTTAGGTTCATTGGTTTTCCATAAATCAAAAGCCTGTTGTTTTTGTTCTGGACTAACCCCCATATTATTTAAAATTTCGTTTAATTTTGTTTCAGGAAGTTTTTCACCTAATTTTCGATATACGCCTAATGCTTTATATGTTGTACTATCTAAGGTAACAAAACCATCCCCTGAAATAGGATATAACCGCCCTGTATCAGCATGAGCTCCGTAAATACGGTTATTTATTTCAAAAGTTTCACCAACTCTAGTAGCTTGTCCTTTTCTAATACCTTCAACATCAGCTTTTATATCTATATCGGGAAGAATAACAGTATTTTTAGCCTTAGTAACACCTCCTTGTTTTATTCTAGAATATTTATGTCTTCCCTCATTCGGGGCAGAAACTTTAGATAACCATTCAGAATCATCCATAATACTCAATCCAAACACATCGACCTCCATATTAGAATCATACACATAGGCATAACTATTCGGATTATTCCCTTCTAGCCCGATGGGATCTTTGGAGAGGTAGGAACCGGTTTGAGGGGAGTAGTACCGGAAACGGTTATAATATAACCCGGTTTCATTATCTTCATACTGACCTGCTTGTCTAAACGGAATAAATCCTTTTCCTCCTTCTATATTTCTAAGACCTCCATAAATATCATAGACTGCTTCCCATACTTTTCCGCCCTGTGCATCATAGGCTTG
The DNA here is from genome assembly GCF_004014855.1 of Apibacter raozihei. Classification (NCBI taxonomy): domain Bacteria; kingdom Pseudomonadati; phylum Bacteroidota; class Flavobacteriia; order Flavobacteriales; family Weeksellaceae; genus Apibacter; species Apibacter raozihei. The sequence goes on from NZ_CP034930.1 coordinate 2,117,820, forward strand.
TACCGGTCGGCCCAAATAATGATTATTTCAAAAAACAATTTATTTATCATTCAAAGATATAAAATTTATCTTATTTATGATTTTAAAAAACTTAAAACCATTCCCGATTACGAGAATTTAGGTTTTACCCTTAAATCTCTTTGTAAAATTACTCAAACAGCCCTTTTAGCAGAACTATCGTTCCCTAATTATACGGAACATGATAAATGGGACGTGTACAACATCCTGCAACTCCTACGCTCTCTTATCCCTGAGGATGAACTCGAATTGTTGGATAAGCTGAACAGTTGAAAACAAAAAAGCCAACTCATTTGAGTTGGCTTTTTTATTATATGCGGACCTTAAAAATGTAATATTTTTTAAACTTCTGTAATTCTAAATTGCTCATTTATATGCTCTTTCATAAAGTTGATCAAATCATCTAAACAATTATTAGCATCAGATAAGCTTAATTTACTATTTGAAATGTTTTCTAAGGCAAACAATGTCTTTTTAACATCTATTTTTATACTTTCGTCAATATTATCTTCATAATCTTCTGCATTAAAATACATTTGAAATTCTATAGGCATTTCATCATACCCATATTTATTAAAAATAACATTAAAGAAATCACTAAAATATCCACTATACATAGAAAATGTGTTTTCTACATCTAAAATATCTTTGTCTTTAGGTCTAATCCCATAAAAATATACATATCCTTTTTCAGGAAGAAAATCGCTTAAATAATCCTTTTTCATATTTTGATTAGTTATATTTAGACATATCAAAATGAGTTCCCTCAGCATCAAAATGACCTCGCTTAAGTAAATCTTTATCTGCATCAGTAGCTGTGCCTAGTCTCCATCTATCCGAAGCTTCTTTAAAAGATTTAGCTGATGCCCACTCAACACCATTATTTCCTTTAATCATTTCTAAATTTATAGGTTGTATACCTCCATTTCCTGGTATTTTTTTAGATACTCTCCAATTCGGAGGGGTTCCTTTTGGCGCATTAGGAGTAGCTGTATGCCATCTTGCTTCATAATTACCATCTGCTCCTTTCCATTTATAACTAACTTGATCATATCCACCTGCTTTTGGCTTTACTTGAACTCTTGCATCCGAAGGTATGGAAATAGGAGAAGATTTTGCTAACTCTGTTAGCGCATCATCCATTGGAATTCTACTCAAACCTGATGGATCCGATTCCATATTAGAATCATGCACATACGCATAAGTATTCGGGTTATTTCCATCCAGCCCGATAGGGTCTTTGGATAGGTAGGAACCGGTTTGAGGGGAGTAGTACCGGAAACGGTTATAATATAACCCGGTTTCATTATCTTCATACTGACCTGCTTGTCTAAACGGAATAAATCCTTTTCCCCCTTCTATATTTCTAAGACCTCCATAAATATCATAGCCTGCTTCACAGGTGCATTTGCCTTGTCCGTTGTATGCCTGTACCGATCGGCCCAAATAATGATTATTTCAAAAAACAATTTATTTATCATTCAAAGATATAAAATTTATCTTATTTATGATTTTAAAAAACTTAAAACCATTCCCGATTACGAGAATTTAGGCTTTACTCTTACATATCTCTGTAAAATTACGCAAACGGCACTTTTAGCGGAACTATCGTTTCCTAATTATACGGAACACAACCAGATCTTTACAACATCCTACAACTCCTGCGCTCTCTTATTCCCGAGGACGAACTGGAACTCCTCGATACGCTGAACTCTTAAAACAAAAAAGCCAACTCATTGAGTTGGCTTTTTCTTTTATTTTGTTAAAGAAAAGTTCGTTAAAATGTAACTTTCTAAGTTTAATTTGCATTTTACTTCATAATTAACATCTGATTTAGATATTAAAATAACATCTTGTTCAATATTACCTTCAATATACCAAATAGAATAAAATCCATAATATTGCTCTTTTGAAACATCTGGATTAGAAATACATTTGCCCATGCTGTCATATATAAACATGTTTTTTTCACCTACCTCTCTATAATCTGCAATGATTAATACTTGATCTAAAAATTTAATTTCAATTGCTTGAAAAACTTTGGAATTAAAATCTATAGTAATATCCTTATTATTATTTTTCCATGATATTAATTTCTTAGAAATATCTATTTTAAAATCTTGAATCATCTTATTTTTACTTTATGTCTGTTGTTTTAGTCGGTTTTAAGTAATCCATTCTTTCTGGAGGTGGTACATTCATTTGAATTTGATTACCTCCCCCTTTAAGATATTCTCCTGTTACTCCGTCAATTTGTGGACCTACAGGACCTGTTTTTACAGGAATCTCTTTGATAACTTCATATTCCTGTACATAAGATACTTTTTCTTTAAATTCTTTAGTTACAGCTAATTTTTCCCTAACCGTTTTAACATCAGGTATTTCATCTTTTGTCGCCCATCCCCCTGGTCTATCTATTGGCTGACCTTCACTCATAGCCATTCTTATTTTTTCACCAGGTTTTAAAACATCATCTTTTGGTGCATAACCATAAGGCCATGGACTTTTATTAGCTTTTAAATCATTATATGCTTCAGATGCTTTTTTAGTAGAATCAAAAGTGCCTTTATGATCTTTTTGAAATTCATTCCAAGCATTTGGTGTATATTCACTTTTGCTAAGTCCAAAAAGATCAATTTCTACATTGCTATCGTACGTGTACGCATACGCATTCGGGTTGTTTCTAAGTAGCCCAATGGGGTCTTTGGATAGGTAGGAACCGGTTTGAGGAGAGTAGTAACGGAAACGGTTATAATATAACCCGGTTTCATTATCTTCATACTGACCTGCTTGTCTAAACGGAATAAATCCTTTTCCTCCTTCTATATTTCTAAGACCTCCATAAATATCATAGACTGCTTCCCATACTTTTCCGCCCTGTGCATCATAGGCTTGTACCGACCTGCCCAAATAATGATTATTTCAAAAAACAATTTATTTATAATTCAAAGATATAAAATTTATCTTATTTATGATTTTAAAAAACTTAAAACCATTCCCGATTACGAGAATTTAGGTTTTACTCTTAAATCTCTCTGTAAGATTACTCAAACCGCTTTACTTGCAGAAATCTCGTTCCCGAATTACACGGAACACAACCAGATCTTTACAACATCCTCCAACTCCTACGCTCTCTTATCCCCGAAGATGAACTCGAACTCTTAGATAAGCTGAAAAGTTGAATGAACAATAAAGCCAACTCATTGAGTTGGCTTTTTGTTATTCTATTTCGAAAAAATCTTCTAAAAAATCATTAAAACTATCCCATTCTTTATCAAATTCTCCATGTTGTAACTTAATATCATTCGCTCCTAAAATTAAAATGACAGAATCATTTTCTATATTATATAATAGGTAATCATCATATTCAGAGGTTAATAGTTGTAAATATTTTTTAGGTAATCCTTTCTCATGTAATGAAAATTCATAACTATCATTACCATATGATAGATCATTAGCTACATTCATTATTGTTCCCTCAGAACCTGAAAATTCTCCTGAATAATTTGACATTAATTCACAGAATGCAGATTGTTCATCAATACCATAATTTATCAATATATTTTTGAATTTTTCTTGATATTCTGGTAGTAACTTTATTTCCTCATTATCTTTTAGATAATTCTTTATTTTATTATTTAACATAAGTAAGCATTTATTTATATTTAATTTTTCTTGCTTCTAATTCAGCTTTAGCTCGATCTTTCCAATATTGTTTTCGATCTTTCCCGAAATTTTTTCTATTCACAGGATCATATGGATTGTATTTAGTTCCATCAGGATTAGGAGTTACTCTATAAGGATGTAGAGCATTTGTATTTCCGTATGTCTGATGTGGCGTCTGGGAAATTTCAAATAATGGGCCATGTGCCTGCTGTTTAGAATGATGAAGATTTATAGGCTTACCATCTACCCCAATTGGAGCATTACCTTTTGTAGCTAACTCTAGATTTGTTAGCCCTGTTTTAGGATCAACCATATCCCAATCAATATTTTGTTGGTATACTTTATATGTATATCCTGTTCCATTACTAGGTGCTGTCCAATCAATAGGATTAAAAATATCCAACCCCAACGGATCTAACTCCGTGTTCGAGTCATACGTATACGCATACGCGTTCGGGTTATCCCCGGCAAGTCCAATAGGGTCTTTGGAGAGGTAGGCGCCGGTTTGAGGAGAGTAGTAACGAAAACGGTTATAATATAAGCCAGTTTCTACATCTTCATACTGACCTGCCTGTCTAAACGGAATAAATCCTTTTCCTCCTTCTATATTTCTAAGACCTCCATAAATATCATAGACTGCTTCCCATACTTTTCCGCCCTGTGCATCATAAGCTTGTAACGGTCGGCCCAAATAATCACTGACTATGGAATACTTCTCTTTGCCTACCAGCTTGGCACAAGGGGTAAAACTTCCCCGTTCGTATATCCAGGTGGTTACGTCTTCCACCGGCTCTTCCCGGTCATAGCCTATAGTGCCGTCTTCATGGGATACCAGTTTAGGACGTTCTTCCAGTGCATAGCTCCATTCATGTAAGAGAACATTTCCCTCCCAAATATAACGAAATATTTTATTTCCCGAAGTTTTATCTTCTACAATTTTTGCCGTACGCCTGCCCAGGGCATCGTATTCAAAACGAACCAGGCTGGCATCGGGCTTTTTCACCTGCCGGAGCATTCCGTTGGAGTACCAGAGATATTCCCAGTCTCCGGGCTGCCACTCAGCCGGTGCAGTTTTCTGCCGGTTCTTTTTTTCTTCCGCCTCCTGTTGGTTTCGTAATTTGTCGTAGGCTTTCAATTCCCATTTGCTATACTTGCGTATTTCAGCTTTCTGGTCATAGGAATTAGAATAGATTTCTCCGTCGGGTAATAAAAACCGGGAAGTAAACTCACTTTTCTGACTGGGTTCATCCACCAGGAACCGGGAGCCTGTCTTTCCGCTGTTTCCGTCAGTAAAAGAAGGGGAAGAATGACTTTTGAGACGAAGGTTGCCCTGTTCGTTGTAGTGGTAATACCAGTCTTTATCTTTGAGGAGCTTTCCGCCTCTATTGTAGGTTCGGTCTTTCCGGTTGGTGGAATTATACAGGTTTCCGGTTTCATCCGGATTTTTATATTCGGTGGTTCCGTCTTCGTATCGGGCGGCAGCAAGGCTTCCGAAGGCATCGTAATCGTAGCGTACGCTTCCTCCCGTTAAACGGTTCAGGGTCTCTGCCAGTTTAAAGTTCTCTTTCCAGCGGTTTTCGCTATGCAGGGTTGTGGTACGGTTATCAACGGATACTTTTTGGCTTACAGGTCTTCCCAGCTCATCATATTCCATGAGCGATTCCATGTTTCCGGGCAGGGTACGACGTACCTGCTTGCTGTCCTGGGCCCAATGGATTTCGGATTTCCAGAAAGGAGAAAACGGATGCTGGCGGGTTTCTTCGGTTGAGGCCGATACGGCCAGAGAGTTTCCATCCGCCCCATAGCTATAATCTACCTCGGCCCCTAAGGAGCTTTTCAGGGTGGTAAGCCTTCCCATTTCATCGTAAATATAGTTGAGCAAATGCTCGCCTTGTTTTTCCTGAACAATCTGCCCAAACGGATTGCGGATAAACTCGGTTTCGCTCATCAGATTGTCTGCCTTTACCAGAAGTCCGGTTTTATCGTATTCAAAAGATTCCCAGAATCCGCTGGTATATCGGTTATAGGTAAGCCGGCCGGCAGCATCATACTCATGGATAATATCCCGTCCTCCGGGCAAAAGGGTCCGGATAATTTCTCCGTCTCTGTTTCGTATAAATTCTTTCTTTTGCCCGTCAAAGTCGCGTTCCTGAATAACCTGATCGTTCAAATCGCGGGTAAAGGTATATTCTTCTTGTTTTTCATTGATAATCCGGTAAAGCTGTTCGTAGGCATTGTAATCATACTTGAGGGTAGATAGAGCCTCGAGTGTTTTGGCACTTCGGCGGGATTGTTTTTTCAAGCTCCCCATAGGGGTATATTCCATAAACCATTCTTCAGAACCGTTACTCACATTTACCGGAAGGTCATAAGCATCGTATTGGATGCGTAAGGGTTTTTGTCCGCTGGTAGTAAACTCGCGTACCCGCCCCATGCGGTCGCGCTTCCATACGGTAGGGGCTTCGTTTTCACGGTTCTGGGATACCAGCCTCCCGAAAGAGTCGTACCGGAATTCTTGTCGGGAACCGCGGTTATTGTATACGGTAATCACCTGCCCGAAGTCGTTATATTCCCAATGGGTTTCCAGCCCGCTGCTGTCACGTGAAAAAGATGGCTGTTTCTGGTCCTGTTCATAGAAATAATCTACTAAACTCTCATCTAAACGTTTCCACTGAGATAAACGCCCCTCCTCATCATATTCCCAGGTCTCATTGAGTCCGGAAGGTTCTTTGCGATATACCAGGCGGTTGGCATGGTCGTATTTATAAATAAACTGCTCACCGTCAGGTGTCTGATAGGTTTTTATATTTCCCAGTTCGTCATATGCATAGCCTGCCACCTTTCCTTCGGGACTGGCTACCATAGTGCGTTCATTATACTTGGTATAGTCGTACCAGGTTTCTCCTCCCAGAGCATTTTGTTCTTTATAAACCCTGTTTTCTTCATCGTAATAGTAGCGTTCCACCTTTCCTTCTTTTTGGGTATAGTATACTTCATTGTATCCTTCTTCCGGGAAATACTGAATGCGACCTTCCTGAAATCCGTTTTTTCCGGAGGTATAGACCACTCGGCCTTCTTTATCATATTCCCAAGAATATTCCATACCGTTCCGGTTTTTTCTTCGTACTACTCGGTTGTGTGAATCGTAATGAAAGTCTATGCTTTTCTCTGCCGGATCAATCACTTTGATAAGATTTCCACGGGTATCGTATTCATAACGCACTAAGATTTCATCCCTATCTTTATAGTGCATTTTTACGGAAGTTATGCGGTTTCCTTCGGAATTATGGCTGAATAAAAGTTTTCTTCCTGCCCGGTCAGTAATTTCGGAAAGTACATTTCCTCTCGGATCGTAACGGAACCTTACTACTCCTCCATCTGCATATTCTATCGTTTCTACTCTGAATATTTTTCCGAATTCCGGATTAAAAAATGCCTTATAGGTATAGGTGTTACCATTAAGCTTTATGATCCAGCAATTTTCATGAGGCCTTTTTTGCCATAGTTTCCAGGCACGGTAATATTCAAAATCAGCGCCCGGTTCTATATAAGGAATGGGAATGGTCTGGTTTTCACCCGGGTGGTGAAAAGCCACTACATTTTCCTGTTCCTGAGGTATAATAAAAAGATCGTAGCTATTAGAAACTCCATTTCCTAACATTCCGGAATAGGTAGTATCACTTTCCCATATATTAGACCACTTGAAAGAAGTAGAACCTAAGAGTTCAAAGTCTTCCCATTCAAAACTCATGGCTCCGGTTACAAAATTTACAGGTTCCAGTCCTAATTTACATAAAGCTCTGGAAATAGGGTTTTTAGCCCCGAATTTCCCTTGTAGTAAATGATTAAACTTTTTAAGCCCCATTTTGGTAAGAAAAGTTAAGCTTTTCATTAAAGCCATAGCTGCAAAACGCATCAGCATTTCAGTTGCCGTATATTTGTGTGGTTTAAACTGCCCGCCTACCAACACAGGATTTCCTGTATTTATCTGTACGTACATACTTAGTTTATCGCTATAAAAAGACATAAACGCCAGCGGATTTTTAGTCGGTTTATTGGGAGCCGTTGGTAACCAACGCAGTCCCATCGGGGGACACCAGCAGGTAAGTACCTGCTGAGGGTCTGAACCGCTCATTTCTGAACCTTGTCCTAATACTGTAGGTGAGCCCCAATATACTTCTCCGTCATGCGGAGCTCCCGGCTTGTTAACAATCTGGTATACGGGAATCAGTTCCGTAACATGCCTGAACGGAAGTACCACTCCCGCCACAGAGGTGGTCGTGGTGGCTTTATGCCGTCCGTGTACGTAAATAGAGCCTCCCATGGGGATATTTGCCGGCAGGGAAAATTTATCCTGTAAAAATTGAGGTACCGGAATATTAAAATGAATATAGTCCATAGGATCTATAACGATACCGATAAAAGGATGTGGCAGGGGCAGCGGTATCCAGTTCAGAGGAGTAACCGTCCAGTGAAGATCTATACCTAAAACAATATCAAAATGTTTGCTTACATGCTGCCGTGCGGTGCTGACTAATTTATATTTAGTGGCTTTTACTTTTACCGGATTGGTTTCGCAAGGTTCGGTTTCTTCTTTTTCCATAGGTCCGGCTTCTTTTACCTCTGCATTTTCATTTTCAGGCCCGGATAAAAATTTTAACGGGTCATTAACCATGTCACTAGCTGTATTTACTGTATTATCCAAAATAGCCAGTGCATTGTCTTTGGAAAAAGCCTGCTCCGCATATCCTTTAAAATCTGCATTTACGGAACTGGAACTTATCCTGTCTGTCACACTTTGGTTTGCAGCTGATACATCAGGTGCCTGTGCCTTAATTTTTACCGGATTGTTAGACGGGGCGGAAGCCACCGGATTATTTTTACCGGAGGGAATTTCTCCTGCATTATATTTTGCCGCAACATCTTGTGCATCCATATTGGGCTTGGTAGCCTTTATTTTATGTATAGAGTTTGATTTGCTGTCCATAAATTAATTATTAATTATCTCCGGAGTTTTCGCCAGACGTTTCCAATCATCTCCCAAAAGAGTTTTCATTTCCTGTTCTAATTGACGGGCTTGACGATTTTCTCCGTATTTTTTCAGTAAAAGTGTTGCTGTATAGGGTATGGAACTTTCTTTTAAAGTTTCATCTGGTAGCATTCTGCCTATTTCTAAGCATTTTTCATAGTAAGGCACAGATTCTGAATTGAGCTTACTTTCCTTTAACTGACCGATCATTCGGTAACATTCTATTTGTACAAAACTATTGTTCTGTTTTTCTGCAATCTCTAGGGCTTTTTCAAAACAGGCAACCGCCTTGCTTTTTTCTGAGATGGATATTAGAAATCCTCCATAATTCATATTCATCTGAATACCTAAAAAGCTTTCACCTGCAAGCTGTATTATTTTTTTATATTGAACATGAGCTTCATTCGTATTTCCCAAAACATGTTGTACCTGAGCCATCATCAATCGTGCGGTGGCCTCCGCCTCGTTTAGTTTTTGCTGTTTTGCAATTCTTGCTCCTTTTTCCAGTGCCGTCAAAGCTTCTTTATTTTTTCCTTTGCTTAAATAGTTGCTGGCCAGAAGTATTTGTTGCTGGAAATTTGTTTCCGTACTGCCTTTATCTCTATTTGTTTGTTCTGCCGCATTTTGCATAAGCTTATGCAGATCTATTTCCACACGGAACTCTTTCCTGTTTTGAGGTAAATTTTTATAACTCCGGTAGGTATGATGTTCTGTTAGTACCAGTTTAATATTTTTGTCTGCCAGCTTACACCATTCCTGTATCCATATTCCAAAAGATTCGGCTAATTCAGGACGTAAGTTTAAAGGTGCTAAGTGAACAAATATTTTCTTCTGATCAAGTTCAGGGAATATTTTATATAAATTTTTTAACGAATTTACGGCACGGTATGCATCGCTTTTTTGCTTTTCCTCCGGTATGCATTCTTCTTCCCATACTGGAACTGCATGATCCTGCTCTCCCCAGGCAGCATAAGCTTCTCTCCATTCCTCTGCCAGAAAACTTCCATAAGTTTCCATGGATTGGAATTCCTGGTAATGAACTAAAAAGATATCATGCGTAGAAGCTTCTTCTGAGCCCTGAAATTTAAAGTAGGTATCAAATAAATCTACCTCATGCTTTTCTCCTAAACATATAAACAAGGGAATTGAAGGGTTTTTCTTAACTTCGTGATACCATTGTTTATCTATTTTAAGAATCTCCAATTGTACGGAATTCATACGTAAGGTATTATTTTAGTTAAGCTTTACTTTTCCACTGACAATATTGGTTTCACTTCCCCCCCCTATGTTTACAGTAGGTGCTCCTAAATTAGCTTCTGTTTCTCCGCTCATCGTAAGTGTTTTTGTACCAACGTCTAAGGTAGTAGCTTCTATTCCAATACCGGATGTTACCGATTCTCCTTCGCCTACACCGGCTGCTATACTGGTAGAAGCAAGAACTCCTATGTCTTTTCCATTGATTAAGATAGTTCCGTCCTTACGAAGTTCAATAGTAGATAAACCACAGCTTAGTATTATAGTTTCCGAAGAATTTAATAAGGTGTTTCCATTTCCGTCAAAGCTCATCGTTGTTTTTTCAGGATCTTTTAATACCACGGATTTTGTATTATCATTAAACATGATATGGCTTCCGCTTGCGGTTTGTAACCCTTTCATATAATTTCCTGCGCCTCCGTGTCCGCTCTTTCCTTCTCCGTTAAACATGGCGCCAATAACTACCGGTTTCTCTGCATTTCCGTTCTCAAAGCTTACAATAACTTCTTCACCTATCTCCGGTATCACGTGCATTCCTTTGCCTTTTCCTGCATACGGAGTGGTTACCCGTATCCACGGACTTTGTCCCTGGGTAGGTTCCTGCCACGGAAATTGTACCCGTATACGGCTCATTCCCTCCGGATCGTTGTTATCGGTTACTATGGCGGATTGTTCTTCGCACTCCGGTATCGCATTTTCATCCATGTAGGCTGGCACTTCATTGTCCATCGGTACGCCTATCAGCTGGTTGTAATATCCTTCGGTAATGTCCTGATGGTGGCTGATTTCTATGACTTTATACGATTCCAGCGGAACTTCCCCGTTTTTGAATATCTCATGTCCCGGCATCCAGGCTTTCATCTTCACAATATCCCCCAGTCTCAGGTTCGGGTTATTGGTCTTAGCTTCCAGAAAGAACACATTCTGGCGGCTCAGCTTCTGTCTTTTTACCGCCTCTTTGAGTTCCGGCTCTCCTTTTTCTAATAAGGACTGGTTATACAGGGACAAAGGCACTTTGGAATAGACTTCTTCAGAGGCTTTGATGGCATGCTGCTGGAAAGGATTCACCAGCTGGTGGGTAATGGGCACACTGTCCGAGTTTACCGTATGGTTTTTTGCCTGTTTGGCATCGTAACCTACATAGGTAAACTTCTGGGGTACCAGTCGCATACTCAGCTCATAGCTGTAAATATCCTGTTCTTCCACCAGTTCTTCGGTCTTTCCTCCACTGCCTCCAAAAACGATTTTTTGTCCGTTGTAATACAGCCATTCTCCATAGCGTACCGCTAATCTTTTGACAAAGTTCCAGTCGCTCTCGCGGTATTGTACGGTATATTTTAACGGGTCTTTCAGGTTAGGACGCAGGTCCCAGGCTACCAAATCCTGCGGGTACTCATTGGTAGCTTTGTTTATAATGGCATCCAGTGTTTTATCTTCAAAGCTCTCACAGTCCTGTCCGTTTTCCAGCAGGATGGTGGGGGCATGACCCCGGATAAAGAGCTTGTTATGCCCGTCTACTTTTTTATTGGATATTTCGGTGATGATTCCGGTAAAGACATAGGCTGACTGTCCGAACTGCTTAAATTGAAGGGTACATTTTTTCCCCAGCAGGTTTCGTGAATTAGTCATCGGATAGGCATTCTTATCTCCGAAGGCTTCGGCATAACAGCTGATCATAAATTCATCATGGTCGGCCATGCGCTGGTGGATATCCAGGGTAAAATGGCTGTCTTTCAGTACGTCCTGCCCGCCTATCTGGATCGTTGCATATACGATATGGGAGTTCTGCAGCTGGGAGGCTATGTCTCCTCCGTATTTGGCATAGTATTTACCAGCTTCTTCTCTGAGTTCTTTTTCCAGAACTTCGGGAGGAGTGACTGTAAAGTTATTTAAGGGTTTGAATAGTTCACTATCGGGTATATCGGAATATTTCTGGCTAAGGGTGGAAAGTCCCTGCTGTATTTCCGAAGCGGCGGATTGGGCTTGGGAATAAGCCTCTTGGGCTTGTTGGGCGGCTTCGGATAAAGGAGCGGTGGCTTCGGTAAGTTTCTGGTTTACCTTATCGGTGACTCCGCTGGCATCGGCTGCATTTTTGGCCAATTCGGATGCCTTGGGAGCCTGGAAGGAATTTTTGTCCATCTGACTCATAACTAAATGATTTAAATTTATTGATTAATTAATAAAAAATATATATCGGGTAAAAATACTAATAAATTTTATACGATAACCTAAATTAAGATTATTTTATATTTTTTTTCACGAAAATAGTTGGAGATTAGGGACTTAAACTATAAATATTCAGCAAATGCTAGTCTATTTTTTTAATGAATAAGAGCTTTATTATATAATTGTGTATACAAAGGAAGGATTTTCGTTTTATCAAATAATAATGCTTCTTCTTTTGCTTGTTTTTTAAAAAGTTCCAATAAAGAAGGCTGAGATAAAAGTTTAATGGCATTTTGTGCCATAGCCTCCACATCACCGACCGGGGAGACAAATCCCGAAAATCCATCCCGGTTTACTTCTTTAATTCCTCCGGCATTGCTGGAAATTACGGGAATTCCACAGGCCATAGCCTCCAGGGCAGCCAGACCGAAACTTTCCTGTTCGGAAGGAAGAAGAAATAAATCGGCAAGTTGTAAAACCGACTGTACATCCAGCATTTTTCCAAATGTTTTTACTTTATCTCCCAGCTGATACTCATGGGTATAGTGTTCAATGGTTTCTGCCTCCGGACCTTCACCAACAATAAGTAACCGGGATTTAACCTGTTTTTGGACAAGATTAAAAATTTTCATAACATCATCTATTCGTTTGACTGAACGAAGATTGGAGACATGAATTAATAGTTTTTCATCTTCTGCTACAAAATTTTTACGGGTACAGGGTAAAACAGGAGCTACCAGCTGGTTGTCTATAAAATTGGGTATAACTTCAATTTCTTTACGTATTTTGAAAACCTCATAAGTATCTTGCTTCAGGCTTTCGGATACTGCTGTTATATAATCGGACTGATTAATGGAAAATTCCACAGCCGATTTATAAATCGGGTGTTTTCCTACCAGAGTGATATCGGTTCCGTGCAGTGTGGTGATCACAGGCAGGCGGATGCCTTCTTCTTTTAGTATCTGTTTGGCAAAGTAGGCGGCGTAGGCATGAGGGATAGCATAGTGAACATGAAGCAAATCCAGACCGTAGGTTTCCACGATATTAACTATGATAGTGGATAGAGCCAGTGAAAAAGGCTGATATTCGAAAAGCGGATAGGGCTTGACATGTACCTGATGAAAATAGATATTGGGCAGGGTAATATCCAGCTTTGCAGGTAAACTGTAACTGATAAAATGAGCCTCGTGTCCCTGTGCTGCCATTTCCATGCCGAGCTGGGTTGCTACAATTCCACTTCCGCCGAATGTCGGGTAACAGACAATACCTATTTTCATATCTCAATTATTGTAAAAAGTTCAGTAAATCGTAATAGTTTTCTGCATTAATTCCGTGTCCCTGTTCGTATTCATGGTACTCAAAATCCAAATCCAGTTCTTCGCAGATAGGCTTAAACTGTCTTGCCCACTGAATAGGAATGACAGGATCTTCTTTTCCATGAGATATAAAGAATTCCAGCTGGGAAAAATCTGTTCCCATATCAATATCTTTTAATAACTCCGGATCAGGGTACCCGCTTAAACAAAGAACCTTTTTAAAGGTTTGAGGATGGTGCAGGGCCAGAGAAAAGGATAAAATAGCCCCCTGGCTGAACCCTAACAGTGTGATTGAGTTTTTATCAAAAGGAAACTTTTCATGAACCTGAGTAATAAATTGGATGATTATTTCTTGAGATTCAACCGCCTGTTGAACATCCGTCATTCGGGCACCTCCTGAAAAATCCAAATCGTACCATGAAAATCCTCCCATCGGGGTTTCCCTTACAGCTCTCAGGCTTATGACGTACGCATCATCCGGCAATTCCTCTGCAAAACTGAACAAATCCTGCTCATTGCTTCCATAGCCGTGTAATAATAAGATTAATGAAGGAGTTTCCGTAGCCGATTTAGGTTCTCTGAGTAAATAATGTACCATACCTGTATAATATTCTTTAACAACAAATGTACTTATTTTTAAGAAACTCTCCGTATATAATATTTGACAGCAGATAAAATCCGAGCATAAAAATTGGGATAAGGCATTAATTTTGCAGTGTAAGCTGTGGGTTTAAAAAGAATGATACAACCATGAATAATCGTAAAGAAACATCTAAAAAAGAAGTGGTTTTGATAGGGGCAGGAATTATGAGTGCTACCTTAAGCATGATGCTGAAACAACTGGATCCGGAAATACATATAAAAGTCTATGAAATGCTGGATGAAATGGCAGATGAAAGTTCCTCAGCCATGAATAATGCAGGAACCGGACATTCCGGTTTTTGTGAGCTTAATTATACTCCGGAACTGGCCGATGGTACTATTGATATAAGTAAAGCCGTTCATGTGGCCTCCCAGTTTGAACTGTCCAAGGAGTTCTGGAGCTATCTGGTTGAGCATGGCTATATATCTTCACCAGACAATTTTATACATACTACTCCGCATTATAGTTTTGTAACCGGAGAAAAAGATATTAATTTTTTAAGAAAGAGGTACGAAACCATTCATAAGCATCCTTTATTTAAACAAATGGAGTATTCTGAAGAATATTCCGGAATAAAAAACTGGATTCCTTTGGTAATGGAAGGCAGATCCCGGGAAGAGAAAAATGCAGCTACCAAAATAAGATTAGGAACCGATGTTAATTTTGGTTCTCTCACTAAAGAAATGTTTTCTACCCTGATAGAGAATGGCGAGATTGAAATGAACCTTCATCATAAGGTGAAAGATTTAACGCGCCGGGAAGATGGGAGATGGGATATAAAAGTGAAAAACAGGGATACGGAAGAAACATTTACTACCACGGCTGATTTTGTTTTTATAGGAGCCGGAGGTGGAGCAATTCTTTTATTGGAAAAATCAGGAATCAGGGAAGCTCGTGGATTCGGAGGCTTTCCTGTGGGGGGCGAATGGCTGGTTTGTACGAATGAAGCGGTTATTAAAAGACATCATGCAAAAGTATACGGACAGGCAGGAATCGGTGCACCTCCCATGTCAGTTCCTCATCTGGATTCTCGTACTATTGATGGAAAACAGCAGTTGTTATTCGGCCCTTTTGCTGTTTTTTCCACCAAATTTTTAAAGCATGGCTCTTTTCTGGATTTATTTAAATCACTGCGATTTGAAAATATCGGAGCTATGATACAGGCGGGCTGGCATAATATGGATTTAACAAAATATCTGATCGATCAGGTAAAACTTACCAAAAGCCAGAAAATAGATTCTCTGAAACAATATTTTCCAGAGGCTGTATCGGAAGACTGGGAAGAAAAAGTTGCCGGACAACGGGTACAGGTGATCGAAAAGGATGAAAAAAAAGGAGGAGTCTTAAAGTTCGGAACCGAAGTTATAAGTTCTGAAGATGGCAGCCTATCTGCTTTACTGGGGGCTTCGCCGGGAGCTTCTACGGCGGTAGCCATCATGCTGGATTTATTAAAAGAGTGTTTCAGTGAAGAATTTAATTCGCCTCAATGGCAGGCTAAACTAAAGGAAATGGTTCCTTCTTATGCTGGAAATTTTAATGACGAAGCTTATTGTGATCAGGTAAGGCAAAGAACTCATACTATTTTAGGATTAGAATTATAAAGACTTATTCGATTTTTAATTCTAAAAATATATGAAGATATTCTGTGAAGGATACGAATATAAAGGATACGTTTTTATTAACGGTAACTGCAACTTAAGATCTGTACGTTATATAAAAATAGGTTTAACTTACGTAATCAAAGAGAAATGAAAAATGTAATAGTATTTATTTTTTGTATAAATTGGCTATCTGGACAAAATAATCATTTAATGATCGTAAAACCGAACGAAATTTTATTATGGAGTACCAATATTCCTGAAAATTCACAACTTACCGGAACTAACAAAATATCTCCCAAAGGTTCATACACAAATGTAACAACTCCTTTACTGGTTGTTCATAAGCCTGAACTTCCCAACGGATTGGCTGTGTTGGTTATAAGTGGAGGCGGATATTCTCATATAGCTTCAGGAAATGAGGGATATCCGGTTTCTCAATGGCTTAATTCGTTAGGCATAACAGCTTTTGAACTCATTTACCGTTTACCCGGAGAAAATGAGAATAACAGGCAGGTTCCTTTTCAGGATGCACAGCGGGCTATGCGAATGATTAGAAATTATGCAGTTACCTATAAAATAAATCCCGATAAAATTGGGATTCTTGGTTTTTCTGCCGGAGGTCATTTAGCCGGTTATATTTCTTCTATGTCTGAGTATTCATTTTATAAACCTCAGGATTCCCTTGATTTTGTTTCTGCCCGGCCAGATTTCTGCGGACTTATTTATCCTATTGTATCTATGCAGCCAATAAATAGTAAAACCAACTCATTTAAAAATTTATTAGGACCCAATCCTTCCAAAGAAAATGAAAATTTATTTTCTGTTGAAAAGCAGGTAAACTCTCATACCCCTCCAACCTTTATAGCTCAGTCAGTAGATGATCCTGTTTCTCCTATTGAAAATAGTTTACTTATGTTTCATTCTTTAAGAGAGCAGAAAATCCCGGTTGAAATGCATCTTTTTCAAACCGGAGGTCATGGTTGGGGCATGGGAAAATCAAGATCGGAAACTTTAGAATGGCCTAAACTGTTTTTAAACTGGTTAAAGCAGAATAAGATATTAGAATACTAAAAACTGAGTATTTCTTTTCCATATTTCGATTCCGGAAGGTTAGGCTATATATATAAAATAATTATTGTATAAAAAACTTTCATATATTATTATCCCAGTTCTCTGTTTTCCAGCATAGGAACAAATTGGTAATCGCCAAATTCCATAGTTTCAAAAGTAGTAGCATCCAGTTTAAGTACCGTATACATTTTTTGTTCTTTTTCCCCGATAGGTATAACCATAATGCCTCCGACAGCTAACTGCTTTAGTAACATTTTAGGCATTTGGGGAGCACCTGCGGTAACAATAATCTTGTCAAAAGGTGCAAAAGAAGGAAGACCGGCGTATCCGTCTCCGAAAGTCTGATGTTTGGGTAGAAAATGGATTTTTCTTAAAATATTCCTTGAAAATTCAAAAAGCTCTTTCTGCCTTTCAATAGTATATACCTGAGCACCCAAAGCCACAAGTACAGCAGTCTGGTAGCCGGAACCGGTACCTATTTCCAGAATTTTTTCTCCTTTCTGAATGTGCAAAAGCTGACTTTGAAAAGCAACGGTATAAGGGTGAGAAATAGTTTGTCCTGATAATATAGGAAATGCCCGGTCTTCATACGCCAAATCTTCAAATATGGAGTCTATGAACAGATGCCGGGGAACCTGATTAATTGCGTGAAGCACTGCGGGGTCTGATATTCCTTTTAGTTTTAGTAAGCTAATTAGCTGATTTCGTTTTCCTTTATGTTTTAAAGTATCCAATTTCATTTGTCGGCAAGTTATTTAAAATATGAATGGAAAGCAATATTGAAATGTACAAAATGATAAATAATTATTGTGTTTTTTTGGTTCTGAAACGTTTAGGAATGATGAAAACAAGATTTAACAAAACTATGGATAATAATATGAGTGCAATACCGGTCCATTGTAAAGCATTTACTTTTTCGTGCAGTAGGAATTTTGCCATTAATACGGAAACCGGAAGTTCCAGCGAGGCAATAATACTTCCCACGCCAATGCCCACTACCGGCATTCCTTTAGTAAATAAAAACGGAGGGAGAATGGTTCCGAATACTGCGAGTATGATGCCCCAGGTATAAAAAATTGAAAAATTAAAGGGTTCGGTAACGATGGTGTATCCCCAGATAAGGGTAACCATGAGTGTGGCTCCTGTTAAAAGATATACAGAGCGTAAGGAGGAGGGAAGCTTGGTTCCTATTTTATTAGAAGAAAACATGGAAAATGTATACGACAAAGCGGATAATAATCCGAAAATTACTCCCGTTATGTTTAGTTTAATGTTTGATTCATTAATTAAGTTGGTGGCCAATAAGGTTCCGGTAAGTATTAATAAAATTGCAAGTTTCTGAACCAGTGTTGGCTTTTTTCTGTTAATGATGAAATCCACCAATGCTCCCATCCATACGGCCTGCATTAATAATACGATACAAATGGAAACCGGAATTTTATAATGTACAGCCAGATAATAGAAAGTACTGGTAAGTCCAAAAGAAGTTCCGCAAAGTATTAAATACAGTTTATCTTTACGGCTGGCAGGAGGAAGGTTTCCAGCGTCTTTTTTTTTGCTGAATAAATGAATGATCAGGAGTCCCAGCAACCCCAGAACGGCTTGAGAAAAAGTGACCTCTGCCGTGGTATAACCCTCATTATAGGCTAGCCTTACAAAGGTTGCCAAAACTCCGTATGAGGAAGCAGCAAAGGCTACAAAAAATAAAGATTTTAAGTAGGTTAAATTCATGAATGTAATTTATATGGTTATTGAATTGCAAAGGTAGAAAGTAATTGTTAATGAGGAAAATGAAAATCAATTTAACTTTTTGGTTTATTGGGTTTTTATAGGTATGATTATATGTTTTTGATAGCCAGATTGATAGGTGGTTTTTGTATTTTGATTTAAAAAAAAATAGGAATCTGTTTTATGATAAGCTTTAACTTCGTAAAAATCTGAGATTAAATGGCTAGAATATGAGGATATTATTTTTGTATATCTAAAAAAAACACTACATTTGCGACCTAAAATTAAAAGAGCATAAATGCCAACTATTCAACAATTAGTAAGAAAAGGAAGAGCCACACTTGCCAAGAAGAGTAAATCGGCTGCTTTAGATTCTTGTCCACAAAGACGTGGAGTATGTACCCGTGTATATACCACTACACCGAAAAAACCGAATTCAGCACTTAGAAAAGTTGCAAGGGTTCGTTTAACAAACGGTAAAGAGGTGAACGCGTACATTCCAGGAGAAGGACATAATCTACAAGAGCACTCGATAGTATTGGTGAGAGGCGGAAGAGTAAAAGATTTACCGGGAGTTCGTTATCACATTGTTAGGGGAGCTTTAGACACCGCTGGTGTACAAGGTCGTTTACAAAGAAGAAGTAAATACGGAGCAAAACGTCCTAAAGACAAAAAATAGTAATAACGAAATTATTCAGGTAAAATGAGAAAAACGAAAGCAAAAAAACGCCCGCTTTTACCAGATCCTAAATTTAATGATCAATTGGTAACACGTTTCGTTAATAACTTAATGAAAGACGGTAAAAAAAGTATAGCTTTTAAAATTTTCTACGATGCATTAGAAATTGTAGAATCGAAAAAAGAAGATCAGGAAAAAACATCTTTGGAAATATGGAAAGATGCTTTGGAAAATGTTATGCCTCATGTAGAAGTACGTAGCCGTAGAGTAGGTGGAGCTAACTTCCAGATTCCAATGCCTATTCGTCCGGATAGAAAAATTTCTATGGCGATGAAATGGTTGATTAAATACTCCAGAGATAGAAATGAAAAGTCCATGTCTCAAAAGTTAGCTTCTGAAATTATAGCAGCTGCAAAAGAGGAAGGTGCTGCTGTTAAAAAGAAAACAGATACTCACCGTATGGCTGAAGCTAACAAAGCATTCTCACATTTCAAATTCTAAGATTGTATGTCAAGAGATTTAAAATATACACGTAATATAGGTATTGCTGCTCATATCGATGCAGGAAAAACCACAACAACGGAAAGGATTTTATTTTATACTGGGGTTAACCATAAAATAGGAGAGGTTCACGATGGTGCTTCTACTATGGACTGGATGGTTCAGGAAGCTGAAAGAGGTATCACCATTACTTCCGCAGCTACTACCTGTAACTGGAATTTCCCTTTAACTGATGACGGTAAAAAATTACCAGACACTCAGTCTTACCATTTTAATATCATTGACACTCCGGGACACGTTGACTTTACTGTTGAGGTGAACCGATCTTTACGGGTATTAGACGGTTTAGTTTTCTTATTTAGTGCAGTGGATGGTGTTGAACCTCAATCTGAAACTAACTGGAGACTTGCCGATAATTACAAAGTTCCGAGAATGGGATTTGTAAATAAAATGGACAGACAAGGTTCCGATTTCTTGAACGTTTGTCGCCAGGTTAAAGACATGTTAGGATCTAATGCAGTTCCTATCGTTCTACCTATTGGTTCAGAAGAAGATTTCAAAGGAGTTGTTGACCTGGTTAAAAACCGTGCAATAGTATGGCATAATGATAACTTCGGTTCAACTTTTGATATTGTTGATATTCCTGAAGATATGCAGGAAGAAGTTTTGGAATACCGTCAAAACCTTATCGAGGCTGTGGCTGAGTATGACGAAAGTCTAATGGAAAAATTCTTTGAAGATCCGGATTCAATTTCTGAAGAAGAAATTCACGAAGCACTTCGTAAAGCAACTATAGATATTAGTATTATTCCTATGGTTTGTGGTTCTTCATTCAAAAATAAAGGAGTTCAATTTATGTTAGATGCAGTATGTCGTTATCTTCCTTCTCCTTTGGATAAAGAAGCTATCGAAGGTATAGACCCAAAAACTGATGAGCCTATTTCAAGAAAACCGGATGCAAAAGAGCCGTTTTCAGCTTTAGCATTTAAAATTGCTACTGACCCTTATGTAGGTCGTTTAGCTTTCTTCAGAGCTTATTCCGGTCATTTGGATGCAGGTTCTTATGTTCTGAATACCCGTTCAGGAGATAAAGAAAGAATTTCAAGGATCTATCAGATGCACGCAAATAAACAAAATCCTATCGAATATATTGAGGCAGGAGATATTGGTGCAGCGGTAGGTTTTAAAGATATAAAAACAGGAGACACCCTTTGTGAGGAAAAATCTCCGATTATCTTAGAAAGTATGGTATTCCCGGACCCGGTTATCGGTATTGCTGTAGAACCAAAAACTAAAGCAGACGTTGATAAATTAGGTATGGCTTTATCTAAATTAGCTGAAGAAGATCCAACCTTCCAGGTTAAAACAGACGAAGCTTCCGGACAAACTGTAATTTCAGGTATGGGTGAGCTTCACTTAGATATTATTGTAGACCGTTTAAGAAGAGAGTTTAAAGTTGAAGTTAACCAGGGGCAACCTCAGGTTGAGTACAAAGAAGCTCTTATGGGAACTGCTTCTCATCGTGAAGTTTACAAAAAACAAACCGGTGGACGTGGTAAATTCGCAGACATTGTATTTGATATATCTACAGCTGATGAAGGTAAAACAGGTCTTGAGTTTGTGAATGAAATCAAAGGTGGGAATATTCCAAGAGAATTTGTTCCTTCTGTAGAAAAAGGTTTCAAAGAAGCTATGAAAAACGGTCCTTTAGCAGGATATGAAATAGACGGAATGAAGATTACGTTGAAAGACGGATCTTTCCACCCGGTTGACTCTGACCAGTTATCTTTCGAATTAGCAGCCAAATTAGGATTTAAAGAAGCTGCTAGAAAAGCGAAACCGGTAATAATGGAACCTATTATGAAATTGGAGGTATTAACTCCTGAAGAATATATGGGGGATATTGTTGGTGACTTGAACCGTCGTAGAGCTACTGTAAATGGTATGGATGATAGAAATAACGCAAAAGTTATCAAAGCATTTGTTCCGTTATCAGAAATGTTTGGATATGTAACGTCTTTAAGAACTTTATCTTCCGGACGTGCAACTTCAACTATGGAGTTTGATCATTACGAAGCAGCTCCTCAGAACGTAGCAGATGAGGTTATCGCTAAAGCTAAAGGTACAAATGCTTAATATTTAAAACAATGAGTCAAAAAATAAGAATAAAACTTAAATCTTACGATTATAATTTAGTTGATAAATCAGCTGAGAAAATCGTAAAAACTGTAAAAGCGACTGGTGCTGTAGTTAACGGACCTATTCCATTACCTACACACAAAAGAATCTTTACTGTTTTACGTTCTCCACACGTAAATAAAAAATCTCGTGAGCAGTTTCAATTAAATTCTCATAAGAGGTTAATGGATATTTACAGCTCTTCTTCTAAGACTGTAGATGCTTTAATGAAACTTGAACTTCCTAGTGGAGTAGAAGTTGAAATCAAAGTTTAATTTGAGATATTTAACTATCCATATAAAAACCTCCTGTTTTTCAGGAGGTTTTTTTATTGGTGCTTATGATAATCGTTTAAAAATTAAAAATTATAAAAATAGATCTGGTTGAACAAATTCCAGATTAAATGCTTCAGCAACTCCCGGATAAACTACATTTCCCTGAATAATATTTAATCCTTTTTTCAATTCTTCTTTTTCAGAACAAGCTTTTTTCCAACCTTTATCCGCAACTTCCATTATATAAGGAAGCGTACAGTTAGTTAATGCCAGGGTTGAGGTATATGGCACAGCTCCCGGCATATTGGCTACACAATAATGTAAGACGTCATCGATGATAAAAGTAGGATCATTATGAGTTGTTGGAGTACAGGTTTCAACACAGCCTCCCTGATCCACAGCAACATCCACAATTACAGTTCCTGGTCGCATATCTTTCAGCATATCCCGGGTAATAAGTTTCGGTGCTTTTGCACCCGGAATTAATACAGCTCCAATAATTAAATCATGAGTTTTTATAAGGTTTTTTATATTGTACCTGCTTGAATATTCTGTAATAACATGTGGGGGAAGTATATCGCTAATGTATCTTAGTTTATTCATGTCAATATCCACAATGGTCACCTGCGCACCTAAGCCGGATGCCATTTTAGCTGCCTGAATACCCACTATTCCAGCTCCTAAAATAAGCACTTTTCCTGGAGGTACTCCTGGAACTCCACCTAAGAGAACCCCTCTTCCTTTTGCAGGTTTTTCAAGAAATTTAGCTCCTTGCTGAATAGCCATTCTTCCGGCCACTTCAGACATAGGAATTAATAAAGGAAGGCTTCGATCTTTACGTTCTACTGTTTCGTAAGCAAGGCAAACTGATTTGCTTTCAATCATAGCATGAGTAAGCTTTTCACTTGAGGCAAAATGGAAGTATGTAAAAATGATTTGATCTTTCCTAGCCAGTGAAAGCTCCTGCTCAATAGGTTCTTTGACTTTTAATATCATCTCGGCTTCAGACCAGATGTTTTCAGGAGAATCATATATATGTCCTCCTGCCTGAATGTACTCTTCATTAGATATTCCACTTCCTACACCGGCATTTTTTTCAATCAAGACTTTATGTCCCCGGTGAGAAAGTTCGAAAACTCCTGCAGCTGTAAGCGCTACTCTGTTTTCGTTATTCTTGATTTCTTTAGGTACTCCTATAATCATATCTTATAATTTTATGGTCTTATAACAAAATTATAAAAAGAGCGGATATAATATGAAATTATTAATCTAAATTTTAAAAAAAATATAGGTTAAATTATGCTTTCTATGGTAGCATTAAGAATTATTTTTATTTAAAGTCTCTTTCAGTTCATTGATTTCATCACGGAATTTAGCAGCGGTTAAAAAGTCCAGATTTTTAGCTGCTTTTTCCATTTCTTTTTGTTTTTTAGAAATAATTTTTTCCAGATTTTCGTTATTATATTGCACAGAAGGTTCAGCAGCTGTTTTTATATCATCTTTGACATTGTAGGTTTCAATAGCAGCCTCTTGGTCACCTATGGATATTTTTGTGATTTTTTTGTTTAATGGTTTAGGGGTAATATGATGATCTATATTAAACTGATTCTGAATTTCCCTTCTTCGAGATGTTTCATCAATGGTTTTTTTCATACTATCAGTCATCTTATCTGCATACATAATTACTTTACCGTGAATATTTCTGGCAGCACGTCCGGCAGTTTGAGTAAGCGAACGGTGGGAGCGTAAAAAACCCTCTTTGTCCGCATCTAATATGGCAACTAATGAAACTTCGGGTAAATCCAGACCTTCCCTTAACAAATTTACTCCCACAAGAACATCAAATTTCCCTAATCTTAAATCCTGCATTATTTCAACTCTTTCCAATGTATCTATGTCTGAATGTATATATCGTGTTCTTATACCGAATTTGGTCAGGTATTTGGTCAGTTCTTCTGCCATTCTTTTGGTTAAAGTAGTAACTAAAACCCTTTCATCTTCTTCAATCCGTTTTTGTATTTCGGCCATTAAATCATCAATTTGATTTAAAGAAGGCCGGACTTCTATTTCCGGATCTAATAGTCCGGTAGGTCTGATAATTTGTTCAACAAAAACTCCTTCACTTTTTTGAAGCTCATAATCCGCAGGGGTTGCACTTACATAAATTACCTGATTTTGCATCATTTCAAATTCTTCAAATTTTAATGGGCGGTTATCCATAGCTGCAGGTAACCTGAAACCGTATTCAACTAAAGTTTCTTTTCTGCTTCTATCTCCACCGTACATGGCGTGAACCTGTGGAAGAGTAACGTGGCTTTCATCTACAACCATAAGAAAATCTTTAGGAAAATAATCCAATAGACAGAAAGGGCGAGATCCGGGAGCTCTCCCATCTAAATATCTTGAATAATTTTCAATTCCTGAACAATACCCTAGCTCTTTAATCATTTCTAAATCAAATTCAGTTCGTTCTTTTAAACGATGAGCTTCTAATGATTTACCAATTTCATTATAATATTCTACCTGTTTACCCAAATCAATTTGTATATTTTTGATCGCTTGGCTTAAGGTATCTGGTGAGGTAACAAACAGATTGGCAGGATAAATGTTAATATTTTCAATGGAATCTATTACATTATTGGAAACATAATCTACGTTTTCAATTCTATCTATTTCATTTCCAAATAATTGTATACGTATTCCCGTGTCTGAATATGCGGGAAAAACGTCTATAACATCACCTTTAACTCTAAAATTACCTCTTCCAAAATTCATTTCGGATCGAGAATAAAGTGCTGAGACTAACGATTGCAATAATTTGGTTTTTGTGATTTTTTGGCCAACCTCTAATGCCACAAGGTTTTTTTGGAATTCCTGCGGATTTCCTATACCATATAAACAGGATACAGAGGAAACAACTAATACGTCTCTTCTTCCTGAAAGTAAGGCTGATGATGCACTTAATCGAAGTTTTTCAAGATTTTCGTTGATTGATAAATCTTTTTCGATATAAGTATTTGTGGTAGGCATAAATGCTTCCGGTTGATAATAATCATAGTAAGAAACAAAATATTCAACTGCATTATTAGGGAAAAACTCTTTAAACTCCATATATAGCTGAGCAGCAAGTGTTTTATTGTGTGCTAAGATAATTGTAGGGCGTTGTATATTTTGAACAACATTTGCAATGGTAAAGGTTTTACCAGAACCTGTCACTCCTAATAAGGTTTGATATCTTTCATTATTTAATATTCCTTTGGATAGTGATTCAATTGCTCTGGGCTGATCTCCTGTAGGTTGGAAAGGAGAAACTACTTCAAACTTCATATATCAAATTTACGAATATATAATTAATAATCTAGTATATAAGATTTTATATATATTCCATGCATATTAGAAAAATAATAATATAGATTAATAAATATTAAGTTGTTTTTAGAAAAATGTTGTTTTTTTTATATGTAAATCAATGAGTTAAGTTATGTAAGCTATTTTTGTATAATCTGTTGGTCATTTTAAAATTTACTTATATTACTTGTATATTTTTGCGAAATATTTAAAAAGAGACTAACATTCATGAAAAATTTTGTATTAATTAGTTCGTTATTTATTTTATCTGTATCATATATGTGTGGTCAGGTAGGTATTGGGACGGAATTCCCAAATGTAAAATCTATATTAGATGTTGAATCTGATAATTTAGGAGTTTTACTACCAAGGGTAAGTAAAGCCGAGAGAGATGCGATGGATTTAAGTTCTTCAGAAAAATCCTTATTAATATTCAATACAGATTCCAACTGTTATAATTTCTGGCAAGGGGATCAATGGCTAAACCTTTGTGGTGAAACTCCAGGTATTGAGTATACTATGGATTGTGCTACATTAGTACTAGGGCCTACTATTAGTAAATTAGTACCCAACAAGGAACTGGACGAAAATGATTATGTTGAAGTTACTATTAATGTTACCAATCCGGGACCCTTATCTTTAACCACTAACATAGTTAATGGGTATTATTTTACTTATTCCGGAACAATTACTGAGGTTGGAAAACGTAGTATTCGTCTAACGGGAGAAGGTAGACCAATAACACCTAAATTGTCCAGTAATTTTAAAATTTCTGGAGCTAAGGGATGTTCATTCACAGCAACAACCGATGGGTTAAGTACAAGAACAATTAATGTACTATTTTTAGGACTGAATGATGCTTATACTCCAAATAGTACATCAGCATCTGGTTTTTCAAACTTTTCAGCAGTTTTATCAAATCCTATGGTTTTTGGAAATGACGGTACAAACAACGGTATAGTTTCAGGATTTAAAAATGTTTCTATGACTACGATTTCTTTATCAACTACAACCAACAGAATTCAGGCAATTAATGCACTTCAGTCAGGTACCTATGATATTGTGATAACCAGTTGGGGAGATGACGGAGCAACGGCTGCAAACAGGCAAGATTTAGCTAATGCAGTGAAAGTTTTTTTAACTCAAGAAAAAAAAGCTGCTTTATTTTTACTAACTCAGGATTCGCAGGTTTATGCTAAATTATCTAATCTTTTAGTTTCTGGAAGTGCTGACACTGTAACCGGTTTACAAGGCAGCAGGGCAACACCTTCTTCTGTAAACGGAGCTATTGAAAATATTGATCATCCACTTACTAATGGACCTTTCGGAAATTTAAGAGGCTTACCTTACACTTCTTACGATGATGGTTTATATTTGAATAATACTGTAGGTAAAGTATTTGCTAAGGAAAAAAATTCATTTATTGTAAATAATAATATTGTACAGGCCGTAACATTTACCCCTAAAGATTATTCTGATAATGTAATTGCCAGTTTTTCATTTAATTTTTCTAACAATTTAAATGATACCGGAGGTGGTGATACAGGAATATTTGCAGGACCCAATATGTTTAATTGTTCTTCAGTTTCAGCTACTCAATGTAAATATGAAAATATGGTTCAGGCTGGACAAGGTGATCAAACAAAAATTAATACTGCATTTAATCTGAATATATTAGCTTATTTAATTGGGAAAGTTTTGTAAAATATCTTAATTATAATAAATTTTTCAGATTTAAAAGCTTATCTATAGAATTATACTAGTCTACTCATTCAATATTAATTAAAAGAAACTTCTTATATAAGAAGTTTCTTTTTTATATTTGACATTTAAATCAATAAAATTATTGAATTTTACTGTATGTGGAATGATTTCTGCATATTTAAAAACTTTTAAATAACTTTTATACTTGTCGGATTTTACTAATAAATTTTGAAATAATGAGGCCCACTGAGCTTTCAGAATTAAATAAAATAAGAAAAAAATATATTATTCAATATCTATGTATTATTATTAGTGTATTGTTTTCTTTTTCTGTATTTTATTGGTATGAAAACATGTTCCCTCTTAATTATCTTGCGTCCTTAGGTCTTTTGTTTCACTTATTTGTGTTGGTCATATCAATTAAATTAAATTACAACTCAATAAAATTATTAGTTCCGGTATATTTAATTTTTTTATCTTTAATGTTGTACCCCTTTAATGCATTATTATGGCAATCGGGACAGGTTACTGCTTTTATCTGGTACTTTTTAATTCCATTCGGTATAATGATCATTTTCTCATTTAAAACTGTATTATACTGGTCTTTGTATATTTTAGTTCTAATAGGGAGCATATTCATTATGTCAGATTTCAATCTTTTTCAAAAATATATACGTCCTTTCTCTTCACATCAATTGACTGTTTTAAACATAATAACTATACTTTTCAGTTTATGTTTTGTTACTTTTATTATGTATTATATTAATAAAGCAGGAATGATACAGATGATTAATAAACCAGACAAAACAACAAGTACAATCAGTTCTACAACATCTGACAAAACAGATGAATCCGATGAAAAATATGAAACTTTATATAATAATATAGTTGATTATTTTAATTCTAAAGAACCTTATTGTGATCCGGATTTTAATATTGCCCAGGTAGCATCAAGCTTAAATACTAACATAACGTATATTTCCAAATCTATAAGAATAAAAAGAAATATGAACTTTGTTTATTTTGTGAATACTTACAGGATAAATAAAGTAAAAGATATGATCAATAAAGATTATCATAATAAATATACATTAAAATTTATTTATACTTCTGCTGGTTTCAAACATCAATCTACATTTAATAAAGTTTTTAAACTGATAGAAGGAATAACTCCTTCTCAATATATTAATGCTATGAATCACGAAAATGATTCTGAAGCACTTTAATTATAAACTATAAAACCGGTATCAATATATTATTAACTTCAACAGTTAACGAATTTAATAAGTATAAAAAAAGTTAAATGATGTTGGAATTTTATGTTAACATTTTTGCTTAATTTTGCATAGTTAATTAATACTAAAATAAACATGGCGCAGCCGGTTTCTTACACAGAAGAATCTGATTCGATTAAAAAACAATTTTTACAAAGTTATTTGCTTTGCATTACAGGTATTTTAGCGCTTTACTTAATTTATTATTGGAGTGTACAGCTATATCCTTTCAATTATCTGACAGCATCATACTTAGTTTTACATTTGCTATTAATTATTATAGTCTATAAGGTAAAATATGATTATTTAAAGCCATATATTATGGTATATGTTGTGGTACTAACCTTATTGTTATATCCATTTATGGTTTTGTTTTGGGAAGCCGGAAGAATAACTCCTTTTATGTGGTATTTTTTAATTCCTTTCGGAATGACGTTGTTTTATAATTTTAAGACAATAATATCAATGGGAATCTATATTGTTGTTCTTATATGTACAGCATTTCTTTTAGTTCAAGTGATACCCGAAGAACAATACATTAGTTTTGTTGATAAACAACTTGTTATTATTAATGTTGCAACCGTGTTTTTTGCTTTGATATTGATTAGTCTTATTCTCTATTATATGAATAAATTACGATTTATTTCAGTAAGCATACCTGTTAAAGAAGTAAAAACTACACATTTAGAATCAACTCATCTTGATGATTCGAAATATTCTGAGTTATATGATAAAATTTTAGATTATATGGAAAATAAAGAACCATATTGCGATCCGGGGTTCACTATTTCCCAACTGGCATCAGAGTTGAACAGTAATGTCTCGTACATATCCAGGACTATTAAAATTAAAAAAAATATGAATTTTACTTCATTCATTAACTTATACAGAATAAGTAAAGTAAAAAAAATGTTAGAAAATAATTACCATATTAAATATAGTCTGAAATATATTTATACGTATTCAGGTTTTAAACAACAAACAACATTTAACAAGGTTTTTAAACAAATTGAAGGAGTTACACCCTCAGAGTATATTCAAAGTATGACAAAAGAAGATGGAACTAGCTATCGTTTTGATTAATTATTACTCTAAAATTAAATTTCAGTTCTTCTATTCAGCTCATCACGCAATTTGGCTGCTGTCTCATAATCTTCGCTTTCTAAAGCCTTGGATAATAAATCATTAATTTCCATTTCGGATAAATGAGCAAAAGAATCTTCTAAATTATCCATTTTCAATTGATTTTCAATATTATCAATTGCTTTTTCAATGGTTGCATCTTCAGAATTTTCCTCTTTCATATCCATGTACACACCCGCTTTTTCCATAATTTCTTTCGTGGTATATATAGGTGCATTAAATCTTACTGCCAAAGCAATAGCATCGGAAGTGCGGGAATCTATTTCTTTTTCTTCATCTGTATCAGAATTCTGGAACAATATGTTAGAATAGAAAACTCCATCAACTAGTTTATAGATAAAAACGGCTTTAACCTGAATATGAAAACTTTTAGCAAAAGTTGTAAATAAATCATGGGTAATAGGACGGGGAGGAGTTATGTCTTTTTCTAAAGCTAAAGCAATAGATTGGGCCTCAAAACTTCCTATAATTACCGGTATTTTACGTTTTCCAAAATCTTCTTCAAGAATAAGTGCATAAGCTCCGGTCTGTGTTTGGCTGTAAGAAATTCCTCTAATATTTAATCTTATTAAATCCATAAATTATTTCGCTCGGAAAATAAAGGTCTGTATAAATTGAGTTGCAATTTACAATTTTTTTTATAATTTCATAAATCGGATAAATTAATGTTTTCACAGACGCTCCCAATAAATTGTTTATATTTATTAGAGTTTATATGATCTATTCATTAGATAAAGCGGGAATCGGATTATTTAAATTTATAGTCTCTAAATTTATATTACTACCAAAAAATTTTTTTGCCAGTCTGGCAAAATTAGGATTTAAGTCAGAAACATAAAATTCATAATCGGAGTTACTTGTATTGGATAACAATTTTCTTTTTTCCAGATCGTGTTTAATAAAATTGGCTACAATTAAAGGAGAGTCTATTACCTGAATTTTGTTCTGATAAAATTGTTTAACTTCATTAAGAATAAGAGGGTAATGAGTGCATCCTAAAATCAGGGAATCTATATTTTGTAATTTTTTATTGTTTAAATATGTTCTTAATACAATTTCAGAAATAGCATGATTATTAAAACCTTCTTCTATTACCGGAGCCAATAAAGGTGTAGCAAGTTCCTGAACCTCTATGTGCTTGTTAAGCTTGCGTATGCTTTTTCTGTAAATATGAGATGCAATAGTGGATTTTGTAGCTATGACTCCTATATTTTGATTAAAAGCATAGGCTACTTTCTCTGCAACGGGAGAAATAACATCATAAACAGGTACCTTATGCGATTTAGCAATTGCTTTAACTTCATGAAGCGCATTAGATGTAGCTGTGTTGCAAGCTATAACAATAGCTTTGCAACCTTTTTCAATTAGAAACCGGGTAATTTGTTCAGAATATTCAATAATTACTTCCTTAGATTTATCTCCATAAGGAAGATGTTTAGAATCTCCAAAATAAATTACGCTTTCATTAGGCAGCAATCTCTTAATTTCTTTTGCTGTTGTAAGCCCTCCCATACCGGAATCAAAAATACCTATAGGTTGATTTTCTCTCATTTTTTTATAATCCAGTGCAAAATTAAGTGTTTATTACTAATTAATCAATGAAAAATAGCCGAGATATAATACCATCCGTTTGAAACAGGTATTCCGGATTAATCATCAATGAATTACTGTTTGTTAAAATTAAACGTTCCTGTTTTAAAAATTCGGTTTCTTTTAAAAAATGAGAGACTATTTTTTTTGAAAAATTATCTAATACAGAATTTATATTAATTCCCCATTGTGTTCTAAGTCCCAGCATAATTTTTTCATTATATACGTCTTTTTCATCAAGAAATTCTTGTTCCAAAGGTAAAATATTATTATTCAGAGATTTAATATAATGAATATTATTGGAAATATTCCAGCTTCTGATATTTGTTCCGTTAAATGAATGAGCCGATGGTCCTATTCCTATATAAGCTTTAGAATTCCAATAGGAAGTGTTATGCTTTGAAAAATATCCTTTTTTACCAAAATTCGAAAATTCGTATTGGATAAAATCATTATTATAAAGTATTTTTCTTAATAATTCAAACTGTTTGAGTTGACGGTCTTCATCAATATCTGGTAATTTCCCTTTTTTTATAAGCGATTCAAAAGCTGTCTTGGGTTCCACTGTTAAAGCATAGGATGAAATATGAGGAATATTTAATTGTATTGCTTTTTGTAAATTATCAATCCAAATTTGATTAGAAGTACTTTGGCCTCCATAAATGAGATCTATAGTAATGTTATTTAATCCTATATTCTGTGCCCTCATGATAGATTTTTCCGCTTCAAAAGATGAATGGGAACGATTCATTAGTTTTAGGTCATAATCATTAAACGATTGTATACCAATACTTAAACGATTTATAGGAGTTTCATTTTTTAAAAAAAGTAAGAAATCAGAAGTAAGATCCTCAGGATTGGACTCTAAAGTTATTTCTTGTAATTCTGAAATTGAATAATGAGAATGCAGGGTGTTAAATATCGAGTATAATTCATTTTTTGAAAGAAGGGAAGGAGTTCCTCCACCAAAATATAAAGTCTCAATTTTAATATTTTTAAATTCGTCTTTCCTTAAAAATAATTCCTTTTCTATAGCTTTTACTAGTTGAGGCTTAAAGTCTAACTGAGTTGAAAAATGAAAATTACAATAATTACATTTTTTATGACAAAAAGGAATGTGGATATAAAGTCCTGACATGGAAATATGATGCTCTAAAAATATTAAGAAACAAAAATACAACAAGATTATAAGTTGAACCATTTTTTAGTAAATTTAAAGAGAGAATTTTTTCAAGTTTATAATGGAAATAATATTAATGTGATTTATTTCAACCTGAAAATTTGAATAAATCTTAGTGAATTGGCCGGAATTTTGATCAGATTTATCTAAAATACAAATATGAGTGAATACGAATTAATTGATAATACTGAAAATAATCAGTATGAAATACAGATTGGTAGGTTTACTCCCAGAATAGAATATATAAAGACAGATGATGAAATATATCTTACTCACACAGAAGTTCCGATGGAATTAGAAGGAAGAGGAGTAGGATCCGGATTTTTGGAACAGGTACTAATAGATATTGATAAGCAGGGATTAAGACTTGTACCTATGTGTCCGTTTGTAGCAGGCTATTTAAAAAAGCATCCTGAATGGAAACGGTTGGTTGTTAAATAATTAGTATTAGAATCCTTGCCCGGAAATTATATTTTCCAGTTCACTATACTGAGCTGTATTGTTTTTTATTGAAATAATGTAAATAGTTTTATCTTTTAGAAAAATAAAAATCCAGTTTTGTGTTTTTTTTATTTGTTTAATTTCACGCCAGTAGATTATTTGAGAAAATGTTTCTCCATCAATATTGATATTCTCATTAGTAAAATTATATTTTATTTTTTCAGTAAACTCAATATTGGAATTAATTTGTTTATAAATCGTATAATATACAAGCAATGGATTGATAACTAAGAAAAAAGAAGAAAAATATAAATAATATACTGGAGTTTTTTCTAAGCCTTCTATATTTACATTAAATAAATACATTACCAATAATAAAAGTCCGATAAAACAAAAAATTAGAAATGATGTTTTTTTATAAAATAAATTTAAGATTAAATATTTATACTCTTTAGCAGATATTTGACTTTCAACTAACATTTTTATTGTAAAAATATTAATTTTTTAATTAGTTTATAAATATATTAACATTTAAAACTAAATACATTTTAAACCTCTGTCAATATATGCATCATGATCAAAGAATATTTATTAAAAAAACTATAACTTCGTATTATTATAATTATTAATAACAATATAATGAACATAACAGATTTATTCAATTCAGATTTAGGAAAACAAATAATAGAAGGAATAGGACAAAAAACAGGAACAACAGAAAAAGAAACATCTTCTGTTATAGCCTCAGCTGTTCCTGCTTTACTCGGAGCATTACAAAATAATGCAACTTCCACTGATGGGGCAAATGGAATACTAGGAGCTTTAACATCTTCTAACCACAGCGGTAGTATATTAGATAATCTTTCAGGTTTCTTTACAGGATCAGACAATTCTGATGGAAAAGGAATTTTAGGACATATATTTGGCAGCCAGCAAAAAGAGCTTGAAGAAAGTATAAGTTCCAGAACTGGAGTTTCTTCAGGAAAAGTTTCTCAGATTTTAATTCTTTTAGCACCAATAGTGATGGGGTATTTAGGAAAACTGACTCAAAAAAACAATGTTGAAAATACAGGCGGACTTACAGATATGTTAAGCGGTATGTTGGGAGGAACTGCAGGAAGTAGCATTTTAAGTAAAATATTAGATCAAAACGGGGATGGTAAATTAGGATTGGATGATTTAGGTAGTTTTCTTTCAGGAGATAAAAAAGAAGGATTAGGGGGGATTTTTGGAAAAATTTTTGGAAAATAACACTTATATAAATAGTAATGATAAAGCCGGCATATTGCCGGCTTTGTTGTTGAAGAATTACTAAGGTGTATGTAATAAAGATATGAATAGAAGCATATTAAGACTCGCTATACCCAATATTATATCAAATTTATCAGTACCCTTGCTTGGAATGGTAGATATGTTTATCGCTGGACATTTAACCGATGAAAACTATATAGGAGCTATAGCAATCGCATCCATTATATTTAATTTTATTTACTGGGGCTTTTCTTTTTTAAGAATGGGAACCAGTGGATTTGCAGCTCAAGCCTATGGTAAACAAAATAGAAATGAGCAAACAGAAGTGCTTATACGTTCTTTATATCTTGCTCTTTTAGCTGGAATAATTATTATTGCATTACAAGGAATGATTGCATTAGTAAGCTTTTATTTATTGAATGTAGATGAAAATATCAAAATACGGACTAAACAATATTTTGATATTTATATTTGGTCTGCACCAGCAGTATTAATTTTATTTAGCTTAAATGGCTGGTTTATAGGTATGCAAAATTCTAAAATTCCTATGGTAATAACTATAGCTATTAACAGTCTTAATATCTTGCTATCATTTCTTTTTGTTTATCAATGGAAACTTGAAATAAGAGGTATTGCTTATGCTTCATTAATAGCTCAATATACAGGGATGGTTACCTATTTACTTATTTGTAAATTCAGATATAAACATTGGTTAGAAAACATAAGCCTAAAAAAAATATCATCCATTAGTTCATTTATTCCATTTTTAAAAGTAAATAGAGATATCTTTATCAGAACTTTAGCATTATTATCGGTTAGTTCATTTTTTATGTATGCTTCATCAAAACAAGGAAATCTTATTTTATCTGCCAATGCCTTACTCATGCAGATGTTTGTTTTATTTTCATATATCATGGATGGATTTGCATATGCAGCAGAATCCTTGACAGGAAAATTTGTTGGAGCAAATAAGTTTACATCCCTTAAACAGCTTATAAATAAGCTTTTAATATGGTCATTTACAATAGCTATAATATTTACACTACTTTATACATTTTCTTTAACTCACTTACTTTCATTTTTTACGGATAAAGCCAGCTTACTTGAAATATGTTACCAATACCGTTGGTGCGTAATTTGTATACCTTTAGCAGGATTTTTAGCTTTTGTTTGGGATGGAATATTTGTTGAGGCTACTGCCTCCAGGCAAATGAGAAATTCTATGCTCATATCCGTATCTATCTTTTTTGTATGCTACTATGGATTAGATAAATATCAGAATAATCATACACTATGGTTTTCTTTCTTGCTATATCTTTTATCAAGAGGTTTAATTCAATCATATATAGCCAAAAGATTTTTGTTTGTTTTATGATTAATTAACAATTAATATCAAAATAATATGTTAATTGAATATATTAAACAACTATAGATTTAATATAATTAAATATAATGCTTCTTAATATTAAAAAAAAAGTAAAAATTTATTTATATTTGTGTTGAATTCTCTATCAAAATAATAAATTATATCTATGAACTTATTAAAATTCGTTTTATTATTTAGCCTGCTACCCTTTTTTTTGTTAACAATAAGTTGTAAAAATAAAAATTGTATAAACGTTAATACGAATACATTACACTGTTTTAATGAACTTGATAATAAAATATTAAGAGACTCTATCTCACATATTAACTTTGCGAGAGAAATAAACTGTTTTAAATGGGATTCATTAGAAATTGGTATGCGAAGTTCTTATCTGGATTATCCATGCATGAATTTTAAACTGGTAGACATAGATCCTCAAAAGAATGTATGGGTGAAAGGAAGAGAAATAGAAGAGCATATGGATAGTTATGATCGGGATAAATATTGGTATATTATTTATTTTTATTACAAAGGAGATATGCTAAATCAATCGTTGGCAATCAATGAATCTGTAGTAAGTTTTGACTCTATATCTGTAAAGATAAGAACCATACCCAAAGAAAAAACTAATTTTATAATATCTCCCTCAATACTTTCTAAAGCAGATAAAAGTCTGCGCTTTCCTAAACACAGACAAATATTAATGAATAATACATTAAAGGCTAATTAAAAAACATAACGGAATTTTAAATAGCCCGATAAAGTATCAATTTTTAATTTGAATTATTTATTTTTAGATGAAAGTGAATTTATGGCTTCAATAAGAATTTTTTGTTCTACAATCATGACTTTTTGTTGAAGATCTGCAACTGTATCGTTTTTATCAATAGAGAATGTTCCCTGTAAAATTATTTCACCTTCATCAATACCCTGTGTTACGAAATGAACAGTTGCTCCGGATTCAACTTCACCTGCATCTAAAACAGCCTGATGTACCTTGGCTCCATACATACCTTTTCCTCCAAATTTGGGTAATAACGAAGGATGAATATTTATAATTTTACCCGACCATTTATGACAAAATTCTACAGATAAAATTGAAAGAAAACCAGCCAACACTATAATGTCAATATTTTGATCTTCAAGTATATGGTCAATATCAACAGATAAATTTTTACCTCTTTCCAGTAAAAAAGTTGAAATATCTTTATCTAAAGCTCTTTCAATCGCATAACAATCTCTGTCTGCAATTACAGATTGCAGGTTACAATCAATTAGTTCTCCTGATTCCAGAGCATCTAAAATTCTTTGCAGGTTCGTTCCTCCTCCGGATACTAATACAGCTATATTCATATTGAAATTCTATAGTAATTCTATTTTTTCGGCTCCACTCTTAATCTTTCCTATAAGCATACTGCCTTTAACTAAATCAAGAATTTCGGAAGCATACTTGTCATCGGTTATAATACACATACCTACCCCCATATTAAAAGTTCCGAACATTTCTTTTTCATCAATGTTACCTCTTTTTTGTAATTCTTTCATAATAGATGGGATATTTATTTTTGAGGTATAGACTTCAGCACAAAGACCTTCCGGTATAATTCTAGGTACATTTTCAATTAATCCTCCGCCAGTTATATGTGCTATTCCATACAAAGGATATTTTTCACGAATTGAGAAAATATCATTTTGATACAAGCTGGTAGGTACTAATAAAGTTTCATAAAGAGGTTTCCCCTCAAATTCTTCATTAAAATCAGTAAATATTTTTCGCACCAGAGAAAATCCATTGGAATGAAAACCACTCGAAGGTAATCCTATAATTATTTGATTTTCTTTAATTTCAGAACCGTCAATTATTTCATCTTTCTCTACCACACCAACACAAAAACCAGCAACATCATAGTCGCCCACTTGATACATTCCGGGCATTTCAGCAGTTTCTCCCCCTATTAAAGCTGTACCTGTTTCTTTGCAGGCATTGGCTATTCCGGAAACTATTTCTGCTGCAACATCAGAGTCTAATTTTCCGCAGGCAAGATAATCAAGAAAGAACAACGGTTTAGCTCCATGACATAAAATATCATTAGCACACATAGCAAAACAGTCTATCCCTACAGTATCGTAAACTTTTGAATCCAGTGCAATTCGTAATTTAGTTCCTACACCATCGGTACCGGATACTAAAACGGGATTTTTATAACCGGAAAGTTGGTAAAAAGCCCCAAAACTTCCTATTCCGTTTAAAACATTAGAATTGTGAGTTTCAGAAACAGCTTTTTTTATTTTGGAAACTGTCTGGTATCCCTCTTCTTTATCTACACCCGAATCTTTATATGTTGCCATAGTTTAATTTTGTTTAGTTGCACAAAAATATTAATATTTACTTGTTTTTAATGAATCTAAGATTAAAAAAGATTAAAAAATCTTTTTGTTTTAAAAAGTAAAGCCCGAATTGATTTAATCCGGGCTTTACTTAAATATATTATAATTTATATCTAATCTAAAAAATCATCTAATGCTTTTGCCATTGATGGACTTTCTTTGGTTGGAGCAAAAAACTCAACTTTAAGCCCTGCCTCTTCAGCAGTTTGTTTTGTAGAAACACCAAAAGTTCCGATTATTGTTTCGTTTTGCTTAAAATCGGGATAATTATCAAATAAAGATTTAATTCCTGAAGGACTGAAAAAAACTAATGCATCATAATCATCGATATTAGAAATCTTTGAAGCTAAATCACTACTTACTGTGCTGAATAATATGGCTCTGGTCCAATTTATACCGGCTTTATTTAAAGCGTCCGGAATATCTTGATTCAAAATATCAGAAGTAGGAAGTAAATATTTTTCATCCGGATTTTTTTTGAAAAGCGGAATCATATCTTCAGCTTCTTTTTCACCGAAATATATTTTTCTTTTCCTGTAAACAATATACCGTTGAAGGTATAAAGCAATAGTTTCAGACTGACAGACATATTTCATCGAGTCTGGTACAGCAAAACGCATTTCTTCTGCTAATCTGAAAAAATGATCTATAGCATTTCTACTGGTAAATATAACAGCAGTAAATTGAGAAAAATCAATTTTCTGCATTCTGACATCTTTAGCATCAGCCCCCTGAACATGTATAAAAGGCATAAAATCAATTTTGATTTTATGTTTTTTTTCCAAATCAAAGTAAGGGGAGCTTTCACCAGCGGGTTTAACTTGAGAGATTAATACGGATTTTATCTTCATAATTAATTAAGGTTTATCTCCTAAAAACACTAATTTTAAAATACATAGTGCAGGTAATATTTCGAAAGTGCAAAGGTACAAAAATTCGTAATATCCTGGTAGATTTATTTGTTTTTTAATGAAGAACATAAGCCAAATCCATTCTGCTATTAGAGATACGGATATTATCCCAATAGCTATATAGGGTATATACACCTTTGGTATGGATGTATAATATACGATAAAGCAAAGAAAAATTGCTATCAACAGCTTAATAAATAAAAAAATGTATCTGTTTTTGTAATTTTCCTGATACTCTTTGTTCTTTCCCAAAATAAGAAAAAAACCGTTACCTAGTGTGTAAGAAACTACTTGATATATGAATATGATAATAAATAAAATTAATAGTTTTAAAA
This sequence comes from Apibacter raozihei, assembly GCF_004014855.1. Taxonomy (NCBI): domain Bacteria; kingdom Pseudomonadati; phylum Bacteroidota; class Flavobacteriia; order Flavobacteriales; family Weeksellaceae; genus Apibacter; species Apibacter raozihei. The sequence goes on from NZ_CP034930.1 coordinate 2,156,876, forward strand.
CTTCAGAATTATAAAAAGGAATTACAAGATTGAAAAAAGGAAATAATGCAAGAGTAAGCAATACAATATGTATGAGGCTACACAATGTAACATACAGCGTGAAATTTTCATTTTCAATAACCAGAGATTTAAATTTAAATATAGACTCATCTTTAGGAATAAGAACAAACCTTGCTGCTACAAGCAGTAATAAGCTTCCTAAAAAAATGAAATTTATAAGATTATCTCCTAAGGGTACTCGTAAGGAAAATGCGTCCAATATGTAAATATATATAAATTAACTAATTACTCTTCGTCTAAATATCTTTTGGTAATAGGTGCATAAGAATCAATACGCCTATCCCTCAAAAAAGGCCAGTGCACTCTGTAATTGTCAGATTTTTTAGTATCAATTTCAATAACTTTTACTTCTTCATGATCATGGGAAGCCTGATATAGTATGCTGCCAAACGGATTAGAAACAAAAGAACCTCCCCAGAATTTCATTGCACCTTCCTGCTCAAAGCCTACACGGTTTACACTAACAGTATGCACTCCGTTAGCAATTGCATGCCCTCTTTGTATAGTTTGCCATGCATTATATTGTTCTACATTTGTAGTCTCGTCCTGATTAGTGGCCCAACCTATAGCTGTAGGATAAAATAAAACATCCGCACCCATTAAAGCCGTGATTCTGGAAGCTTCCGGATACCATTGATCCCAACAAATAAGCACACCTATTTTTGCAAATTTAGTTTTAAATACTTTATAGCCTAAATCACCTGGTGTAAAATAAAATTTTTCATAAAAAGCAGGATCATCAGGAATGTGCATTTTTCTATATTTACCTAAATATGCACCATCAGCATCAATAACTGCCGTTGTATTATGATACAAGCCTTCCGCTCTTTTTTCGAACAAAGAAGCTACAATCACAACATTACATTCTAATGCCACTTTAGATAATTGATCAGTGGTGGGACCTGGAATTGGTTCTGCAAGCTTAAAATTATCATAATCTTCAACATCGCAAAAATACAAAGATGTGAATAATTCTTGTAAACAAACAATTTGAGCCCCGTCTGACGCAGCTTTTTTTATTCCGTTTATAGCTTTTTCAATGTTAGTTTCTACATTGTTAGAACAGCTGGATTGTACAAGTCCTATTTTTACTTTAGCCATTTAGGTAAATATATAAATTATAATATGCAAAAATAAGGCATATTTTTCAATTCCGTATTTATATATGATAACTTTAACGCAAACGTGAATTAAAATCGGAAGTAAATTGTTTTACCTGCGACCAGTCCGTATATTCAATTTTAGTTTTAGAATCGGTAGGACCTTTGGTAATTCTCATTATTAGCTGAATCAAGATCCGATCCAGAAGTCCATAACTAGGATAATCCAACATTCCGGCAAATAAAGCTATTTGATCAGGTTTCCACAAAATACGTCTTAAAAATTTTTGAATATATGGATTAGTGCTTACTGTTCTTTTCTCAGTTTTTCTGGATACTAAACTTACAGAGAAAAAAGCATTGCACTTCATTGATATTATAGGATAATTCAAGTTGATAAAATCAATAATTTTCTTTCGATGTACACCATATCTGATACTTGCACCAATTATAATACCATCATAGCAGCCTATTTCAGGAATTTCAGTTTCAATAGAAAATACATCAGCAGAAACGGTTAAATTTTGAGCTATAAAATTCGATATTTTGCGACTTTGTCCATCAGTAGAAGAGTATACAATAAGTACTTTTTTTTCGTTTGCACCCATTATTTAATAGATTTACAAATGCAAAATTAGTCAGATCTCTATAAATTATTAATATAGATTAAGCTGGTATTTGTCAGCTTTAATTAAATTGTTAAAAAATGTAAAAAAAAATAAACAAATATATTTTATAAGTATTTTTGTTATAAATTTTAAATGTTAGAGTATGATGATTGGAATGACTAAAGACAGACACGAAATACTTAATACTATTTCTCATGCATTAGGAATACTTTTGGGAATTGTAGGTTTGATTTTTTTATTAATTAAAAACAGAAATATTACTTCCTACAGCACGTTCAGTATCTGGATGTACGGTATATCTGTAATAGTACTGTATTCATCTTCTACTATATATCATTATTTTGCCAACGAAAATCTGAAGAAAAAAGCCCGTATGTTTGATCATATGAGTATATACCTCTTAATTGCAGGTACCTATACACCTGTATGTTTAATAACCTTATCTCATGCTTCCGGATGGACTTTGTTTTTTATCGTTTGGACAATAGCTGCTTTGGGGGTGGTTATGAAAATATTTTTGACAGGTAAAGTAGATTGGCTATCATTAATTCTTTATTTAGCCATGGGATGGATGGTCATTTTTGATTTAAAAAATGTGATATCTGAAATGTCTTTTCATGGATTACTTTTTTTGGCTATTGGAGGAGCCCTATATACTTTAGGTACAATTTTTTATGCCATTGAAAAAATCCCTTATTCTCATTTTATCTGGCACCTTTTTGTTTTGGGAGGTAGTTTATCACATTACATAATGATATATTCAATCGTCTGATTATTTAAGATAATTTATTAAAATGAAAATTATAGGTCTTACAGGAGGGATGGGAGCCGGTAAATCAACCGTTGCGAAAATTTTTAATTCATTAGGATATCCGGTATATGGAGCAGATATCAGAGCTAAACAATTGATGCAGGAAGATCTCTCACTCAAGAAGAATATTATTGATTTATTAGGTCCGGATGCATATCAAAACAATAATTTAAATACAAAGTATATTGCAAAAAGGATATTTTCAGACAAAGAAATATTAGCTAAGCAAAATTCATATGTTCACGCAGCAGTTAAAAAAGATTTTAAAAATTGGTTTACCAGTCAAAAAAATAATATTTTCTGCATTAGAGAAGCAGCAATATTATTTGAAAGCGGTTCTTACAAAGATTGTGATTTTACAATAGTTGTAACAGCCTCTGAAGAAGTACGGATAAAGAGAATATTATCCAGAGATTTAACTACGGTGGAAGAAGTAAAAAAAAGGCTTGATAACCAATGGTCTCAAAAAAAACTTGTTGAATTATCTGATTACCAGATTGAAAATAATTTAGATTTAAATTATCTTACCCAACAAGTCCTTCAGCTTATAGAGAAAATAAAAATAAGATTGGGGAATTAATTAATTTAACTTATTCTTTTCATTTTAGCCATGTAAAAACCATCAAACCTGCTGTTGGATGGCATAACAATTTTCTCATCCACTAATTCAAACTGCGTATTATTTTCTAAAAATGATCGCACCTGCTGAGCATTTTCAGAGGGCAATATAGAGCAGGTAGCATAAATCAATAAACCCTCTTTTTTAACTAATCTGGAATTATTCAGCAATATTTCTTTTTGCTCTTCTATAATTCTGTCAAGGAAGTCTTCCTGTAATTTCCATTTAGCATCTGGATTTCTTCTTAAAACTCCCATACCACTGCAGGGCGCATCAATTAAAACCCTGTCAGCCGTTTGCTCAAGTCTTTTAAAAGTTTTAGAATCCTCAATAGCTTTTGTTTGAATGTTATGAGCTCCGTTTCTTCTGGCTCTCTGTTTTAATGTTTGCAGTTTCCATTCATGAATATCCAGGGCAATAATAAGTCCTTTATTTTGCATTAAAGCAGCTAAATGAAGTGATTTTCCTCCTGCTCCTGCACAGGCATCAATTACTCTCATTCCCGGTTTAACGTCAGTAAACTCGCTCACAAGCTGAGAAGAAGCATCCTGTACTTCGAATAAGCCATCTTTAAATGCCTGACTCTTGAAGACATTTCTCTTATATTCAAGAATTAAGGCATCTTTATATCCCGTAATAAAATCAGTAGATATTTTTTCTTCAGCCAGTAAATTTTTTAGTTCTTCAGCACTTGTTTTTAACGTATTAGCTCTCAAAATTGTTTGTGCCGGAACATTCAAAGCTCTCATTTCTTTATACCAGTTTTCACCCAATTCTTTTTGCATTCTTGCCATCATCCAGTCTGGAATGGAATAATCAATAGCTTTAGATGGAAAAGGAAGCTTAAAACGATCTTTGATTTTTTTAATATATACCTTTTCAAACTCAGGAAAATCAGGCAATTCCACTTTATTTAGCAAAAGATGCGTAGCTATAATTATATAAATATTATCCGGAGTCATTTCTCTGTTTGCATAAAACTCAAGTCTTCTTTTCCAGCGGATAATCTCATAGAAAGTTTCAGAAACAAATCCTCGATCTTTACTACCCCATTTCTTATTAAACTTCAGAGTACGTTCAAGAACTTTGTCGGCATATTTATTAGGTTCAAAAAAACTTTCTTTTAAAGCTTTTTCAATTCCTTGGATAAGATTTCTATGTATTATTTTCATTATTTGAGCTAAATGTGTTTGCAAATATAAGTGTAAAACTCGAAAATAAGGATTACATTAAAATATCTTTTAAATATGGTAGAGTTTTTGTAAATTTATAAGTATCATTATAACTTCGTAAACGCATGAAAGTTTATTTTATTCCAGGTTTAGGAGCCAGTTCTAATTGTTTTAAATTTATAACTCTTCCGGAAGGATTTGAAAAAGTTTATATTGAATGGTTTACACCGGAAGGGAATGAAACGCTCGAAGAATATACCCGGAAACTGGCAGAAAGTATAGATACATCGGAACCATTTATATTAGTAGGATATTCATTTGGAGGAGTAATTGTACAGGAAATGAATAAATTTTTGAATCCTCAAAAAACAATTCTTATTGCGAGTATGAAAAATGACCAGCAAATTCCCAATCTTTTCAAGATTATAAAAGCCCTGCGTTTTGCCTATTGGTTTCCCATGAGGTTTTTTTCTTCTCAGGGACTTTTATCTTATGCTTTTGCCCGTTCAGTATATTATAAGTCTAAAAACCAAAAAATAAAAGAAACACTTAAAATAGAAGAATATTTATCTCAAACCAACCCTAAATATCTGAAGTGGTCTATAAATGCAATATCCAGCTGGAAATCCACTATTCAATGCAAAAATATTTTTCAGATACACGGAACCAAAGATCCTATTTTTCCGTATAAAAAAATTAGAAAAAGTTATGAGAAAAATAGGCAACATTTATTTACAATTCCAGAGGCCAATCACATATTGGTATTAGAAAAACCTAAAAAGGTTAATGAAGCATTTAAAAATATCTTATTGAACAATTAAAGATTATATTCGACAAATATTATTATTTTTGCCTTTGCAAACTATAAAAATATATAATATTTAAAGTTTTTTTTAGTTTATTTAAAATAAAGTTGATTGCAAATACTTTTAGTCCCGTTTGATTTTTGATAAATTCTGACTCTAAAGTAATAACAACAATTTTGAAATAAAAAGTTAAGATAATTATTATGTTTTGTTTTTTCGCTAAGTTTGCAGTTAATAGTCAAACCGTAAGTTAAAAAATTACGAATGAAATTCATAAAAATATACATACCCGTACTTCTGCTATTATGCTTACAAACCTATGGGCAGCAAAGTATACCTTTTGACCAGCAATATCTTTTATCGGATAAAGTATTGATCAATCCCTCTTATACAGGGGCTACTGATGATTTAGTTATGAAAGCCACTTACCATCAGCAGTGGAATAATTTTAATGAAAGTCCGAATACACAAACGGTGAGTGTGCATATGAATGCATTTGACCGTGTTGGTTTAGGAGCTTATTTTTTTAGAGATGAAAACGGTCCGATAACTTTGGCCGGAGCAAACATTTCGGCAGCATATCATATACCTTTAGGCGATGAAGAGGACAGAACAAAAAGTCAGTTTTCATTTGGTACATCAGTAAGCTTATTTTCACAATCTTTTGATTATGCAAAATTACGACCTGAAAATGCTAACGATCCACTCCTATATGGAGATAAATCTGTATTTCTTCCCTATCTTAATTTAGGAATGTCTTTCGCTTATTCTGGTTTTTTTGCAGGAGTGTCCGTACTTGATATTCCTTTAGGAAAAAATAAACCGGTGGTAAATTCAATAGAACCTTCTCCAAGTTGGTACTACTTTAATGTAGGATACGATTGGACAGTTGCAGATGAGTTATACATTGAACCTTCATTTTTAATGTCTTTAAATACTAATTCCGAAAGAATTATGGATTTTAATGTCAAGGCAAAATACAAAAATGAATTCAACGCTTTTGCAGTGGGTGTAAGTTACCGTACTGCTAAAGACAAGCAATTTAACGGAGGACTTTCTTTCACTCCGTTTTTGCAGGCTGAATTTGGTAAACTTAACTTTACGTTCGGATATAATTTTGGAATTACAGATATTTACAAAGAAGGAGGGGATGGATTAATTGTTGGTTTAGGTTACAACATAGATAACTTCATTAACCCTAATGGATTTAGATATAGATAGTTCTTATGGCAAAAGAAGAGTATGTAGTACTGGTAAATGAAAAGGATGAAGTTATCGGAGAAATGGAAAAGCAGGAAGCTCATGTTCAAGGAGTCCTTCATAGAGCATTTTCAATCTTCATTTTTAATTCGCAGAAAAAACTTTTATTACAGCAGCGTGCTGCCATAAAATATCATTCACCCTTACAATGGACCAATACATGTTGCAGTCATCCGCGAAAAGAGGAATCCTATATACAGGCAGCCCACAGACGTTTACAGGAAGAACTGGGTTTCGATACGGAACTAACTGAAAAATTTTATTTTATATATGAAGCAGAAGTTGGAAGCGGATTAATAGAACATGAATTTGATCGTGTTTTTATAGGTTATTATGAAGGTCCTGTTTTAATAAATCCATTAGAAGTTGAAGAAGTTAAATGGATAGATCTTGATCAATTAAAACAAGAAATGAATCAGGAACCGGATAAATTTACCGAATGGTTCAAAATAATTTTTGATAAATATGAAGAATATATTCAAACGATTGCTGTTAGTTAATTATTAAACTTCATGGTATCTCAATTTGAATTTTTTTTGAAAGCCAGAGAAAGAGGTTTTCACTTAATTACAACGGAAATTCTCCAAAATATATCTCCTTTGCCAGAAAAAGGAATTCTTACACTTTTCATACAACATACATCTGCGGCTTTATCCATAAATGAAAATACAGATCCAGAGGTAAGAATAGACATGGAAAATATTTTTAACCGTTTGATTAAAGAAAATGAACCTTACTATATACATACTTATGAAGGAGACGATGATATGCCTGCCCATGCTAAAAGTGTAATTATAGGGTCAAGTGTAACAGTACCAATTACCAAACATAAATTAAATTTAGGAACCTGGCAGGGACTCTATTTATGTGAATTCAGAAATCGGGGAGGAGTACGAAAAATAGTAGCAACTATTTTATATTAAAAATCTCTTTAAATTTAATCAAATTAGTAAACTTCTCTATTTTATCTTATTATTTAGTTTAATTCTATATTCAATATAGATAAATTAAAACATTGCTATTATAATATTTTCAATTTTAATATAAATTTACGTTTGTCATATTTTAACTTTTTAGTGAACTGTCATATTCTTCCTAAATAATATCTATTTTTTCCTGCTAATATTTGATATTAATATAAATTTTATAATTCAAAGTTGTTTTATTTGGTTAAAAATATCATATTCGGATAAAAAAATCTATATTTCTGAAAATCAATAAGTATTATTTATAATGATTCTAAATTTCAAAAGATTTAAAGATATTAAGATGTTTATGTCTTTTTATGTTTTTTAATATATATATTTGGGCAATGAAATTATCCAAGACCCTATAGAATGTTCTCAAAAACCAGTGAATATGCAATAAAAATTATGATTTATCTCAGTGCTTATAGTGATAAAAATAATTTGCGGCAGGTAAAAGAGATTAGTGATTCTTTAGAATCACCGGAGGCCTTCACAGCTAAAATTTTACAACAATTGGCGAAGGTAGGTTTACTATATTCTATGAAAGGGAAAAATGGTGGATTTACAGTGGGAAGAGAAGTTAATAAAATTAAAATATACGATATCGTGATTGCAATAGATGGGGAAAAATCAGTATCGGCTTGTATTTTAGGTTTGAATGAATGTTCAACCGAAAACCCATGTCCTTTGCATCATAAATATTACAAAATCAAAGCCCTTATAAAAGAGAATATATTGGAAGCTAATCTTGATGATTTAAAAAATAAGTTAAAATATTTAAAATTACGTTAGTGGCATGAAGGTTGCAAATTCTCATGAAATTATAACTGGAAAACTAGGGGGAATGAAAAAAGTATATTTTATCAAATAGAAAATTAAAACTATTATCAAAATAACATTTTTATGAGTACTAGTCTTTTTCAGTCACACAAGATATTATTTCTTAATACACTGGCCTTTACAATATGTTTTGCCTGCTGGACTCTTAACGGGGTTTTAGTTACTTATTTGGTAGACAAAGGAATTTTTGATTTTACAGTTGTACAAACAGGATGGTTATTAGGTATACCCGTATTAACGGGTTCATTGCTTAGACTTCCGGTAGGAATTATGACCGATAAGTTTGGTGGCAAATATGTATTTGCCGGACTTTTATTTTTCTGCGCAATACCTTTATTTTTACTAACTATGGCTCAATCTTTCTGGATGTTTGCTTTACTGAGCTTTTTATTTGGAATTGTGGGTACAAGTTTTGCAATTGGTATAGGATATACATCTGTATGGTATCCTAAAGACTGGCAGGGAAGAGCATTAGGTATATTTGGAATGGGAAATGCAGGTGCTGCATTAACTACATTTTTTGCACCCAGTTTACTAAATTATTTTTCACAGCACGATCCTCAGAACGGATGGAAAATGTTGCCGGTGACTTATGCTGTAGTATTAGTAATTATTGGTTTATTATTTATAATTTTTGCTAAAAATAAAAAACCAGCCAGTAGTTCTAAAACAATTACTCAGTTGCTTCAACCACTAAAAAAAGGAAGAGTATGGAGATTTGGTTTATACTACCTTTTAGTTTTTGGTTTTTTTGTAGCCTATTCACAATGGCTGGTTCCTAATTTTATGAATGTATATGGCACAACATTAGTAATGGCAGGAATGTTTGCTTCATTTTTCAGTTTACCTTCAGGGGTAATAAGAGCTTTCGGAGGTTATTTGTCAGATAAATACGGAGCAAGAAAAGTGATGTACTGGGTACTGGGTACATCAGTAGTATTTAGCTTTTTGCTTATGTTTCCAAAAATGGATATTTATACGGATGGGCAGGGAGTTTTAGCAGCAAAAGACGGAATTGTCACTAAAGTAACAGAAAATAGTATTACTATTGATACAAAAGAATATCAGATAAATAATAAGAAAGAGACAAAAGAAGAGAAAAGTTTGCTACCGGAGAAAAAATCATGGCAGGAAATAGTGGTGAAAGAAAATCAGCCGGTTAAAAAGAAAGAACTGTTAGCTAAGGGAATTACAGAAATTAAATTTGGAGCTGATATGTGGGTATATTTGGTTCTTGTAATTCTGATAGGTATTTCATGGGGGATAGGAAAAGCAGCTGTTTATAAGCATATTCCTGAATATTTCCCTAATGAAGTAGGAGTAGTGGGAGGAATGGTTGGATTGATAGGAGGACTCGGAGGATTTGTCGGACCTATTATTTTTGGCTATCTATTAAATTATACTGGACTTTGGACGAGTTCATGGATATTTATTTTTGTCATTTCATTAATATGCCTAATATGTATGCATAGAGTTATAGTGAAAATGATGAGAGATAAAATGCCGGAAATATCCAAAGACATTGAAAAAAAATAATACTGAATATATAATTAAAAACTAATAACAAATATGGCTACATGGCTTAAAGAATGGAAACCTGAAGATAATAATTTTTGGGAATCAACCGGGAAAAAAATTGCCTGGAGAACACTAACAATAACCACTATTTCATTAACCCTATCTTTTATTGTTTGGTATTTAATGAGTGGAATAGTAACTAAACTTCCGGGAATAGGCTTTAATTTTACTGAAAAAGAGCTTTTCTGGCTGGCATCTTTGCCAGGTTTAGCAGCAGGTACCTTACGTATTGTACACACGTTTTTAATTCCTATTTATGGTACCCGCCATACAGTTACCATTTCAACTCTTATTAAATTAATTCCTGTTGTAGGTATAGCCTTGGCAGTTATGAATCCACAAACTCCATTTTGGGTGTTTGCTGTATTAGCATTTACGATGGGATTTGGAGGAGGAGATTTCTCTTCATTTATGCCATCAACCAACCTGTTTTTTCCAGCAAGACTTAAAGGTACCGCTTTAGGTATTCAGGCAGGGATTGGAAACTTTGGGGTTAGTGTGGTGCAGTTTCTGACGCCTGCTCTTTTAGGAGTAGCAATTGTTGGAGCTCCACAAATTTTAAAAACTACGGATTCTGTTACTCATGAAATTGTAACCAAAGAGGTTTATCTGCAGAGTCCAGCATTAATATATGTACCAATACTTATTATAATGACTGTTGTATGTTGGTTCGGATTAAAAAGTATTCCACTAAAATCTTCTTTCAAAGAACAATTGGAAATATTCAAAATAAAACATACTTGGTTTTGTACTATAACCTATTTTATGACTTTCGGTACATTTTCAGGACTTGCAGCAGCATTCCCTTTAATGATTAAATCACTGTACGGAGATTTTCCTGGAGCACCGGATCCACTTAAGTATGCATTCTATGGTCCATTAATTGGATCTGCCAGTCGTGTAGCTTTCGGTTTTGTTGCAGATAAAGTTGGAGGAGCAGTGTTAACTACCATTACAGGAATAGGTTTTGTCGTTTGTATAGGAGTTATGATAGCTATGGGATCAGTTGCTCCAACATCTATGGAACAATTTCCATTATTTTTGGCAATGATGTTAACCATATTCTTTTTCTCCGGAATAGGAAATGCAGGTACCTTCCGCCAATATCCTATAATATTTAAAGATAATCCCGTACATGCCGCAGGAGTTATCGGCTGGACTGCAGCCATAGCGGCTTACGGACCTTTCATATTTTCATTAATTATTGGTGCTGTTCTTCATGCAACCAAAGAAGCAGGTATGAAAAATGCAAACAGCTTTTTCTGGGGTGTTTTAGTATTTTCAATACTGGCTACATTTATAAATTGGTATTACTACCAAAGAAAAGGAGCTGAAAGACCTAGCTAAAATAAAAAAGTACAAATTATGTTTAAATTATTTCAAACCTTAAACAGGCCGGCTTTAATAAAAGCAATCATTGTATCTGCTCTTACCATTATTTTGGTATTTGTAGGTTCCAGAGATTTGCAGAATTTTGATGCCGCTTTAATCGCTTACCTGTTCGGGGCTGTATTTGCTGTTTTTGGAGTGACTTACAGATACTCTATCTGGTTACAAAGACCTCCAACCAAGATGTATTGGAAACGCTCATGGCAGTTTTTCTTTAGTAAACATTTTGTTGCATATACCGTACGATCAGTAAGATTACTATTTCAGAACATTCTATTCCAGAAATTTATATATCCTAGAGGAAGAACTCGCTGGATTGGGCATTTTCTTTTAGCTACCGGATGTATGATTGCATTTTGTATTACCTTTCCTCTTACGTTCGGGTGGATACATTTTACATTAGAATCAGGGTCTTTGACAACTTACGAAGCCCATATGTTCGGTTTCAAAATGCTGGATTTTGAATTAGGTTCACTGATAGCCTTTGTAACCTTTCATGCTTTGGTATGGTGCTCTGTACTGGTAATCATTGGAGCCATTATGATGATGAAACGAAGAATGACCAATGGAGGGCTGATTGCTACTCAAACGTTCGAAGGAGACTGGTTGCCGTTATTATTACTGATAGCTATATCAGTAACAGGGATAGGAATATCCTTTGATTATACATATCTTGAAGGGAAAACCAATCAATTCATGTCAGTAGCTCACGCAGTTACCGTTATATTATTTCTTGTATGGATGCCTTTCGGGAAATTTTTCCACATTTTCCAGAGACCAGCACAATTAGGAGCAAATATTTATAAAACTGAGGGGATAAAGAACGGTATGGCAGAGTGTCCTCATACACATGAAAAATTTGCAACTCAAATGCATATAGACGATCTGAAAACAATTACCGAAGAATTAGGATTTGATTTTACACTCGAAGACGGAACCAATCATTTGGACTTTAGTCCGGAAGGAAAAAGATCAGCTTTAGCAAAAGCGCATCTGAGAGCAAGAGAAGAATCCGGAAGTTTTTTTGGATAATACTAGAAGAATAACATTTAAATAAATTAATAGATTATAAAAAAATTGTATGGCTAAATTACCCGTAAACGATGAGTTAATCATTGAGAAATTTGGGCCTCATAAACAATATACACCTAAAGATGGTTTCAAGGGAGTATCAGAGCCGGACAAATTAGTGAAAACACACTGTTGCTATTGTGGTATGCAATGTGGAATTCAGTTAAAAGTAAAAGATAACAAAGTAGTAGGATTTGAACCTTGGAAAGAATTTCCTTTTAACGAAGGAAGACTTTGTCCTAAAGGGGTTCAGAGATACCTTCAAAATAATCATCCGGACAGGTTGCTGTCTCCAATGAAAAGAGTGGAAGGAGTAGGGTTTGAACCTATTGAATGGGAAGAGGCAATGAATAAGACTGTCTCTGAAATTCAACGTATTCAGAGCACTTATGGAAATGATTCATTTGCCATGTTGTCCGGAGTATCCCTTACCAATGAAAAAAGCTACATGATCGGTAAATTTGCCAGAGTAGCATTAAAAACCAAAAACCTGGACTATAACGGGAGACTTTGTATGGTAAGTGCAGGTGGAGGAAATAAAAAAGCATTCGGCTTAGACAGAGCGTCCAATAACTGGACCGATCTTAAACACGCAGAGGTTATAATTGTTACAGGAGCAAATGTAAGTGAAACATTTCCTACACTAACCTACCCTATTTGGGAAGCTAGAGATAATGGAGCCAAGCTTATAGTGATAGATCCAAGGATTATTCCTTTAGCTAGAACAGCTGATTTACATTTAGCTTTACGTCCGGGTACGGACTCTGCTTTATACGGAGCAATGCTAAAAGTTTTATTTGATAATGACTGGATTGACAGAGAATTTATTGAAGAACATACGTCAGGATTTGAAGATACATTAGCTTCTGTTCAGGATCATACTTTGGAATGGGCAGAAAATATTACTGGAGTTCCAGCGGAAAAAATTTATAAAGCTGCTGAAATGTGGGGAAAAGCAAAAACCAGCTTTTTACTTCATGCACGAGGAATCGAGCACCATACAAAAGGAGTAGATAATGTGGTTGGATGTATTAACCTTGTACTGGCTACCGGAAGAATAGGTAAACCATACTGCGGATATGCAACCATTACCGGTCAGGGGAACGGACAAGGCGGTAGAGAGCATGGTCATAAATGTGATCAGCTACCGGGAAACAGAGATATTGAAAATCCGGAACATCGTAAATACATATCCAGCGTATGGGGAATAGATGAAAAAGATTTGCCAGGTAAAGGATTTAGTGCCTGGGAAATAATAGAAGCCATACACAGAGGAGAAATCAGAGGATTACTTTCTATTTGCTTTAATCCCTTAGTATCACTTCCTAATAACAATTATGTTCGGGCAGCACTTGAAAAATTAGAATTTTATGTAACGATAGATTTCTTTTTAAGCGAAACCGGGCGACATGCTGATATTGTTTTACCAGGATCATTACACGAAGAAGAAGACGGTACAGTAACTACGGCAGAAGGAAGAGTAGTAAGAATTAATCAGGCAATAACATCACCAGGGAAAGCCAGAAAAGACAGTGATATTATAAAAGAATTAGCCAGACGTTTGGGAGCCGGAGATAAATTTAGCTTTGAAAACAATGAAGCAATATTTAATGAGTTAAGAGTTGCATCCAAAGGAGGAACTGCAGATTATTATGGCATTACATACGAAAAGATTGAAAAAAACATGGGAGTATTCTGGCCATGTCCGTCATTAGATCATCCTGGAACACCAAGATTATGGGAAGATAGGAAATTTAAGACTCCTGACGGAAAGGCTCATTTCAATCCTGCGCCTTATAAATTATCTACAGAGATGACTGACGAGGAATATCCGATTATACTAACAACAGGAAGGGTCGTTTCTCAATATTTAAGTGGATGTCAAACAAGACGAATAGGAAAATTAGTAGATCAGTATCCGGAACCGTTAATGGAAATTCATCCGAAGCTGGCTCGTCAATATAATATTACCGATGGAAATTTGATAAAAGTATCAACAAGAAGAGGGGAGCTGACTTTACCAGCAAATGTAGTTGAAACGATTAGGGAAGACACAATTTTTATTCCATATCACTGGGGAGGAAAACATTCCGCCAACATGCTCACTATAGGAGCTTTGGATCCGGTATCCAAAATACCCGAATTTAAAGTATGTGCATGTAAAATAGAAGATACAGGAATAAAAGCTCAGGATTCTCAGTTATCAGATGCTTTTCAAAGTTTTGACAATTAATAAAATCAGATTATGACTACCACAGATTATAATAAAAATATGGGTTTCTATGTAGACATGCAGCGTTGCATAGGATGTCATTCCTGTGAAATGGCTTGTGCAGAATGTGAAACCAATGGTCAGGAAAGTATGATTCATATTCACTATGTAGACAGAAAGCATACCATTCAGACCACCGTACAGGTTTGTATGCATTGTGATGATCCGGTATGTGCTAATGTATGTCCGGCAGATGCAATTACCAAAGATACCTTCGGAGTTGTACAATCAGCCAATACGGCTCGTTGTATAGGCTGTTCCAACTGTGTAATGGCTTGTCCGTTCGGTGTTCCTAATAAAAAAGAAGAAGCCGAATTAATGATGAAATGTAACATGTGCTATGACCGAACCAGTGCAGGATTAAAGCCTATGTGTGCAACCGTTTGTCCGAGTGGAGCATTATTTTATGGCACCCTGGAAGAAATAGAAGAAAAACGACCGCATAGTACTCCGGTTAATAAATTCATATTCGGAGATCAGGAAGTAAAAACAAAAGTTAATATTATGATGCCTAAAGGCAGCAAAGAATTAAAAGTTCACTAACCTAAAATCAAGAATAATGTCGAAAGATAATAAGACACCCGTATGGAAATCCGACTTTCCTGTTAAACAAGATGAATCTGTCCATGTATCCCGGAGAGAATTTGCTAAATTTTTATGTTTATTATCAGGAAGTTTGGCTTTAGGAAATGGAGCAATTGCTGCTAAATCCTTATTTTTTCCCAAAGATAAAGTTAACGAAGAATATTTTGTTTGTAATTCCTCGGAAGTTCCAATTGGGAAAATGAAAGCTTTTGTTATAAATGATAATCATAAAATACCTTATATATTAATTCATTTAGGAGAAGATAAATGGCGATGTTTTGAACAAAAATGTACACATTTATCCTGTGCGGTACTTTACCGTCACGATTTGAAAAAAATTGAATGTCCGTGTCACAAAGGATTTTTTGATCCTGAAACCGGAGAAGTATTACAAGGTCCGCCACCAAGACCATTGCCACAATTATCCGTTGTGATCAGAGATGGTAAAGTTTTTGTGACAGAAAAAGAAATAGCATAACAATATGAGCGATTTTAGAGAAGCCCAAAATACGGCACATCCTAATAAAACCAATATTTTGATGTCTGCCATCATAGTAACCCTTATACTGATACTTACCCTTCAGATTTGGATGATGTACGGAGCATTAAACAATGCACTGGATGACAACCATGGGTTTGCCATAGCCACATTTATAGGTTCTTTATTCTTATTTATTGCCGGTTTGTTTTTATTAAAATATTTACCTGAGCCAAGAAGAAAAAGAGAACAAAACCCGAACAACAAATATGAGTAAACTGGTTGATTCGTTTAATAGAAAACATGACTATCTGAGAATTTCTCTTACAGACAGTTGTAATTTCCGGTGTTTATATTGTATGCCCGATGAAAACATGCAATGTCTTCCACACAAGGAATTGATGCAGCCAGATGAAATTTATGAGATAGCAAAAACGTTTACAAACTTTAATACAAATAAAATCCGTCTTACCGGAGGGGAACCTCTGGTAAGACATGATTTTTCGGAAATAGTCGAAAAATTATCCCAGCTTCCCGCCGAAATAACTCTGACTACCAATGGGGTATTATTACATAAATACCTTAAGCTTTTTAAAGATAAAGGCATCAAGTCAGTAAACATAAGCATAGACAGTCTCGATCCTCAAGTCTTTCAATCTTTGACAAAGCGGAATGTATTATCGCGGGTTTGGGAAAATATTTTGTTATACGTAGAGGAAGGTTTTCACGTTAAGCTCAATGTAGTCGTTATGAAAGGAATTAACGATAAAGAAATCGTTAACTTTGTAGAGCTGACAAAAAAATTACCTTTACACGTTCGGTTCATAGAATTTATGCCTTTTAGCGGTAATCAGTGGGAAAAAGACAGAGTGGTCACCATGCCTCAGATGTTGCAGGTTGTTGCTGAGCAAGAATCTATTGCCAAGTTGAAAGATGAGGTAAACGATACAGCCAAAAAATATATGATTCAGAACGCCGTTGGAACTTTTGCTTTCATTACAACCATGAGTCAGCCTTTTTGTGGAGGATGTAACCGAATGAGGCTAACAGCAGATGGTAAAATGAAAAATTGTTTATTTGGAAAAGATGAATTTGATATACTGGGAACTCTGCGTAAAAAAAACGATATACTTCCTGTAATACAACAATGCTTATTCAATAAGCATAAAAAGATGGGAGGACAGTTTGAAGATTTTAAAAAAGTAAATCCTGAAGATTTAACTAACCGTAGTATGATTAAAATAGGAGGTTAAATACCATAATACCGTTGTGACAAAAAAGACCTATTGATATGGAATTTATTACAGTAAATCAGGCACGAACAATCTTAAATGAAGAAATAGAAACTAAAAGCGTAACATACCTTAGTCTTACGGATGCTTTATATCATTATACAGCCAAAGAGTTAATAGCAGGTGTAGATGTTCCCGGCTTTGATAATTCTGCAATGGATGGCTATGCTTTTGCATATGCTGATTTTGAAAAAAAGCTGCCTTTAAAAATTACACATGTTATAAAAGCGGGGGATATATCACTTCCTCATATAAAAGAAGGAGAAGCTGCACGTATATTTACAGGAGCACCTATGCCTGATGGGGCAGATACGGTAGTAATGCAAGAAAAAGCGAAGGTTGAAAATAACCAGTTATTTCTGGAAGAGCAGGAAATTTATAAAAGTCTTAATGTTAGATTGCGAGCATCGCAGACCAGAAAAGGAGAAATTTTAGTTTCTGAAAATACATATATCAATTCAGGGTTGCTGAGTTTGTTGGCAGGCTTTGGATTTGATAAAATTCCGGTTTATTCTTTTCCCGATGTTGGTATTTTAGTTACCGGAAGCGAACTGGTTGAGCCCGGAAAACCTTTACAACCCGGACAAATTTATGAAAGTAACTCTCCCTCTCTGCAATCAGTATTGCGTGATATGAACATAACTTCATTTCCGCCTGAAAAAGTCAAAGATGATAAACAATCAACGATAGAATCAATCAATGATAGTTTAAATAAAGTAGATGTGCTTTTAATTACCGGTGGAATTTCGGTAGGTGATTATGATTTTGTAAAAGAATCTTTACAAGAATGCGGGGTAAAACAATTGTTCTATAAAGTGCAGCAAAAACCTGGAAAACCACTTTTTTTTGGTAAAAAAGATAATAAATACGTTTTTGCACTTCCCGGAAATCCGGCTTCAGTGCTTTCATGTTTTTATCAGTATGTACGTCCTTTTTTAGAAGGTATAAAAGGAAACAAAAAATGCAATAACTATAAAGCTAAAGCGGTTTTAGATACTGATTTTTATAAAAAAAACACATTAACCTTATTTTTAAAAGGGTATTGGGAAGAAGGGAAAGTACAGATTTTATCTTCACAGGAATCGTATAAAATGGATTCTTTTACTATTGCCAATTGCTGGATAGAACTGGATGGGCAGCCACGTACTTTAAAAAAAGGGGAAGAAATTACAGTATGGAAAATTTAAAAATTGAGGGACATATATGGCTGGAGACTTCCGCAGGATTGAAAATAGGAAAAGGAAGAGCCTTATTGCTGGAAGAAATAGATAAGACCGGATCTATAGCTGCGGCTGCACGCAATACTAATATTCCCTACAGAAAGGCTTGGGGAATGATTAAGGAATTAAATAAAGGCAATACACAACCGCTAGTGATAAAAAGTGTGGGTGGACGCGAAGGAGGAGGAGCAGTTTTAACTCATGAAGGGAAAAAAATACTTGCTGAATTTAAAAGAATAGATCAACAATTTTTTTTATTTAAAAACAGCACATTATGATTCAAGAAGCCTATATTCTGGCCGGAGGGAAAAGTAGCAGAATGGGAGAAGATAAAGGCTTAAAAAAGATCGGTCATAAGCCCATGATTGAATCGGTAATTCAACAATTAAAAAAAAACTTTTCTGTAGTGAAGATAAATACTCAAAATATTGATTATAAAATATTTGAATTGCAATTAATTCCCGATATAATACAGGACAAAGGTCCGCTGGGAGGTATTTACACTGCTTTAAACGATTCGGGAGGAGATATATTTGTGGCCAGTTGTGATATACCATTAATATCTTCAGAATCTATTCAATATATACTGAAACAACATAAAAAAGGAAAAGTAACCGTAGCCTCCTATAAGGGAAATATACATCCGTTGTTTGGAATTTATACTCAAGAGATAGTACCGAAACTTAAAAAGAAAATAGAAAATAATAAGCTGAAAATGAGGAGTTTTATAGAAGAGGTAGAAGCTGATATTGTAGAAATGAGCATAAACTTCCCTACAGATTTTTTAGCAAATATAAATACACCAGAAGAAATCAGGTCCGTTGAAAAACTAATAAAATATGAATATTAAAATTTTTGGAAAACTAACAGATATCTTTCAGACAGAAGAATATTTGTTAAACGAGAAGATAACCACCGTTTCCGATTTAAAACAGAAACTGGAAGTCCTTTTTCCTTCGTTACAATCTCTTACTTATCTGGTAATAGTTAATAACGAAAATACACAGGATAACGATTCAATTTCAACAAATTCAGAAATAGCATTATTACCCCCGTATTCCGGTGGATAAACCATTTGTAAACAATGAATTTACAACGATATAACAGACAAACCATATTATCAGGATTTGGTAAAAATGCACAGGAAAAACTTTTTCAATCCAAAGTATTGGTACTGGGAGCAGGAGGTTTAGGATGTCCGGTATTACAATTTCTGACTGCTGCGGGAGTAGGTACACTGGGAATTGTAGATTATGATACGGTTGATATTTCAAACTTGCAAAGACAGATTCTATTTGATGAAAATGATGTAGGTAAGCTAAAGACAGAAGCAGCAAAAGCTAAACTGCAAAAAATGAATTCTGAAACAGAAATTCGGATACATTCTGAAAAATTAACTTCAGGCAACGCATTATCCATATTTACCCCTTATCAGGTTATTGTAGATTGTACCGATAATTTTCAGGTCAGATATCTTGCCAATGATTTATCACGGCTATTAAATAAACCATTGGTATATGGCGCTATTTATCAGTATGAAGGACAAGTATCGGTCTTTAATATTGAAAAAAACGGTGAATCTACCAATTACAGAGATTTATTTCCTACGCCACCTCAACCGGCAGAAGTACCTACCTGTAATGAAGCAGGAGTTTTAGGAACATTATCCGGAATTATTGGAGTTGTTCAGGCTAACGAGGTCATCAAATTGCTAACCGGTATAGGTAAGCCCTTGGTTCATAAATTATGGATTATGAATATCTTAAATTATGAAACCCGGACAATTAAATATAAAAAAGGAGATTCCAACACTTCTCCTGAAACTATTGAAGAACTGTTGACAACTTCTTACGAGGAACTTTGCGGTTTTTTTACGCCAAATAATGAGATAGATGATAAAGAGCAGCTAAAATCGCTTCTGAGTAAAAAAAATTCCGTGCTGGTAGATGTTCGTAATGAAGACGAATTACCCAAAATACAGGAATTTGATTATACACTAATCCCATTATCTGTATTGGAACAGCAAATTGAACAATTAAAGTCATTTGATTCTATTATTTTTGTATGCCGTTTGGGAATGAGAAGTTTACGGGCGGTACAAATTGCCAAAGAAAAATATCCAACTAAAGATATACGCCATATCAAAGATGGAATAGAAACAATAATATAATGAGTAAAATAAAAAAAATATTTATCGAAGGAGCTATTTCCTCCCAATTTGTAGCCGATAGTATTGAAAAACATACTGTAAAAACCAACATCGGAGGGCATAGTATTTTTCTGGGGCAAATACGAGCAGATTCTAAAAATGGTAAAGAAGTAGAATCCATTGAATTTACAGCGTATCAGGAAATGGCAGAAAAAAAACTTGCGGAAATTCGTGAAGACATATTCTCTAAATATAACTTGGTATGCATGCATGTCTATCACAGCCTGGGAATTGTTAAAAAAGGAGAAATATGCCTGTTTGTATTTACTTCCTCAGGCCATAGGGAGCCGGCCATTCAAGCCTGTAACGAAATGGTGGAAAGGCTGAAAAAAGAATTGCCGATATGGGGGAAAGAAATTTACGACGACCATACACATCACTGGAAAGAAAATAGATAAAATATGAATACAGCTCAACCGGTTTTAGTATCATTAAACGCAGGAAAAGAAGAACCGCTGGAAGATTCAGGATTTTTAAGTGCCATAAATAAAAAGAAGCTTAATGAGCCTGCGCTGGTAACCAAATTAGGATTAAAATCTGATGTTCAGTCAGATAAACGTTTTCATGGAGGAATAGATAAAGCTATTCATCAATACGCGTATGAAAATTATACTTTTTGGGAAAATATTCTTCCGGATACTACAAGGTTGAAGCAAATGGCAGCGTTTGGAGAAAATATTACTTCCGTAGGAATGACGGAAGATACCGTAATGATAGGAGATCAATATCGTTTAGGTGGCTGCATTCTGGAAGTAAGTCAGGCACGTCAGCCCTGCTGGAAGCTCAACTATAGGTTTAAGTATCCAACTATGGCAGAAGAAGTACAAAATAGTCTCAAAACAGGCTGGTATTACAGAGTTTTGGAAGAAGGACAAGTACAGGAAGGAGATAAATTTGTATTATTGGAGAGGCCATATCCCGAAATTTCTTTAACCTATCTACTTCATATTTTATATAAAGATTGTTTAAATAAAGAAGCTCTATATGAATTTCTGAAGATTAATATTCTGGCTGAAAGCTGGAAAAATACTTTGACTAAGCGATTGGAAACAGGAGAAGTGGAAGATTGGAAAAGAAGGTTATATTTACAAAACAAATAAAATTTAACTAATTATTAAAAGTAACAAAATTCACTTATATGAAATTTAAATTAGCACTGGTATGCATTTTTTTATTAGGAACTATGAAAACTATTTATTCACAAAAAATACAGGTGGGTGGAGAAATAAGAAACCGGGGAGAGTTAAGAAATGGTTTTAGAAAACCATTGGCTGATTCCATAGATCCTTTATATGTACATAATCTCAGATTAAAGCTCTATGGTTCTTATACATCGGAAAAATTTAAAGCTAAAGTAACCTTGTTGGATTCTAAGATATTCAGTTCAGATCATTCCGTAAGAACCGATAATTTTTTTGGAATTTATGAAGCTTGGGGTGAATATTTCTTTAATCCGCAAATTTCAGTTTCAGCAGGAAGACAAATTTTGGAGTATGATGATAACCGCTTGTTTTCTGCAGGTGCCTGGAGTAATACACCCAATGCTCACGATTTGGTTAAATTGAAATATAACACCGAAAAAGTAAAGGTAAATGTTGGAGGTGCGTGGAATAATGCTTCAGTTTCCTTATACAATGCGGCTAAAAGTTACGAATCTATGTTTTATGGATGGGGAATGTATTCATTTCAGAATTTCAATGTATCTGGTATCTGGGTAAATGAAGGAATTAAAAATACCCTGCCCGGCCGGGGAAATAAAACTTCAATATATAGAAATACACTGGGGGGAAATATAGGTATGAAAAATAAAAATATGCCTCTTTCCGTCTATCTGACAGGATATTACCAGTTCGGTTACGATAAGGCTGATAAAAAGCTCGATGCCTTTTTTCTTGGTTTAAAAAATCAATATACATTTTCTGATAAAATTAAAGCATCTCTGGGAGCAGAATACTTATCCGGAACCAGTTCAAAGGCATCGGGCAGTTCAGATCATACATTTAACAGGCTCTATGGGGCACACCATAATTACAATGGTACTATGGAATATTGGATAGCAGTACCCACTCAGGGGCTCGTAGATATTTTTGCAGGAGCAGATGTAAAAGTGCTTCCAAAATTAAGTGTAAACGGAAGCTTTCACACTTTTGCAACCGCGCGGGAAATACAAAATCGAAATAATAAAGGAATAGGTTCTGAACTGGATATGCAGGTAGATTATAAGTTTTCTCAGTCATTCTCTCTGCAAGGAGGCTGGAGTTGTTATTTTAAAAACAAAGGAACCGATATATTGAAAAAACAGACTCAGACAGAAACACGTTTTCCATATTGGGCCTATCTTATGATTACGTATAAGCCTGAATTTACAATCAAAACCAAAAACAAACAATAAACCTATGGTAAATATAACCTCAAAAAATAACACTTTACGTAAAGCCATTGCGCAGGCTGAAGTAAAAGTGAGTTCTATGGAAACTATTCATGCCATAAAAGAAAATCGTGTACCCAAAGGAAATGTTTTTGAAATGGCAAAAACGGCCGGTTTATTTGCTGCAAAAAAAACCAGTGATGTTATTCCGGATTGTCATCCGTTACCTATAGAATTTACTTCTATTACCTTTGAAATAAATGAACTCATTATTACTATAAAAACAGAGATTCATACGATCTATAAAACCGGTGTAGAGGTAGAAGCTATGCATGCTTCATCGGTAGTTGCGCTGACCATGTATGATATGCTGAAGCCTATCGACAAAAAAATTGAAATTCAAAATATACGGTTAGTTGAAAAAAGAGGAGGTAAATCGGATAAACAGGATGTTTTTGAAACTCCGCTTAAAGCAGCAGTTATTGTGTGTTCCGATAGTATTTCAGCCGGAGGAAAAGAAGACAGGGCAGGAAAGGTGATTATGGAAAAACTTTCGAAATGCCAGGTTGAAATTTCCGATTATATCATTATCCCCGATGAAATAGACCAGATTCAGGAAAATATACAAAAATATGTATCGCAACAGTTGGATATGGTTCTGGTAACCGGTGGAACCGGATTATCCAAACGCGATATCACACCGGAAGCAGTACAACCTTTGCTGGAAAAAGAAATACCCGGTGTTGCTGAAGCAATGCGCACGTACGGCCAAAACAGAACTCCGCTGGCCATGCTCTCCAGAAGCGCAGCTGGCCTCGTTAAAGAAACACTGGTAGTTACCCTGCCGGGATCTACCAAAGGAGCTGAAGAGTCTATGGATGCCATTTTCCCCTCCCTGCTTCATATTTTTAAAATCAGAAACGGAGGGCAGCATTAATTTATAACCTTAAAATATATAACTCATGAAACGTTTTTTATACTTATTAATCCTTTGTGCTTTTACAGCCGGAATTTCTTCCTGTACCAAAGAAAGAAAAGCAACAGTGGCTGCGGCAGCCAATCTGCGATATGTTTTAGAAGAAATTAAAACCCAATATATAAAAGATAACCCGGAGGCAGATCTACAGATAACTTATGGTTCTTCCGGAACTTTAAGCCAACAGATTATCAACGGAGCCCCTTTTGATTTATTTATGTCGGCAGATACCAAGTTTCCTCAAAAGCTGGTTGAAAAGGAAAAGACTTCCGGTTCTCCTAAAAATTATTGTTATGGAAGGGTAGCCTTATGGGCAGCGAAAATACCGGTAGAAAAAGGCCTTTCTGTTTTACTTCTTCCGGAGGTTAAAAAAATAGCTATAGCTAATCCGGAACATGCTCCTTATGGAAGAAATACGGTTACAGCACTACAGGAACAAGGCATTTACGATTCTGTGAAAGACAAAATCGTATGGGGCGAGAATATAAATCAAACTGCACAATTTGCATTCTCAGGCAATGCAGAAGTAGGTTTTATAGCTCTTTCACTGGCGTTGGCTCCGGAAATGGCAAACCAGGGAAGTTATTATGTTTTACCCGAAAACATTTGTCCGCCTATAGCACAGGCAGCCGTATTAATCAAAGGATGGGAAAAAAACGGAGAAGCCTCACGCTTTCTGGATTATATAACCAGTTCCCGATGTGATAGTATCTGGACTAAATACGGTTACGGATTGGTAAAAAAATAAATTTAGTATTGGAAGCGGACTTTTCAAATACATTACTATTAACTGGAAAACTGGCCATTAGTACCACAGCTATCCTTTTACTTTTAGGCTTACCTATAGCTTATCTGCTGGCTTATACTCGTTTTAGGGGTAAGGCATTGGTAGAAGCTCTTATTTGTATGCCTATGGTGCTGCCGCCCACGGTGATAGGTTACTATCTGCTGGTAGCCTTTAGCCCTACCAACAGCTTTGGAGGATTTCTGGAAAAATATCTGAGCACACGCCTGGCCTTTACCTTTGAAGGAGTGGTTATTGCCAGCGTAATTGCCGGACTGCCGTTTATGATACAACCCCTTCAGAACGGTCTTTCATCGCTTCCTTCCAGTTACAGGGAAGCTTCCTATACCTTGGGAAAATCAAAATGGGTAACCTTTTACCGGGTGTTGCTTCCCAATTGTAAATCTTCCCTTATTACAGGTATTGCGTTAACATTTGCCCACTGCATCGGGGAATTTGGTATTGTTCTTATGGTAGGAGGAAACATTCCCGGAGAAACCCGTATTGCTTCTATTGCTATTTACGATGAAGTACAGGCACTAAATTACGAAACCGCTCACCAGTACTCTTTTATTCTTTTTATTATTTCCTTTATCCTGCTGACCCTGATTTATAGTATCAATAAAAGTTTTAGAGTGAACACGTTGTAGATATGATAAAGATAGATGTTGAGCATAGCATTTTAACCGCCGAAGGTAAAAAGACGTTGAAAGTAAATGAGCATTTCAGGGAAAATGAGTTAATCTGCATATCCGGAGCCTCCGGAGCAGGCAAAACTACCTTGCTGAGAATGATTGCCGGACTGGTTACTCCTGACAGGGGAATGATTGAGATAGGCGGGCAGAAGGTATTTGATTCTGTTAAAAAAATAAATATTTCGCCTCAGAAAAGGAACGTAGGATTTATGTTTCAGGATTATGCTTTGTTTCCGAATATGAATGTGGAAAAAAACATACGTTTTGCACAGTCAGGAGAAAAGGATCCGGAGTGGATTCATCGGCTGATTACCACTTTTGGACTGGAGAATCTGCGAAAACAAAAGGTTACCCAACTGTCCGGAGGACAAAAGCAACGTGTAGCATTGGCTCGAGCCTTAGCATCCAAATCGCGTATTTTATTGCTGGACGAACCTCTTTCGGCTGTAGACAATAAAATCAGAAGGGAACTACAGGATGAAATTGTTAAAGCACACCAGTTGTTACAATCTACTACCTTATTGGTAAGTCATGACGAGGACGAAATAAACAAAATGGCTTCCAGTATCTTGTATATTGAGCAAGGCAACTCACATCTGAAATCTGCCGGAATATCTTTCACTGAATAAATATTTATTTAGTTACTTCTTTTAATAAATAATGAATTATAAAAAAGCTGTAATTCTTGTTTAGCTTATATTTTTAAGTTACTTTAGCTGAAATTTATTTATAAAATATTTTATAAATAAATCATATGTTAATTACATATATATAGCTTTATTTTAAAATAATAATTTGTTTCTGTGTTAGGCAATACCTTAAACCTTGAAACCAATTTTAACCTTATTACTAAATTTAAAAATGCTATAGTAAAGAAAAAATGTTACTTAATTAGACCTAAAGAATTACATATTTTATAACCTTATTTGCAAAAAAATAATTATCAAAAATTGTAACAAAAAATAATACGTAATGAAAGCTTCAGAATCAAATTTTTTATCTATACTCAAAGCACGTAATCAATTTGTTATTCCTATATATCAACGTACTTATAATTGGAAACTGGAACAATGTCAACAATTATTTAAAGATATTTTAAGTATTGATGAAGATACAACCGGCGGACACTTTATGGGGTCTGTGGTCTATTTTCAGGAAAGCATCCATACCATTTCAGACATATCCCAGCTACAGGTAATAGACGGTCAACAGCGTCTTACTACCGTATCAATACTTATTGCGGCTCTTGCCAGTTTTATGAAAGATAATGAAACTCATATAGAAACTACTTCTTATAAAAAACTTCAAAATTATTATTTGTTTAATAATGACGAAGAAAATGAATTACGATATAAATTATTACTTACAAAAAAAGATAAAGAAACTTTTTTAAGTATAATAAGAGGAATTGATCTTCCCGAAAATTATTCACATCGTTTGATGGAAAATTACGAGTTTTTTAAAAGAGCGATTAATTCCGAAAATGTATTAAAAGTTTATAATGGTTTATTGCGTTTATTTATAGTGAATGTGGCCTTAGAAAAAGACAAAGATAATCCTCAGCTTATTTTCGAAAGTATGAATAGCACAGGGTTAGATTTATCTCAGGCAGATCTTATAAGAAATTATATCCTTATGAGGCGTGAAATAGAAGAGCAAACCGATTTGTACGATACATATTGGTTTCCTATGGAACAAAGTTACGGGAATGAGTATACTACTCTTTTTGATCGTTTTATGCGAGATTATCTTTCTGTTAAAACGGGTACTATTCCTAAAATAGGAAAAGTGTATGAAGATTTTAAAAAGTATGTTAAAAATACCCATAATATAGATACTATTGGTGAAGTGGTGAAAGATATTTACCAGTATTCAAAATACTATGTAAATATGGTTCTTCACAAAGAACCTGACCCTTTATTAAGGGAAAGTTTTAAACGGATTAGCCAACTAAAAGTTGATGTTAGTTATCCTTATTTATTACCTGTGTATTCAGATTATGACAATTCGGTTATAACTACTGAACAATTTAACCAAATATTGGAATTAGTAGAAAATTATGTATTTAGAAGATTAATTTGTGGAATTCCTACTAACAGTCTTAATAAAACATTCGGGAATTTGTATAAAGAAATAAATATAAATTCCTATATGGAAAGTGTAAAAGCATCATTTCTATTATTAAATAGTTATAAACGTTTTCCTGATGACACAGAGTTCAAAAATGCTATTCTCTTAAAAGATATATATAATTTAAGAAACCGTAATTACTTATTAAGTAAACTCGAAAATTATAATAGAAAAGAAATAGTCAATGTTTGCGATTATACTATAGAACATATTTTGCCCCAAAATCCAAATTTAAGGAATGAATGGAAAAATATGCTGGGCAATGAATGGAAGGAAATACAAAGTAGATATTTACATTCTTTAGGAAATTTAACCCTTACCGGATATAATTCGGAACTTAGCGATAAACCTTTTTTTGAAAAGAAAACATTAGTAGGAGGTTTTAACGATTCCCCTTTACGACTCAATGAATATTTACGAAATACAGATAGCTGGAATGAAGATACTATATTGCAACGGGCGGAGATTTTAGCAGAGAAAGCAAAAATAGTCTGGAAAGCACCTCAATTACCTAATGATGTTTTAAATACCTATAAAAATGTGGAAGTATCTTCAACAAATTATGATATTACACATTATGAATATCTAAACGGAGATATGCTTAATCTGTATAATGAACTTCGTAAAAGAATTTTAAATATAGATCCTACTGTAAAAGAAGAATATAAAAAATTGTATATAGCCTATAAAGCTTATACGAATTTTGTAGATATTGTTCCTCAGAAATCAAGATTAAGACTTAGCTTAAATCTTCCTTTTGATGAAATAAAAGATCCTA
This sequence comes from Apibacter raozihei, assembly GCF_004014855.1. NCBI lineage: Bacteria > Pseudomonadati > Bacteroidota > Flavobacteriia > Flavobacteriales > Weeksellaceae > Apibacter > Apibacter raozihei. Next base: position 2,184,966 of record NZ_CP034930.1, read on the forward strand.
AAGAATTATGTAAAGATGTTTCAAGTTTAGGGAGATGGGGAAATGGAGATGTAGAAGTAGGAATATCATCTCATGAAGAATTAAATGATATAATGGAACTTATACAACAAGCTTTTGATAAGCAGATGGATGAATTTTAATCATTCTCTCAGCATCCTGTCCAAAAATTCAAATTCTATGTGGGGGAGAAGGTGTTTTGCCATTTCCAGCAGGTTGTAACTATCAATCCGCAATTCTTCTTTCTCTTCTCACGTTGAATTCCTATATTCCAGTCAAAACACATGAATTTTGCAAGTGTTTATTAAAGATATATTTATAGTTTTTTAGTATTATTATTGTTTCTAAACTACTTGTAAAAAACAGGTAATTTATTGTAGTTTAATTTTATCTTATTAACAGATTAATTTTTAAATTTGTGAAGATGATCAAACCGGATTCAAATATACATCATGGAAGAAATATAAAAAGGATTCGGGAACTCTTGGGTTATAAACAAGAATTCTTAGCTATAGAGTTAGATATAACGCAACAATTTATATCAGAAATAGAACGTAAAGAAGTTATTAATAAAAAAACTCTAAAGAAAATTGCAGATATTTTACAAGTGCCTGTAGAAGCAATTGAAAATTTAAATGATAAAAAAATAGTAGACTTCACAAATGAATTTATAAAAAATGTGATAAATAATAATGAAAAAGTATCAGAAGGAAAAGTAATAAAATATATTAGAGAATATCTAAATATACCTGTAAAAGAGATTGCGCTAAAATTAGGGATTTCCGAACAAGAAATTTTAGAGCTTGAAAACAAAAAAATCTTAGATAAAGAAACACTAACGAAAATTGCAGAAGCTTTACATATTCCGGTAGAAGCTATTGAGAATTTTAATGACGAAGGAGCTTTAAATTTTGTGGCAAATACTTTTAATAATCATGATAATTCATCTACAATTACTTATCAACCTACTTTTAATCCCATAGATAAAATAGTAGAATTGTATACAGAAAAAGAAGCTCTTTACGAGCGCATGATTCAGGAAAAAAATACGTTGATAGAGAAGCTGCTGAGTAAGTAGTTTAAAGAGAAAATATAACCGAATTTGTTAGATTTGCCTTTACTTTAAGAGAGTATAAAAGAAAAAAAATACTTAATCAGATAATTTTTTTATCTCAATTAGGGTAAAATAGTTATATTTGAAAGAAAAATGCAATTTATAATAAAAGATATAACTACTGAGAAGTTAATAGAAAATTCTCAGCAAAAACCGGTTAATTTTGGGGATGGTTTTAGAAAAAAGCATCTTATGTCAGGTATAGCAAGTATAGAAATTCCTGATGGATCCGACACGAACAGAGATTTAAAAGAAAGAGCTAACAAACTTAGAGATTTTACTTATGAAAATAGTTGGAGTATATTATTAGAAACCGAATTAATAAATGTATTGAATAGTAAAGTTTATACATTATATGAATATCAATATAATGGTGGACGTGGTTTTGATATATATATTGATATAAAAGTTTATTTGTATAAACATTCAGGTTATCCAAATAATATTCACAAAAAAATTGATGTTGAGTATCGTAATTTATCTCTTTCAGGATATATAAAATCAGAGGTAATATTAATTACACATTTTAACGGATAAGGTCAAAAATAGATCTACTTTTATTTGTAGTTTAATAAAAAGTAATAAGTAGTTGTATTAATAAATATGTTTTTTGATATTAATTCTTTTAATTTTTTATAAAAGATTCTTTAATTTTTCCATTAGAGGTATAAATAACTAAGGTATACTCTCCTTCATATAGAGCCTCAAGAGTAATGGCACGTTCGTTGGTAAAGATTCCTGAGAGTACTTTTATATCATTGATGTCGAATATTTCGAATGGGGCAGGGGCTATATTTTTATTGATAAACAAAGTATCCATAACTATATTTGGATGTATTATAATAGAAGAATCGCTCTTTGTTTCCGTATGCATTGTTACTTTCTGTTCTACGGGTTTTTCAGGAATTAACAGTTCCGAAAAGGAATCATCCTTTATCTTGTCTACCGGAGGTAATTCAGTATTTTTTTCTGCAGTTGAGGTAAGTAACTCTTTTTCTTGGTTGGAAAAAGTATCCGTTACATGTATTTCATCAGTAGAATCAGCGATTTTTTCAGAATTTTCCGGTTCTGGTAGTATTATTTTTTGAACAGAACTGTTCTGTATTTCCGTATTACTTTTTCCTTTATGTTCCTCGTTTCTTACAGTAATAAACACCTCAGAAAAGGAATCATTTTGTATCTTGTCTACCGGAGGTAGTTCAACATTTTTTTCAGCAGTTGAGATAAGCAACTCTTTTTCCTGATCGAGGAGAAGCTCAGCCAGTTGGGTTTCCGCACTGGTGGTAGGTTCTGTTTCCTTCAAGCTTTCCGGATTTGTTAGTACTTCAGGTGCTTTAGCCAAAGATTCAGTGGGAATTTCATCAATTTCTATAAGTTGGGAGATATTTTTTTGGGGAGTAGGATCAAACGTTGGTTCAGGAGTAACTGATGAAAGGCTTTTTGTAGACGCAATGGCTTTAGATGGGGTATTTTCCGGTGATTGTGCAGGAATTTGAACGGCAATTTTTTCGGTTTTTTCATCCGTTATATTAGGTAAAGTTTCTTCTTGCAGGCCTGTTTCTTGGGATATGGCTGCGAGAGTTGTAGGTGCTTCCGGTTGGCTGGTTGCATTGCGGTTGGTAAAAGTAAGAGAGGCAAGTTGGGGAAGACCTTCCAAAACTAAATTTTTAACATTCATCAGCTGCTGAGATTTTACCTGAATATCCAAAGACCTAAGGTTGGGTAAGTTTTTTACCACCAGACTATCTATACCTGAATCAGTAGGTAATTGCAATTGAGTGATTTGTGGTAAATTTTCCAGATAGAGAGAAGGGTTTTTATCGTCTTTGGCTGAATAATGAAAAAGAGACAGAGCCGATAAATCTGCCAGTTTTATTCTCGATAGATTTTTACCTTCCAGATGCAGCTCTTTTAAAGCAGGCAGCTTAGTAAGAGTTACAGATTTTTGATTGTCCCCGCATTGTAGTATCTCCAAATTAGGTGCAAAGCTAAGATGCTCTGAAGTTAAATGCTCAGGAAATTGGTCGGTAAACAAGATTTTTAAATTAGGTTGTTGTCCATACAGCATAGTTACCTTATATTGGTAAAGTTCGGTAAGCTGGGTAAGTTCGGAAATATCAAACTTTATCTTAGCATACGGTGAACCGTAACAGGTTAGGCTGCGCAGATTAGTGAAATTTTTAATCCAGCGGGTATCCGGCCGTTCCGCCGGTATAAGTAAACTTTCTAATGATAATACCAGGCTGTATACCTCTAACGCTTCTTCTTTTGATATTTCACCATCCCCATTACTATCTATTTTTATAGCATTGCCTAGGCCGTTGCGAGCTATTGCATTATAAGGCGAAGAAATTAAAAGATATTCTTTTAAGAAGCTATCTCTGAAACTAATGTTCTGAGCAGGTAAAATACTGCTTAACATCAGGAAAATAATGAATGAAGAGAACGAAAATATACGGGCATTCATAAAAATAATATCTTTTTGGGATAACAAATATACTTAAAAAGATAAAATAAAATTTTCATATGGTTATATGAATTTTTATAAAAGAAAAAAAAGCTTTTCTAAAATAGAAAAGCTTTTTAATTATTATATGCCGGAATTAAAATTTAGTTTTTAATGAACGGTTTATTTATTTTGCCTTTAGCGTAATGCAGGGTCATAAAATAAGAACCTTTCGGAAGAATAGAAACAGTAACCTTGGGTGAAGTTATGTTCTCTGAAATTAAAAGTCTTCCATTAGTATCAAAAATTTCTACTTTAGTGATTTTTTCTTTTGTATTTATGTATAGAAAATCAGTAGCCGGGTTAGGATACAGGGTAACTTCAGTTTGTGTTTTTATTTCATTGGTGCTTAAACCTAAAGTGGAACAGTCTGTAGTTATATTTTTGGTATAGGAAGAAAATAGCTGCTTAACTTTTTCCAGTTCAATTTCATCACAACAAATGGAATTAAAAGTGGCATGTCTGACGGGAGAAAAAGTATCCAGCCAAGGGTCAGTAACCCCGTTTTTTATAATTAGAGTTTTAAATGTTGAATAATATTCAGATAATGAAGTTATCTTCGTAGAAGCAGAAAAATCCAGCTTGTCTAGCTCCATCATATTAAAGCGAATATTTGTTAGATTCGTATTTTTTGATAAATCTAAAGAAGTCATTTCATACATATGACCCAGTCGCAAATGAGTTAAAAGAGGATTATGAGTAAGATCTAAATCTTTTAAAGAATAACCAAAACCCATTAAATATAACTCTTTTAAATTTACATTTTTTGATAAATCAAGAATAGATAATCTGCCATTATATTCATTATTTAAAAATGTGAGTGAGGGTAAATGTGAAACTTTAAAATCAGGTATTGAAAGACCGAAGCAATTTAAGTAAGACAGTTTGGGTAAATTTTCTAAAGTTAACTGCTCCAGCGAAACTCCATTAAATGATTCAGATGGAGTAGCCCTAATACCTAAATCCAAGGAGGTGAGATTTGATAAATTTTTAATTGTAATGTTTATTTTATCTGAAATTACAGGTAAATCAAGTGGTAATTTTAGTTTTTTTAAAGAAGGTAAATTTTCAAGATGCGAAAAACTACTTACCAGGGAAACGGAATCCAGGATGGGAAGATTTTTTAAAATAATAGTGTCGGCATTTGCTGTGATTCTTTTCAGCTTTTTAAAATCAGAAAAATTTAATTTTTTAAAATTAACTAAAATCCCGTTAAAACCAGATCCCAGCTTTAAACTATAAGTACAGTTCAAATCTTCCAGGTTGGGAGCCTGACTGTAAGATATTTTTACCGGGGCATCAACTAATTTCAGGTTTGGGAGGTAATCCGGTAATTTGATATAAATATCATAAACTTTATAAAGATGGTGTCCATCTAAATAATACAATTCTTCCAGATTAGTAAATCCGGTTGCATCTATAAATTGCTTATGGCATTTATAACATTCGCGAGCATAAACACCTCTATATTTAAGTATACGTACATTAGTAAAATAAGTTAAATCTGAAGATTCAGCATTAGAAGGAGGAGATAGCTCAGGGGAACCAGGAATAATTTTAGGAAAAATATTACCCATACCTACCTTCAGTTGATACACTTTTAATGCTTCCTCAAGAGAAATTTCTCCGTCTCCGTTAGCGTCAATAGCCATGGGGTTTCCATTAATGTCTTTGGCAACCTCATTTTCAGCAGAAGAAGATAACAGGTAGTTTTTAAGTATATCGTTGGTAAACTCGATATTCTGGGCCATTATAACCCCCGAAAAGTTTAAAATAATGAATAAGAGGGAATAAAATTTAAATTTCATAAGTTTTAGATTAAGAATGATAATATAGTAAATTGGATATAAATTAGTTTTTAATAAATGGTTTATTTATTTTGCCTTTAGCGTAATGCAGGGTCATAAAATAAGAACCCTTCGGAAGGGTAGAAACAGTAACCTTAGGTAAAATTATGTTCTCAGAAATTAAAAGTCTTCCATTAGTATCGAAAATTTCTACTTTAGTGATTTTTTCTTTTGTATTTATGAATAGAAAATCAGAAGCCGGATTAGGATACAGGGTAACCTCAGTTTGAATTTTTATTTCATTGGTGCTTAAACCTAAAGTGGAACAGTCTGTTGTAAATTTCGTATCAGGAAACCATGAAAATACCTGCTTAACTTTTTCCAGTTCAATTTCATCACAACAAATAGATTCTAAATCGGGATCTAAGTAATGTTTTCTATAATTATTAATCCATGGGTCTGGTACATCATTTTTTATTATTAAGTGTTTTAAAACTTGTTTTCTACCATTATCATTAGGATAAGACAACTTTAAGTTGGAAATTTTAACATTTTTAGAAAAATCTAAGGTGGAAATATCATTTCCACCACTACTAAAAGAGGTTAAATTCACTTGCTTGGAAAGGTCTATCTCAGATATTTGTGTCCTACCTATATTAAGATCTTTAATTAATACATTATTAGATATATCCAGGTTACTAATCGGACTATCTAGGATACTTAAATATTTTAATCGTTTGTGGTTCTTAACATCTATATGGGTTAATGAGTTAGTAGTTAGATCCAAAGTATCAAGCAGAATATTGTTAGAAATATTTAAAGTTTCAATTGAATTATTATAAAGAATCAGTTTAGAAAGTTTAGGAATATTTTTTGATAAATCTAATGTTTTAATTGAATTGTGACTAAAGTCAATGCTCGTTAACTCTGGAAGATCTTCTAACTCCAGCTTTGTAATATGGAAAGAAGAATAATAATCATTGCTATTACCAAATTTTAAGAATTTTAAAGAAGACAGTCTCTTTATTATCATATGAATTTCACGAGGAACATACGTATTTATAGGTTTAAAAAAAGAATCTATTTTAGGTAAGTTTTCCAGATAATAGTAATGATTAGAGAGATAATAGTGATAGCTAGAGAGATAGGAATCATTAGGTAAAGTTTTAATTTTTTCAAGAGATGGAAGATTCTTCAAAACTAAACTATCTCTAGCATGCACAGTAAGTTCTTCAAGAGAAGGAAGATTTGATAAATTTAAATTTTCAGCATTTGCCGTTATGCTTCTTAGTTTTTTAAAATCAGAAAAATCTAATTTTTCATAGTTAAATATTAATCCGTCTTCATTTAAATTTCCTCTAAAAGTATACGAGCAGTTCAACTTTTCCAGATTAGGAGCCTGACTGAATGATATTTTTGTTGGGGCATCCACGATTTTCAAATTAGGAAGGTATTCAGGTAATTTGATGTTAAGATGGTATCTTTTATAGAAAAAGTGTCCGTCTAAAAAATATAATTCCTCCAGATTCGTAAATCCGGTTGCATCTACAAAGTAATCCATACAAACAGAACAATTGTAATAATCAATAAGTCCTTCATATTTAAATATGCGAACATTAGTAAAATAAGTCAACTCAGAAGAAAAATTTGTTTTGGAATTATCCCAACTAGGTTTTTTAGGATAAATATTACCCATACCTACTTTCAGTTGGTACACATTCAGTGCTTCCTGAATTGAAATTTCCCCGTCTCCATTGGCATCAATAACCATGGGGTTTCCATTAATGTCTTTGGCTACTTCATTTTCAGGAGATGAAGATAACAGGTGTTTTTTGAGTTCATCGTTGGTAAACTTAATATTCTGGGCCATTATATTCCCCGAAAAATTTAAAATAATGAATAAGAAAGAATAAAATTTAAATTTCATAAGTTATAGATTAAGAATGATAATATAGTAAGTTAGATATAAATTAGTTTTTAATAAATGGTTTATTTATTTTGCCTTTAGCGTAATGCAGGGTCATAAAATAAGAACCCTTCGGAAGGGTAGAAACAGTAACCTTGGGTGAAGATATTTTCTCTGAAATTAAAAGTCTTCCGTTGGTATCAAAAATTTCTATTTTAGTGATTTTTTCTTTTGTATTTATGTATAGAAAATCAGTAGCCGGATTAGGATACAGGGTAACCTCAGTTTGTGTTTTTATTTCATTGGTGCTTAAACTTTGATTGCAGTTGGTCGTTACATTTACATTTCCTTTGTATTTATCATGAATAAAATACTTATGAATTAAATCAATCTCCTCCTGATTATCACAGCAAATAGATTCTAATTCGGGTCCTAAGTAAGAAGGTCTATTTTTAATCCAAAGGTCTATTACATTATTTTTTATATTTAAGTGTTTTAGATTTAGCTTATCAATACCAGAATAATAATTTAAATTTAAATTAAATATTTTAGGATTTTTAGAAAGATCTAAGGTTGTAATATTATTTCCACCACTAGTAAAAGAAGTTAAATTTACTTGTTTGGAAAGATCGATATTTGAAATATTTGTTAGGGATATGTCTAAATCTTCAATTAATACATTATTAGATATATCCAGGCTATTAATCGGATTGTCTAAGATCTTTAATTTTTTTAATCGTTTATGATTCTTTACATCTATATGGGGTAATAAGTTATGAGCTAGATTCAAAGTATCAATAAGAATATTGTTTGAAATATTTAAAGTTTCAATTGAATTGTTATTAAGAATCAGTTTAGAAAGTTTTGGAATATTTTTTGATAAATCTAACGTTGTTATTGAATTATAACTACAGTCAATGCCAGTTAACTCTGGGAGATCTTCTAACTCCAGCTTCGTAATTCGGGGAGCTAATAAATAATCATAATTGTTATCAAAATATAATAATTTTAAAGAAGGCAGTTTTTTTATTATGAGATGAATATCACGAGGAATATTCATATTTATACGTTTAAAAGAAAAAGAATCTATTTTAGGTAAGTTTTCCAGATAATAGTAATGATTAGAGAGATAATAGTGGTAGCTAGAGAGATAGGAATCTTCAGGTAAAGTTTTAATTTTTTCAAGAGATGGAAGGTTCTTCAAAACTAAGCTATCTCTAGCATGCACAGTAAGTTCTTCAAGAGAAGGTAGGTTGGATAAATTTAAATTTTCAGCATTTGCCGTTATTCTTTTTAGTTTTTCAAAATCAGAAAAATCTAATTTTTCATAGTTAAATATTAATCCGTCTTCATGTAAATCTCCTCTAAAAGTATACGAGCAGTTCAACTCTTCCAGATTAGGAGCCTGACTGTTCGATATTTTTATAGGAGCATCCACGATTTTCAGATTAGGAAGGTATTCAGGTAATTTGATGTTAAGATGGTATCTTTTATAGAAAAAGTGTCCGTCTAAAAAATATAATTCTTCCAGATTCGTAAATCCGGTTGCATCTACAAAGTAATCCACACAAACAGAACAATTGTAATAATCAATAAGTCCTTCATATTTAAATACGCGAACATTAGTAAAATAAGTCAGCTCAGAAGAAAAATTTGTTTTGGAATTATCCCAACTAGGTTTTTTAGGATAAATATTACCCATACCTACTTTCAGTTGGTACACATTCAGTGCTTCCTGAATTGAAATTTCCCCGTCTCCATTGGCATCAATAGCCATGGGGTTTCCATTAATGTCTTTGGCTACTTCATTTTCAGGAGATGAAGATAACAGGTGTTTTTTGAGTTCATTGTTGGTAAACTTGATATTCTGGGCCATTATAATACCCGAAAAGTTTAAAATAATGGATAAGAAAGAATAAAATTTAAATTTCATAAGTTATAGATTAAGAATGATAATATAGTAAGTTAGATATAAATTAGTTTTTAATAAATGGTTTATTTATTTTGCCTTTAGCGTAATGCAAGGTCATAAAATAAGAACCTTTCGGAAGGGTAGAAACAGTAACCTTAGGCGAAGTAATGTTCTCTGAAACTAAAAGTCTTCCGTTGGTATCGAAAATTTCTATTTTAGTGATTTTTTCTTTTGTATTTATGTATAGAAAATCAGTAGCCGGATTAGGATATAAGGTAACCTCGGTTTGTGTTTTTATTTCATTGGTAGCTAAACTTAAAGAAGAACAATCCGTTGTAATTTTCTTTGTTGAATACGATGAAAATATATTTTTAACTTTCTCCAGTTCAATATCATCACAGCAAATAGAGATAAATTGTGAATAATTTGTCGAAGTTATACTATCTAGCCACAGGTCAGAAACACCATTTTTTATGATGAAATTTTTTATAGTATTATAATATCCTGATATTGAAGATATTTTTGTAGAACCAGATAAATCGAGTGTATTGAGAAATAAATCAGAAATTTGAAGATTTATTAAATCTGGGTTTTGTGTTAAATTCAAAGAATCTATATTAATAAATCTTAAATATAAATGAGTTAAAAGGTGATTATTAGAAAGATCTAAGATAGATGAGTCATAAACGTAAAAAGTAGAATTATCAATATTCAATTCCTTTAAATATATATTTTTTGTTAAATTAACCGGAGTATTAAATTTGTTATCTTTTATAATCAAATATTTCAAATTCGGTATATTTTTAGATAAATCCAATGAAGACAGCTCATTTTTAGAACAATCTATGTATTCCAGTTGAGGCAGATCTTCCAGAGTTAATGTTTTTAAACCTCGCGAGCTTACATTCCAGTCATATTGAGTATGTGAACAATCAAGTCTTTCTAATATAGGTAGATTTTTTATAGTTAGTGATTTATTATCGACTTGTGAATCTGTATCTCTTAGTTGAAAATTTTTCAATTTAGGTAGTTTTTCAAGGTGTGTGAATTTACTATCCAGAGAAACGGAATCCAGAATGGGAAGATTTTTTATAATGATAGTATCTGCATTTGCTATAATTTTTTTTAGTTTTTTAAAGTCATAAAAATTTAATTTATCATAAGTATCTATTAAGCCGGAACTACCAGAGCCTAGCTGAAAAGTATAGGAACAGTTCAAATCTTCCAGATTAGGGGCCTGACTATAAGATATTTTTATTGGGGCATCTACAATTTTTAGATTTGGTAGATATTCGGGTAATTGTATAGTAATCGGATATACTTTGTAAAAATAGTGTCCGTTTATAAAATATAATTCTTCCAGATTCGTAAATCCGGTAGCATTTATAAATCTATAAAGACAACCAGTACAATTACGAGGATTGAGACCCTCATATTTAAATACCCGGACATTAGTAAAATAAGTCAGCTCAGAAGAAAAATCTTTTTCTGACGTGCTATTAGCAGGTATAGATGTAGGGTAAATATTATTCATCCCCACCTGTAGCTGGTACACATTTAGCGCTTCCTGAAGGGAAATTTCCCCGTCTCCGTTGGCATCAATAGCCATAGGATTGCCATTAATATCTTTGGCTACCTCATTTTCAGTTGATGAAGATATCAGGTGCTTTTTAAGAATATCGTTAGAAAATTCAATATTCTGTGCATTTATACCTCCCCAAACATTCAAAAAAATTAATAAAAGAATGTGTACTTTTTTTTTCATATATTATTTTATCAATGAATTTAGATTAAAAACAATAGGTTATTTTATATTAAGTTTTAGTTTATTTTATAAAAAAAACTTATTTTATATTAGCATATTTTTAAATTTAAATATTAAAAAAAAGCTTATATTATTATTTAACAATTGATTATAAGGATAAACTCTATATAATTAAGTGCTAAATTTTTAATATGCTAAGATATTAAAAAATCAATGTTTTTGTATAACTTTATTTAGAATAAATTGAATAATTTGTTTTTAAAACAATTCAATTAAGAATGCGTATTTTTGAAAAAATTTTAAAGTAACTAATTTATGGATAAGTATCAGAATCCTTTAGAAAGTCGTTATTGTAGCGACGAAATGCTATATAACTTTTCTCCTGATAAAAAATTTACAACCTGGAGAAAATTATGGGTAGCATTGGCAGAAGTCGAAAAAGAACTGGGTTTAGATATTTCTGATGAACAGATTAAAGAACTTAAAGATAATGTTTCCAATATAGATTTTGCTCAGGCGGCAGAATACGAAAAAAAATTCAGACATGATGTCATGGCTCATGTGCATGCTTATGGAGATGTAGCTCCTAATGCCCGTCCCATTATTCACTTAGGTGCAACTTCTGCATTTGTTGGAGACAATACCGATTTAATTCAAATCAGGGATGGATTTGAATTAATAAAGAAAAAACTGGTTAATGTTATTAACGGGTTACACAAGTTTGCTTTAGAGTACAAAGACTTGCCTACCTTAGGGTTTACCCATTATCAGCCTGCACAATTAACAACGGTTGGAAAAAGAGCAACTCTTTGGTTGCAATCCGTTTTGCTTGATTTGGAAGAATTAGAATTTCGTATTCAGACTTTACGTTTCAGGGGAGTAAAAGGTACCACAGGAACAGCTGCCAGCTTTAAAGAATTGTTTAATGGAGATTTTCAGAAAGTAAAAGATTTAGATAAAGAATTATCCGGCAGATTTGGATTTTCTAATGTTTTTAAAGTAAGTGGGCAGACCTATGACAGAAAAGTTGATGCACAGGCATTGGAATTACTTTCCAATATCGCGCAGTCTGCACATAAATTTACCAATGATCTCAGATTATTACAAAACCTTAAGGAAGTAGAAGAACCTTTCGAAAAAAATCAGATAGGTTCCAGTGCAATGGCGTATAAAAGGAATCCTATGAGATCCGAAAGAATTTCTTCCCTTGCTAAATTTGTTATTTCCTTAGCTGCATCACCAGCTATGGTTGCTTCCACCCAGTGGTTTGAAAGAACTCTTGATGATTCGGCTAACAAAAGATTAAGTATTCCTCAGGCTTTTTTAGCTGTTGATGCCATATTAATTATATGGAATAATATTTTAGATGGAATGGTTGTTTACCCTAAAATGATCGAAAAGCACATTCATGAAGAACTGCCATTTATGGCAACGGAATATATCATTATGGAAGGTGTTAAAAACGGAGGCGATAGACAAGAACTTCATGAAATTATCCGTACTCACTCTATGGAAGCTGCCAGACAAGTGAAAATGGAAGGGAAATCCAATGACCTGATTGAGAGAATTATTGAAGATCAACGGGTTAATATAGATAAAAACAAACTCGTTCAATTGTTAAATCCTTCTAATTTTATAGGTTTTGCATCAGAACAAACCGTTGAATTTTTGGAACACGAAGTTCAGCCAATTCTGGATAAGTACAAAGATTTATTAGGTATTAAAACAGATTTAAAAGTGTAATTATTTTTTAAATCTCTCTCAAAAAATACATATCTTAACTCAAAATTTAACCTGACCGGATACTTTCCGGTTAGGTTTTTAATTTTTTTAAAAAGTTTATTTAATTAAAATTAGGTTTTCTCTTTTCTACAAATGCTGAAACGCCCTCTTTAAAATCATGGGTTTGAAAAAGATTACCGAAAAGATCAATCTCCTTATCAAATCCTTGCGGGCTGTCCGAAGCCTGAATAGCTTTTATAGCATGAGTAATGGCAGTAGAAGAATTTTTTGAAATTTTCAATGCCAGTTCTTTAACTCTGGGTAATAAGTTTCCCTGAGAAGTCACTTCATTAATTAAACCAATTTCCAAAGCTTTTTGAGCGGTTATCATTTCAGCTGAAAGAATAATCTGGTTAGCCCATCCTTTTCCTACCAGCTTAGGTAATCTTTGCGTGCCTCCGTATCCGGGTATAAGACCCAGGGTAACTTCAGGAAGCCCCATTCTTGCATTTTCAGAAGCTATTCGTATATGACAGGCCATTGCAAGTTCCAGTCCGCCACCCAGTGCAAAACCATTTATAGCAGCAATTACCGGTTTGGATAAATTTTCAATTTTGTTAAAAACAGTTTCGTGAATATTTTCAGCAAACTCATTGATATGCCCGGCATCCAAATCTAAAAACTCCTTTATATCAGCTCCAGCTACAAAAGATTTATTACCGCTTCCGGTAATAAAGATTACCCGAGTGTTATTGTCTTCTTCCAGCATGGTAATGCATTCGCTTAACTCCGTTAAAGTTGCTGAATTAAGTGCATTTAACTGTTGAGGTCTGTGAATGGTAACCGATGAAATTTTGTTTTCCTGCGAAACCAGTAAATTATTAAAATTCATAACTTTTTTAGTTTTGTTAAGTTTTCAGGAAAGATAAGAATTTTATTCTGAAAATTCTTTTTTTAAAGTTTTGCTTCTGTAGTTACCTACAAGCAATAAAATTAATGTAAAAAGTCCTGTTTTAAAATAGGAAAACTGATAGCTGGATACCATTAAATGTAACCAGTCGGTAAAGTTCATTTCTCCAGTAAAAATAAATTTGGAAGTATTATAATGATCCAGAAAACAATAAAGAAGAAAGTCAGCGATACACATAACTATCATAAACAAAACAGTAAAAGTTAACGTATATCCTGTTTTCCCTAATGATTTAAATATCTTTTCTTCAATAGCTAGATAAGTTTTTCTTTTTGCCATGATTATTCATTTTCTAATTTATGATGTTTATCGGTTTCAATATTTTCAATCGTCCACTTGATTTTTTCTTCAAACGGATGTTTTCTATATAAACAGTTGGTTTTATTACAAATCTTGCAGGAAAATTTTTCACAACAATCATCCACATGAACAAACATTTCAAACCGGTCCCCGAAATTGTCTTTAATAATTTTTTCTAAATGCTCCAGCTCATGCTTGGCTTCTCTCAGGTTAAAGTACCAGGGCATTGTTAAATGACAATCCAGGTGAAGGCTGCTTCCATATTTAATAAAACGCACATTATGAATATCTATCCAGTTAGGGTTTCTATTTTGTTCAAGCGTATCAACCAGTTGTTTTATAAGTTCCTCATCCGCCTCATCCATAATTCCGGCAAGAGATTTACGAACGATTTTAAACCCGGTATAAATAATTATACCTCCAAAAATAAGTGCAATAATGCTATCCAGCCAATAGTATCCGGTGAAATACATTAAAATAAGCCCAATAACCAAACCAATCGTAGAATATGTATCGGATTTTAAATGCTCTCCTCCCGAAATAAGAGCCAGAGAATGGTTTTTTTTACCTTTATTTACTGCGGCAACTCCCAGTAGATAATTTACCAGTCCGGCAATCGAAACCAGAATTATTCCGTAATCCAGCTGGGAAATGGTGTGTGGAGTAAATGCATTTTTAGCTGCTTCATAAATAATCAGTAATCCGGCCAAAGAAATCAGTCCTCCTTCAATTCCTGCTGAAATAAATTCGATTTTTCCATGTCCGTACGGATGATCTTTATCTCTGGGTTTGGAAGAGATATAAAGGCTGTACAAAGAGAATAATCCGGCCAGCACATTTATAGTGCTTTCCAGAGTATCTGTTAAAATGGATACCGAACGGGTGAGATACCAGGCAACAATTTTGAAACCAAATAAAAGTATCCCTATAATAACTACAATTTTTTGAAAAGAATAATTTTCTTTTGCGGAATTGTTCATAATAAATTCAGGCTTAGATTAAAATAATAGATGCAGGGCAAAGGTAGTATATTTGTTTAATTAAAAAATTATCTATGATTATAAATAATAACACGTATCCTGGGATAAATGTATCAGTGATATAAAATTTATAGAAATAAACAAAGTTTAAATAAATATATAATATAAAATTAAGTACTGATTTTTTTACTTCTCTGTTAAAATTAGTACCTTTGCAGGCTCTCATAATCAGAAATAATGAAACTTAAAGAACATTTTAAAGCCAATACGAAATTAGCACTCCCTGTAGTTATTACTCAGCTGGGGCAGGTTTCCGTAAATTTTATAGACATCATCATCATTGCAGGACTGGGTGAAAAAGCTATTGCTTCCGCCTCACTCGCAACCAGTGTTTTCATTATTTTTTTAGTTTTTTTACTAGGATTTTCTTATTCTATGTCTCCTTTAATATCCTCTTCAGTTGCAAATAACAACAACGAAAGAGTAGCTAAAATTTTCACACATGGAATGACAATGAATGTGACCCTGGCAATCCTCATTATCCTTTTATTGGAAATTTGTTCCCCCTTATTATATAAAACAGGACAAAACCCTATGGTTATTCCTGATGCTATAAGCTTTTTAAATATTAGTGCCTATAGTTTACTTCCTTTAATGATATTTCAGTCGTATCGCCAGTTTTCAGAAGGTATTTCTATGACCATACTGGTTACAGTAGCAACAGTAACGTCCAATGTTGTTAATGTAATTTTAAATTACGGATTAATATACGGTCAATGGGGATTACCGGAAATGGGAGTAAAAGGTTCAGCTACAGCAACGCTTATTGCCCGTATAGTCATGATGATTATTATTGTGGTGGTGTTGCACATGAACAAAAGAGCCTCCTTTTACCTAAGTTTTATCAAATTGAAAGAAATTAAAACTATTTATTACAGAAAACTTATATCTATAGGATTACCCTCCTCATTACAATCTTTATTTGAAATCAGTTCATTTGCCATAGCTGCTTTTATAGCAGGAAGACACAGTTATCTGGATACCTCAGCCCATTCGGTTACAGCCAATCTGGCCTCCATAACGTTTCAAATTTGTGTAGGGTTCGGAGTAGCGGCAACAGTACGTGTCGCAGGTTTTTATGGTGTTAAAAACCGTGACGATCTTCGTAAAGCCGGCTTGGCCAGCATGTATTTAGTTACAGCATTTATGACTTTATGCGGTATATTTTTCATTATTTTCAGGAATCAGCTTCCCTTAATTTATTTTAAAAATACACAAATTGAAGTGATCAGCATTGCCTCCAAGTTAGTCATTGTAACTGCCTTTTTTCAGATTTTTGACGGAATACAGGTTGTCAGCCTTGCCTGTTTGAGAGGAATGAGAGATGTGGTTATACCTACCTTTATCTGCTTTATCGCTTATGTCGTTTTTGCCATACCCATCGGATATTATTTATGTATCCATCAGGAAATGGGAGCAGTAGGGACCTGGATAGGATTATGTATAGGCCTGGCATTTGCCGGAACCATGCTGTTATGGCGTTTTCTAAAGCTAACTAAAACAAAGATTTGATACATCTATGATTTGCCTTTATCTGGAAAATAAGCCCGAATTGTTGTCTGTAAGCCGGGAAAATGCGCTGCCTGCACAACAATCACAGGTACTGGAAATATTCAGTAAGCTGGATTCAAAAGAGGCAATTATACTAGGTTTACTTATAAACACTCAAACTGAAATTAAAATTTATCCTTTCAGTCGTTTTGTCTGGCGTGTGGAAATCATAAAGCCAGACACTACAAAACAAAGACAACTTTATTACTCTACCCAAAAAGTAATTGGTTTAATTAAAGATCTTTACCAGGGTTTAGACGATACGGATAAAAGTGATTTGCATTAAAATACGATAAATTTTTTGCAGTTAAATCGGGATTGCGTAAATTGGTACTCAAAAAACGATGAAATTTTTTATAGATACAGCTAATTTAGCTCAAATAAAAGAAGCACAAAATCTGGGAGTTCTGGATGGTGTAACCACTAATCCGTCTTTAATGGCTAAAGAAGGAATTACCGGGAAAAGTAATATACTGGCACATTATAAAGCAATATGTGATATTGTAGATGGTGATGTTTCTGCAGAAGTTATTTCAACGGATACCGAAGGTATGCTTAAAGAAGCAGAAGAACTTTGTAACATAGATCCGAAAATTGTGATCAAAATTCCTATGATTGCCGAAGGAATTAAAGCTATAAAAAAGCTTTCATCACAAGGAATTAAAACAAACTGTACCTTGGTATTCTCTCCCGGTCAGGCTTTACTTGCAGCAAAAGCAGGAGCCACTTATGTATCTCCTTTTTTAGGGAGGCTGGATGATGTGTCTACTGACGGGCTTATTTTGATTGAAGATATTCGTATTATATTTGATAACTACGGTTATACAACTGAAATTCTTGCAGCTTCTATCAGAGGGCCATTACACATCATTAACTGTGCTAAAATAGGTGCAGATGTTATTACAGCACCATTAAATGCCATTACCGCATTGTTAAATCATCCGTTAACCGATAAAGGACTGGCTCAGTTCCTGGAAGACGCAAAAAAATTCAATGTTTAATTCTGAAGATTTAATTTATTTATAACTAGAAAAGAGTGAGAATCAAAATTTAGCATTAGAGGTGTATTCGCCTCGTTTACTGAGGATATTTAGTAGCAAGTAAAAAAGATACAAAGTATCTTTATACTTAGTTAAGTATTGATAAACATATACTTAAGTAAATATTCTCACTCTTTTTCTTAAAAAAGTTCTTGAGTATGGTATGGAAACTACTAAAGTCTTTATTCAGTACCTCTTTTCATAAAGAGGATGTTCCGGACGTGCATGCAGATACCCAAGTACAAAATAATAAAATTAATAGTAAAAGTCTTAGACCTTCGGTAGAGTATTTACTAACAAAAGATTTGGGACATTTGTGTGAACTATTGGAAATTGATAACAAAACTCAATTAGCTCCGATACTATTACATCCTGAAGAGTATTACCGAACTTTCAGAATACCGAAAAGAAATGGAAAGTCCAGGTTAATTTCCGCTCCTTTTACTCCGTTGTACCGTATACAAAAAAAAATTTATGAAAAAATACTGATCCATGCGCGTGTGCATTCTGCAGCCAAAGGCTTTTGCATAAATACTTCTATCGTACACAATGCGAAAGAGCATCTACATGCCAAAGATTTATTAAAAGTTGATATACGAAATTTTTTCCCCTCTATACATCAGAGCCGAGTAGTAGCTATCTTCAGAAATTTAGGATACGAATACACTTTAGCTTATCAGTTAGCCTATCTATGCTGTTTAAACGGAAAATTGCCGCAAGGCAGTCCGACCAGTCCCGCATTGAGCAATCTGGCTTTATTGCGACTGGATTCTAAATTAAGTGAAATAGCCGGAAACAGGCAACTTATATATACCCGTTATGCAGACGATCTTTCATTTTCAGGAAACATTTTATCAAAAAATGAATTGCTGGCTGAAATTTCAAAAACAGTTCAGGAAGAAAAATTCATTCTTAACAAAAAGAAAACCCGGTTTATAACCGGTGCTAAACGTAAAATTATTACCGGAATTTCCATTAGCTCCGGAAAATTAACGATACCCAAGAGTAAAAAGAGAGAGATTAGAAAAGTTATATATTACATAAAAACACGCGGTATAGCAAAACATTTGTTGCATATAAATTCCAAAGATGCAGAAGACTGGTATTTAGAAAAAATACTAGGATATCTGTCATTTTGGAGGGCAGTGGAACCAGAAAACGCATATGTTCTTCAATCAGTAAAATATATTCAGTCATTACGAAAACAGTTATTATATAAAAAGTAACCTTCTACTTAAAAAAGTTTGTTTTTGATAAATCTGCGAGAGAAGAATTCGTATATTTAAATTAATTATTCCAAAAATCATATAAATGATACAAAAGGTAGTTGTTTTAGGTGGTGGAACTATGGGGAATGGTATTGCTCATACTTTTGCCCAGTACGGATTCAAAGTTTCTTTAGTGGATATTTCTCATAAAATGCTTGAAGAAGCCCAAAAAAAAATAGAGAGTAATCTGGATCGGATGATTTACAAAGGAAATCTTACTCCTGAAGATAAGTTAAAAACACTTAATCATATAACCTTTCATGAATCAATGGAATATGTAGTTCCAGATGCAGAATTTATTATTGAAGCTGCTACGGAAAATATGGAGGTAAAACTTAATATTTTCAGACAACTTGATCAGCTAGCCGGACCCGGAGTTATATTAGCTTCCAATACGTCTTCAATATCCATATCAAAAATAGCCTCAGTAACCCGCCGTCCGTCCGATGTAGTGGGCATGCATTTTATGAATCCGGTTCCTCTTATGAAGCTGGTCGAAATCATTAAAGGTTATAATACCGGCTTATCAGCAATAGAAACTGTAAAACAGCTATGCAGTAAGTTAGAAAAAATTCCGGTAGAAGTAAGTGATTACCCCGGATTTGTTGCTAACCGTATTTTAATGCCCATGATCAATGAAGCCATTTACTCTTTATATGAAGGTGTTGCCGGTATTAAAGAAATTGATACGGTAATGAAACTGGGAATGGCGCATCCTATGGGACCCTTGCAACTGGCTGATTTTATAGGTCTTGATGTTTGCTTGTCCATACTTACCATCATGTATGAAGGATTCAGAAATCCAAAGTACGCACCTTGTCCCTTGCTTATCAATATGGTTACTTCCGGAAACCTGGGATGTAAAAGCGGAGAAGGTTTTTATGATTATACTGAAACAAAGAAGGCAGAGCAAATCTCTAAAAGGTTTATCAGGTAGTTAAAATTTTTGCCAATAATACACAACGGAATATTTTTTGATGAATCTTTTCTTTTTTATTATTACAAATTATTACGGCTGTGTTGAATTGCAACAGAGTTTAAAAAGTTAATTATGTCTGAGGTAAAAATTTCAAAATGGCTTCCCTGGATTGGAGCTATGGCTATCTTTATGCAATCGCTGGATGGTACTATTCTTAATACGGCACTTCCATCCATTGCACATAATTTAAACAAGTCTCCGTTGGAGATGCAATCCATTATTATAGCCTATACCTTAACTCTGGCTTTATTGATACCTCTAAGTGGCTGGCTTTCCGATAAGTTTGGTTCACGCAATATATTTATACTGGCAGTAGCTATATTTACGATAGGTTCTTTAGCCTGTGCATTATCCACTTCACTCTCAATGCTTATAGCCATGAGAATTGTTCAAGCGATAGGGGGCTCTATGATGGTTCCCGTATCAAGATTGGTACTTATTTATGTGTATCCCAAAAACCAATTATTGAAAATAATAAATTTTGTAACTATGCCGGGACTGGTAGGACCTGTTATTGGCCCTACTTTGGGAGGATGGCTGGTAGAAGTAGCTTCCTGGCATTGGATATTTTTAATCAACTTACCGATTGGAATTTTGGGTATAGTGCTGGCATGGAAAATTGTTCCTAATTACAAAAGACTTAAAGGACCCTTTGATTTTAAAGGCCTTTTTCTTTTCAGTATAGGTCTGGTATTGCTTTCACTGAGCCTTGAATTTGCCGGTGACGGACTGGCAGGTGGAATAAGCATCTTTTTATTGTTTATATTAGGCATTATTCTTCTCAGAATTTATGTATATTATTCAAAAAGAACCTCAGATCCGCTGGTCAATTTAAATCTGCTTAAAATACGAACCTTAAGAATAGGTTTAATAGGGAATCTGGTTACCCGACTGGGAATAGGAGGGGTACCATTTATGCTCCCGCTAATGCTGCAGGTAGGTTTTGGAAAAAGTCCAACGGTTTCCGGGATGATGTTGATTTTTTCAGCCATAACTACTATTATAGCAAAATCCTGGGTGGTTCCTCTGGTTAAATATTTTGGTTATAGAAAGTTATTAATGTATAATACTGTGTTTTTAGGATTAGCTATCTCTTGTTTTGCCCTTCCCAATCGGGAAACCTCATTGCTTTGGCTTATTCCTATTTTAGTAGTTTACGGAGCTTTTAATTCAGTACAAATGGCCTCCATGAATAGCATAGCTCTTGCCGATTTAACTCCGGAAGGTGCCAGCGGAGGAAATACTATGCTGTCTGTCATGCAGCAATTATCCATTAGTTTTGGTATTTCTTTAAGTGCCATGATCTTAAGAACCTATACAGCTATACCCGTGTTCGATTCTGTATCCGGAGCTTTTAAGGCCTCATTTTTGACTCTTGGAATAATTACCCTGCTGTCTGCTTTTACATTTAAATTTTTAAAGCCTCAGGATGGATCCGAAATGTCAGGAAACAGACTGAAGTAAGATTAAATTTATAGATAATTATTATAAAAAAGGTAAGTTAAAACTAACTTACCTTTCCTAGTAAACTTAATGAAAAAATTACTTTATTTGAGAAATTGTGAAAAAAGTATCCGAAGTTGGTGAAACCGAACTCAAAGCACTTACACTTAAAACGGTTTTGGCGCCAAAAGCTACTTTGTCTCCGGCGTTTAAACTTACAACACTCGATACTTTGCGTATCGGCGAAGAAATGTTTCCCAGGCTAATTCCTAACACGGATATGTTCAGGCTGGTAAAAGTTTCTTCTGCAATCAGAGTGGGGGATTTTGTTCCTACAGGAGTAATAAATATTCCTATGCCCGTATTAGCATTAGCAGAAAGTCCCAGAAAGCTGCTGTCCATGGTAAATTGTGCATATAAATTATAAATGCCATCTTCAGGAGCCGTAAATTGATAGGTGGATATATCGAAACCATTTCCAATATTAAATCCCGGAGAAGCTACATTATCAAAATTAATGGTTCTCCATCCGCTTAATAAATTTAATCCCAATACAGTACTTTTTGATTTGCTGCAACCTCTGACAAATATGCGGGGCATTTTAACAAATTCCGTAACCTCTCCCCGTTTAACGTATCCGTCTCCGTCAATAGTTATGATTTGTTTTACACTTTTAGAAGTTTTAGTAGAAGATGTAGTAATTTGGTCGGCATCGCGCATTCGTATCTGTCCTACAACATCCAGCATGGCTGTAGGCTGATCTGTTCCTATGCCCACCTGAGTGTACATAGCTGTACATAGGGAACAAGCCCCTAAAGTAAATAAAAGTTTTTTCATGTTAATAAAAAATTAAATAGTAATACTCGTTTTAAAGAATACTGGAGTATTAATTTTTATTGAACAAATATACAATATATATTTATTGAATAATTATATAAATAATTGATATTTGTTATAATTACCAATCAATATGTATAAATATAATTTAATTGTAAATAGTTATAACTAGCTATTCATAAATCTGATGTAAGTATAGGCGATAATAAATATGTAAATAAAAAAACTCAAATTTCTTAATATTTATTAAGAAATTTGAGTTTATTATTAATCGAAAAAGTACAAATTTGCCTTTAAATCCATAAATAAAGGATAGAAAAAGGGTAGCGTATAAGGCTACTTTTTAAGCTTCAGAAGCAAGCTGTTTGTCACAACACTTACACTGCTGAGGGCCATGGCAGCACCAGCAATCATAGGGCTCAGAAGAAACCCGTTTACAGGATATAGAATTCCGGCAGCAATAGGTATCCCTATCACATTGTATATAAAAGCCCAGAAAAGATTTTGTTTAATTGTAGTAACAGTTTGTTTCGATAATTTTATTGCCTCGGAAACTTTTATTAAGTCACCGGAAATAATGGTCATTTTAGCGGTATCCATAGCTATATCCGAACCTTTTCCCATTGCAATGCTTACATTTGCCTGTGCTAAAGCTGCACTATCATTTATTCCGTCTCCTACCATAGCTACCACTTTTCCCTGAGTTTGTAATTTTTTCACAAAATCTATTTTCCCCTGCGGAGATACAGCTGATTCGTAATTTTTGATTCCTGTCTGCGCTGCAATAGCTTTTGCAGTTGAAGCATTATCTCCGGTTAGCATATAAACCTCAATATTTTGTTGCTGCAATAAACGGATAGCCTGTGTTGAAGTTTTTTTGATCTGATCTGATAGGGCAAGGCATCCTAAAACTTTCTCCTGGCTGGCAAAAATGATGACGGTATTTGCCTGTTTTTCTTTTTCATCAATCCAGGTAACTACTGATTCAGGTATTGGAATTTTTTGCTCGTTGATTAGTGAGGGATTTCCTACCCAATAGTTTTTATTTTGATAACTTCCAGATATCCCTTTACCGGATACATTTTCAATTTTCAAATCATTGATAAAAGTAACAGCTTCCGCAGATAAATAGTTTACCACAGCATCAGCCAGCGGATGTTCGGAAGATTTTTCAATGCTGTACAGGATGCTTTTCATTTGCGTATCGTCATCAGCCAGCCAGAAACAGTCATTCACTGTGGGTTTGCCTTCGGTAATGGTACCTGTTTTATCCAGGATCATAGAAGTTACATTTTTAGTGGTTTCCAGACTTTCGGCATCTTTAATAAGTATTCCTTTTTCCGCTCCTTTACCTACACCTACCATAACCGCTGTAGGCGTAGCCAATCCCAGCGCACAAGGACAGGCAATTACCAATACGGTAACGAAACACTGTAGTCCGTAGATAAAACCGTGGCTGCCCCCCCAAAGGATCCACAAAAGCAAGGAGAGTAAAGCCACTGAAAAAACTACCGGAACGAATATACCGGCTATTTTGTCAACTAATTTCTGAACCGGAGCTTTACTACCCTGTGCTTCCTGTATGGTTTTAATAATTTGAGATAAAAGAGTATCACCTCCTGTTTTCTCAGCCCGAAACTGAAAACTTCCCTTTTGATTTATTGTGCCTGCAAATACCTGTGAGTCTCTGGTCTTTTCTACAGCTATTGGTTCTCCGCTAATCATGCTTTCGTCTACAAAGGAAGAGCCGGAAGTAAGGATTCCGTCAACGGCTATTTTTTCGCCGGGTTTCACCAATAAGATCATTCCCGGTTTTACCGTAGCTACCGGCATTTCCATCTGATGCCCGCCTTCATGAACAACCGTAACGGTTTTTGGTTGTAAACCCATCAGCTTTTTTAAGGCGGAAGAAGTGTTGCCTTTGGCTTTTTCTTCCAGAATTTTACCTAATAGAACAAAAGTGATCACGACAGCTGAGGCTTCAAAATACACATGAGATTCTAATCCCCGGCTGGTCCAGAATGAAGGAAATAAGGTATTAAAAACGCTGAATATATACGCAATACCTGTACTTACGGCTACCAGAGTGTCCATGTTGGCAGAACGGTGTTTGGTCTGCTTGTAGGCTCCTATAAAAAACTGCCTTCCGTAAAAAAACACGACCGGAGTTGCTAACAGCCACATGGCGTAGTTTGCCCACCAGGCATGCATCAGTCCGGGAGTCATTCCCAATACTACTAAAGGAATGGAAAACACAACGGCTCCCAGGGTTTTGGCTTTTAACTTTTTAAAATTATTTTTGTGTATATCTTCCAGGGTATCCTGGGCTTCTTCACTTTCATCAATGAGCAGATCATAGCCAGCTCCCTGTAATGATTGTTTTAACTGTTCGGGACTTATAAGGCCGGGAATATATTCGACAGAAGCGGTTTCATTGGCGTAGTTTACCGAAGCTGATATAATTCCGGGCAGTTGTTTAAGAATATTCTGCGAACTGTTGGCACAGGATGCGCAGCTCAGCTTCATTACCGGGAAATTTTTTTTCACGGTGGACACTTCGTATCCCAGGTCGCGTATTTCTTTTACAGCTTTGGGGATAGCCTCCGCCAGATTATCAGACGTTATTTTAGCCCGACGGTTATTCAGTTCTACCTGATGCTCCGTAATTTCCGGAAGTTTTTCCAATCCTTTTTCTACCACTAAGGCACAATGTTCGCTGTCTACATTTTCCAAAGGAATATAAACGGTATTCTTAGTATGTATATGTGTGTTATTCATGGGGTTGTATTAGAGTTAATTAACTACTAACGGTCAAAAGTTATTCCGTTTTTAATTAAAACAAAGGTAAAAGTTAGGTTTTGAAAATTCCTTATACAATTATGGATGAAATTTATACTATGCATATTTCCGATAATTTTTATACTTTTGCAAAATCAAATTCAAAAAAGCCTCATAGTTCAATGGATAGAACAAAAGTTTCCTAAACTTTAGATGTGAGTTCGATCCTCGCTGGGGCTACAATCTGAAATATAAAAAACCATCTGCAATCCAGATGGTTTTTTGTATGGAGTCTGCCAGGCCGGAGTCAAACGTACCCGCTAGCCTTTTTTTATTTTTATATCCCTATGCGAATTTATAATAACTCAGTATAAATTTTGAAAAAATAAATGCCTGATTCTTAATAACTAAAGAAAAAGAAAATAATTTTTATAGGGATAAATTTCCTGTTATTTTGTTTAATTTGTATAACATTGTTATAATTTCTAATAAAAATTTAATATTATTTTTATTATTATCTTAAAATAAGTTTTAATTTTGTTATTTAAATAATTTAATTTTTTTATAAATTTTAATAAACTGATTTCATGGAAACTTATGATCCCGAAGATTTTGCCGGTCTTCCGTTTCGCCTTTTACCGGAAGAAGAAGAAAAAAAATATTACGCCCGCTACGGAGGCAGTAAAGACAGCCAGTATGGAGACTCTCAGCTGGTGTCAGTGAAAGTACAGATTAACGGAAAAGACTATTTTGAGCAGACTCATGTTCAGCTGGAACTTACACAGAGCATTTATGGAGAACATCAATTTCAATTAACCGCCGATCCGGATGAATTCGGAGAAGGTTCCGCCTATTTATTACAGCATTCCCGTGAGCATTTGGGGAGTCGCATTACTCTGCAATTCCGTCAGTCCGGATCTACGGCTTCAGTATTTACCGGTATTATCACCCAGTTGTCCACAAGCAAAAAGGACGGCATCAAGCAGGTCATTCTTAGGGGGAAATCTCCCTCTATGCTCATGGAGAACGGACGGCACTGTCGCAGTTTTGAACAAAAGACCCTGGAAGAAATTATAAAACAGGTAAGCCGGAATTATCCGCGGAACCTGATACAGTTTGATGTGAATCCTAACTATAAAGAAAAGCTGGCGTATACTACGCAGTATAACCAGAGTGATTATCAGTTTCTGCAATCTCTGGCTGCGAGGTATGGGGAGTATTTTTATTATTCCGGCGAGCAATTTATCTTTTCAGCCTGGGGAGGTAAAATTGTGGAATTGGTAGAAGGGGAAGACATCTATGATTTTGAACTGAAGATGGAAGTTCAGCCTCAGAAATTCAGCTATACCGCCTACGACCCCCAACAGGGAACCTCTTATACAACCGCTTCCCAAAATCAGAGAATACAACCCTCGGAGAATCCTTTCCAGCAATTTGCCCAGAATGCCTCCGAACAGATATTCAATGTAGAGCCCACGGGGCATTTTACTCAGAATCTTCTGCCTCAAAATCAGCTGGATATGCAAAAAACGATGGAAAGGGAAGGAAAGAAAAGGCAGAATCTGGTTTTTATGGAAGCCACGACCAATCATCCGGGTTTACAGGTAGGAGATATAGTCAAAATGATGGCCTGGATGCCGGGGCATGAGACCTTCAAATCCGGGAAAGTTCCGATAGAATCCTATAAAATAATAGAAATCACCCATCGTTTTGCCGATGGAGAAGGGTACAGTAACAGCCTGATAGGAGTTCCGAGGGATTTGACGGTTCCTCTACTATTTGAAGATACTCTTTTCCCTAAAGCAGATCTGCAACATGCCACTGTAACCGATAATCAGGATCCGTTAAAGATGGGGAGGGTACGGGTACAGTTTGTCTGGCAGCAGACCGACAACGAGCAAACTCCCTGGATACAGGTAATACAGCCCCATGCAGGAACAGGCAAAGGAACCTACTTCAATCCGGAGATAGGGGAAACGGTGTTATGTGCGTTTCAGGGGGGTAATGCGGAATGTCCTATTGTATTAGGAACCGCCTATAACGGAGGAGAGATTGCAGCGTACTACACGCAGGGGAATGATGTTAAAGTGATACAAACGAGAAGCGGAACCAAGATCATTTTTAACGATGCTGAGGGACAGGGCTCTATATTGATCGAAGATCCTAGTGGAAATACCCTGTTTTTAGATGGGGAAGGGAATATAAAGGTTCATGCACCCGAAACCCTATTTATGGATGCCAGGAATGTAGTGGTTTCCGCTTCCCAGAATATTAGCCTGAGTGCCGGAGAAAATATATCTGTGATGGCAGGGGAAGATTATAACCTGGCGGCTACCAATATTTTTGAAAGTGCCGGATCCTACAGGGAAAGTAAGGCCAAAGAAATAGTTGAAACCTCAGAAAAAGGAACTTATTCAGCCGATACAGATTTGGTACGTTTGGAAAGTGGTTCCATGGTGAAGTCCAATAGCGCGCAACAAACCAGTTTACATTAAAAAAGTCATGTTTGAAGGCAAAATCATACGAACTATTGGGGGAGAAAGTGTAAAAAAGGCAAGTTATTCCCTTAGATTAACAGCTACTCAGAGTGACCTCACTTTTAATTCACCCACCCAGGTAGTAATTAACGGAAAGCAAGGAGGAGTAGAATATAGGAATGATTATGTTCCGGAAAAGGAGGAAGATAAGATTACTGAAGTTATCCAGTTAGAAATTACCAAGGAAATTACGGGATATACCCTTCAGGATTTGAAAGGGTTTGAAAAAGCCGTAGTGAAAACCAATGGCGATTTTGGTATTTCCTATTATGATACAGCAGTGATTGTTCCTACCTATAAAACGAATATAAAAAAGGTAAAAATAACTAAAGACGGTAATATTTTATCTCAGGAAACAGCCGGAGAATTTGATGTAACCCGGGATGCCTGGTATTATTTAGGAGCTACAGAATTTAAAGAGTATAATATACCCGTAGAGGGTAAATATAAACTTTTAAACAGAGCTTTTGTCCCCTCCAGTTACACTGAAAATTTATATGATACTATTGAAGTTGCCAATTATCCAAAATTTACCATTTTTGGAGCTCATGCCAAAGCCTATATTCTGACTTGTTCCGGAAACAGAAAGATTGCTGCCCAACCATTAGAAACAATGCAAACCCTTGACGGAAGAAAAATTAGCGGAACCAGGGCAGACCCTGGATTTGCAACAGATGTCATGGTGCATATAGGAGGGTATTATACGGTGGATATATTAGGGAAACGTTTGGGAGGATCCTATGGTTGTTTTGGTTTTATACAAAAAGAAAATATTTTACTTACTCCCGAATTGGCAAGAAAAGCATCTGAAAGTTTAGATCCGTCAAGCTTAGATCCGAAAAGTAATGCTTTTGCAGTGCATACATCCAATAGTGCCTGGAAAAAGATTACTAATCAAATTGATACTTTGTGTGCTCAACGAAAACTGCAAATTCTATTGTTGGACAGAGATGAAACTAAAAACTATATTCCTGATGAAATTTTATATATAGATGCTTATATCCCTGTCGAATCCTGATTGTGATCATTTTTTTGATCTACGGGATTGAATACGTTTTGTTGAAGTGACCTAATATGTAAATAAGCGATGCAAGTAAAGGACTGGAAAAATACACGGATATATAAAGTAAACCATACGTTGGAGGTAAAGGAACGCTCACAAAACAAGCAGAGCCGAATTACTTTTGATATGGGTATTGGCTGCCTTTCGAAGGAAGGCAGCATTCAAAGAATTTTTACCAAAGAAAATTACCGGATAAATTCGCAGTTGCCTAACGATCATCATATTCGTTTAGTGTGTGATCTGGAGCAAGCCCTATATCCGTTGGTGATAGAAGTCAGCCCCTATGAAAATTATGAAAGAATACCCGCTTTTGGCTTATGGAAAAATGACTGGTGGAAAAAGTCGGAGGAATTTTTAAAAAATAAATATGAGGGAGACTTTGCTGAAAATTTGCGGAACCAGTACCGGGAAATGATGGAAACAGAAGAAAAACTGAAGCAGAAAATTCAGGAAGAAGCGTTCTGGCGATTGTATTTTTTAGGTATATCTGAAGAGCAAAAAGAGAAATCCTGCCGTTGGAATATACTGAAGGCCGGAACCCTGTATTTTCAGGGAGCCGTTCAAACGGAAATCAAAGAAAATGAAGTTTTTTCCCGGTATACCGGAATTCCGGAGCTCTGGGAAGATAATTTTACGGAGAACCTTAACAGACTTTTGAAAATTAAAAAAAATACGCCTTTATTTCTTACTGCGGAAAAGTTAAATGCCGATTGTACGGTTACGGCGCATTGGGAAAAAAATACGGGAAAATTGCTTGCCAAAGCTGCAGATGTAAAAGTGTATTCTATCGATCAGGAGTATTCTTATTCAGAAAAAATAGAAATTAACTTTCATAGTATAAGTATGAGGGAAATTACGCATCCCCGCTCTTTTTCTTTTCAGCTTTCTGAAAAAGAAGAAGATATATAAAACAGTACATTCATATGCCAGATAATAAATCAAAAATTACCGGAGTTATCGTAGTGGAAGGAGCGAAAATGAACTGTTCCCTGGGTAACTTATCTCAAGTGCCCCTTACGGTAAATCATAAAGAAGATGATAAATATTTTATCAACCAGAAGAAAATAGCCACCTGGCGGGAGGAAAGCATACAACACATGAATTTTGGAACTTGCAAAAGAAGTAATCCACAGCCTGCCTGCACTCCTGATATTTCCTGGAAGGATTATTACGAAAATGCAGAATTCGGAAAACAAAAAATACTGATTGATCAATCCCGGGGGACATGTAAATATAAAGGGACGGTAACCATAGCCCAGCATGGGCAGAAAAGCCAGCCTTCTTCCCAGCTATATAAAAAAAACAATAAAAATTCCTATGAAATTTTTATGCTCAGCCCTCAAGTGGCTGCTACCCAAGGCAAACAGCCACCTTCCGTAAGTAAAATAGATCTGGTGGTTTTACCTTCCAAGGTTATTCCTGCCAACCGGGAAGTAGCTTTTGAAATAGGCGGAGCCCTTAAAAAAATTACGCTGGTTGCTACCGTGGGTAAAAAAGATGATAAAAGCCTGGTTAGCTGGGCAGTATATCGGGGCGACGATCAAAAAAACAGGATAAAAACCTATCTGGAACACGGAAGCACGTTAAATCTGAATCTGGAAGAGCTGCCCGAAGGCAAAACCACCATTTTCGGATACGGAAAAACGCCTTCCGGAGATTCTACCAAAATAATTATCAACCGCAAGCACAATCAGCTGGAAGGGATTGGGGTAAGCCTGTCGGGAGTTCCTATGGAAATTGCAGGAACCGCACCTAAAAAAACTCCGGTGCTCTTTACCCCCCAATATAGCTTTCCTCTTCCTGCGAAAAAGGGTTTCCCTATTAACTGGAAAAGAAAGACTAAATGGACCATTGCGGATGACAAAGGAACGATTTTATATTCCAGCGCCTTGGGGCCATTGTCCAGCTACCCCCAGGGGCTTGTTGCTATAAGTACCGCAGAAGAAACCTTAGTTGCCATGTTTATCAACAGCGGAAGTTATCAGGTTACCCTGGAAGATTTTACCTTTAGTTCAGTCACGCAGGTGTCAGTGAAAAAAACACAGTCGGTTACGATAAAAAACCGTACAGCCGGAGCCATCCTAAATAAAAGCGGTGACTCTTTAAAAATACGGAAAAACGGCCGTATCCATCTGGAAGCCTCCGGTATTAAATTTGATTACGGATTTGAAGGATTGGGACAAAAAGCCTACTGGCATGTACAGAAAGATAGCGGAAAAATTATTAACTTAGGACTTCGTAAAGATGTGAACATGACCGTTTCCCAACTGATAGAAGAATTTAAAAAGCAGCAGGTGCTGATTAGCAGTCCGTATGGACTTTATAAATTTCAGATTGACGGGGAAGAAAAAAACCTGATATCCATTGGCAGCACTTCAGACACGGCAGTAGTAGAGGTAGGTAAAAACCGCATGGAAAGCATTGAAGGCCCTGAAAAAATACCGGTGGGAGCTCAGGTAACTTATAAAATTAAAGCGTTAATGTCTTTGGCAGCCGGCGAGTCTGTTGCGTGGGCCCAGCCCCTGGCTCCGTTTATACAATTTTCCTTATCCGCAGACCGGAAAGAAGCCCGGCTGCAACTCAGCCAGCAGGGAAAGGCGCATTTGTCTGCTTCTTTAGAGGGGGCAGAGGTAAGCTCGCAGCCTATACAGAAAACAGTGGAGGCTTCCTATGTTTTTTTGAAAAAGGCCCTTTGGTGTTACAGCAACGGAAAGCGAAGAGCTGAAACGGGCTGGGAGGAATCATGCTTTATTCATGTATCTTTGGAAGGGCTTACACGTACTCCCGTTAAGCTCAGGGTATGGGTAGCACATCCCGAGGCCGGAAAAGAAGCAAGTATCGCTAAGGATGCCTGCCTGCTCAAAGAAATGGAGGCTACCCTGAATGATAAGGGAAGCTGCCAGGTACCTTTTATTGCCGATAAGGAAATCAAAGAAAAAATACAGAAAGTTATACCGGAAGAAAATAAGCAGGTTTCGCTATTTTTTACACTGGAGTTTACCGCAGGGGAACTCTTGGACTTATCTGACATCCCGCTGATACATCAGGAAAACAAGCAGGAAGTACCCACGGTAGCAACTCAAGGGAAAATCCAGCACCTGGTGCTGGACCCTGACGAAGACCTGAAACTGCCGGCAGTTCCCCGCATAAAAGCCATTAACTTTTCTAATGAAGCCGCAGACGATATACAGGTAGGGGTAACCCAGTACGGGAAAAAGCATAAAATCTGGATACACACCGTAGGTATGCCCAAACAAAAGCTGGTCGTCATAGTATATAAACAATTGCTGAAAGAAGATTTGAAGGAGACCTACAACCATAAAGAAAAAGCTTTTGCCGCTACGGCACAGGTGAAAAAATATGAAGCAAAAGAAGTAGGAGCCGACGGCTTATTGACACTGGATTTTACTCCTGAGAAAAAGGATGCCGACGGAGACCCTCAATTGTTCTATGTGGCAGTGTTTAAAGAACAAAAAAATGAGAAAGACGAAACGGTTTTGATGGAACTAGGCTCTCAGCTAAAATCATTGGACAGCCTTCCGTTTGATCAAGAGCTTAATAAAGATGCCTCGCAGGTAGGTATTGTAATGCCTACTCTGGAAGAAGGTCAAACCCCTACGGCGGAACAGCTGAAAGCCATTGTTTCTAAATTTTTCCATTTTTATAACCCGCTCTATGTGTCTGAAACCGGAACGATAGAAGACCAGCAGGTTATTTCTCCGGTATTGGTAGAACGGGGAGAAAGTAAGAAGGTTGGAAAGTGCCCAAGGTGTAACGCCCCTGTAACAGCAGAAGAACTTAAACAAATTTTCTCAGGAGCTTCTAATGAAACTTTAACCGCTGTAGCTTCTGTATACACAAAATATATGGAAGATATGAAAATGAATACTTGTTGGAATAAAGCTCATTTCTTTGCACAGGCAAGAGTAGAAAGTGGAAAGAATTTTATGATAGGACATGGAGAAAGTTTTAATTATTATTGGGAAGATTTAACTGATGGAAAATTTCCACCTTTTACTACAGCTGAAGGAATAAAGAAAGCAAAAGAATGGGGAAGAAGTGTAAAGAAAAGAACAGACCCAGGATATGTTGCTGTATCTGAAGAAAATCAAAAGAAAATTGCTGAATATATATATGGTCCTGGTGTTGTCAAGGGGAAGGAGTTGGGGAATACTCAAACTGGAGATGGTTGGCAGTTCAGAGGTAAAGGACTGATACAGTTGACTGGTAGGTCAAACTATACTAAAATCAATGCATATTGTAAAAAATATAACGAATTAGGAGATATAGTATTAAATAGTGATTTATTATTAGAAGTAGAAATGGCAGTATTTAGTTCAATGGCATATTGGCATATGAAAGCAATATATAATGATGCTAATGGTAAAAAAGATACTAAAGCTGCTTGTAAGAAAGTAGGAAATGATTTAGCAGTAAAAGACGAAGAGGGAAAAAACTCTAAAAACCATATAGAAAAACAGAAGATGTTTGATAAGTATTCTTCTGTTGCTTTTCGTATAGATGATTGTCTATGGGGGGAAGTTAAAGATGGTTTAAAATTTGATAATTCTGACCTAAAGATACAACAGGGTATAGATTGGCTATTGACTAAAGCTATTGATCAGTCAGAAGTGGGAATCAAAAATTATAAAGTGAAATATGCTAATGATTCAAATCGGACCTCTGAATCAGGAGAAAATACCATGGATTGTTCAGAATTAGTATGCCGTTATTTACAGAAAATTGAGTGGAGTGAAAAAGTAATGGGAGGAAACACTAAATTATTACATGAGTTTGCTGAGAAATATCCTGAATATTTACAGAAACATGATAACTTAGATTATAAACCCCAAATAGGAGATATTTTTATTTGGAAAAATAAAAGCGGTGGAATGGGACATACCGGAGTTATTATTAAATATGAAGAAATTCAAAATAAAAAAGGAGGAACTGATGAAGTAGTCACAACTATTGAAGCTATAAGTTCTACTGAAACTCCATATGATTTAGATAAAAATATTTCCATGAATGGAGTTATTAAATTAAAATGGCTTCGAAAATCAAATCACTTACTCAATCACTCACTAACAAATAAAAAAGGGCATAGTGTAACTCCTTGCCGATTTTACACTCCTTTAATACATTATACAAAAGCAGATAAGAAAATTATATGGAAAGGTAATTCTGCTAATTTTGAAATAAAAAATAAAAATTAATAAAACATTCAGCATGAAAAAAAATATCCTACTATGTTTGGTTTTAATGATTTTATTTTCTTGTCAAGGGCAAGAGAATAAAACTGTAAAAAACACAAATAGTCGAATTAATGATACTATGCAAAATAAGTTAAATATGATTAATATTGATCTAAAAGAAATAGAAAAACATATCAAATTACAAATGAATGTTACATGTGGGGATGTTTTTGATCCAGCACAAGAATATACACCAACAAAAGAAGATCTTGATATAATGCTTCCTTTATTGGAAAAGTCTTTGTTTAACAGTGGATATAAAATTCCAGACTATTCCCTATTTAAACAAAAAATTCAGGAAGGATTTGGGGTTGATATAGATAAAACAAAAGAAGATATAATAATTTTATATTATAATGACAGGTATAATGTTTTAAATGATTATGTTTATGGTAATACATATAATTTCTGCATGTCTAATTTATTTATAGATAAAAAAAGAAGAATTATTACTCCAACAGTTTTATTATCTGATTTAATAAAAATAAGTGATAGTAAAACAGAAGATTATGCAATTAAGCAGAATTTAAAAGTCCTGTCCTTAAATAAATATCTTTTTTATGAAGATAAAGCGAGCCTTACTTATTTATTATCCAGAGATACAGATTTTACAAAAGAGTTATTGGTTTGCTTTGGATATGATAAAGAAGAAAAAATAAACCAGTTAGTATTAGGGGAATTATATAATATGTATTCAACGCTTAGAGAAAATTATAAATTAGGAGAAGTCGTATTTGTAAAAAACAAGAAAGGGGAAATGAAAATACGTGAGGGAGTTTTAAAGACAATAGCGAATAATACTTCAGAAAATAATAATGACTGGTTATATGCAATAAACGATTTTGGATATCGTATCTATTCTAAAGACTATAAAGAAGAGTATGAATATAAAAATCAATTTACTTTAGAAGAGAAAAGAAAAATAGTAGCTTATATTCTTAATACCTATGCACCGTTATATCATAAATATATAGTAAAACATGAAGGAAAAGCTAATTGGGATCCAGGTAGTATTTTAGAAAACTTATGCGCAGAAGATAACAAACTGAAAGATTATATCATTAGTCAAAAATATTATGGATTACCCAATTTAAAAGTTGAATTAGCAATGACTCCATGCCCATGGGAGCCTGCAGACCCAGATTAGTAGAAATTAATCACTAAAGGTTATATTACTGGCGTTGTTAGAGCAGAATGTAGTTAAAAGTCAGATACTCTAAAAGCATATTCAAAATGAAAATAGAACTATCTATATTAATTTATTTACTCACTTTGTCTTTAGTTTTTAGTCAGGGACAGGAGAAAGTCAATATAGAAAAAATACTGAGTAAACAAATAGAAACTGGAAACGATCAGTCCTATGGTTGTTATAGTGATTATGGCAAAGAAGATTTAGATGCGTTGGTATCAATAGAAGATACTATTTTAAAAAATAATGGATATAAAACTCCAGAAATAGATATTTTTAATCAAAAAATTAAAACTATTTTTGGGAGGATTATTGATAATCAATCTAAAAATTCTTATTTAAAAATTTATAAAAATGATAAATGTGATAAGGGAATGGATTATCAACCCTTTTATACAGGATTGGATTATATCTATGTAGTAAAAAATAATAATTTTATTACGGTTTTTTATTCTTTGCCAAGTATATTAGATTATCAAAAAATATATCCAGAAATACTAAAATATGAAGAAAGTCCATTAACTTATACATATGCAGATGGAACAGAGATAAAAATTTCTAGGTGGAAAGATTATAAGGATCTTCCTGAAAAAAGACGTTTCAACCAGCAATTGCTTATTTTCCGCAATAAATATTTATTTAACGATGATCAAAGTCAATTTGCCTGGTTAATCTCTAATGATGAATATTTTATGAGGAGCTTAGTGACCACCTTTGGCTATACAGAAGATAAAAAATTACTCAAATGGGTGATTGAAAATACAAATTTACCATACTTTGATAAGAATGCCAAAACAGAAAATTTAAAGGATTTAAGTAAACTATTATGGACAAAAGATTGTAATGGAAACATACGAGTTCATCAGAATACTTTAGATTTAATAAAGGAATTATCCACACCGGATGATAATCTTTATATTAAATATATAGCAGAGTATATATCTAATTATATGGTATCTTTTCCATTTAAAGAAGAAGAATTAACTATTGAACAACAAGCCAAGATAGCAGCATATATCTTATATTGGGGAGAGCAATATAAATACGATAAACAATATAATTATAATCAAATGTTTATGACCCGATTCTACAATTATAATTATCAAAAAGATTTATACGAAAAAGAGTTTATAAAGAATAACTATTACGGCTTACCCAAATTTAAAGAATGGTATGAAGCCGCCAAAAAAGAAAAAGACTACTTTAATGGAGGCAAAGGAATGGAAGATGATCCCCAACCCTCAGATTATGAATCAAGAGCTAAATATATAAAGTAAATTATTTTATCATAAAAACGGTGCAGGGACCTCTAGCTATGCAAGTGATACCGCTTGGTGTGCTGCTTTTGCTAATTATTGTTTAAAAAAAGAAAATCCTGAAATTCCAAGAAAAGATGGAGTTAATGTGGTTTCTTTTTCGTATTCAGGTTATGAAGAGGTTGAAACCCCTTATTATGGATCTTTTATGGTATGGGCTAAAAATGGTACTTTTTATAAATCAGGTAGCCAAGGACATGTTGCTATAGCAGTAGGTAAAGTAGGTGATGCATTTGCTCAATTGGGTGGTAATCAAGCAAAGCCTGGTGAAAAAGAGGGTACTACTGTTAATGTAGTTCTAAGAAAAAGAGACCCTAAAGTCAAATATTTCCATCCCAAACAAGTTCCTAAGATTGAACTGGGAAAACCATTATTTTCTCCAGCAACAAAAACAGTCAGTAAAGAATCATTAAATTCAACAAGATAATTATTTAGAAAGTCAGAGTTATGAAAATATTATTTAACTGTTTATTAAGTGTAGTTTTAACTATCCAAGGATGCTCACAAAATAAAGAAAACCAAATCAATATTAATTCAAAAAGTGGAGTCAAAGATATTATGATAAAAGAAGTATTAAAATCTCAATTAAAAGATGGAAATAGTATTCCATTAGGAGATGAATATGAATCTCATGATTATTCAGGAAAAGATTTAGAAGTAACGATTCCTATAATTGAAAATATTTTAGTAACACAAGGATATAATATTCCTGCACAGTCAGAATTTAACAAAAAAGTTAAACTAAAATTAAACCGAATAATAGATAATAATTCAGATAAAAATTATTTATACATAGATTTGTTCGATAAATGCAGTAGAGATATTATTTATAGCAGAAGTCCTGTTTATAACGGAATTTATATAATCAAAAATAATAATTTCATTACGAGCTTATTTGCTATCCCTGAACTAATTGATTATCAGAAAGAATATCCCGAAATAGCTCAATTAGAAAATCAAATAATAATAAAGACAGATTCTTATTGGACAGATAGTTTAGAAATTCCTCATTGGAAAGACGATAAAGATTTACCTAAACAAAGAAAATTCAACCAACAATTACTCATTGCTCGAAATAAATATTTATTTAATGATGATCAAAGTCAGTTTGCCTGGTTAATCTCTAATGATAAATACTTTATGAGGAGCTTAGTAACCATCTTTGGCTATACAGAAGATAAAAAATTATTAAAATGGGTAGTTGAAAACACTTCTTATGATGAGAAAAATAAAGATGATTTTGGTAAAATATTTTGGACTAAAAATTGCAATAATACTATTTATATACATACTAATTCCTTTGATATTATTAATGAGTTTTCACAAGATAGAAAAGAAAAATATCTAATTTATTTGTTAAAATATCTTCAGTATATTTTAGATTATGAAAATAATAATCCAAATGATTTAATTAATCAAATATCTTTATCACAAAAAAGTGAAATAATAGCCCATATAATCAACTTCGGAGAAAAGTTCAGATACAGTGAAAATTTAGGAAAAGAAGATCCATATAAATTTATGGGATGGACTTATCTAATGGATTATAAGCATTTGTATAAAAAAGAATTTGAAAAAAATAATTTCTATAATTTATCCCAATTTAAAGAAAGGTATAAGAAAGCCGAGGAGTATTGGAGTGAAGAAGTAGCTCCTTTAAATGATGGTGAATAATAATTTAGTTATTTAATAACTATTGATACAACTTCTTATCCTAAAAGAAAAGCATCTTATATAGGTGGAAAATGGAGTTATCCATCAAAAGATGGTAAAAAAACATATTCTGGAGAATACAAAACAGGGAGTAGAAATGTATTTAAAGTAGAAGAATGTGGGAAAACCGATAGTTCTTTAGAATTTAGTACAGAAGGCAGAGCTCCGTGGATGGATATAGCCATACAGGAAATTCATAAATATGGAGGGAAGCATGAAAGTAGCATAGATTCCAGAATCAGGCAATATCATAAAGACGGAGCAGGGAACTCTAACTATGCAAGTGATACCGCTTGGTGTGCATCTTTTGTATGATGGGTATTAGAAAATTCAACCCCGAAATTTGATTCACCGCATTCAGCTGGTTCCAGATCTTTTCTAACCCATAATTCTGTAGAGCGTTGTGAAGTATTTTATGGAGCTATGGCTGTATTTTCCGATTGTGATTCTACGGGAATCAATATAAAATTATCGGGACATGTAACCCTTGTATATGGTAAATTATTGGATAAAAATACGTACATAGGTTTAGGTGGTAACCAGGGGGATATGATTACTCTATCTCCTAATTATCAATTTCATGGTAAAGCTTTTCCAATGAATAGAAAGAAGACAGCATATAAAATTTTTAGAGGATTTTACAAGCCTAAAGGATATCTAATTAAAGAAGAAGATAAATTAAATGCTAATGATGAATATGCAACTTTAAAAGATGCCAATGCTAAATTAAAACAAAAAACACAAGATACCAGTAAAGGGGAAAGTTCAAGATAAAATAAAAGTATGAAAACAAAATTAGTACTCATAAGCACAATCACTATTTTTTCATTAACCAATTGTCAGGAAAAAAAAGTAGACAGATTGATTAACGTAAAAACAACAGAGAAAAAAATGGAAACATCTGAAATAAAGAATATACTGATTAAACAAATTAAATCAGGTCCAGGTCCGGAATATTGGGTTGATGACGAACTTTACACTAAAAAAGACTTAGATGCGTTGGTATCAATAGAAGATACTATTTTAAAAAATAATGGATATAAAACTCCAGAAATAGATATTTTTAATCAAAAAATTAAAACTATTTTTGGGAGGATTATTGATAATCAATCTAAAAATTCTTATTTAAAAATTTATAAAAATGATAAATGTGATAAGGATATGGATTATCAACCCTTTTATACAGGATTGGATTATATCTATGTAGTAAAAAATAATAATTTTATTACGGTTTTTTATTCTTTGCCAAGTATATTAGATTATCAAAAAATATATCCAGAAATACTAAAATATGAAGAAAGTCCATTAACTTATACATATGCAGATGGAACAGAGATAAAAATTTCTAGGTGGAAAGATTATAAGAATCTTCCTGAAAAAAGACGTTTCAACCAGCAATTGCTTATTTCCCGCAATAAATATTTATTTAATGATGACGAAAGTCAGTTTTCCTGGTTAATTAATAATGATGAAGATTTTATGGAATCATTAGTGACCACTTTTGGATATACAAAAGATCAAAAATTATTAAAATGGGTCATGGAAAAAAACTATTCCAAAGCCGGCGATTTTGTTAAAAATAATGTTTTTGTTAAAGATTGTAAGGGTAATTTAGAAATACGGGAGGATATATTAAAATATATTGAGGAAACAACCAATGATCAGGAAAGAAATTATGCTATGCAGTTACTGTATTTAAGTGATAGAGAAGATTGGCCAGATTTTAGTGAAGAACAATATTTTAAAATAATAGCCTATATGGCAAATACTTTTGATCCATTAACAGAGAAATATGCGAATGTAGGGCTTCAATCCTCAGCTAAATGGAGTATTTTAGGAGGATTACATTATGAAATGGAAATGTATGATAAAAATGGTGTAATAATAAGAGATATACCATTCACAGGAAAAGACTGGAGAAAAATGCTGAGTGAATTCAAAAAAAATAATTATTATAATTTACCTAATTTACAATTAGCTTTAAAAATAGCAGAAAATTATTAGTAAACATTCTATCAATAAAATTGTATGAATTTTAAACTTAATATTTGCTTATTTCAATTAAATATATTTTTAATTTCTGCACAGCAAAAATTAGAAACATTAGATTTTGAAAAAATAGAAAAACATATAGTTTTATAGGAAAATGTATTTATAGCAGACCATATTCTAGACAACGAATATATAGCTACACAGGAAGATTTAAACTTAAAACTTCCATTATTAGAAAAATCATTATTTAACAGTGGATATAAATTTCCAGATTATTCAGATTTTAAAGTACAAATAAAAGAAAAATTTTGAGTAGATATTGATAAGAGTAATAAGAATGTTGTGACATTGTATTTTTCATTTCCTACGTATAATTTAGACAGAAAGTATACGGATGATGAAATAAAAAGTAAAATTAGTAAATCAATGAGCTTTAATAAATCTAAATCTAGTTTTCGTATGATGAAGGATGGAACTTATTTATAGATAAACAGCGAAAAATAATATTACTGATGATATTTTTAGAAGATTTAATAATAATTAATTCTGGTAATGAAAAAGATTATACAATCAAACAAAATCTAAAAGTTTTATCCTTAAATAAATATTTACTGTGTAATGATAAAGCTAGTTTAACTTATTTATTATCCAAAGAAAAAAATTTACACATTCATTATTGCTAAATTTTAATTATGACAAAGAAGATAGAATCAATGAAAGTGTTATAGATAGTTTGTTCTTAGATAATAAAAAGTTTGGTACCCCTAATCTATTTAGTCAGGATTTGACTAATTTAATCTTTTTACAAAAAAATAAAACAGGACAAGATATATTATATATAATAGAAGGAATATTGAAAACCATAGAAAATATTACAAATGAAAATGACGGAACATATGCTTTAGAACTCATTCATTATATTTTGAAATTATTAGTTAATCGGTACAATAAGAACGATATAGGTAGGACTGATTATGAACTCTATAAAATTGTAGCTTATTCTGCTAATACTTGTGATTTTTTATTCAAAAAATATCATTTAGTAAAAAAAATCAATTGGGGTAAAGGTAATATTTTAGGGTCCTATTCACTATTTTTGGATAATGATTTAAAGTCATGGAATGATTTAGTGGAAAATTTTAAAAAAAATAGCTATTATGATTTAACTCATTTAAAAGAATTAGTAGATTATGCAATAATATTTGATGATGGAGGTTTTCCTGATTAAGCAGAATGAAATATTGTAAACCATTTAGTATAAGTAGAACGGGGAGAAAGTAAAAAGACAAGAACTTGCTATTGCGAGCGAGACTTTACGGAAGAAGAAATGAAAAGTCTACTTATTCATATGAATGGAAATGATAAGATTTGGTTAGACGGATTGATAACAGATAAAAGCATAAAAAGCCTTACCCGTGAATTAAATCTAATGTTCCGCAGATATCATATAGACAAGTGTATACAAAAGATAACCTTTTTAGCACAGGTAAACGCAGAGATAGGATTTTTTACCTTATCTAAAGAAAAAGAAAGTGCTTACAAATCGAGTAAATCTTTTTATAAAGGACGTGGTTTAATACAGTTGACCGGAGACTTTAATGATGCAACCAAGAATTATGATCTTCCCGGGCCTTATGAAAAATACGGAATTTATTTAGTAAAAAACGGTTATCTGAAAAACGGACAAGAAAATATATTTATTACGAATCCGGAATTAATAGCTACAGATTTGCACTACGCAGTAGATAGTTCCGGTTGGGAATGGAATGTATATAAAAAGGCACTAACATACGAGAGAGATTATGGCGTTGCATCAAAAAATGCAGATGCTAAGTGGAAACGAGATACTTTTCCGAAAGGATTGGGGAAATCTTTAAATGAAATAGCTTTAGTATATGAAGAAACAGAAGAAGATAAATACTTTTGGTTTCAATCAAAAATATTAAATGGATATACATTATCAGACAGAGATTCTCCAGATCCCCACGGTTGGACAAAACGAAAAGAAGGATTACGAAAAGTAAAGCAATGGTTTAAATACGATAAGGAAGTTTGTAAGGGAGAAAAAGAATTGGAATTTAGTAATGAAGGTAGAGCTCCTTGGATGGATATAGCGATAAAAATCGCTAAGGAAATGAAGGGATGTACAGAAGAAAGAAATCCCATGTATTCGAATGCAAAAAAATATCTACGATATTGTGGAAATACTTATGAACCTACTGATGGAGAAAATGGACCTTGGTGTGCTGCCTTTATGAACTGGACAATAGGACAAACTATAAATCCTATAAAGAATCAACCCTATAGCCATGCTAAATCAGCAGCTTCTTTAGCTCCATTATGGACAAATATGTATAAGAAAATCTCTGAGCCTGTCTATGGTTGTTTGGTCGTATACAAACATTCTAATGGAAAAAAAGGTCACACAGGTTTTTTGGTAGGAAAAACAAAAGATGGAAAATATATTTTATTAGGAGGAAATCAAGATAATACTATAAGGTTTGATTCTTATGGAGAATATACAAGTAAAAGTAAAACTAAAAAGTTATATGGTTTTTATCTTCCAAAAGATTATGAAATAAAAGAAAGTGATTATTTAACAAATGATGATATTTATGAAAATTCAAATTCTTTAAATATAAAATTTGGAATTATAGCAGGAAAATCAAAAGGGCAAACCAATTAAAAAATTATGTAAAAATGAAAAGGATAATATATACAATATTCTTTATAGGAAATATATTTACAATTTCATGTCAGGAAAATAAGAAGAATGTACAACCTAAAAATGAACTAGAAGATAAAAATACAGATACAAAGAATTTAAATAATTCAAAAAATATGTTAGATTTAGCTGATATTAAAAAGCATATTGAGTTACAAAAAAGAATTGAAACAGATGAAGAAGAATTTGATAATCCATACGAATATACTGAAAAGGATTTAGAATTAGCTTTAAAAATTATTCATATTGGTTTATTGAATAGTGGATATGATAATATATCAGATGCTGACTTTAAAGATAAAATGAGAAAAATATTTAATTATGAGATAAATTATAATGTTAATTGTTCTCATAATTGGTATTATTTAAATGATAATAGATATAAATATATATTATATGGGTTTTCGTATAGATTAGATAATAAAATAATAAATGCTGAGGATCTTAAATTTGGTTCCTTTAATGATGTAGGAAATTATTTTTTTAGTAAAGAATTTCATTTTATGACAATTTTACCATATTTAAAAAATTTAATTCAGATTAATTCTGATGATAGCTATAAAATAAAAATTCCTTATGAAATAATCTCTCGCAATAAATATTTATTTAATGACGATCAGAGTCAGTTTGCCTGGTTAATTAACAATGATGAATATTTTATGAGGAGCTTAGTGACCACCTTTGGCTATACAGAAGATAAAAAATTACTCAAATGGGTAATAGAAAATACAGAATTACCATATTTTGATAAGAATGCCAAAACAGAAAATTTAAAGGATTTAAGTAAACTATTATGGACAAAAGATTGTAATGGAAACATACGAGTTCATCAGAATACTTTAGATTTAATAAAGGAATTATCCACACCGAATGATAATCTTTATATTAAATATATAGCAGAGTATATATCTAATTATATGGTATCTTTTCCATTTAAAGAAGAAGAATTAACTATTGAACAACAAGCCAAGATAGCAGCATATATCTTATATTGGGGAGAGCAATATAAATACGATAAACAGTATAATTATAATCAAATGTTTATGACCCGATTCTACAATTATAATTATCAAAAAGATTTATACGAAAAAGAGTTTATAAAAAATAACTATTACGGCTTACCCAAATTTAAAGAATGGTATGAAGCCGCCAAAAAAGAAAAAGACTACTTTAATGGAGGCAAAGGAATGGAAGATGATCCCCAACCCACAGATTATGAATCAAGAGCTAAATATATAAAGTAAATTATTTTATCATAAAGACGGAGCAGGGAACTCTAACTATGCAAGTGATACCGCTTGGTGTGCATCTTTTGTATGCTGGGTATTAGAAAATTCTACCCTGAAATTTGATTCACCGCATTCAGCTGGTTCCAGATCTTTTCTAACCCATAATTCTGTAGAGCGTTGTGAAGTATTTTATGGAGCTATGGCTGTATTTTCCGATTGTGATTCTACGGGAACCAATATAAAGTCATCAGGACATGTAACCTTTGTATTTGGTAAATTATTGGATAAAAATACGTACATAGGTTTAGGTGGTAACCAGGGGGATATGATTACTTTATCTCCTAATTATCAATTTCATGGTAAAGCTTTTCCAATGAATATAAAGAAGACAGCATATAAAATTTTTAGAGGATTTTACAAGCCTAAAGGATATATTGTCAAATCTGAAGATACTTTAATTCATTCAGATAATTATGCTACGGCTGGTAGTGCAAATAAAAAAATTAGATTAGACTCACTTAGAACTATAACTGGCGAAAAAGATGATTAAATTAAATATAAAATGAAACATATAATAGTTACAACAAGTTTATTTTTTTCAATATCTCTATTTCATTGTCAAGAAAGAAAAAATAATTTAGTATCCGAACAAAAAAATATTGAAATTATATTGGAAAAACAACTTAAACAAGGAGCTAATAATTATATTGATGATCCAGGAGTTGAAATTCCAAAGAAAGCTTTTGAATTTGAGGAATTAAATGTATCTATGTTTTTAGTAGATAGTTTATTAAATTCAAATGGATATAAAACACCAATTCAATCTGATTTTAATAAAAATATTAAATTAAAATTAAATAGAATAATTGATAACAATTCAGATAAACAATATT
Organism: Apibacter raozihei; assembly: GCF_004014855.1. Lineage (NCBI taxonomy): Bacteria > Pseudomonadati > Bacteroidota > Flavobacteriia > Flavobacteriales > Weeksellaceae > Apibacter > Apibacter raozihei. The sequence continues at coordinate 2,229,793 of NZ_CP034930.1, forward strand.
TATATATTAATTTTTTTAATAAATGTGACAGAGATTTTAATTATTTCCCTAATAATGGAGTAGATTATAATGGAATTTATATAGATAAAGTTAGAAAAATAATTTCTAAATTTTACTACATTCCAGAACTCATAGATTATCAAAAGAACTACCCTAATATATCTAAAATAGAAAATCAAGTACAGTTACATTATATTTTAAATGAAAATAATTATACCATAGAGTTATGGAAAGATTTAGATTCAAGAAATGATGATTATAGTTTATCAAAACAAAGAAAATTTAACCAGCAATTACTTATTTCCCGCAATAAATATTTATTTAATGACGATCAAAGCCAGTTTGCCTGGCTAATCAATAATGATGAAGATTTTATGGAATCATTAGTGACCACTTTTGGATATACAAAAGATCAAAAATTATTAAAATGGGTCATGGAAAAAAACTATTCCAAAGCCGGCGATTTTGTTAAAAATAATGTTTTTGTTAAAGATTGTAAGGGTAATTTAGAAATACGGGAGGATATATTAAAATATATTGAGGAAACAACAACAGAACAAAAAACTGATTATATTGAAGCTTTATATAGATATACTTATTTTTTATTTAATCCATATAATGATAAAGAAACGTCAATATTTAATGAAAAAGAAAAGTATAAAATATTTGCTTATGCTGCCAATACCTACGATCAATTATTTAGAAAATATAGTTTTTTAAGAACCACTAATCGAGGAAGGTGGAATATGCTTGGTTCTTATTTTTATAATAGTTCAGAAGAAGACTGGAAAAAACTAAAAAAAGAATTCGTTTTAAATAACTATTACAATTTACCTCATTTGAAAAGTTTAATTGAATATGCGGAAGAATTTGATGGATTAGGTTCCCCAGATTAATAGAGTGCAATATCAGAAACCATCTTTTATAAGTAGAACGGAGAGAAAGTAAAAAGACAAGAACCTGCTATTGCGAGCGAAATTTATAAATTTTTTTAGAAAATTATGCTATAGCATTAAAATAAAGAAATTGAATTTGATGATTGTGAGTTCTTAAACCAATCTTATTCTTATAACAAGTCAAAATATGTTTACTAAAAAAGCCTCTAATCAAGAAAGCAATTAGAGGCTAGATATTAATTAAGCGTAAATTATAGTAAAATAATTGTATTATTATTCCAATTGTTCAACAAACAAAGTAACTCCGGAGGCAACTGCAGGAACAGTTCCATTAGAAGCAATATCTCCATTAGCATTAATACTAACTCTGTATACCTCTTTGGTATTATGCAGAACAATAATAGCATATCCCACGTCTCTGTTTTGTGCGTTTAGATCGACAGTAGCATTTCCTGAGTTACTATTTAGTTTTGTAAAGTTGTACCAGGTTCCGGGTACAGAAGAACTCTGACCGTAATTTTCTAAAGAAACACCACCAGCACCGGCTTTATGATATATGAAACTTACATGAGATGCTACAATAGGTGAATATTCAATATTTGATGCTGAAGGAGTTGTAGCGTTGTAACGAACTCTTAAGTTACCGATACTGGTAATAGAATTGTTAGGTGTATTAGAATCAATCGGTGATACATTGGTACGTGCATATTTGATGGTTTGTATTTTATTGGTGCTACCAATAGTAGCCGTACAATTTTTACCTAAAAATGAAATATTTAAATCCATAGTGTTAGGAGACGTAATAGTAGGAGTTCCTTCAACCAGAAATTTAACTTCTCCATTTCCTATAGCTAATTTTCCTTCCTGAAGAGTATAATATAAACCATTTACAGGACCTTGCTTAGTCCCTGTATTGTAGGATCCTCCATTACCACCAATATATGGGACGGATAGAGTTCCGCTGTAAGGTGTGCCACTGGTTAATTCCATAGGAGTTAAATTTGCGCTTATACATTGCAGGTCAGTAATGCTAGGAGTAATTATTTCACTATCATCTAATTTTTTCCAGGTATCACCGTTCCAGAAAAAAAATCCTTCAATAGGGAAACCTGTATTACTTCCTGTGTTATAAACCATTAATCCGGTTGCAGGGTTTCCTCCAACAATACTTTTGTCAGTATTAGAAGTTAGTGTAATTCGTGGAATCAGCATTCCTCTATTAGTAGAACTGATATCCAAAAGAGCTGAAGAATCTGGATTGGATGTTCCAATCCCTACTTGTCCAAAAAATAAATTAAAGCAAAGTGACATTGTAATAATAATGATCTTTTTTTTCATAAATATTAAATTATATATGTTGATAAAATTAATATCGAATATTATTTCAAAAAATATAAATGATTGTAATTGCTATATGATATATATCTATCTATTAAAAATTAATTATAATATTAGTACATATAATGTTGGTTTATAATAACATATGTATAAATAAAAGAAATAAAATAATTTTTAAATATAAATAATAAACAAATTAATCCTATTTGATGAAAAATAATAATGAGCAAAAATAATAATATTTTTTGAATATCAATAAAAAATTGAGAATTTATATAAACAATAATATAAGTTTGAATTTTATTGTTTTTTTTTTATAATAAAAAAAAAATATATTATTTTGATTGTCTTAATTTATTGTTGAACTTTATTCTTTTAATGAGTATGTCAGATTGGTTTTTTATTAAAAAATATTTATTAAATACCAAAAATTGTAATGATAATTAAACAATTTATCTCATTTAAATTTTTATAAATCTTTTTTTTAGTTTTTTAAAAGATAAAATTAGTATATTTGTGTGGTTTTTATTTATTATTTAATTTTTAATTATGTCTATTAGTAAGAAAACAGAAAGGATGGATATCTTCGTAGATGAAGGTAAGAAAAGTATTCTGGTGCAGGAAAGATGGCAATATAATTGGCTAAGTGATTTATCACCATGGACCATGAAAGAAAAACGAAAATTTCATGAATTAATAGACAATATTGTTTGGAAAAAATGGGGGGGATTTTATAAATTAAAGGTTAAAGGTAAATCTGATTTCGCTAAGAGACATAAGGATACTATTTTTGTTGTTAATTTCGATATAAAATGGGTGTCTGATAATCCCCATTGGTTTGTTAATGTAAAAAAAATAGCGCCCGGCGGTTTTGAAAAAAGTTCTATAGACTGGAATACACGGGTGATTAATCTGGATACGGAAGATACTAAAATTGTAACCAGGGTAAGAAATGGCGTTAAATACCAGCAGTTGCCTGTAGCACATATGTTTGGTCGTACACTGGGCAATATAAGTAATCTTAAACTACCTCGTTCTGAATCTTATCAAACAGATTATAGCTTGAATCCGGGATTTAAATCGGATTATTATAGTATTATAAATATCGGAGAGCAATTGCGTCTTCGACATATTGATTATGTGCTGATTCAATTAAACAGTGATTTAGTAAACACCATATTTTATTTTTTATGAAAGCTTTATATGTTTGTTTATTCGTAATTATAGTTTTAGGCTGTCGGGAACACCGGGTTTCTGTTTTCAACAACAATAAAAAGAAGGAAAAGGAGAATAAAATCAGGGGGAAAAATAAGTTGCAGCATAAATATATTAATGTTGAAGAAGTAAAAGATTGGTCACTCGAACAAATAAAACATAAATATAAGCCTATAGAAGAAGAAGATTTCTTATTAAACGATATCGTATTAATTAATGAATTCAGAATAGGATTATATAATATTTTTAAAGGAAAAGACAGGGAAAAGCCTGTGCCGATTAAAGAAGTAACCTGGGAAAAAGACGAAGAGAATAACTATACGATCTGGTACAGGGGAGATTCGGGTCAGTGGGTGGCTATCGACTGGTATGTTTGGGCAAAATCTTTAGCATTTTAGTTTATAAATGCATGAAGATCAGGTTTTTGTTTATTTTTATTGAGTAGTAAATTTTTAGAAAAAAAAATTAGGGAATACTCACTTTATATTTGTGATAAAAATAATTATCATGAAAAACTTTGCATGCATGTATTTAAGCATGATTTTCCTTAGCATTAATAGTATTTTATATGCGCAAGCAACAAAAATTAAAACCGATTCCGACAATAATTCATCGGGTTTGAAAAACTTCAAAATTCAGTTAAGCTATTCAGAAGGTAATAGTATACAAATTGATTCAACATCCATCACCATAAAAGAACAACAACCGGAAACCCGTATAGAAAAATCGGATACAAATTATCCTTTTCAGCAAAAAGATTCAATATCTATAACGAAACCTGTTTCCATAACATCTGATAAACCGCAGAATAAAATGGTGCAGGAAACAACTGCAGAAAATGGAACTTTGAACCTGGATACAAGTAAAACGACGAATGTAGACAATAACCGGGATGCCAATCGAGGGAAAAATATAGACAATAACCGTGATAAAAACAGGGATAGAAGCAGAGATTTAAAGAGAGATAAGAACAGAGACAGGGGAAGAGAAGCTAAAAGGGACAAAAACAGAGACAGGGATAGTAGTAAAAATAAAGGAAATAATATATTTATTAAAATAAAAATAAAAAATAAGCTGAACTGATATTTTTTTAAAACTAGTAAAAAACAAAACATCAGTTTTTATAAGCTAATTAAAATTGATGTATTTTTGAATTTTAAATAAAATCACATGACGAATACGATAAGCGTAAAGTATAAATTTCTGGCACTTATAATAGCTTTTACATTTTTTTCCTGTAAAAAGTCGAATAATCATATTTCTGAGAATCTAAAAAATGAATATGCTAAAAATTATTCAATTCAGGATAAAAATGATCAAATTGAAATTTACTCAGCAGGTGAAAAAGTATTACTGCCGGTAAATTTTAAGCTTACTAAATGTGTTATTACCCATACATCGGCCTCTGCCTATATTCAGGCATTAGGAAAACTTCATACTATTGCGGGAGTATGCTCTCCCCACTATTTTTATAATACTGAAATAAATGCCGGCATTGTAAATCGTAAAATACAGGATATAGGAAATGATGCCGGTTTAAACTTTGAAAAAATTATGGCTATACGTCCCGATATTATTTTTACCACTCACAATCATTCCTATGAGAAGGTTTTAAACCAGCTTAAAAAGCAGGGAATTAAAGTAATTTATATTGAAGAATATCTGGAATTGCATCCTTTGGGAAAGACAGAATATCTTAAACTTTTTGGAAGATTATACTCAGAGTCGGCTAAAGCTGATAGTTTGTATAATAAAATAAAGAATAATTATATAACGTTAAAAAATAAGGTAGAAATACAAGATAAAAAGCCTTCGGTTTTAACGGGAATGATGTATGGAGACACCTGGTATATGGCAGGAGGCAAAAGTTTTATAGCCGAGCTTTTTAAAGATGCAGGTGCTGATTATATTTGGAAAGATAATTCCGACTCGGGCAGTATTCCGTTAAGTTTTGAAGAAGTTTTCAGTAAAGCAAAAAATGCAGATTATTGGATAGGAGCCAGTAACTATTCTACAAAAAAAGAAATGCTGGCCTCTAATTCAAATTACGAATGGTTTGATGCTTATAAAAATAATCGAATATATATTTTTAACAAAAGAGAAAATAAGTTAAAAGCAAATGATTATTACGAATCAGGAACTCTATATGCTGATAGAATACTAGCTGATATTATTAAAATCTTACATCCTCAATTAATCCCTGAGTATCAATTTGAATATATTAAAAAACTGGAATAGCTGTCTTACTGCCTTTTAATTTGAATCGGATGATATTTAGATAAAAAAACCATTTTCCTTTTAAGGAAAATGGTTTTTATAATATGTTATTATATTATTTTATTCGTTTATTAATTCTTTCTACTTCATCCAAAAGTGCTAAATCGAGACTGTTGATTTGTTCATTGACGGATTCCAAACGTCCTAAACGAAGGTAATATGTGATTAAAAATTGTATATAACTTCTGGATTCTTCAATAAATTTATTAAGCTGTATCTCGTTTTTTATCGTTTCTGCGAACTCTACAATTGCTTTTTTAAAAACACTGATCTCATTGTCTATTTTACTTATGTCCATGGTGCTCATCATTTGATCTATTAAGGTTAAAAATAATTTATTACTTCTATGTAAAAACAATAATTATACCATAGATTTAGATGTCGGTATAGATAATAAGAAAGTTAAAATTGTATAATTGATTGATTGATAGTGTTTTATTTTTGGTAAGTACAATTATTATTTTTTGATATTTAACAGAATTAACAAAAAATAAAGAAAGTAATTAAAATAAATCATAAAAAAGTCTAAATAGTTTAACTATAATTAACTTAATTACTATTTTAATTACTTTCTTAAAGTATATTTAAAAATAAATAAACTAAATCTCTAAATTATTTTTTGCTATCAAGAAAAAAAAATAAAATCAGACCCAAAATAGCAAAAATGCATATTCCAATAACAACTCCCATACTTATTCATTAATTTTTAACCAAAGCTTTGGCTTTAAGAATATAGTAAATGTAAAGGAAAAAATTCAAAATACAAAGGATGGCTGATGAATAAACAAGGATAAAATCTTTACCATCACCCCAAATGTGGTGAGCATACGTAAGGCCTCCTAATATAAAACAAAGAACCAGACCTGTAATTGAAGTTATTCTATAGCTTTGAGCTCTGTCAGAAAGTGTATCGTTAACCGCCATTTTACTTTTAACGATTCCGTACCACAAATATACATCAAGACCGATAATCATCCATATAACCAATCTGATCCAGGTGTCTAACGGTAAAGAAACCATCAGTCCCAGACAAGATAGAACACCCAGAATAGGTACTAATGGAACCCAAGGGGTTTTAAATCCGCGGGGAGCATCCGGATTTTTTTTACGCAACACGACAACTCCAATACAAACTAGAACAAAAGCGAATAGTGTACCGATACTGGTCATTTCACTAATCACATCTCCAGGTATGAAAGCAGCACATATACTTATAAAAATCATAAAGATGGTGTTGGATTTCATTGGAGTTTTATATTCAGGATGTACATCGGAAAACATTTTAGGTATTAATCCATCCTGACTCATAGAAAAGAAAACACGGCTTTGTCCTAAAAGCATTACCAGGATAATGGAGGAATAACCCAAAAGTACCGAAGCCACTATAAAAACATTTAACCAGGGATATGCCGGAATAATTGTTCCGTCAGCGCCTATTGTGCCCATATGTCTGATAGCAGTAACCACAGGAGCTAAAGAATCTGAATTTGCATTTTTTCCAAATTCCGTGTAATTAACAACACCTGTCATTACATAAGCAAACGTTACGTATAATATAGTACAAATTAATAAAGAACCCAAGATACCGATAGGCATATTTTTTTTGGGATTTTTAGCTTCCTGTGCAGCTGTGGAAACAGCATCAAAACCAATATAGGCAAAAAACATGAGTCCTGCGGCTCTGAAAACACCCGACCATCCGAATTCTCCAAATGTACCTGTAGTATTCGGAGGAACAATAGGACTTAAATTTTCAGGTTTAACATATTGAAAGCCTAAGGCTATAAATATAAGTACAATAGCAACTTTTAATATAACAATAAAATTATTGAATAAAGCAGAACCTTTGGTTCCACGCATTAATATTAAAGACATCAGACAAACTATGACGGCTGCAGGGAGATTGATGATTCCCTGAACAACATCACCATTGGCAAGTGTTACACTTTCAAAAGGGGTTTTTAGCAATTCAGGAGGCAGATGAATATTAAAGCTTAGAAAAAACTGGTTAAAATATCCTGTCCAGCTAGAAGCTACCGCAGCAGAAGCTACCGAATATTCAAGCACCAGATCCCAGCCGATAATCCAGGCAATAAACTCTCCCATGGTAGCATAAGAATACGTATAAGCACTTCCGGCTACCGGAATCATAGATGCAAATTCTGCATAACAAAGGCCGGCAAATGCACACCCGATGGCTGCCAGAATAAAGGAAATCATAATGCCGGGTCCTGCATAATCGCCGGCAGCCTTTCCGGTTACGGAAAATAATCCGGCTCCTACTACAGCACCAACGCCTAAAGCAATTAAAGCTGTGGCTCCCAGCGTTCTTTTTAAACTTGATTTAGAACCTGTTTCATCAATAATATGTTCAATAGGTTTTCTCTTAAATAGCATATGTATGTAATTTTTTAAACGGTGGCTAAATTATAAAAAAAAATAATTCTGATTCGTAATTATTAACAGAATTTAATACATTTTACACCTAAGTGAAAAATGAGATATAATTTTTAGTTAATTGATATAAAAAATTAAAAATATGCTAGCTTAGATGATAAAATTCCATTGTTTGATTTTTTCTAAAGCATGATATGCAGTTAAATCAAATCTAACGGGAACAATACTGATATAATTATTATCCAATGCCCATTCATCAGTATCATCACCTTTATCATGATTTACCCATTTACCGGTCATCCAATAATAAGTCTTACCTTTAGGGTCGATACGCTTATCAAATTCCTCTTCCCAAAGAGCATTTGCCTGACGACAAATTTTTATTCCTTTAAGTTCTTTTTCTTCAGCCTTTGGAATATTGACATTTAATACCACTCCTTCAGGCATAGGATTGTCAAGTACGTTTTTAACTATGAGTTCGATATACTTTCTGGAAGATTTGAAATCAGCACTGTATGAAAAATCACAAAGTGAGAAACCTACCGAAGGTATTCCTTCAATTCCGCCTTCAATAGCAGCAGACATGGTTCCGGAATAAATAACATTAATAGAAGAATTGGAACCGTGGTTGATACCGGAAACACATAAATCGGGTTTTCTGGGAAGCAATTGATCCATCGCCAGTTTTACACAGTCGACCGGAGTTCCGCTACAAGCCCATTCTTTTTGTGGTCCTTTATCTATAATTATTTTTTCAACTCTTAATGTAGAATGTATAGTTACAGCATGTCCCATACCACTTTGTGGTTTATCGGGTGCTACCACATAAACTTCGCCGATTCCGTTCATGATATCAATTAACTCTCGTATCCCCGGAGCGGTTATTCCATCATCGTTCGTAACTAAGATTAAAGGCTTTTTCATTTATTTTTTTGTTTTTTTCAAATTAAAGCAAAACTAAGATTTTTATATTAAAAATAATCTTACCTTTGAGCTTATTTTTTTTAATTCCTAAAAAGATTTCAAGATGTTAAATTTAAGAAAAACTTGGATATTTCTGTCCCTATGTTCCATGAGCCTTCTCGTATTTTGTTTCAATTCTTCATCTCAGGACGACAGGGAAAAGGAAATTTTTAAAAGAGTCAAAGAAACTCTTTTATATACAAGTTATGCGCCTAAATCCCTTAACGAAGAATACTCGAAAGATGTTTTCAAAAAATACATGGAAGACTTGGATCCATTTAAACGATATTTTTTAAAATCGGATATTAATGAGTTTAACAAATATCAGAATAAAATGAGCGATATGTTCATTAATACGGATGTTTCTTTTTTTCATTTAACTATCGATCGTCTTTATAAAAGAATTAATGAAACCGAAGGATATGTAAATGAAATATTTAATGCTCCTATTACATTTACAGAAGATGATTATTATATAACAGACGAAAAGAAAAGAGAGTTTCCCGCAGACCAGTCACAGGCTAAAGCGTACTGGAAAAATTATATAAAGTACAGCATTCTTCAGGAAATGTTTAACTCTCAAAAAAATAAAGATAGCATCTCTCAGAATAAAGAGATAAAAGATTCTCTTACCGGTGCAATAAAAAAGGTAAAAACTCAGGATGAAATCAAAGCTGATGCTACTAAAAAAATTAAGGAGAATCTTACTGAATATTTTCGCCAGATTAAACTGAGAAAAAAATCTGATTTATTTTCAATATTCGTAAATTCCTATACAGAAGTATTTGATTTGCATACGACTTACTTTTCTCCAAAAGATAAAGATAACTTCAACACTACTATGAGTGGTAAAATCATAGGAATTGGAGCCACTTTACAGGATAATAAAGGATATCCGACAATCAAAGACCTGGTTATAGGAGGGCCTGCTTGGAAATCTAAACAGATTGAATCCGGAGACAAGATTATAAAAGTCCAACAAGGAAAAAAAGGGAATCCGGTAAGCGTAGTTGGAATGTTGCTGGACGATGCAATTCGTTTAATAAGAGGGGAAGAAGGAACTACTGTAGTTTTAACCGTTGAGAAAAAAGACGGTACAACCAAAATAATTTCCCTCGTACGTGAAGAAATTGAAATACAGGAAACTTTTGTTAGAAGTGCTGTTATTACCGATGAAAGCGGTAATAAATACGGAATTTTATATTTACCCGAATTTTATGTCAACTTAGAAAACAACTCTAAAGGAAGAGACTGTTCAGATGATATTAAAAGAGAAATCAACGAATTAAAAAAACAAAATATCAAAGGTCTTATTATGGATGTTAGAAGTAATGGTGGAGGATCTTTATCAGAAGTTGTAGATATTACCGGTCTTTTTGTAGGAAATGGTCCTGTAGTACAAATAAAAGATTCAAACGGTAAGATAAAGGTATTGGATAGCAAAGAAAAAGATGTTGTCTGGGACGGACCTTTAGTTATGATGACTAACGAGATATCTGCTTCAGCTTCAGAAATCCTTGCGGGTGCTATGCAGGATTATAAAAGAGCCATAATTGTCGGGCCGGTTCAAACTTACGGTAAAGGGACAGTTCAAACCATATTTCCTTTAGACCGGTTTAGCCTGGCCGATGACAAATACGGAGCTTTAAAAGTTACCATTCAAAAATTCTATAGAATTACAGGTAGTTCTACCCAGCTTAAAGGTGTTAATTCAGATATTGTAATACCCGGATTGATGTCCTATTCGGATATTTTTGAAAAATCGCAACCTTATGCCTTACCTTGGGATCAGATTACAGCTACGAAATATACAGAATGGCAGGGAACTCCTAAAATAAACTATGAGTATTTAAAAGCCAGAAGTAATGAAAGATTAAAAGGTAATTCATATATAGCTTCGATTGAGTCTGCTGGAAAATGGACTCAGGAATTAGATAAAATTGAAAAAATACCTTTGCAATATGAAAAATTCATGACGGAAATGAATAAGAGAAGAGAGCAAGGGAAAAAATATGAAAAAGAAACTACTTTTGATGCTAAATTGAAAGTGGAAGCACCTACGTATGAGTTGGTCAAATTTAAATCCGATACGGTTTTAAAAGCAAAAAGAGAAGACTGGTATAAAGGCATGAAAAAAGATTTTAATCTGAAAGAATCTGTTAATGTCCTGAATGACATGATAAAATCAAAATAACGATATAAGTATTTTACCCATACAAACGCCTGTTTAAATAAGTTTAAACAGGCGTTTTTTGATATATATATTCCCGTTTATTCTTTTTTTAATGTAAAATATATGTTCTTATAAACGAGTGAGTTTTGTACTTTTAATAAATAATAATACTTTTGTCTTTTACTAAGCGAGCATGTACAACAAAATAAAGAATAGTGTTTTATTATGCACTATAGCCATAATCATTTTCAAATTACTGTTTTTATTGACCCGACACATTCAGGAAGATGCATTTATTACCTGGAGAGTGGCCCAAAACATATTGGATTATGGAGTATACGGATATAACGGAGCTGAAAGAATATCGGCATCTACTACTCATTTATACGTATTAGTCAGTGTTATATTTAAATATATTTTTTCAGATAATTTCATCTATCCATTATTGATATTCAATAATATAGTATTTACATTCGGAACCAAAATTCTATCGGATCTTTTATTAAAGGAAGATAAATCTAAAATACTTTTTATACTTTTTGTTAATTTTTTACCTCCGGCATTAAAAATATCTACAATAGGCATGGAGTTTGGACTTCTTTTCTTTTTATACACTTTATTTTTAAAATATGCATTAGTAAATAGAAAGAATTGGGCTTTTGTTTTATTACCATTATTGATACTATGGACTCGTTTGGATGCGGCTCTGTTTATGTTGATCACTTTTATTTTTGATCTAGTTAAATATAAGAAAATAAATTATTACTTTATTTTAGGTGGAGTTTTAAGTATAATCAGCATAGTAGGATTTAATTATTTTTATTTTCATGAAATAATAAATAATACAATTGTTGCAAAAAAATTAGCCTATGCAAAACCGGTAGATGGTATAGGAATCAGAATCGATGAAATGCTTAAAAACACGAATTTTTTCTCAGTAATTAAAATTCCGTCTTCAATATCTCAATTTAATTTTGTATTCATTATCACATTGGTTCTGTCTTTGCTGTGTCTGGTAAGAATTTCAAAAAAGATAACTAAACAGCAACTTTTTGTTTTATACATATTATATACTTACGCAGTGGTTCGTATGTTGGTTTTTGGCTTTGCTAACAGTTGGTTCGACTGGTATTACTGGAATCCTCAAATATTTATATTTATACCGATTATCATAATTTTCGTTTATCAACCCACGACATTTAAAACCCTGTCGTATTTAATAATATTTTTCATTCCCATGGCTTCATATCAAGCCGTACATTCCATTGCTACCGGTCACGGAGAATGGAATTATAATAGAAAAGTAGGACTTTATATTGATAGTATTGAACCAGACAAAACAAAAACAATTTATTTAGAGCCAGCCGGCTATATTCCTTATTTTTCTAAACTTAAAGCAATAGATTATGTAGGATTGGTCGACAAAAGAGTATCTGAGGAATTTAAAAAAGGAGATCCTAATGTGGATCAGACTATTCTTAGGAAGCTAAAGCCGGATTATATTCTGGAAGATAACAAGCCTATGTTTAAAGGCAGAATAGATTCTGCTGTATCATCACAATACAAATTAATTAAAGAATTTCATATCTCATCCGTTTCGCATTCCGATAATTATATTTTAGACAAAATATATAAATTAAAACCTTCAGGAAGAGATTATTATCTATATAAACGAATGGCTGAATAAAAATAGTTTAAAAATTCTTTTCACCATATATTTTCCAAAATTGTTAAGAATTGCCTGTACGACCTAAATAAAAGTATAAAATAACTCCTTTGAATAAAATAAATTGTAATTTTATACCTATTATAAACGATTAAGGGCTATGAAAAGAGCGGAGAATAACAGATATATAAATAGAGAAATAAGCTGGTTAAAATTTAATGCAAGAGTTCTTCAGGAAGCAATGGATAAAAAAAATCCTTTGTTGGAGCGATTACGTTTTTTAGGTATTTATTCAAATAATCTGGATGAGTTTTACAAAGTCAGATATGCATATATTGCCAGAATGGTTCAGTTTAACCGTAAATACAACAATATTGTAGAAGAGCAGACAGATACCGAATTGCTTGAAGAAATTAACCAGACGGTAGCCCATCAGCAACAAAAATATGACAGGCTGTACGAACAGATAATTAAAGAGCTGGCACGTGAAAAGACTTTACTTGTCGATGATAAAACATTGCCTGATACCTTAAAACCTTTTGTTGAGGACTTCTTTGAAAATAAACTAAGTCATGCACTCACCATCCTTTATTGGAAAGAAGGAGATAAAACACTTAATTTAAAAGATAACGTTTTTTATCTTATAGTTACCATGTTTAAGAAAAATGATAACCGGCAATATGCTCTTATCGAAGTTCCTACTGATCGTTTCTCCCGATTTTTAGTTTTACCGGATATCAATGATAAGCATCATGTTATATTTTTAGATGATGTTATACGTTATCACCTGAAAGATATTTTTCAGTTTTTTAAATTTGAAACCATTGAAGCAAAATCTATTAAATTGACTAAAGATGCAGATTTATCTATAGATAACGATGTGCAGGTAAGTTTCATGGAAAGTGTTGCAGGGGCTTTAAAAGAAAGGCATAAAGGTCTTCCGGTACGTCTGGTTTATGATAAAACCATAGATTTAAAAACGTTGAAGTTTATTAAACGGATGTTTGATTTGGATGAATATGACAGCCTGGCTCCCGGCGGAAAGTATCACAACAAAAAAGATTTCATGAAATTTCCTACTTTGGGAAGGAAAGATTTGGAATACAAAAAAATAGTTCCGGTAATACCTAAAATTCTAAAAGACGAAAATAATTACTTTAAAGCATTTGCTAAAGAAGATACCTTATTATATGCACCTTATTATGATTATTCCGTTTTTCTAAAATTTTTGAGAGGAGCAGCCATTGATCCGAAAGTTAGGAAAATTAAAATTACCATCTACAGAGTGGCGGATAATTCTCAGGTTTTAAGCGCATTAATTAATGCTGCTAAAAATGGAAAAGAAGTAACAGCTGTTTTGGAACTAAGAGCAAGGTTTGATGAAGCACATAATATTAAATGGTCAAAAGCTTTACAGGAGGAAGGAGTAAAAGTAATATTCGGAGTTCCCGGACTCAAAGTACATTCTAAAATAGGAATAGTCGAAAGAGATCCACAAAGAGGAGCAGCAGAAAAATATGCTTTTATCTCTACTGGTAATTTTCATGAAGGAACAGCTCGGGTTTATACAGATTTTACTCTTTTTACAGCCAACGAAAGTATAGTTAATCAGGTAGATGAAGTTTTTAGTTTTTTTAATGCAAACTATCTGGTCAAGCATTATAAAGATATAGCGGTAAGTCCCTGGGGAATCAGAAGGAAATTAATATTAGGAATTAAAAGAGAAATAAAGAATAAACAGCTGGGATTACCGGCACAGATTAACTTGAAAGTTAACAGTATTTGTGATAAAGAAATTATTGATCACTTATATGAGGCGAGTAGAAACGGCGTAGAGGTGAGAATGGTAATCAGGGGAATATGTTCCATTGTTCCTCAAATTCCCGGACTAAGTGAAAATATAAAAATTGTAAGTATCGTAGATCGATTTTTAGAACATCCGCGTATGTATTGGTTTAAGAATGGAGGAGACGATATGGTTTACATTTCATCTGCCGATATAATGGCACGAAATTTAGATCATAGGGTAGAAGTCGCCTGTCCAGTACTAAATGCTCAAAACAAACAGGAAATTATGCACACCTTTGAACTGGGATTCGAAGACAATGTAAAAGGCAGACTTATCAAAGAAGGTCTGGAAGAGCCATATCAGAAAAACAGAAAAAAGAAAAATAGATCTCAGGAAACTATTTATGAATATATTAAAGAATTGAATAAATAAGAATCAGAGAATATAAAAATCGTTTTTTGGTTCTGGTTTTTCAGTTTTCCCCTCATTTAATAAATCTTTTATATTCATTTCAATAGTTTGAGCAATGGTGGTTACAGATGTATCACTGGGGCGGTTTTTAAACGGATCCTGAAGATGATAAGCCGTTTTTTCCAACAAAAAGAAAATTGATGAAATAATAATTAACAAAGGTATTTCAAAAATAGCATTAATTTCACCTAAAGAGATAGAAAGTACTATTACGAAAACGTAGATGGCAAAATGTAAAAATTTACGATAGGTGACAGGAAAAACTGTCGAGTTTATTCTTTCAGCTTTACCCATAGAGTCACAAAGACGTACTAAGGTGTTATCCAATTGTTTATGGCTAAAAATATCAGTCTTTTGATTTTCACGTAAACGTTTAATTTCCTGTGCATTTAGTTGGATAATAGCCAATGGTATATTATTGTGTTTATGTAAACGTAAAATATCATCTTCCGAAATATATCTTTTAAGGTTACTCATAGGATCTAATCCACGTAATGTTTGTCCCAAAGAATAGCACCAGGCGATTTGCCTGTAAGCCATTTGATGTACCGCAGGTTCATCTTTCTCTATAAAAGTCTGAAGTTGAATTACCCAGCTACGGGAGTCATTGACAATTGCGCCCCAAACCTTCCGGGCTTCCCACCACCTTTCATAAGACTGACTCATTTTAAATGATAACAGAATAGAAATAGCCGTCCCCAGAAATGCAGGAATTGTTAAAGGCATTTTAGGTAATGATTGAAAAAATGTAATAGTTAAATAGTGAGAAATACAACCCACAATAAATACATAAATAATTTCCATTTTTATCTTACTGACAATATAGGAAAAGGGAATTCTTTTATTTAAAAGCATGAATGATAGATAAGTGTATAATTATAAATAGTTCTTCAGTTGCTAAATACTGTTTGATAAATGAATAAATATTTGTTTATTAGAAAGCGGAACTTATCAAAATAAAATAAAAACATTAATCTATTAAAGTCAATACAAAAAACATACCCATATTATAATTTATGAAAAGAATATATAACTATTCGTTATCTTTGTTTAATATAGTAACAATTAAAATTCAGCCAAGTAATGAATATTTATACCTATGCCGCTATAGATATCGGTTCCAATGCCGTTCGATTGTTAATAAATACAATCTACGAAACACAGGATACGGTAACATTTAATAAAACCAGTTTAGTAAGGGTACCTGTTAGATTGGGAGAAGATGTCTTTACTAATGAAAAAATTTCCGAGAAGACTATAGGCAGGCTATCGGAGGCTATGACGGCTTACAAATTACTGATGAATGTGTATAATGTAGACTGCTATCGAGCGTTTGCTACTTCAGCAATGAGAGAAGCTAAAAATTCAAAAGAAGTTATTGAAGCTGTAAAAGAAAAAAGTGGTATTGAAATAGAAGTGATATCAGGTAAAGAAGAGGCAAAAATCATTTTTAGTTCAGAACTTAAAAATTTTCTAGAGTCCGATCATTTTTATTTATTTGTTGATGTAGGTGGAGGTAGCACAGAAATTTCTTTGCTAAATAAAGGAAAAGTATTAAACAGCCAGTCATTTCCAATAGGTACTGTGCGATTATTGGACGGCAAAATTAGTGAGAATTTTTTACACGAAACCGTAAAACCCTGGGTTACAAAAATTACTGCAGATAAACATGTAGAGTTGATAGGCTCAGGAGGGAATATTAATTATGTATTTAAAAATTCAGGCAAAAAAGAAGGGAAATTTCTTTCTCACTCATATATTCATCAACAATATGAATTATTAAAAAATCTTAGTTACGAGGAAAGAATTGAAACATTTAATATGAAGCCCGACCGTGCAGATGTTATTGTGCCTGCTTTACTCATTTATGATTCAGTGATGAAATATGCACATGCTACCCGGGTACATATTCCCAAAATAGGTGCTGCTGATGGAATGATTAACCTTATGTATAAAAGGAATAAAAATCAATAGTTAAAAAAGCCGGATATATTCCGGCTTTTTTTATAAACATACATTTTATTTATGGAATATTAAAAATTTTTAATCTATAGTAAAAGAGATAAATGTTTAACTTTGATATATAACTGAAATAATATGAAACGTATTCTTTTATTAACACTTTTATTGGTAACACATATTGCTATGTCACAAAAGTTTGATTACGACCAGAAATGGAAAGAAATAAATAAATTATCCCAAAAAGGACAATTTAAATCTTTGCAGCCAAAATTAGATGAAATTTATGTTCAGGCTAAAAAAGATAATAATGTGGTAGAGATGATCAGTTCACTTTCCAAACAATGTGAAATACTATCGGTTACACAAGATAACGAATGGGAAGATCCTTATTATTTAGTTATACAAAAATTAAAAACAGAAATGAACTCTTCATCGGAGTTAGCTAAGGACATCTTAAAATCATTATTGGCAAAAACATATTATAAATACAAGATTAATACACAAGGAAGTAAAGAAAATATAACTGAAGCAGAAACAAAATCTGATGATATAAGTACTTGGAGTCCAAAGCAATTAGAGTTAGAAAGTTTGAGTTTATATAAACAGTCAATTCAAAACAAACAGCTATTGCAAAATCAGAAAACAGAAAATTGGAAGAGATTGCTAACTACGGATCAGGACCTTTACCTGTATCCTACATTATATGATGTTTTAATGAGTCGTTATATAAATGCACTTGGTGAAAACAATCGGGATGCTATATATTACAACTCTGTTTCTAAAAATAACTCTTTAAAAAAAACTCAGCAGGAACTTATTTCTGATTTATTAAAATTTCATCAAAATGATACAGATAAATCTGCCTATTTAAATTTTAAAAGAATAGAAATAACAGAATTATCCGGCTCTGATAGAACTTTAGAACAAAAAGCCAATGATTTAATTGAACTGGCTAAATTATATTCTGCTGAAGAATATTCATCTTATTTGTATTATTCAGCAGCTCAATTATTTGAGGGTTCAGATAAAAAGAAAGCATTGAAAATATGCAGTAATATAAATCTATCCCATAAAAACCGTTGGAATACTAATTGCAAAAGTCTTCAGGAAAGCATTACTAGAAAGGCAGTAAACCTGACCTTAGATCCTGAATTGTTACCTGATGAATATATTCCGCTTAAGGTCGGAGCTACTAACGTTAGTAAAATTTACTATAGAATACGTAAAGCTGATTTGAAAGAGTATGAAAATAAGAAAGAAGATGATTGGGTAATTGAAAATAATGGGATTTTTTCTTATACAGGCAATAAACAAATTCGAGAAGGAGTATGGGAGTTACAAACATTTGATGATTATGAATCCCATTCAACGGTTGTTAAGCTAGATGGATTGCCTCAAGGAAATTATGAGCTTGAATATTCGTTCTATCCGGATTTTACAAAAAAAGATAAAAATGACGTAGATCCGGAAAAAATATACTTTATGGTAAACGACTGGACCATGGTGAGATTAAATGAAATATCGGAATCTCTGTTCCAGCTGCTGAATCGGAAAACAGGAAAACCTTTATCAAATTTATCTGTTTCCATTTATAGCTTGGAAAATTCTCAAAAACTTGTAAAATCCGAAAATGTAAAAACCGATACAGATGGATTTTTTACACTGAAAGCTCAAAATTATAACAACAGATATCTATTGAATCCGGAATCCGGTTCTTTTATTGAAATTAATTCAGGTTATTACGGATGGAGAAGTAAATCAGATGAAGATGAAAAAACCATCACTAAAAAAAGTACTATTTTTACCGATAGAGCAATCTATCGGCCAGGGCAAAAAATATACTTTAAAGCTATTTTATATAACCAGAAAAAAGAACAATCTCTTATAGCTAGCAATAGACAAGTTACCATATCCTTACATAATGTAAACTCTGAAAAAGTAGCATCGTTGCAGTTGGTCTCTAATGAGTACGGGAGTGTTTTTGGGGAGTTTATCATACCCGAAGGTGGTATTACAGGTAATTATTTTCTAGAATCCGATTATGGCTTTAATACACAAAATATATCAGTTGAAGAGTATAAAAGACCTAAATTTCAAGTAACTATAGAGCCGTTGGCAGGAGAATATACTTTGGATAATAAGGTAAGAATCGAGGGTAAGGCTCTTTCATTTGCCGGAGTTCCTATTTCAGGATCTAAAGTAGTATATAGAATTGAACGAGAAGAAATTTTCCCATATTTCAGAGGCTATTATATCCCTAATCGTTCTCAACCGGAAACTATAGAACAAGGAGAAACAGAAACTGATGACAAAGGAAATTTTAAAATTTCATTTTTAGCAAAATCCAAGGAATTAAAAAAAGCGAAGGAGTACAGAACTTATACCTATATTCTTTATGCGGATGTAACTGATGTTAACGGAGAAACGCATACGGGAGAATCAAGAGTTACAATAGGAGATTTACCTAAAAAATTAGTTCTTACCCTTCCGGAAGTATCACTACAAAAAGATTTTACTAGTATTGGTATAAGCTCTATGAATCTAAACGGGGGGAAATCTCCTGCTCAGGGAAAAGTTACTGTAACCAGACTACTGACACCCTCAAAAATTATTTTGCCGAATAAAGTAGATTTTGTTCCTGATTATCAGCTATATGATCCTAATTTGTTTAATCAGTATTTCCCTCATTTACCTTATTCCAAAGAAGAACAAAATCCTCAATTCTGGAAAAAAGACAAATCAGTAGTCTATAATTTCGATACCCATCAATCAGATTCAATCAAATTATCAGGTTCGCTGGCTCATGGTTTTTATTTAGTGCAAGCTTATACTATGTTCGGACAGGACTCAATTAAGACTCAAAAAGTTATTGAAATCCGGGAAAATAATACTTTAAAATCTGCAAACAATATATTTTATTCAGTATTACCATCCAAGCCTGGTTTTAAAGTGGGAGAAAAAATTGAAATCAATTTTATTTCCAATCTGAAAGAAGCAACAGCTGTACTTCATTTAGAGAGCGGAAGACAATGGATTTTACACAAAGTGATTCCTATTAAAAATGGTAAAGCAACCTATACACTTATAGCAGAAAAGGAGTTAATAACAAATGGATTATTTGCATATTCCTATTTGATTGGTGAAAATGGTTATAAAGCCTCTGCATTTCAGATAAATGTAACAGAAGAACCCAAAGATCTGAAAATTTCAACTAAAGTTTTCAGAGATAAAATAAGACCGGGAGAAAAAGAAACCTGGGAGCTTACAATAAGTGGAAAAGATAAAGATAAGATTACAGCTGAAGTTCTTGCAACTCTTTATGATGCATCATTAGATCAGTTTAAATCTAACTCATTTACATTTTCCCCTTGGTCCTATAATGTGTATGGAATTTTATACCATAATAATAGAGTAATCGGATATAATCCGGTATACTCAAGTTTATCCCAGCAGGTGGCCTATCGTAGCTATAAATATCCTCAAAAAACGGATTTAAAAGATATATCCATAGTTTTTGGAAACGCTATGAATGGTTTAGAGCTTGTAAGAATGTCGGCAAGTCCTGTTTCATCTAAAATTATGACAACTGACGATGTTGGCATGGCACCTCTGGCTGAACAATCGGAAAATCAGGAATATTTAGAAGCTAATCTTGATGTTTCAAATACCGGGAGAAAAAATTTAAAACAAAATGAACTTGAAACGATAAAAGCGAGAACAAATTTAGGAGAAACGGCTTTCTTTTTCCCTAATTTATATACGGATAAAAATGGTGAAGTCAAGTTTACTTTTACTTCACCAGAAGCTCTTACTCAATGGAAACTACTAATTTTAGCACACACTCAGGATCTATATTCGGGAACGGCCCAGTTTTATACACAAACCCAAAAAGAGTTAATGGTAGTTCCAAACGTCCCTCGTTTTTTAAGAGAAGGAGATGAACTAATAATAAGTACAAAAATCAATAACTTGGCGGATAAAATCTTAAACGGGCATGCTCAATTGTTTTTATTTGATGCCGTAGCCAACAAACCAGTTGATACAGAATTTTTTAATCAGCAATCTCAGCAGCCATTTAGTTTAAAGTCTTCCGACAATACTGAAGTAAGTTGGAAGATTAAAGTTCCCGCAGATATTCCGGCTGTTATTTATCGAATTGTAGCTACATCAGGAAACTATTCTGATGGAGAAGAAAGTGTTTTGCCTGTGTTGACCAATCGAATGCTGGTTACCGAAACACTTCCTATATATATCAAAGAAAATCAGAAAAAAGAATTTAAGTTTGACAAATTATTGGATAATAAATCCAATACATTACAAAACTTTAATTTAAGTATGGAAATGACAACTAACCCTCTTTGGCTGGCTGTTTTCTCACTTCCATACCTGAGAGAATATCCATACGAATGTTCAGAGCAGTTATTCAGCAGATTGTATGGAAATATCCTCTCTACCTATATTATAAACTCTTCACCAAA
Organism: Apibacter raozihei; assembly: GCF_004014855.1. Taxonomy (NCBI): domain Bacteria; kingdom Pseudomonadati; phylum Bacteroidota; class Flavobacteriia; order Flavobacteriales; family Weeksellaceae; genus Apibacter; species Apibacter raozihei. The sequence continues at coordinate 2,251,418 of NZ_CP034930.1, forward strand.
AATTAAAAAAGTATTTGATAATTGGAACTTACAAGGTGTAAATCTATCAAATCTGGAAAAAAATCAGGAGTTGAAAAATATTCTTTTGGAGGAAACACCTTGGGTACGTAATGCTGAAGATGAAACAGAACAAAGAAAGAGAATTGCTTTATTATTTGATCTAAATAAAATGTCACAGGAAAATACACAAGCTCAGGATAAACTGATAAGACGTCAGAATACCGATGGAGGCTTTGCCTGGTTTGAAGGAGGAAATTCCAGTTCATATATCACAGAAACTATAATTTTAGGTTTTGGACAGTTAAAAAATATGTTAGGAAACCAATCGTCAGAATATCTGAATGGTAATCTTCAGAATATAATACAAAAAGCAATTCAGTATACAGATAGTCAAACCATAGAATACATAAAAAAACAGAAGAAAAATAAAAATAAGATTGATGGTAAAGACTTAATGCACTATTATTATGTAAGAAGTTTTTGGAAAGACCAATATAAATTACCTGTTGAAATATCAAAATATCTAAGTGATATCCATAAAGATATTTCTGTTTATTTTACTAACTATGATCTGCAAAACAAAGCAATGACTGCAATAGTACTAAACAGATACGGTTATAAAAACTCTGCCCAGATCGTACTTAAAAATCTTAAAGAAACTTCTGTAGAAGCCGATGAAATGGGAATGTACTGGAAAAATAATGTTCCGGGATGGCATTGGTATCAGACACCGGTCGAATCGCAGACAAAAGTAATAGAAGCTTTTTCAGAAATAACTCCTCAGGACATTAAATCGGTGGAAGAAATGAAAGTATGGCTATTGAAAAACCGTCAGACTCACTCATGGAATTCAACAAAAGCAACGACTAATGCAGTATATGCCTTGATGAATTTTGGAAAAGACTGCTCTAATGCAGAAGAAGGAGTAAACGTTTTTGTAGGAAACACCCAATTTGTACCATCTAAGGATACTTCAGCCGAACAAGCATCCGGATACATCAAAAAATCATGGAATGCAGATCAGATAAATTCAGAAATGGGATTGGTAAAAATAGAAAAAACTTCTCCGGGAGTAGCTTGGGGAGGATTATATTGGCAATATTTTGAAAATTTGGATAAAATAACTCAGGCAGATTCCAATATAAAAATGCAGAAGCAATTATTTTTAAAAGTAAATACAGATAATGGTCAGCAGCTAAAAGAAATTTCAGATAAACAATCAATTAAAGTTGGAGATTTAGTCACAGTTAAATTGATTATCAAGGTTGACAGAGATATACAGTATATTCACATTAAAGATATGAGAGCTTCAGGATTTGAGCCAGTAAACGTACTTTCCGGATATAAATTTCAGAATGGAGCCGGGTATTATGAAAGTACCAGAGATGCAGCAACTAACTTTTTCTTTGAATATCTAAGAAAAGGAACCTATGTTTTTGAATATGATGTACGCGCCAATAATAAAGGAGAATTTTCTAATGGAATTACTCAGTTACAATCTATGTATGCTCCAGAAATGTCTGCTCATAGTAAAGGTATACGTATTGACATTCAATAGACTAATACAATAAAATAAAAAATGCCTGAATTTTCAGGCATTTTTTATTAAAAACTAAACAAAACTTCAATAATTCAGAGATTTATACTTATTTTGCAATATAAATAATAAACTATGGAACCTTCAATAGGAAATGAAAATTACAAAATAGGAAAACCATCACTATGGGCCAGACAATTTACGGATGATGAAATCAAGTCTTTTGTAGTTGATAGTGAATTTTCAAGAAAATGGTTAAATGAAGGTAGAGATTTTTGCTATCTTCTGGATAAAGTTGTTTATGCCAGTCAAGAAGAAGTTTCCGAATATTGTTGTGTTATATATACCTTAAACGAATCAGCAAATTTAGATAAAGCTTCGATTTATGAAGTTAATCTTGATGAAAATGAGGAATATGTAATACATCGCATAAGTGTTATCAGAGAGGGACAATTAATAGATAAAATACCCGATCTTAAAATCAAAGAGTTTGACGACGAAAATAATAGTGGAGGTGGAGTAATAAGCAGTGCTAAAAAAATTAATATTACAATTAAAGATTTACGTTTGTATGATGTTTTAATTTTAGAAGACACAAAGCGGAAAATATTAACAGATAAAGATTTTATTAAAAAAGAATTTTTCAGATATATATGGGTAAGTCCGGATTTGTACTGGGCATATGGACAATATAAATTTACTTTTATCAATGAATGTGAAAAAACGGTAGAGGTAAAGAAGAATTATTTCAGAAATAAAGAGAATACTCTGGAATCTAATCAGATAGTAAGCATTAATAAAGGGGAGAAATATGAATTTTATCATACCGATTATCTTAATTCGGTAGATTCAAGCCGGCAGATATTTCCATTTATTGATCTTTCAACCCAAAGCACCTGGCAAGAACTATCCAATTATATCTATCCTTTTTACAAAGAAGTTTATGAAAAAAAGAAATTGGAAGAATATGCTCCGGAGCTGGTTGAGAAATTAAATTTATTAGATAATAAGGATAAACAGCTACAGTTTGCTATAGACTATGTTCAAAATAATATCAATTATATTTTTAATGCAGTTGATATGAACGGTCACAAACCTCAGGAACCGGAAATTACATACTTCACTAAGCAAGGAGATTGCAAGGCTAAGTGCGTTTTGTTAAAAAATATTTTGGATTATCTGGATATAGAATCGTCAGTTATCTTAATAAATTACAATGTAGATTTTTATTTTAGAAATTATTTGCCTTCATTACTTACATTCAATCACGTTATAGTGAAAGTAAATTACAAAGGAGAAGAATATTTTATAGATGCAACAACGAGAGATGAATACGGAACTATTGAAAACCGTGGATTTTTATATTTCAAATATTATTTGGAAATAAATCCTGATCAGGATCTTAAAACCAGGACTTCTCATAAATTTAAAAAATACTGCATTGAAGAAACTGTTGAATTTAAGGTATCCCAAAATAAAGGAAATATAATTATAAATACAAAATATTGGGGTAATAGAGCAAACATGATGCGTAAATATTTTAAAAATACCAATAAAAGAGAAGTTATTGATAGCTGGAATAATTTTTTATTTTATACGCTTAATTATGTTAACGATCGTAAAGGAACAGATCCCCGAAAAATATTCACGACAGCATCCATAGATATTATTAATGATGACAAAGATGCAAACGAATTTAAAATATGCTATCAGTCAGATATAGCTGATCCGTACTATGTAAACAGTAAAAATAACCGGTTTTTAATGTATTTTGATTATAATATAGTTAAAAATCAGGTAAGAGATTATGTTCATGAAGATATACCATTCTGGATAGGTGCAGACTCTGAAAAATATGAAATTTCAATTGAAACAGATGTAAAGATTGATACGAAAGAAAAATACACCATACAGGAAGTAGAAATACACAATAAATACTTGGACTATACCTGCAAAAAAAATATTCGTAAAAATGGCGGAACAGTAACTATAGAATCTAATGTTGTTACAAATTTAGAATTAAAGCCAGATGAATTTGAAAGCTATCGTAAAGATCATGAAACCATAGCAGATAGTAATTTCGGTTTAGGTTTGGATATTGTAAATCAAGGATTTATGAATGGATTATTTTCATTATTCAAAAAATAATCATTCAGCAACAATATAAAATTTAAAATGTACAGATATTTTTTTATTTTATTGTTTATTATTTATGTCAATTCTTTTTCACAAATTAAACCTGATGCATTTTTTGAGCTTCAAAATGGAGATTTAATTTTTCAGGAATCCTGTGATAACGGTATGGGAGAAGCAATTAAGCAAGTAACTCAAGGAATAGATGGGTATAATTTTACACATGTCGGAATGGTATGGATAAACCCTTATTCACATGAAGTTTTTGTTATTGAAGCAACGCATCCAAAAGTTCGTGTTACAGCATTAAAAGATTATTTAGTACCTGAAGAAAAAATAAATTGTCCTCCTAAATCTGTTGTAGGTCGTTTAAAAGAAACGTATCAACCAATTATTCCTCAGGCAATTCAAGAAGCTTTACAACTCGTTGGTAAAGAATACGATGACGCTTTTGATCTCTCAAATGATCAATATTATTGTTCAGAATTAATTTATAAGGTTCTTTATTGGGCAAACAATCATATTGCTGTTTTTCCATTAAATAAAATGACTTTTAAGTCTTCGGAAACCGGTGAATTTAATTCTTTTTGGATATCTCATTTTAAAAATTTGGGAATTCCAGTTCCAGAAGGAGAATGGGGTATAAACCCGGGAGCTATGTCTCAATCCGATGTACTAAACATTGTTTATTTTTATCAATAATAATTTTTTTATCCACAATATATAGTGTTGAAAATTATATCATTTTTTAAAAAATCAGGCAAATTGAACGATGCGAAAATAAATTTTCTACAGCCGTTTATCTGGTGTCTGGTTGGAAATATAAAAGAAAATATTAGAGATAATGAAAAGGGTTCTAAACACTTTTCTTCAGGAACTAGAGTATATTGTTTTCCTGAAAAATGGGGAGATGGATACAAAAAAATTAAAGTTTTAGGTAAACATAGAAAATGTAATAAAAATATTACAATAATTATTCCTGCAAATCATATCACAAATTGGAGACTAAAAAAAGTATACAAACCTTGGGTTATAAAAAGAATGGTAGCTCAAGAAGGATGGTCAAATAGAGATATTGACAAATCTAAAATAAAACAGATGTTGAGCTGGATATGATGAAAATTTTGAAAAATATGCTTTCTTAATAAAGAAATTTGTGTCAATTATATTAGTACAGATAAAATAAATATATTTAATTTTATTAAAGCCTTTTAATAGACAATATGCTGTATTAATTTAATTATATCTTATGTAAAAATAAATTTATTTTCCAACAACGAGTAAAGTTGTAAGTTTTCAAAAAATTATATAAATCAAAAAATCAAATTTCGATAGCTTTCGTATGTGAAAAAATCATACCTCTAAAACAACATAAAACAAAAATAAATAGTATTTTTAAGAAATCATTATGTAATGATTAAAATTCTAACTACAAAAATAAATTTATGAGTTTAATTGCTGTTACATTTGTTGTGCTCTTTAGTTTAATTGCTATTATTTATCTTACTTCAAAGCTTAAATTGAATGCTTTCGTTTCACTTTTTCTGGTATCATTGTTTCTTGCTGTTACGGTATTACCTAATACTGATATTCTCAAAACATTAAAAGACGGCTTTGGAACCACAATGGCGTCCATTGGTTTTTTGATCATATTTGGAGCTATTGTAGCCATAGTTATGGATAAGAGTGGAGGAGCATTAAGTATTGCAAATTACATTTATTCGAAAACAGGAAAAGATAAAGCTCCTGCTGCCATGGGATTAACAGGTTTTATTGCAGGATTGCCTATATTTTGTGATTCAGGATACATTATTTTAAGTGGATTGGCAAAATCATTCAGTGCTAAAACTAAAATATCAATGCCTTTTATAGCTGCAGTTATGGGTTGTTCTCTATTTGCCGTTCATTGTCTGGTACCCACTCATCCCGGAGCATTGGCAGCTTCCGAATCTATGAAAGTAAATATGGGTTATTTTATCCTTGCCGGTATTTTATTTGCAATACCCGGAGCTTTAGTTGCTTATTTCTGGATAAAATTTATGACACAAGGTAAAGGATATAAACCGTATCATGCTGATGAAAATGAAGAAGTTTCAGTAGGTAAACTACCATCTGTTACTTTATCCTTACTTCCGATAGTAATGCCATTAATTTTAATAGCTGTTTCTTCTTTACTGAAAATATTTGAATTTAAAGATCAAAATTTGATTTTAAAGATAGTTCATACATTGGGGCAACCTGTATGGGCATTGCTCATAGGGGTAATTTGCTCGCTGTTCTTATTAAAAAATAAAAAAATAAATGAATTAAATGAAGTGTTTGAATCAGCAATTGAGAAAGCTGGCCCCATTTTAATTATTACGGCAGCAGGAGGAATGTTTGGCTTACTGATAAAAGAAACCGGAATAGGGACCGAGGCTGGAAAAATTTTAGGAGATAAAGGTTTGGGACTTTTAATTCCTTTTATTATAGCCGCTTTTTTAAAAACAGCCCAGGGCTCGTCAACCGTTGCAATAATCACAGCCGCATCTTTTGTAGAACCTATGCTGGTATCCTTAGGATTAAGCTCGGAATTAGGTAGATTATTTGCTACTTTAGCCATGGGGACTGGATCAATGGTAGTGTCCCATGCTAATGATTCATATTTTTGGGTAGTAACTAAATTTTCTGAAATTGATACGGATGTTTCACTAAAAGTATATACATCAGCTACTCTTGTTATGGGAATCACTGTGTTTATTTGTATTTGGCTGGTATCGTTGTGTGTAATTTAAAACTAAGATTTTATGGATTCAAAAACTATAGTAAAAAAAATATTTGATTCAGGAGTTAAAAGTGTTTTACCCGATCATATGCTTACGGACTCCGTAAGGATTAAAAATGAGCGTATGCACATATCGGATTTAACGATTAACCTCTCTGATTTCAAACACATTTATATAATTGGAGCAGGTAAAGCAAGTGCTTTAATGGCTAAAGAAATAGAAAAAAAATTAGGGTCGAGAATATATGCAGAGCATATTATAGTTAAATATGGTCATTCGTGTAATCTTCAATATGGTCAAATAACAGAAGCAGGTCATCCGGTGCCGGATGCAAATGGATTTCAGGCTACTCAGGAAATTGTAAAAATGTTAGATAAGGCTAAGAAAGAAGATTTAATAATCTGTTTATTATCCGGAGGAGGTTCTGCTTTGTTGGCTGATTGTCCCGAAGGAGCATTACCCGAAGATTTAGTAAAACTTAACCAGCTTTTATTGATCAGCGGTGCAGATATACATGAAATGAATGTGGTACGTAAGCATCTTTCTAAGGTAAAAGGCGGTCAGTTAGCCAAAACAGCATTTCCAGCAACTTTAGTAAGTTTAATTTTATCAGATGTAATAGGTGATTCTTTAGACATTATTGCCTCTGGCCCTACTAGTGCTGATCATTCTACTTTTTCAGATGCATGGAAAATTCTTGAAAAATATAATTTGGTACAAGAAATACCTGTTTCCTTGAAAGACTATCTTCAAAAGGGATTGGCAGAAATAGTTGAGGAAACTCCTAAAGAAGGAGATGCTTTATTTCGAAATGTACACAATTTTATTATAGGTAGTAATACACTGGCTTTAAAGGCTGCTTATAAAAAATGTTTAGAACTTGGTCTGGATGCAGAAATTATTACCTCTGAATTACAAGGAGATGCGGAATTAGCAGCTCAGCAAATAGTTAACCAATCATTGGAAATACAAAAGCAACTGCTAAAAGGGGAAAGAAAAGTTTTACTTTATGGAGGAGAAACTACTGTTCAGGTAAAAGGAAAAGGGCTGGGTGGAAGAAATCAGCATCTGGCACTTTGTGCAACCCTATTATTATCTGGTAAAAAAGGAATAACTATTCTTTCTGCAGGTACTGATGGAAATGATGGACCTACTGATGCAGCCGGAGCTATTGTTGATTATTCAACCGTTGAAAATGCAGGTAGAAAAAATGTAAATATAAACTATTATAAAGAGAATTTTGATTCCTATCATTTTTTCAAAGAAGTTGGAGGACAGGTAGTCACTGGCTCCACACTTACTAACGTTATGGATTTGATTGTAGTATTGATAAATGCTCAATAGATTTAGAATCTTAAAGTTCAATTATTTTTTCAAATCTTTTGTGTATAAAGCCCTCTGAAATATTTTCCAGGGGGCTTTTGTATTGAAGTTAAAATAAATTAGTAATTAATAAGTATTAAAACGGATAGGGATTTTATAATGAGTTTGGACAGCTTTGCCATTATCTGTATCGGGTTTCCATTTTTTTATTAGCTTTAAAACTCTTATTACTTCTTCTCCACACCCATCTCCAATATCCCTAATTATCTTAATATTAGAAATAGTTCCGTCCTTCTCAACTACAAACTTGACAAGGACTGTACCCTTAGTTTTTTTTTCAATAGCTTTTATAGGATAATTTAAATTCATTTTTATAAAATTTTGAAAAGCCTTGGTGCCTTCTAAATTTGCAACTCCCGTAAAAACTTTGTTTTTATCATGAATATTAACCATGGGTATTGAACTAGGGATATCTTTGATATTTGTAAATTTACCATCTAACAAAGAAATGATTCCTGTCTCATCATCTAAAGAGGCGTAAGCAGTATCATTATTTTCATTATAAAATATTAGATCGTATTTTGCAGGAACAAACACTTTCCCATCTTTACTGATCAGTCCGTACTTTCCTCCATTTATAAAACGGTATAGATTTTTATTAAAACTATATATATTATCAAATTGAGGATTAATAGAAATAGAACCATTTTCTTTTATTACTCCAAATTTGTTGTTTACAACTATTAGGTAAGAAGTATCATCTAATAATTGAATATTATCATATTTCGCTGAAGCAACAATTTCTCCATTGAGATTTAACAATCCATAAAAATTGTCTTTTTTGGTAATAGCTAATCCATAAGAAGGATTGTAAATTTTATCCAAAAAAGGAGATAAAACCTCCTTTCCATATTTATCTATTAAACCGTATTTTCCTTTTTTAACTACAATAAAAAGAGGACCATTAAAATGTTTAATTTCTTCATATGAAAGAAATGTTTTTTGTTTAGCGGGGAGAACGATAAAGCACCATTTAAATTTCTTTTTTGCTAAAGCAACCTGTTCATCAGCAAAATATTTAATATAATCATACGTAGGAGAAATTATTATTTTATCTTTATGAGTAATAAGTCCGTATTTTCCTTTTTTAGAATTATAATTGATTATAACATCATACTTATCAAAAGTCTTCTTTTGACCATAAGTTATACAGGAAAGCAATAAGGTAAGAAAAAAAGAGTATACTGGTCTCATAAGTAAATTTAATTTATTAGTAAAAATATAAATATAAATCGTTTTATACATTAGTACGCTCTTATAATCTACACATTTATACATAAAAAAGAAAAATGTAATTTTACAATCTCTAAATGAATAGTAAAATGGATGTACGAACAGTAAACGTTAGCAGGTATGTAACACCTTTAAGAGAGGGAGGCTCGTTGCCTGCTTTGGCAGAAGCAGATGATGGTTTTAAATATGTTATAAAATTCAGAGGAGCAGGACATGGCAGCAAAGCCTTAATTGCAGAGCTAATTGGTGGAGAAATTGCCCGGTATTTGGGTTTACGTGTTCCCGAAATTGTTTTTGCCAATCTGGATGAAGCTTTTGGAAGAACAGAGGCAGATGAGGAAATACAAGATTTACTAAAAGCAAGTCGTGGATTAAATCTGGGTTTACATTTCTTATCCGGTGCTCTTACTTATGATCCGGCAGCATTTAAAGTTGACGAGAAACTTGCTTCTGAAATAGTTTGGTTGGATGCTTTTTTAACTAATATAGATAGAACGGTCAAAAATACGAATATGCTGATGTGGCATAAAGAATTATGGCTAATTGATCAAGGAGCAGGTCTATACTTTCATCATTCCTGGATTAACTGGGAAAAACATGCAATAACTTCATTTCCTCAAATTAAAGATCATGTATTACTTCCTTATGCAAGTTGTTTGGAAACAGTAAACGAAAAGTACAAAAAAGCTCTTAGTGAAAATGTTTTTACAGAAATACTCTCCCTTTTACCTGATTCCTGGCTGGATTGGGATGATGAAATTGAGACAAAAGAAGACATAAGAAATACGTATTTACAATTTCTTACAAGTAGATTATCTAATTCAGAAGTATTTATAAATGAAGCAAAAAAATCAAGAAATGCACTTATATGAATATGCGACCATACGTTTTTTACCTTTAGTAGAACGTGAAGAATTTATAAATATTGGTGTAATTTTATTTTCCAAGCAAACAGGGTATATCAGAATTAAATATCAGGTAAACGAAGAAAGAATAAAGAATTTTTCAACTATAGAAAATTTAGACTTAAGCAAAATTTATTCTATGTTGCATGCATTCGAACTAATTAGTCAAGGAAATAGAAAAGGAGGAAAAATTGCTCAGTTATCAGTCCCTGAAAGATTCAGATGGCTAACTTCTGTAAGAAGTACAACAATTCAAACTTCTAGGCCACATCCCGGATTTTCTGAGAATCTGGAAAAAACTCTTGATGTTTTATTTTCAGAATTAGTTTTATAAAAAAATTAAGTCTTATATTTTAATTATAAGACTTAACTTTTCAGGACAACCCTAAGAGTTGACCTTAAACAACAATTTACTCTCGTATTCAAATATAGTCATATTATTTATAAATTTTAATAATAATTTAAGTAAATGCTCAATTAAACTATAAATAGTAAAGACACTTTTTGTTACAAATTATTTATAAAAAAGGCCTTGTTTAAAATAAACAAGACCTAAGGTTTTTAAAGGTTTAAACAGTTATTATTGGAAATAACATAATAATCTAATTTATTTAAATAAGATTACCATAAAGCAAAAATAATAATTTAATTTAAAATAAAAAGAATAATATGATAAAATTTTATTTTTTCTAAATGTAAAGATATAAATTTCAATTATTAATTTGATATTGATATATAATTTGGGTAAATTAAATAATTGTCTATAATATTTTAAATTAAAATATATATTTATAAAACTGATTTTAATTAAAGGAAAATAATAAATTTATTTATTTATTATGATTTATAATAGGTAATTAATTCATAAATAAATGGAAATCAATATAGTAAATTACAATGAAATTTTTTAATAAGAATATGTTTTTATAATTTTAATTTCAAAATTTATTAAGTAATGCAGTCTTAATTGAAGTAATGGTATTGAATGCTTTGAACCTTTTAAGTTTATTAAAAATATTTATCATAGTTGATTAAAATGTAAATCATTTAACTTTTTATGTATTTTTGTATAAAGAAACTTATTTTTTATGAAAAATATAATTTTTGTTTTAATATGTCTGATGCAAATTCATCTTTTTGCACAGGAAAAGAAAGTATATGTAAGAGGTGGTCAGAAAATAGATGTAAGTTTAATTGATGAAAATGTTGGAGACAGCATTCGTATTAATAAAATTTTCCAATTTAAAAATGACACGAAAAGTACTTTTATCAAAATTTTAAATTTAGAAGGTAAAACGTATGCACAAGGAATAAGTGAATATGTAATTCTGGATTTTAACAGTAAAAAAGGAGGGGATCTTCATCGAAAGGTTGAGAACCTGACTAATATAAAAATTGAAAATGGTAAATTTTCATCAGATCAGCTTAAAAAACTTTCCTTTGTATATCTAAAAGAAAAAGAGGTTAATTATGGAAAATCTAAACCTCCTATTAAAATAATGATGTGTTCTACAGGTAAAAACAATGTAACCACATGTAGAATTAATGATGATGATGTGGATATAACTCCGGAGGAGTTTGCCGGGAAATATCCACAGACAGCTTTTATTCGTTTAGGGTATGATGACTTAAAAGATAAAAAACCGAAAGAATTGAGTTTAATGAGAAAGGAAATTTTAGCTAGGTATGGATATCGTTTTTCAGAAGAATCGGATGCTAAATATTTTTTTAGTCAGAACTGGTATGAACCTATAGTGGATAATAAGCTTATAGAGCTTAATGATTTAGAAAAAGATAACATGAGTATGATTTCTCTTTTTGAGGGGAATTTTCAGTATAAAAATCTGAATAAAAGTTCTTATGGGCATATTTTTCCTATTGAGACTTCCAGCCAGACATTGTACGATGCAAGCTCACTGAAAAGTGTTAAATATATGAAACAAGATTCAGTAGTAGGAAGTAAATGTACTTTTACCGAATACAATAAAAAAGGGATTGCAATAGCCAAACAGAACTGTATGATTAATGAATATCAGTATGTCAATTATTTTAAAAACGAAATGGTTGTGCAGAATATAGATCAGTTAAATGATACCTTTTTTTATTATCAGGAAAACGGCCTGCCATATAAAACGGTAAAGCTTGATTATAAGGTTGGTACAACTGAAGAATGCCTTTATACGTATGATTCTGAAGATAATGTGATTAAAAAAGAAGTTTATCAAAACAATGATTACAATAGCACGGTATATTATGATTATGATTCAGAAGGGAACTTAGTAAAAGAATATTTTAAGGATGAAAAAGGTAATGAGCAGATGCCGATTGAATATTTTTATGATTCAGATAATGTCAACATCGGTTTTTTACGTAATAATGATATAGAATGTGAATATTCCTTTAATGATCAAAAAGATATTATTACTGAAACTCAATGTTTTAAAAAGGTTAACGGAGAAAAGTTATTAAGAAGTAAAACAATAAGGAATGTATTGGAAACTTTACGCGGTAAACAAAGAAAAGTTATTTCTTTCAAGCTTTCAGAGGTAGAAAATAATAGATATGGTTATTCTGTGACTGAAATAAAATATTACTAAATATAAGGTATATAGAATATCTGTTAAAATGAAATAAAAGCAGGATTACTTAATGTAATCCTGCTTTTTGTTTAGCGTACCTGGCTAATAGTAAAAAAGGTACTTGTAGATGAATTTTTTAGTAAGTTAATGGTTACAGTGGATTGTAGTGCAAAGAAAATTTTATCTCCCTGTTCAAGCCTGACTAATGTTTTTGTTTGTCTGGTAGGAGGAGAAACATCCACATTTAAAGTTAACAAACTTATATTTATGCTTTGATATGTATTTTCTGCTAAAAGAGTAAGAACGTTATTTTTATCAATTTTAAAAATTCCTACCCCTATGCTTTGCGCACTTAATAGTGTATTTAATTCGTATTGTACATAAATATCATAAATACCATCCATAGGAGCAGTAAAACAATAACTTTCGGAATCTGGAGAATTGGTGCTGTTATAGTCGTTATTATTATCCAGGTCGACAAAGTCAAAAGCTATTTTTTTCCAGTTTGGAAATAGGTTTAATGATCCAGATAAAATGGCTGTTTTTGTATTTCCTCTTCCTCTTACGTAGCTCAGACCCTTTTCCGAATTAATTTTAGCATCAATCAGATTATTTATATGATTAGTTATATCAACACTTTTTTTTACAATATTAATTATTGTACTGTCACTCTGTCTCAATACTTTATAGCTATATTGAGCACTGACGAGGCCATTTTCACCCATAACCATTATTTTGGTATACGTAGGTTCGGAGCTTTTAAATCTGGAATTTTCAGATGTGGGGGATGAATAATCCCTTATACGGATTCTTCCGTTAATATCCAGCATAACACCAGGAGTGATAGAGTCTGTGTTAATTCCTACCTGGCAGTACAGAATAGTTGTAAACACCAAAAAGGTGCTTACGAATAAAGTTTTTTTCATGTTAATTTATTTTACTAATTGAATGCTTAAATATATTAATTTTTTATTATAATATAAAGTAAAAATATTTTATTACTGATATAAAAATATCTTATAATAAATAGTTAAGAGATAATTAAAAAAAATAAAAATAAGTTTTTTCAGCTATAAATAAAAAATTTATTATCTAACTATTATCATCAAAAGCTTAAAATGTGTCGGTTGGTATTAAATATTTTACAAGCAATACTTCTTGGTATCCAATGTATGATTTGGAGATTAATGAAACCAATAAGCCAATAAATTTGGTTTATAAAGCAGTAGTTGCTCAAAAAACCGGAATTGAATGGGATAATGTTAAACTTACTTTTTCAAGTGGGAATCCTGATTTATACAATCAAGCACCAGTTCTTAAAGCCTGGATACTAAAATATGTAGACAGTGAATATTTAAAATCTTTACAAAGGGCTTTTAAAGATCAGGTTATGAAGTAAAAACAATTCAATCTATAATAGGTGAGACGAATTTAAAAAACGAAGAATACAATATAAATACAAGTATAAATGAAAACCAATTAAATATCTCTTTTGATGCCGATATCCCATATACTATAGCGTCTAATGGGAAACCATATAACATTTGTTTGGCGGAAAACTCAATGCCTGCTACATACAAATACTATGCAGTTCCAAAATTAGATTCAGAAGTATATTTAATGGCAGAAGTCAGTCAGCATTCCAACTATTACTTTTTAAAAGGAGAAGCTAATATTACGATTAATGGAGATTATGTTGGGAAAACTATTATTGATCCCAATCAGATTTCAGATGTATTGCATCTGAGCATTGGGAAAGATAAAAGAGTCAATGTTAAAAGAGAAAAGGTTAAAGAATTAACATCAACCAAACTATTTTCCTCGTATAATGAGAGTGTATTTACTTATGATATTTCAGTTCGTAACAATAAAAATACTGAAATAGCAGTACAACTAAAAGATCAATATCCACTAAGTAGTTCTAATGATATTACTATTGATTTGTTAAAAACAGATCATGCTAATGACAATAAAGAATTGGGGGTACTGACATGGATACTTAATCTGAAACCCAATGAAACTAAAAAAGTAAGAGTTAGTTATAAAATAAAATATCACAAAGATAAAGTGTTAAACTTGTAAGTAAAATTTAAAAAGTCAATAAATAATTAAATTTATTGACTTTATTTATGAGAAATAATAAGTTAGTTTTAATAATTAATATTCTTTATTATTTTTTAATGTTAACTTATTATTTGAACGTATTCGATTTAAATAAGTCTTTTTAAATTAAACTTACCAAAATGCAATTTAATTCATAATTAATATTTTCTAGTCTAAGGTTAAACTTAATTAATATTAAGCTTATCTAATAAATTAAGAAAATATTAACACTGCTAAATTACACAAATTAATGATATAATAAAAAAAAAATATAGAAATCTTTTAAAATTTAATTTTTATTTGTCTATATAATTACGTATACTGGAAAAGATACAATTTTTTATTAACTAATATATATTGTATAAAAAAATATATAACTACAATATTTATAATATAAACAGGATTTTAAATGTTTTTAAATTAAAGTAAAATTAAGTTAATGTTTATGATGTATGTAACGAAGTCGTCTTTTTTCTATTTTTTTTAATAGTTTATTAACTATCTAATACAAGTCTTCTCTAATATGTTTATAAACTCAGAATCTAAAAATTTTTGCTTGCTTTTTTTATACTCATCGTAAAATTTAAGAGATTGAGTACAATCTTCTTTTATATAATACGCCATAGTTAATTTGCTTAAGGTAAAAGAATTGTTAGGATTTATCTGGTAAGAACGATTGAGGTAGTCCAGAGCGGAATCTACGTAAAGAAATGAATTCTCCCTTTGTTTCTGACTAAGTGGAAAATCGGAAATAAGAAAATACTGATGAATTAAACAGTCTGCATAGTTAGCCAATAAATCCGGATGTTCAGAATTAATATGTAAACCTGCCAGAAACTCATTTTTAGCTTTTTCAATATTTTTAACCTTCAAAAAAACTGCACCATAACCCAGATATATATTTGAATTGAGAGAATCTAATAGGTAGCCTTGATTAAATCTGTACATGGCAGTTTTTAAATCATCTTTAGATAACTGTTCAAAACCGAGTTGTATATAATAATCAGAAGCTAAGTTACGGTTCCCTTTAAAAGCATCAATTTCCATAACCTCTTTGATAAATTCCCAATCAATATTTTTTTGGTCGTTATTCTTTTTAATATTACCATATTTGGGAAGTAAACGTACATCCGTTTTCGCAATTTCGTCCCAATCGTCCAAAGATACTACTTGCCCTTTAGTTAACAACGATGCAAATAAAAAGACAAAGAATAGATAAAAAAAATTGGGCATAGTATGAAATTATAAGGTTTTTTAATTAATCATTACAAAGTTCTCAAAGTTACTTAAGTTATACAGCAACCTCTCCTTTAATGTGCGGATGAGGATCATACCCTTCAATTGAAAAATCTTCATAGCTAAACTTGAATATATTTGTAATTTCCGGATTAATTTTTAAAACAGGTAATGTTTTAGGCTCTCGGGTTAACTGTAATTTTACCTGTTCTATATGATTTTTATATATATGCACATCTCCAAAAGTGTGTATAAATTCTCCAGGTTTCAGATTACATACCTGTGCGACCATATGTAAAAGCAAAGCATAGGAAGCGATATTGAATGGTACACCCAGAAAAACATCGGCACTTCTTTGATATAGTTGTAAAGACAATTTACCGTCGGCTACATAAAACTGAAATAAAGCATGACACGGAGCCAATGCCATTGAGGGTATATCTGCTACGTTCCAGGCAGAAACAATAATTCTTCTGGAATCAGGATTGGTATTGATCTGATTTATAATTTCTGATATTTGATCAATATGAGCTCCTCCTGGAGTGCCCCAGCTTCTCCATTGGTGACCATATACCGGTCCCAAATCACCATTTGAATCGGCCCATTCATCCCATATTTTAACTTTATGTTCGTTTAAATAAGCAATATTTGTATCCCCTTTTAAAAACCAGAGTAATTCGTATATTATGGAGCGAAGATGTAATTTTTTAGTGGTTACTAAGGGGAAGCCATCCTGTAGGTCAAATCTCATTTGATAACCAAAGGTACTAATAGTACCTGTTCCGGTGCGATCTTCTTTATCAGTGCCATTTTGCAGGATATAATTTAATAAATTTTGATAAGCTTTCATACGATTATTTCTTCGACAATGCAAAGTTATAGTATTTTGTTTGAAAATATAATTCTCTTGATGAATATATTTGTTTATAAGAGATATGTATTTTTAAATAATCTGAATACTGGATTATTTTAATTATAAAATAAAACCGGTAAATGAAATATTTACCGGTTACTATCTTTTGGAAATAAAGCAAAATATAAATTTGCAAAAAAGACTTAAATTTTTTTACGTAGCCTGGCTACAGGTATGTTTAATTGATCTCTGTATTTGGCTATAGTCCTGCGGGCAATATTGTAACCTTTATCATTTAAGATCTTCATTAAATTATCATCAGTTAAAGGTTTTTTTGGATCTTCATTTTCAATTACTTCCTGAAGAATTGTTTTAATTTCTCGGGTTGAAACTTCATCACCATCTGAATTGGTCAAGCTTTCTGAAAATAGATCTTTTATAAGTAATGTTCCGTAAGGAGTATTCACATATTTACTATTGGCTACACGGGAAATAGTTGATATATCTAAGCCAGTAATTTCAGCTATATCTTTTAGAATCATAGGTTTAATTTGTTCCTCATCGCCGGATAAAAAATAATCTTTTTGATAATCCATGATAGATTTCATTGTGATGTAAAGAGTTTGCTGGCGTTGTTTAACTGCATCTATAAACCACTTGGCAGAATCCAGTTTTTGTTTTACAAACATAACAGCATCTTTCTGTTCACGAGATTTATTTTCCGTATTTTTATAGGTGTCAAGCATTTCGGAATATTCTCTGGATACTTTCAGCTCCGGAGCATTTCTTCCGTTTAAAGTAAGATCAAGTTTACCATTAACAATTTTGATAGTAAAATCCGGAATAATTTGTTCCGTATTTTTTGAATTATTAGTAAATGCTTTACCCGGCTTAGGATTTAATCTTTCAATTTCATAAACAGCTTCTTTAAGTTTTTCCTCGGATATGGAAAATTTTTGTTGAATTTTGTTATAATGTTTTTTGGTAAAAGCATCGAACATTTCATCAATTATTTTATAAGCCAGTTCAGAAGCTTCCGTTTTATTTCTGGTTTTTAGCTGGAGTAAAAGGCATTCCTGCAAATCTCTTGCACCTACACCGGTGGGATCTAATTTTTGAATGTAACCAGTGAGCAAGTGAGTCACTGTATTTACGTCTGTATAAATTCCCTGAGTAAAAGCTAAATCATCAACTATAGAGGGTATTTCTCGACGAAGATATCCGTCATCATCCAAATTTCCTATAATAAAATCGGCTATTTCGCTTTCTTCCTCATTAAGTCGGAAAGTATGTAACTGATTACTTAAATGTTCATGAAACGACTCATATTGCGCAAAAGGAAGTTCTCTTTCTTCATCGTCATCAGAATAATTATTAGACTGTGTTCTATAGTTAGGAATTTCGTCATCACTTAAATATTCATCAATATTAATATCAGAGGCATCTATGATTTCATTATCGTTGGAATCATCGTAGTCACTTGAAGTTTCATAAGGATCAGCAGAATCATAATAATCTTCATGGGAGTTGTCTTCCAATGCAGGATTCTCTTCAATTTCCTGTTTAACTGCTTCCTCAAAAGCCAGCGTAGGAAGCTGAACTAACTTCATTAGCTGAATCTGCTGGGGAGAAAGTTTTAATAATTGTTTGAGCCTTAAATCCTGTTTTAGCATAAATTTTATCTTTTATATAGATGTTTTAGATGATTCAAATTTACACTAATTAATTATAAGATACAAATTTAGGCACAATTTTTGTAAAATAAAATTTTGGTGCCTTTTCAAATTTATCCCTAATCTACTAAAATAAAATTTATTTAACTTTAATTTATTTAATTATTTATTGTATTTTTTTCTAATAAATTAATTATTTATTATATATTATTTTGAAAGTTAAATAATAAATGCTTAAATTTCTTCATAATTTTCACAAATACAATACTAAAAGATTTAAAATAAATAAAAAAGAAGTGTTTTTTGAACACTTCTTTAATTAATTTATTAAAAAAATTATATTTTAAAATTCTGCGCTGTTGGGAGTTCTCGGAAAAGCAATTACGTCACGAATATTTCCCATTCCTGTTACAAATAAAACTAATCTTTCAAGCCCTAATCCAAATCCAGAATGCGGTACTGTTCCAAATTTACGAGTATCCAGATACCACCATAGTTCTTTTTCATCAATATTCAATTCTTCCATTTTCATTTTAAGCACATCCATCCGTTCCTCTCTCTGAGAGCCGCCAATAATCTCCCCAATACCAGGAAAAAGAACATCCATAGCTCTAACAGTTTTATTATCATCGTTTAAACGCATATAGAATGCTTTAATTTTTGAAGGATAATCAAATAATACTACTGGAGTTTTAAAATGTTTTTCAACTAAATACCTTTCATGTTCTGACTGTAAATCAGCACCCCATTCCTCTATCGGGTATTTAAATTTTCCTTTTTGATTAGGTTTGGATTTTTTTAATATCTCAATAGCTTCGGTGTAGCTTAGTCTTACAAATTTATTGGATAGAACAAAGTCCAATTTTTCAAGTAGATTATGTTCAGATTTTTCTTCTTTAGGCTTTTGTTTCTGCTCTTCCTCAAAACGTTTATTAAGAAACTCCAAATCATCCTTGCAGTGATCTACTGCATATTGAATGCAATATTTTAAAAAGTCTTCGGCTAAATCAATATTCTGCTCTAAATCATAGAATGCCATTTCAGGTTCTACCATCCAGAATTCGGCTAAGTGTCTTGAAGTGTTGGAATTTTCAGCACGAAAAGTAGGACCGAATGTATAAATTTTGCCAAGGCCCATAGCTGCAGTCTCTCCTTCTAACTGACCGGAAACGGTAAGATTAGTTTTTTTGCCGAAAAAATCCTGAGTAAAATCTGTATGACCTTTTTCATTTTTTGGCAGGTTATCCAGATTAAAATTTGTAACAGTAAACATTTCTCCCGCACCTTCTGCATCAGAGCCAGTAATAATAGGGGTATTAATATAACAAAATCCATTAGTATTGAAATACTGATGAATTGCAAAGCTTAAAGCATTTCTAACCCTCATCACAGCTGCAAAAGTGTTGGTTCTGAATCGTAAATGCGCTTGTTCCCTTAATTTTTCAAGACTGTGCTTTTTAGGTTGTAATATAGTTTCCTGAACATCGTCCGGATGTGCATATCCGTATATTTTTATAGTTTTAGCAATAACTTCTATATCCTGACCGGCACCCTTACTTTCAGCAACTATTCCTTCTACTCGTAGGGATGAAGCCGTAGTGATTTGTTTTAAAGTATCTGTATCAAAATTATTATAATCTATAACTATTTGAACGTTATTTTGTCCGGATCCGTCATTTAATGCAATAAATTGATTGGAACGAAAAGATCGTACCCATCCGTTTATTATAACTTCTTCCTGTAATGCATCTTTACCTTTAGACAACAGTTCTTTAATACTATACACTTTCATTTATAATTCATTTTTTAAACGAAAGCAAAGATAATTATTTTTTGGGTAAAACTGTCTAAAAATAGCCTAATGTATTGAACAGGGTTGTAAGAGTATGAAAAAACTAAAGTTTAGATTTTTTTACAGTTTCTGATTTTTTTGTTTTTTTACCTTTTGCAGGCTATCTGTAATTAACTTACTTTCTGTTGACTGATTATCTAGAATTTTATTGGTTGTATTTAAAGTTGTTGTATCATGTTCATTTAAATCTGCAATCTGGTTATGTAAAGGATAATTTCCAAATAAAGAAGAAAGGCTTAAAGCAGAATACATTACTTTAGAAAACTTATTACCTAAAGCAATAATTGTAACTTTTTCATCCAATAAATGAACAAATATAGTATTGCTTCCATGCCACCAGCCCGTATGGTAAGTTAATTTTTTGCCATTATCAAAAATCATCATTCGCATACCCAGTCCATAGTTTTTAACCCCTTGTTTTTCATTGCTATATGGGGTAAACATTTTGTTTAATAGATCTATTCGAAGAAAATTAGGAGCATACATAGCTTGGCTCAGTTTAAATAAATCTTTGGGTGTAGTGTATAAATTTTTATCTCCATAAACTAAATCCAGATGATCGTAGGCATAAGGTTTTCCTTGAGGATAATAGGAAGGAGTAGCTCTGTCCATATCTTTTTCTTGAAAAATATAGGAATGATTCATTTTTAAAGGTTCAAAAACCATTAATCGGGCAGTTTCAGGAAAAGATTTTTTTGAAATTTTCTCAGCAATTAAAGCCAGCAAAGCAAAATTTGTATTGCAATAGGCAAAGTGCGTTCCCGGTTTAGATAGGAGAGGAGGGTCGAAACTTGAAAAAAGATTGGCAACATCAGAATTGGTCATTCGTTTGCTTTTATCCCAGTATTTACTTTCATCAGCCAGATACGCGTAATTCGGCAGTCCGCTACGGTGAGTAAGCAGATTCTCAATAGTTATATCCGGATATGGAAATGAGGTTAAAATGGTATTGACTTTTTGATCCAGCTGAATTTTTTCTGCTTCAACCAGTTTCAATATTATTAAAGAAGTTAATATCTTACTTACTGATGCAACATGTACAGGGGTTGTAGAAGTAATGGGAGTTAGTTTTTCAAAATTTGAATAGCCGGTATATTTTTCAAGCAATATATTATTACCTCGTGCTACTAATATACCTCCACTTAAATTTTTGTCCTTCCACAGATGATTATAATATGCATTAAGTTTTTTCTTTATCTGTTCATCATTTTCATTATGATTGTCTTGGTATGAAAATATAGTTTTAAAGTTTATATCATAAAAACCAGGTAATTCTCTATTAACTTTGTTATTTTTATTATCGTTTTGTTTAGGTTCTTTTTTGCAACCATAATTTAATAAGCAAGCCCATGCAGAAATAATTACTAAGATTTTTGATAGATAATACATTATAAATAAAAGTTTAGCTAAAGGTTAATTTTTTAAAAGGTGTGCAAGTTATAATATAAAGTGTTAATTTTTTATTAATAAAATTGTAAAAACAATTTAAAAAATATAATATTATATTTTATGTTAATTTAATTCTGCTAAAATACAAAGGTTTTTCTTTAAAGATTGTGTAAAAATCAAATATTTATCTCCACCTTCTTTTAGCTTATATTTATTCTTAATTTCTTCAATCTTTATCGGGTAATTTCGACAAATAATGTTAAATGTTTTAATTTTTGACTTTTTAACGTTAAAATTAGAATCTATTATTGAAAAAATTCTGCCTGGAAAATTTTCAAATTTTATATTCGAGGTGTAGATATGAGTATTAGATTCTAATTTTTTCAATTTAAATTGATGACTGATAAGTTTAAAAGCTCCAGCTTTCATTATTGAAGCGTTAGGAAATAATAAATATTGTTCAGGATTACTATAAATAGGGGTTACAGAATTTTTTTCATCATTCCATTGAAAAGAAAAATCTGGCTGATTACTTTCTAAATTAACGCAATGAATTGTAGGGTTAAATTCTTTCCTATCAGATTTAGATAATTTTACCAATAACTCTTTCATTTCATTTTTAACCGAAATGAGATAAATTTCAGAAACATTAATTTTTTCAATGGTTTGTTGAATATCCATAAGCGGAGATAATTTGATATAGACCTGATCAGATTTAGATATTAAATCTTTTTGAAGTTCTATGATGTTTGGAATCAGGTCTTCTAATAAAAATTTCTTATTTTTATTAAAATCTCTACGAGAAGGATCCATATATATAAAATCGAAAAACTCATCATTTTCAGATAAAAAATTTTCTGCTGTTTGATTAAAAGACTGGATAAAATTTCTATTTAATTTTTGAAAATTATGACAGGTTATTTCAAGAAGTTCCTTACTAGGTTCCACGTAATAAAAAATTTCAGAAGATTGAGAAAGAAATAAACTATCAATACCAGTTCCTCCGGTTAAATCAATCCCTTTTTTACCTGATATGAAAGTTTGTTTAAATTTTGCAGTAATTTCTGAAGAGGCCTGTTCTAAATTTAAATGAGGGGGATAAATAATTTCATCGTTTTTAGTTAGAAAGGGAAATTTAGATTCAGCTATTTTCTTTCCTTGTATTTGTTGTGTTAATTCCAATGATGATATTCCTGTAAATGGAGATTTTTTCATACGCATTGAAACCAGATCAGCTCTTAGGTTATCAGTAATAAATTTTTGTACATTTTTATTTAACAATTCCTGGTTAATCACGTTGTATCAATTATAATTAGAGTTGCTAAAATTAGTTATAATTTAATAATTTTGCGGGATACTACAAAGATCGAATTTATGTATTCAAAAGAAGAAGCATTTCAAATAAAAAAAAAGTTTTGGGTTTCATTGGGTCAATATATGGCTTTACAGGTTTCGTCTGAAGGAAACAGGATAAATTGGTTAAACTATAAGACCGGAGTTAAAGATTTATATTTTAGAACCCAGTTTGATAATAAATCAGCCTGGATTAATATAGAGCTGGCTCAAAAAGATTTGACAATTCAAGAATCATTATATGAGAAGTTCGAAATGTTTTCCGGTTTATTAGCAGATGAAGTAGGAGAGGATTGGATATGGAATAAAAAAGTTTACGATGAACAGGGTAAGATCGTATGTACAATAGGAATACATTTTGAAAATAAAAGTATTTTCAGAGAAAGTGATTGGAAAGATGTGATAGATTTTTTTAAAGTTAGACTTATTGCTTTAGACCGTTTCTGGAATACTTATAAAGAAGCCTTCGAAATTTAATATTAAGTTGTCATGTAAACTTAAATATTTGTGATTATTTGATGATACTATTTAACATATAGTATGATAAACTCATAAAGCCTGAAAAATCAGGCTTTACAAAATGTTAAAAATTTATTTGGATTATGAAAAAGATGTTTTACATATTAAAATATTAATTTTTAGGAAAATCCGGTCGACTCATTTTATATCTGCTTCCTGACAAAGCTTCAAGAAAAGACTTTAATGCATCAATTTCATTGATTTTTAAAGATAGAGGTACAATAAGTGTATCTACTACCGGATGTAAAGGGTCTTTAAGTTTTTGCTCTTTAGATGGATTGTTTATACGTAAAGTAATATTATATATATTAATTATTCCGGTTAAGTCATCCATAAGTCCATTATGCATCCACGGACGTGTAAGTAATAAATCTCTTAGAGACGGTGTTTTAAATTTACCAACGTCTAAAGGATTTTTAGTAGTATCATATAAGCCTAAATCTTCATATTCTCTTTTGTAATATGTTAGCCCGATATTATGGAATTTTTCATCGGTTAAATATTTCCCATAATGGCAGTTCATACATCTGGCTTTAGTTCTGTAAATATGCATACCGAATATTTCTTTATCTGTAAGTGATGAATAATTTCCTTTTAAGAACTTATCAAATCTGCTGGGCTGGCTTTTAATAGTTCTTTCAAATGTAGCAATAGCTTTAGCTATTTTGTCATAAGTAACTTTTTCTGAACCGTAAGCATCTTGAAATAATTTTTTATAGCCATTAATTTTAGATAGTTTTTCTACAACTTCTTTTTTACTGATATTCATTTCGTTATGAGCTTCTAAAGGGCCAGCTATTTGTTCTTCAAGGCTGGAAGCCCTACCATCCCAAAATAATTTATCCCGGAATGCGGCATTATATAACGATGGAGCATTTCTTTTTCCTTGCTGATGATCGTGTCCGATTGAAACCGTACGGTGATCAGTCCATCCAAGTTCCGGATCATGACAGTTGCTACAGGAAATTTGATTAGATGATGAGAGTTTGGGATCAAAAAAAAGCATCTTACCTAAAATAACCTCTGGTTTTTCCTGAGTTTCATAATAAAGAGAATCTACTTCCAGAGGCTCAAATTCTTGCCAGGGAATACCTTTGTCGACAAATGGTGAAGGCCAGTTTTCCAATGGTTTTTTATAACTATTTATTATATTTTTTAAATCTTCTTCCGGATCAGTATGATTAAGAAAAATACCTAGAGAAAAAATAATGGCAGCAATTTTTAACAGGAAAGTTTTATTGTTTTTCATGTGTTAGTTTTTAAATTAAAACAGTATTCCTACACCTGAAGTGTATAAATAATTTGGCTTACCGGTATAAAATTCAGATTGATACGTCTGATTAATAAACAGGTTTACATTTGAAATTTTAAAATATAGTTTAATATTAGCTTGAGTGTAGAAATATTCTGATTTTTTTAAATCAAAATCATGATTGAGCTGCTCTGTTAAGCTTTTTTTTAGACCCAAAGTGTATAACTTATTTTCATGATTTAATGTTTTTTTCCATCCTATCGTTGTCGTAAAAAGCAAATGTGTTTGGTTTGATAAAACTTGATTCCACCCCAGATTTACCCCATAAAACAGATAAGTAAATTTTTGAGAAGAGTAAGGTCGAATATATTTCTCGTTATCAGATTGAAAATCTGTAAAAGAAGAGATTGTATAGCTACTCTTATACTTTTTATATACATAATTAAGTATAAGTTTAATTCCTTTTTGTGTTCGGAAATATTGTTTCTTTTTATCAATTTGTTCTTTTACAGACCCATTAGATGAATAATAATACTCAATTCCGGTTCTTTTTTGGGAGAATCCGTTTATATGAATGTTAAATGATGAAGATGGAGTTAAATTAAATTTTTTATACAGGTTAAATTGATATTTTTTATTGTTTAATTTCGACATGGGTAATTTGTTATTACTATCCTTTTCAGATTTTTCATTGTTAAATTTTTCAAATGCAAGAGAGAAAAGAAAATTGCTTTTTTTGTAATTAAAAAATTGTAATCCGGCTTTATAAGCGTTTCCGTTATAATTGGTGTTATAAATGTTACCTGTAAAAAGATAGCTGTAATTTCCTAATCCCAGCATGTGATATAAAACAGGATGACCAGTTTCACTAACAAATTTCACATCATTGGATTGGCTATAATTTTTAAAATCAATATTTGCCGAAATTAAAAATTGGTTGGTTAGTTGTTTGCTATATCCAGCTTTAATATCGAGATCAGAAATAAGGTTTTTAGGTCTGGGATCTACATCTCTGAAATCCAGCTGAGCCCTGTACCTACCCAATATACCAATTTTGTTTGTATTGAAATGGTAGGCATATCCTCCTTCAAAAAAATAGGTTTCACTTTTTAAAGTACCTCCAATACTGTCCGCAGAGATATATGGGTAAATGTTTTCTATATCTGAAGATTCATTAAAAGTAACATTTTTTTGATTTACTTTTGAATAATAAGCTTTGCCCCATACGACATGTTTGTCAGGAGTAAGTATTTGAAATGATTCAGCATTAAATTTTACTCCATCGATTCCGCTTCCTTTTGTGTAATCGTAAAATCCATTCTTTTTTTCATAGTTGTAATCTATAGATATTTCTGAAGATGAAAATTGCCTGAAATAAAACATATTTGCAGGATTCAGAGCAATTTCATCTCTGAAAATAGTGGAATTGAAATCGTATTTATCAAGTAAAATAACGTTTAAACTATCAATTTCCTGGCCTGAACACGGGCCAAAAATAAAAAGATGTATAATCAGGAAGCTTACATATGCATTCTTCATATTACTCATTTTTTAAAGAGGGAGTTACAGCCTCAAAATCATCTTTAGAGTTGTTTGTGTCTTTAAGTTTAGTTATAGGTTGAGAGTCTATTGGTTTTCTCTTTACACTTTTACCATATCTGGATTCGTCACCTTCATGCAGGCTGCATGTGGTCCATCCATTATCAAGAGAAGAAGAGGTTAAAATCCAGTCAGGATCTTTACCGTTGCTTAAATTTACAGCATCAATAATCCAGTCATTAGGTATAGACATGGCATCACCCTCCATTGGATATCCCCATTCACTATAAGTATAATGATATCTATAATCCGTTAAAAATTTTTCCTTTGAAACAGTTGACGGCAACCGGGCTATTATATAACTTCTTACTCCTTTTTTATCAATGGAAACAGAATTGAATAAAAATTCCGTATTAGGAACCAATGGGTTATCAACAGTTTCATCATCATAAGGGTTATACATTTCAAAATTGGCAAAAGATAGATTTATGTAGTTGGAATTTATACTTTTATGATTGTTTGCACTTTCAGCTATAATAATTGATGTACCAGGCTGTATAGGATATTCTTTTCCTTTGCCGGGAAGAATGATTACTCCTCCGACAGCAAACGCATGATTCATAATATCAGGAGAATAATCTTTTTTATCATTAGTAGTAAACTCTGATTCTGCAAGTAATAAACCATCAGCATATACAATTTGATCCGAGTTGTTAAAGATTTTAAAATATCTATCTCCAAAATAAGGAATTCCGGTGAGAGAGTTTTTACTTCCGGTATAATAAATTTCTTCAATTAATAAATCGTTGTTTGATATGATAGATTTTAAAAGTTGCAAAGTTATGATCTGATGGGTTCCGGATATCAATACGGATTCCTGAATTCCGGTTAATTTTATCAGATTGTTTTCTTTTTTAATTGATCCCTGCACTGAAATTTTATAATTTCCGCTGTTTAAATCTATTTTTATTAATAGAGAATTTGATTCTATTTTAGTTTCAATCCCGGAATTGATTTCCTTAAAATAAACCTCCAAATTTTCAATTTCATAGGTTTTTTCATCTTCGGGTATCAAAAGTTTTAGTTCTACACTGGTTAAATTTGATGAATTAACATCATAGCTATCATCGTTAGAACAGGATATTGTAAAAAAAAGTATAAGTATATAGTTTAAATATGTATTTAGTTTTTTCATTTGATCAGATTTAAATTATTGAATAAATAGTGGGGCTCTTGGAATAAAATCTTCTTGTGAGTTGTTTGTATCTTGTAAAATATCTATTCCTTTATCATTTTTTCCTTGTATTTTTCGTTTTATACATTTGTCATATCTTGTTTTATCGCTTGCAATTAATGAACAATAGGTCCAGCTTCTGTCTAGAGAAGTAGAAGTTACCAACCATTCATATTTTCCTTCTATACTGACATTAACAGCATCAGTAATCCATGAATTTGGAATTTTGTAGGTTGATCTGTTAGTAATTGTACCAGCAGCATTTACATATGAATAGTCGTATTTATATTGGCTTAAATACTGTTCAAGAGTGGTATTTTTATCTAAACGGGCTATTGCATAAGCTTCAGCACCTCCGTTGTGTAAAAAAAACATATTGTAATTTAATGTGGAAAAGATAACCTGGGCATTGGGAACTTCTGGATTATCCACTTGACCTAAAGCAGGATTTACTGTATTAGGATATTCAAAAACATATTGGGTACCATCTTTTCCAATAAGAGCTGAAGGTGTCATGTCATAAGCATTTGAATTGGTTTGTTTATGGTTTATAGCATTATCACAAACAACTATAGATTGTCCTGGTTTCACCGGATAATCACTGCCTTTGCCTGGAAGCTGCAAAATAGCTTGCACCGGAAAATCAGTAGAAAAAATATTAGGGGTAATGTTATGCTTTAATGTCGTATTAAATTGAGATTGTGCAATTAAAAGCCCATCAGCATAAAGTATCCGATTACTATTGTTGTAAATTTTAAAATATTTTCCGGAATTGTAGACTTTTCCAGTTACGGGATATATAGTACCTGTAAAAAATACCTCCTGGATTAAGAAATCTCCTTCTTTTGAATTTACTTTCAAATGTAGAGGGATGGTAATTTGACTACTTGCTGGTGTGATAGAAGTGTTTTCAATGAGACCATATATTTGTAGTGTATCATTATCAGAAACAATATATCCTTCTACGTTTATCTGATACGTACCGGTAATTACTTTTTTAGTAATAGTTTTTGTTTTTTCTTTTTCAAAAGTATAGATAGCACCTGAGTTTTTTTCTTTTAGTGTCAGTTTAAATTCCCCTGACGCAGAGCTAACCACTTGGTCCGGGTAAGTCAGATTCATAGTAGTTTGAGTTTGTTCTGCTTCATATGAAGTATCGTCTCCGCTACAGTTATAAACTGTTAAAAGTATTGAAAGGAAAAATACAGGAATTCCTTTTTTTAATGTTATTTTATTCATCAGATTATAATTTAAAATTAATTTCCATTCCAAAGTAAGGGGGGGAGGAAGTCCTTCTCTGAACCACCTTATAAATGACATATTTTTGATTATAGCTGTAAAGCTTATTTACAAACATAGAAAGCGTAATTTTTTCATTATACATCTTTTTAGAAACTTTTAGATTTATTCCAAGTGAAAGTGGTTCACGACGAGAGTCAAGATCGTTGTGGTTTCGGTAAAGCCATTGTAAATAAGTATCAGTTTTATCTTGTTCTGTATAAGGATGAATGATTTGGTCATAGCCCATATAGTATAAAGGATATCGATCCTTCTTCATGTATTGGGTTAAATTATACCATGAACATTGAATTGCTAACATAAAATTCATTTTTAACTTAGGTAGATAAGTATCAGCCATAAAATTTGTTGTAAAAGATTCCATGAGATACCCTTCATCATCTTTATAAATTCCTACGTAAGGAAGTTTTTGATTATTAACTATTGCATCTGGACTTTTGTAAATGGGTTTACTGTTTTTGTATTTAGTTTGAAACCAGGCACCGTTGAAAGTCAATCGAGTATTAATAGCTTCCAATCGTTTAGATGAAAATTGAAATTCAATACCTTTTTTATCCGTTGTACTGCCATTTTCTGTTTTACTATAGGTGGCAAAGTCATTTTTCAATTCATAATTCAAATGATTTAAATCCGGTGGAGAGGTAATAGTGGAATGATCAAGTTCATCGGTGTTGTATCGTTTGTATGTAACATGTTTATAAAAAGTCATGCTTCGAAAACCAGAAGTCAATCTTTCTTCAAAAAAGGTTAATGAAAAGTTGTTTTGATTATATCCAAGATCCAGACGGATTTCTTTTTTTATATTGTTAGCTACGGTCAAATCTCTATTTTCACGAGAAAAAGTATAGGTTTGGAAATTAACTCTTCTGTAATCAGGGTTGTTATGATAGTAGTTAAGCTGGTTGTAGTTTACATAATATAAATCCGGATATAGTATATTAAGAGTAGGAGTTTTTTTGTGTTCCCCGTATCCGAGCGTGATGTCTACATCCAAACTTCTGTTGTTTATAAACAATTTAGGAAGAGACCATTGCAGGTTCATGCGAGGTTCCCAAAAAAATGAACGTGCAAGTTTATAACTTTTGTTCATATTAGTCATCTTGAAAGTTCTTATACCCATAGCTAAAATAAGGTTATGATTACCGATGCTGATTTTTGCTTTATCTTCTGCAAAAAAAGATAATTTAGCCAAAGCAGGAATATCTTTATAGGCTCTGGGATATGAACCCATCGATAAATTAGGTGGCAGGTAGCGATCATATACCTGACCTTTACCATTATTTTTAGAGTATGTCCACTCGGTACCTAAAAGTATGTCATGATTTACTCTGGAGGTGGATACAGAGAAGTTGGATGTCAGCTTTAAAAATATATCCCGAGGTTTGCCTTCTACCTTAACCGTTGAAATGTAGTCTTTATTAAGATAGATTCCATCATATTCACCATCAATTTCTGATACAGGTAGTGCTGCAACTGTAGGAAGTTGCACATATTTAATTTGATTTATTTTATCAGTCTCTTGTCTTAAAGATGAAATGAATTTTATGTTTTTTATCCACTTATTTTTTAATTTGAGTTCTAATGAATTTGATATTCCTAATTTATTGTAAGAAGATTTATAATGATCAACTTTATCATATCCTGTATCCGGATCTTTTTTTTCCTCATCGGTTGTACCTGTAAAATCCAGATTAACATTCCACCACAAATCCGAATTATTGAATAAAAATAATTTTCTACTCCGTATAGAAGCCGTATATCTTTTGTAAGTTTCGAAGTTATTTCTGGGTTCGGATTTTGCGTCTAACAAATCCAAACTGGTATTAATACTCCAA
This sequence comes from Apibacter raozihei, assembly GCF_004014855.1. Taxonomy (NCBI): domain Bacteria; kingdom Pseudomonadati; phylum Bacteroidota; class Flavobacteriia; order Flavobacteriales; family Weeksellaceae; genus Apibacter; species Apibacter raozihei. The sequence continues at coordinate 2,282,090 of NZ_CP034930.1, forward strand.
TTATATTTATCAAAATCAATTCCTTTACTTATATAATAAAGTTTACTAAAACCGTCAGCTTTAAATCTGCCTTCCAGTTTATTTCCACCGCTTTTTCTAATAATATTTATTACTCCGGATGTTAAATCTCCATATTCAACAGAAGGAATACCTCTTATAATTTCAACTTTTTCAATATCATCTGTTGAAATAGATCTCATATCTATACCAATTGCTGTTGTTCTTTTTTTATTATCCGACTGCCCGTTGAGTCTTTGACTTGGATCGGGTGAATATTGTAAATTTGCATTGGTATTAATTGGAGAACCATCAATAATAAAACTTGTTCCTAAAGAATTGGTATTATATCCGCTTACACTGCCTGCTTGTCTCAAACGTATAGGGTTTACAGTAGTAAGATCGGGATCTTTGGATATGCCTCCAGGCAAAAGTTCCAGTATATCTGTAAAACTGGAAGGTTGTAAAAGTTCAATTGCTTTTTTATCTATAATTGATTGGGTAGTTACACCTTTAGATTCTTTGGCTGTAACAATTATATTTTGAAGTTCGTTTTCCTTGGTTTCTAAGTGTATTGTTTTGATTAATGACTGAACAAAGCTTATTTGTTCTTCGTATGTGAAATACTGTGGATGTGATATAGTAAGTGTATAATTTCCAGGTATTAATTCTATTTTAGCCTTTCCTTGTTTGTCTGTTAATAAACGATGTTTGCTAAAAGCTGTATCGGTAAGTGTTATAACTGCATTTTCAACTGTTTCATGATTGTAGTTATAAATTATAAATACTATATCAAAATATTTTTTTTGAGCAAAAGATATATTTGATATAAACAGGAATAATAAAATATATTTTAAATAACACATTAATTTTTATTTAGTCTAAATAAAGTTAACAAATATATAAATATTACTGTCTAAACCATTAATAATGTTAAAAAAAAATTAAAAAGAAATAATTTATGAGGAAATTATAAAAATAATATTATTAACAGCTGGTAATGGTTATATTTCTAATTATGATAAGAAAAATAGTATTGTATATTTTTTTATATGAATTTAATTAATTATGTTACAATTATTTTTTGTGAAAAATGATTGATTGTAAGAAATTGTGTTATAAAAACATGAATAAAATATCTTTATACAAATATTTGAAGTAATTTTGCACTCATTTTTTTGATTAGATGGGGAATAGTAATAAATATTTAGGTTCTCTATACATAATACTGGCATCAGTTATGCTGGGAATTGATGGAGGTATTTTAATAGGTTTATATTATAAAATATTTAATTTTTATGATGTTAAGTTTATTGTATTTACAGCTCATTTTATTCCTACACTGCTTTTATCTTTATTCTTTTATAAAAAATATAAAATGCTAAGTGTTTTTAATTTTAATGATTACATCTATTTTTTACTTATAGCATTTTTAGGAGGCACAGTAGGTACAATATCTATAGTTAAAGCTTTACAGCTCAGCGGATTTAGTAAAGTAAGTATTGTTATTTTATTGCAAAAATTACAGCCTGTATTTGCAATAATAATGTCTATGATAATTTTAAAAGAAAAACCCAGATATATTTTTTTCATTGTAGCTATCGTTGCACTTTGTTCCAGTTATTTTCTTGCTTTTGGCTTTTCCAGCCCGATGATGCTTGAAAAAAATAATTTTCAGGCAATAGGATATTCTGTTCTTGCCGCATTTTCTTATGGCAGTTCGCTAGTTTTTGGTAAAAAAGTTTTGCATAAATACGATTTTTTTACCGGTACATTCTATCGCTTTTTATTTACATCTATAATTATGGGTGTTGTAGTGGTTTTTTCGGGTAATCTGGTAAATAATGTACAACAATTTGCTAATACACCCTACTTACTTGTATTTGCAATATTTTCATCATTATGGGGTGTTACAGAAATTTTTGTGTATTATTCAGGTCTTAAAAATACACCAGCCTTGTTAACTTCGATTTTTGAATTAACATATCCTCTAACAGTTGTTTTTATTGATGTAGTTATCAACAAGCACTTTTTAAGTCCTGTACAGATAGCAGCAGTAATTATTTTATTAAGCTCTATTATCTATCTTAATTTAAATATACGAAGAGTAATTATCCACAGAAAAATATAACTGAAATTACATATTTTTGGTAATTGCCTGAACAATTTTGAATCGGTTGAAAAAGCTTTTAAGTACAACTCGTATAACTGTGTATCCAGGAATAGCAAATATAACACCTAAAGCTCCGAAAAGTATTCCGGCAATAAGCATCACTAAAAATATTTCCAGCGGATGAGATTTTACACTTTTAGCATAAATTAACGGTTGAAATATAGCGTTATCAATTAGCTGGGCAATTAAATAAAGAATACTTATCCAAAGAATATTAGGCAATATCTGATCATTGAAATCCATTCCAAGATAAAACATACTACTCATGCTAAGCAAATTAATTATTAAAAATCCTATCATTGGACCTAAGTAAGGAATAAGATTAAAAAAAGCACAAAACATAGCTATAACCAGCATATTATCTACTCCAAAACAACCTAAAATAATAAGATATAGAATGAACATAGATAAAATCTGAAGAGATAATCCTAAAAAATAACGGGTAAGCAAATCTTTAATATTCGAAAGAACCTGAATCACTTTTTTTATATCATTAGTAGGTACCGCGCCTATAATCATACGGTTGAATAAATCTTTTTCCCGTAAAAAGAAAAAAGTTATAAAAGTGATTGAAAAAATAGATATTCCAATTTCTGTTAAAATTGAAAATCCACTTTGTAAAGTATCCTGATGAATCTTAAAATTAAATTTAGGAGTTAACAGTTGTGCATAGTTATCATCAAATATAAAAATATGACGACTCTTTAAAGATTCATCAATAAACTTAATCTGCTCAGTTACTGAAGCTTGTAATTTATTAGTATCTAAAAGAGATAAATTCCCTGCCTGTTCTATAGCTAAAGGTGTTACTAAGCTTAATAAAGCTGTAAAACCTCCAATCATGAAAAATAAAGTTATAAAAGCAGAAATTGTTTTAGTAATTTTTAATCTTTCATTTAAAAATGACATAATAGGTCTACCCATCAATGATAATGCAAAAGCAATAAAAATATATCCTAAAACGAATCGTACTTTCCATAACAGGAAAAACATTAAAATAGTGAATGCTATAATACTTACTGCACTAATTATACCCTTACTAATTTCTTTATAATTCATCAATTTTACATTAAATTGAACATCATCTAAAAAATTCAGATGTCTTATTATTTCTTTAATTTTTCTTTAGTTTGAAACTCTTTTTTTTGGTATATAATTATTTCTGATGTGAAAAGAATTGATTACAAAAAAATAATTACATCAGTTAAAGAGATTATCAAATTTAGCATTAATTCAAGGTATATTTACAGAAATTTTCACAAAGATTTTTAATGTATAGATATAAATCAATCAAACCTAAATATAGTTGCTTAATCCATCTAACAAATTCAATATTTTTTCTTTAAATTCCGACATCCCCATAATTTGAATAGTTATGAGTTACATAATTGTAGTCTTAATTTAAAGATTTCATCAATTAATTTAGTTCTGACTTTTTAATTTAGGTTTAACACTATCTTCTTTGGTAACTATAATAAATATATCTTCATTGTTTTTTTTAAAAAAATAATTTTCCCGAGCATATTTTTCCCGTGCTTCTTTATTATTTTTTAAGTTATTATATTGAATGTATTCCGAATCCAGCTTGCTTTTATAATGCTCTTTTTCATGCCTTAATTTTGAAATTTCTTTATTTAACTCTCTGTGAGTAAGATAAGAATTTGTATCGAAAAAAATCATCCAAACTATAAAAATTACTGATAAAATAACATATATACTCGTATACCAATGTTTTTCAAATATAGACTTTTCTTTTACTATTTTTTTATTTTCTCGAGCCATTTAATTATTAATGTACTGTTTTTAGAGTGTTTTGTATTACAGAGGTTAATACATCTATAGCAACTGTATTTTTTTTCATTGTGGGAATAATGATATCTGCGTAAGCCATTGAAGGTTGAATAAATTCTTCATGCATCGGTTTGAGAGTCATTTGATAACGGTGTATAACCTCTTCAAGATCTCTTCCTCGATCCTGAATATCCCTTCTGATTCTTCTTATTAACCGCTCATCAGAATCTGCGTTTACAAATACTTTTACATCAAATTCTTTTCTTAATTCTTTATTTGCTAATACAAGAATTCCTTCAACAATTAATATTTCTTTGGGTTGAATGATAGTTAAATCTTCTGTTCGAGAGTGAGTAATAAATGAATATACAGGTTCATACACTGGCATACCTGCTTTTAGTTTTTTTATTTGTTCAATTAAAAGTTCAAAATCTATGGAACGGGGATGATCGTAATTTAGTTTTGTTCTTTCTTCAAAGGATAAATCAGGATTAGAATGATAATAGTTATCTTGAGTCAATACATTTACCCTGTCAAAATCCAGCTGTTTAAGTAAATTACTTACAACAGTTGTTTTTCCAGAACCTGTTCCTCCGGCAATACCTATGGTTAGCATTTAGTGATATAATTTGTTTATAAAGTTATAAATCAATTGATAATTTTCCAAAATAATATGAAATTAAATTAAAGCTCAATAAGTTTACCTTTAAAATCATTAATGGAATGGTAATTTTTTAATTTCATAATTTCTTCAAGTTCATTTAATAATCTTGAAAAAACGGAAATATCATCTTTCATAAGTTGCGTTCCAACCTGTACCATTGATGCACCACATAAGATATGTTCAAAAACATCTCTTCCATTTTCTACTCCGCCACAACCTATTATAGCAATATCCTTTCTTAAAAGTTTATAAAACATTCTTACATTAGCCAGAGCTGTAGGTTTGACATAAGCACCTCCAATACCACCAAAACCTCCTTTAGGTTTTATAACCACTGCTTCATCATCAATAAATAACGCATTTCCAATGCTGTTAATACAAGTTACAAATTTAATTGGAAACTGATTTAGTATTTCAGCCATCATTTCGAAATGAACCATATCAAAGTATGGTGGAAGTTTAACACCCAGAGGTTTTTTATAAAATGAAAAAACTTGTGTCAGAACTTCATGAGTTCTTTCAAAATCATAACCTGTCTGAGGTTTTCCAGGAATGTTTGGGCAAGATAAGTTTAATTCTACGCATCCTGAAAAATCAGAATTTTGTATTTTATGCAACATTTCCACATTTTCTTCTAAAGTAAGTCCGGCAACCGAAAAAAACAAGTCATCATTTCCATCTAAATGCTCTTCCAACACATAATTTAAATAAAAATCAAAACCAAGATTAGGCAATCCCATAGAGTTTATACTTCCTAATGCTAAATCAACATATCTTGGAGACGGGTTTCCTTCCCTTGGATTTATAGTACAACTTTTAGTTATCCAGGTTCCGCATGGGCCGTTTTTTAAATTTGATAGCTCTTCCAGAGTCATACACTTAGCCCCTGAAGCATTCATTAAACAATTAGTAAACGATTTATCGGAAATTGAAGTTTCTAAAGATATCATTGATTTTAATTTTTACAAATATCTGAATTTTTCCTAGTATTTTAAGTGAAAAAATGTAGAATAATTTTTTTAATTTTATCCGATAGATATATCTTTTTCAATAAAAAAATCTTACGTATTTATATGCTCACAATAAAATTTTATCAGAAAGAGGGGGCTAAATAGCAAAAAGGTTTACAAGGAATATTTCTCAGAATTGTATAAATTAGAATCATTGAAAAAAAGAAGATAACAAAAGTGTTATTATATAATATTTTTACCCTGCACTGCTTATTAAATATAAAATTATAAATCATTACTGATGATATATACATAAGAAAAGGAGAAAGAATTACAGTTAACGGGTTATATTTTAATGCATTGTATAGGTCAAAATGCAATAAAAAATGAAGGGTTCTTTGTGAGCCGCATCCCGGGCAATATATACCGGTAAATTTATGAATAGGACATTCAGGAAAGAAATCTCCATCCGTAGGATTGATAATATAGTATAAAGAAAGCAAAACTATTCCTAGACAAAGTATCAGGAATAGTTTTATAATTGGATTATATTTTTTTAAAATATTTTTAATAGTTAATAACCTCTTGAAAATGAGCTTACACCAACCACCATCATAAATATAAAGTATACTATCATCAAAATAACTCCTACAACTGCTCCATAAATGGACCATTTTTTTGCATCAGCAGAAGCTTTTTTAGCACCTTCATAATCTCCCTCTAACCAAAGTTTATTGACTTTTGTAGAGCAAATAATAGCATATATTCCAAAGGGAAGACAACACAAAACAGTACATAAAATAGCCCATACCAAATTGTTATCAGGTACTGTTTCTTGATTAAATTGTGATTGTTGAGAATCATTAAAATTTGAATCCATAAAATACGTTTTTTTTGCTAATATATATATTTATTGTTGAAAAAAGAAAATTTTTATATGTAAAAGTGTATTATTTGATTCTTAAAATTAAAATATTGAAAATAAATCACCTATTTTAAATATTATAATTATATTATCAAGATTGCATATACAATGCAGCTAATGATCTTTAGGGTTTAATATAAAATTTTAAGAAATAAAGATATTTTTTTTTGCTAACTTCTTACTTTGTATTTTTGCATGGTAAAAAACAAGTAAAAATTCAAATTAAACATACTATTATTTTATGAGCAGATATACTGTTACTACAGCTCTTCCCTATGCAAACGGACCTTTACATATTGGTCATTTGGCAGGAGTATATATTCCAGCGGATGTTTATGTAAGGTTTCTCCGCAGAAAAGGACATGATGTTATTTTAATCGGAGGTTCCGATGAACATGGTATTCCCATTACCATAAGAGCAAAAAAAGAAGGGGTTACACCTCAGGATATTGTAGACAGATATCATGAAATGATGAAAAATACTTTTTCTGAATTAGGTATTTCATATGATAATTATTCGAGAACAACATTACCGGTACATACAGAAACAGCTCAGGAATTTTTCCTTAAACTATATGAAAACGGGAAATTTACAGAAGAAGAATCTGAACAATATTATGATGAAAAAGCCGGTGAGTTTTTAGCAGATCGTTATATTGTGGGTACTTGCCCTAAATGTGGAAATTCGGGAGCTTATGGAGATCAATGTGAAAAATGTGGTTCTACTTTAAGTCCAAATGAGTTAATTAATCCGCATTCAATGCTAAGTGGTGAAAAGCCAATTGTAAAAAAAACAAAGCATTGGTATTTACCTCTTAACGATTATCAATCTTTCATGGAAGAATGGATTTTAAAAGGGCATAAAAATGATTGGAGACCTAATGTATATGGTCAGGTAAAGTCATGGCTAGACGATGGATTAAAACCCAGAGCAATGACTCGCGACCTGGATTGGGGTATCCCTGTACCCTTGAAAGGTGAGGAGGGGAAAGTTTTATATGTATGGTTTGATGCTCCCATTGGATATATATCATCAACTAAAGAATGGGCGGAAAGAGAGGGTAAGGACTGGAGACCTTACTGGCAGGATACAGAAACTAAGCTTGTACACTTTATAGCTAAAGACAATATTGTTTTTCACTGTATTATTTTTCCGGCAATGTTAGAAGCTCACGGAGAATATATCCTGCCAGACAATGTGCCGGCTAATGAATTTTTAAATTTAGAAAACGATAAAATATCCACTTCAAGAAATTGGGCGGTATGGGCTCATGAATATTTACAGGATTTTCCCGGTAAACAGGATACATTGAGATATGTATTACTGGCAAATGCTCCCGAGACTAAAGATAATAACTTTACTTGGAAAGATTTCCAAATTAAAAACAATTCAGAACTGGCTGATAATTTAGGGAATTTTATGAATAGAGTTTCCGTATTTATTAATAAATATTTTGATGGTAAAATACCGGCTTTAACTGAAGGAAAGAAATTTCAGGAATTAAAAAGACTCTCCGAAACTGCAAAAGAAATCTCAGGATATATTCAAAAATATGAATTTAGAAACGGATTAAATGCATTAATGAATTTATCACATTTAGGAAATAAATTTTTTCAGGAAAGACAACCTTGGAAAACTATTCAGACTGACATTGCAGAAACAGCAGATACTATGTTTGTTGCCGCTCAAATAGCTGCTTATTTAGCGCAGCTTTCCGAACCTTTTATTCCGTTTTCATCTAAAAAAATGATGGATGGGTTACAATTATCCTATACTGAATGGGATAATCTAGAAGAAGGAATAATACTTCTTCAGGCTGGTTCTGAAATTAATAAAATTCCTCTTCTTTTTGAGCAGATTGAAGATGAAGCTATACAATATCAAATTAGTAAACTGGAAGATTCTAAAAAGAAAAATTTAATGACAAACCTAAATGCCGAGCCACAAAAAGATATAATTGAATTTGACGATTTCGAAAAAATAGATATTAGAACGGGGACTATACTTGAAGCGAAAAAAGTTGAAAAAGCAGATAAGCTTTTAGAATTTAAAGTTGATACAGGTATAGACGTCAGAACTATAGTTTCGGGTATAGCGGAAAGTTTTTCTCCGGAAGAATTAGTAGGCAAACAGGTTTCTGTTTTAGTAAACCTTGCTCCCAGAAAAATTAGAGGAATTGTCAGTCAGGGAATGTTACTTTTAACACAAAAAGAAGATGGAAAATTTACTTTTGTAGTTCCTGAACATGTAACAAACAATGGTGAAACTGTAAAATAAATTACAATTAATGTAATATTTTTTAAAATAATTAAAGTAAGCCTCTGAATATCAGAGGCTTTTTGTTTATAGGTTTTAGTAACAGCACAATTAATAAAATCTATTATAATGAATACTGATTTATCGATTTTTATCGTCTTTTTGTATCAACACTAAAAAACATTTTATGAAATATTTATTTAATTCAATACACGAATTTATTTCACCTGAAATAATTTATACAACATCCCTAACATTAAAAGAAGACAATTCAAATGTCTTATCAGCTATTCAATCATCTGTTGCATCCATATTAGATGTTATTATAGAAAAAAGAAAAGATAAAAAACTTGAATATATAATAAAGCATATGGGAGAATTTAATATTTTGTTAAATGCCACAAAAATTTACAATACTACTTTTACAGAACAAAATTTAAACAGTAATTTTTTTAATTACCTTTTAAATAATAAAAAAGATTTGTTTATAAATATCATTGCTAAATCCAGTAACATATCAGAAAATAGCTCTAGAGATATAATTTATAAAACATCGGTTTTAATATCAGGTTTTTTAGGAGAAAAATTGATATCTGGAATTCAATTTACACGACTATTAAATCAATTAGAAGAGGAACGTAAAGACTTTAGCTTATATATTCCGTTAGAAATGATAAAAATAACCGAGAATAATGTATTTAAACCTTACTTATTATATAAAAGCTGGCTCTCTATGATTTAGGTTTCAGCATAGCAGGAGTTTTTTTGTTAACTTTTATTGCACGAAATTTTAAATAATATAGGTATAAGTTAAAAGAGAAGTAATATTTTTACAAATTATTTATAATTTGTAAAAATATATGCTTCACACAGTAGCTTTTTATAATGTTGAAAATTTATACGATATAAATCGTGATTCTTCTATTTTAGACTCTGAATATACCTTCAGCGGAAATAAGTCCTGGACATTAAATCGTTATCAAAATAAACTGATGCGAATTGCTAAAGCTATAAGCAAAATAGGAGAGGACGAGACAGACAGATTACCAACATTTTTTGGTTTGTGTGAAATTGAAAATAAAAAAGTTATTGAAGATTTGTTAAAAGAATTTCCATTTAAAGCAAATTATGGATATGTTCATACAGATTCTTTAGATGAAAGAGGAATTGACACTGCTTTTTTCTATAATAAAGAATTTTTTACGGTTGAAGAAAAAGATTTTCTTCGTTTTTATGTATTAAATCACAATGGTTCCAGAGATTTTACTCGTGATATAACCTACGTTAAAGGGAAAATTCACAATACTATAATGTATTTTTTTGTGCTTCATTTACCATCTAAAAGAAATAATAATATCAATAGAGATAAAAGGATATATTTATTACAAGAACTACGTAAAAAAATAAATACAATATTTGAAACAGATTCAAAAGCTAACATTATAATTATGGGAGATTTTAATGAAAATCCCATTGCCCCTTATATTTATGAGGAGTTAAAAGTCAAAAAAAAAATAGAAGAATTGCATCCAAGTGAATTTTATAATCCTTTTGAAGAAATATACAGAAATGGAGGCTTTAGTTTATACTACGAAGGTAAAGGATTACTTTTTGATCAAATCCTAACTTCCAGTTCATTTTACGCTCAGGAAAGTCCTTTAAAAATTATTAAATCCCAAATATATAATGCTTCATATCTACAGGAACCAGAACGAAAAAAAATAGGCAAACCTTGGAGAACTTATCAAGGAAACAGATATGTAGGAGGCTATAGTGATCATTTTCCAGTATATACGGTAATTGAAATTGAAAATTAAATATCCGATTTAAAATACTGTTTTTTCAACAATGCAATCACTTCTCTTTGGGTAGAAAAAATTTCATCAATTAATGATTCCTCATTATTTGTAGGTAAGGTATTGTCAGTTTTTTCAAACGAAGGTAAAATCATATCTCCTATGCCGGTTAGTAGCCACGTAGGATTAAGCTCTTTAAAAGTATTTAGTATTTTTTCTATAGTATCTGTGTGCAGTCCTGATTTATTTCTACGAGCTCTTCCGATTAACCCTACAGATAGACCTGCCAGTTTAGTGATTTTATTGTCATTGAGGCCTTTAAATTCCATAAATTCCAGCAATCGGTCAATAGTTGTTTTTGGTTGACTTTTCATTTCTGACTAAAATAATAACATAAATTAATATAGAAAATTAAATATTCTTATAAGTTTATACAAAGATAAAAAAAAAGTATTATATAGAAAATTATCAAGATAAAAAAAATATTTTTATATTTGGATTTTAAAAAATAATTTTTAGATAAATGATTAAAGATGATTTCTTAGATAATATAATTGGAATTATAAAGCAGCATGATAAATTTGAATATGTTGATTTTAAGCTGGAAGTCAATCAGGATACTTTGTTCATTATATATTTAATAGAGCCAAAATTTAAAATTTCTTTTCAGGATAAAAATCATTTCAGGGAAAAAAAAGATAATGAAAAATATAATATTTTTGGAGATGCTATTCCTGGAAAATTTTCTTTACATGAAAATTTTCTATTAACAAAAAAATCTGATGTTTATGAAAAACTAAAACAGTGGCTGGATATTATATGGAAAGAAATATCATTAAATTCACCTTTAGGTCTTATGGAAGAAGAACAAGAGCATATAGATAAAATTTGCGAAAAGTTCGAGTCTCTTGATGGTTATTTTACAACTGAAGAAATATTGAAAATCAGGCAGGAATTAGAAAAATTTAAGGAAGAATTAGAAGAAGAACTGGTTTTTTTAGTCGAAGATGAAACTATGAGAAAAGAAGAAATAGTAAAACTTCACAGAGATATCGAAACTTTAGGACAAGTGCTTACATCACTTAAAAAGAAAGGCTGGATTAGAAGTTTAACGGGTAGAGTTTACCATAATGGAAAAAGGCTTTTAGAATTAAGACAAAAAGAAATTTTAAATAAATCAGATCCATATCCAAATTATGAGATATAGAAAATAATCTTTTATTTCCTTTTAAAAGTAACGACAAAATACATTTCAGTAATTTTGTCGTTTTTTTTTCTAATTATGATATGGTTAATTTGTTGATTATTAAATAGTTATGTTTTTTGTCTATATTTTTTTAAATATTTATAGAAAAAAATCACTAAATATTTTTATTATTAGAAAAATATCTATACATTTGTAATGTAATAATTGAGTAAGAGGTTACATAACACTGAAAAAATTACAGCACTAAAAGATTTGAATTAAAGAATAACAAATTTGAAATAACACTAAAAACTTTAAATATTGTTGATTTATAAAAGAGAATACAACTAATTGAATATTTATTTGAAAAAGTCATCCTTTATTGAGATTTGTGGGTGGCTTTTTTTTTTACTCTAAAACTCAAAATTTGGATATAAAAAAAATGATTTCATTATTTCAATGAAATCATTTTTTTTTATTTGAACTAAATATTTATTTAGCTGCTGGTTCTGCTTTATCTTGTTCTGCCTTTAAAACCTTGTCAAAGTCTTCGATAGAAACTGTTTTTTCATCTTTTTTGATTTGAGAATCAAATATTTTAAATAATTCCTGTTGTATTAAATTACCTGAAGCCTGTCTTACATGCTCATCGTTTTTCATTGCATTAGCAACATATTTATTTAATTCATCTTCAGGAATGTCAACATAACCATACATAGCAAATTGTTGTTGCATTTGAGACTTAGTAAATTCTACTAAATCCGCATATTGAATATTTACATTATGGTCAGATAAAATTTTTCCTTCAATAAGCTGATAACGCAATGCTTTTTCAGATTTTTCATATTCAGCAGCAGCTTCTTCATCATTCATAGGCTCTTTAGCGGAACTTTGAATATATTTTGTTAAAAATTGAGAAGGTAATTCAAATTTAATATTCTCGAAAAGCCATTCAACAGAATCATTCATAAATTTTGTATCAGACTCTTTTTTGTAATAATTTTCAATTTCTTCTTTAATTTTGTTTCTTAGTTCTTCTTCAGAAGAAATTTTATCTTTTCCATAAACTTTATCAAATAAATCTTGATTTAATTCAGCTTTAGAACGGGTAGAAGTTTTTTCAATGGCTAGAGTTAGATTATCATTAAAATGATGAGCATCTTCATGAGACAGATTAAAAAAATGTTGTAATTGATGAACGTCTTTGAATAAATCCTGAGCTTTAATTTCAACGCTCTCTCCATTTTTTTTACCTAAGAAAATTTCTTTGTTCTTTAAATCGTCTACAAGAATAGTTACTGTAGTATCTATACCACCTTCAACAAGATTTCCTTCAGTATCCTTTTGAGAAATTTTAACTGAAAAATTTCCTCCTTCTTCAATAGCATCAGCATCAATAACTTCTCCGAACTGAGTCTGAATACGATTAACAGTATCATCTATTTCTTTATCTGTAGCCACAATCTTATAATAATCAGCCGTAGCTTTTGATAAATCTACAGTAAAATCAGGAGACAATCCAACTTCAAATTCAAAAGTCATCTCATTGGCATTTGCATCCAGTTGATTATTAGTTACAGGCAACGGTTGTCCTAAAACAGCTAATTTATTTTCTGAAATGAAGTTACTTAAAGCAGTATTTAAAACCTTATTAATTTCTTCAAATGTAACAGCTCCTTCGTACTGTTTTTTTACAATTCCCATTGGAGTTTTTCCTTTCCTGAAACCAGGCATATTTACTTTCTTTCTATAATCATTTAAGGATTTTTCAACATTAGGTTTGTAGTCTTCCGGTTTAATAGTGATACTAATGATAGTATTTAAATCATCTATTTTGTTCTGTGTAACGTTCATTTATTTCATGTTTATGAGCCGGCAAATTTACGAAAAGTATTTAATAAAAGGAAATTTTTAATAGGATGTTGGATACTCGCTACAAAAATGTAAAGACATTGTAAATCTGCAAAATATGAAATTTTTAATTCCGATATTTAATCACATATTTAGTCACACTAAAAACTCATTAATAAGCTGTTGTTAATTCAAATATAAACTTTTAATTTTGTGTATCCAAGCGATTAACTATATATTTGCTTAGTGACAAATTAAGATTACAAACACTTTGGGAACAAAAAAAAATATAAATATAACTCAATTTAACTCTGTTTCATTTTTGTTTGAATACAAAAAGTTTACATACATTGAGTCTTCACTTGAGCACGAAACTAACAAAAAAACTTTTCCTTCAGAAAGTATTAATTTAATAACAAATATTGAAAAAATATCGGACAAGCTGTCTGATATAAATTTTTTTCAACATAAATATAGTTTTATAGACCTGTCCATTCTCAGTGAAAAATTTACATTAATACCTTTAGAATATTTTGAGGAAAATCTGGCAGAATCTTTTTTAAATCAAACAGTTCCTTTTGCTCCTAATATGAGTTTGCGTTTCAATCTTGTTCCTCAGTATGATTTAGTATTAGTTTTCTATTATCAGGAAAAAATTGAAAATTTATTTTCTGGAATCTCAGATAAAATCAGAGTTTCACATACAGGATTTAAATTCTTATCAAAAATAAAAGATCAAAACAGACGAAACGGATATTTTATAAATTTTTATCAGGAATATTTCGAGTTAGCTGTTGTAGAAAATAATGGACTTATATTATATAATATATATCCGTATTCTTCAATAATAGATATAATTTATTTTTTAAAAACAGTAGCTAAAATAACTGATACAAAGTTAGCCCGATCTATTTTATATTATTACGGATCAATTTCAGAAAAACTAGGTAAGGAGACAATGTTTTCAACTTATTTCAGAGAAGTCTTACCCGGTACAGATGATAAATTTGAAAGAGAAAATTTCACTACATTAGATATTATATGATACGAATTATAGCAGGAAAGTTAAAAGGAAAAAGAATTTCGGCCCCTAAGCATTTTGATGTAAGACCAACTACGGATTTTGCTAAAGAAGCTCTATTTAGTATAATTAATCATCAATATCATATATCAGAAATCGCTGTACTTGATTTATTTGCAGGCATTGGTTCCATGGACTATGAATTTGTATCAAGAGGATGTAAAGATGTAACTTCAGTGGAAATTAACGGAAAGCATGTTAAATTTATTCAGGATATATTAGTACAGCTGGAAATCAAGCAGAATGTAAATGTAATTAAACAAAATGTTTTTACTTTTGTCAGCAAACCAAGTTTTAAAAAGTATGATGTAATATTTGCAGATCCACCTTTTGAATTTGAAGATAAAGAATACATTAAATTATTAGATTCACTGTTTTTAAATAATTTTTTATCCGAAGATGGACAAATTATAATTGAACATAATACTAGAAAAAACTTTTCAGAACATCCTAATTTCATCGAATCAAGAAAATACGGTAATATAACATTTTCATTTTTTTCTCAAATATAGACTATAAAGATTTAAGAAATATACGCTTAAATTTATATCCATTTAAAAGAATCTCTGTCATCTAGGAATTTGTATTTATTCCGCCAAAGATGAATTTCTGATTTTTCGATTAATTGTTGAAATAAGAAATTATTTATTTTATTTAGTTTTAGAAGTGTCCCCGTTGGTGATACAACCGAAGAATGTCCAGAATAATTTAGGTTCATAAAATCCGTACCTATCCTGTTAACACCACATACATAACTCATATTTTCGATAGCCCTTGCTTTAAGTAGAGTGTCCCATACGTCAATTCTATTATCTGGCCAGGAAGCTACATTAAGCAATAAATCATAGTTTTCCGTATTTCGGTTCCATATAGGAAAACGCAAATCATAACAGATGGTAGGAAATATTTTCCAACCCTTGAAATTAAAATAAATTTGTGTGGAACCTGACGAATAATTTCTGTTTTCGCCTCCATAACTAAAAAGATGATGCTTATCATAGCAGGCACAAATTTCCCCGTTATTTACAAAAATAAACCGGTTGAAATAATTATAATTCTCGAAAACAGCAATACTCCCGCAAATAGCTTTTGAGTTATTTAATGAAAACTCTTTCATCCAGTTTACAGTTTTGCCATTCATACATTCAGCAATTTTAGCAGAATTCATACTAAAACCAGTATTAAACATTTCAGGAAGTACGATGATGTCTGTAGGTCCGGTGCCAAGAAGAAGTCTGGATAAAAAATTTAAATTATGATCTGCATTTTCCCATTCAGGAGCAAACTCTACTAGAGTTAAAGAAAGATTATTCTTATTAAGCATAGCTAATTTAATTAGTTACAATTATCAGTTTAAAGATCAAAACATTCACTAATCAATTGATATGAAGTTAATCGATCTTCTAAGTTTTCAGTATATGTAATAAGCATTATCTCATCAACATCATAATTTTCTGCAAGCTCGGTTAATTCCGATTTAATTTGTTCCTGAGTTCCGAATACCATCCTTTTACGATTAAACTCAATGCGCAGTTTTTCATGACTATTATAATGTTCATCCTTAATATCATCATAATTTACCGGGGATAAATTTCCCTTTCTTTCCAACTCTATAAATCGGTAATCCATTAAAGCCCGGTTACGCTCAATTTTTTCAATGTCATTACTGCAAAAGGCGAAAATAGCAATATTGGCTTCAGGTTCTTTTAATTGGGCTGAGGGACGAAATTGTTTTTTATATTCTCTTACAGCATCATATCCACCATTTCCGTTGATAAAATGAGCAAAAGAAAGTTTCATTCCAAAATGAGCTGCAAATAAGGCACTTTCTCCACTGGAGCTCAATAACCAAAGTTGGGGAATTAATTCTGTATAAGGAGTAGCTTTAATTTTTTCAAATAACGTACCCGCAATATGATCATTTCGAAAAAAAGCTTCAAGGTGATATAGTTGTTCAATAAAATCTTGTTCTTTAAATGTATTTGAAGGATTTAATAAGGATGCTGTAAGCCTATCGGTTCCGGGTGCCCGTCCAATACCCATATCAATTCTACCGGGAGCTAAGGATTCAAGTAATCTGAAATTTTCAGCCATTTTCAGTGCACTATGATTTGGAAGCATAATACCGCCGGATCCCAGCCTTATTTGTTTGGTATGATTAGCAAGGTGTGCAATCAATATCTCAGGAGCAGAGCTGGCAAGAGATGATATATTATGATGTTCAGCAACCCAGAAGCGAGTGTAGCCAAGTTGATCTGAAAATGACGCAAGATGAGTAGTTTCTTTCAAAGCCTCTGTAGGATTACTTCCTTTTCTGATAGGAACCTGATCCAAAATACTCAATTTTAGTTTTTTAACTTTCATATTATAAAGTTACTATTTTAAATTAATAATTAAAAATACATTTAAGATTATAGAATTGTTAATAAATCGTATCTAAGTTTGAAAAAAAATATTTTATTATAATTCATTTTAAATAAAATAATTAAATTTGTGCATTAACTAATGTTACATTAACACTAAAAAAACTAAAAAACATGCAAATTAGTAAGCGACTACTAATTGCTATGATTTGCCTTACTTCACTATCTTCACACATTTATTCGCAGATTCGTATAGGTGTAAAAGGTAATTTACAGTTTACCAACGTTACAGATGTGCATGAATTTTCCGAAACAAGAAATTTTGCGCCTGCTTTGGGAATAATTGCACAAATACCGTTTAACGATGCAAACAACAATTTCTTCTTTCAACCGGAAATACTTTATTCATGGCAGGGAGAAAAAAATGGAGATGTTATCAACATTGAATATTTTCAGGATTATGTAAATTTACCGTTGATGTTAAAGTACTATTTTGCTGATTTTCTATTTTCTTCGAAAAAAGTATGCAATTGTAAAGGAGCAGCTAATCATGAATTTTTCTTGGAGGCTGGACCTCAGTTAGGTTTTCTAGTCAAACAAAAAAATAAAGATTCAGATGATTTGTATTACGGTGGTGTATCAAAATTTGATTTTTCCTTTGGTTTAGGTGCAGGAATAATTTTTCGTAGAAAACTAGAATTAAGTGCAAGGTATAATTATGGTTTAACAGATGCGTACAAAAATTATCCCCGGCAAAATTCAGTTTCAAATTTAGCTTTTTCAGTATCATACCTATTTGGGACTAGTTCTGGAGCAATTAAATAAACAATATTTCTATATCGGATAAAATTATCCTTACTTATTTTATCCTAAGATTATCTTTTTAAAAATTTATGATAGGTTAAAAATTACCCGTATATTTGTAGCATAAACTAAAAGTTAGTTTGTGTATTAATATCATTTGTATAAGCTCATAATAAGGATGGGTGTTTCTACGACAGACCGTAAATTTGTCTCTACAAATGAAATGGGCCTGTTTTGTCTGTTGAATTTTGTAGTACCTGTCTTTTGTTTGAGATGTGAAAACCGAATATGAACAAAAGAATATTCATAGAAAAGAAATCTGATTTTGATTTTGAAAGTCAAAATTTGTTTCACGAATTAAAAGAAATTTATTCTATAACTTCACTAAAAGTATATCTGATTTACGATATATTTAATATTTCACAAGAAGATTTTCAAAAAGTAGTGCATACTATTTTTTCAGATAAGGTGACAGACATTTGTCACGATCAATGTCCTGCAAAACATGTAAACTTTGCTATTGAGTATCTTCCTGGTCAATATGATCAAAGAGCCGACTCTGCACAGCAGCTGATTTCTATTCTTGCTAAGAATACTGACTGTATAGTGCGTACTGGTAAGCTATTTGATATTCAAGGGATAGAAGATTTATCTGAGATAAAAAAATATCTGATTAATGCTGTAGATAGTCGTGAAAAAGATTTATCTATACTTGAATATACAGCTTCGGATAAACCAGATGAAGTAAAAATTCATAATGGATTTACTGATAAAAATTTCTCAGAATTACAAGAATTTTATAATTTAAATAGCTTTGCTTTCGGTCTAGATGACTTACAATTTATTCAGAACCATTTTAAGAAGTTAAAAAGAAATCCATCTGAAACTGAATTAAAAGTTTTAGACACATATTGGAGTGATCACTGTCGTCATACTACTTTTATGACGGAATTGAATCATGTAGAATTTACCGGGAAATTTAAAGATACTCTAGAAAAGATATTTTCCCAATACCTTTCATTAAGAAAAGAATTGGGTAGAGAACATAAACCAGTATGCCTGATGGATCTCGCAACAATAGTTGCTAGATATTTTCACAAAACTGGAAAACTGGAAGATTTGGTAGTTTCAGATGAAATAAACGCATGTACAATTGAAATACAAGTAGATGTTGACGGTAAAAAAGAACCGTGGTATTTATTATTCAAAAATGAAACACATAACCATCCAACCGAAATAGAACCTTTTGGCGGAGCTTCTACTTGTATAGGTGGGGCTATCAGAGATCCTTTAAGTGGACGGGCATTTGTATATCAGGCTATGAGAGTAACAGGTTCTGCTAATCCATTAGAAAGTTATTCAGATACACTTGCAAATAAATTGCCTCAAAGAAAAATAACCAAAGGAGCCGCTGACGGCTATTCTTCTTATGGAAATCAAATTGGTCTGGCAACTACTCATGTCTCAGAAATTTATGACGAAGGCTATAAGGCGAAAAGAATGGAAGTAGGGATGGTAGTAGGAGCAGTTCCTAAAGAATGGGTAAGGCGTGAAAAACCGGAACAAGGAGATAAAATAATTGTTCTCGGAGGTAAAACAGGAAGAGATGGAGTAGGAGGAGCTACCGGTTCCTCTAAAGCTCATGATGAGAAGTCCATACATACAATGAGCGCAGAGGTTCAAAAAGGTGATGCTGTTCAGGAGAGAAAAATTCAACGTTTTTTTAGAAACGAAAATGTTTGTCAACTCATAAAAAAATGTAACGATTTTGGAGCAGGCGGAGTTTCCGTTGCAATAGGTGAATTAGCCGATGGATTAAAAATAAATTTAGATGTTCTACCAGTTAAATACCAAGGTTTAAACGGTACAGAGCTTGCTATTTCTGAATCTCAGGAAAGAATGGCTGTCGTGGTAGATGCTGAAGACGTAAATACTTTCATACAATTAGCAGAAGAAGAAAATATACTAGCAGTTGAAGTTGCAGAAGTTACTGCCGACAATACGTTGACGATGTATTGGAAAGGACAGAAAATTGTTGATTTATCTAGAGAATTTTTAGACTCCAATGGTGCTTCTAAAAAAAATGAGGCTGCCGTTAATATTGAAGAATCAGTATTTAAAAATGAACAGATTTTGTTAACAGAAGACTATATAGGGCAAAAATTGTCTTCTTTGCAACACTGTTCTCAAAAAGGGTTAGTAGAAAAATTTGATAGTACAGTAGGTAGAACAACCGTTTTGATGCCATTGGGAGGAAAAAATCAGTTAACGCCTGCTGAGGGAAGTGTACAGACAATTCCATTGATAAAAGGAGAAACTTCAACAGTGTCTCTGGCCACTTGGGGGTATTCTCCGGAAATATCTAAAAAAAGTCCATTGCACGGAGGAGCTTATGCTGTGGTTGAATCCGTAGCAAAAATGGTTGCTTTAGGAGCAGACTACAAAAATGTACGCTTTAGTTTTCAGGAGTATTTTGAACGCTTAGGAAACGAACCTGAAAAATGGGGGAAACCTTTGGCTGCTCTTTTAGGAACAGTACAGGCTCAATTAGCTTTCGGATGTGCCGCAATCGGAGGTAAAGATAGTATGTCTGGTACTTACAAAGAGATAAATGTACCCCCAACCTTAATTTCATTTGCCTGTGCTGTAGGAAATAAAAATACGATAATTTCTCCTGAATTTAAAAAGTCAGGAAATTGGGTTTACATATTTGAACATAAAATACAAGATGATGAAACTCCTGATTATGAAACATTAAAGGAGTCTTACTCATGGATTCACGAGAAAATAGTTACAAAACAGATAGTTTCTGTAAAGACAATAAAAAATGCTCATCCGTCAATTGAGCTGGCTAAAATGGCTTTCGGTAACGATTTGGGTGTCGAAGTAAGTGTTGATGATAAAATTTATCCGGTTGGTTCTTTATTAATTGAAAGTCAGGAAGAATTTAATCATTCCGGATTAATAAAAATAGGAAGAGTTATTGCAGAACCAGTATTAAGAATCAACGCTCAGGAATTTCTATTATCAAATCTTAAAAAACTATATATATCAACCTTAGAACCTGTTTTCCCTTCAATAACAGAAAATTCAGCTGGCTTACCAAAATTCACAGAAATAACAAAAATCACTGAGTCAAAAAAAGTAGAAGATAAAATACAAAATCCAAAAGTAGTTATTCCGGTTTTTCCAGGGACTAATTGCGAGTATGAAAGTATAAAAGTATTTGAAAAAGAAGGCGCAGAGGTAACATCAGTTATAATCAACAATCTAAACTTAACTAAACTAAACAATTCCATTCAGCAATTTGAAAAAGAACTGGAATCTTCTCAGATTATGATGTTACCTGGCGGTTTTTCCGCAGGAGATGAACCCGACGGATCTGCTAAATTTATGGTTTCCATACTTAAAGATGAAAAAATTAAAAATGCTGTACATCGATTATTGGAAAGGGGAGGGCTCATATTAGGTATCTGTAATGGATTTCAGGCATTAGTAAAATCCGGATTACTACCTTACGGAAAAATTCAGGATTTGACAGCCGAATCACCTACTCTGACCCATAATAAAATCGGTAGACATATTTCGCAGATGGTTACGGTTAAAGTATTATCTGATACTAGTCCTTGGCTTAAGGGGATGAAAGGAGAAAAATACACTATTCCGGTTTCACATGGTGAGGGGTGTTTTTATGCGGATGAATCAAACATTCGTCAGCTTTTTGAAAATGGACAAATAGCTACACAATATATTGATTTTGAAGGTAACCCGTCATTAGATACGCCTTTCAATCCTAATGGTTCTACTTATGCTATTGAAGGAATCATAAGCCGTTGTGGGCAAATTTACGGAAGAATGGGGCATCCAGAAAGATTTACTGAGGGACTCATGAAAAATGTTCCGGACTCTAATTATCACAATATATTTAAAAATGGAGTCAATCATTTCAGGAAACTCAGTGAAAATAATTTTAACAGCTACGAAGAATCACTTTACCAAAAATAAAACCAGAAAAGACAATGGAAAAAAAAGAATTTCTTTACGAAGGCAAAGCCAAACAAATTTATACAACTAACGAAATTGATAAGGTAATAGTGCATTATAAAGATGATGCAACAGCTTTCAATGCTCAGAAAAAAGGAACTATAGCAGATAAAGGGGTAATTAATAACGAAATTACAGCCTTAGTCTTTAAATATCTGGAAGAAAACGGAGTGCCTACTCATTTTATTAAAAAAATGGATGACAGGGATCAATTGGTTCAGAAAGTTTCTATTATTCCTTTAGAAGTGATTATCCGTAATTATATTGCTGGTAGTATGGCTCAGCGTTTAGGAATTGAAGAAGGGACTAAATCTCCGGTTGTAATTACTGAAATATGTTATAAAAAAGATGAATTGGGTGATCCTTTGATTAATAATGATCATGCTGTAGCATTAGGGGTTACAACTTATGATGAGTTAAACCAGATTTATAAGATTACTCATAAAATTAATGATTTGATGAAAGATTTATTCTTGAAAATGAACATCATTTTGGTTGATTTTAAAATAGAATTTGGTAAAAATTCAAAAGGAGAAATTTTACTGGCTGACGAAATTAGTCCGGATACTTGTAGACTCTGGGACAAAGATACTCTTGAAAAACTAGATAAAGACAGGTTTAGAAGAGATTTGGGTAAAGTAGAAGATGCTTATCACGAAATATTAAATCGATTAAAAGAAGTTTTATCTTAAAAATATATTAAATCCTGATACTAAAAGCAAAATGAAATCAACTAGTTATTATCAGAGAAACAGGTTCAGAAAAGCGGAAAAGATAGCTTTCGATTCCCCTGAAGAAGAATGCGGAGTTTTCGGAGTATATTCTACCCGGAACATTGATACCTTTTCTTTAGTTCAGTTTGGTCTTTTTGCTTTGCAGCACAGAGGTCAGGAAGCTTGCGGATTTTCAGTATTAAAAGAGGGTGTAATACAAACTGTAAAACAAAGTGGTTTAGTGTTAGATGCTTTTAAGTCTGTTGAAAATACGGAAGATTATTTAGGAAATGCTGCGATAGGGCACAACCGTTATACAACTGCAGGGGATAAAAAAAGATATAATTATCAACCGCTTTTTGCTAAAAATGAATATGACCGTACGGTGCTCTCTCTGGTTCATAACGGAAACCTGGTTTGCATTGATCCTTTACGTAAAAAATTAGAAGAAGAAGGAATAAATTTTCTGGCAACGTCCGATACTGAAGTAATGCTAAGGTTAATTCAGAAACACTTAAATAAAGGAATTGAAAGTGCAATTAAACATGCCGTTAAAAATATTAAAGGTGCATTTTCTGTGCTTACGTTGACTAATAATAAGCTGATTGCTTTCAGAGATCCGAATGGAATACGTCCTTTGTGTATTGGTATTATAGATGAGCATACGTATGTCTTTGCTTCAGAATCCTGTGCTTTAGATGGAGTTGGAGCTCAATATTTCCGGGATGTTCTTCCGGGTGAAATGATTATAGTAGATGAGAACGGTTTACGTTCAGAAATGATATTTGGAAACACTAAACAAAGAATATGTTCATTTGAATATATTTATTTTGCTCGTCCTGATTCAATAATTGAAAATATTGAGGTTCATAGAGTAAGAGTAGAAAGTGGAATGAAATTATATGAACAGAATCCGGTGCAGGCAGATATAGTAATTGGAGTTCCTGATTCCGGTGTACCCGCTGCTATTGGTTATTCTAAAGCTTCCGGTATTCCTTTCATGCCTGTGTTAATTAAAAACAGATATATCGGTAGATCATTCATTGTGCCTACTCAGGAAATGAGAGAAAGAATTGTTAACCTGAAACTCAATCCCATACACTCAGAGATTGAAGGGAAAAGCATAGTAATTATAGATGATAGTATAGTTAGAGGTACAACTTCCAAACGTTTGGTAAAAATATTAAAAGAAGCCGGAGCAAAAGAAATACATTTCAGAAGTGCTTCTCCGCCTATTATAGCTCCTTGCTTTTTAGGTATAGACACTCCCGATAAAACACATTTGGTATCTGCCAATAAAACTAAAGAAGAATTAAGAAATTATTTAAAAGTGAATTCTTTAGATTTTCTCTCGTTAGAAAATCTATATAAAATACTGGGAAGTAAAAATCATTGTTTTGGTTGTTTTACCGAAAAATACCCGGTTGATAAAGATAACTGCAAAGTAAATATAACTGCTTTGTAAGTCAAATTATTTGTAATTTTTGTTATTGAAAAAAGCTATCGTGAAAACGATAGCTTTTTTATAATGTTAATATTGGAAAATTAATGAGAAACTTCATTTTGAAATTGATCAAGAAATATAACCATAAACCGGTGTCTTTCATGAGCAATTTCTTTAGCAGAATCTGTATTCATTAAATCTTTAAGTTTTAATAGTTTTTCGTAAAAATGCATTAAGGTGCTTGAATTATTTTTTTGATAAGCTTCTGAAGACAAATATTCTTCGGGTTTTTCATCAGGATTAAAAATTACTCTGCCTTTGCTACCTCCGTATGCAAATGCTCTTGCAATACCGATTGCACCTATAGCGTCCAATCTGTCTGCATCTTGTACAATTTTGGCTTCAATAGAGGTAGTTGGGGAATTATGTCCACCTTTAAATGATACTTCTTCAATGATTTGTATGATTTCTTCTGCAAATTTAGTCGTACAACCTAAAGAAATTAGTAAGGGGAATACAATTTCCTGAGTTTTATCTTTTCCATTGTGTAATTTATAATCTCCAACATCATGCAGCCAGGCAGCAATCAATACTTTAAAACCATCTGCCTTTTCACTGTTTAATAATTTTTTTGCATTATTTACAACTCTTTCAATATGCCAGTAATCATGTCCGGAACTATCCCCCGAAAGTTGATCTTTAACGTAACCTTGAACTTCGTTCAATATGATATCTGCATCCATAACCTTTAATTAAAAAGGCACTAACCTTACAAATTAGTGCCTTATATTTTATTTACAATATTTTATTCACTATATACTCCGATATTAATGAACTTATTTTGTCTATGTTCAATTAATTCTTCAGTACTCATGCTTATCAATTCAGAATGAGCTTTTAATACTTCTTCTTTTAAAGATTTGAACGCTCCTTCCGGACTATAATGAGCCCCGCCTAGTGGCTCTTTGATAATACCATCAATAATCCCTAGTTCCAAAGTATTCTTTGCTGTAAGTTTCATAGTTTCGGCAGCTTTTTCCTTATATTCCCAACTTCTCCATAAAATTGCAGAACAATTTTCCGGAGATATTACAGAGTACCATGAATTTTCCATCATAAATACTTTATTTCCAACTCCGATACCTAGAGCACCTCCACTGGCACCTTCTCCAATAACTACACAGATGATTGGTACTTTAATAGTACACATCTGTAAAATGTTATTAGCTATAGCTTCTCCCTGACCTCTTTCTTCAGCTTCAAGACCTGGATAGGCTCCGGGAGTATCAATTAAAGTTAAAATCGGGATATTAAACTTTTCAGCAACTTTCATTAAACGTAAAGCTTTTCTGTAACCATCAGGGTTCGGCATTCCAAAACGTCTATATTGTCTTTCCTTTGTATTTTTACCCTTTTGCTGGCCTATAATCATAAATGTTTTACCATCTATTTTTCCTAAACCACCTATCATCGCTTTATCATCAGCATAGTTTCTGTCACCGTGTAATTCAATAAAAGTACCATCAGTGATGGCCTTACAATAATCTAATGAATAAGGTCGGTTGGGGTGACGGGAAAGCTGTACCCTCTGCCAAGGAGTAAGCTGATCGTATATTTCGTGTTTGGTTGTCTGAATTTTTTCTTCTATTTCCTTACAAGCAGAATTTATATTTATCCCGCTTTCTTTACCAAGAACAACACATTTCTCAAGTTGTTCTTCAAGTTCCTTAATAGGCATTTCAAAGTCTAAATATTCCATTTTAGATTTTATTTGTTGCTAAATATAATAACTTTTATGATAATACTAAAATTTCTCTCATTTAACGAAATACAATTTTATTAGTTACCTCCTATAAATCATAGATTTAGTTTTTAATAATTTTGGCTGAAATCGATTTGTCATTCTTATTTTTTACAACTAATATATAATTAGCTGGAGTAAGATGAGAAAGATTTAAATGTAATGATGTTGCGTTATTATAGTATTTAGTTAAGATTAATTTTCCTGATAAATCGTACAAATGTACGCTATTAATTCCTTCATTTAATCTTAAATTTAAAATATCTTTTACTGGATTAGGAGTGATGGATAATGAATTATTTTCAATGGATATATCTTCAACATTCAACTTAGAGCAGGAAACAGTAGCATCCCACGAAAAAAAATACTGTCCTTTAAAAATAGAACCATTATTCTCAAATTTAACAGTAATAGCTCCTGAGGATGCTGTAGATTTATAGTGTTTATTTTTTATAAAATAATTTTGAGTTAAAATGCCATCATAGAATAAAGGATGGGAAGTTGTATCTCCATTATATATGTATAAGTGGTTAGTATTAAGAAAATAACTATTATTAAAAGTTAAAGATAATTTGTCATCAGGATTGTTAGGATAAAAAGTTTTAACAAAATCTAAGTTTGGTTCTTTTTTAGGTGCAATAAATTTATCTCCCTTGCAATAATCACCATCAGTTAAAAACATTAATTTTTTAGTTTCTGAAATCAATTTATCTCCGCAACTGTTTCCAATTTCAATTACATAATAACTGTTTGGTTGTAAATTATCTAAATGTATGGTTTTTTTGTCGGAATTAATAAAGGCAAGATTTTGAGCTGTAGGGTACGGATATAAACGGTATTTCCAGCGTGAGGAAAAATTATCTTTTATATCAACAATTGCTGATGTTTTTTTATGTTATTAATAAAAATATCATCGATAGTTTTTTTACAATAAAATTCATTTGTACAATCTGAGCCTAAACATGATTTTGATTCAACTGTATTTCTTATAAGTTCAGCCGGTTGAGGCCCAAACCCATTATTTAAGTCAATACCGACTCCTATATTGGCTAATAAATGACAATAACTCATAATAGTACCTTTATTAGTAGGAATGGGGCCTCTAGGACAGTCACCTTCTTTATATTCTTCACTATATTTGGGACCACATCCATCAATAGCCGTATTATTTCCGTTCCATGCACATGCATGAGTGTGTGGAGAACCTAAAGAATGTCCCATTTCATGAGCCATAGCTAAAATTGTCCAAGAATAAGCAGGAACATTTTCATAAAATAAATCAACACCAGAATAAGCATAATTATGAGTGAAACAAAGAGAGTTCATATAAGCTGTGCTGGTTGATAGTGGTGAATTTATTAAATTGCCTAAATCACCTTTAAAAGCAGGACGTATACTTCTAAACTTTTGTAAATTATAAGTATGATTTCCTGTATAAGGATCTGGTTCTGTCCAGATTAAAATATCACTTAATGTGATGTTAATTCCATCGTTTGCATACAAGGTAGCTATATTATTATGGATGCTTGTTATCCAGTTAAGTGTAGCCTCTATATTACTGTCATTAAGTTCATAGGGTTTATAAGCTATTTCGTAATAGACTCTTACGCAATTATTAGTGAGATCCGTTTTTAGATTATTGAATTTACTTTTATTTTTAGCTAAATATTCTTTATTTTCCTCCAGTTCATCGGCTGCACAACTAAAAGGATTTTCTCCTTTAAGATGATGATCCGAATAGGAAATATAATCGTTACTGTTTTTAATTTTACCTAACTCAATATTTCCAAGTTCATTGCTGGAAGATACGCCTATAACCTCATTTTTATAAAAACTAAAAGATACAACAGAGGTCTTATTCCCTTTTATAATTCCTCTGTAATGTGTACCGGGAGTATAGTTTATTTTTTCTCCATTATGAGTATTGGCTGAGAAATCGGGAGTTAATATCTCTGTTTTATACAGTTCTACAGTAATCATATTTCCATTATACGGAAACTCTATTTCTAACTGTTCCGGTTGTTCTTTTACCAATTGTTCTAACCGGAATTCGCGTAGAGATAAGATAGTAGCATCAGGAGAAACAGTTTTAAACTTACTTTTTTTTTGAGAAGTAATACTTTCAGAAAATAAAGAATATTTAATAAACTCTTTATTTTCTGAATGCAATTCTTTGATTTTATTTGAAATTATAACCTCTTGGCTAAACAAAAATAAAATGTTTAATGAAAATAATAAGCGAATAATAGTTTTCATATATATAATATTTTAATTATCTTATAAAGATATAAAATATTTTGATAAAAATATTATACAGCTAAAATATATTATTATATTAAGTTAATTATAATAAAAGAGTGTTTATTTTAAGAAATAAAAAATATTGGGTTACTTTATAGATCTAAAATTCCTTCCGGTAATTTCATGGAAATATATTTTTCTTCCCTGTGCACTTCAATAATCCAATCATTAATAATTGGGATAAGTATTTCTTTATCTTCAGATAGCCTGACAAGAAATAATGCTTGTGGACCTTGGGCGTTAATTTCAATAATTGAACCTATCAGATGGTGAGCATCATCATATATATTGAAATTTATAACTTCATGGTAATAAAATTGTTTGCCATCAAGTTTTGGAAGAGTGCTTAAGGGTAAGTATAAGTCACAGCCGATCATAGTTTGAATATCCAAGGATGAATCTTCAAATTTAATCCTTAGAGATAAATTACCTAGGGGCTGACACTCATTAATAAAAAAAGGAACCGGCATTCCATTAAAATCAACGTATACCGATTCCAAATTATTGTAGGCTTCAGGTTCATCGGTATCTAATTTGACTACCAAATGCCCCTTTAATCCATGAGTTCTGGTGATTGTGCCTAAGTAGTAACAATCTTTTAACTGCATGTATTAAGCTTGAGTTTCTTCATTATTTTCAGTAGCAGCTTCATCTTGAGCGATGATAGTTTCAACTACTTCTTCAGCGTCATTAGCCTCTTCAACTTTTTGTTGAGCTGCTGCACGAGCTTCGCTTACTTTTTTCTCAGCTTCATGTTTATCTTTCTTAGCCTGTTGCTGAGAAGAAGATAAATGGTCTTTTTTAGTCTGAATAGATTTTTCTTTGTCTTCTAACCAAGCTTGAAATCTTTTTTCAGCTTCTTCTGCAGAAAAAGCTCCTTTTTTTACTCCACCATTAAGGTGTTTTTTCAATAGAGCTCCTTTGTAAGAAAGAATTGCTTTAGCGGTATCTGTAGGCTGAGCACCTTTTTCTAACCAGCTAACTGCCTGGTCTACATCTAACTCAATAGTTGCAGGGTTAGTAGTAGGTACATAAATACCTAATTTCTCAATGTTTTTACCGTCTCTTTTAGCTCTAGAGTCAGCTACAACAATGTGAAATACAGGTTTTCCTTTTTTACCGTGTCTTTGTAATCTAATTTTTACTGCCATATTTTTAATTTTGTGGGAACCCGTCCCAGTTATATTTTAAGTTTGCAAATATACTAATTTGTTTGGTTATTACAACCTAATTTAAATAAATGCATTAGCTATATTTTATTTTTCTTTTTTAAATAAGCATCCCAACCCTGAGCAGTAAGAGGAATAGATTCAGTATTTCCTTTTGTTATCAGAACATTATTTTTTTCGGTAGTGGCATGGCCAATGATACTGAAATTAGGATTATTTTTGATTTTATCTAAATCATTTATAGATATGGTAAATAAAAGTTCGTAGTCTTCTCCACCGTTTAGAATTCCTGTTACAGGATTAATCCCAAATTCTTCAGCTGTAGTAATGACCTGATTATCCATAGGGACTTTATCTTCGTAAATAGTAAATCCTACATTGCTTTGATCTGATAAATGTAAAATTTCTGATGCTAAACCATCGGAAATGTCTATCATAGATGTAGGAAGTATATTCATTTCTTTTAATAATGTCTTAATATCAGTACGTGCTTCCGGTTTTAGCTGCCGTTCAAGTAAATAAGAATAACCGGCCAAATCAGGCTGCAAGTTAGGGTTCGATTTAAAAGCTGTATTTTCTCTTTCTAATACCTGGAGTCCAAAATAGGCACCTCCTAAATCTCCACTGGCAATAAGCAGATCATTAGCCTTGGCTCCTTTTCTGTAAACAATTTCTGATTCATCAGCGTATCCTATGGAAGTTATGTTAATGACTAAACCTAAGTTAGAAGAGGCTGTGTCCCCACCAACCAAGTCGATACGATATCTTTTGCAAGCAGCCTGAATCCCTGAATAAATTTCTTCTAAGGCCTCTACTGGAAAACGGTTCGAGATTGCTATAGATACCATTATTTGTTCCGGTATAGCATTCATTGCAACAATATCACTGATACCCACTACCACGGATTTATATCCTAAATGTTTTAAAGGGGTATAAGTTAAATTAAAATGAACATTCTCTATCAGTAGGTCCGTTGATATTACAACTTTTTTATTTTTAGCGTCTAAAATAGAGGCATCATCGCCAATAGACTGAGAAGTTGATAAATTAATGTTTTCAAAATTTTCAGTCAAATGTTTAATTAAACCAAATTCTCCGTATTCCGAAATTGGTGTTTTATATAAATTTTTATCGTCTAGCATTAATGTTGGTAATAATTGTTTAGCAAGTAATCTGGGGGTAAATTTACAGGTTTTTCCCGATCTTTTACATCATCAATGGTTATTATTTTAATAGTTTCAGAATCTGCCAGCTTTAATATAATAGATTTTAATTCTTCTGTAGGAGCGCACCTTTTTCGACTGTAAGAATCAATCCAGACTCCTTGTGCCTTAGAAGAAGCATGTATAATTCCTTCCGAATCGTAAATATTGTGAAGACACTCGAATATATTTCCATCTTCGGATGTTGCTGTAAACTCTAAGGAAACATATACGGTTTGATCTACCAAAATTTCTTTAAAAAAAACGAAATTTTCTTTGAGCAAAACTGGAGATAAATTTATTTTATTTAATTGTTGAATTCCAAAACCCTGAGAATTGAAAAATGACATTCTTGTCTGGCTGCAAAAATTCATATAGGTGGAATTTCCCACATGTTGATTGGCGTCTACATCAGACCAGCGTACATTAAATTTTTCAATAAATACTCCCATAGAAAAGGCTTTATAGCAAATTTAATGAAATAAAATAAGATTTAAAAATTATTTTAATAGGCTATATATACAACATTACCAATAAATTGAGAAGGGTAAATTTTAGGAGGACGTTCAGAAACTTCCATAGGTTGTCCTGATGATAATAGCCATTTTGCCCCATCTTCAGGACAGTAAAGATAAATATCGCTACGCACTTCTAATGTGCTGTTATTGGTAGGGCATATATGCGGAGCATTACGATCATAAACTATAAACTCATTTTGATTTTTTCTTACTATAACTAATCCGCGGGTACCAGATAAAGGTCCAGCTCCAATATAAGCCCATCCGCCAATACTGGCGAGATTTTGAAATTGCGGTAAATTAAGATCTACAGTCACGTTGATTGAGGAGCTGGGGAAACAACTAATAGTTTTATTCCCATTTTCGCAACCGGAAAAGCAAGTCATTAATGTGAAAATCAATATATAAGGAAATAATTTTTTAATCATAATAAAAAATGTTAAATTTGCATACGGATAATCCGACCCAATAAGTCGGGTTATTTTTTTATTTTAGAATGTACTAATACAAAATTACAAAAAATAAGTATCATGAGTTATGTAACGAAAGAAGGGCTTGAAAAATTGCGTAAAGAACTTGAACAATTAGAACAAGTAGAAAGACCTAAAGTAACGCAACAAATAGCCGAAGCAAGGGATAAAGGTGATTTGTCTGAAAATGCTGAATATGATGCTGCTAAAGAAGCGCAAGGAATGCTTGAAATGCGTATAGCTAAACTTAAAGATATAATCGCTAATTCAAAAATTATAGATCAGTCTCAACTGGATACCTCAAAAGTATCTATCCTATGCACAGTAAAAATAAAAAATATAGCAAACGGTCAAGAGATGAAATATACACTGGTTCCTGACACGGAAACAGATCTTAAAACAGGTAAAATTTCTGTAAATACGCCTATTGCTAAAGGTCTTTTAGGTAAAGAAGTGGGTGAAAAAGCAGAAATAACGCTTCCAAACGGAAATATAATTAACTTTGAGATATTAGATATATCCTTAGATTAATAAGTAAATTAGTTAAGTTATGGCCAGTATTTTTTCGAAAATTATAGCAGGAGAGATTCCTTGTTATAAAATAGCTGAAGATGATAAACATTTTGCCTTCTTAGATGCCTTTCCGGTTGTAAAAGGACATACTCTTGTAGTGCCTAAAAAAGAAATGGATAAATTGTTTGATATGCCTTTAGATGAATATACTGAACTAATGACATTTTCTTATAAAATATCACAGGCGATAGAAAAAGCAGTTCCTTGTTTGAGAGTAGGATTAGCTGTACAAGGTCTCGAAGTACCTCATGCACACATTCACTTAATGCCTTTGAATTCTCCCAAAGACATGCAGTTTTTTGACAAAATTGAACTTTCTCCGGACGAATTTTCAGATATAGCAGACAAAATCAAATCTTATTTATAAAATCGCTGTTTGGTATAGTTTTAGATTATTTAAACAGCTGACTCAACCAGAAAATTAAAATTACAAAAATGGATTTAGGTAAAGAATTTATAAAATATGCAGTGAAACATGAAGGAATTAATAGTCTCACAGTAGACCAATATGTAGTTTCTTCCATGACACCTTATATAACTGAAGAGCGTAAATTAAATGTGGCACAGATGGATGTTTTTTCCAGATTAATGATGGATCGAATTATCTTTTTGGGTACAGGAATTGATGATCACGTAGCTAATATTGTTACTGCTCAGTTATTATTTTTAGAAAGCACAGATGCATCTAAAGATATACAGATTTATGTAAATTCTCCGGGAGGAGGAGTTTATGCAGGTTTGGGAATATATGATACTATGCAGATCATAAAGCCGGATGTTGCTACCATATGTACGGGAATGGCAGCCTCTATGGGTGCTGTATTACTTACCGCAGGTGCAGCTGGAAAAAGATCCGCTTTAAAACATTCTAGAGTGATGATTCATCAACCTTTAGGAGGGGCTCAAGGTCAGGCATCCGACATGGAAATTACTTTAAAAGAAATTTTAAAGTTAAAAAAAGAACTTTATGATATTTTATCAAATCATTCTGGTCAGCCGTTTGATAAAATTGAAAAAGACTCAGACAGAGATTACTGGATGACTTCAGCCGAAGCAAAAGAATACGGATTAATAGATGAAGTTTTAGACAAACGATAATACGTTGTTTTGCTTTATTTATATAACATAATATTAAACAGAAACTTTCGTTTATTTTTATAATAATCAAACGAAAGTTTTTTGTTTTTTTAAAAATATACTCGATGATAAAAAAAATACTGTTTTTATCTACGCTGTGTTACGGATGTTCATTAATGGCACAGGTAAAAATCACAGGAGTAGTAATTAATTCGGATATTCAGCGTCCGGTATCCGGAGCTGTAATCTCTTTGAAAAATACATCCATTCAAACCATTTCCGATAAAAATGGGAATTTTAAAATTGAATCTCCCTTACCGGTAGATTCTTTAATGGTTAAAATGGGAGATATACCCTTAAGAACAATTGCTATTACAAAAACGGAATATAACGGGTTAATCATTGGACTTTCTTCCGATGAGTTAAAAAATATTCTTACTGCTCCTCAGATTACTGCACCTGCAAAGAATTCCGATACTACTACAGCAAATACACAAACGGAAATTAAATCCATATCTCCAATACTTGCAGATTCATTACAAAGCAGAAATGAAACGAATCCTTTTTTAAAAGATTCCGATTCCATAAAAATGAAAATTTCCGGTAGATTGATTAATGCAGATACGCAACAACCTATACCGGATGCTGAAATTATTTTAGGAAATACTCAAAATTTCGCTTCTTCGGATAAGGAAGGGTATTTTTACGTAGAGTCAGATGAATGGGTGAATTCATTAGGAATCACTACTTCTGATTTTCCTTTGAAGTATGTAGCCCTTGAAAAAGGTGATAATCTTAATATGGAAATTAAATTTTCAGTTAATGATAACAATGAGACACCGAACAACACTTCTGGTAACCAATCTTCCGAACAAACGTTAGGAGTTATAGAAGTGGTTGCTTTTCCAAAAAAGAGAGTACCTAAAAAAGAAAATCCGGCATATAGAATTTTAAATGAGCTTTGGAAAAGAAGAAGAACTAACGGGCTTACAAATTTTAAAAATTATCAATACAAAGAGTACGAAAAAATAGAGTTTGACTTAAACAATGTTGATAGTACTTTTATGAGCAAGAAGATATTTAAAAAGTTAAATATTACTTCTTCGGATATTGATACTTTAGATGTCATTAACGGTAAAACCTATTTGCCAGTTTTTATAAATGAATCTATAACAGATATTGTAGGGCAGAACGTTCCGTCTAAAAAAGAAAAAGAATTTTTATTAGGAAATAAAGCTTCCGGAATTCCTAACAACGACATCATTGCTAATACAGTTAAAAATTTATATAAAGACATAAATATATATGATAATACCTTAAACTTTTTTAACAAAGGTTTTACAAGCCCTGTTGCAACTATAGGATTTTCTGTTTACGATTATTTGTTGGTAGGAGTTAAAGATGTGGAAGGAGTCAGTTGTTATCATATCAAATACAGACCCCGAAGAGATAATGAATTAACTTTTAAAGGAGACTTATACATAACCGAAAATACCTATGCAGTCCGGGAAGTGACTATGCAATCCACATCCGGAATAAATGTAAATTTCGTTAAAGATATTTACATGGAGCTTAGTTATGATAATGTAAACGATTCAATTTTTATACCTCTAAGAAATTATACGGTTTTGGATATGTCTCTGCTATCCAAAAAAGAAGGTACTAAAGGAATGTTTGCCAAGCGTACCATATCGTATGAAAACTATAAATTTGATCAGCCGGAAACGGAGGTTGAATCTTTGATTAACAGGCAATGGGATCCTATATCACAAGGGGCTTATAATAAAAAAGATGATTTTTGGGCAGATAACAGACCTGAGCGTTTAGGTGAAGATGAGATAAAAGCTTATGAATTGGTTGATAAAGTCTCTAAAACTAAATTTTTCCGAAATATTGTCGACGGAGTACAAGTTATATCATCTGGATATATAAATATTGGTAAAGCAGTAGATATAGGTAATTTATATCAGTCTTTTGGGTTCAATACTGTGGAAGGTTTAAGGCTAAGAGCGGGTGCTAGAACTTATTTTACTCCAAATGATATGTGGAGGGTGGAAGGTTATACTGCTTACGGATTTAAAGATCAACAATTCAAATATGGTGCTGAAGCACGATATATGTTTAATAAATTTAATCGGTTCACCGTCGGTTTAGGAACTAAAAGAGATATAACTCAATTAGGTGTTTCCTTAACGGAAGATGAAGGTGTTATGACCCGTTCTTTTGCTTCCTCATCAATCATATCCAGAGGAGATAATGATTTTCTAAGTTCTGTTAATAGAACTAATGCTTTCTTATCAATAGAGCCTTGGAAAAACTTTCAAATCAGGTTGGATGGTTCTTATCAATACATAAAATCAGCAAATCCTGAAAAATTCGATATTGGTTATTATAATAAAAATGGGAACAAAAAAAATGAATTATATGATACCCATCTTACTTTAAGTATTATGGCTAGGCCTGGGGCTAAGTATTCGCGTAACGGTTTAGACAGATATGAGCATACCTCTTTAGCACCCACTATTATTTTAAAGTATGTTAAAGGCTTCAATGGAGTTTTGGATAGTGATTTCAATTACGATAAACTTCAGCTCTTATATTCTCAGCCAATACTTTGGGGTCCTATTGGTAAAACTAATGTAACCTTTGAATTTGGTAAGATATTTAACAAGCTTCCGGTTTCTTTATTAGGAGTTTTACCAGGAAACCAGTCTTACGGAATTATTCCTAATACATTTTCACAATTAGATTACTATGATTTTGTTACGGATATTTACTCAGCATTGCATGTAGAGCATCATTTCAACGGTAGATTTTTCTCTTATATACCCTTGTTAAAAAAATTACAACTTAGAGAAGTAGTATTTTTCCGAGGAGCCTGGGGAGATATCTCTGATGGAGCAAAATCGTTAAATGCTTCCAGTATTGCTTACAGGGCACCTAGCAAAGATATATATTATGAATATGGATTTGGAGTCGAAAATATAGGATTTGGTAACTTACGTATATTTAGAGTTGATTTTAACTGGAGAGGTAATTATTTGGATATGCCTGAAGTAAGTAAATTTGGTGTAAAAGTAGGAATGCAGTTTACATTCTAGATAAAAAAAAGGGAAATTAAATTTCCCTTTTTTTATTATTTTTTATTATTTAATATTTGATTTTGAGTTAGTTCGCGAATATTGCCGTAAGTGTTTTTCATAAGCTTAGGAATTTTATCTTTAGAAAACCAGTTTACTATTTCAATGTTTTCTTCTTTTTGCGGTTTAGGTTTTGCAGTGCCTTTATATTTCATATGGAACCAGTAAACAACTTTTAAATAATATCTTTTATCAAAATACACATGATAGGTAACGGATGCAAACTTACCAAGTTTAAGAT
The DNA here is from genome assembly GCF_004014855.1 of Apibacter raozihei. Taxonomy (NCBI): domain Bacteria; kingdom Pseudomonadati; phylum Bacteroidota; class Flavobacteriia; order Flavobacteriales; family Weeksellaceae; genus Apibacter; species Apibacter raozihei. The sequence goes on from NZ_CP034930.1 coordinate 2,318,621, forward strand.
CCGATATTGAACATTCTTCCTCTACTTCACGTACAGCAGCATTTTCAAACGATTCTTTCTTCTCAACATGTCCTTTGGGTAAGTCCCATAGACCATTACGTTTAATAAATAAGTAGTTGTTATCTTTATTCCTCACAATACCGCCGGCAGCATAAACCGGTTGCGCAAAATTTTGAAATTTTTCCCAAACTTTATTTTTTTTGGAATGATAAATATGAATATGCTCTTTATCAGTGTTAAAAAGAAGATCAAAAGCCGATTCAAAAGTGGTTTTTGTTTTGTAGTGCAGGTTTACAGCTTCATTAACTTCCTTTTTACCGATAGTGAGAAGCTTGTCATTGACAAAAATTTTGTACATTTGTTAACTGATTTTTTCAAAAATACAAAAAAATGAATATAACCGGAGAAAAAACATTAGTTAATAAATCTGCAGAAGAAGTTTATGCGATTACATCACAGCCCGTAGAATATGAGAAATTTATGCCGGAAAATATCGATAAATTTGAAGCTACTGAAGATGGTTTTGTTTTTGCATTAAAAGGTATGCCGGAAATAGGATTAAAAGTAGAAGAAAGAATTCCTAATTCCAAAGTTGTTTTCACATCAGCTAAAGAATCGCTTAACTTTAATCTTTCCTTGTTTATTCAATCTCTTTCAGAAAATACCTCAGAAATTCAATTTATATTTGAGGGTAAATTTAATATGTTTATTTCTGCTATGGTGGAAAAGCCACTCAAAAATTTTATCAAATCTTTGACTGAAGGAATTTCTAAAATTTAATATATATTTTATCTTAGTATATTTTAAAAGTCTTTTTTATTTATTAAAAAAGACTTTTTTTATATATTTATTAAACGCTAATGTCTTTTAAACCAATTAATTATTGTTTAATAATTAAAAATAGATTCAAATTAAAGATAATCAGATACAAATATCCTGATATATTTATAAATTACTATATTTGAACCCTGAATTTGTTATGAATTCAGAAATTAATGTATAATATTTAAAATAAAGATTATGATCTGGAATAGTCTTTATCTTCATGTATAAATTTAATTAATATTTATTGGTGAATAAATAAAAAAAATGTTTTAGAGCTGAATTAAATTATTAAATTACCGTTATGACAAAAATGTCATATTGATAAAAACTATGAAAAATATCTTATTAGAATCTTTAGGTGTTATAAACACTCCACATAAAAAAATAGAAGGTATGCCAATACAGCCAGCAGGTGCAGTAGGAATACAAGGAACCATTATTGTTGACGAAAAATTTTTAAAAGGCTTAAAGGACTTAGAAGGTTTTTCACACTTTATATTAATATATCTTTTTCATCAAATACAAGAATATGAATTAGAAATAATTCCGTTTATGGATACAGTTGCGAGAGGAGTTTTTGCTACTCGTTCACCTAAGCGCCCCAACAGAATAGGCCTGTCTATAGTCAAAATGATAAAAATTGAAAATAATCGTGTTTATTTTGAAGGGGCTGATATGCTAGATGGAACTCCTTTACTTGATATAAAACCATTTTTTGGAAATTATGACAATCAATTCAACGTAAAAAATGGTTGGCTGGATAAAGTGGGGAAAATTGATATAAGTAAAAAAAAATCTGATAAAAGATTTGAATAATTTAATGACTACCATGAATTTTAAATATAAAAATGTAATTCTGTTGATATTTCTATTACTTTTTTTTGTATTGAGTTTTATATTATCATTTACTATAGGAAGATATCCAATATCAGTTACCGATATACTAACTTATACTTTTACAGGTAAGGCTGAGGATGAAAATTTACCACTGTTGTTGTTTGAGGTACGTTTACCCAGAGTCATAGGAGCTGTAATAGCAGGAGGAGCTTTATCTGTATCAGGAGCAGCATATCAAGGATTATTTAGAAATCCGATGGTAAGTCCGGATATTCTTGGTGTTAGTTCCGGAGCAGGTTTTGGAGCCTCTTTAGCAATTCTTTTATCTTTGAGTGCATGGGCTATACAATTTTCGGCCTTCATTGCAGGATTATTTTCAGTATTACTGGCGGTGTTTTTGAGCCGTTATATTTCCATGTTTAATAATAGAATCTTGATATTGGTTCTTTCAGGTATGATTATAAGCTCAATTTTTGGTTCACTTATTTCATTATTAAAATACATCGCTGATACGGAATATAAGCTACCTGATATAACATTCTGGCTCATGGGAAGTCTTTCCGAAATAACTGTGAAAGAAATAAAAACCATTTTACCTATAGTTTCTATTTCTCTTATCCCATTATTTTTAGTGTCATGGAAGCTTAATATTTTGTCTTTAGGTGAAGAAGAGGCTCAGACACTAGGTATTAATACTTCCCGCTTACGACTAGTAGTCATCTATTGTGCTTCTCTACTTACAGCATCTATTGTTTCTGTTGCAGGTCTAATAGGTTGGATAGGGTTGATCATTCCCCACATGACAAGATTTATTACAGGTCCAAATCACAGAATTCTTCTCCCTGCTTCATTTTTACTGGGAGGAACATTTTTATTATGGATAGATAATTTATCAAGATCTATTTCATCTTTAGAAATTCCTCTGACTATAATAACTTCCTTAATTGGAGCTCCTTTATTTTTTGTGCTTTTAAAATTTTCTTCAAGAAATGCCTGGTAAAATAATTATGGAAACAATTAAAATAGAATTAAGACAGGCTGAATTAGGATATAAAAAATCAGTTGTATTAAAGAATGTTAATGTAGAGTTGTTAACAAATAGCACCGTGTGTTTGTTAGGTAAAAATGGGGCAGGTAAAACAACATTGTTTAAATCAATATTAGGTATTTTGCCTACGCTTTCTGGGAGTATAAATATAAACGGAAAAAATATAGCGCATTGGAACAGAAATAAACTAGCCAGACATATCGCTTATATACCACAAGCTAAAACACTACCATTTCCGTTTTCTGTTTTTGAGGTTGTACTATTTGGGCGAACTGCTTATCTATCACAGTTTTCATCTCCATCCAAAAAAGATAAAATTATTGCAGATGCATGTTTAGAGCAACTAAATATTATGTGTCTAAAAAACAGAATATTTACCCATTTAAGTGGAGGGGAGCAGCAAATGGTTATTATTGCCAGAGCCTTAGCACAACAACCTTCATTTCTGATAATGGATGAGCCAACCTCAAGTCTGGATTTTGGAAATCAAATAAAAATTATTCAGGAAGTCAATAATCTTAGAAACGAAAAAATGGGAATTTTTATGGCTACGCACAATCCTGATCATGCTTTTATGTGTGATGCCGATGTGCTGGTTGTTCATGAGGGTACCTTATGGAAACAAGGGTATTGTAATGATATACTTACAAATGAAACATTAAAACAAATTTATGGAGTAGACATAGATGTTATAGATCTCAAGCACAATGATAAAGAAAGAAAAATCTGTATTCCAGCATATAAATCATGAAATTATAAACAATGAAAAAAGAAAAAGAAACATTACACAAGGTTAACATAGTAGGAATAGGTCCCGGACATCCGGATTTATTAACCATCCAGGCAACACAAATTCTGGAACAGACTGATGTTATTTTATATGATTGCTTAGCAAATCAATGTATTTTAGAAGACCAAAGATTTCAAGCAAAAATTGAATTTGTTGAAAAAGACATGACTTTTCAAAAAATGATTGATATAATGGAAAATTATTATTTGGAAGGAAAAAAGGTAGCCAGATTACGTTCCGGAGATTCAATGATGTTTAACAGCGGTGGAATCGAATCGAAAATTTTGAAAGAAAGAAAAATACCTTTTGATGTCATACCAGGGATTACTGCAGCTGGTGCAGCCTCATCAGTTTTTTCAATTCCGACAACAGAATTGAATGAAAGCGATGCATTAGTACATTTCATTTCGCATGATACTCCTGAAAATTTTGCACAAATAAGAGATTTAACCGTGCTTTTCAAATACGGTACTACTATAGCTTTATATATGGCTAATCAAAATTTGACTCGTATACTTAATATTATGAAAGAAGAAAATGTAGATCAGAATCTTCCGGTGGTTGTCGTGTCAAGAGTCAGTATGCCAGAAGAAACAGCTATTTATACCCATCTATCTGAACTTTTGGGAACTTTAGAAACTAACCAGTTACGATCGCCGATGGTCTTTTTCATAGGAAAACATGTCAAAATATTGAATGATAAGCTAAACATAATTCAAAATAAAAACTAACATAAAATTATAAATGTGAAAAATAAAATATCAGCCTTAATATTTTGTGCAGGAACAACGTTTATATGGGCACAAAATCATACTTCAGATTCCTTATCAAAAGTTTTTGAATTGGGAGAAATTAATGTAATTGAAAAAGGAACTAAGCGCATATTAACCAATCAGGTAGATGAAAAACAACTCCGTGAGTTTGATAGAAACACTTTGACTGATGCTGTCAATTTGTTACCCGGAGTTACCATTTCTGAGTTTGGTGCAAGAGGAGAAGGAAACCTGAGTCTTCGTGGTTTTTCAATGCTTCAGACACCTATCTTTTATGATGGAATACCTATTTATGTTCCTTATGATGGAAATGTAGATATCAATAGATTCACTACTTTTGATATAGCAAAAATATCTGTTTCTAAAGGATTTACATCAGTTCTTTACGGGCCCAATACTATGGGAGGGGCAATAAATATAATATCAAGAAAACCCATAAAACCATTAGAAATATCAGGTATTTCCGGAATTAAATTCAGCAAAGAAGGCCTCAATAATTATAGTACTTCTCTAAATATAGGATCCAGAATAAATAAATTTTATTTTCTGGGAAATGTTTCACACATAAAAAATAATTTCAACTCGTTATCAGAAAAATTTAAACCCGGTACTAATGAAGGTGTAGGTAAAAGAAACCATTCTGAATATAGAGACTGGAAACTAAGTGGTAAAGTTGGATATATGCCCAATAAAACTGATGAATATTCATTAAACTTTATAATACAGGAGGCACAAAAGGATATAGCTCCTCCAGTTGAAGGAAGTATGTACAGGGATTATCCTCAATATAACAAATACAGTATTTATTATCGTTCAAACACGTATTTAGGAGCCCAAACCTCTTTAAGTTTAACTGGTTTTTATGATAACTATTATAATAAAATGAATCAATACGATAATAATGAATATTTTCTGCAAAATACCAAAAAAGCATTTCGCAGTATATATGATGATTATTCGTTGGGTGGCTCAATTAATTTATCTACTGAATATTTTAAAAATAATATTTTAAAATTATCTTTTCACGAAAAGTTTGATTCACATAAAGAACATAATGCCACAATACCTCAAAATTTAGCTACCGGACAAAAAGAAATAGTGGGGGAGCCAATTCAGAAATATTTGGACAATACTTTATCAGTTGGAATTGAAGATGTATTTAATTTAAATAAATACTTTACTATTATAGCTGGTGCAAGTTATAACTATAGAAATAATATAAAAGCTCAGGATTATGGAACACATTATGAAACCGGAGAAAAAAATATTTTATTTGATTTTCCTAAAGGTTCAGACAATGCTTTCAATTATCAGCTGGGAACAATATATAAACCCGCAGAACATCATGAAATATCATTATCAGCATCTCGAAAATCCAGATTTGCCTCTCAAAAAGAAAGATATTCCAGTCGTTTTGGCTCGCAAATTCCTAATCCTGATTTGAGTTCCGAATACAGTTGGATATTTGATTTTAATTATAAAGGACAAGTATCTTCAGCTTTACAATATGAACTTTCTTTTTATAGAAACAATGTAAGCAATGCTATTTATCAGATTACTGTAGGAAAACAGGAAGATGGAAATCCAATATATCAAAATAGAAATCAGGGAAAAGCAGTTTTCCAGGGATTAGAATTGTCATTCAATTACCGTCCCATAAAAAATATAAACGTTGGTGCTAACTATAGCTTTATTGAACTTAAAAATAAGAAGGATAAATCTTTAGAATATACAAACATTCCCAAGCATAAACTTATTGTTTTCGGAAAGTATAATTTAACAAACTGGGATGCATATTTGCATCTCGATATGGAGATTAACAGCAACAGATATATAACGAGTGTTGGAGAGACGATTTCAGGTTTTACTTTGGTCAATGTTAAGGTACATTCTAAAATTTGGAAAGGTTTCAGTGGTGAAATCGGATCTAAAAATTTGTTAGATAAAAATTATTATTTATCTAAAAATTATCCACGGGAAGGACGTACATTTTTTACATCATTGCTTTATAATTTTTAAGTATGAAATCTAAATTTGGTATTTACGTTGTTATTTTTTTTCTTTTATCGCTTATAAGTTGTAAAAAAGATAAAGTTTATTCTGAAAAAATAACAAGAACAATAACCGATATGGCGGGTCGTAAAGTAGAAATACCTGTCAACGTACAATCTGCTTTTATTGACAGGCATTCTGTAATGTTAGTCTATTCTTTTGACACACTGTTGCCTGTTAATCGAGTCTTTAACTATAATGATTCTGAAAAAAAATATTTAACCCAAGGTTTTTATGTAAATAAACCTTTGGTTATTAATGAAAATGCAGAAGAAATTATTAGGTTACAGCCAGATATTATCTTGTTTTCAAAAGCGTTAACAGAAGAAAATAAAAAAAAAGCAGACCAACTTCAGAAAAAAGTAAATATACCTGTGGTGTTGTTGGATAACGACTTTCATAATTATAAATCTACCTTGTCTTTTTTAGGAAATGTTTTAAATAAGAAAGAAAAATCAGAGAAATTAAATAATTTTATCCGAACTTACGTAGATTCCATTCCTATAAAAGCAAAACAAATTCCGGAAAATAAAAGAAAAAAAGTTTACTATGCTGAGGGGAATAAAGGTTTAAAAACCGATCCATCCGGCTCACTTCACAGTTTGCTAATTGATTTGGTGGGAGGTATTAATGTTGCTCAGGTAGATATTTTACCGGGAAAGGGGATGACAGGAGTTTCAATTGAACAAATATACTTATGGAATCCAGACATAGTCTTAGTATGGTCCGGGAACTATGATTCCAAAGATTCTTATATGCATATTCGGCATGATAAGTTATGGAAAGATTTAAAATCTGTAAAAGAAAACAAAGTATATCAGGTTCCGTGGAAACCTTTTGGCTGGATAGACAGACCTCCGGGAATCAACCGACTCATTGGGATAATATGGCTTTCACAAACATTGTATCCTGAAGTATATACCCAAAATCTAAATAAAATAACACAGGAGTATTTTAAGGAATTTTATCATTACAATCTTAATGAAGAAGAAGCGGCGGAACTAATTAATCCACAGCCAAACTAAAAGTTTAATGATTATGATTTATAAAAAAAGAGGCTTTTTATAAGCCTCTTTTTTTGTATTAAATATGATAATAATTTACTTTAATTATTTTCCAGCTTTGGAAGGATAATTTTCATACGCATATTTTACAGCTTTGTAAACATCTACAACACCTCCTGTTACGGAAAGTTTATCAAATGTAGTATCAACATCTTCGTTTAATAAAAGAGGTACATTTGATTTGTTTGCTGTTTTCAATAATATGTCTTTTACTTCTGCAGCTGTTAGGCTAGGGAAATAAGCCCATAGTAATGCAGCACATCCTGCAACTACCGGAGAAGCCATACTGGTTCCCTGTAAAAATTTATAGCCGCTTTTTGTTACTGTAGAATAAATCTCAAGTCCCGGGGCAAATATATCTACCCTTTGTCCGTAATTAGAAAAAGAAGCTTTTAAATTATCGTTGTATCGGGTACTAGCACCAACAGTTATCCAATTATTTACAAAAGAAGTATTTTCACCATCTTTGAAATTGGTAGGATAATTAAAAGTTATATCTACATTTTTATTATCGTTACCCGCAGCGTGTACCATTAATACATCTTTCTTTTCTGCATATTTCATTGCTTCCCAAACTCTTTCTTTGTCAGGGGAAAATCCTTTTCCGAAGCTCATGTTAATAACTTTTGCTCCATTATCTACAGCATAGTAAATTGCATTAGCAATATCTTTATCTCTTTCATCTCCATCAGGAACAGCTCTAACTACTAATATTTTAGCAACATCCCCAGCAATTCCATCCATTCCTATATTGTTGTTTCTTTCGGCAGCAATAATTCCTGAAACGTGTGTACCATGTAAAGCATCCGGACCTTCAACTTCATTATTTCCATAATTTTTCTGTTTTAAATCAGAATAATTATCTCCGATAATTGCACGTGGATCATAGTCTTTATTAAGCATATATTTTAATTGATCCCCATAATATTTTGCTTGTTCTTTAAATTGCTCAAGAGCAATTTTCTCAAACTCGTCAACAGTTTTGCCACTTACGCTACTATCGGAAGCCAGCATCATGACATAGCTTTTTAGATTAGGGTTAGCCAATTTTTGAGCATTTTCAACTGTAATCGTATTATTACCTAAAGCATCGCGAAGTGTGCTAACAACCTGAGATATCTGCTCCTGATTAGAAGAAATATTATCCATTCCTTTTTGAGCTTCTTTTAATTTTACGTCGTAAACCAATTTTGCTCTCAGGTATTCCTGATATTCTTTTGGATATTTTTTTATGTTAGCTTCGTTGGTACTTTTATTTGCACTTTCGAACATTTTTTCATATTTAGCAACTACACGGGTAGCTTCCATAGTATCGTGATCTACATCTTTACCATCTTTACCACCAATAAAATCCCATCCATGAATGTCATCTATATACCCGTTTCCATCATCATCCTTTTTATTATTAGGCTTCTCTTTGGGATTAACCCATATATTTTTTTTCAAATCCGGATGATCTATTTGTACTCCGCTGTCAATAACACCAACCACAATAGAGGAGGGCTTTATACCTTTGGATTTTAAAAATTCAATAGCATCATTGGTACCCACTCCGTAAACTCCGGTCTTTTCGTAATTTTGATGATACCAATTTTTTAAAGTTAAAGAATCTGTTGCCTGAGCAGACAGGCTGTTTACAAATAAGCCAAATGCTAATGCAATGCTAAATACTACTTTTTTCATTAATTATATGTTTTAGTATTTTTAAATGTTTGAAATATAAGTATCACATTTCGGGCCAACGTTACAAACCAAATCTAAAATAGATAAATCATTCATAAATTCAAATCGATCGGAAAAAACCTGAATATAGGGTTGGTTTTGAAATGTACTCTCTTTTTTTGCATTAAAGGTTTCCCGTGCGTCTTTGCCTTCAAAAAATTCATTGTACTCCAAAGTAAAGTCATAATCTAAGTTTAGCTTTACTTTATCATTGATCCATTGAAACGTTTTTAAATTAAAATCTATTAGATAGGTTTCTTTTTTATCAAATATTTCTTTAAGGCTGTCCTGATAATATTCAAAATACGGTGAACTTTGGTAGGAGGATTTTATAGATTTCCAGTGTAGATTCATCCAATTGGAAGCATATGATATTTTTATATCCTTAAATATTCTGGCTCCTGTATGTTCGGTAGGGATGATAAGCGGAAGTTTACCATTAGCACCCTGTATTATACAACGGTTTCTATAGGTTTGCTTAGGGAAATTTTCCCATTTTTCCAATAATAATTTATCAGATTGTAAAGCCAATGCAAAATACGAAACCGGAGCAAAGTAAAAAATAGGTAATACAGTCATAAATTCGTTATAAGTCAACAAATTTAATACAATTTGAAATATTGATTGTTGAAGAGTCCTCTTTTTTAATGAACAGGTGTAAATGTTGATTGCAAAAGAAATAATAGCTCATCAGATTTTAATAAACCATTATATTTAAAGATTAATTCATAATCAGGTGCAAAAAATAACCAACAGGGAAATGAAACAGTCTCATTTGCCGGAGTGTAATATTCCGCAAGCTCATGAATTCGGTTATTATTTTTAAATAAACGATGATTGAATGTTATTGGCTCTTTTGAGTCAGCATTTACGTTTAAAAAATAGTAGTTTTCTGACAGAATCTTTTTTAATTCATTGTTTTTCAGCAGTTGTTTCTCCTGTATTGAACAATAGGCGCAATTATCTGTATGTATATAAATGATTATAGGCTTAGATTCCTTAGTTACTAAGGAATCTAAGCTTTTAAAATTTATCTGGGCAAACATTACAGAAGAAAAGTTCAAAAGCATTATCATTATACAACCAATAATTGTAATTCTTTTTTTCAGAAAGTTAAATTTGCCCATAGTAAGTGTCTTAATTAAAATAAATTATATCTTATACCTGCAAAACCACGGATACCTTGCAAAGAAGCATAATTATAAGCAGTATCAAAGGTATATCCGTGCGGATTGGTTACGGGGTTGTCAGCATCCTTATTAAAAGGATCAAAGGGTCTCATTAGAGGATCTTTAGGAATAAAATTAAAAATATTTTTTAATCCTCCGTAAACTTCAATGCCGTTATGAAATTTTTTAGTCAGCTGAATATTGGCGATACAGAACCAGGGAGAGTATTCTCTTCTATAATCATCGGGTTGTATAGGAAGTCTCATAGGACCGTTCCAGTTTCCGGTAAAATCTAAAGTCAGGCTTTTAGGAAAATTATAGGAAATTATAAAATTGCCAGACCATTTGGGAGCGTGAAGTTGCTGTATTTTTGTTTTACTACCATCTTCGTCATTTTCTTTAATATAAACATCCATAAAAGTTACACCTGCCATAATTTTTAAAGGAAAGGTAAAACTCCAGTCAGTGTTTAACGAAATACCTCTGGAAACGGCGTGACCATCTAAGTTATCGTAAATGATTTTTGTAGGATCCGTATCAAAATCACCTACAATTTTATTTGTAAAGTAGGAATAAAAACCTGTGACATCCAAATTAACGTTAAAATTTTCGTTGGGTATTTTAAGAACATAATTTAAATTTCCATTATACGATTTTTCCGGTTTCAAAGAATTTTCAATAACAACTTCTCTTGCACCGGTAAGAGCTGCATGATCTTCAGTAAATATGTTAACTACACGAAATCCAGTTCCAAAGCTGGCTCTTAAGGTATTGTTTTTATTAGGTGAAATTTTGTAGGCAACCCTAGGTGAGTGAATATTTCCGTGGTTTTTGTCATGATCGTATCTGTAACCTACTAACAAAGTATTTTTTGTATTAATGTTCCATTCATCCTGAATGAATATTCCCGGCAATGGAGTTTTGGCCGGAGCGTTATGTAATCCGTCTGCTGATAAAGTTGCCGGAGTGTTATCATCATAGTAAGTATAACGAAATCCTCCACCCAATAGAAGGTTATGATTTTTTAAGGATTTGTCCCAGTAAATTTGTCCAAAAGCAACTTGTTGAGTAGCCATGTAAGGAGTATCCCCATACCATGAATTTTGATCATGCCAGTTGTAAGAAAATTGTGTATATATTTTTTCGGTAAACGGGAGCTGATAATTTCCTATTATTTCAATTCTTTTAGTATAAATACTTTCACCGTATACTTCATCACTTCCCCTGTATTTTTTACTCCAGTTCATCTGTCCTCCCCATCGATCTTCGTTGATCCATCGTATACCAATACTGGCATTACGATTTTCTTTCCTTTTCAGATTCCACTTATTAAAAACAGAAATCCGGTTTTGCAAAGTAACGTCTGTAAATCCATCATGATTATTGTCAATAGGATTATTATATAAAAAGTAATTAATTCCCAATAATCCGGACAAATTTTCAGAAGGTTTTAATCTGAGTCCAATATCTGCACTTAATTCACCCCAGCTGGTTCCGAAGACATCTGCGCTTACTAATGGCGCTTTTGCCGGATTTTTTGTAATTACATTAATGATTCCCCCCATTGCTTCAGAACCATATAAGGAGGAAGCTGGACCTTTAACGACCTCAATGCGATCAATTAAACTATTTGGAATTCCGCTTAATCCGTATACAGTTGATAAACCGCTGACTATAGGCATGCCGTCAATCAAAATCATGGTATAAGGGCCTTCCATTCCATTAATATGAATATCCCCGGTATTACATACATTACAATTAATTTGAGGTCGTACTCCGTTTATCATACCCACAGCATCAAATAAGCTGGGAGTAGGATTTTTTTTAAATAATTTTGAGGTTATAATTTCAACCGGAATAGGGCTGTCCGATCTTCTCACTTCTCTCATGGTTCCAGTCACAACAATGTCGTCAATATTTTTTTCATTTTCTGAAGATATTGAATCTGAAATAATTTGAGAGGGTAAAATATTAACCACAAGCATGGATAATAAAATAAATTTTATTTTCATAAGATGTTGTTTAGTTTTGCAAAATTATAAAATTAGAAGATTCTAACAAATTTATTTTGTAATATGAATTTTTCTTTTTGGATTTAATTTTTATATTTGTGTATGTACTCGTATATAGAAGAAAATTATTTAAAGGCTTTGTACAGTATTGCTGATGACAACGGTGAAGTATCTACGCTTGCTTTAAGTCAGTATTTAAATATTAAAATGCCTACCGTAAATAGTATGATGAAAAAATTTTCTGAGAAAGGATTAGTTCATCATCAAAGTTATAAACCTTTGAGACTTACTGATAAGGGAAAAAAACAAGCGGCATTAATACTTAGAAAACACCGGCTGACTGAAATGTATCTGGTCGAAAGAATGGGGTTTAGCTGGGAAGAAGTTCATGAAATTGCAGAACAAATAGAACATATTCATTCAGAAATTTTTTTTAATAAAATGGATGAGTTGCTCGATTATCCTAAATATGATCCGCATGGTTCCCCAATACCAGATAAAGAAGGAAATATTGAATGGCTTAATTACCAAAGATTAAGCGAATGTAAAGAAGGACAGAAAGTAATACTTTCAGCTGTGGTTAATGGGTCTAAAGATTTTTTAAAATATCTTAATTCTAAAGATTTAAGTCTGGGTATGCTGCTTACAGTACTTTCAGTTGAACCGTTTGATGGTAGTGTTACCATAAAAATCGATAATTCTGAAAGAACAGAGGTGTTTAGTAGTCTGGTTGCTGACAAATTATTAGTGAAATAAAAAGATTTCTTTTAAAAGATAAGATTTTTATATAATTTCTGATTTATATGCAAAAGTTAAACTCATAGATAACTTACTATAATCACATATTTTTTTTATAATTTATGTAATAAATTTGATTAGTATTTATTATATTTATAATCTTAATATAAATATGATACTATTGATATGAAAAAAATGCCATTTTTTATGATCTTACTTTTGGTCAATCAGATTCATTCTTATGCGCAGGAAAAAGCAGTTGATCTTGTTAACTTTAATCTTAGCGTCATAGGTGTAGGTATTCAATATGAAAAAGCCTTGACTGAAAAGATAACTGCTTTAGGAACGATTGATTATTCAGGTGGTTTTGGTTATAATTATAACGGTTACGATGAAGGATTTGACTACATGTTAACTACCAGATTATCCTTGGAAGGACGTTATTATTATAATTTTGAATCCAGAGCTTCAAAAGGAAAAAATACAGCTAATAATTCAGGTAATTATTTATCACTGAAATTGACGATTTTGCCTGATTGGCTAACCAGTTCTTCTAACAATTGGAAAATTAATCCTCAAGGTTCATTGTCATTTAATTACGGACTTAAGAGATCTTTTGCTAAAAACTTTTTTTATGAGCTCTATGCAGGACCTGGAGTTTCTATGTATTCTGAATCTAATTATAAATATAACTTTGCATTAGATAGATTTGAGAAAAAAAAGGAGACTAAAATTGGAGCTATGCTGGACTATGGGTTCAGAATAGGATACAATTTTTAGATTTTAAACAATAAAAAATTGCTTACTGTAGATTTATTGTTTTTAAGGTATCTTTTAAATACAATAAATCTACATTGAGAATATTGTCTCGTATATCTGATTTAATTTTATAATATTTATGATGCAATGGGCACGGGTTTTCACTGGAACAATCTCTTAAGCCTAAAATACATTTTTTAACAGCCTTTTCTCCATCTATAGAAACAACAATATCGCATATTTTTATTTTTTCAGGTGCTCGGCCTAACGTAAAACCTCCGTTTTTTCCTTTCATAGACATTAGTAAATCCACTTTAGTCAATTGCTGAAGTATTTTTGCAGTAAATGGTTCCGGAGAATCTAATGCCTGGCTTATTTCTCCTACCTGGCACAAATGATCTCTTGAGCTATTTTTACTGAGATATATCATAATCTTTATTGCGTATTCGCTAGTTTTTGTGAACATGTGAATGGTAATAATCAATCCGATTTCAAATATAAAACATAAAAAGATAAATAGGTCTTTTTATTAAATAAATTATATCATGTTATTAAAAATTATTTTAATTAATTCATTACTAATTGATTAATTGAAAATTGTTTACTGAAAAATTATTACAGATAAATAACTAAGTAATTTTAAATCATTTACGTAAATTTACACTATGAAGAGAGGATATGCAGATTTACCATTGCATTACGGTACTGTTCCGGCATGGTTAGCTCAAAGAATGTGCTTGTTAGGCGGAGCAATTACTGAAGCAATAGTGCAGGAGTACGGAAAAAAAGTCTTTCTTCAAAAATTAAGTGATCCCTTTTGGTTTCAATCTCTGGGATGTGTTTTAGGAATGGACTGGCATTCATCAGGAATTACTACTTCCGTAATGAATGCTTTAAAAAAATCTATCAATCAGCGTTCTTCGGAATTAGGTATTTATATCTGTGGAGGTAGAGGGAAATCTTCCAGAAAAACTCCTGATGAGTTGATGGATGTTGCTTATAAAACAGGGTTAAATGGCAGTGAGCTCGTTACCCATAGTAAGTTGGCAGCTAAAGTAGATAATACCGCCGTGCAAGATGGATTCCAGTTGTATCTGCATTCTTTTGTAGTTACTTCTGAAGGCGATTGGTCTATTATACAGCAAGGAATGAATCCTGACGAAAAAATGGCTAGAAGATATCACTGGCTTTCGTCTAATATAAAATCTTTTACAGAAACACCTCATTCTTTTATATATGGAAAAAATCAGGGGCAGATCTTAAATTTGACTGATCAAAATGCTAAACAGACTAAAGAAGGAATACTGAGTTTAACTCGTGAAAATCCGGATAAATTGATGAAGGAAATTTCTTTACTTATGCCTGAACATCATGAAGTGCTTCAAAAGGATGTAAATCTAAAACGTTTGGGAGCTGCTTTAGTACTTGCTCATGAAACAGATATCTCTTCAATTGAATCACTTTTACTTTTGAAAGGCGTAGGACCCAGAACACTTCAGTCTTTAACTTTGGTAAGTGAAGTTATTCATGGTACTCCTTCCAGATTTTCCGATCCTGCTCGTTTTTCTTTTGCTCATGGAGGTAAAGACGGTCATCCTTTTCCCGTTCCAACGAATATTTATGATGAAACTATTGAAATATTCGATATAGCGTTGCACAAATCTCGTTTAGGAGAAAAACATAAATCGGAGGCTTTAAAAAACCTTTCAAAGGTTTCTCAGCAAATGGAAAACAACTTTATTCCAGATTATCAGTTAAAAGATTGGATACATAAAGAAAGAAAAGATTCATGGAAATATGGAGGGAAAACAGTTTTAGGTGATGCAGTCAAGAATACTGATAATTCAAAAATAATTACCCAAACAAGGTTTAATCCAAAGTCAAAAAAAATAGATAAGGATCAGCTGAGTTTATTTTAAATAATCTTTGAATACCTTTATAGTTGTGTATTAAATAAAAATGTTAACTTTGATAGAAACCATGGGGTGCTTTAACTTAAAAGTTGCAGGCTGAGATTATACCCAACAAAAGTATTTCTTTTGTGCACTTATCAGATAATGCTGATAAAGGATTTTATCTAACTGTATAGTTTCCCTTTGTTTTATTAATTGTTGAATTTTAAACATACTAAATTATGGGAATTTTATCTGCAGAAGTACTGGGAAAACTTAAAGAAGAAGCTGTAAATGCTGAAAAAATAAGAAAATTGACGGATAGTCAATTAGAAATTATTTATTCTCAGAATTTGTTTAATTTGTTTGTGCCTAAGTATTTAGGTGGTTTAGAATTAAATTTGTTAGAAGGTCTGCAATTACAGGAAGTAATAGCAAAGTTAGATGGAAGTTTAGGCTGGACAGTGACTTTGTGTAGCGGTGCAAATGCTTTTGTAGGATATTTATCCGGTAAACTGGCAGAAAATATATTTAAGGATCCTAAAGTTTGTTTCGGAGGCAGTGGAAAAATAGGGGGTGTAGCTGAAGAGAGTCAGGACGGATATTTAATTAACGGAAAATGGAGTTATGTAACAGGAATACCCCACGTAAACGTTTTTACAGCCAATTGTCAAATTAAAAAAAATGGAAAGATGCTTACCTGCGATAAGGGTACACCGATTTACAAATCTTTTATTTTTTTTCCGGAAGAAGTAAAAATTATTGAAGATTGGAACACTATAGGTTTAATAGCTACAGCCAGTCATTCGTATACAGTGGAAAATTTATTCGTTAAAAAAGAACGATCTTTTTTGATAAAAGCTGAATGTCGTTCCATCGATCTTTTAATTTACAAATATCCCTTTTTAACTTTTGCAGAGCTGACTCTCGCTGTTAATCATCTGGGAATGCAAAAACATTTTTTTGATTTAGTTGAAACTATTTTCAACTCTATTCAGGAACCATTACATAAAGAATTCAGAACTCAATTTTTAAAAAATGCAAATCATAACTTTCAGGAGAGAAGAGCGTTATTTTATAAATATGTTGAAGACTCGTGGAATGAATTAGAGAAAACCGAAAATGTATCGCACGAGCTGCTTAGTAAAATAAGTATTATATGCAGAGAAATTGTAAAAGAAGGAAGAGAAACGGCTTTGCAACTATATCCATACCTCGGAATTTTAGCTTCTAATCCAATTACAGAAATCAACAGAATACTAAGGGATATTCTGACTGCCAGTCAGCATAGTTTGCTTTTGTAAACTATTTTTTACTTCAGATTGCGTAAAATTATTCAATAATAAACGATGGATAGTAATAATTTTTTAAATAGTTTAGACATAATTTATTAAGAATAAATTATATAAAATGAATGAAAAATAACAATTAAGATATATAATTTGTACATTTACATACCATACTAAATGGTATGTAAATGTATGAAGAAAAAAAATAAAACAGATTGGTTACTAGAAGGGTTAAAAGTTTTAGAGGAAAAAGGGTTTAACAAATTAAGCATTGAGGAACTTTGTGTACGATTAAATCTCACTAAAGGTTCATTTTATCACCATTTTAAAAATATAGAAAATTACGTAGAATCTTTAATGATATACTGGAAAGAAGAAAATACTTTACCTTTTATAAATAAAGTAAATACTAAAGATAATTTTTTAGATAAATATTATTATTTAAAAGAATTAGTAGCAAATGCATCACATAAAAAAGAGCAGGTAATTCGAGGTTGGAGTTATTCAAATCCGATAGTAAAATTTTATTTGCAGCAAGTAGACAGTTTCAGATTATCATTTCTAAAAGAATTGAGACAAATTAAAGGAGAATCAAAAGAAAATACCGATCATGCAGCCATGTTGGAATATGCAACTCTTATAGGTATTCAGCAGTTATTTCCAGATATAACAAAGGAAGAGTTACAGCAATTACAAAAATTCTATGATAAAATATAACATTAAGCTATGAAAATCAAAACAGGCAAAGTAGCTGAAAAAGATTTGATAGCACAATATCTTCCATCTGACTATACAGAAGTTTTACAGTGCGTATTTTTCAGCGAAAAAAATATAACTCCCGACGATATTCAAGTAGCTTTTTGGACTAATTCTCCTCAATGGATAAAAAAAATGTTCAAATTAAGAGATATACTAGTAAAACCTTTGGGTATTAAACCCGGAAATGAAAATGATAAGCTTGAACTGGCAAAAAGCATACGTTTAGGAGAAAATTATAGATTTATAAGTATTCCCGCTAAATCTATACATGAAACTTTATTATGTATGAACGATAAGCATCTGGTTATGTATTTTTCTGCTAAAATCATATCTGAAACGGGAGATAAAAAAAAACTAACAATTACCACTCTTGTTAATTTTCATAATCTCTTGGGGCGGTTATATTTTTATATTATTTACCCTTTTCATTGTATCATTGTTAAAAGTATGATAAAAAATGCAGTATCCATAGTTCAATAAAAATATTTCTTATCTGGTATTCTAATTTAGATATTAATTATTTACGTTTAAAAATTCCGGAGTAAAAAAATGTGATAGTTATTCTGAAAGTAATAAAATATATAATTAATGGTAAAGTGTCATTGACTAATCATACTCTTTAGCAGCCTAATTAAAAATAAATATTAGAGAAAAACAAAGTTTACAAAATATAAGGTATTTTTCAAAGTGGAAGATCTAACAATGAATAGAAGTCAAGTTTTAACAAAAAAAATGTTTATTAATTTGTTTTAAACTAAGTTTGTTTGGATTACTGAATATAAGCTCACTATAAACTATCACTGATAAATTTGGCTTTAAATTCGGTTTCTTTCCATTCTTTTTCCGGATTACTCTGAGCAGTTATTCCGCCTCCCACAAAAAGTAAAGCTCCGTTATTATAAAGTTTAGAACATCTTAAATTTACATAATATTTTTCATAACTTTCTGTTTGAATGCCAATGTAACCGGAATAAAAATCACGAGAATAAGATTCTTCATTTAAAATAAATTCTTTGCTTTCCTTAGTAGGAAGTCCGCACACGGCAGGAGTAGGATGCAGGCCGGAAATTATATCTTTTATTTTTTGTTTATCCTCTAAAGGAAAAGAAAAATAAGTTACTAAATGTTTAACAATTCCCAGATGAAGAGATTCCGGTCCACGAATATTAAGAGGTTTAACAGATAATTTTTTAAGTTGCTTTAAAATATAATCCGTTACATACTGCTGTTCATCCTTTTCTTTAGTTTGCCATTCGGAACTCTCATTGTCGGGTAATGTACCGGCTAAAGCCATTGTAGTAAAAACAGAATTTTCCCAAGATCCTAAAGTTTCCGGAGTAGCCCCAAGCCAAACTTCATTTTTGTTCCAGTAGCTTAAATGAATAAAAGAATTAGGATATTGATCTGCCAGATATCTGAAAGATTTAAGAGGACAAATAGAGCTGTTTGAAATCCATATATCGCGGGATAAAACTATTTTATCCATATTTCCCAATTTCAATATAGATATTGCTTTATCAATTAATTGAATATAATTATCTATTGATATTGTTGAATTATCAATTAGACTTTCGGATAAATGAATTTCGTTAAGTTCAGATAATTCTGAATAGTTTAACGGAGTTAAAAAACTGAAACGGAATTCATAATTTTTTGATGAATCAAAAGAATGAAAAATATATTTATTTGCTCCTTTTTCATCCGGGATGATAAGATAAAACTTACTTTCCTGAGGGAATCTAATGAAAGCAAAAGGAGTGTCAGAACAAATGTGATCTTTAATTACATCATTGATTATCATTAGTCAAAATCTTTAATAGGAACGATTCGATTGATCATAGTTACGTAACAATTTTTGAAAGTTTCCCTTTCATTTTCATTGTAAATATTGATTTCTATAACCTGCGAAGAGTTTCCTTTGTTGATAAAACTAGCTATTGCTTTGATTTTTCCGGTTCTTACCGCTTTCAAATGGTATCCGTTAACCTGAGTTCCAAACACATAATATTTTTGAGGATCAATAGTCGTTAATGAAAGAACAGAGCCTACAGTTTCTGCTATTGCCAGGGATACACCTCCATGTAAAAAGCCCATCGGCTGATGAACTTTTGAAGTAACTTCAAGTTCGGCAGTCAGCGTATCACCTGTAAATTCCGTATAGACAATCCCTAAGTTCTCCATTAAAGTATCTTTAGAAGAATTATTTAAATGTTGAATTATTTCCTCGTTACTCATTTTTATGTATTTGTAAATTCAATACAAATGTAAAAATATTTAAGTTTACAAGTTTGAATTTATTCATCAGTCAGTATTTAAGATTATCACGTATTTTTATTAAAAATTAAATTTGCAATTGAGTTGCAACATACTCATAATATTTTTGTAGAGTAAACAAAAAAACTAATAGATATGGCTGTTAAAAAACATAGCTGTTCATGCTGTTCAGATATAAAAGAGCAAGTTTCTCATAGTCATGAAGGACATTCCCATGACCATGGTATAGATAAAGATATTAGTACAATGAAATTATTTTTACCTGCAATAATCAGTGCTGTTCTTTTATTGGCAGCGGTACTAATGGATTATTTACAGGTTGATTTTTTTCACTCATGGCTTCGATTATTATGGTATATTCTGGCTTATTTACCAGTAGGTTACCCTGTCTTTAAAGAAATGTTACAGGAGTTCAGGCACTACGATTTTTTCAATGAATTATCATTAATGTTTTTAGCATCTGTGGGTGCTTTTTATATAAAACAGTATCCGGAAGCAGTTGCAGTTATGCTTTTTTACTCTATTGGAGAAAATTTCCAGGGATTAGCGGTTGCAAAAGCTAAAAAAAATATAAACTCTTTGTTGGATCAAAGGCCGGATGAAGCTTCCGTTATAGAAAATAACACTGTAATAAAAATTAAAGCCAGGGAGGTTGCAGTAAGAGCAATCATGCAATTAAAACCAGGAGAGAGGGCAGCGCTGGATGGTGAATTGATTTCTGATTCGGCTTCGTTTAATACTTCGGCACTTACAGGGGAGAGTGCCCCGCAGACAAAAGAAACAGGCGATAGTGTTTTAGCTGGTATGATAAATCTGAATTCATCATCGTTAGTCAAAGTTACCACACCTTATGAAGATAGTAAGTTGTCTAAAATTCTTGATTTAGTGCAAAATGCAACCGGACAAAAAGCTAAAACAGAATTATTTATAAGAAAGTTTGCCAAAATATATACACCGGCTGTTTTTTTTGTGGCATTACTGGTTTTTCTACTTCCTTATTTTTTTGTTTCAAACTATCAATATGAAGATTGGCTCTATAGATCACTAATTTTTCTAGTCATATCATGTCCATGTGCTTTGGTTATATCCATACCCTTAGGATATTTCGGAGGAGTAGGGTTAGCATCGAGAAACGGTATTTTGGTTAAAGGATCTAATTTTTTAGATGCTTTGGTAGATGTAAAACAAGTAGTTCTGGATAAAACAGGAACGGTTACACAAGGTAATTTTTCAGTTCATAAAGTATCTGTAAATACTGAATATAATGAGGAACAAATACTGACCTGGGTTAATATCGCGGAATCTCAAAGTACACATCCTATTGCAAATGCAATTCATGAATACATAAATCAATCGCCAGATATATCACGTATAAAATCTATGGAGGATATACCCGGCAAAGGAATCAAGGCTGAAATTGATTCCTATGAAATACTTGCAGGTAATTTCAGATTAATGGACCTATATAATATAAAATATGATCAGGATTTAAAACAGATAGTTAACACAGTTGTATTGATAGCTGTTAATCAAAAATATGCAGGATATATTGAAATTGCAGATCAATTAAAGCCTAATGTTACGAATGATATACAGGAATTGCATGCAATGGGTATTAAAACAATCATGTTAAGTGGAGATAAAGATTCAGTAGTTCAAAATGTATCCCATGAAATAGGCATTGATCAGGCATATGGTGATTTATTGCCGGAAGATAAGGTAAACAGGATGAAGCAGATTAAACTGGATACTAATGGTAAAATAGCCTTTGTGGGAGACGGATTCAATGATGCTCCGGTCATTGCTTTAAGCGACGTGGGAATAGCTATGGGAGGTTTAGGAAGTGATGCAACCATAGAAGTTGCTGATATTATCATTCAAGATGATAAAATGTCTAAAATACCTTTAGCAATAAAAATAGGAAAAGCAACCAAAAGCATTGTATGGCAGAATATAATTTTAGCTTTTGGAATAAAAATAATAGTGATGATTTTAGGTGTATTTGGTAATATTTACTTGCTTGAAGCTGTGTTTGCTGATGTAGGTGTGGCATTATTAGCAATACTTAATGCCGTGCGTTTACAAAGAATGAAAATAAGGTAGATTCATGTATATAGAATATAGTAAGTCCTGCTTAAATTACAGCAGGACTTTATTCATATACTAATTGAGCTCTACCTTCAGTACAAACAACTCCGGTAGGTTGTTTTACCGAAGATAATGTGTCACAATCTGCAATATTCCATTTTTTTATAAATCTTATTTCAGCAGCATTATAGAGAGAAATCAAAGATTTGAAAGAAGTGGTATCAATACCTAACGGATACGGAATATATTTTTTTGTTTCCCCACAGGAATTTATACCAATTGCAGTAAATCCCCAGCTACTGGAATCAGTGCATTCCACTTCAGTCATCGAAATAATTTTATCATATTTTTTGTTTAACTCAACGGATTCTTCTTCACGGGTAATGAAGGGAGAATCGTCAGTCTTACAACTAATTAAAAATTGAAAGCAGAGTATTAAAAAGCAAGGTAATATTTGTATCAATTTTGATTTCATGGTCAAGAAATATTAATAAGTGACAAAAATAAAGCATTCTTGAATAAGAATGCTTTATACTGGAATTTAAAATAAATATTTTTGTTGTAACTCATGGATATTTACTTTCATTTCATCAATTAGAAAAGTTTTAACGCTCCCGTATTTCTTTTCCACTTCGTCTAATGCCGATTCTAAATATTCCGGCAAGGTAGTATATAAAAATTTATTGGCTGGAT
Source organism: Apibacter raozihei (assembly GCF_004014855.1). Classification (NCBI taxonomy): domain Bacteria; kingdom Pseudomonadati; phylum Bacteroidota; class Flavobacteriia; order Flavobacteriales; family Weeksellaceae; genus Apibacter; species Apibacter raozihei. The sequence goes on from NZ_CP034930.1 coordinate 2,341,405, forward strand.
TTTTTTCAAATAAAGATTGATATTTTCCTGCAAGATACTCATTCGAAGCCATATAATCCTCTAAAATGGTTTCCCGGGGAATATTCAGTGCGGATAAAAGAAGAGCAGCGGCAAGACCCGTACGGTCTTTTCCTGCAGAACAATGAAAAAGTAAAGGTAAATTTTCATCGTGTTGTATTAAATCAAAAAATTTCCTGTAAGTTTCAATGTACTCCGGTTCAGTAACAAACAAGCGGTACAGATGTTTCATGGCATCAATAACATCTTGTTCCGAAGTAAGTTTACTTCGTCCAAATGCCTGTAAAGATCCCGGATCAATAATTAAATTGATATAATTTTTGACAGACTCAGGGATACGGTCCGGTAACAGGTTACATTCTTCTTCACATCTGAAATCTACAACTGTAGTAATAGGTATGCCAGACAGATAGTTTAAATCATCTTCCGTAAGATTATACAAATCATCAGATCTGAAGAAATATCCCCATTTAATATATTTACCATCACATGATTTTAATCCGCCTAAATCTCTAAAATTAAATCCTCCTTCCATTGGTAAAAGATTTTCTGAAAGAAAAGCAGAACCCATTTCAGTCACAATTTTAAAATAACTTCTTTGGGAAGGATTTATATATAATGGATATACCCCTAAATCTTTTCCTCGTGCAATAGGGGTTTCCATATCTATGCTTTCCGGTGTGTTTCCAGCATACAATACCCACTCACAAGGTGCATCAATTATTAAAGATGCAGCCTTGGTATTTTTATCTCTAAAAATAGAGGCTTTCGTATGCATATCAATTATTTCGGAATTCAAATAATTTTTATTCAGGCTTTCTTCTTTCATATTCATAATAGTTAAATTATAGTATCAGTCATACTTACTATCAAACTTTTTGCCATGTTACTGTATATTATTAAACATATTGATAGTAAAAACATTTATTTTTAAATTATGTATAAAAATAAGAAATGTTTTTTAAGTAAAATTATTATTATATTTGAATTTATAAAATAATAAAGGGGGTGCTTAAACATCAAGAAAAAAATAATCTTTTTTTCTTGAAAAATGGCTGAGATTATACCCATAGAACCTGTACGGATAATGCCGGCGTAGGGAAAATATACTACTGCATTTTGTTTCCGTTCCCTTTATTAGATAAAGTGTAAACTATATAGATTAAATATGTTAGAATTAATAAACCATTGGGGAATTGGTATAAAAGAACAAATTCATCAAATTTCTATATGGGAAGGTATAGGCGTATCTTTCGGAGTAGCTGAGGTATTGTTTGCTAAGAAAAATAAGGTTTGGCTTTATCCGTGCGGGATCACCAGTATTATTATTACAGCGTATTTATTTTTTCATGCAGGTTTGTATGCTGAAATGTTTTTGCAGACCTATTATTTTTTTATGAGTATTTATGGTTGGGTTCTTTGGTCTGAAAAAAAGGGACAAAGACTAACCGTTGAATATTCATCTTCTTTAGAATGGGAAAAAGCCTTTGCCATAGTTATTAGCGCATGGGCAATACTTTATATCTTATTACTTTTTTTTACTAATTCAGATGTTCCTTTTTTTGATTCCTTAGTAAGTGCATTTGCCTGGTCCGGTATGTGGCTATTGGCTAAACGTAAAATTGAAAACTGGATATTTTTAAATGTAAGTAACCTAATTGCAATTCCTTTATTGATACACAAAGGATTAATATTATATTCTGCATTAACTTTGTTTTTATTCATTATTGCTGTTTTTGGTTATGTTGAGTGGAAAAAACTCATTGAAAAAAGGACAGCTGATTAAAAAAAATTATATTTGTAGTGTAATATAAATGTAAAATATGAATTGGATTTGGTCAATAATTATCGGAATACTGGCTGGCTTTTTAGCAGGTGTGTTGATACGTGGTAGGGGGTTTGGCTGTCTTATAAATTTATTGGTAGGAGTTATAGGAAGTGTCTTGGGAGGTTGGATATTCAGTTTATTAAATATATCGGTGAGCCACGGTAGTAAAATAGGAGTTCTTACAACTTCTACCGTTGGAGCTATTTGTTTACTTTGTATTGTTTCTTTATTTAAAAGAAGATAATTTAGTTATTAAAATATTTTAAAGCTTCATCTTTAAAATTCAGTTTTTGAAGTTCATCTTCAACTTGAGGAAACAGGTATACTTTATTAAATATACCAAAACCAACGGTTTGCCATTGATTTTGATATAAAACTCTTAAGGTAGAAAATAAAAAGAAATTTTTTCTTTCAAATCTTTTATCAATTATTTCATCTACGAGACGATCCTGAACAACCGGAATGAAATTTTTACTTAATTTTCCAAACAATTTGACATTAGGATCTTCTATCTTATCAAGTTCCTGATTTAATTTTTCATCAAATATGGTTATAACTTTGTTTTTAATAAAATCTCGACAACTGGTTTCATCAGGATTAGTAAAATATAAAGCACTAGTGATAACTAATAGTAAGATTAAAAATATATATCTGAATTTCATAAGCCAAAAGTATTTAGGCAAATATAAATACTTTCAAATTAACATTAATTAAGAAGTTTAGATTTATACCTCCACATATATTCAAAAGCATTTTTTAAGGTAAGTTCAGGAGATGTGGGGGAAAACTTTAATTCAGTTCTTGCTTTAGATATATCAAAATCCTGTACCAATCCGTAAAACATAGAAATTTCCTTCTCTGTGATAGCCGGGGCCTTTTTTGTTATTTTTGAAATAATACCCAGGCTATAACCTAACAAATAAAGGATCCATTTAGATATTTTTATAGGCTTACTAATATTGAGTTGAGGTAGAACCAAGTTTGCAATTTTTATAGTATCAGTAATAGACATTCCTTTTTCATTGGCAATTATATATCTCTCGCCATTTTTACCATTAATTGCAGCAAGATAACAACCTTCTGCTACATCTTTTACATCTATCCAGTTAATGTTGATGTGAGTTTCAATTGGAAGTTTATTTTTAATTATATTTTTTAATATTTCATTAGAATTACTCAATCGGTCAATAATTTCACTTCCAATCATAGCACTAGGCAAAACAGCAATAAGTTCAATATTATATTTTTCAGCTAATTTGAAAGCTAACTGTTCGCTATCGTTTTTAGAATTGTAATACATATCTCTTCGATCTGTGTTATATCCCGATTTTTCATTGATAGGATAAGAAGAATAGTTTAAACTGGCAATAGAACTTACATAAATTATCCGTTTCACACCATTTTCAGCAGCAGTTTCCAATGTTACTTTACATCCATTCATATTTACATCATAAATTTCACTTTTAGGATTTTTAGCCCAGAGCTTAAAGACGGAAGCAACTGCAAAAACAATTGTTATACCCTTCATCGCTTTGCGCATCGCCTCTTGGTCAGTTATATCAGCAATAACAACTTCGCAACCGGTATTTTCAAGAAGTTTTTTAAATTCAGGCTTACGGATTGAAGCACGTACTCGATATCCTTTATTTACAAGAAGTGTTACAAGATTATACCCTAAATGTCCATTAGCCCCCGTAACCAGAATAAATTCATTTTTCATTTTTTTTCATATTAATTTTACAAAAACAAAATTCTGAACAATTAAAAAAAATGCAATTAACAATTGTTAAGCAAATTTTTACGAATTCTACTTAAACTACCGGGTTTAATTCCTAAATATGATGCAATACATTGCAAAGGAACATGTTCAAATATATCAGGCTGATTCTCTAATAATTGTAAATATCTGGATTGCGCATTCATAGAAGTCATTTCTATAATTCTTTTTTCATGAAATGACATAGATTCCTGTAAAACTAACAATGCATAATTTTTCCACAAAATACTTTGCTCGGTTAAATTTTTATAGTCTATTCTTGAAATACGGAGAAGTTTACAGTCTGTGAGACATTCAATTGAAGCAAATGATGGATGTTGATTTAGAAAATCTGAAAAAGAACAGAAAAAATCGGTAGGGCAATTTATATGTTGCGTAATATCATTTCTATTACTATCATAATAAAACAACCGTAAGTAACCAGAGTTGATATAATATAAATATTTGGGAATATAATTACTTTCTTCAATTACAGTCTTTTTATTATAAAATACGGGCTCAAATAACTGTTTACCTATATTATAATCTCTCTCTGAAAGTTGTTTAATTTTTGAAATATCAGTAAATAATTTTTGATACATTTATTTTATATTTTTTAAAGTAATTTAAAAGTATAATAAAATATTTAACTTTCAAAATAGATAAAAATTCACTATAATTAGGTAAAAACTTATATTTTTGTGTAAACGATAAAAAAATGGGGAAATATAATTTTGATCAAATCATAAACAGAAAAAATTCAGATTCATTAAAATATGGCGTTTTAAAAGATAGATTTGGAAGAGATGATTTGCTTCCTTTGTGGGTTGCTGATATGGATTTTTTATCTCCTCCGGAAATTACGCAAGCACTAGCCCAAAGAGTAGAAGAGGGGGTTTTTGGATACTCTTATGCTTCTTCCGACTACTATCAGTCTATAATTAACTGGCAGAAAAAGCAGCATCAGTGGGAGGTTAAAAAAGAAGAAATCAGTTACATTCCCGGTGTAGTTAAAGGAATTGCTTTTGTTTTAGAAGTTTTTTCAGAAAAAGATGATCAAATTATTATACAGCCTCCGGTTTATCACCCTTTCAGAATTATATCATCTTTACATGACAGAGAAGTCATTAATAATCCATTAATTTTTAATGGAGAACAGTATCAGATGGACATCGACGGACTTGAAAAATTAATTACACATAAAACAAAAATTTTAATTTTATCCAACCCTCATAATCCGGGAGGCAGAGTATGGAGTAAAGAAGAACTTACTAGATTAGCTGAAATTTGTTACAAACATAAAGTCCTTGTTATATCAGATGAAATACATTCAGATTTGGTTTTATATGGTAAAAAGCATATACCGTTTGCATCCGTATCCGAAGAAGCTGCCCAAAACAGCATTACACTTAATGCTCCTTCAAAAACATTTAATATAGCAGGAATAGTGACATCCTATTCTATCATTAAAAATAAACAACTTAGGGAAAAGTATCATAAATATTTAATAAGTAGTGAACTAAATGATGGGACTATATTTGCATATTTAGCTTTACAGGCAGCTTACGAAAAAGGTGAAGATTGGATGATAGAACTAAAGGCATATCTGGAAAAAAATATAAAATTTGTAGATGAATATTTAAAAAAGAATATTCCTCAGATAAAAGTAATAATTCCTGAAGCCTCATTTTTGCTTTGGTTGGATTGCCGCGATTTAAATTTAACTCAGGCTCAACTTACATCATTATTTATAAATGAAGCACATTTGGCACTTAATGATGGAGCTATGTTTGGTAAGGAGGGAAAAGGTTTTATGAGATTAAACATAGGATGCCCTCAATCGGTATTGGAAAAAGCTCTTCAACAATTGAAAGAATCTGTTTAAATGGGCTTGGATACAATTGAAATAATTGTACAGATTGAAAATTGTTTTGATGTAGTGATTACAGATGAAGAGGCGGTACGTACTTATACTGTAGGAGATATTGCCGATTTAATATACATGAAAAAAAAGATACAGATTTATACTACAGATATTTTTCGTGAATTATATTTTAAATTGAAAGAACTTTTTGTGAATAATGGAGTAAATGAGAAAATTATTTGTGTTAATACAGAACTCACTGAACTTATTCCTCAAGGAGATTTAAAATTTTATGAAAAATTAATTAAAAAACAATTAGATTTACTTCCCCCTCCGATAAAACTAAAATATAATCTTCCTAGAGAAGAAGGTGCATATCAAGGGTTAATAATTAAAATTTTTAAAAGAAATAAACAATTACGCAGCTATACTTTAGCTCAATACATACATTTTTTAATATCTGTAAACTATAAAAAATTACTGAATCCCAATCATCTGCATTCTCGTTACGAAGCAGAAAGAATCGTTTGTATGGTAGTTAGTGATTGTACTGGAATTCCGGTAAGCAAAATTGAACTGCATTATAAGATTGTAGAAGATTTAGGAATCGAATAATTTTTTTAAGTGGTTGCGGAGATACAAAATAACTTTTTCAATACTGGGGAAAGTTAAATTTTCTGTTTTAAAATGAATGATATAGTTAGAATTTAATTCTGAGATAATAATTTCCGAAGATTCATGAATAGTAAATCCATTTCTAACTAAGGCTTTTTTTAACCAATAGATTGAATTACGATTACCCTCAAGTCGAACAGTTAGATGATTTTCAGGTTTATTTATTTCATACTCCTGGTTTTGATAATTAAATTTCATATCAGACGAAACAAAATAATCAAGAACATTTTCATTAAAAGCAACGTCTTCCGTGTAACCGGAAATCCATTGCTGATCTTTGATGAGCCAAAGTTTATCGGATATGGAAAGTCCCAGTGATAAATCATGCGAAGTAAAGACAACGGCTTTTCGTTTATCTTTAGCATATTCTCTGATTAATTTTATAACTTTCAATTTATTAGCAATATCCAGATGAGAAGTAGGTTCATCAAGAATTAATAAAGGACAATCCTGAATTATTGCTCGTGCTATCATAGCTTTCTGAAGGTTTCCATCTGAAAGTTCGCAAGCGTAATTAGTAGTATAAGGAGTCAGTTCAAACAAATCTATAATAGAGTAAATAGTTTCTGTTTCCTTTCGGGTGAGTTTTTGATACCATTTTTTATAAGGAAATCGTCCAAGGCTTATCAAATCAAACAAACGTAGCGAAGGACCAATCGAATTTTGGGAAAGGACCACAGATATAAATTTACTTAAATCTCCGGAAGAAATATGATAACTGTTCTGCCCCATAATTTTTATGTTCCCTCCCATACAAATAAGTTCCTTATATATGGTTTTTAATAAAGTAGTTTTACCTGACCCGTTTTTTCCGGTAAGCAGAATGACTTCTCCAGGGTTTGCTGTAGCATTAATATCTTTGAGTATAGCTTTTTTATAACCTATGGATAAATTATTTATTTCCAGTATTGCAGGAGTGTTCATACTATAATGAATAAGTTTTGAATTTATTTTTAACAATCATAAACAGTATAGTAGGAATTCCTATTAATGAGGACAATATATTCACGGGTAATTGTGTTTGCACGATAATTAAACTGATTAGCAGCATAAATCCCGTTCCGCACAAAATGTTTAGTATCATTTGTTCCCATAAAGCTGCCGGATTCCATAACAACCTGCAAAAATGAGGAATTATAATGCCTATAAATACAATAGGTCCCAGCATAGCTGTAGTACTACCGGTTAACAGGCAGATTGAAGTAATAATTAATAACTTTAAAATAGTCATATTTACACCTAGTATACGAGCATAGTTGTTTCCTAATAGAAAACCGGTTAAATTTTTTATTGATAAAAAAGCAGGAAGCAGACCCAAGCAGATACAAAAACCGTAAACGATAATTTGCACTTTGCTTAATCCTTCAAACGATCCGAAAGACCATACAACATATTGTTTTAACGCTTCCGATTCGGAATAAAATTGTAATGCTCCAATTACAGATCCGCAAAAAGCAGAAATGAGAAAACCAACAATTATAAAAGTAGAAGTATCCCTCATATTTTTCGCAATAAATAGTAAAAGTAGAGACACAGAAACCGAACCTACGAGAGAACTTAAAATTAGTATCCAGCCACTGAGCCACTCAAAATTAAATAACAGGGCAGGTACTCCTGAAAAAATAATGAATGCTACTGATAAAGCCGAGCCGGAAGATATACCCAGTATAGAGGGTTCTGCTAGGGGATTTTTAAAAAACTCTTGTAATAAAAATCCGCTGACAGGAAGTGAAATTCCAGCAAAAAATACCGCTAAAGTTTTATATAAACGATAAGTTACGATTAATTTTTTCGTTTCTTCAGAAGTATAAAATAAATCAGAAAATTTTATATTTTCAAAACCGCTCAACAGATTAGCAAAAAAAAGAAAAAGGCATAAAAGACCTAATGCACTTAATAGCAATATAAACTTCTTAGAAAACATAGCAACAAAGATAATAATTCTATACATTTGATATTAATATTTACATTTGCCCCAAATAATAGTTTACAACTAAATTGTAAGTTAACAAATTAGACAGCAAATAACTACTGAATTACAGACAATGATATCAAAACATATTAAATATTTTAAACAAATTATAGGAGAGCAGTTTTGTTATGAAGATACCGATACATTAGAAAATTACTCCTATGATCATACGGAAAATCTCAAATATTTACCCTCAGTAGTCTTAAAACCGGCTAGTTCACAAGAAATATCAAAAATTGTTCAATATTGTAATCATCATAACCTTTCCATTGTGCCCAGATCGGCAGGAACCGGTCAAATGGGAGGAGCATTACCCATCAATAAAGCCGTAATACTATCCTTAGAAAGGTTAAACAATATTATTTCTATTGATACATTAAATTTTCAGGCAACAGTAGAAGCAGGAGTAATAAATCTGGATTTACAAAAAGCATTGGAACCTTACGGATTATTTTACGGTCCGGATCCCTCCAGTTGGGGAAGTTCTTTTATCGGAGGAAATATTGCTACCAATGCAGGGGGATTAAAAGCTGTAAAGTACGGAGTAACTTCAGCATCAGTTTTAAATCTTGAAGTGGTCTTGCCTAATGGCGAAATTATATGGACGGGAGCAAATACTTTAAAAAATTCTACCGGTTACAATCTGACTCAACTATTCATAGGTAGTGAAGGGACTTTAGGTATAGTAACAAAAGCGGTGGTTAAAATATTATCTAAACCTAAAACTGATATTACCTTGTTAATACCTTTTCATTCATTGGATGATTGTGCTAAAGCAGTTGCAGATGTTTTTAAAGCAGGTTTACAACCCTGTTCTATAGAATTGATGGAAAGAAATGCACTAGAGCAGGTGAAAATATTTCTGAAAGACAACTCCATCCCTTTACAAAACAACGTAGAAGCACATTTATTAATCTGTTATGATGGGACTACTCAGGAAGAACTAATGCCATTGATAGAGAAGACAATCACAGCTATTGAACAGTATTCTACAGAAGAAATTTATTTTGCCGATAATGAAACTGATAAAAACAGATTATGGGAGATGAGGCGCAAAGCTGCAGAAATAGTAAAACTAAATGGATTTACAATAGAAGAAGATACCGTAGTTCCACGTTCTGAAATGCCTAAATTAATTAAATTTGTTCGAGCATTGGCTAAAGAGTATAACACTCAGGTTGTTTGTTATGGACATGCCGGTGATGGAAATTTGCATATACGTTTTAATCATCCCGAATTTAAGAATTCTTATCAAAATCCATTGATTAACGATATGCTTACTAAACTTTTTCAGTATATATATTCTCTTGGAGGAACCATATCCGGAGAGCATGGAATCGGATTAATACAGCAATCATTTCTACCCATTGTTTTTTCAAAATCCAATTTGAATATTCAGAAAAAAATTAAAGAAGCCCTGGATCCGAAAAATATTATGAATCCCGGAAAAGTAATTGATTATTAGCAAAGATCATCCTATATTTGCTTCTTTATAGTTTAATATATTTACTTTAGTCATCTAATTTTATAAAAATAGTGCATAAAACTGAACTTGAATTTTCTGAACTTATTGAAAAAAACCAGGGAATCATTCATAAGGTATGTAGAATATATACCACAAATAATGAAGATTCTCAGGATTTATTTCAGGAAATTTTACTTCAATTATGGAAATCTTATAAAAGCTTTAAAGGTAATTCCAAATTTACTACCTGGATGTACAGAGTATCCCTAAACACGGCTATCACTCTCTTTAGAAAATCAACTCGCAGTGTAGATACTCAGGAAATTGATAATTCTCTCTATAAATTATCTGAAGACACGGAATATTCGGATAAACAAGAACAAATAGGCTTGCTATACGAAGCAATTAAACATCTTTCGGATATAGAGAGAGCATTAGTGCTTCTTTATCTTGAAGATTTGCCATACAAAGATATCTCAGAAACGTTAGGTATTTCTGAAGTAAACGCGAGAGTAAAGATGAACAGGGCAAAAAACAAATTAAAAGAAATAATGAGTGCAGATGAGTAAAGAAATTGATATTGATAATTTAAAAAAATTCTGGAAAGAACAACCAGCTTCAGATAATCATTACTCGAAGGAACAATTGCTTCAAATGATTAATAAAAAGTCAGGTAATAATATGAAATCCATTATTATTATCAGTAGTATTGAGTTTATACTACTGATGATATCTCTTATATTTACCTGTATTGATAATACATATTTGATAGGCAGCCTTGATATGGAAGCTAAGGAAATTTATTCCAGAAATTTACAGATCAGTCGCCAACTATTATTATTTGATATACTCATATCTCTTCTTTTCATTTACTTTTTTGTTAAAACATATAGACAAATCAATATTTTAAATTCAGTTAAAGAATTAATAAACAGTATTTTAAGATTCAGAAGATATGTTACCGGATTTATAGTTATTAATATTATACTAGGAATGTTTACTTTATTTCTTACCGGATTTTATGATTTTGTATATAGTCTCAAAAGAACTTTCGGAGTAATTCAGAATGATAATATAGGAACGCAAACCATACATTCGCCTGTTAACTCACCCGAATACACGTTTTGGTTTATCATAATCTGCATCATAATTTTTATAATCATGTTCATCTATTATGCTGTCATATATGGAATATTTTTAAGAAAATTAAAAAATAATCTAAAAGAACTTCGTGAAATTGAATAAATAAAATAAAAATAGGGGTTTTTTATATAAACATTTTGTTTATTTTTTGTTTGATTCCCTACTTGAAAAAACCAATAAAATATTGTAATTTTGTAGCACAGGATAATACATGGCTTCAACATCTCAACAATATACAGAAGAAAATATTAAAACCCTTGATTGGCAGGAACATATACGTATCCGCCCGGGGATGTATATCGGAAAATTAGGGGATGGTTCTTCTCCTGATGATGGTATCTATATTTTGCTTAAAGAAATTATTGATAATTCCATTGACGAATACGTTATGGGAGAAGGTAAGAGAATAGATATTTCTCTGGAAGACACCCGGGTGAAAGTAAGAGATTATGGTAGGGGAATTCCTCTAGGAAAGATGGTGGATGCTGTATCTAAAATGAACACCGGAGGGAAATATGATTCTAGAGCATTTAAAAAATCCGTGGGATTAAATGGAGTAGGTACCAAGGCAGTAAATGCTTTAGCCTCGTTTTTTAGAGTAAAATCTGTTAGAGACGGAGTAACAAGAGTGGCTGAATTTTCTAAGGGTATATTAACTGAAGAAAGTCCGGAATCGGATACTAAAGAACGCAGAGGTACAGAAATTTCTTTTGAACCGGATGCCTCTATTTTTAACAATTTTAAGTTCAGAAGGGAGTACATAGATAAAATGTTGAAAAACTATGTATATCTAAACCCCGGACTAAAAATATATTTTAACGGAGAAGAGTTTTATTCAGAAAACGGTCTTCAGGATTTACTTCAGGAAAATATAGAAGGAGATGTTGTCTACCCTATAATTCATATCAAAGATGAAGATATTGAAATTGCATTATCGCACAGTGAACGATCTCAATCCGAAGTGTATTTTTCCTTCGTAAATGGTCAGCATACAACTCAGGGTGGAACGCATCTTACCGCCTTTAAAGAAGCATACGTAAAGACTATACGTGAATTTTTTAATAAAAATTATGATGCTTCTGATATAAGAAAATCTATAATTGCAGCTATTTCCATTAAAGTTATTGAACCTGTTTTTGAATCACAGACCAAAACTAAATTGGGAAGTAATGAAATGGGGCCCGGATTAACTACGATCCGAACCTTTATGAATGATTTCCTTAAAAAACATCTGGACAATTTTTTACATAAAAATCAGGAAGTAGCAGATGCTCTACAGAGAAAGATAATTATTTCAGAAAAAGAAAGAAAGGAACTTTCAGGAATTCAGAAGTTAGCCCGTGAACGAGCTAAAAAAGTAAGTTTACATAATAAAAAGCTGAGGGATTGTCGCCAGCATTATAACGATCAAAAATCACTCAGAAAGCAGGAATCAACTATTTTCATCACAGAGGGCGACTCCGCTTCAGGTTCTATTACAAAAAGTAGAGATGTTGAAACTCAGGCAGTTTTCAGTTTAAGAGGTAAACCCTTGAATTGTTATGGACTTACCAAGAAAATTGTATATGAAAACGAAGAATTTAATTTGCTTCAGGCAGCATTAAATATAGAAATAAGTCTGGAAGATCTAAGATACAACAATGTTGTTATTGCTACAGATGCTGATGTAGACGGAATGCACATTCGATTATTAATGATTACTTTCTTTTTACAGTTCTTTCCGGATTTAATTAAAAACGGTCATTTATATATATTACAGACCCCGTTATTCAGGGTCAGAAATAAAAAAGAAACCCGTTATTGTTACAGTGATGAAGAACGAATGAGAGCATTAAACGAACTAGGGAAAAATCCTGAAATAACCAGATTTAAAGGATTGGGTGAAATATCTCCCGATGAATTTAAAAACTTCATAGGTAAAGACATGAGACTTGAACCTGTTATGCTTACCAAAGATACATCCATAGATGAATTACTGGATTTTTATATGGGTAAAAATACACAAACCAGACAAGAATTTATCATTAATAATCTGGTAGTTGAAGCTATTTAAAACAACATTTACTAAGAACAAATACACTATAAAGCAAAAAAGATCGACATCAATTTCTTTATGCTATGAAATTACAAACAAAACAAACTAAAAGTAAAATTACTATTGTAAACATTATTTTATTAATTATTTTTTTTACTAGCTTTTTTTTCTCATACATGGATATTCAAGTCATGGAAAAAAACGATGAGATTATTTGCTTCGTAAGCTTTATATTATTAATTTATTTATCTTATTTGGGGTGCTCTTTCTTCAGATACGATAGTGGAGGAGAAACATTAATTCTTCAAAATCAGAAAGCCTTACCCTTTTCTTTTCTTGTAAAAGAAACGCAATCTGATTTTCCTAAAAGAAAATTAGTCAACTATAAAGTGGTTAATAAATTTTTATTCAAACGAAAGCTTGAAATATACATTACTAGTAAAAGAGTATCATCAGGAATGACTAAAATTTCTTTTGACATTTCTTATCTTTCATCAAAAGAGGTGAAAAATCTTAAAATATCTTTAGATAAAGTAATGAAAGAAAATTCACAATATCAAGATGCATTAAACGTATAACCTTTAAAATTAAAGAGTAGTTTCAATATATAAATGGAAGAACAAAATAACGAAAAAGCGGAATCTACCATACAGGGAGGCACAGAAAGCTTAAAGAAAATATCGGGTATGTATCAGAATTGGTTTCTGGATTACGCATCATATGTTATCTTGGAGCGGGCAATTCCCTCTATCTATGATGGTTTAAAACCGGTTCAGAGAAGAATTTTGCACTCCATGAAAGAGCTTGAAGACGGTCGTTACAACAAAGTAGCTAATGTCGTGGGGAATACAATGAAATACCACCCGCACGGAGATGCGTCTATTACAGATGCTATAGTACAGCTTGGGCAGAAAGAATTACTCATTGATACTCAGGGAAACTGGGGAAATATATATACTGGCGATGGTGCAGCAGCAGCGCGTTATATAGAATCCCGCCTGACTCCATTTGCACTTGAAGTGGTTTATAACCCTAAAACCACGGTTTGGCAGTCCTCTTATGACGGGCGTAATAAAGAACCAGAAAACTTACCCGTAAAATTTCCTCTTTTACTTTCACAAGGAGTAGAAGGTATTGCAGTTGGATTATCTACCAAAATATTACCCCATAATTTTTTAGAATTGGTGGATGCATCCATCGCTCATTTAAAAGGAAAAACTTTTACTTTATATCCCGATTTTCAAACCGGAGGTTTAATAGATATTTCCAATTATAATGACGGTGAAAGGGGAGGGAAAGTCAGAGCCCGGGCGAAAATATCAAATCCGGAAAAAGGAGTTTTACAGATTAGCGAAATTCCCTACGGAACCAATACAGGCTCGTTAATAGATAGTATTATAAAAGCCAATGACAAAGGTAAAATTAAAATAAAGAAAGTTGAAGACAATACAGCTTCAGAAGTAGAAATTCTCATTCACATCACCAATGATGTTTCTCCTGATAAAATGATTGATGCCTTATATGCCTTTACAGACTGTGAAGTATCAATTTCTCCCAATGCCTGCGTTATAGATGTTGACAGGCCTGAATTCTTAACTGTTTCCGAAATTTTACGAAGAAATACCAACCATACAGTAGCTCTTTTAAAAAGTGAATTGGAAATAGAATTGGGAGAATTACAGGAACAATGGCACTTTGCTTCTTTAGAAAGGATATTTATTGAAAACAGAATTTACCACAAAATAGAAGAAGTTTCATCCTGGGAAGAAGTCATTTCTACCATTGATAAAGGATTAAAACCTTTTACCGGACACTTGATAAGAGAAGTAACCGAAGAAGATATCACCCGGTTGACAGAAATAAGGATTAAAAGAATTACCCGTTTTGACCTAGGAAAAGCAGAAGATAACATTCAGGCTTTAGAAGGCCGCATAGAAGAGGTCAGGTATCATCTGGCCCATCTGATTCAATACGCCATTGATTATTTTACCAATATTAAAAAGAAGTACGGTAAGGGCAAAGAGCGTAAAACGGAAATCAGGACATTTGATACGATTGATGCCGCCAAAGTAGCTGTTGCTAATATAAAATTTTATGTCAACAGAGAAGAAGGATTTATAGGATATTCATTAAAAAAGGACGAATATCTGTTTGATTGTTCAGACATAGATGATATCATTATCTTTAGACAAGACGGTTCAATGGTTGTTACGAAAGCTGATGCCAAAACATTTGTAGGAAAAAATATAATTCATGTTGGGGTTTGGAAGAAGAATGACAACAGAACCATTTACAATATGATATACAGGGAAGGAAAACTGGGGCCCTGGTATATGAAAAGATTCCCGGTAACTTCCATAACACGGGACAAAGAATATGCACTGGCTTCGGATCAAAAAGGTTCTGAAATACAGTATTTTTCTGCTAATCCTAATGGAGAAGCCGAGTTAGTAACTATTTATTTAAAACCTAGCCAGCGATTAAAAAAATTAAAGTTCGATATAGATTTTTCTGAACTCGCCATTAAAGGAAGAGCCTCACGAGGCAACCTCGTTTCAAAAAATTATGTAAAAAAAATAGAGCTTAAAGAAACCGGTGTTTCTACTTTAGCTCCAAGAAAAATCTGGTTTGATGAATCTATTCATCGTTTAAATGTAGAGGGAAGAGGAACCTATCTGGGAGCATTTAAAGGAACTGATAAAGTTTTAACACTTAATTCTCAGGGAATAGCCAAATTAAATACCTTTGACCTGCTGAATCATTTTGATGACGATTTTCTGGTGATAGAAAAATGGAACCCTGAAAAACCGATATGTTGTGTCTATTACGATGGCGAAAAGTCAATTTACTACATCAAAAGATTTTTGCTGGAAGATACGCTCAATCCTCAAACATTTTACACCTCAGAAAATTCAAGATCTTTTATTGAATGGGTGGGTACCGGCTGTAAACTTATTGCGGACATCAATTTTGGTAAAGATAAAGAACCCGAAACAATAAACCTTGAAGATTTTATCGCGGTTAAAGGTATAAAAGCTCAGGGAAACCAGCTCTCAAAAGAAAAAATCAAAAGTATTAAAGTCGTAGAAGAAGTTCCGGAAGAAGAAGAACCTGAGGAAAATGATTCTATATCCGAAGATGATTTTGATGGAGACGGAGAGCAAATCAATCTCTTCTGATAGAATCATATAGCATGGTAAAGTTTTGGTTAAAAATTCAATTGAGGTACGATAGTTGATTTAAGCTATATAATTTTTAAATACCCTTATCAAATAATCTAATATATACCTTTAATATGTATCGTATAATTTAATTAGATTTGTTTATAACAATGAAGTTTAACCTATAAAAACATAATAATATGTCATTTGAATTACCAAAACTACCTTATGAATATAATGCATTAGAGCCTAACATTGATGCAAAGACAATGGAAATCCATTTAACCAAGCACCATGCTACTTACACCACGAATTTAAACAATGCTATCGCAGGTACTGAATTAGAAAATCTACCGATCGAAGAAGTTATTGTTAAAGGGTTTGACAAAGTACCGGTTAGAAATAACGGAGGTGGATATTTAAACCATTGTTTGTTTTGGGAATGGCTGACACCTAACGGAAAAGGAAAACCGGAAGGAGAATTGGCTCAGGCTATTGACACTGCTTTTGGTTCATTTGATGCTTTCAAAGAAGAATTTTCAAAGGCTGCAGCAGGTAGATTTGGTTCAGGATGGGCTTGGTTAGTGGTAAAGGACGGCAAATTATCTGTAGGTTCTACAGCCAATCAGGATAACCCTTTAATGCCAAATGTAGGAGTTTCAGGATATCCTATTCTGGGGTTAGACGTATGGGAGCATGCTTACTACTTAAATTATCAGAACAAAAGACCGGACTATATAGGAGCTTTTTTCAATGTAGTTAACTGGGATAAAGTAGCTGAACTGTATCAGAAACATAAATAGGAAATAGTATAAATACGAAACCCCTCTTTTATTCTGGAAGAGGGGTTTTTTTGTGAAATTTTTTCAAAAAAAGTTGTGTATTCAAATATTAATTGTAGCTTTGTTTTTCAAAGTGCTTTATATTATGAATCAAGAATTATCCCCATTAGAAAGTATTCAGGAAATTAAATCCTACATGCAGAAATCTACCCGTTTTTTGAGTTTAAGCGGTTGGAGTGGAATATGGGTAGGAAGCTGTGGAATTATTTCCGGATTGTTTGCCATGTACCTGATTAATGATTCGGATATTAATCCTTTAAATTATCACTATTATGGAGTAGGATATCAAACGGAAAGTTTTTATTCATTAAAAGAAGTATTACGGTTTAAATTATTATTGGTGGAGATTATTACCTTTGTGGTAGCTTTAGCCGGAGGTTTTTTCTTTTCTGTAAAAAAGGCACGAAAAGACGGAGTAATCTTTCTTAACCATGTTTTTCGCCGAATGGCAATTAATTTTTCTATTCCTTTAGTTACCGGAGGTTTCATTTGTCTTGCTTTTATGCGGTATAATATGCTTATATTTATTGCGCCTACCACGCTGGTTTTTTATGGAATATCTTTGCTCATGATTGCCAGAGATACGTTAGATGAAGTAAAAAAACTAGCAATTTTTGAAATATTATTAGGTATCCTTTCATTTTACTTTTTACGATATAATATGATTATCTGGATTTTTGGATTTGGTGTTTTGCATATAGTATATGGAATTATTATGAGAAATAAATACGATAGAAAATAATTGAGCTTATCATAAACTTACATTTTTCATTTATGGAGTCAGTCAATATTAATAATCTTAACAAAATTTTTGATCATCGGATTCGAGTAGGTATTATGAGTGCATTATCCGTCAATGATTTTTTGTCTTTTAATGATTTAAAAGATCTTTTGCAGCTCACAGACGGAAATCTGGCTTCACACTTGAAAAATTTAGAAGAAAATGAATATATTTTGGTTAAAAAAGGCTTTATCGGAAGAAAAACAAATACTACTTACAGTATTACTAAAAAAGGATCTCAGGCATTTCAAAAACATTTGGAAGCGTTAGAAAAAATCATACGCCAGTTAAAATAAATTTTTTTAATTTTTTACTTTGTGATTCAAAGTACTTTTAATAAATAGTAAATATGGAAAATCAGGAAAATCAATTGCAGGAACATCAAAAACCGTTAGATACGGTTAAAAAAAAGGATTCGGAAAACTCAAACAGTATACGTAAAAAAATTACAGAATCGGTAATGCTTAAAGGAGTTGTCGTCGTTCTGCTTATTTTTATCATGCTGCTGCCTACCCCTTTTATTATCAATTTAATAGGGGAACGAAAAGAGCGTAAAGAAAAAATAGTAAAAGATGAAAGCCGAAGATTTGGAGGCAATCAAACTTTATGCGGCCCATATCTAAAGTTGCCGTATCAAAAAAAGGATTCCCTGGGACGGATTACCCTTTATTATCGGTATCTATCGCCCAAAGAGGTAAAGGTTAAAGGAAAGCTCAATCCTTTACCTAAACACAGAGGGCTTTATGATATTGTCATGTATAAAGCACAGCTGACTCTTGAAGCAAATTTTGAGTCTACAGATTATGCCAGCTTACAAAAAGATTCTAACAATTATCTTTGGAATGAGGCAGAAATGGTGTTCGGCGTTAGTGATACTAAAGGATGGGAAGGAGATTTAAATTTCAGGGTAAATAATACTACCATTCCAGTTCAGGCCGGGGAAGGATTCTCAATAGAAGAATTAGTCACCAGCAAAGAAACTCCACACTATCAAACACAGGAAATGGAAGAACTTAAAATTCCGGTTCACTTGAATCCGGAAAAGAATGTAACTGTTTCTCTGCCTATGACATTTAATGGGGCAGGAGAGCTAAATTTTATTCCGGTCTCCAAAAACATGCAAATAGATATTTCCACGGCATTCAAAGATTTAAAATTTACAGGAGAAGCTTCACCTAGTGAAAATGAAACAGGAAATTTACGAAACTTACACTGGAAAGTTTCTTCCTTACGAATGGAAACCTTAACTACCCAGTTTTCGGATTATGGAAAAAATAAGTTTGGAATTACTATAATACAGCCCAATAACGATTACGGAAAAACCAATCGGGTAGCTAAATATTCTGTTCTTTTTATAGGACTTACCTTTATAACCTTCTTTTTTATAGAGATTATTAACAAACTGAAAATTCATCCGGTTCAGTATGTGCTTGTAGGATTGGCATTAAGCATATTTTATTTATTGTTACTCTCATTATCCGAATATCTAGGTTTCAACCTTTCCTATATCGTATCCTCCCTTGCGACTACCCTGCTCATTTGCTGGTTTATCAAAGGAATTGTAAAAAGTTTACGAATTACCGGGATAGTATTTGTTGTATTACTACTGGTTTATACCTATATTTTTATTATTATTCAGCTGGACGAACTGGCTTTGCTGGCAGGCAGCTGCGGATTATTTATCATTCTCGCTCTGTTAATGTATTTTTCGCGAAAAATAGACTGGAAAAACCTCTAGTCGAAAGATTGCTCTTTAGTACGATACCTCCGCAGAAAGCGGAGGTTTTTTTGTTTACTAACTATATCAATTGTTTGGTTTTAATGATTAAACTTATTTTAAATTAATGTAATTTACTATTAATTTTTAAAAAAAATAAAGTAACTTTACCTCATAATACGATTTAATTTTAATTAATCTTTAATAAATTTACTAGTTATGAGTCAGATGGACAAAAACTCCTTCCAGGCTCCCCAGGCATCCGAATTGGCTAAAAAAGCAGCCGATGCCGGCGGAGTCACCGATAAGGTAAACCAGAAACTTACCGAAGCTACCGCTCCTTTATCCGAAGCCGCCCAACAAGCTCAATCCGCTGCTTCGGAAATACAGCAGGGACTTTCCACCCTTAGCCAGAAATATTCCGATATACCCGATAGTGAACTATTCAAACCCTTAAATAACTTTACGGTCACCCCTCCCGAGGTGCTGGAAAAAGAGCTCAGGGAAGAGGCTGGTAAATACTATGCCAAATACGGAGGAGACATAGCCTCCCAGCTGCAGAACTCCCATATCGTATATGCAACGATCCAGATAGGCGGGCAGGATGTACTGAAAGACAGCCATTTTACCCTGGATATCCACCAGCGCATGGCCGACCATGATGAATTTATGATCAGCTGCTATGCCGAAGCCTTCGGAGATAAGAATGCCTACCCGATGACTAATTCGCGAAACCTGCTGGGGAAAAAATGTACCCTTCAATTCAAGCAGTTCGGACAGTCAGCCTATGTCTTTACCGGAATCATCACCGAAATATCCAATAAAAAAGTAGACGGTCATAACAAGCTTTTTATTAAAGGTCATGCCCCCACCATCCTGCTGGAAAACGGACAGGACTGTGAGAGCTTTGAAGATAAAACACTGGATGCCATTATAAACAAAGCTACCAATGAGTACCCGCAGGATTTGGTAGCCTGGGACCTACGTCCTAACCTGAAAGATCCGTTAAAATATACCGTACAATACCGCGAGAGCGACTGGAACTTTGTCAAAAGATTAGCGGTACGCTATGGAGAATGGCTGTATTACAACGGACAAAAAATCGTTTTTGGAGGCAGTGGAGGAAAGACCGAAGAACTGGTGGAAGAACAGGATGTATACAGCTATGAGCTGAGTATGCGACTGGTACCCCAGAAGTTTACCTATGTAGGTTACGATGCCAAGCAGGCAAAGAACCATACGGTAAACTCGGACAGTGTGCCCATTACCCACCAGCTGGTGAATCCTTTCCAGCAGCATGCCATCAAAGCCTCTGAAGAGGTCTATTCCAAGGTGCCTTTGTCCCTGTATAACCAGTCCTTATTAGAAAAAGGAGAGCCGGAACTCAAAGAGGCGGTAAAAAGACAGAAGCTGAGCCGCCAGAATGTATTCTTTCTGGAAGCCAGGACCAATAATCCGAACCTGAGACTGGGGGATATTGTGAAGATGAAAGCCTGGATGCCGGGGCATGAGATATTTAAAAACGGGGAAGTTCCGTTGGAATCGTATAAAGTCATAGAAATCAGCCACCATCAGGACATTACCGAAGGATATTACAACCAGCTGATAGGCGTACCGATGGACAATGAAGTGCCGGCCTACATGGATGAAAATGCCATACCGGAGTGCGAAGAACAATCTGCCATAGTAACCGATAATTATAATACGGATAAAAATGCAGAAGGAATGAATCAGATTAGAGTTAAGTTTCCGTGGATGAGAGGAGCAAATGAAAAGAGTCCGTGGATACGGGTAATTACTCCCTATGCAGGAAAAGGAAAGGGGTTACATATGTTACCGGAAATTGGGGAAGAGGTAATTGTAAATTTTGAAAACGGAAATGCAGAGAAGCCTATCGTTATAGGAACTATATTTAACGGTTCTGACAATTCTAAATACGGAACTGAGGGTAATTTTATGAAAGGCTTGCGTACGGTAAAGGGAAACAAAATTTTATTTAATGATAAAGATGGTAGTACTAAATTGACAGATCAGGGATTTACATCAGTAGTTTTTGATGGTAAAGGGAATTCTACTATAAATACAGCTTCTACTCAGGTGATTAATGTGGGAGGAGGCGTAGGTGAGCAAGGCCCTGAACCCCCTGCCTCAAATTTAAAAATGGACAAAAATGGAAATATTACTATTGATGGAAAAACAAATATTACATTGAAAGTTGGGGGAAATACAATTGTTATTACGGAAAATGGGATAACAATGAATGGGGAATCATTTAATCTTACCAGTAAAAAAAATACGATTAAAGGCGAAGGTTCATGGGATGGAGGAAATGTATTTATCAACTAATAAATATAAGTTATGGCAAAAATGAATTTTTGGATTCCTGATAATGATCAAGAAAGGTCTAAAGAATATGTAGATAAACTACAGCAAGAGTATAAAAATGCTCCCTTACTAAAAGAATATGCTTTTAAAGAAAAAAAACAAATAAAATATAAACTTGATATTCAAAGTAAAATGAATGTAGGAGGAATATCTAGTGAGAATACTGTGGAAATACGTTGGGTAATTACTTTGAAAAATATCACTGATGATTCTTATACTTTTGAACTTCTAATGCTGGACAATACCATGGTTCAGACTAATAATGATGGGTTCGGGGAAATACATAAACTGGTAACCCAAATGCAAAAAGCACTTAATGAAATCATTTTTAATACCAATCGGCAAGGTGTTGTAATTAAAGTGATAAATATAAATACTATTAAAGAAAAATGGCAGGCAGTAAAAGCTGAAATAATAGAATATAACCGAAATATGACTAGCATTCAAGAATTATTTGCTTTGCAGGAACAAAATTTTGAGCAGGAAGGAGGCGTTGAAAAAATGGTTAGTGCTATTGAGTTTTTTGACATTTGTTTTAATCACATCTACGGGAAGAGATTGCCATTTTCCATAAATAAGAAAATACCGAATTTTTTCAGGACTTGGGATATTCCTTTTAATATACACTATGAGAATAATAAGTATAACGAGCAAATTAATCGGATAGAATTTTATGGTAGTCATGCCGGTTATTCAGAGAATGATATGAAAAAAGCTTACGGAAATTTTCCATTCATAAAGACAGAGAAATTATACCCACAGTATATCTATAAAGGAAACTATAACATGAATCTCAAAGATGGGTTTATTGAAAATGGAGAAATTCTATATAGGGAAAATGTAGACCCTAAATTGAATGCTGAGATAATCTATAAAATAAGCCGTTATGAGTGATAATGAACAGCAACAAACAGAAGCGCCAAAGGAAGGTTTTATAGCTCTTCATAGTGATTATTATTTCACTTGCTCATCGGGTTTAGCTCCGGCAAAAATATGTCCTACTCAAAATAATGCTTGCACCAAAGAGAAATATTCTTATTTAATCCATCATGATACCGCAACTCAAAACATAGGAGATTTTTTCTGTCGTTGGACAGTGGTATTGGCAGCTGCGGTAGCAGCTGCCGGAATAGTAACCGGAGGGGCAGCCCTGGTAGCCTTGGCTGCTGTTGCAGTAGTGGCAAGTGGTACTATGTGTGGAGGATTGATGGCTCCTATGCGTAAATGGGTAGGATATTCCCAATTAAACACTTATGGAGGTAAAACAATTACATTATCCAACAAGCCTAAACACGATTTAGCTCTTGGAATAGGGGTATTATGTGGAGGACCTTTTATTGGATTAGTGATAGGTTCTAAAACGACCGGAATACTAGACAGTGCTATTGATAAATTGTTTCCGCCTCAGGTAGTAGGCGGAGGACATTCTTTAACTTCAAAGTGCCAAATGGTATGTCCTATCGGAGGTACAATTACCTATGCACCAGGAATTACAGGATTCTGGAGTGCAGCACTTTACACCGCCCGTAATACAGCCTGGGCTGTTTTAGAAGGTTTTTTTGTAGGAAAGTTTGTATCTTCGGGAGGAGCCTTATTTACTGGTGGTGGAAAAATATTAACAGGTCAATTTCTCAAAAATTTTGTATTTTTACAAGCCTCTGCTAGAGGAGCAGGAATTGCTGATCAGGTATTTTTTGAAGGAATGTTAAGAAATGGTAAAAGTATTTCCGAAACTGGAGACGAAGCTTATGCTGGATCTACTATGTTTGAGCAACCCTTTATAAATATTTGGAATAGATCTAATGAAGGCTATTATGATGGAAGTTATGCTAAAGATGCAGAAGGAAATTACCTACCAGAAGCTGATAATGGTCATGGAACTGGGGCTCTTTTAACTGATGCTTACTATGCGGGGTTATCTTTAATGGGGTTAAAAGCTATGGTAGATGCTTCCCGTCAGAATGTAAACATCCCTAAAGAAACCGTTGAAGCTATTCGAAAAACCGTAAATGATGCTATTGCTAAAGGTAAAAGCTTCTTGTTTGAGAGGGGAAGAAGAGGACAAAGTCAAAGGGTTGCTACTAATTGGAGAGATCATCAAAATAATGTAACTCAAGAATTGAGAGAGAACAATCCTAATACGTCTGTACATGAACAGGTATATTTGGACGTACAAGGAACAGATGTACATGGAAATCCTTTTTCAAAGAGGATTATAGCGGATCAAATGTATGATACTGGTAATGGTTCTTATCAAATAATAGATTCTAAGTTCAGTTCTGTAAATGATTTAACGACAGTAACAAGTACAGATTTAAGAAATACTTTTACAAACAACCAAAAACCTGTATATGATGCAATTGGCGGAAATGGAAGTATAACTTCAGTATCTATAGCAGATGTTCCATCATCTCATAATATGGGTCTTACCCCTGGACAAATAAGTGTTAGTGGACCTGTTCAAATTGCGGTTAATACTCCAAATGGAATAATATATAGAACATATCCTTAAAAAAGAAAAGAATAATGAATAAGAACGACGTAATAAATTTAATTGGAGAAAAAATATTACCAATTATTAAAAATGATGGATTTAAATTTAGAAAAGCGCAATATCAATTCTCAAAAAAGGGAACAGACAATTTTATTTTTAGAATAAATTTTGTTTGTCTAGATTTTTCACCACAATATAAAATCCCTTTTTATATTGCTATTAGAAATGAAAAAGTGGAAGATATTAAAAATAAATTTTTAGAATTAAGTCCAAAGTCTCAACAAGAAACATCAACATTAACATTACCAATTTCTTTTTTTACAGAGAAAAATTATATTGCAAATCCTATTGAGTTTTGGGTAGAAGAGGAAAATGATATAGATAAGATAACTAATTTTTTTCAACCCTTTTATAAAAAATACATAATTGATTTTTTTAATCAATACTCATCTCTAAAAAAGATTTCTGATTTCATGAAAGATTCTATTGATAAAAATGAGATTTTTGGAGATAAATTCTACTTTTATTTTACTAGTGCAATTCTATTAAAATTATCCGATGATTCTGAATATCTGAATAGGGTAGAAAAATACAGAGAATTAATAAACGATTATCCTGTTTTCAATAGGGAAAAATATGAAAGATTACTAGATTATCTGAAAAGTTATGAGTAATATAAAACAAGAAATAGACATAATCTCTTTTGATGAATATAATCACCTTATTTTGAGAATATTCTATAATAATATATCTTATTTAATATTCGATGAATTTCCTCCAGCAGAAACGGATAAATTATCTAATAATCAAATAAATAATCTGAGTGGAATTTTATCTGATTTAACTGGTGTAGATGTAATTCATGACGATAGAGAGTTATTTATAATTATGAGTAATGATAAAATAATACTGGAAAAAGTAATAGCTTTTTTAGAAATGTAAATTCTTTAAAATCTTATTAATGCTAGATACCAGTCGATAAAATCTCACTTTTAGAGAACTTATCCGAAGCATAATAAATACATATAATTATCTGTACAAACATTATTAAAAAGAAAGCGATTATTAACATCTTACATGAAAAAAATACAAGATTCCCCCTACCAGAACCTATCTTTAGAGGATATAGAAGGCGAGATCAATCTCAAGGAGGTACATATTATGTAGAAGATAGAGTTAATAGAGCTGCGAGGGGTGATGATGGATATACAGATGGAAGAAGTACAGCACAAGCTTTAGATGCTCAAGTAGCTATTACAGAAGCTAAAGCTAATGGGCAAGACGTTTGGTTCCGCTACGACCCGCTGGGCAGACGTACTGCAAAAAAGTTTAAAAGTACCACTACCCGCTGGGTATGGGACGGAAATAAACCCCTGCACGAATGGAAAGAATTTGAAGCCCGGGAAGCTACTCCCGAAGAGCTAACCACCTGGGTGTTTGACGAAGACAGCTTTGTACCCGTAGCCAAGTTGCGCGGAAACAAAAAATATTCTATCTTAGCGGATCATCTGGGGACTCCTTCTCAAATGTATAAAGAGAATGGTGAACTCTTTTGGGAAGCATCTTTGGATAGCTTCGGAAGATTGAAACTTAACAAAGGAGAAAGCGGAAGCTGTCCCTTTAGATATCAGGGGCAGTATGAAGATGTAGAAACGGGCTTATATTACAATCGTTTCCGTTATTATTCCCCGGAAGAAGGCTTGTATATTAGCCAAGACCCCATTGGATTACAAGGCGGAATAGAGTTTTATTCGTATGTGCATGACCCGAATGGGTGGATTGATCCGTTAGGTTTGACTCAAAAGACTTATGGTGAAAAAAGAGATGTTGATAAAATAGCAGAAAAATATGGTGGTAAAAAAATAGATGAAAATAGATATGAATTTGATGGTCCAGATGCTAAAAAAAGAGCACGACAAGCTGCTTCTGAAATTTCAGGAGATTTAGGAAGTGATCCAAATACTATTAGACGAAAAGATTATGTTGATGCAAATAATACTTATAAAAACAATAATTCAAATAGAGTAATAGGAAAACATTCGTCTACATTAAACTCTAATGAACAACCGGTTAGTGGTTATCATGATCATGAAATAGGTCATTCACGTTTTAATGCTCCAAAGCACTACAATGCTTGGAGTGAAAGCACAGGAACTAATTATACAGATAATGTACATTTATATTATTAATTAAAAAATGAAAAAAGAATGGAGAGAATATCACTCCGAAGAAGGAGAGATATGGAAAATATTATCAGAGGCAGAAGTAAAAGAAAAGAGTCAAGACTTAGTATCTAAATCGGGAAAGCCTGCTGTGTTAAGAAAGGTTATGAAAACTACTGATTATATAGTAACATGCACTATTCCAGCAGCAAGGATAATAGATGATGTGAAAAATAAAATTGGAATGGAAACTTATTTTCATTTAAAAATAAGTTTAATTAATGATGATAATTGGTATGGGATAAGTAATCGACATTTTAAGAAAGAAGAAATATTAGAACTTGTAAATCTTTTCACAGGAACAACTAAACTACAAGCTGAAAGAATTTGGAAATCAAAAAAATTAGGAATGCTAAATACTAATAGACTTGAAAGGGAGTAAATATTAATTAGATTTTATTTTTTCATTTTTATCTTTAAAAGTATCTCAAAAGACATTTTAAAATTAAATTTCTGAAAAATTAAAACAAAAAGCCAACTCATTTGAGTTGGCTTTTCTATTTTTAAGTATTCAATTTATTTAATAACTCTAATTCATCCTCAGGAATAAGGGAGCGAAGGAGTTGCAGGATGCTGTAAAGATCCCATTGGTTGTGTTCCGTTTAATAAGATAAAATTTTATATCTTTGAATAGACTAAAAATTAATTTTTATTAAGTGGATTGAATAAGATGTTGATGATTTGGGTACTCCGGTTCAGGGGTATTCTGATGACGGATCTTTACTTTGAGGGCGGAGCGTTAAAAAAACGTTGAGAACGTTTTTAGCGAACGAGCCAGTCTGTCGCGCTGGATTTCGATAGCTATGGACGTATAAAAATGTCTAAAGGAGAGGAAGGTTTTTGTCCTTTTGCTTACCAAGGTCAAATAATTGATAAGGAAACTGGCTTATATTATAATCGTTTCCGTTACTATTCCCCTGAAGAAGGCTTATATATTAGTCAGGATCCGATTGGTCTTGAAGGTGGGATAAAGTTTTATTCGTATGTGCATGACCCCAATGATTGGATTGACCCATTAGGACTAGCTAAAATTAAAGATGAATATTCTTCAATGGACGAGTATTGGAAGGCTAAACATACTCCAACACAAGTTACACCAGGAATTACAGAAATAATATAACAAAAACCTAGTTCTAGATCAAATGAAGTTTATACAAAAGTAAGCCATTATGATGAATATGGAAGAATGGTAGGGCAAACACATTATACTTCACATGGTGAACCTGATATTCATCCAAATCCACATCATCATAAATATGATCCTAAAACAGGAGCAGCTATAAGAAATCCAGAAGATGGAACAAAAATATTTCCTGGAGAATTTAATGCCTCAACATGTGATTAATACAGAAAATTATGGAAAATAAAATTATTTCAGAAATAAAACAATATATTAAGAATTTTAATATAAGATTATTGACAGATGTATTACAGTTGATAATAAATAACATAGACAACAGAACTATGTTTGTTGAATTCAGGTATATAGAATATAAAAATTCGAAAAAACAATACAATATTGGTATATTATTTAGAAATTTAAAATTTAATCAAAATATAGATTTAGGTCTTAATAATTTACTAAATATTAATAAATTAAATTTTGAAAATATTACTCAAAATTGCTGGGAAGAGATAAATTGGTCTGTTACTGACTCTGATGATGATGGTGTAATATTATTTGCTTTTTATTGTGAAGATATTTGTATTGAATACGTTAAGGAGAATGTAAATAGTATTTAATACTAAGAATAAATTTTTATTACCAAGTTGATAAGGAAAATATCTTAGCAGATCATCTGGGTACTCCGTTTCAGGGATATTCCGATGACAGTTTTTTACTTTGAGGGTGGAGCGTTAAAAAAACGTTGAGAACGTTTTTAGCGAACGAGCCAGACTGTCGCGTTGGATTTTAGATAGTTTCGGAAGACTGAAACTTAACAAAGGAGAAAGCGGAAGCTGCCCTTTTAGATATTAGTGGCAGTATGAAGATGTTGAAACCGGCTTATATTACAATCGTTTCCGTTACTATTCCCCGGAAGAAGGCTTATATATTAGCCAAGACCCCATTGGACTCGCTGGAGGTGATAGATTTTATGGATATGTTAATGATCCTAATAGTTTTATAGATCCTTATGGTTTAAATTCAGCATCAAATCTTCCAAAATTAAAAGGGAGTAGTGTTAGTAAGGTTGAAAAAACTTTACAAAATGCAGGATTTACTCAAACTAGAGTTACAAGTACAGGTAATCAAACATGGAATCATTCTGATGGTTCTGAAGTTAGAATACATCCATACGGTAATCAATCAACAACTAATAGAAGTGGAGATTTAACTCCAAAATCAGGTTTAAATGCCCACATACATAAACAAGATACTATGGGGAATCAACTTAATGATCATGGAACTATTAGTACAGATCCAAATGAAACTCATAAAGGAATTAAAAATCCTGATGACTATCCAAATGTTAGAAATAGACCTCATGGTTGTGGTGCAAGTACTTCTTCTTAAAATATAAAATTAAATATATGGCTTTTGAATATAATATTTTTTTTGATTTAAATGAAAACGAGAAAAAACAGATATTAAAAGATATTTTAATACTTATACAATCTCATTTTTTTGAAAATAATGTTGAGTATAAAAATTTATCTATAATAATAGAAAACAATGATGTTCAATCTAATTGGAAAGAACTTGCATCGATAGAAATTTCTAAAGAAGGTTTTTTCATTGTTATGAGTTTAAATAGAGATGACAGAAATTTTATTTTAGAACAAATAGAATTAATTTTAAGTACAAAACATATTGAGTATGAAATTGATGAAGTATGATAATTATTGAAATACAATTATTTAAAAACTTTGATGTATAAGAATATTAAATTTCTGAAGAATTAATAAATAACAGCCAACTCAAAGAGTTGGCTTTTTTGTTTCAACTATTCAATATATCCAACAATTCCAATTCATCCTTAGGAATAAGCGAACGAATAAGTTGCAGGATGTTGTACAAATCCCATTGGTTGTGTTCCGTATAATTAGGAAACGAAATTTCTGGTAATAAAGCCCGTCAAGTTATTGCTAGAGATGCTTTAAAGTCAAGAAGAGTATATTCAGAAATTCTTAATTTTACTTTACAAAAATTGATTAAGATGAATAAAGAAATATATCTTGAAGCGCTCAAAAAAATACAATAATAAAATAATGGAATCAATAATTGATAGGTATTATAATCTTTCGGTTCAAGGTAGTAAGGAAGATTGGTTTAGTGGTGAAATAAGTATTAAATGGTATGAGTATATATTTGAGTTATCATTGAAATTAAGAATTACATATTTAGTTACTATTCTTCATAATCAAGTTTTCAATGGAGGTTTTGATCAATACTTTATTAATGGTTATGGACAATTTTCTTTATTAACAATAAGAGCTCTTTTAGATATTGAAGCATATGAAAAAGCTTTTATTGTACAAAAGGCATATGATTCTGTCAATGAAGATAAATTAGATGATCAATTTTTTCGTAATAAGTTATTAAAAAAGCAAATAAAAGGTTTATTTGATGATGATAAACTTATAGATGAATTAGATCTTCTCAGTGATGAATACTATGAGACAGAAAATAAAGTAAAAATATTGGATTTATTAACTAAATATTTAAAGAAATAATAAAACATTTTTAAAATTAGTCTTTAACAAAAATTCAATAAAAATTAAAAAAAAGGCCGATAATTATCGGTTTATTTTTGATTATTCTATATTAAGTAAATAGAGTAATTCCAATTCATCCTTAGGAATAAGGGAGCGGAGGAGTTGCAGGATGTTGTAAAGATCCCATTGGTTCTGTTCCGTTTAATAAGATAAAATTTTATATCTTTGAATAGACTAAAAATTGATTTTTATTAAGTGGATTGGATAAGATGCTGATGATCTGGGTACTCCGGTTCAGGGATATTCCGATGACAGTTTTTTATTTTGAGGGTGGAGAGTTAAAAAAACGTTGAGAACGTTTTTAGCGAACGAGCCAGTCTGTCGCGCTGGATTTTCGATAGCTATGGACCTATAAAAATGTCTAAAGGAGAGGAAGGTTTTTGTCCTTTTGCTTATCAGGGTCAAATAATTGATAAAGAAACCGGCTTATATTATTATCGTTTCCGTTATTATTCTCCCGAAGAAGGCTTGTATATTAGCAGGATCCGATTGGATTACAAGGCGGAATAGAGTTTTATTCGTATGTGCATGACCCGAATAAATTTATTGATCCTTTTGGGCTAGAAAGCAAAAAGTATTCTGTAAGTAATGAAAGGAAAAAACATATTTTAGATGGAGATAATTCTAGTGATCCAATGGATGGTCATGGTCCAAATAGAGGAAAACAGCAAGGTGCTTTTCCTGATACTTGGACAGATGATCAAGCAATAGCAGCAATAGAAAAAGTTGCGAATAGTCCTAAATCACGATGGGAACAAACTACTGGACCAGGAGTAGGAACATTTACAACTGGAGGTCCAAATCCAAATGCACAAGGAGAGACAAACACAGGTAGGCCAGTATCCTATAAAGTTACAGGGCAAGACCATGGGAAAAATATAGAGGTCATAGTGAGACCAAGTGGAGAAGGTATTATTACTGGATATGTTAAAAGTTAAAATATGAATAATATAGATAAAGACAATATAGATAAATTTATTTCTTCATTAGAAAAGCAAGTTTTTACAGAAAATGTAGATAAAATTAATTATTTAAATTATATAATAAATAATGCTAAAGAATTAATATTTGTTGGAGAATATAAAATAGCAATTGAAAATTTAATTGAAAATCTTATAGAAGAGAATATAATTTTTAATAAAGTTATATTAAATAATTTGTTGAAAATTAATGATAAAGATATTCAAGAGCTATTAAAAATTTTAGTAGATAATAATTTAAATACTTAAGTTATTGATAAATAAAAGCCAACTTTTTGAGTTGGCTTTTTGTTTTAACTATTTAGCTTGTCTAAGAGTTCCAATTCATCCTCAGGAATAAGTGAACGAAGGAGTTGGAGGATATTGTAAATATTCCGTTTAATTCGAGAAAGAAATTTTTATCAGTAAAGCTATTAGGGGTATTTTGTAAAGAAATGAAAGGATAAAATTAAATAATACTTTTGAGTCTACAGTTGGTTTATAAGCAAAAAGAAAAAAAGAAAGGTGTTAGCTTTCTTTTTTTCTCAGATATATCTAGCCTATATCTGAAATAGTTTCTAATTAGGTCTTAATAAAGTTTTAATGTTGAGTACAAAATAAAGACATTTAAATAAACATAAAAAAAGGAAATCCGTAAAATACTAGATAATATAGGATAAAAACAAAGATTATCTCATTTTTTATCTTGTATTTTGGGTTATATAGTAATAGATCATCAGCAGAGACTGATCAGAAAGAAATCACAAATAGAATTGAATGTGTTTGACAAGTGTATTTTTATTATTTATAAGGAATGTTATAATAGAAATTTAGATAAGGAAATACAAGGATTCAAAAACTTAAGTTACAAAATTGAAAGTAGCTATGATTTTTTAATTGGTTTAGTAGCAAAAAGAAAAAAAGAAAGGTGTTTGCTTTCTTTTTTTCTTAGATACATTTTTGGGTATATCTAAATAGCCTCTAATTAGGTCTTAATAAAGTTTTAATGTTGAGTACAAAATAAAGACATTTTAATGAGCATAAAAAAAGGAAATCCGTAAAATACTAAATAAAATAAGATAAAAACAAGGATTATCTCATTTTTTATCTTGTATTTTGGGTGATATAGTAATAGATCATCAGTAAAGACTGATCAGAAAAAAATCACAAAAAGAATTGAATGTGCTTGACAATTGTATTTTTATTATTTATAAGGAATGTTATAATAGAAATTTAGATAAGAAGATACAAGGATTCAAAAACTTAAATTAACAAAATTAAAAGTAGCTATGATTTTTTAATTGGTATAGTAGCTAAAAGAAAAAAAGAAAGGTGTTAGCTTTCTTTTTTTCTTAGATACATTTTTGGGTATATCTAAATAGCCTCTAATTAGGTCTTAATAAAGTTTTAATGTTGAGTGCAAAATAAAGACATTTAAATAAACATAAAAAAAGGAAATCCGTAAAATACTAAATAAAATAAGATAAAAATAATGATTATCTCATTTTTTATCTTGTATTTTGGGTAATATAATAGTAGATCATCAGTAGAGACTGATTAGAAAGAAATCACAAATAGAATTGAATGTGCTTGACAAGTGTATTTTTATTATTTATAAGGAATGTTTTAATGGAATTTAGATAAGGAGATACAAGGATTCAAAAACTTAAATTCACAAAATTGAAAGTAGCTATGGTTTTTTAATTGGTAAAGTAGCTAAAAGAAAAAAAGAAAGGTGTTAGCTTTCTTTTTTTCTTAGATACATTTTTGGGTATATCTAAAATAGCTTCTAATTAGGTCTTAATAAAGTTTTAATGTTGAGTGCAAAATAAAGACATTTTAATGAGCATAAAAAAAGGAAATCCGTAAATATAAAATATAATAAGATAAAAAGTATGAAAATATAAGTTTTTACATTTTGGCTAAAGAATAATAGTCTTAAATTTACAGAAATAAAAAATGGGAGGATATCCACAATGTCAAAATTTTAAATGTAATCATTTATATAAAATTGAATTATTGTATAAAGGATCTATATTTTTCCTTACAAACTCAAAAAAGTTATACTATTGTTTAATTTCCGTATAATTATGAAATCAAATTAATAACACTGCATATTAGAAAATTTTAAAAAAATTTTCTGTTTATCATTACGCTCAGAATATAATCAATTAGATAAATTTAATTTTTATGATATCTTTAAAACTATGCAGAAGTGGTATATTTTAGTATTTGTGAACTTAATATTATCCTGTAATCGTGAAGTAGAAATACCTAATGGTACCAAATACTATGAAAGTTTTTCAGGTTATAATCATCCGGTACAGCTGATCAATGAAATTAGTTTTCATGAGGTAGAACATTTACAATCATACATTAGAAGTACTTATAAAAATCAAAAGTTACAGGTGGTAGAAAAATATATAAATAATCGATTATTTTTTAAATATGTTTATACCTACGAAAAAAATAAGCTTATAAAAGTAGAGCTGTCAAACAATTGTGGCTATAATAAAACAGTAAATTACTAAATATTGTAACTATAAATTATTAAATTGAATAGTTAGTATTGATTAGGATTTTAATTTTTTAGCAAGTTTTCTTTTTGCAGAAGACTTTTGTATCAGGTTGATTGTAAAAAAAAGTAACCCGGTCCATATACAAAGAAAACATACTGCATGAGCTGATGTAAACTTTTCTTTAAAAACACATACCCCTATAATTAATTGTATGGTAGGGCCAATATATTGAATAAATCCCAGCGTAGAATAGGGGAGTATTTTAACAGCTGAAGCAAATAAAAGGAGTGGTATAGCCGTAACAATTCCGCCTAAAATTAGTAAAACAGTTGTTAAAACAGGTAATTCAGAGATAATGAACTGACCGGTATTCATGGCAAAAAACAGGTAAATAATTGCGGCAGGAGTTACGAGTAGGGTTTCCAGCGTTAGTGCTTGGACAGGGGGCAGATTTGCTTTCTTTTTAACCATTCCGTAAATTCCCATGCTGATAGCCAGCATAAAGGCAATAGAAGGAAATTCTCCATAACTGAAAGTAAAGTACAATACCCCGATACAAGCAAGTAAGGTTGCCAGTTTTTCCAGGCGGCTTAGCTTTTCCTTAAAAAATAATACACCAAGTAAAACATTTATTAAAGGATTGATATAATAACCTAAACTGGATTCTACGATAAACTGATGATTCACAGCGTAAATATAAGTTCCCCAGTTACAGGTAATTAATACCCCTGCAATAAACATATAATAAATATTTCGTCTGTTGTTCATTACCTTCCACAAAGATCCAGGATTTAAAATAACACAAAAGGCTAAAAGAAATACAGAAGACCATAGCATCCGGTTCGATAATATAACTAACGAAGGAACATTGATTAACATATGCCAGTACAAAGGGAAAACACCCCAGGAGATATAACAAAAAAGAGCATAAAAAAAACCTTTAGTAGATGACGGGGACTCCTGCATAAAAATAATTGATTTGAAATTTTTAATGAATCAACAAAGATATTAAATATTGTTTGAGTCTAAATTTTTGAAATAAAATATTTTGTGTTAAGTGTATGTCGTTTTTATTGTTCACGATAAAAGAAAACAGACTGGTTTGAATCCTGAAGAAAATAAATTTGAAAGTAAGAGTATTTTAGGAGTGCATAAAAATTTTCTACGAGTATTGAAGGAGATGATATTATAATTAATTAGATATAAGGCTCAATGTTTTTCAACTAGATGTAAAATACTACAAGAATGATCATAAGTTTATTTTTGGTGTTATAAATATAACAGTAAGATGTATCATCTTAATAGATTTTTTTATAGCTATCATAAAAATTATGTAATAAATGAATTATAACAGCTTTATTTAATTTAATAACTTAACCAAAGGTTTAGATACACATTAAAATCACGTTAAAATATACAGCACTTTTGACTAATATACAATTAAAATATAATTGGGTATTCCCATAAAATAGGATTTATGGAAATATTTAAAAATAGGGCTTATTTTCTTACTAACTAGAAATAAATTTATTCGGAAAAAAGACTTATAGCCTGTTGTCTGGCACTATCTGTTATATCTGAGCCACTTAAGAGTTGGGCAATTTCCTCAATTCTTTCCTCATGGTTAAGTTCCCTCACCTGAGTAATAGTTTCCCCGTTAACTTCTTTTTTTTCGACTTTAAATTGAGTATTCCCCTTGGCAGCAACTTGTGGTAAATGGGTGATGGTTATCAACTGCATATGAAGAGCCATTTCTTTCATAAGTTTTCCCATTTCATTAGCGATACGTCCAGATACACCGGTATCAATTTCATCAAAAATAAGAGTCGGCAGTTCTTCATTTTCTGCCATTATTTTTTTGATAGCCATCATTACTCGGGAACGTTCTCCTCCTGATATAGCTTTTGCTATAGGTTGAACTTTCATTCCGGTATTTGCAGAAAATAAAATGGAAATCTTATCCCTACCGGAAAATGTAAATTCCTGAGCATCTGTGATATCAATGGTTAAAGTAGATTTATCCATACCCAGACGGGCCAGTGTTTCAACGAGCTTGGTTTCAAGCAACGGAATATGACTCTTTCTTTTTTTATGTAATGTTTGGGATAAATTAGTAAGTTTTTCAGTAAGACTATGCAATTTATTTTGTATGTCAGCTATTTCTGTTTCAAAATCGGAAATACTGGAAGTTTCCGTTCGTAATTCGTCACGTACGGATACCAATTCCTCTATTGTAGAAACTTTGTGCTTAACCAGAAGGCCGTGTATCAAATTTACTTTTTGAGTATACTCTTCAAACTTGGCGGGATTAAATTCTAGCTTTTCCAGCATAATTTCAGCTTCATCCGAAATATCCTGAAGTTCAGCTTTCACACTTTGAATTCTGGATTCTAAATTATCCAAATCTGAAGAGATTTGAGTTCCTTTATCCAGCCGTGATAAAATTTCTTGTATCTTGACCAATAGACCCAAATCATCATTATCCAGAATTTGTTTAGTTTCTGATAAGAGCTGAGCTAAGAATTCGGAATTTTTCATTACATTTAATTCCTCCTCAACTTCAGTAAAGTTTAGATGATCCAGTTCAGCACTTTCCAGTTCGTTTAATAAATATTGAGAATATTCAAAATCCTGATTACCTGCTGCAAGCTTTTCCTGAAGGTATGCCAATCTTTTATTTACATCCCGAAAAGAGTCAAAAACAATTTTGTATTCATTCAGATCTTTCTTTAGCGATGAAAAGTTGTCAAGAAGTCGAAGTTGATAATTTTCGTTCAGCAATTGAGAAGTTTCGAACTGAGAATGTATATCCAGAAGATGAGCAGATAATTTTTGCAAAACATCCAAAGTAACGGGACTGTCATTTACAAAAGCTCTTGATTTACCGGAGGGAAGAATTTCCCTACGTAGATAAGTATGCTCTTCAAAGTCCAGCTCCAATTCTTTAAAGATACCAGCAAACAGATCCTTATTCAGAATAAATTCAGCTTCAATAATACATTTGACATCTTCTTTTTTTAAAGATTTAAGATCTGCTCTTTCTCCCATTACCAACTTTAATGCACCCAGTATGATCGATTTACCTGCACCGGTTTCACCAGTCAGGGTGGTCATTCCTGAAGGAATGGAAATATCAAGCACATCAATCAAAGCATAATTGCGGATTGATAAATGGTGTAACATAAGAATTAATTTTTAATTTTATCCCAGTATTCGGTACTGTTAATAGGGTTTATGGTCTGAAGCAGAGTTTTTAAATCGCTGACGTTTACAGATGTTGCCGGTTGTCCTCCGGAAAATATATTTTTTATTTCCTCTTTTTTTGCTGTTAAAAATATATCCAGAGGAAAAAATAGATAATTACCTGAATAACTATTAAGTTTCATCAAATTGGATGCGATAACATTTTTAGCCTGTAATTCATTGGAAGGCATATTATCTAATCCTAATCGATGATACTGATAGGTGATACCACGAAGGGTGTTTGATTGATCGCTGATAAGATCTGCAATTAAACCTCCGCGGGTTTTAGGACCGTCAAAGGAATTCCATCCGTTAAATCCCTGATTCACAGCATTGTTTGCTACTTTCTGAGCTATGGTAAAATATTCCGTTCCGCCTCGCTGGGAAAAAGTATCCGCATCATAGCCTAACACCATATACACATAAAAAGAGATCACATCAATAAGATTTTTACCACTGAATTTTCTATCATTAAAAATCAGAGGTTCAAATTCTATATAGTCAAAGCTAAAATGATTATCCTGAAAATTTAAAACCGGTGTAGAGTAGGTAGAATTATACACAGGTCGTGAAGACTGAATAAGGATGGATCCTTTAAATTTATCGGTAGATGGACGTTCGTCTATTAATATACTGAACGAACAGCGAATCCTTTCCTGCAATGCCAGTGGCGGTTGATTGGTCCAGCTGGTATTATTTATAAAATCTTTCAGACTTTTTTCAAGAGTTTTAAAAACCTGGGTATTTGAACCCTGTACTTTACTATAATTAACAACTACCTCTGCCAGTAATTCCTGTGAAAAACTGAAAACAGGCAGTAATGACCATAATAAAATGTAAAATAATCGCTTCATTTACAAATTTTTAAATTCTTGAATGTATATATTTTAAAATATCCTCAGCAACTTCTTCTTTAGATTTGAGTGAAAAAATTTCTTTGCTTTCGGTTTTATCAAAGATAGTAATTTTATTTGTATCGGACTTAAAACCGGCACCCTTATCCTGTAAAGAATTGAGAATGATAGCATCCAGATTTTTCTTTTTTAGTTTTTTTAAAGCATTGCTTTCTTCATTGTTAGTTTCGAGAGCAAAACCAACCAAAAACTGATTTTTCTTTTCTTTACCCATACGAAGAAGAATATCTTCATTTTTTACCAGTGAAAGAGTTAATCGATCATCGTCTTTTTTTATTTTAGTGTCAGACACAATTTCCGGTCGATAATCAGAAACTGCTGCGGACATTATAGCTATGTCTGCAGAAGAATAATGTTCAAGTACTGCCTGAAGCATTTCGTGAGCAGAAGTAACCGAAAGTAATTCAATGGAAGAGTAAGAACCTGTTTTTTCATGGGTAGGTCCTGAGATAAGAGTTACTTCAGCTCCCCATTTTTCAGCAGTTTTTGCAAGTTCAAAACCCATTTTACCCGAAGAATGATTGCCAATAAATCTGACCGGGTCAATAGCCTCATAAGTGGGGCCGGCAGTTATCAATAACTTTTTTCCATAGAAAATAAGACCTTTTTTTATATAAGATTCAACAAAAGAAATAATTTCCTCAGGCTCAGCCATTCGGCCTTCACCTTCCAATCCGCTGGCAAGTTCTCCTTTGTTGGGTGGAATAAGAATATCTCCTTTGTTTTGAAGTCGGTTTATATTTTCTTGATTAAAAGGATTTTTATACATATCCAAATCCATGGCAGGAGCAAAAAAAACGGGACAAACTGCGGATAAATAAGTGGCAAGAACCAGATTATCTGCTTCTGCACTGGCCATTTTTGATAGAGTGTTTGAAGTAGCAGGAGCGATAAGAATATAATCAGCATGAAGTGCTAAATCAACATGATTATTCCAATCCCCGGTTTCACCATCAAAAAATTCGGTGTAAACAGGGTTTTTAGATAATGTAGATAACGTAAGAGGGGTTACGAAATGATGGGAATCCGGGGTCATAAGAACCTGAACATCCGCTCCCTTTTTTTTTAAAAGTCTTACAAGGAAAGAAGTTTTGTAAGCTGCTATTCCGGCAGTTACGAGCAATAATATCTTTTTTCCTTGTAAAACCGACATAATTTTATATGTACTTTTTACTGAGCTTCGGTTTTTCTGAAATAAACTTCATTATCCAGCCATTCCTGAATAGCAATAAGTGCCGGTTTAGGAAGTCTTTCATAATATTTGGATACTTCAATTTGTTCTCTGTTTTCGAATATTTCATCAAGAGAATCACTGTTTGAAGCAAATTCATCCAGCTTTTGATTCAAATCATTTTTAATAATGGTATTGATTTGTTCTGCCCTTTTTCCTATAATAACAATGGCTTCATAAATGTTTCCTACCTTACTTTCAATTTGTTCTCTGTTGAAAGTAATAGTTGTAGAGGGTGCATTTAATTCTTTTAGGTTCATATTTGGGATACTATTATGTTGTATTATTAACTTATTTTTTTTCTTTCTTTATTTAAATCCTTATTCTTTTCATCTAATTTATCATTTGCTTCATTCAAAAGTTTTTCTTTATTTTTAAATGAATCACGTGCATTGTCCAAACGATTATTTAAACGTTTTGCTTCATCTGAATATTCAGATGAAGGATATAATTTTACAAAAGCTTCATAAGATTTAACCGCATCATTAATTCTTCCTTCCTGTAAACGGTGGATCGAATTTACTGCAAGTTCAGTTTTTGCTCTTAAGGAATAAATAAGAATATCTTCTTTAAACTTGGTATCTGGAAAATCTTCCAGCACATTGTCAAAAGAAACAATAGCTGCTTTGTATTCAGTTATTTTATAAAGAGTCTTGGCATTTTCAAATGCTTTCTTTTCCAGTTTTTTGTTCAGATCACTAATCATTTCATTGCAATAAGCAACCTTATCAGAATTCGGATGTCCGTCTATGTAAAGCTGTAATTCACGCAAAGCATCATAGGTATTGGTTTGATCCAGATTGTAATCCGGAGAATTTGAATAATAACAGTAAGCTGCCATATAGGAAGCTTCATCAACTCTACGATCTTTAGGATAGGAAACAACAAAATTTTTAAATTGATGGGCAGCGAGCCTGAAATTTCCATCTCTGTAGTTTAGATTGGCAGTTCGGTAAGCTACTTCAGGAGCTTCATCGGTACCTACCACAAATTTGGCCGCATAATCATACAAGCTTATAGCCTGCGTATATTTCTTTTTTTGCTCATACTCCTCGGCAACTTTGAGTATAAAGTCTTTCTTATCACTTTTTAATGCTTGATTAAGTCGTCTTTCACAGCTTGTCAAAAGCACAAGCGGTAAAATTATAAGAATTAGTCTTTTCATCAGCTTGCAAAAATACATATTTTTAATGTTTTATACAAATAAATATCCATACGTCTTTTAACTCGAAGTTTAAAGAAATATTGTTTATATAAATAATACTATTAAGTTTACTTAAATTTGAAATTATGACAGAACTGATATTTTCTCCAATTCTTTTTCAATAGATGAAATAAGACTTTTAGATGCCGGAATCAGTGGTAACCGGGTATACGGTTTGCATATTCCTTTTACAGATAATAATGCTTTTATACCAGCAGGATTTCCTTCTTTAAATATTAATCTGAATAAACTATGTAGGTCGTAATGTATTTTATAGGCTTCTTCCACCTGTTTATTCTGTCCGAAATGAATCATTTTCGATACCATTTCAGGCATACCTTGTCCTAAAACGGAAATAACTCCGCTTCCGCCGGCAAGAGTCATTGGTAGCGCAAATTCATCATCACCTGAAATTACCAGAAAATCAAACGGTTTATCTTTAATAATATCTGTCGATTGTAAATAATTAGGACTGGCTTCTTTAATGGCAATGATATTGGATACTTCATTCGCCAGCCTCAAGGTAGTGGCGGCTTCCATATTTGAACCTGTTCTTCCAGGGACATTGTACACGATAATCGGTACAGGAGACTGAATGGCAATCGTTTTAAAATGCTGATAAATCCCCTCCTGGGTCGGTTTATTATAATAAGGTGAAACGGATAGCACCGCAGCAAAATCTTCAAGATCTGAATCAATTATTTGTTTCATTACTTCTACAGTATTGTTTCCACCAATTCCAAGAACCAAGGGTAATCTTTTATTGTTACTCTTCTTTATTACCTCGATTACCTGTTTTTTTTCGTCAGAATTTAAAGTAGCTGTTTCTGCTGTAGTACCTAAAACTACCAGATAATCCACTCCATTATCAACATTATAATTTACTAAATTTTCAAGAGAAGGAAAATCAATCGTCCCATCCTCGTTAAAAGGTGTTATTAGTGCAACACCTAAACCTTGTAATGATTTCATAAGAGTAACAATTTGTTCATTTATTGAAAAAGTAAAAATAGAATAATTTTCAAAAAATAAAAAAATTATTTTAAAAGTACTTCTAGTTTCACATTTAGTTGATAAAAGATAGCTATTTCTTTTAAATGGAAAGTAAAAAATTTATTGTGTCTATGCCATCAGCATATTCTGATATATCTGGATTTTGACTTTCACCAAACGGAATAGTTTTAAACGGAAACGCATGGGAGCCGGATACAATACATTGTATTTTATCTGAATGACTATTCATGAAGCTTTCAACTGAAAGAAGGGTGTCGTACCTTGTAAAATACAAAACACCTATGGGACTGTACAGTTCCTCTGAATTTTTAAGCATAATAAAGTTATTGTCCCAGAATTGATCATTATTCATCAAATAAATAGCTTTATTATAATCATAGTTATTAGCGTATTTATTATGGTGGATGACATCCTGCTGTTGAATAAATGATTGAAATAATCGATCCAAATCAAAATTCTCAGGAATAA
Organism: Apibacter raozihei; assembly: GCF_004014855.1. Classification (NCBI taxonomy): domain Bacteria; kingdom Pseudomonadati; phylum Bacteroidota; class Flavobacteriia; order Flavobacteriales; family Weeksellaceae; genus Apibacter; species Apibacter raozihei. Next base: position 2,383,032 of record NZ_CP034930.1, read on the forward strand.
ATACCTGGGTAACACTTCGGCAACCTAAACCAAAATAAGTAAATATATCATTACTTAACTTTATAAGCTCGTCTTCACTTTCATTTCCGGTAAGTATTGCAGCGGAAGTTCTGTTTTTTCTTATAATATGAGGAATGTCTTTGAAATAGTATTCAAAATACCGGGCAGTATTATTACTTCCGGTTGTTATGACAGCATCAAACTTCTCAAGTTTTTCTACAAATTCAAATTCCAGTTCATCACAAAACTCTTTCCATAGATTCAAAATAAAAGGAATCAAAACATTGTCTTTAGACGAAAGTTTAATTTTAGCTTTAAAGCCAAGGAGTAGTACGCATAGGCAGTCATGCAGTCCTACCATAGGAATATTTCCTGCCAGTACAAGACCTATTGTCTTAGTTTGTACATCTTTGTAAGAGTATTTTTCAAGCCAGGAAAAAAGGGTATTGCTTGTCAATACTCTGTCCCAATATTCCAGTGCTGTTAATATATTTTTTTTTGTAAACCATGGGTTTTTAATTTCTGCAAGTCGAAGAGAATTCTCAAATTCAGAATAAGAAGGGGTATCTGTAACCTCATTTTTTATAAATTGATGTAAAACATTTCGTACACCTTCCAGGGACTTTATTCTTAGCTCTAAACTCATTTATAATATAAATTATGTGAAAAAAAATGATTAATTTTGCACAAAAATAAATTAAAAAATAGATATGGCTATAAAAATTACGGATGAATGCATCAATTGTGGAGCATGTGAGCCGGAATGCCCTAATAACGCGATATATGAAGGAGCTGTAGATTGGAAAATGTCAGAAGGTACGAGCTTAAAAGGGATGCTAGTAACTAAAAGTGGTCTTTCCATTGATGCAGATGCCCCCCAAAGGCCAGTATCGGATGATGTTTATTATATTGTAGCAGATAAATGTACGGAATGCAAAGGTTTTCATGAAGAGCCTCAGTGTGCCGCCGTATGTCCGGTAGATTGTTGTGTTCCTGATGAAAATGAAGTAGAATCGGATGAAGAATTGCTGGCAAAAAAAGAATTTTTACATATAGACTAATATTCACCTTAATAAATCACCCAAACTAAACAAAAGAAATATATCTTAACTAATGAAAAAATATAACTTTAGTGCAGGTCCTTCTACATTACCGGAGGAAGTTCTTCAACAAGCAGCACAAGCCGTGCTTGATCTCAATAACAGCGGAACCTCTTTAATAGAAATTTCGCACAGAAGTAAAGATTTTATCGCTATTATGGATGAAGCCCGTGCATTAGCTAAAAAGCTGATGAAACTGGATGACGATCACGAGGTTTTATTTTTACAGGGAGGAGCCAGTCTTCAATTTGCTATGGCACCTTATAATTTATTAAATGATAATTCCAAAGCTGTATATGTGGATAGTGGAAACTTTGCATCAGCAGCTATTAAAGAAGCAAAAAAAATAGGTGCTATTGAAGTTATTGCTTCTTCAAAAGAAAATAATTATACTCAGATACCTAAAGGTTACACAATTCCTGAAGATGCTGCATATTTACATATAACTTCTAATAATACGGTGTATGGAACACAAATGAAATCATTTCCTGAAACGTCTGTTCCTGTAGTATGCGATATGTCATCAGATATATTAAGCAGAGATATAGATTATAACCAGTTTGGAATCATTTATGCCGGAGCTCAAAAAAATTTAGGACCAGCTGGGGTAACAGTAGTCGTAGTAAACAAAAATCTTTTAGGTAAATCTGGAAGAGAATTACCTTCTTCTTTAGATTATCAGGTTCATATAGCTAAAGAAAGTATGGCAAATACACCTCCTGTTTTTGCGGTTTATGCAACATTATTGAATTTAAGATGGTTGGAAAAACAAGGAGGAACTGCGGGTATTGAAAAAAGAAATATAGAGAAAGCAGCACTTCTATATAACGAAATTGACAGAAATCCACTTTTCAGAGGAGTATGCGTTGAAGAAGATCGATCCCTGATGAATGTATGTTTTTTCCTTAATGATGAAGAAAAATACAAAGCAAAATTTGACCAAATGTGGAAAGATGCCAATATTATAGGGGTAGGAGGATATAGAACTGTCGGAGGATACCGGGCCAGTATTTATAACGCAATGCCGGTAGAAGGAGTGGAAGCTTTGGTTAATGTAATGAAAGAATTAGAAAGAACTGCATAAAAATTATATATAAAAACATGAAAATATTACCTAACGATGGAATATCGGCTTCTGCTATAGAAGTTTTGGAAAATAACGGACTGGAAGTTTTAAATCATAAAGTTGCTCAGGAACAATTGGCAAACTTCATTAATGAAAATGGAGTTGAAGTTCTATTGGTAAGAAGTGCTACACAAGTGAGAAAAGAACTTATAGACGAATGTCCTGGACTTAAAATTATAGGAAGAGGAGGAGTAGGTATGGACAATATAGATGTTGCCTATGCAAAGGAAAAAGGAATTCAGGTTATAAATACGCCGGCAGCTTCTTCGCGTTCGGTTGCAGAGCTAGTGTTTGCCCATATGTTTTCACTTTATCGTTATCTTCAGGATTCCAACAGAAATATGCCTCTGGAAGGAGATACTAATTTTTCTGCACTTAAAAAATCATATGGCGGAGCCATGGAATTAGGAGGTAAAACTTTAGGAGTTATCGGGTTTGGACGTATAGGTGTAGAAGTGGTAAAAATCGGTTTGGCACTAGGGATGAAAGTTTTAGTTACAGATGCTGTGGATATAACTAAAACTATAACACTGGATTTTTATGATGGGCAAAAAGTTAATTTTGAAATTTCTACCGTATCTATGGAAGAAGTTCTTAAAAACTCAGATGCAATTTCAGTACACGTACCTAAACAGCCAAAATATGTAATAGGTAAGGAGGAATTAGAAAAAATGAAAAAAAATGCTATCATTGTTAATGCTTCGCGTGGAGGAGTTATAGATGAAGTAGCTTTAGTAAATGCTTTAAATGAAGATAAAATTTTTGGTGCAGCTTTAGACGTTTTTGAAAAAGAGCCTAAACCTGAAATTACCTTATTAATGAATCCTAAATTATCTCTTTCTCCTCACATTGGAGGTAACACTCTTGAAGCACAAGAAAGAGTTGGATTGGAATTAGCCGATCAAATTATTGAATTTTATAAAAAATAATTGAAGATTCGTAAATATATTTTATGCTAAGTTTTAAACCGTTCAAAGGAATTCATGCAAAAGAAGAAAATACTTCTGATTTTCCAATGTATTCTCCTGAAAATTATTCAGAAGAGCAAATTAAATCAAAGCTCAGAGGGAAAACACCCTCTTACGTTGATATAATAAAACCAACCTTTTTTAAAGGAGAAAGTCCCCTTGAAAACAGGTTTAAGAAAGTAAGGAAAAGATTTGAAGATTATCTGAATGAAAATTTTGTTGAAAATGACCCTGCCTCAATATATATTTATGAACAGAAAAAGAGAAACGGAGAAATATTTAAAGGTATTATCGGTTTAATTTCAGTAGATGACTTTAAAGAAAATAATGTTAAAGTTCCGGAACAAACCAATGAACAAAAACAAAAAGTGTTTACTCAGTTTCTGGACATTACTTATTTACAATCTAATCCAGTACTGTTAAGTTATGATTCCAACTCAAAGTTGGAAGTAATGATGGATTTGGAAATGAAAAGTAAGCCTTTAATTCAAATTATAGATGAGCTGGAGATTTCTCATAAGTTATGGAGAGTGAACAATCGGCTAAAACTGGCTCAGTTCAAAGATGCTGTGGAAAAACTTCCTGCTCTGTATCTTGCCGATGGACATTACCGTATGGCAGCTGCTGTAGAGCATTCTGATAAAATTAAAGAAAAAAGTAAGTCTAAAGATTTTTTATTTGATCAGAACCATCATGTAATGTCACTGATTGCTTCCAGCCAATCTATCAGAATTCATGAATATAACCGGTTAATAAAATCTTTAAACGGATTGACACGTGATGAATTATTTGCCAGACTGGAAGAGCATTTCACAATTAATGAAAAAGGAGTACAGCCTTATTTTCCGTCGCATAAACATCATATAAGCATGTATTTTGAAGGAAAGTTTTATGGATTATATATTAAACATGAATTCAGGGGAACACCGGAAGGATTAGGAAATATTGATACTTATCTTTTTAATAAATTTGTTTTAGGGCCTATCTTTGATATTTCAACAAATAAGGAAGAAAAACAAAAGGTTTCTTATATTAAAGGTTCTGGAGATGTAAAAGGAATAACCGATATAAAAGTCGCAGTTGATAACGGCGATTATAAAATTGGGTTTGCATTTTATCCTGTATCTTTTTCAGATTTACAGCTTATTTCTGATTTAGGATTAAAAATTCCGGCAAAAAGTACGTTTATAGAACCTAAAATGCTACTAGGATTATTAATGTTTGACATGAAGTAATCCATGTAGTTATAAAATAAAAATCCGGATTTTTACTAATTTCCGGATTTTTTATTTTATAAATCTAAAGTATTTTCTCAGTTTTTGATAGATTGTATTTGTTTCGCATAAGGAGTATCATCAACAACTTCCCAGTCATATAACTTAGCTGTAGCATATAGTTCTTTTAAATTGGTTATAAGCTGGTTTTGAGCTAATGTTTTTATATTGGATTTTTCAACCTCGTTTTTAATATCATTTTTTCCTTCTTCCATAACCGTATTTAAGTCGGACTTAGAAAAACGATTAAATAAACCGTCCTCCATACTGTAAATTTCAACATTAGGATATATTTGCAATTCGGGAGCAGGAATCGAAATTAAATGAATTTTTTTATGGATAGAATCTATATCAACCTTCATTTTTTTCATATCATAAGTTACCTGAGCTTTAGCCGTTATATATAATACAATATTTTTATTTAAAAAGCTTAAATATCTGGGGTTATAATCATTATATTTTTTGGTACGAAAAGCAGAATAATTTTGCTCAATTACAATCATTTTATTTAGTCTTTGCAGTTCATGGTTTATGATACGTGTATCAGCTACAGTATTTTCACTTCCACTATGTTTAAAAATTAAAAAAATGACTAATGAAACAATTATTACTATTAAAAGAGTGATGGATATTTTTTTTACTAAACTTAACATATTTTTATACATATCAGACAATTAATTATTTTAAAAAGGCAGTATGTAAGTTATTTTTTTCTAGTACTTTTTTTTATTTTTATATGTTTAGGCTTGTTTGTAACTTCATTGAATTTTTTGCCGGTTACTATTTTATAAAGGTCTAATTCAAATGTTTGATTTGGTTTTCCGTTAATTCTTCCTATCTCACAAAGACCGCGTTTTTTATTAATATTTCCTTTATATATAATAAAGGTAGGTATTTCATTAATATTTTTTTGATTTTGTTCTCCGTAAAAACTTTCTTTATTTCTATTGACAGCATATAAAGCTAATTTGCTCTCGGGGAATTTAGAAGTTTCAAGAACCTTCATAAATCTGGGAAGTTGTTTCTGAGTTTCTTCTGACCAGGTGCCTAAAAAAACTTCAATATTATAAAGCTTAAGTCTTGATTTAATTTTTTTTACAACATTGAGATCAGGAGTGTATGAGTCATATTGTTCTGAGTACCAACTATTGAAAACAGAGTCAGAAAGAGCTTCTTGGGTGATTCTTCCCACAAGCATAGGTTCTCCTTCAATATCGATAATTTTTTTATTTACAATAATTCTTTCACTGGTACCACAACTAATTACAAGACTGAAAATGATAAATGAAAATGCAAGTTGCTTTAAATTCATGCGATAATAATTTTTGTAAAGATACAAACTATCATAAATGTTGACAATAATTATCTGTAAATAACCTTCATAAATGAATACTTGATAGTTTATATATGTTTAAATAATGATAGTTGATTTAAAAACTAAACTTTTGTCCAGTCAAAGTGTATAATTATTTTTAATATTCTATCAAATATTAAATAATGTATATTTGTTAAAACCTTAAAAAATGACAAAAGAAAACTTTGCAATATTTATCAAAGATCATTTACCCATCGCAGAACTGGCAGGTATAACATTACAATTTTCCTCAGAAACAGTAGCAAAAACGCAGGTAAGTCTTGCTTTTATAAATCAGAATCCGTTTAAATCCATGTTTTGGGCAGTTCAGGGAATGGCTGCTGAATTATCTTCAGGTGTATTGTGCATAAATGCTATAAATAAATTTAAACATGATATTTCCATGTTGGTAATTAAACAAGAAGCTGAATTCCTTAAAAAAGCGATTGGCACGTTAACGTTTACTTGTGTACAAGGAAAAGAAATAGAAAATATAATAGCAAAATCTATTATTTCTCAAAAGGGTGAATCCATAATTGTTAAATCTGAAGGAATTGATGAATCGGGCGATTGTGTAGCAATCTTTTATTTTACATGGAGCTTTAAAGTTAGGCAATAAAATATTTATAATATGCTAGAGAATTCAAGTATAAACACATTCAATCTAGGATAAAAAGGTTCTATTACGAACCTTTTCTTTATATTTTAAATTTATTCCTATTTATTCCAAAATGGTTATTGGTATAATCATTTCTTCCATTGAAATACCTCCATGTTGATAAGTATCTTTATAGTAATTTACAAAATGATTGTAATTTTTAGGATAGGCAAAGAATTTGTTTTCTTTAACAAAAATATACTTGGAATTAACATTTACTTTAGGCAAATAATACGATTCAGGATTATTAACGACAAAAACATCCTTATCCTCAAATTGTAAATTTTTACCCAGCTTATATCTCAGGTTTGTTGATGATTCTTTATCACCAATTACCCGGCTAGGTTTTTTAACATATATAGTTCCATGATCCGTAGTTATTACAACCTTAAATCCATCTTCGGCTGCTAGTTGAATAATTTTTAAAATACTTGAGTTTTCAAACCATGTATAAGTTAATGAACGAAAAGTCTTATCATCCCTTATAAGTTCATTAACAATATTATTATTTGTCTTTGCATGAGAAAGGATATCAATAAAATTATAGACGATAGTTATAAAATCAGCATTGCTGCTATGCGATTTAAACTCTTCATAAATTTTCCTTTCAAATTCAGCATTTAAAATTTTAAAGTATTTATTTCTGATTCCCTTTAAGCCTAAACGTTGTAACTGCATAGATAATAATTCATTTTCATATTGATTTTTATGCCCTTCATCATTTTCTCCTATCCAATATTCCGGATATTTTTTTTCGATTTCCAAAGGCATTAATCCTGCAAAAAACGAATTTCTTGCATATTGGGTGGCAGATGGTAAAATACTGAAATAAGATTTTTCTTTAGCAGAACTAAAATATTTTGTAAAAAGAGGTTCTATAGTTTTCCATTGATCATATCTTAAATTATCTATCATTAACAATAAAACTTTTTTGTTTTCAGAAATAACAGGACGTATAACTTCTTTAAATGCAGTGTGAGACATAACAGGCTTCTGATCAGAATGTAGCCAGTCGTGATAATTATTTTCAATAAATTTAGAAAATAAATTATTGGCTTCTTCTTTTTGATTCTGAAGTATATGACTCATCTCCAAATCTGAAAGTTTATCAAACTTTAAGTCCCATTGGATTAGCTTCAGGTAAATTTGCACCCAGTCTTCATAACTTTGGGCATACATTAAGTCCATTGAAATTTTCCGAAATTCCTGTTGATAATTTAAAACAGTTTTCTTTTCAATAATTTCTTCACTCTTTAAAATTTTTTTCAGGCTAAGCAAAACCTGATTAGGATTGACCGGTTTTAAAATATAATCTGCAATCTGTTCGCCAATAGCCTCTTCCATAATATCTTCCGCCTCATTTTTTGTAACCATTACAACAGGCAGACGAACATCTATTTCTTTAATTTTCTGTAAAGCTTCAAGCCCTCCGATACCTGGCATATTTTCATCAAGCAGAACTGCCTGATAGTTACCTTTTGGAATTAATTCAAGAGCATCTGCGGCATTATTTATACCCGAAACCTCATATCCTTTATTCTTTAAAAAAATGATATGAGGTTCCAACATTTCTATCTCATCATCAATCCACAATATTTTTACAGCCATTTGTATATTCTTTATTTATTATATTTTTGCAATAAAAATACAAAAAATATATCCTTTGGAACAAAGTAAAAAAAATAAAAGGAAAATCTTTAATGATCCTGTGTTAGGATTTATTTCAATTTCAGATGATTTATTATTTGATTTATTGGAACATCCTTATTTTCAGAGATTAAAAAGAATTTCTCAAACAGGATTAAGCAACTATGTCTATCCCGGATCTACTCATACCCGATTTTTGCATGCTTTGGGAAGTACACATTTAATGCAGCTGGCATTGCAGGTGCTTAAAGATAAAGGTGTAATAATATCTAAAGAAGAAGAAAGGGCTGTAGTAACAGCTATACTATTGCATGATATAGGACATGGTCCGTTTTCACATGCTTTGGAATCTACTCTTATGGAAGGCATGCATCACGAAAAAGTTTCAATCACTTTCATGAATTTGCTTAACAAAGAATTTAACGGAGAATTGCAATTAGCTATTGATATCTTTCTCGATCAATATCCCAGAAAATTTTTTCATCAGCTAATATCCGGACAAATAGATTTAGACAGATTAGATTATTTAAGACGAGATAGCTTTTTTACAGGAGTTTCTGAAGGTAATGTAAATTCAGAAAGAATTATAACAATGATGAATGTAGTAAATGATGAATTAGTCATTGAAGCAAAAGGTATTTATTCAATTGAAAAATATCTTACTTCCCGATTGTTTATGTATTGGCAGGTATATTTTCATAAAACCTCAATGACTGCTGAATTTTATCTCATAGAGGCTTTGAAACGAGCAAAATTATTAACAAAAAAAGGAGTAGACCTGCCTGCATCTGGAATTCTAAAATATTTTCTCAATAAATCTGACTACAGTAATTTAACGGTTGAAGACATCAATAAGTTTGCTCAGCTAGATGATTCAGATATATTATCTGCTTTAAAAATTTGGCAGAATCATGAGGATAAAATTCTGAGCATTTTAAGCAAAGTAATTATTCAAAGAAATTTACCTTATTCAAGAATAACTTCTCAACCTATTTCTGCTTCTGAATTGAAAAAATTACAAAAGAAAGCGGCTGATTTTTATCAGGTTGAAGACGGTAGCTATTTTGTACATCAAAATAAATTAAGTATCATTGCTTACGAAGACGAGAAAGATCCTATACGGTTAGTATTGAAAAATGGTACCGTAATAGAGTTGCAGGATATGGATAATCAGGTATTCATAAAAGATCTGAAAAGGAAAATTTCCCGCTATCATTTTTGTATTCCCAGAGGCTTAGAGTCTCTTTAATAAACATTTTTGTAATTTTAATAAAATCATTACATTTGCCAATTATGGAATTTAGCGCTGAGCAAATAGCAAATTTAGTCAAAGGAGAGGTATTAGGAAATCCGGATGTAAAAGTTTCTTATATTTCAAAAATAGAAGAAGGAAAACCGGGAACTCTAACTTTTTTAGGTGGAGAAAAATTTCAGGCTTATCTTAAGGATACACAGGCCTCCATTGTAATGATTTCAAAAAATTTATTACCCGAAGATATTTCGGGATTACCCACAATTATCTTAGTTGAAGATGCTTATTCGGCATTTAATCAATTGTTGAGATTTTACAATGAAATGAAATCTCAGAAATCGGGTATTGAACAACCTTCTTTTATTTCTGATTCTACAACTCTTGGAACTGACATATATATAGGTGCTTTTGCATATGTGGGAAATAATGTTAAAATCGGTAACAACTCAAAAATTTATCCCCAAACATATTTGGGAGACAATGTTAGTATAGGTGATAATTGTTTTATAGGTCCCGGAGTTAAAATTTATAATGATTGTATTATAGGAAACAACTGTGTGATTCATGGAGGGACAATTATAGGTGGAGATGGATTTGGTTTTCAGCCAACCAACAATGGGTATGAAAAAGTACCACAATTGGGTAATGTAGTGCTTGAAGATAATGTCGAAATTGGTTCTAATTGTTCCATTGACAGAGCAACCATAGGTTCAACCATAATAAAAAAAGGAGTAAAGCTTGATAACCTTATTCAGGTAGCCCATAATGTTGAAATAGGAGAACACACTGTTATAGCTTCTCAGTCAGGAATCGCAGGATCTTCTAAAATAGGAAGCTGGAGTATGCTAGGTGGTCAGGTCGGCATTTCAGGACATATTAAAATAGGAAATAAAGTAGTTATTCAGGCTCAGAGTGGAATAACCAATGACGTGCCTGACAGTCAACGATTGTTTGGTTCTCCGGCAATGCAATATATGAAATATCAAAAAAGTTTTATCTACTTCAAACAATTTCCAGAAATAGTTAAAAGAATTGATCAGCTTGAAAAAAAAATGGAAAATAAAATAAAATCGAATATCTAAAGTTAAATAAAATATAACAAAATATAAGACAATGTCAGAAAAGCAGAAGACGCTAAGACAGGAGTTTACTTTAAAAGGTAAAGGACTTCACACAGGTAAAGAAGTAACCATGACCATTAAACCAGCTCCGGTAAATACAGGATTTGTTTTTGTAAGAGTTGATTTAGAGGGACAACCTACCATTGAGGCAGATGCTACTTATGTTACATCTACCGAAAGAGGAACTGTTCTTGAAAAAAAAGGTGTGAAAATACATACTTGTGAACATGTTCTGGCAGCTCTTACAGGTATGGATTTAGATAATGCATACATTGAGCTTAACAGCTCTGAACCTCCGATTATGGATGGATCTTCCAAATTTTTTGTTGAAGCGATAGATGATGCTGGTATTGTTGAACAGGAAGCAGAAAGAGAATACTTTGCAATTAAAGAAATAGTATCCTATACAGATCCGGAAACCGGCTCTGAAATTACAGCTATTCCTTCCGATTATTTTGAAGTAACCACAATGGTAGATTTTGGTACCAAAGTTTTAGGTACACAAAATGCAACCATGAAGAATATAAAAGAATTCAAAGAAGAATTTGCTAAAGCACGAACATTTAGTTTTCTTCATGAATTGGAAATGCTATTAGATTCCGGACTTATTAAAGGTGGAGACATAAATAATGCTATTGTATACGTAGATAAGGAACTATCGCAAGAAACACTTGAAAAATTAAAGCTTGTATTTGAACAACCGGAAGTAAGTGTACGTCCAAATGGTATTCTGGATAATGTGACTCTTTATTATCCTAATGAAGCTGCCCGACATAAATTATTAGATGTTGTTGGTGACTTGACTTTGGTAGGAGTTAAATTAAAAGCGAAAATTATTGCTACTAAACCAGGACATCACAGCAATACTCAATTTGCAAAAAAATTGAATAAATTGTATAAATTGTTCAAAAGAAAAAACATTCCTGAAATTGACTTTGAAAAAGAACCTGTGTATGATATCAATGATATTATGCGTATGCTTCCGCACAGACCTCCGTTTTTATTGGTAGATAAAATTCTTGAAGTGGATAAGAAGCATATTATCGGAGTTAAAAATGTAACAATAAACGAGCCGTTTTTCGTAGGTCATTTCCCTAATGAACCTGTTATGCCAGGAGTCTTGCAGATTGAAGCAATGGCACAAACCGGAGGAATATTTGTTTTGGAGAATGTGGATGATCCTCAGAATTATTCTACCTATTTAATTAAATTAGACAAAGTTAAACATAAAAGAAAAGTTGTTCCTGGAGATACCCTTATACTTAAAATAGACTTACTTGAGCCTATTAGAAGAGGAATTGTTCATATGCAAGGGTATGGATATTGTAACGGTCAGATGGTCGTTGAAGCTGAAATGATGGCCCAGGTAATTAAAACAAAAGAATAAAAGATGATTCAACCACTAGCATTTGTACATTCTGATGCAAAAATAGCAAATAACGTTGTTATTGAGCCGTTTTCCTCTGTATATAAGGATGTTGAAATAGGAGAAGGTACCTGGATAGGTTCTAATGTAACTATCATGGAAGGCGCAAGAATTGGTAAAAACTGTAAAATATTTCCCGGATCAGTTATATCTGCTGAACCACAGGATTTAAAATATAAAGGTGAAAGAACCTTTACCTATATAGGAGACAATACTGTTATTCGAGAGTGTGTGACAGTAAATAAAGGAACTACTGCTTTAGGATATACCAAAGTAGGAAGTAATTCCTATATTATGGCCACTGCCCACGTAGCCCATGATTGTGTCATAGGTGATAATGTTATTATAGTAAATGGAGTAGGTCTTTCCGGACACGTTATAGTTGAGGATTTTGCTATAATTGGCGGAATGGTTGCAGTTCATCAGTTTAATAAAATAGGAAGACATTCAATTGTTGCAGGAGGCTCATTAGTAAGAAAAGATGTGCCACCTTATTCTAAAGCAGCAAGAGATCCGCTTTCCTACGCAGGAATAAACTCGGTCGGTTTAAGAAGAAGAGGATTTTCTTCAGAAAAAATTGCGGAAATTCAAAGTATCTATCGTGTTATTTTTCAGAAAAAGTTAAATATTTCTCAGGCTTTATCTGTCGTTGAAGGAGAATTTGAAGCTACTCCGGAAAGAGATGAAATTATTCAGTTTATACAATCAAGTATGAGAGGAGTAATGAAAGGCTTTAATGCAGTTAGAAATATAGAATAAATATAAATTTAGATTAAAATATAGTTTTATGGCTACAATGGGAGACATTAAAAAGGGTCTTTGTATCAATTTTAATGATGATATTTATAAAGTAATTGAGTTTTTACATGTTAAACCAGGAAAAGGACCTGCTTTCGTAAGAACAAAATTAAAATCTTTAACCTCTGGAAAAGTTGTTGAAAATACATTTTCTGCAGGAAGCAAAATTGAAGAAGTAAAAGTTATTACCCGCAAATATCAATATTTGTATGATGACGATCATGGATTCCATTTTATGAATAATGATGATTTTTCTCAGATTTATATTGATAAAAATTTAATTGAGAATTCTCAATTTATGAAAGCTGGTGAAGAATTAATGATTGTTTTGAAGGAAGAAGATGAAACACCGCTATCAGCAGAATTACCAGCGAGTGTTATTATGGAAGTTATTGAAGCCGAACCGGGTGTAAAAGGGAATACAGCTACTAATGCACTTAAAAATGCTATTATAGAAACAGGAGCCAGAGTTTTTGTACCTTTATTTATTGAAGCTGGAGAAAAAATTAAAATTAATACCGATGATGGTTCTTATATTGAAAGAGTAAAATAGTAAATTTTTTAATCTTTAATCAGATATGAAATTTCCAAGACCTTATACACTTAAAGAAGTTGCTGACATAATAAAAGCAGATTATGTAGGTGATGACAATTTTCTTATTTATGGTACCAATGAAATCCATAGAATTGAAAAAGGAGAAATTGTTTTTGTTGATCATCCTAAATATTATGATAAAGCTATTCAAAGCAATGCTACTACCATTTTAATAAATAAGGAAGTAGAATGTCCTTCCGAGAAAAGTCTGATTATTTCTGAAGATCCTTTCAGAGATTTTAATCTTATCAATTCCTATTTTAGAAAGTTTGAAAAGCAAGAAGAGATAATTTCTTCTGATGTAAAGATAGGAGAGGGTACGACTATTCAGCCAGGGGTATATATTGGAAAACAAGTAAAGATTGGAAAAAATTGTATTATTTTTCCTAATGTAACAATACATGATTTTACTGAAATAGGAGATCATGTGATTATCCAGTCAGGAACAGTTATAGGAGGAGATAGTTTTTATTATAAAAACCGGGGTGATTCTTACGATCGATTAAAGTCAGTAGGTAATGTTAAAATTGAAAATGAAGTTGAAATCGGTTCAAATTGTACTATCGATAGGGGAGTTACCGCAACAACAATTATAGGAAAGGGAAGTAAACTGGATAACTTAATCCAGATTGGACATGATACTATTATTGGAAAAAAATGTTTAATTGCTTCGCAGGTTGGAATAGCAGGATGCTGTAATATTGAAGATGAAGTTACTATTTGGGGACAAGCAGGTTTTGCTTCTTCTTTAACCATAGGAGCAAAAGCAGTAATATTAGCCCAATCAGGTGTTTCCAAAGATTTGGAAGGAGGAAAAACCTATTTTGGTTATCCGGCGGATGAAGCTAGGAAGATGTTGAAAGAATTAGCCGCATTAAAAAAATTGGGTAAATAATTTAGGAATAATATAAAATAAATATATTAGTTTTACACAAAAAATGAGAAAATATGTCAGTATTAGTTAATAAAAATTCAAAAGTTATAGTCCAGGGCTTTACTGGAAAGGAAGGTACATTTCATGCAGAGCAAATGATAGAGTTTGGAACCAATTTAGTTGGAGGAGTTACTCCAGGAAAAGGAGGTTCTACACATTTGGAGAGACCGGTTTTTAATACTGTTAAAGAAGCAGTTGAAAAGACTCAGGCCGATACATCAATTATTTTTGTACCTCCAGCATTTGCTGCAGATTCAGTTATGGAGGCAGCAGAAGCAGGTATTAAAGTTATTGTATGTATAACAGAAGGAATTCCTGTAGAAGATATGGTAAAAGTAAAAAATTACATAAAATCATATAATTGTACACTAATAGGACCTAACTGTCCGGGAGTGATTTCTGCAGATGAAGCTAAGGTGGGAATTATGCCAGGGTTCGTATTTAAAAAAGGAAAAGTAGGAATTGTTTCCAAATCCGGTACATTGACATATGAAGCTGCTGATCAGGTAGTAAAAGCAGGATATGGTGTTTCTACTGCCATAGGTATCGGAGGAGATCCAATAATTGGAACAACGACCAAAGAAGCAGTTGAATTATTAATGAATGATGGAGATACAGATTGTATTGTTATGATAGGAGAAATCGGAGGTCAGCTTGAGGCTGATGCAGCCCAATGGTACAAATCTATAGGCGCACCTAAACCTATTATTGGATTCATAGCAGGTCAGACGGCTCCCAAAGGAAGAACCATGGGACACGCCGGAGCTATAGTAGGGGGAGAGAATGATACGGCACAAGCTAAAATGAAAATTATGTCTGATTGCGGAATACATGTTGTTAGTTCGCCTGCAGATATAGGTAAAACAGTTGCTTCAGTATTGAAGTAATGATGTAAAATGCATAAATATTTCTAAAGATGAAAACACAAATTTACAAAGCTCTTTTTATTATAGTTTTTTTGGCTCTATTACCATCTCATCTATGTTCTCAAGTAAGATTTGGAATTAGAGGTTCAGTTCACAGAACGAATATTTCTAAAGTTCATTGGGAATCAGTTGGAAGAACAGCCGGATCTTTAGGAGGAGTTATTCAGATTCCTCTTGGATACGACAATCAGTTTTTTTTCCAGCCTGAAGTTTTATATTCTTTGGAAGGAGAAAAGGATGATGGAGATTCTCATGGAATTCTGATGCGTCAGGATTATTTCCAAAATTACGTTAATATACCATTAATGTTCAGAGCATATTTTTCTGAGTCTGATAATGAATTTTTTGGAGAATTAGGACCTCAAATCGGAATTTTAGTTTATGAGAAAAGTAAAAAAGAAGATCGATTAAATTATAGTAAACCAGAATCTTTAAACTTATCAATTGGTGCAGGAATCGGATATAGTTTCTTGAGAAAGTACGAAATTTCAATTAGATACAATTATGGTTTAACAGATGTTTATAAAAAATATCCTGAGCAGCAAAGAACTTCAAATTTAGGAGTTGCATTAACATATATGTTTGAATAAATCAAAATTAAAAAAAATATAAGGTCGGAATTTGTAAAATTTCGACCTTTTTTTATAAAGAATATATAGTTGAATAAGTTTTATTAAAATCACTAATTAGTTCATTAAAAACGCTTTTTACTGATACAATATTATCAATCAAAGATGAACATTGACCTATTTCCAACTCCCCATCAATTAAGTTTCCTTCGAGCATCCCCTTTTTTGCTCTCCCTTTTCCTAGTATAGATCTTAATTCCTCTGATGAAACACCTTTTTCATAAGCAAATTGTATCTCTTTAAAAAAAGAATTTTTTATTAATCGAACAGGAGTTAATTCTTTTAGTGTAAGTTGCTTGTCTCCTTCTTTGGTCTGCACAATAGCATTTTTAAAATTTATATGTGATGATGATTCAAGAGTGGCGGCAAATCTAGAACCTATCTGTACTCCTTCTGCTCCTAATACTAAAGCTGCCAAAATTTGTTGCCCAGTAGCAATCCCACCAGCAGCTATTACAGGTAAGTTGATATGCTTTTTAAGATTAGGAACCAGACAAAATGTTGTGGTTTCTTCAATGCCATTATGTCCACCTGCCTCAAATCCTTCAGCAACAATGGCATCAACACCTGACGCTTCTGCTTTTAGTGCAAATTTTAAAGAAGATACTACATGAAAAACTTTTATGTTATGTTTTTTAAACAGATCGGTATAAAGTTTAGGGCTTCCAGCGGAAGTAAACACAACCGGAATTTTATTTTTTACAATTATATCTATATGTTCATTAACCTGAGGATAAAATAAGGGAAGGTTAACACCAAAAGGTTTATCCGTATGTTTCTTACATTCAGTTATTTCTTTTTGTAATTCATCAGGATACATACTGCCTGATCCCAGCAGACCTAAGCCTCCGCAGTTACTAACTTCAGATACTAATTTCCATCCGCTGTTCCATACCATGCCCCCTTGAATAATCGGGTATTTAATATTTAAAAGTTCACTTATTTTTGACTTTTTTATCACTTTCTCTATTGTTATTATATACGTTTATTAAATATATTGCTTTTAATTGAAATAAAAATAAAAATTACAGAATAATTTGGCTTGAAGTTTGCTCTGTCGAACCTAAATTATTTATAATATAAAGCTGACATTTATGTATTGGACTTTAGAACTTGCATCTTATTTAAGTGATGCACCATGGCCCGCAACTAAGGATGAAT